>NZ_SAUH01000001.1:847500-2047500 GCF_004193175.1 Streptomyces sp. RFCAC02 | reverse complement strand
CTCTACGACGACGCCGAGCACATCAGCCCCGCCACCCTCGCCCCCGACCTGGTCTGCCTGACGTTCGGCGGCCTGTCGAAGGCGTACCGCGTCGCCGGCTTCCGCTCCGGCTGGGTCGTCGTCTCGGGGCCGCGCCAGCACGCCAGGAACTACCTGGAGGGCCTCACCATGCTGGCGTCCATGCGCCTGTGCGCCAACGCGCCCGCCCAGTACGCCATCCAGGCGGCCCTCGGCGGCCGGCAGACGATAAAGGACCTGGTGCTCCCCGGCGGCCGGCTGCGGGAGCAGCGCGACATCGCCTGGCGCAAGCTGAACGAGATCCCCGGCATCTCCTGTGTCAAACCGCGCGGCGCGCTGTACGCGTTCCCCCGCATCGACCTGTCCGTGCACGCGATCCACGACGACGAACGCTTCGTCCTCGACCTGCTGCTGCGCGAGAAGATCCAGGTGGTGCAGGGCACGGGCTTCAACTGGGGCCGCCCCGACCACTTCCGCATCCTCACCCTGCCGCGCGCCGACGACCTGGAGACCGCGATCGGCCGCATCGGCCGTTTCCTCGACGGCTACCGGCAGAGCTGACCCGGCGCCGCCGCACGCCCGGGCCGCGCGCTTTTACGCACCCCCGTCCCGCGGGTAACACCTCCTCGTCGCACGTTCCGTCTCAGCGCACGCGTCTCGATGAGGAGATGGCCGATGGGAGCACGAGCACAGGCACGGGCACGGGCACGACGGCGCCGGGGCGGCGCGCTGGCCGGGGCGGTGGCCCTGGCCCTCGCGGCCACCGCCTGCGGCGGCGGGGACGGTGGCGGGGGCGGCGGCGCGAGCCTCACCATCTCGGCCAACGCGGTCGCCGGCGGCAAGAACGCCGAGGAGGCCGCCTGGATCGAGGACTGGGTGATCCCCGCCTTCGAGGAGCACATGCGCGAGCGGGGCACCGAGGTCGAGGTGTCCTTCGAGTCCAGCGGAGTGGACGACGAGCAGTACAAGACCCGCCTCGCGCTCGACCTCCAGGCCGGCACGGGACCCGACATCATGACGCTGGACGGCATCTGGGTCGGCGAGTTCGCCCAGGCCGGGTACATCGAGCCCCTCGACAACGCGGACTGGGACGGCTGGGAGCAGATACCCGAGGCCGTCCGCGCACTCGCGACGTACGACGGCGACCTGTACGGCATCCCGTGGGGCACGGACGGCCGTGTCCTCTTCTACAACAAGACGCTCTTCGCCGAGGTCGGCCTGCCCGCCGACTGGCAGCCCACCGGCTGGGACGACATCCTCGACGCCGCCCGCGCCCTGGCCGGCCTCGACGGCGTGACCCCGATCCAGCTCAACGCCGGCACCGCCATGGGCGAGGCGACCACCATGCAGGGCGTCCTGCCGCTGCTGGCCGGCACCGGCGCCGAGGTCCACGACGGCAGCGGCTGGACGGGCGCCGACGACGGTCTTGCCGACGTGCTCGGCCTCTACGAGGAGGTGTACGGCGGCGGGCTCGGCGACCCCGTGCTCCAGCAGGAGACGCAGGGCCGCGACAAGTCGTTCGCCCGCTTCGCCGAGGGCGGCGTCGGCATCCTCGTCGAGAGCGACTACTTCTGGCGCAGCGTGCTGTCCCCCGACGGCACCGCGCCGATGGCGGACCGCGACGAGGCCGTCGGCTGGGCCAGGATCCCCGCCCAGCGGCCCGGCGGCGGCGTCGACGGGCAGGACTTCGTCAGCACGTCGGGCGGCAGCGTCCGCGTCGTCAACCCGCACGGCGACGATCCCGGGCTCGCCACCGAGCTGCTGGAGTTCATGAACTCGGCCGAGGCCATCACCGCCGCCGTCGACGGCACGCCCCGCATCACCGCGCGCGACGACGTCAACGCGCGGGTCCTCGCGGACGACCCGATGCTGACGTTCGTCGCCGAGGAGGTCCTGCCCATCACCACCTACCGGCCGCCGCTCGCCGCGTACCCCCAGGTGTCCGTCCTGCTGCAGGAGGCGACGGCCGCCGTCGCGTCCGGCGAGAGCACGGCACGGGAGGCCGCCGACGCCTACGCCGAGGCCGTCGCGGAGATCGACGGTGGCGACTGAGACACCGGGCGACGCGGCAGGGCTCGGGCGCGCCCGCGCGGCGGCCTTCACCGCGCCCGCCCTGCTGCTCGTCGCCGCCTTCCTCGTGCTGCCCGCCCTGTGGACCCTCTACCTCGGCGCCACCGACTACCGCCTCACCGGCCTGGCCGCCGCCGACCCCGAGTTCACCGGCCTGGAGAACGTGCGCCGCGCCCTGGACGAGGACCGCTTCACCCACTCCCTCGGCCTCACCCTCCAGTTCGTCGTCGGCTCGGCCGTCCTCGGCCAGGCGCTGCTCGGCTTCACGATCGCCTGGCTGCTGCGCGACCGCACGGGCCTCCTGCGCCGCCTGGTGGAGGCCCTGGTCCTCCTCGCCTGGATCCTGCCGGGATCGGTCGTCGCGTTCCTGTGGATCGCGCTGCTCGACCGCGACGGCGGCACCCTCAACACGCTGCTCGGCACCGACGGGACGGCCTGGCTCGTCGAGCACCCGATGGCGTCGATCATCGTCTTCAACATCTGGCGCGGCACCGCGTTCTCGATGATGCTGTACGCCGCCGCGATCGGCACGGTCCCGCCGTCCCACCTGGAGACCGCGCGCCTCGCCGGCGCATCGCCCCTCCAGCAGCTCCGCGACGTCGTCCTGCCCCGCATCCGCGGCCACATCCTGACGAACCTCCTGCTCATCAGCCTGTGGACGTTCAACGACTTCACGCCGTTCCTGCTGACGGGCGGTGGCGCGGGCGACGAGGCGGAGATCATGTCGGTCTTCATCTACAAGGCGGCCCTGTTCGACGGCGAACTCGGCTACGGCGCCGCCCTGTCCGTCCTCATGCTGCTGGTCAACCTGGTGATCGCCCTCGTCTACACGCGCCTGCTGCGCGCCCGGGAGAAGGCCGCATGACCACCACACCCGCCGCACCACCCGCCACGGAAGTCCCGCCCGCCGCGGCCGCCCGTTCCGCCGCCCGCGCCGCCGCACGCACCGTGCTGCGCTACACGTTCCTCTGCCTGCTGCTCGCCTTCTTCTCGCTGCCGCTGCTGTGGCTGGCCTTCGCCCCCTTCGACCGCGCGCCCCAGCTCACCACGTCGCTGCCCTCGTTCACCCTCGACAACTTCCGCGAACTCCTCGACAACGAGGCGGCGCTCCGCTCCCTGCGCAACTCCTTGTTCCTCGCCGCCGGCACCGGCGCCCTCACCGTCACGGCGGGGGCGCTCGCCGCCTACGCCCTCAGCCGCGTCCGCATCCCCGGCCGCGACGGACTGCTCTACGCCCTGCTGCTCCTGTCCTCCATCGTCACCGGCACCGTCGCGATGGTCCCCCTGTTCAACCTGGCCCACGAACTCGGCCTGATCGACTCGCAGCTCGGCGTCGTCCTCGTCCTCACCGGCGGGCTGCTGCCGAGCGCCATCTTCATCCTGAAGGACTTCACCGACGCCACCCCCGCCGGCTACGAGGAGTCCGCCCGGGTCTTCGGCGCGACTCCCCTCCAGATCGTCCGGCACATCGTCGTACCGCTCATCAGGCCCGGCCTCGCCACGATCGGCGTCTGGTCCGTCGCCCAGGTCTGGGGCAACTTCCTCGTGCCGTTCCTCCTGCTGCGCTCACCGGAGAAGTCACCGGCCGCCGTCGTCATGTACACCTTCTACACCGAGGGCGGGCAGCCGGACCTCGCGCTGATCTCGACGTTCTCGCTGCTGTACTCGGTGCCGGTCGTCCTGATGTTCCTGTTCGTGTCGTCCCGCTACGGCTTCAGGTTCCACGGAGGGATCAAACGCTGATGGCCGCCATCGACCTCACCGCGCTCACCAAGGACTACCCCGGCGGCGTCCGCGCCCTCGACGGCATCGACCTGACCGTGGAGGACGGGGAGTTCTTCGCCCTCCTCGGCCCCTCGGGCTGCGGCAAGACGACCCTGCTGCGCACGATCGCCGGCCTGGAGGAGGCCACCGGCGGCACGATCGCCATCGGCGGTGACGACGTCACCTGCACACCCCCCGGTGCCCGGGACATCGCCATGGTCTTCCAGGACTACGCCCTCTTCCCCCACATGACGGTCGCCGACAACATCGCCTACCCCCTGCGCATCCGGAAGGTCCCCACCGCGCGGCGGCGCGCCAGGGCGGAAGAGACCGCCGCCGAACTCGGCCTCGCCGACCACCTCGGCAGACGCCCGGGGCAGCTCTCCGGCGGCCAGCAGCAGCGCGTCGCCCTGGCCCGCGCGATGGCCTGCCACCCCCGCGCCTTCCTCCTCGACGAGCCGCTGTCCAACCTCGACGCGCGGCTGCGCCTGGAGGCCCGCACCTTCCTCAAGCGCCTCCAGCGCGAGCTGCGCGTCACCACCGTGTTCGTCACCCACGACCAGGCGGAGGCCCTCGCGCTCGCCGACCGCATCGCCGTCCTGGAGGCCGGGCGGATACGGCAGCTCGGCACGCCGACCGACGTCTTCCGGCGGCCCGCCAACACGTTCACCGCCTCCTTCATCGGCTCCACCCCCATGAACCTGCTGCCCGGCACGGCGGCGCCGGGCGGCGCGCACGTCACGGTCGGCGGCGTCCCGCTGCCCGCGGGACCCGCGCGCGGCGCGCTCGCGGGCGGCGAGGAGGTGGTCTACGGCATCAGGCCCGAGTACCTCGCGCTGCGGTCCGCGCCGTCCCCCGACGGCGGCGCGCTGCCCGGCACCGTCACCGTCGTCGAGAGCCTCGGCGCCACGCAGCTCGTCACCCTCGAAGGCCCGGCGGGAGCCGTGCAGGTCGTGGTGCCCGAGGACGTGCCGGCCGCGCCGGGGGACACGGCGTACGCCGTCCCGCGCTCCGACCGGGTGCTGCTCTACCGGGACGGTGAACTCGTCGCCTGACCCGCCCGCAGGTACGCGCGCCCGCGCGCCGTCAGCACGACCGCCGCGCACACCGCCGAGACGACCGAACCGATGAGGACGCCCGCCTTCACCTCGTCCCGCAGGACGGGCACGTCCTCGAAGGCCAGCTCGGCGACCAGCAGCGCCACGGTGAAGCCGACACCGGCGAGCATCGCGCCGCCGAGGATGTCGGCCCACCGCAGCTCGGGGCTGAGCCGCGCGCCGGTGAACCGTTCCGTCAGCCAGGCGGAGCCGAAGACGCCGAGCGTCTTGCCGACGAACAGGGCGATCACGACACCCAGCGCCTCCGGCTGCCGCACCAGGTCGCCCATCGTGTCGCCGGACACGCTCACCCCCGCGGCGAACAGCGCGAACAGCGGCACCGCGAGCCCCGCCGACAGCGGGTGCAGCAGGCTGCCGATCCGCTCCGCCGGCGCCTCCTTCTCCAGCGGACCCGGCTCGGCGCGCAGCAGCATGCCGATGGCCACGCCGGCGATCGTCGCGTGGACGCCGCTGTGGTACATCAGCACCCAGATCGCCAGGGAGAGCGGCACGTACACGTACCAGCCGGTGACGCCCAGGCGGTGCAGCAGCAGGAACAGGGCGAGACCGGCCACCGCGCCCAGCAGCGCCCACAGGTCGAGCGCGGAGGTGAAGAAGATCGCGATCACCGTGATCGCGATCAGGTCGTCCACGATGGCGAGGGTGAGCAGGAAGGTGCGCAGCGCGGACGGCAGATGACGTCCGACGACGGCGAGCACGCCGAGGGCGAACGCGATGTCCGTCGCCATCGGAACGGCCCAGCCGTCCAGGTCACCGCCGCCGACGCCGGCGACCAGCACGTAGATCAGCGCGGGAACCACCATGCCGCCGACGGCGGCCACGATCGGCAGGACCGCCCGGGCCGGGCGGCGCAGCTCGCCCACGACGAACTCGCGCTTCAGCTCGGTGCCGGCGACGAAGAAGAAGACGGCGAGGAGCCCGTCCGACGCCCAGTGCCCGACCGACAGGTCGAGCCCGAGGAACGGGACGGACAGGTGGTGGTCGCGCACGTCCTCGTAGGTGCCGGCCAGCGGGGAGTTCGCGAGGACGAGGGCCAGCGCCGCCGCGATGAGCAGCAGGAGCCCGCCGGTGACCTCGAGGCGCAGGAACTCGGCGACGCTGCGGCGGTCGCGCTCGTCGTCGGCCGAGGTGCTGTTCTGGCGGGACGGGCGGAGTGTGGGCAGCAATGGGCGGCGGGCCATGGGGGTGTCCCCTTCCGGTCGGCGGTCCGAGCGATCGGGCGATCGCTCACGAAACGCCGCGCGCGCCCGCGCGGCGCTGCCGACCAGACTTCCCGGCACACCTTCGCCGTCACGTCCCGTGACGGGACGGACGGCGCCCGTCCACCCTACCCCGGGACATACCGTACGGGGCGGTACGGACAGCGCGCGCCGCGCGCCTCCGTACCGCCCCGCGGAAGACCGGGATGCGGGCCGGCGTCAGCCGAGCGCGCCCTCCAGACCGGCGTCCGTCTCCTCCAGGGTGTCGGCGGCGGTGATGAGGAACTCGCCCATGCCCTGGAGACCCTCCAGGACCTTCTTCGCACCCTGGGTGAACTCGCGGTACGACTCGTCGAACTTCCGCGAGGAACGGGAGGTGACGTAGCCGTCCGAGACGAGGCCCTCGATGTAGCCCTGGAGCTCCTCCAGCTTGGCGTCCATCTGCTCGTACTCGGACTTCAGGCGCTGCCCCGCGTCCCGCATGTCCTGATAAGTGACTTGCATGTCGCCCATGACGGTTCCCTCCCTCTGCCCGGCGGCGGCCGTTGCGGCCGTCCGCCAATGATCTGCGTCGCGCGGCTGTCGCGGCGGCGGACCCCGGAGTCCCGGCGGTGTCCGTACCGTCAGCCTACGTCCGGGTCCGCGCCGGGGACACCCCGCCCGGGGAATCCGGCCGCACGTGACCCGTTCGTGTAAGCAGGACGCCCGGGGCTCGCCGGCGGTTCCCGCGCTCCCCGGAAAATCCCGCAGTTCGGACCGGATCACACGATCCCCGCCCACCCCTGCCGTCACATGCGCGTCACACCTGACGTCCATGCCGTCTCACCCGCTGTCACCGGAACCGCCGTTGGGCTTATCGTCGTGTTCTGACCGGACGAGCACCCGCGCCGTGACACACAGGAGGAACAGCGTGCGCCTGACCCTGACAGTCGTGGACCCGGTCGGGGGACACAGTGCCGACACCGTGATCGACGCGGAGAACGAGACGCTCGTCGGGGATCTCGCGCCCGAACTGGCCCAGGCCGTCGGCGCCGCCGCGCACGGGTACCCGGCGCAGCCGGGGCAGCCGGGCGGCGTCCCCCTGTACGTGGCCGGCGAGTACGTCGACCCGCGCCTCACCCTCGCCCGGTCGCCCCTGCGCGAGGGGACCGTCGTGAGCCTCCACAACCCGGGGGGCTGCTGGCCGCCCGAGCCCGCCGGCACGGTCGAACTGCGCGTCGTCGGCGGCCCCGCGGCCGGCGCCGTGCACCGCATCGGGGCCGGCCGCGTCGAGATCGGCAACGGCGCCGGGGTCCACATCCACGTCGCGGACGCCACCCTCCCCGAACGCGCCCTCTCCCTGCGGGTCAACCCGGACGGCACCTGCAAGGTCACCGCGTACACGCAGCAGCAGCCCCTGATGGACGGCGAGCCGTTCGTCCACACCGAGGGCGACCGCGCCGACTGGAAACTCGGCAAGCAGCTCGCCGTCGGCGACTCGCTGTTCGAACTCTCCCCGTACTTCCCGCCCGACGCGGCCCTCAAGCCGTCCGAGGACGGCGGCGGCCTCGACTACAACCGGCCGCCCCGCATCCTGCCGCCCGACCGGCAGACCAAGTTCAACCTGCCGAGACCCCCGGGCGAGCGCGAACGCCGCCCGATGCCCTGGCTGATGGCCACCCTCCCGCTGGCCGGCGCCATCGCCATGGCGTCCATCACCGGCCGCTGGATCTTCCTCATGATGGCGTTCCTCAGCCCCGTCATGCTGCTGTCCAACCAGGCCATGGACCGCAAGCGCGGCCGCGTCTCGCACGCCCAGAAGGTCGCGGAGTACAAGGAACGCAAGGTCAGGATCGAGAAGGACGCGCGCGACGCGCTGATCGCGGAACGCTTCGCGCGCCGCCACGCCGCCCCCGACCCGGCCACCGTCCTCACCCAGGCCACCGGCCCCCGTACGCGCCTGTGGGAGCGCCGCCGCACCGACAACGACCACCTGCTCCTGCGCGTCGGCACCGCGCCGATGGACTCCGAGGTCGTCCTCAACGACCCCGAGCAGGACGAGCACAAGCGCCAGGTCGCCTGGCAGATCGCCGACGCCCCCGTCACCCTGCCGCTGCGCAGCCTCGGAGTCATCGGCTACGCGGCGCGCGGCGACGGCTCGCGCGCCCTCGCCCGCTGGTCCCTCGGCCAGATCGCGGCCCTCCACAGCCCCACCGACGTCCAGGTCGTCGTCCTCACCGACGGCACCGGCCAGTACAGCTGGCAGTGGCTGCGCTGGCTCCCGCACGCCAGGCCCGCGTCCGAGCAGGACACCAACGCCCTCGTCGGCACCGACGCCGAGACGATCGGCACGCGCATCGCCGAGCTGACGCAGCTCCTCGACGGCCGCCAGAAGGCGGCGAAGCAGGCCAGGTCGAGCGGTGGCCAGACCTCGTTCAAGGACCCCGACATCGTCGTCGTCTTCGACGGATCGCGCCGCATGCGGTCCCTGCCCGGCGTGATCCGGCTGCTGCGCGAGGGGCCGGCCGTGTCGATCTTCTCGATCTGCCTGGACGAGGAGGAGCGCTTCCTGCCCGGCGAGTGCCAGGCCGTCGTGGTCGCCGAACCCGACCCGAACCGCCCGGCCCGCGACGGCGGCAACCCGCGCAACCCCGTCTACGCCACCGGCTTCCACACCTTCCTCGCCGTGCCCGGCGGCGCCGCCGCGGTCGAGGCGTCCCCCGCCCGGGTCGCCGACCGGCTCCGCGTCGAGCAGGCGGGCGCCTGGCGGCTGCGCGGCGTCCGCCCCGACTGGGTGCAGCCGGAGTGGTGCGAACTCCTGGCCAGGTCCCTCGCGCCCGTCCGCGACATCAGCGGCGAGTCGGAGGACGCGGCCCTGCCGTCGGCCAGCCGCCTCCTCGACGTCATCGAGATGGAGCCGCCCACCGCGGGCGCCGTCGCCGCGCGCTGGCGGATGGGCGGCCAGTCCACCGAGGCCGTCATCGGCGAGAGCTACGACGGCGCGTTCTCGATCGACCTGCGCCGCGACGGCCCGCACGGCCTGATCGCCGGTACGACCGGCTCCGGCAAGTCCGAGCTGCTGCAGACGATCGTCGCCTCCCTCGCCGTGGCCAACACCCCGGAGAACATGACGTTCGTCCTCGTCGACTACAAGGGCGGCTCGGCGTTCAAGGACTGCGTGCAGCTCCCGCACACCGTCGGCATGGTCACCGACCTCGACAACTACCTGGTGGAGCGCGCTCTCGCCTCCCTCGGCGCCGAACTCACCCGCCGCGAGCACATCCTCGCCGGGGTGGGCGCCAAGGACATCGAGGACTACCAGGACCTCGTCCGCCGCAACCCCGGGCAGATCGCCAACATGCCGCGCCTGCTCATCGTCATCGACGAGTTCGCCTCGATGGTCCGCGAACTGCCGGACTTCGTGAAGGGCCTCGTCAACATCGCCCAGCGCGGCCGCTCCCTCGGCATCCACCTGCTGCTGGCGACCCAGCGTCCGAGCGGCGTCGTCTCGCCCGAGATCCGCGCGAACACCAACCTCCGCATCGCCCTGCGCGTGACGGACGGCAGCGAGTCGACCGACGTCATCGACGCGCCCGACGCCGGCTTCATCGCCAAGTCCACGCCGGGCCGCGCGTACGTCCGGCTCGGGCACGCCTCCCTCGTGCCGTTCCAGTCGGGACGGGTCGGCGGGCGCCGGCCCGGCGCCGTGGACCCGGCCGTCTCCCGGCCCTGGTCGGCCCTGCTGGAGTGGAACGACCTCGGCCGCGCCCGGCTGCGCAAGCCCCCGGGCGCCAAGTCCCAGGAGGAGGAGATCACCGACCTCAAGGTCCTGGTGGACGCGGTGATCGAGGCCGACCGCCAGCTCGGGTACGCCAAGCAGCACAGCCCGTGGCTGCCCGCCCTCGACGAGCAGGTCCTGCTGCGCGACCTGGAGCACCCGGCGCCCGCCGGCGCGCTGCCCGCCGCGCCGTTCGGCGTCGAGGACCTGCCCGAGCAGCAGGCCAGGCGGTCGGTGGCGATCGACTTCAAGACGTTCGGCCACATGATCATCGGCGGGTCGCCGCGCAGCGGCCGCTCCCAGACGCTGCGGACCATCGCCGGGTCCCTGGCGTGGATCCACTCGGCGGCCGACGTGCACCTGTACGGCATCGACTGCGGCAACGGCGCGCTCAACGCGCTCAGCAAGCTGCCGAACTGCGGCGCCGTCGTCACCCGCAACCAGGTGGAGCGCGTCCGGCGCCTGATCCGGCGGCTGCGCCAGGAGATGGACCGCCGTCAGGACATGCTGTCGGCCGACGCGCTCGCCGACATCAGCGAGCAGCGCGCCACCGCCGCGCCGGACAAGCGCCTGCCGCACATCGTCGTCCTGCTCGACCGCTGGGAGGGCTGGACCAACACCCTCGGCGAGGTGGACCACGGGGCGCTGACCGACGAGCTGTTCGTCATCTTCCGGGAGGGCGCCAGCGTCGGCATCCACATGATCGTCGCGGGCGACCGCACGGTCCTGACGGGCCGCGTCAGCGCCCTCACGGAGGAGAAGTACGCGCTGCGGCTCGCCGACAAGGGCGACTACACGGGTGTCGGCCTGTCGGCCAGGAAGGTGCCGGACAACGTGCCGGACGGCCGTATGTTCCGCAACCAGGCGGCCACCCAGATCCAGGTCGCCGTCCTGGCCGACGAGCTGTCCGGCCAGGCGCAGGCCGCGGCGCTCGGTGCCATCGGCGACTGGGCGACCGAGCGGGACAAGGGGCTCGCGCGGGTGCGCCGCCCCTTCCGCGTGGACGTGCTGCCGAGCCGCCTGACGTACGCCGACGCGTGGGAGAAGCGCGACCCGGAGGCGTCGGAGTCCCGCCTGTGGGGCCTCGTCGGCGTCGGCGGCGACGAACTGATGGGCTACGGCCCCGACCTCTCGCAGGGCACGCCGGCGTTCATCGTGGCGGGGCAGGCGAAGTCGGGCCGCTCCACGGTGATGTCGATGCTGGCCCGCTCCTACCTGGAGCGCGGCGTGCGGGTCGTCGTCGCGGCGCCCCGGCCGTCGCCGCTGCGCGACCTGGCCGGCAGGGACGGCGTCATCGAGGTCTTCACCGGCGACAACCTGACGGACGAGGAGGTGCGCGAGGCGCTGAGCACCTCGTCCACCGAGCACCCGATCGTCGTGTTCGTGGACGACGCCGAGGACCTGCGGCGCTGCGACGCCGACAACGAGCTGAAGGCCATCCTCACGCAGGGCACCGAGCGGGGTCGCTACCTGGTGCTCGGCGGTGACGAGGGCGACATCTGCGGCGGGTTCTCCGGCTGGCAGGTGGAGGCGAAGAAGGCGCGGCGCGGTGTGCTGCTGTCGCCGGCCTCGCACCGGTCGGGCGAGCTGATCGGCGCGAAGCTGCCGCGCAGCGCGGCGGCGGAGCAGGTGCAGCCGGGCAAGGGCATCCTGCACCTGGGCGACGGGACGCCGTTCACGGTGACGACGCCGGCGCCCTGACGGGCAGCGCCCCGCACGCGGGCGACGGAAAGCGGCCGGTACCTCGGGGAGGTACCGGCCGCTTCCGTGTGCCGTGCGGTGCTGCCCGCGCCCGGGGGCGTCAGGCGGAGGTGCGGGTGCCGCGGCGCTTGGCGATGAACACGGCGGCACCGCCGGCCACCAGCAGGGCCGCGCCGGCGGAGGCGTAGAGGGTCATCTGCGAGCCGTCGCCACCGGTCTCCGCGAGGTGCGGGGTGGTGGAGACGGGCGCGACCTCGGGCTCGCCGACCGGCTCGGCGGCGGCCTCGTCGACCGGGGCCTCCTCGGCGGGCGCCTCGTCGTCGGGCTCGTCGGCCGGGGCCTCCTCGGTGGGCTCCTCGGCGGGAACCTCCTCGTCGGTCGGCTCCTCCGTCGGCACCTCCTCGTCGGTCGGCTCCTCGGTGGGAACCTCCTCGTCCGTCGGCTCCTCCGTCGGCTCCTCGGCGGGCGGCGGGGTCTCCTCGCCCTCCTCGCACGGCGCCTCGCCGTTCCAGGCGGCGATCAGGTCGGTCGGCGTGGCCGAGTCGGGGAAGTGCGGCAGGGCGTTGCCGTTCGTCCCGTCGTACTTGGTGTCGTTGCCGTAGAGGTCGATCTGGCCGAAGCAGGAGGGCGCGTACGCGCTGACGTCGAGGACGTCCTCCTTCGTCTCGCTGGTGAGGACGGTGGTGTCCCAGCCGAGGAACACCTGCTCGCCCGAGGACTCCCAGGAGGGGCCGTCGGTCTGGTAGGAGGCCAGCGAGATCGGGTACTCGCAGCCCTCGGTGATCCGGCCGGAGAGCCGGACGGAGATCGTGGTCGGGGCCTCGCCGGTGAACCGGCCGGTGGTGGACCAGGTGGCGCCGCCGTCGGTCGAGGTCTCGACCCGGACGCGGTCGCAGCGGTCGCCGTCGTGGGCCATGGCCGGGGCCGCGCCGAGGCCGACGACGGCGCCGCCGGCCATGGCGGCCGTGGCGGCCACGCCTATGGCGCTTCTGAGGACGGAACGTGTGCGTGAGGAACGCTGCACTGTCATGCTCCCTGGATACGGGGCGGAGAGAGTACGGTCGGTGGCACGAGCGGATACGTCACGCTTCGCGAGGGGGAAGGGCCTGCGGCCGTGCGGGGCCGTGCCGCCGAAGCGAGTGGGCCGCCACGGGGACCGGGGCGGCCGAACACCCCGCGATTTCATCACTTCATCGGGTGATCGGGTATTCGGCTCTGCGGCGACCGCCCCGATACGCCCGGATTGATCGCCGAATTATTGCCCATCCGTTATCGGACACGTGTCGGACAGGCGGAGCGATCCGGCCGGCGGCGGGTCAGGGCAGCAGGTCCCGCAGCGTGTCCCGGGTGTGGGTGAGATCGCGGAGCCGGGCGTCGGTACGCCGCAGGCACGTCTCGATGAGGGCGGCCGTCGGCCCGTGCGGCACCTGGCCGCTGTCCCGGACGGCCAGCACCTCGCGGATCTCCGACAGCGTCAGCCCGGCCGCCTGCGCCCCCGGATGAACGCGAGCCGGTCGGCGCTCTCCGGGGGGTAGTCGCGGTAGCCGGAGGGAGTGCGGGGCGGCTCCGGGAGGAGCCCCGCGCGTTCGTAGAAACGGACGGTCTTGGCGGTCACCCCCGCCGCGTGTGCCAACGTACCAATGCGCATGTTTTCAGGATAAGGAGGACGCAAGGCCGATAACCGGCCAACTTCTGCTGCCACCACGGTCCCGCCGTCCGACGCGCCGTCACACCGGATCGACGGACGCCAGGAACTGCGTCGCGGCAAGCTCGGCGTACAGCGGGTTCCCGGCGACGAGTTCGGCATGCGTCCCGATCGCCCGCACCTCGCCCGCCTCCATCACCACGATGCGGTCGGCCGCCGCGACCGTGGACAGCCGGTGCGCGACGACCAGCACCGTCGTCTCCCGCGCCACGTCCGCCACGGTGTCCCGCAGCGCCGCCTCGTTCACGGCGTCGAGCTGCGACGTCGCCTCGTCCAGGAGCAGCAGGCGCGGCCGGCGCAGCAGGGCGCGGGCGATGGCCACGCGCTGGCGCTCGCCGCCCGACAGCTTGGTGCCCCGGTGCCCGACGAGGGTGTCGAGGCCGTCCGGCAGGCGCTCGACCAGCGCTTCGAGACGTGTCGTGCGCAACGCCTCGCGCAGCGCGGCCCCGTCGGCGCCGGGGGCGGCGAACAGCAGGTTCTCGCGCAGGGTGCCGGACAGCACGGGGGCGTCCTGCTCGACATAGCCGATCGCGGCGCGCAGCCGCCCGAGGTCCCACTCCGTCACATCGCGCCCGTCGACGGTGATCCGGCCCGACGTGGCGTCGTAGAACCGCTCCAGGAGGGAGAAGACGGTGGTCTTGCCGGCGCCCGACGGGCCGACGAACGCCGTCATGCCGCGCGGCGGCACGTCGAAGCTCACACCGTGGTGGATGAACGGCTGGTCGTCGGCGTACCGGAAGCGCACGTCCTCGAAGCGCACCGTGGCCGGCCCCGTGGCCGTGTCCCCGGCGTCGTCGTGCTGCTCCGGCTCGACCGGAAGGCGCCGCACCTCCTGGATCCGGCTGATCGCCGCCGCGCCGACCTGGTACTGCGTCACCGCGCGCACAGTCTGCCCGATCGGCGCCATCAGGTACATCACGTACAGCAGGAACGCCACGAGCGTCCCCACGCCGATCGAGTCCGTCGCCACCCGGGCGCCGCCCACGCCCAGCACCGTGATGAAGGCGACCTGCATCGACAGGCCCGCCATGTTCCCGGCGAGGGATGACCACTTGGCGGCCCGTACGCTCTCCCGCC
The DNA here is from genome assembly GCF_004193175.1 of Streptomyces sp. RFCAC02. Lineage (NCBI taxonomy): Bacteria > Bacillati > Actinomycetota > Actinomycetes > Kitasatosporales > Streptomycetaceae > Streptomyces > Streptomyces sp. RFCAC02. Next base: position 2,033,091 of record NZ_SAUH01000001.1, on the reverse strand, counting down.
ACGACTCCTCGGCCGCCGCGTGCACCGTGGCCGTCTCACGGGCCACCGCGCCTGACGCCTTCACCGTGCGCAGGGCGCCGATGACGCGCTCCAGCGCGGCGCCCATCGCGCCCACGGACTGCTGGGCGCGCTTGCTGGCGCGATTGATCAAGGGGACGATCAGCCCGATGACGACACCCGTCAGCGCGATCACGGCGAGGGTCACCCCGAGCAGCGGCAGGTCGACCACGCCCATCATCACGAGCGTCCCGACGAGCGTCAGGCCGCCCGTCCCGATGCCGATCAGCGACTCCGTCGTCATCGCGCGCAGCAGCGTCGTGTCGGAGGTGGCGCGGGACAGCAGGTCGCCCGGCTCGGTCGCGTCCACCGCGGAGATCCGCAGCCGCAGCAGGTAACCCGTCAGGGAACGGCGCGCGGTCAGCACCACCGACTCGGCGGCCCTCTGCAGGATGTAGGAACCCAGCGCGCCGATCGCCGTGTTGGCGAGGACCAGGACGGTCATCAGCACCAGCGTCGGCGCGATGGCGCGGTCCTCGGACAGGTCGCCGATCAGCCGGCGCGCCACCAGCGGCAGCGCCAGCCCCGTCGCACCGGTGACGAGCGACAGCAGCGCTCCGGCGAGGAGCGACCAGCGGTGCGGGCGGACGTACCCGGCCAGCACGCGCCACGCCGGCGGCTCGTCCGGCCGCCCGCTCTCCGGCCGCTCGTCGTCCGACACACCGTCATCCGTCCTCACACGAAAACCTTTCCGGATCTTCACGGCCCGACCGGCCGCGACGCTTCGGGGGAAGACGCCCTGGCAGGGCGGCCGGTTGCGCGGCCGCCGGGCGCTCATGTGTTCGCTTGCGCACCGTGTCACGGTGCTGTTTGACTCTCCCGCAATTCCGGCCACTCAACCGGTTTTCCGCAACCCCACGGAGTCCCGAAACGATGCAGATACCGGCAGCGCTGGTCATGTGTCTGGCGGTGGGCACCGCGTGCGCCGTCCTGTTCGTCGTCCTGCTGATGCGCGAACGCCGGCGTGCGGCGGCCGCCAGGCGGCGCGCCGAGACGACGGCCCATCGCGCGGACGCGACCGACGCCCAGCTCGCCGCCCTCCAGAGCCGGCTCGCCGACGTGCAGCGGCGTGAGCGCCTCGTCGTCGAGGAGCTCGTCCACCTTCCGAAACGCCTGCCGGGTCTCGCCCAGGCGGCCCGGCACCCCCACGTCCGCATCCCGTCGCCCCGGCACGCGGAGCTGAAGGGCAGCGAGGCGGGCACCGCCGTCGAGGCGATCATGAACGGCATCACCGAGGCCCTCGTCACCGAGCGGCTGCGGACCGACGGCGCGGCCCAGGCCGCCGTGCGCGGCGCGACGACCACGCTCCAGACCATGTGCTACCAGATGCAGAGCACCGTGGACGACCTGCTGCACAAGTACGACGACCCGGACCTGGCCCACGTCCTCGCGGGCCTCGACTACCTGAACGAGCAGATCCTCCGCCGCATCCAGGCCACCCGTGTCGTGTGCGGCGCCGGCGCCGGCCTCGTGCGCAGCAAGTCCGAGATCCAGGCCCTGACGGTCGGCGCGAGTTCCCGCATCCCGAGCTACGAGCGGGTCCGGATCGTCAGCCACCTGAAGGAGCCGGTGGCCGTCGTGGACCGCGCGGCCGAGCCGGTCGCCGTCATCCTCGCCGAGCTGATGGCCAACGCGGTGCACCACTCGCACGGCTCGCTCGCCGTCGAGGTCGCCGTCCACCGGGCGCACAACGGCGCCGTCGTCACCGTCTCGGACGCCGGCATCGGCATGAACGCGGACGAGTACCGCCGCGCCCGCCGTCTGCTGGCCGCCGAGGACCCGATCGAGCTGGCCGAGCTGGGCGACCCGCCGCGCTGCGGATTCGCCGCCGTCGGCCAGCTCTGCTCGGCGTACGGCCTGTCCGTCTCGGTCGAACCGTCCCACTACGCGGGCGTCAAGGCGGTGCTGTTCGTCCCGGAGCGGCTGCTGACCGCGCCGGCGGAGAAACTCCAGCCCCTGCCGATCCACTACGCCCCGCAGACCGGCAGCCCGATGGCGCCGCAGTGGGGTCCCGAGCCGCCGCTCAGCCCGGCGCTCACGGGGCAGGCGCCGGTGGCGCCGGGACCGTTCCTCGGCGAGGCGTCGGCCCCCGCCCCCGCCCCGGCCCCGGAGCCCGAGCCGGAGCCCGAGCCCGTGGCCGAGTCCCGCCCCGAGCCCGCGGCCCCGCCCCCGCAGGACCCGGCGCCCGAAGCGGCACCCCCGCCCACCGGCGACCTCCCCGCACTGCCCCAGCGGCGCAACGAACGCCGTCCCACCTGGAAGTACCGCAAGCCCATCGGCGACGCCGGCACCACCCGCCGGCCCGACCCGGACACGGACCCGGCCCCCGACCCCATCCCGTACCTGCGCGACCCGGAGGACGCGGCGTCCCGCATGGGCGCGTTCCAGCGCGGCACCGCACGCGGCCGGGCCGCCGTGGACGGGCCGGAGCCAGAAAGCGAGAGCTCATGACCACGCAGCCCATCTCCCGGCGGATCAAGGCCGACCTCTCGTTCGTCCTGACCCCCGTCCTGCGCGTCCCGGACGTGCAGCACGCCATGATCATCACGGCGGACGGCTTCTTCGAGGCCCACTCGGGACTCGACGCCGAGGCCGCCGAGAAGCTGGCCGCCGTCGTCGCCTCCCTGCTCGCCGCCGGCCGCGGCACCAGCGAGACGTACTACGGCAGCCGCAGCGTCCTGCGCACCGTCATGGTCGAGACGCAGCACGGCTACCTCTTCGTCATCCCGGCCGCCGAGAGTTCGTACCTCGCGGTCTTCACCGGTCCGAACGTCGCCATGGACAACGTGATCTACGAGATGCAGAAGCAGGTGCAGACGCTCGGCAAGGCCATGGCCGTCCCGCCGAGACGGGGCGCGGCCGACGAGGAGGCCCCCGCGCCGGACGCGGACGGCCGCTTCGCATGAGCCGGCGGCTGATCCCGGCGTACCTGTGGACCAGCGGCCGCACCCACCCCAGCCGCAACGTCCTCGACCGCCTGACGGTGCTCCGCGCGGCGGTCGACCACATCCCGTCCGACCTGCCCAACCCCGGACGCAGCGTGCTGGAGATCCTCCGGCACGGCGCCCTGCCGCTCGCCGAGGTCGCCGCGCATCTGTCGATGCCGGTGATCTTCGTGAAGGTCATGGTCAGCGACCTGTTCGACCAGGGCCTGCTGCTCGTGCGAGCGCCCGTCCCCGTCGAGCCCGGCGGGCAGCCCGACCAGCAGCTCCTCGAAAGGGTTATCCGTGGACTCCGCGCACTCCAGTAGAGACATCTACCTGCGCAACCCTGACCAGCGGCTGGTGAAGGTGATCGTCAGCGGACCGTTCGGCGTCGGGAAGACGACGATCATCCGCACCCTCTCCGACATCCCGCCGCTGCGCACCGAGGAGGTGATGACCGAGTCGGGGGCGGTCGTGGACGACCTCGACGGCCTGAAGGACAAGACGACGACCACCGTCGGCCTCGACTACGGACGCATGTCCCTCGGTGACGACCTGGCGCTGTGCCTGTTCGGCACGCCGGGGCAGAAGCGCTTCCAGTCCCTGTGGGACGACCTCACCCAGGGCGCGCTCGGCGCCCTCATCCTCGCCGACACCCGCCGCATAGCGGACTCGTACGAGGTCATGGGCCTGATCGAGCGCCAGGACCTGCGGTACGCGGTCGCGCTCAACGTCTTCCCCGACTCGCCCCGCTACCCCGACGAGGACCTGCGCCGTGCGCTCGACCTCGCGCCGGAGACGCCGATGATCACCTGCGACGCCCGAGACCGGCGCACGTCGCTGGACGCCCTGCTCGCCCTCGCCCAGCACCTGCTGGAGGTCCCCGAGCTGGAGGGCAGGCGGTGAGCGCCGAGGAAGGACCCGCCATGACCCGCCCCGTGCCGCCCGCGGAGGAGCCGCCGCGCGTGCCCCTGTACGGCGAGGACTTCGCCGCCGACCCGCACGCCGTCTACGACCGGCTGCGCACGTACGGCGCCTGCGCCCCGGTGGAGCTGGCCCCCGGGGTGCACGCCACCCTCGTCACGAACTACCGCGTGGCGCTGCGCGTCCTGCACGACACGGAGACGTTCTCGAAGGACCCGCGCGTCTGGCAGCACACGGTGCCGGAGGACAGCGAGGTGCTGGCGATGATGAGCTGGCGCCCCAACGTCCTCTACAACGACGGCGAGGTTCACACCAGGTACCGCCGCGCGCTGACGGACTGCGTCAGCCTCATCGAGCCGTTCGACCTGCGGCAGCTCGTGCACCGCTCGGCGGACGCCCTGATCCGGGCCTTCGGCGAGCGCGGGTCGGTCGAGCTGATCGGCGAGTACGCCCGCCTGCTGCCGCTGATGATCTTCAACGGCCTCTTCGGGATGCCCGACGCCGACAGCGCCCGGCTCATCGGCGCGATGGCCCGCATGTTCGACTCCACGTCGGAGGAGGCGACACGCGGCCTGGAGGAGCTGCAGGAGTACATCCTGGACACCGTCTCCCGCAAGCACGCCGAGCGGGGCAACGACTTCACGTCCTGGCTGCTCGACCACCCCGAGGGCCTGACGCCCGAGGAGGTCGTCTGGCACCTCGTGCTGTCCGTCAGCGCAGGGCACGAGCCGGTCACCAACCTCATCGGCAACGCCCTCGCCCGCATGCTGTCCGACTCGCGCTACTACCGCACCCTCACCAGCGGCGCCCTGACCTCCGGCCACGCCATCACGGAGGTGCTGTGGCAGGACCCGCCCATGGCGAACTTCTCCACCCACTTCCCCCGCCGCGACGTGGACCTCGACGGCACGTGGGTGCGGTCCGGCACGCCCGTGCTGATCTCGTACGCCGCCGCCAACACCGACCCGACCGGCCGGACCGGCGGCCCGAGGTCCGACGCGGGCGCGCACCTGGCGTTCGCCGCCGGGCCGCACGCCTGCCCCATGCAACAGCCCGGGCTGCTGATCGCGACCACCGCGATCGACCGTCTCACCAACTGGCTGTGCGACATCCGCCTGTCCGTCCCCTACGCCGAGCTGACGTGGCGCCGGGGGCCGTTCCACCGTGCGCTGGCCGCCCTGCCCGCCCAGTTCACGCCGATCTCGCCCGACCAGAAGGGAAGCACCCCATGGAACGTGAACCCCTCGTCCTCGACCCCCGTGGCCTAGACATCACCGGTGAGGCCGCGCGGCTGCGGGAGCGCGGGAAGGCGGCGCGCGTCGTGCTGCCCGACGGCGTGGAGGCGTGGGCGATCACGGACCACGACCTGCTCAAGCGGCTGACGACCGACCCACGGGTGTCGAAGGACGCGCGGCAGCACTGGCCGGCGTTCCGCGACGGCCGCATACCGGAGACCTGGTCGCTGTACAACTGGGTCGCCGTCAAGAACATGTTCACCGCCTACGGCACCGACCACACGCGGCTGCGGAAGCTGGTGGCGCCGGCGTTCACCGCGCGCAGGACGAACGCCCTGCACGGCCGGATCGAGACGTTCACCGGGGAGCTGCTGGACGCGATGGCCGCCGCGCCCGCCGGTGAGCCGGTGGACCTGCGCGACACCTTCACCAACCCTCTGCCGATCCGTGTGATCTGTGAGCTGTACGGCATTCCGGAGGAGGCGAAGGGCGGCCTCGAGGAGGCGGTGGACGTCATCTTCCGGACGTCGGCGACGCCCGAGGAGGTCCTCACCACCTACGAGAACGTGTACGGCATCCTCATGTCCCTGGTCGCGGCGAAGCGCGCCGAGCCGGCCGACGATCTCACGAGCAACCTCATCGCGTCCCGCGACGGCGGTGACCGCCTCACCGAGCAGGAACTCCTCGACACGCTCCTCCTCGTGCTCTCCGCCGGCCACGAGACGACCGTCCACCTGCTGGGCAACGCCATCCACGCCCTGCTCACCCACCCCGAACAGCTCGACCTGGTGCGGTCGGGCGGGGCGAGCTGGGACCGGGTGATCGAGGAGACGCTGCGCTGGTCCCCGCCGGTGGCGAACCTGCCGCTGCGCTTCGCGACCGAGGACATCGCGCTGGAGGACGGCGTGACGCTCGCCGAGGGCGACGCGATCGTGCTCTCGCTCTACGCGGCCGGCACGGACCCGGGGCACCACGGCCCGGACGCGGGGGAGTTCGACATCACGCGGCCGGCCGGCGAGCACCTGGCCTTCGGACACGGGACGCACTACTGCCTGGGCGCGCCGCTGGCGCGGATGGAGGCGCGGGTGGCGCTGCCCGCGCTGTTCGAGCGGTTCCCCGACCTGCGGCTCGCCGAGAAGGACCTGACGCAGATCGACTCGCTCATCTCGAACGGTTTCCGCGAGCTGCCCGTCCACCTCTGACGGGTACCGGCCCGGCCCGGCGTCCGCCCGTGCGGCGGGCGCCGGGCCGCGTCGCGTCACCGCGCGGCACCCTCCCGCTCGTGGTCCGGTGCGGCGGCGGGCGGGGCGTCCGCCGTCTCGCGCAGGCCGAAGCGCTCGTGGACGGGTGCGAGCCACCGGGGCAGCCACCAGCCGGCGTGGCCGGCGAGCCGCATGGCGGCGGGCAGCAGCGCGCCGCGGATCAGGGTGGCGTCCATCAGCACGGCGAGCGGCAGGCACACGCCGAGCGCCTGGAGGAACGTGATGTCGCTGACGAGGAAGGCCAGGAACACGATGGAGAGGGTCGCGGCGGCCGCGGTCACGATGCGTCCGATCCGCTCCAGGCCCATCGCCACGGCGGCCACGGGGTCGCCGCCCGCCGCGTACTCCTCGCTGATCCGCGACAGCAGGAACACCTGGTAGTCCATCCCGAGGCCGAACGCCACGGCGAACAGCAGCACCGGCACGGTGCCCACGACGCTGCCGGTGCTCGTGAAGTCCAGCAGTCCGGCGAGGTGCCCGTCCTGGAATCCCCACACGAGGGCGCCGAACGTCGCGGTCAGCCCGATGGCGCTCAGCAGCATCGCGAGCACCGGCAGCAGGACGCTGCCGGTGAGGAGGAACAGCAGGACGTACATCGCGACGGCCAGGGTGATCCCGGCGACGGGCAGCCGGTCGGTGATGGCGTCGATGCCGTCCATGGCGACGGCCGTCTGACCGCCGGTGAGGGAGGTGCCGGGGGAGGGGAGGTCCCGTATCTCCCGGACCAGCGCCTCGGCGTCCTCGGTCGGCAGCGGCTCGGGCACGACGGACAGCCACACGCCGTCGCGGCCGTCGGGGGCGGCGTACGCGGCGTGCCCGGGACCGGGGTCGGCGACCCGGCGGCCGGCGGCGAAGGACCCGGCGGCGGTGTCGACGCGCGCGACGCCGTCGAGGCGGGCGACGGCGGTGGCGTACGCGGCGGCCTCGTCGCCCGTGGGGTCGGTCACCTCGGGCAGGACGGTGAACAGGGCCTGGCTCTCGCCGGAGTCGAACCCGGTCCGCATCTCCTCGGCGACCTGCCGCGCGGGTGACGACGCGGGGAGGGTGCGCTCGTCCGCCGTGCCCATCGAGATGCCGAGGAACGGCAGGCCGAGGAGCAGGAGGAACGCGCCGACGATGCCGGCGACGGGCACGGGCCTGCGCATCACGAACGACGCGACCCGGTGCCAGAAGCCCGGGTGCCCCGGCTCGTCCGCCGGTGCCCGGCGCCGCCACAGGCGTCCCTTCTCGACGCGCGGCCCGAGGACGGCGAGCAGCGCGGGCAGCACCAGCAGCGTGACGAGCGCGGTGAGGAGCGCGACGGCGACGCCCGCCCAGGCCATGGACCGCAGGGCGAGCAGCGGGAACCAGGCGAGTCCCGCGAGGGTGACGGCCACCGTGACGGCCGAGAAGACGACCGTGCGGCCGGCCGAGCGCATCGTGCGGCGGATCGCCTCGGCCGGCTCGTGGCCGGCGGCGATCTCCTCGCGGTAGCGGTTGACCATGAGGAGGCTGTAGTCGACGGCGAGGCCGAGGCCGAGCAGCGTCACGACGTTCACGGCGAACACGGACACGTCGGTGACGCCGGCGAGCGCCCACAGCAGGCCGAACGACAGCAGGATCGTGATGAGTCCTGTGACCAGCGGCAGCGCGGCGGCGACGAGTCCGCCGAAGATGATGACGAGCACGACCAGCATGAGGGGGAACGCGATCATCTCGCCGCGCACGGCGTCCCGTTCGCTCGCCTCGCCCAGCTCGCGGCCGATGACCGCGGGGCCGCCGAACTCCACGTCGATGCCGCCGTCGTGCCGGCCGGCGTAGGCGGGCTCCAGGGTGTCGAGGCGTTCGGCGGCCTCGGTGTCGTCGCCGGCGAGCGCGGCGAGGACGAGCGCGGCGGAGCCGTCGCGCGACCGCAGCCGGTCCGGGGCGCCGGCCATCCAGTAGGAGGTGACGGCGGTGACGCCCTCCTCTGCGGCGAGCCGGTCGCTGAGCGCGGCGCCGGCGCGGGCGGCGGCGGGTGCGTCCACCCCGTCGTCGGCGTGGACGAGGAGGACGAGGTTGGGGTCGTCCTGGCCGAACCGCTCGGCCAGTTCGGCGGCGGCGCGGCCGGACTCGGCGCCCGGGTCGTCGAAACCGCCGCCCTTCATGCGGTCGAAGACGGTGGCGCCGGCCGTGCCGCCCAGCAGCGCGAGCAGTACGGCGACGACGAGGATCGCGCGGCGGTGCCGCAGCCAGAACGGGGTGCGGTCCGCCGGCCGGGGGGCCGGTCGCTTGTCCGGCATGAGTGCCTCCTGTGTGCGGGGCGTCGTTGTCCGCGATCACGACGCGCCGGCCGTGAGGGGATGTGACATCGGATGCCGCGAGGAGACGTGGATCACACCTTTGCCGCCGGAACGGGGGGAGCGCGCCGCCGGGGGCCTTCCGTACGATGCCGTATGGAAGGGGCGGGGGAGCCGGCCGAGACGTGGGACACGGGGGGCCCACCGGACGTGAGGGAGCGTTATGCAGCGTGCCGACACCGCCCGGCAGGACCCCGGGCGGGTGGACGACATGGCCGGTCGGCAGCACTTCGCGCGCTTCGGAGCCGCGTTGCGCCGCCGCCGCGAGCAGGAGGGCATGTCACTGCGCCGTCTCGCCGCGCTCGCCGCCTACAGTCCGGGGTGGCTGAGCAAGGTCGAGAACGGCCTCGCCCGGCCGACCGTCCAGCTCGCCGAGGTGTGCGACCGGGTGCTGGGCGCCGGCGGCGAACTGACCGCCCTGGCCCGCGCGATGCTCTCCGGCGTCATCTGGGCGTTTCCCCCGGCGCAGTTGCCGCCGTGCGACGCGCACACGCTCGTCGGCAGGACCGGTGAACTGGAGGCCCTGGACGCCGCGCTGGAGCGGGCCGAGGCCGCGGACGCGCCGTTCCTCGCCGCCGTCGACGGACCGCCGGGCGTCGGGAAGACGGCGCTCGTGCTGCACTGGGCGCACCGGGTGCGCGACCGTTTCCCCGGCGGCGTGCTCTATGCCGACCTCGCGGGCCACGCACCCGGCGCGGAACCTGCGGACCCGGCCCGGGTGCTGGCCGGCTTCCTGCTCGGCTTCGGGGTGCCGGCGACGACGCTGCCGCGGGACGCGGCACAGCTCGCGGCCGTGTTCCGCAGCCTGATCGCGGACCGGCGGGTGCTGGTGGTGCTCGACGACGCGGCCGGGTCGTCGCAGGTGCGGGCGCTGCTGCCGGCGACGCCGGGCACGGCCGTCGTCGTGACCGGCCGCCGCCGCCTCGCGGGCGTCGGGTCGCCGCTCGGCAGGGGACGCCTGCACCTGCGCCCGCTGCCGCCCGCCGGGTCGCTGGCGCTGCTGCGGTCCGTGGCGGGCGCGGCCCGCGTGCGGACGGAACCGGCGGCCGCCCGCGTCGTCGCGGACGCGTGCGGGCACCTGCCGCTCGCGCTGTGCGTCGCCGCGGAGCGGGTCGCGGCGGGACCGCACCGGCGCCTCGGCCCGCTCGCGGCCGAACTGACCGACCCGGCGCTGCGGCTCGACGCCCTGACGGACGCGGAGGACCCGCGGCGCTCGGTACGGGCGGCGTTCGACGCGTCCTACGCGCGGCTCGACACCGAGACGGCGCGGGCGTTCCGGCTGCTGGGCGGCGGATCGAGGGGCGACGTCCCGGTCGGCGACGCGGCACGCCTCCTGTCCCGGCCGGTGAGCCGGGCACGTCGTCTCCTCGAAGTGCTGGCGGACGAGCACTTGGCAGTGGAGACGGGCCCGGACCGCTACCGGGTGGAAGGGCTGCTGCGCCTGTACGCGGCCGAACGCGCACAGACACACGGCGACACCCACCGGGCAACAGCCTGACGAACCACCCCCGCCACGACGCGACAACGCGGACAAGGACTGCCCCCTGTACGTCTCCCGCCGCTGATCTCCATGGTGGAGTTCGCCCAGTTGCCCGACACCGTGCTCCGGGTCGCCTTGTACGCGGTGGGCGTGCTTCGCACCGATCGGCTCAACGGCGACAGGTCGAGCGAGACGGCACATTCGTGTTGTCCACGCCGGCGGCCTGCTATCAACTACAAGTAGAGGCACTGTCCCAGTCGGCGTCTGTCGCCGCGATCGAGCAGTTACGAGGGGGTACCGCGTGACGTCCGAGACTCCGCGTTGGTTCAAGTCGTCCTACAGCGACAACGGTGGCGCCTGCGTGGAGGCCGCCGACAACTTCGCCATGACGCGCGGCATGGTTCCTGTCCGTGATTCCAAGAGTGTCGATGGTCCGGTGGTGACCTTCTCGACCGCTGCGTTCTCGTCCTTCGTGGCGGGCGTGAAGGCCGGGACGGTAGGCGCGGCCTGATCGCCGGGTCGGTACGTTCGCGGCGAGGGCGCGGCGCCGACCTCTCCGTATCTGACCCCGTCTCTTGAGCCAGGGAGGCGGGGTTCAGGCGTCCCCGGGTACTGCTGCCCGGGGTTGTCGGTGAAGCGGCGCAGCGGGTGTATCTCCGGCCCGGCCGGTGGGGTGGGGGTCCCTTGCGTCCGTAAGATCCGTAAGGTCCCCGGACGTACCGGGTGCGCCGGATCCGTCACGCCCGCGGAGGCCCGTCCGTGTCGCCCTTCAGCCGTATCGCCCACCACCCATCGCTCCCCGTCCGCGCATGACCGGCTGGAGTGTCCGTCACATCTCCGCGCAGGACGGGCGGGTCGCCCTGGTCACGGACGCGGCCGGGCCTCTCGGCCGGGCCACCGCCCGGCGGCTCGTCAGGGCCGGTGCCGAGGTCGTGCACGCCGATTCCGACCCGGAGCGCGCCCGCGCCGCCGCCCGTGCGGCCGGCGGGGCCGTCCCCGGCATCCTGGTCCGCGCCGCCTGCCTCGACCCGGCGGACCCCGAGTCGCTCACCGCGTTCGCCGACCACCTGACCGTCGAACTCCCGTCTCTCGACCTCCTCGTCATCCACGCGGACACCTCCTCGGGACAGGGCGCGCTCCTGCCGTACGCCCTGACGGGCCGTCTCCTCCCTCTCCTCCTCGCGGCCCGCGGACCGCGCGTCGTGACCGTGGGCGGACCGGCACCCCGGGAACACTCCCGACCGCGTGGCACACCCCGCCTGGCGCACCTCGCGCCCCTCGTCTTCGCCCGGGAACTCCAGCGCCGCGCGGACGCCGCCGGTGTGCGGCTCACCAGCGTGGCCGTGCGCCCGGGGACGGGTGCCGGACGCCCACCGGGGTCCGGCTCGCGGCTCGCCCGGGTCCTCGCCGACCACGGCATCCCCCGCACGTCCCACCCGCCCGCCGCCTCGGCCGCCCTGCCGTCGCTCTACGCGGCGACGGTCCCCGGCGTGGCACCCGGCGGACTGTACGGGCCGGCCGGCCGCCTTGAGGGCCGCGGCTCCCCGGGACCCCTGACCCCGCCCCGGGCCGCCACCGACCCCGCCCGCGCGCGCGAACTGTGGGAGAGCTGCGAGCGGGTCACCGGCGTCTCCTACGACTGGCCCGCCTGACCCCCCGCGAACGGCCGCCCGCGCACGCCCCTACGGCCCCCGGCGTCCGCCCCGGGGAGCCGGGCGCGGTCGGGTACTGTGTCCCCCGTTCGGTACGGCTTCCGTACCGGCGTTCGTACTTCGTACTTTTCGTTCTCGTGCCGATCCGAGGAGGTGAGACCGCTGTCCCGCACGTCGTCCCGGACGCCCGTCTCCCTCCCGCGCCGCGCGGGCTGATCCGACGGGTGTTCTCCGGTACTCCGGAAGGTTTCCACCCATGCAGGACCCGCACATCATCGCTCTTCTCCGGGCCGCCGGCTGCGTCTTCGCCGAGGACGAGGCCAGGCTGCTCGCCGACGCCGCCCGCAGCCCCGCCGAACTGACGGCGCTCGCCGAACGCCGCGCCACCGGTGTCCCCCTCGAACAGGTCGTGGGGTGGGCCGAGTTCGCCGGCCTGCGGATCACCGTCGAGCCGGGGGTCTTCGTCCCCAGGCGCCGGACCGAGGCCCTGGTCGCCGAGGCCCTGGTCGCCGAGGCCGTCCGCCGCGCACCGGCACGGCCCGTCGTCGTCGACCTGTGCTGCGGCTCCGGCGCGATCGGCGCCGCCCTGGCCGCCGCTCTCGACCCGGCCGAACTGCACGCCGCCGACATCGACCCGGTCGCCGTCCGCTGTGCCCGCCGCAACCTCGCGCCCGCCGGCGGCACCGTCCACCGCGGTGACCTCTTCGACGCCCTGCCCGCCCGCCTGCGCGGCCGCGTCGACATCCTCACGGCCAACGTGCCGTACGTGCCGACGGACGCGGTGCCGCTGCTCCCGCCGGAGGCCCGGGAGCACGAGCCCATCGACGCGCTCGACGGCGGCCCCGACGGTCTCGGCGTCCTGCGCCGCGTGAGCGCGCGGGCCGCGGGGTGGCTGGCGCCCGGCGGCGTCCTGCTGTCCGAGACGGGCGAGCGCCAGGCGGACAGGGCGGCCCGCATCCTCGCCGGTGACGGCCTGGTGCCCCGGATCGTGCACGACGAGGACACCGGGGCCACCGTCGTCACGGGCCGGCGGCCGCGGACCGTCCCGGAACCCCCAGCGCCCCCGGACCGCCCGTCCGCCTGACTCCGCCCGGGTCCGCCGCCGGTCCGGCCAGTACTTCGCGCCCGCGCCGTTCATCGTTTTCGTCCTCTCCCGCCCACCCGGGCACCTGCGTGACAAGGGTGCCGCTCCGACGGGACGTACCCGGCCGCAGCGACACCCTGACACTACACAGAGTGACGAAATTCAGGAAGGGCTTCTACCCTCTGTCACTCTTTCGAGGGGTGGCGGTGCCGGTGACGGCTCCGGTTCCGGTCCCGGATCCGGGTGGGGATCGGGAATCGGGTCCGGCGGCGGCTTCGGGTGGTCCGGTCCGGGACCCGGCGGCACGGGGCCGGGCGGCAGCGGCCCGGGACCCGGCGGGGGAGTCGGCTCCGGCGGCACGGGATCGGGACCCGGACCAGGCCCCGGGGGACCCGGGGGCGCCGGTGTCGGAGGTGTCGGCTCGGGACCCGGCTCCGGCCCGGGCCCCGGCTCCGGCGGTGGTGTCGGTCCCGGCGGCGCGGGCTCCGTCATACGAGTGGCCATCTCCGCCGGGTTCCCGCCGCACTTCCCGCGAAACCGTGCCGCGCGAGCCGCCCGCGTCAACACCGCATATGGACCCGGGCGCCCCGCGTGAACGAGCCGTCATGACGCCGCCGCACGTCTTTCCCCCCGCCCTACGCTGGCGCTCGGCAGGAATGAGGAGAAAGCCCGGAGGCGGGGGAATGGTCGCGGTCGATTTCACCCGTGCGGACGTTGAGGAGAAAGCGGGGCGGAAGCCCTGGGAGACCCGTCGCGCATTCTCGGCGGAAATCCGTCCCGACGACATGGCCGAAACGGCCGTCGCCTACGCCCGCGCCGCCGCCGACACCACCACCGTCACCGGCCTCGCCGAGCACGCCGACCGGGTCGCCACCGGCGCCGGGGCGCTCGACGGCGCCCCGCTGCTCGACGCCGAAGGGCGGATCGACAGCGGCGCGCGCGCACTGCGCGGCCACGGCGACGCCCTCGACGGGGTCGTCTCCCTGCTGGTCCGCGCGATGAACCTGGCACTCGACACCGACGAGGCGGTGGCCGCCGTCATCGACGGCGGGGCCGGCCCCGGCGACGGCCTCGACGCCCGCTGGAGTGCCCACGTCGCAGCCGCCGAGCGCGAATGGGAGGACTGGCAGCGCCGTGTCGCCGAGGCCGGCGCCGGACCGCAGGCCACCGTGGACATCGGCGGCGAGACCTGCGCCCTCGTGCCCGGCGACGGCCGCCCCGCCTACGCCCTGCCCGGCGACCTGCCCGCCCGGATCCGCGCCCGGCACCTCGGCCGCGCGGCCGACGACGCCACCCGCGCCGCCGACGACCTCGACGACCTGATCGACGGCTACCGCGCCCGGCTCGCCGAGTTCGGCACGGAACTCGCGGGCCTCGGATTCGACCTGTCGGCGGCCGGACCGCTCGACCTGTGGATCACTCCGGGAATGGCCGGGTATTCCGCCCGCAGGCTCGCCGAGGAACTCGCCCGGGACGACCCGGACCCGCTCGTGATCGAGCAGTGGACGAGCGGTCTCGAATTCATCGCGGATTCCCTCTACCGGGACGCCCTGAATCCGGCCGATCCGACCCGGCGGCTCCTGCCCGCCGAATTGGACTATCTGCGGCAATTCCTCGGAACGCTCGACACCGGCACACTCGTAGCACTCGGCGAATTCCCCGGATGGAACCGGGCCAAGGTCGACATCGCCAACGCCACCGCCATGCTGCTCGACCCGGGCGTCGGCGGCCTCGACCCGGCACGCGGGGACCGCGCCGTCCCCGCCGCCCTGCGGCCGTTCCTCCGCACCGGACCCGGCGACGACAGCGAGGACAGCGGCCTCTTCACCGAGGAGACGGCCGGCGGCCGGTTCCGCGAGGCCCTGGCACGCTTCAACGCCGTCGCGGACGTCATCGGCCACGCCACCGTCCCGACCGGGACGCGGTTCAGCGAGGACCTGGCCCACGCGGCACTGGCGGTCCACCGGCGCAGCTCGCTCCAGTACGCCACCGGCTACCCCGGGCACGCACTCGCCGACACGGGCAGCAGCGACCTCCTCTCCGCCGCCTCGCTCAACGGCACCGCGTCCGCCGGCCTCCTGCGCGACGACGACTTCCGCACCGCCCTGCTCGCCCAGAGCTGGGAGGACAGCCAGGGCGCCGCCGACCTCATCCGCAGCGGCACCACCATCCCGCCCGACGCGCGGGGAACGGACGCCGAAGCCCCCTATGTCGCGGCCGCCCGCGCCGTCATCGCCCACGCCACCGCCCATCAGGACACGATCCTCGGCCAAGGCCCCGACGCGCTCGCCGCCCAGGGCGCGGCCCACCACACACCGCTCCAGGCCGCCGTCGCCGACGCCGCGCTGATGCGCATGGCCGACGTCGCCGGCTACGGTGACGCCCCGCTCCCCGAGGAGCAGCGCTACGGCGTCTTCTCCCTCATGGCCCGCTCCGACCCGACCGTCAACGAGGCGTTCAAGGCGGGCGTCACCGGCATCCAGTACGCCCTGGCCCACGACTACTACGCCGACGCCCCCGGCGCGCTGAGCCGCACGACCACGTTCGAGACCGTCGGCAACCTCACCCATCTCGTCAACTGGGGCGAGCACGAGGCCATCGAACGCGCGTCGGGCGACAGCGGCAACGCCCTCGCCTCCTCCCTCACCACCTCGTCGATCGGCGGCGCCCTGTGGGCGGCCTCCGTCCCGCCCGGTCCGCAGCAGCTCCCGCTCGGGCTCGCCGCCGCCGGCTGGTCGGCGGCCGTCCCCGTCGTGCCCCACTACAGCCCGCAGGCACCCGCCGCCCACGGCGATTTCGAGCTGACGGAGGGTTTCCTCAACGAGCAGGTCGCCGCCCACACCATCGCCAGGGCCGCCGCCGACGCCCGCCACGGCCCGGACTCCGGCGACCCGGTGGCGGTCGGCCCCCTCGACACCGACCTGTACGCCCGCGCGGGAGCCGTCCCCGACCAGCGGCTGAACGAGGCGGGCGACCGGCTCGGCATCGTCGGCGACTGGCGGACGGCGGGCGTCACCCCCGACCGGTACGTGCCCGACCACGACCCGGCGGACCGGCGCAGCGCACCATGACCCGGCCGGCCGGAACCCCCGGGACTGTCCGCGCGACCCCGGGGTAAGCGCGGTTCGTGGACGCGGTCCAGCGCGCGCGTCCCGCTACGCTTCGGGAGGTGCGCCGGATCATGTCACGCCTCAGCAGGCTCGACCGCCGGGTCTTCGAACGGGTCGCCGCCGCCAACGTGCCCGGCGTGCAGGCCGTCCTGCCCCGCCTCAGCCACGCGGCGGACCACGGCAGGCTGTGGCTCGGCGCTGCCGCCGCCCTCGCCCTGACCGGTGACCGCCGCGCCCGCCGCGCGGCCGTGCGCGGTGTGGCCGCGCTCGGGATCGCGTCGCTGACCACCAACACCGTCATCAAGTACGTGGCGCGCCGCCACCGCCCGCTGATCGACGCCGTGCCGCTGGCCCGCCGGCTCGCCCGGCAGCCGCACACCAGCTCGTTCCCCTCGGGCCACGCGGCGTCGGCCGCGGCGTTCGCCACCGGGGTGGCGCTGGAGTCCCGCCGCCACGCCGCCTTCGTGGCACCGGCCGCCGCCGCCGTGGCCGCCTCCCGCGTCTACGTGGGCGTCCACTACCCGGGCGATGTCGTCGCGGGAACGGTCCTGGGCATCGGCGCGGCGCTCACCACCGGCCGGTTCTGGCCGCGTCGCCCGCCGACCGAGCAGCTCGTCCACCACAGCGCGCCCGCGCCCGCCCTGCCCGAGGGCGAGGGCCTGGTCGTCGTCGTCAACCCGGGGGCCGGCACGGAGGACGCCGAGGTGACGGCCGACCGGCTGCGCGCCCTGCTGCCGAAGGCGGAGGTCGTGCGCCGCGGCCAGGACGACGACCTGGCCGCGCTGCTCGCCGACGCCGCCGGCCGCGCCACCGCGCTCGGCGTCTGCGGCGGCGACGGCACGGTGAACGCCGCCGCCGCGCACGCCGCCGACCACGGTGTGCCCCTCGCGGTCTTCCCCGGCGGGACCCTCAACCACTTCGCCCTCGACAACGGCCTGCACCGGTACGAGGACACCGCCGACGCCGTCCGCGCGGGCCAGGCCGTCTCCGTCGACCTCGCCCGCATCAGGCCCATGGCCGGCGCGGAGGGGCCGACGCGCCACTTCCTCAACACGTTCAGCCTGGGCATCTACCCCGACCTGGTCCGCGCGCGCGAGGCCCTGCAGCGCCGCTCGCCGCTCGGCCGGTTCGGCAAGTGGCCGAGCGCCGCCCTCTCGCTGGCCCGCGTCCTGCGCACGGCCGAGCCGATCGACGTCGAGATCAACGGCCGGCCGCACCGGCTGTGGCTCCTCTTCGCCGGCAACGGCCTGTACTCGCCCGAGGGCTTCGCCCCCTCCCACCGCACGCAGCTCGACGACGGTCTCCTCGACGTCCGCACGGTCTCGGCCGACAAGCCGCTGGCCAGGACCCGGGTCGCGCTGTCCGCCCTTCTGGGGACGCTGGCCCGGTCGCAGGTGTACGCCGCCGCGCGCCTGCCGCGGCTCCGGCTCACCGGCCTCGGCGACGACCGCTGCCTCGCGTACGACGGCGAGGCGGGACCGGCGCCGTCGGCCCTGCTGCTGGACAAGCGGCCCTCCGCCCTCACCGTCTACCGTCCGGCCGCCGACGACACCGACATCGTCCCGGGTCCCTACGCCCCGCTGTGACGACGCGGCGGGCGCGTGGTTGACTCGCCGTCATGCCGCTGCTGCTGATCGACCTCGACAACACCCTGATCGACAGGGACGGCGCGTTCCGCGAGGCCGCCGCCGCGTTCCTCGCCGGGCACGCGCTGCCCGAGGCCGACGTGGCGTGGGTGATGGCGGCGGACGAGGGCGGGTACGCCACCCGCGAGTCCGTCGCCGACGCCCTGCGCGCGCGGTACGGCGGACGCGTCCCCGAAGCGGCCGTCCGCGCCCTCGTCGACGGTGGCGCGGCCGACCGGGTCGTCCTCGCCGACACGGTGCGCGCCGCCCTGACGGACGCCCGTGCGCTCGGCTGGACGTGCGCGGTCGTCACCAACGGCCGGACGCGCCAGCAGGAGACGAAGATCCGCCGCACGGGGCTCGACACGCTGGTGGACGGCTGGGCCGTCTCCGAGGCGGTGGGTCACGCCAAGCCCGCGCCCGCCCTGTTCCACGCCGCCGCCGGCGCCGCCGGGGCGTCCGTCGATCCGGCCACGACCTGGGTCGTCGGGGACTCGGCCCACGCCGACATCGGCGGCGCGCACGCGCTGGGGCTGCGCAGCGTGTGGGTCGCGAACGGCCGGGACTGGCCCGCCGGCCACCCGTTCACCCCGACCCGTACGGCACCCGACGCCGCAGCCGCGATCCGCGGCGCGGTCACCGCGGGGGACGCCCTGCCGGCCTGAACGGGCCGCGGCTCAGGCGGCCTCCTCCGCCGTGTACCGCTCGTGCGGCACGACCATCGGCGTCCCCGTCCGCGGGTCCGGCACGACGTCGCAGGCGAGCCCGAACACCTCGGCCACCAGCTCCGGCGTCATCACCGCGCCCGGCCGCCCCTGCGCGACGACGCGGCCCGCGTTCATCACGATCAGGTGGGACGCGAAGCGCGCCGCCTGGTTCAGGTCGTGCAGGACCGCGACGACCGTCCGCCCCTCGCGGTGCAGCTCCGCGCACAGCTCCAGCAGTTCGTACTGGTGGGCGATGTCGAGGAAGGTCGTCGGCTCGTCGAGCAGCAGCAGCTCCGTCTGCTGCGCCAGCACCATCGCGATCCACGCGCGCTGCCGCTGGCCGCCCGACAGCGCGCCGACGGAGGCGTCGGCCAGCTCCGTCATGTTGGTCCGGGCGAGGGCCTCCCCGATCGCCGTGTCGTCGTCCGGCGACCACTGCCGCAGCAGCGTGTGGTGCGGGTAGCGCCCCCGGCGGACCAGGCCGCGCACGGTGATGCCGTCCGGCGAGACCGGGCTCTGCGGCAGCAGCGCCACATGCCGCGCCGCCTCCTTGCCGCGGTACGCGTGCAGGTCGGAGCCGTGCAGCAGCACCTTCCCCGCCACCGGCTTGACGGCCCGCGCCAGCGCCTTGATCAGGGTGGACTTCCCGCAGCCGTTCGGCCCGATGATCATGGTCAGCTCACCGTGCGGGATGTCCAGGTCCAGGTCGCGGACCACGGGGTCGCCGCCGCCGTACCCGATCGTCAGGCCGCGCGCGCTCAGCCCCTTGCTCACCCGGCTCACAGGCTTCCCCTCTTCCACTCACGCGTCAGCAGCCACCCGAGGTACGCCCCGCCGATGGCCATCGTGTAGATCCCGACGGGCAGGCCGTCGTCGATCGGCAACTGCTGGGCCGCCAGGTCGGCGAGCACCAGCAGCAGGGCGCCGGTCAGCGCGGCCAGCGTCAGGTGCGCGCCCGTGCCCCGGGTGAGGCGGCGCGCGATCTGCGGCGCGGTCAGCGAGATGAACGCGATCGGCCCGGCCACGCTCACCGCCCCCGCCGACAGCACGATCGACAGCACGACCGCCGCGACGCGCGTCCGCTGCGGCTCGGCGCCCAGCGCGTCGGCGATCTCGTCGCCCATCTCGCCGATCTCCATCCGCCGCGCCAGCAGCAGCGCCAGGGGGACGGTGACCAGCAGCACGAGGCCGATCGTCGCGGCGTCCTCCCAGGCCCGGGCGGACAGGCTGCCGTTGACGTACGCCGACAGCACGGCGGCGCGGTCCCGTTCCATCGCGTACACGACGTACTGGGTGAACGCCGTCGCCATCGCGGCGACACCGATGCCGGCCACGACGAGCCGCCCCGGGTTGCGGAACCCCGTGCCGGTCGAGACGTACACCAGCACCATCGCGGCGGCGGCGCCCGCCATCGCGCCCAGCGACACCGGAACCGTGCCCGGCGCCATCAGGGCGACCAGCGCCGCGCCTGCGCCCGCGCCCGACGTGAGGCCGATGACGTCGGGGCTGCCCAGCGGGTTCCGCGTCACCGACTGGAACAGCGCGCCGGACAGGCCGAGTGCCGCGCCCGTCCCCATGCCCGTGACCAGGCGCGGGCCGCGCAGCCGCTCGATCACGAACGCGTCCACGCCGTCCGCGCCGCCCGTGATGGCGCGCGGCAGGTCGGCCAGCGGTATGCCGAGTCGGCCCAGCGACAACGTCGCGGCCGAAGCGGCGACCAGCAGCACGAGGAGCACGGCGCCGGCGACCAGGTGCGCCCGCGCGACCGGCAGTGCCACGGCCCGTCCGACCGTGACCACGCCGCGCCCCTCGCGTCCGCCCGCCGTCATGTCGTCCCCTTCATCCTGCGCACGGCGAACAGCAGCGCCGGCGCCCCCACGAACGCCGTCACCACGCCCACCATCAACTCCTGCGGCCGCAGCAGCACCCGCCCGACCACGTCGGCGAACAGCAGCAGCGTCGGCCCGAGGACCGCCGAGAACACGAGCTGCGCGCGGAAGTCGATCCCGGCCAGCGCCCGCGCGACGTGCGGGACGGCGAGCCCGACGAACGCGATCGGCCCGACCGCCGCCGTCGCCGACGCGCTCAGCAGCGTCGCCGCGACGAGCCCGCCGACGCGCAGCCACACGGGGTTCGCGCCGAGCGAGGTGGCCGACTCGTCGCCGAGCGCGAGCGCGTTGAGCCCCGGCGCCATGACCAGCGCCAGGACGAGACCGGCCACCGCGAACGGGAGGACGGCCCACAGCACGTCGAAGTCCCGCCCGCCGAGGGCGCCCACGACCCAGTACCGGTAGCTGTCGAACACCTTCGGCTTGCTCAGCGTCACGGCCTGGATGTACGCGGAGAGGACGGCCGAGATCACGGCACCGGCCAGTACGAGCCGCACGAGGTTCCCGCCGCCGGACGAGCCGATGACCTGGAGCAGCACCCCGGCCACCAGCGCGCCGGGCAGCGCCCACCACACGGTGGCGGCCTGCCCGGACACGCCGAGGTAGGCCGTCGCCGTCACGACACCGGCCGAGGCGCCCGTGTTGATCCCGAGGAGGCCGGGGTCGGCCAGCGGGTTGCGCGTGATGCCCTGCATCAGCGTCCCGGCGACCGCCAGCGTGACGCCGGCCAGCACGCCGAGCGCGGTGCGCGGGTAGCGGCTCTCGACGACCGTCGTGATGTACGGGTCGGCCTGGCCGCGCACCACGTCGAGCACGTCACCGAGCGGCGTCGACCTGCTGCCGAACATGACGCTCGCCAGCACCGCGACGGCCAGCGCCGCGACGGCGGCCAGCAGCAGGAACGCCCGTCGAGCGGTGCCCGGCGCGCGCCCCTTCGCGGGGGCGGCGACGCGGGCACCGCTCGGCGGGACCTGGGTCGGTGCGGTCGTCATCCGTCGATGGTGGCGACGGCCTCGTCGATGAGCGGCAGGTACCGGTCGATCACCCACGGCACCGTCAGCGGGTTGATGATGGACGAGGCGGTCACGAACGACGTGTCGTCACTCGCCACGATGCCGCCGCGCTCGACGGCCGGGATCGACGCGTACAGCGGCTGCGCCTCGATCTCGCGGCGCGTCTCCTCGTCGGTGTAGAAGGTGAAGACGAGGTCGCTGTCGGCGAGCTTGTCGGCGTTCTCCAGGCCGATGAGCGCCGAGTCGGTGCCCTCGGTCTCCTCGAACGTGTCCACCACCGGGTCGACGGTGAGGCCGAGCGACGACACCATCTTCACGCGCTGCTCGTCCGGCAGGAACACGCCGAGCGTGCCGGGACCCGACGTGTAGATGTACGAGAACGTCACGTCCGCGTACTCGGGCCGCGTCTCGGCGGCGGCCGCCAACTCGTCCTCGACCTCGGTGATCAGCTCCTGGCCGCGCTCCGGCTGGCCGAGGGCCTGGGAGATCAGCTCGATCTGCTGGTCCCAGTCGGTGCTCCACGGCAGGTCGGGGTAGGCCACGGTCGGCGCGATGTCGGACAGGATGTCGTACTGGTCCTGCGTGATGCCGGACCAGGGCGCGAGGATGACGTCCGGCTCCAGTTCGAGGATGGCGTCGATGTCGATGTCCTCGCCGCCGGTGAACTGCGTCGGCAGCTCGTCGCCGGCCTCGGTCACCGCCTCGTGGATCCACGGCAGGTAGCCGGTCTCGTCGCTGCCCCACTCGTAGCTCTCGATGCCGACGGGGGTCGTGCCGAGGGCGATCGCCGTCTCCGCCGAACCCTGCCCGAGCGTCACGACGCGTTCCGGCTTCTCGGTGATCTCGGCCGTGCCGAGCGCGCTCTCGATGCTGACCGGGAACGCCCCGTCCTCCGCGCCCTCGCCGGCCGCGTCCTGCGAGGAGTCGGCGTCCGACGACGTGTCCTCGTCGTCGGACGAGCAGGCGCCGAGGACGAGGGTGAGGGACGCGGCGGCGGCCGTCAGGCCGAACGCGCGTCTCCGGAAGCGGGTGAGGCTGGTGGACATGGGTGTTCCTTCGTGACGGGGATGGGCATGTCGTTCCCGAGTGAGCTTAGGTAAGCCTAAGTTTATCCTACGGATCGGTCGCCGCCCGGGGGGTTCCCGGTGGCGCGGGCGGTCGGCGCGTTCAGTGGGCACGGGCCGCGGATCGCCCCTAGAGTGGCCGGAGTTCGCTCGTCCCCCGTACTGGCACGATGCAACGGAGTCGGCCGCGCATGGCAATCCACATCCCGCCCCAGCTCTCGCCCTTCATCGACCGGGACGGTGAGCGGGCGGACGCCCTGCGGGCCGCCGAGGTGTCCGAGGCGGCCGGCCGCCCGCTGTGCGTCGCGGTGTCGGGGCTCGCCGGGATCGGCAAGACGGCCCTTGCCTTCGAACTGGTCCGGCACGCGCCCCGCGACCGCTTCCCCGGCGGGGTCACCCACCTCGACCTGGACGACCTGCGCCGCGACGGCGTCGTGGAGGTCGCCGACGTCCTGGGCGACGTGATGCGTCAACTCGGCGCCGACCCGCGCGGCTTCGAACCGGGCCTCGCCGGACGCGCCCGCCAGTACCAGGAGCTGACCCGCACCCGCCGCGTCGCCGTCGTCCTGGACAACGCCCGCTGGGACACGGAGGTCGTCCCGCTGCTGCCCGCGTCCGGCGGCAGCCTCCTCGTCGTGACGAGCCACGGCCCGCTCACCGGCCTGCCCGACGGCGACGTCCTGTCCCTCGACCTCGGCCCGCTGGACGACGCACACGCCGCCGAACTCCTCCGCTCCGTCGTGCGGGACCCGCGCCTGGACGATGCGGACGGCGTCGCGGCCGTCGTACGCCTGTGCGCCGGGCTGCCCGCCGCCCTCCACGTCGCCGCCCGCGCGCTGCGCGACCACCGCCGCCGCACGCTGGAACGCCTCGTCCCGCGCCTCACCGTTGAACTCGACGAGAGGGGCCTGCCCATGGTCGAGCGGGTCTGGGACGCCGCCTACGCCTCGCTCGCCCCGGACGCGGCGCTGTTGTACCGGCTCCTCGCCGATCTGCCCGGCGGTTCCTCCGCGGCGGAGGCGGCCGTCGCGCTCCTCGGCCGGGGCGCCGAGGCGGGGGACGACGCGCTGGACGACCTGCGCAACGCGGGGCTCCTCACCGTCGCCGCCGAGGAGCGTTTCCGGCTCCCCGACCTGCTGCGCGCCCACGCCCGCCGCCGGGCGCGGGCGGACGGCGCCGGCGCGGACGCCGAACGGGACGCCGCCGTCACGCGGATCGTCCGCTGGTACCTGCGGCAGGCGCGGGAGGCCGACCGGATCGCGGCGGGCGACCGTCTCACCGTGGGGGAGTCCGTGCCCGAACTGCCCGGCGCGCCGGACGTGGTGTTCGGTGCCGCCGCCCCGGACGGCGCGTCCCGCGCCTATGCCTGGCTGGAGTCGGAGCGGCACGCGCTCCACGCCTGCGTGCGCCTCGCCCACGCGCGGGGCATGGACGGCGAGGTGTGGTCCCTGTGCGAACCCCTGTGGACCCACTTCCTGCACAACCCCCACTACGCCGACGCCGTCGACGCGTTCCGTCTCGGCGTCCTGTCGGCCGCGCGGGCGGGGAACGCGCGGGCACTGGTCCGCATGCGCTGCCAGTTGGCCCGCCCGCTGTGGGAGCAGGACCGCCTGGCGGAGGCCGAGGAGGAACTCGACCACGCGCTCGCCGCGGCCCGTCTCCTCGGGACGGGCCGGAGGACCGGAAACTGGCCGCTTCCGCACTGGAGTTCAGCGGCATGGTGAGCGGGATGCGGGGCGACTGGACGGCGGCAGCGGCGCGTTTCGACGATGCCCGGCGGACGCACGAGGCGATCGGCAACCGCTACGGCGCGCACCTCCAGGCGTACCGGCTCGGTGAAGCGCTCGCTCATCTGGGTGATCTCGACCGGGCCGCCGGGCTGCTGGCCGAGGCCAACGCGTTCATGGCCGGGGACGGCCGTATGCGCCTCGCCGGCCGTACGGCGCTCGCGCTCGGCACGGTCCTGGCGCGCCTGGGGCGCGCGGACGAGGCGCGCGCCCGGTTGGGGGAGGCCCTGTCCGCCGCGGAAGGTCTCGGTTCGGCGCGCGACGCGGCCCGCGTGCACGACGCGCTCGCCGACCTGGCCGACACGGCCGGCACGCCTGCCGAGGCGGCGCACCACCGCGCGGCGGCCGAGGCCCTGCGCGCGCCGGCCGCCGTCCCCGGGGCGCGGTGACGCGCGTCAGTGCGGGAGACCGTTGGCGGCCGCCAGGACGGCGAGGCCCCCGGCGAGGGCGGAGAGTTCGCCGGGCGTCAGTGACGCGGTGAGACCGTCGTCGACGGCGCGGGCCGCGTCGAGGCAGCCGGCCAGCAGTTCCCGTCCGCGGTCGGTGAGTTCGAGGACCTGACGGCGGCGGTCGGCGGGGTCGCGTGTGCGCCGGACCGCGCCCAGCGCCTGCAGATGGTCGGCCAGGGAGACCACGAGGCTCGGGGCGACCCCCATCGTGCGGGCGACATCGAGCTGCGAGGCGGTACCGCCCCGCTGAAGCACGGTCAGCAGCCCGGCGTGCTTGGGCTTGAGGTCCATCGGCGCCAGCGCGGCGGCGAAGCGGTCGGTGGCCACGCTGCCCAGCGTGCCGAGGCGGAACGCGAGGGTCTCCGGGTGTGAATATGCTGCGTGAACGACCGGTCCTCGCCCTGCTGAACGGTGTCGCGGCCGTCGGCTCCCTGGGCTTCGCGCTCGCCGCGCCGGCCGATCCGGGGCTCGTCCTCCCCCTGGGCGACGGCGGGGCCACGGGTACCGACCTGTACGCGCGGGTGTACGCGGCCCGCGCCGTGCCGCTGGGCGCGGCCGTGCTGTACGCCGCCACCCGCCGCACGGCGTGGCATCCGGCCCCGCTGCTCGTCGTCGCCGGGCTGGCACAGGCAGGCGACGCCCTCGTCGGTCTCGGCGCCGGCATACCCGGCATGACGGTGGCCGGCGCGGCCGCCGTCACCGTCCACCTGGTCTCGGCGCGGGCGCTCGGGCGCCGCCCGTCCGTCATGCCGGTCGCGGCGTGAGCGGCCGTCGCCCGGGAAGGGAGGCCGTACGGTGATCCACCGCGCCGGGCACCACGTCAATGACGTTCTCGCCTTCCTGCTGGAACTCACCGCCCTCGCGGTGCTGGCCCGTTGGGGTTCACCCGGGGCGGGCCGCCGCTCGCGCGGATCGCGCTCGGCGTCGGCGCGCCGCTGACGGCCGCCGTGGTCTGGGGCCTGTTCGCCGCGCCGAGGGCCAGGTTCGACGTACCGCTCCCGGCCGTGCTCGCCGTGAAGGCCGCCTTCTTCCTCGCCGCGGTACTGGCCCTGTACGCGATGCGGCACCCGTCGGCCGCGGTGGCCCTGGCCCTCGTTGTCACGGCCAACATCGCCGTCGCCACGGCGGGGCGCTGACCCGGTGACGGGGATCAGACCGGGCGGGCGGCGGCGTCCCGGGCGGCGGGGGAGACGTGCACGGTGTAGGAGCGGTCGCCGATCGCGCAGACGAGATCGGCGCGGTCCGCCGCCCCGCGCGCGTCCGTCGTGCGCCAGGCGTGGACGGCGCTCACGACGGCGGCCGGATCGGCGCGATGGACCCGGCCGTCCGCGTACGCCGGTTCGGCGCGCACCGCGAGCAGCGGACCGTCAGGCCCGCCCGTACGCACGAGGCACAGCCCCTCGCCGGGGAACAGGACGGCCGCCGTGCGCCGGCCCGGCAGTTCGCGCAGGACGGCGGACGTCCAGCCGTCGGCCGTCCACGCCACCGCGCCGGCCTCTCCCGGGCCGGCGGCCGCGCGGCGGTGGACCACGCCAGCCGTCTGGATCTCGCGGGTGCCCGCCGCCCCGTACTCCGCCGCGAGGTGGCGGTGCGGGAACGCGTCGTCCCGGTCCGGCTCCCCGGCCGGGGGCGCGGGCAGGCGTTCCAGGCGCACGGTGGCGCCCTCGACCCGGGCGCGGACGGTGAAGACCGCCGGTTCGACGGGGCGCGCGGGATCGGGGAGGAGGCGCGCGGTCGGCTGTTCGCGCTGCGGGGGCAGGCCGAGCAGCGCGTAGACCTCGGCGCGCAACCGTTCGAGGGCGCGCCCCTGTTCGGCGAACGCGGCCCGTGCCGCCGCCCGTACGGCCTCCGGCCGGTGCGCGGCGACGGCCGCCGTCACGGCGTCGGGGCCGAGCGCGTCGTCCGGGCCGCCGAGCCGGGGGGCCGCGGCGAGGAGCCGTGCCATCGGGGTGCCGGGGGTGAGTTCACGGCCGCCGTCGTACGCGGCGACGACGGGGCGGCCGAGCGCGGCGGCGTACAGGGCCGTCGAACCGTGGTCCGTGACGACCGCGTCCGCCGCGACCAGCACCGAGGCCCACTCCTCGTAGGGGCGGGTCATGACCAGCCCGGCACGGCGCGCGCGGTCGTACGTCTCCGCCAGGTCGTGCGCGCCCAGGCGGCTGAACTCGTTCGGGTGCAGGACGAACGCGACCTGGAACCGGTCGTACGGCAGCCGCGCCGTCAGCTCGGCCGGCAGGCGCGGGCGCCGCGCGAACAGCGACTCGCCGCCCCAGGTGGAGGTGACGGCGATCAGCGTGCGGCCGCCCGTGCCGAGCGCGGCCCGGAACCGTTCGCGGCGGTCGCGGGAGGCGAGGAGCCGCTCCAGCGTCGGGTCGCCGACGACGGTGGCGCGTTCGGCGTCGCGCGGGCTGGCGGCGGCGAGCCGGCCGACGTCGTCGGGGTGGGCGAGCGCGTGCAGCGCGAAGACCGGGTCGGGGCCGTCCGCGAGCAGGTTGACCGGATCGAAGGCCGAGGGGAACGGGCCGCCCGACCCCTCGCCGGGGACCACCTTGCTGTGCCCCGCGCCGTGGGGCAGCAGGACGCGTGCGCCGCGCAGGAGGTCGAGCCGCCCCTTGGGGCTGGCGGCGATCACCAGGTCGAACGACCGCCGGCACGCCTCGTCCCACGGCACCGTGCGGGCACCGGCGAGGTCGATCGCGGAGAAGGCGTCGGCCTGGAAGTCGGAGCCGGGGACCAGGGTGAACAGCCGGTGCACGCGCGGATCGTCGGCGAAGACGGGGAGCACGTCGAGGAGGCGGTGCAGCGCGGTGGCCGAGCGTGCGGCGAACAGGACGGACCGGCCCGTCGCCCGTCGCCCGTCGCCCGTCGCCCGTCGCCCGTCGCCCGTCGCCCGTCGCCCGTCGCCCGTCGCCCGTCGCCCGTCGCCCGTCAAGTCTGTTCATCCTACCGGGCATGAGGGGGGTCGGGCCGGTGATTTGCCTGCTTCTGTGGCGTTCCGGACGGGTTCGGCGACGGCATGTGCCGATCGTACCCGCCCCCGTTCCGGCGGCCTTCCGCTCACTTCCCCGCTGCGGCAGGATCGCGGCATGAGTGAGTGGGGGATCGCGCTGATGACCACCGGCGCCGCGCTGGCCGGCGCCGTCGTCACCGGCTGGTACACCCGTGGCGCGGGGAAGCGGCAGGCGGAGGCCGCCCGGCACGCGGGGGACCGGCAGGCCGACGCGGCGCTCGCGACCGTGCGCGCGACCCTGCGGGAGCAGCGCGCGATCCGCGTGCTCGACCTGCGGCGGCAGACGTACGTGGCGTTCCTCGGCGCCGCCGAGTCCGTCCTGCTCGCCCAGTGGTCGGGCAGCGCGGAGCCCGCCGAACTGGCGGAGCTGGAACGGGCACTGGCCGCCGTGGTGCTCGAAGGACCGTCCGACGCGGCCGAGGCCGCCCGTACCCTGGCGTCGGCCGCCCGGGACGCGGGGCCGCGCGCCCGCGTGGACGCCGCCCGCGAGACGTTCCTGACGGCCGCCCGCGCGGCACTCGACCTGTGACGCGGTGCGGCGGGTCAGCGCGCGAGCACCTGCACGACGGCGTACCGTCCGCTCGTCCGCCAGCCGCCGCCCCCGGCGTCGAGATCCGCGACGACCCTCTCGTCAAGGCCCGTGATCACGTCCGACTTCAGGGTCCGCAGCGCCGCGACGGGTGAGGGGAACCAGCCGGCGGCGGTGGCGAAGGGCGTCACCGGCGGCCACAGCCGGTCGCCCACCAGACGGCGGTAGTTGAGGTCGCCCTTCAGGACGGTCAGCGTCGCGTCCGCCCACTGGGCACGCAGATCGGCGGGCGCGTCGTGGAACGGCAGGGGCGCGCACAGGAACGGGTGCGCCCGCAGCTCCAGCGTGCCCGCCGTCAGCGCGTCCCGCAGGCGGTGCCCGGTGTCCGCCGCCGCCCCGCCCGGGGCGGCCCGCAACCGCGCGACGGCGGCCAGGACGTCGGCCGTCACGGCGTCGGACACGTAGTAGGGGTGCGGTTTGACGTACAGGGCGACGCGCCCGGCCACGCCGGTGGTGAGGAGGTGGTCGGCGAGGACCAGGTCGGGGAGGAGTTCGCGCCCGGCGTTGTCGGCGACGAGGCAGACCGTACCGCCGGGCGCACGGTCCAGGACGTCCCACAGGGCCGCGGTCTCGTCGGCGAGGAGGCCGCCCGCCGTGCTGTCGCCGGCGGTCAGGCCGAAGCCGAGGTCCGCGCGGTTGCCCCAGAGGGCGGAGGTGACGAGGGCGGCGCGGCGCTCGGCCTCGGCGCGGCCGGCCAGGCGGTCGAGGGCGGCGAGTTCGCCGTCCACCGCGGCGTCGCCGAGGCCGTCGGCCTTCGCCGGGCCGAACGGGTCGATCCCCGTCCACGGTCCGCCGTCCGTGAACCAGCCGGCGGCGCCGAGCAGCCGGCGGTAGAACCAGCTCTCGGCCCACAGGAACGGCAGCTCGGCCCACCGGCGTCCCCACATGCCCTGCCCCCACGCGGTCCACCGGGCGTGGTCGGGCGCGTCGTCGCCCGGCGGTTCGACGACGGCGGTGGCGCTCGTGCTCTCGGCGAGCAGGCGGCGCAGCGCGTCGCGTTCGGCCGGGCCGTACGGTGTGCCGTCCAGGACCTGGGCGATGAGCCGCGGGTGCCGTTCGTGGAAGACGCCGTGGGCGAAGGTCCCCGGCTCGTCGATGCGGATCTCGGGCGGCGTGGGCGGCACGGGCGGGCTCCTCGGTGCTGACGGTCCGGCCGACCTTAGCCGGGCCGGGGAGCCGCGCCGCGCGCCGCGCGGATCACCAGGTGTACAGGGGATTGACGTGCATGCACTTCTCCGAGTCACCGGAGATGATGTCCTCCGATTCGACGGCCGGGCTGTCGTCCTCGGCCGTGCTGCCGTCCGCGGGCTCGTCCGACGATTCCGGGAAGGCCGTCCCCTCGCGCCAGTCGGCGCCGACGACGAGGACGACGCCCGTGTGTTCGGACGAGTTGCGGACCGCGGACCTGGGCAGGCCGAGGGCGTCGGCGATGGACTCGGCGGCCGGCTGGTCGGCGACGTCGGCGTAGTAGACGGCGGTCTCGGACAGGGACGCGGCCGTCGTGTCGGTGGAGGCGGCGGTGAAACCGAGGTCGTGCAGCGCCTCGGTGATGTCGGTGGCGCGGCCCTCGACGGGCAGCAGGCCGTCGGCACCGGTGCCGTTCTGGACGGCGACGGCGATATCGGCCGGATCGGGAGCCTCCTCGGTCTCCTCCTCGCCGCTCCCGTCGCCTTCGCCGCTGTCCTCGCCCCCGGCGGAGGAGTCGTCCTCGCCGTCGATCGCCTCGTCGGCGCGGACCTGGGCGAAGAGCGCGTCCATCGGCTCGGGGTCGGGTACGACCGTGACCTCGGGATTGTTCGGATCGGGCAGCGTCTCAAGGGTGACCATGTTGATGCGGTCGTTCGGGATGTTCCGCAGGTCACTCCCCAGGCTGTAGAGCGCCTGCACCGAGCCGAGGCTGTCGTCCACGGTGAGCGCGTCCACCGCTGCCTCCGCCAGGTCCATGAGCTGTCCCGGGTCGGTCAGTGACGCGCTGCCCTGCAACTCCTCGACCATGTTGCTGAGGTACATCTGCTGCGCTTTGGTACGGCCCACGTCGCTGCCGTCCTCGAAGGCGTACCGGGTGCGGAGCCACTGGAGCGCGTCATCGCCCTCCAGGATGTTGTCGCCCTCCTCCAGGCGGAGACCGGTCTTCGGGTCCTGCATGTTCGCGTCCACGCACACCGGGACGCCGCCGATCGCGTCGGCCATGTCCACGACGCCTTCGAACTCGACCATGATGAAGTGGTCGATCCACGCGCCGGTCAGTTCCTTCCACGTGGCGACCACGCAGCCGGGACCGCCGTAGTACATCGCGGTGTTGATGGACGCCGACTCCTGGGCCGGGTAGACCTCGTCCGTCTCCGGGTCGGTGCACTCGGGGATGGGGACCTGTGTGTCGCGCGGGATGCTGATGAGCGTCGCGTTGCTGCGGTCGGCAGCGACGTGCAGCAGGATCTGCACGTCCGCGCGCACCGGGTCGCCGGCGAGGTCGGCGCGTCCGCCGAGCCGCTGGTTCTCCTCGCCGTCGCGGGAGTCGGAGCCGATGAGCAGGATGTTGAGGGGGGTGTTGCCGTGCTCGTCCGGCTCGGGCGGGGCGATGTCGCTGTTGCCGAGGTCGAGCGGGGCCTTCTCGATGCGGCCGTTCAGATAGTCGATGTAGAACCACGCCGCCCCGGCACCCGCGACGAGGAGGAAGGCGAGCGATCCCGACACCCACAGGACGATGCGGCGCCGCAGCGACTTCGGCTTCTTGCGGCTGCGCCGGGCGCCCCGGGTGCCCCGGTGACCGCCCCGGCCGCCGGCGGAACGTTTCACCCTGGTCTCCGCCCCGGTGTCGGGTCCGCTGTCCGTGCCGTCCGTGCGCTCGTCGTCGCTGGATATGCCGCCGTCCGGCACGTACGTACCCCCGCTCGTCGCCCGGTACGGAGCCGTACCGGGTGTGCATCGTCTTGGTGGAGTGCAGCGTCCCGCGCGGACCCGGGGCTGCCTGTGGGAGTAAGACGCGCGTAGCGCGGCGGGAGTTGTGGCAATGGGACGTACGTCACACGGTCGCCGTGCATGACAAGGCCGACTCCCGGGCAAAGGCGACCGTCTCACCCGCCGAATCGATTGTCAGTGCCATCCGGCATGCTGACCGCATGATCGCTTCCGCCCCGCGAGGGGCGATGAGTGACGGACCGTCATGCAGTCGCGCAGTCCAGGAGGTCGATGGTTGTGAACGCGGACAGCACCGCGTGGGAAGAGCGCAGCACCGTCCAGGTGGTGCCGCCCCTCCGGCCGCGCCGGCTCGCGAAGGTCCCCTTCGTCGAACTGGCCGAAGGGCGGCTCCAGGGCATCGTGTCGAGCGGTACCGACCTCGCCCGCGTCTACGTCTCCTCGATCGAGGCCAGGACCCACGGCATGAGCTGCCGGACGAACAACAACCGGCCGTGCGCCGGCCTCGGCGGTTACGGCCCCTGCAAGCACGTCCATGCCCTCGCCAAGGAGGGCGTGGCGCAGTACGGCATCGAGCGCGTCGCCCGCTACCTGCACGTCGACCCCGACGACAGCGGGGGCATCTGGGCGGGGATGCAGGGCGGGCTCGCGCCCTCGCCCGCCGCCGGCGTCTTCAACCGCTTCCTGCGGTACCTCGCCTACCTGGAGAAGGACGACAGCACCGAGCCCCTCCCCGAACTGCACTGGTTCCCGGCCACGGGGGCGGGCCGCTGATGCTCACCGCCACCCAGCTCACCGAGCTTCTCGACACGGTCCCCGAGGGCACCGACGAGGCCGTCACCGCCACCGCCGGGTTCGACACCGCCCTCTGCCACGGCCTCGCACGCGTCGGCGAGGAGCAGGCCGCCGCCCTGTCCGCGCTCGCCGCCGCCGTCGGGGCCACCCCGCTCGGCCCGGCCGCGGCCGAGGCAGCCGCCGCCGTCACGGCCGGCACCCTGGAGGACGGTCACCTCGCGGCCCTCGCCGCGGCCCGCACCGCGCTCCTCGGCGCGGTCCACGACGCCCACCTCGGCACGCTCGACGCCGTCACCGGCCGCCGGCGCGACCCGTGGCCCGAGGCGCCCGCAGCCCCGGCCGCACCGGGGGACGGGCCGGTCGTCCACGCGCTCGCCGGCTGCCGCGCCTGGCTGCGCGAGCTGGCGATCACCGGCTGGCGCGGCGTCGGTGAGGACCTGCTGCCCACCGCCGACGGCCTCGTCGAGTCCCTGATGGACGCACCGGGCCTGCGCGGCCTCGCCGTCCTCATCGACGGTCTCACCGCCGAGATCCGGGCCTGCTCGCCCGTCTCCGTCGCCGAACGGCTCCCGGTCCGGCGCTGGGCCGACCTGTGGGCACGCGCCCTCGTGGCCTCGCAGCCGGCGGCGCTCCCCGCCCCGGCGCCGGCCGCCGAGTCCGTGTCGGGCCGCCTGCTGCTCCTCGGCGCCGACATCCACGAGCACCCCACCGCCTTCCGGGTCCAGGTCCACGCCGTCCTGGAACCGGCCGGGGGCGCCCCGGCCCGGCTGGTGCGGGCGAGCGTCGCCGCCGCCAAGGTGGACATGGTGACCGGCCCCGCCGTGTGGGAACTCCTCGGGAACCATCCCGTGCTGCTGGGCGCGCTCGGCGGGCGTCTCGCCGTCGACATCACCGACATGCCGCTGCTGCCCGGGGGCGACCTGCTGTGGCACGACGACAGAGCCGCGGCGGGCGAGCCGGCCGATCCGCTCGCCACCGCCCGCGTCCTCCTCCCCGGCGCGGTCGCCCCGCCGGTGCGGCCGCTGGACCGCCACCCCGTACGCCTCGCCGAACCGGTCCTCGTCGAGGGCTACAAGAGCGACGGCAAGGCGCTGCGTTTCGGCGACACCCTCCTGGAATTCGACTTGGAGCGGCTGCCCGCCTGCGGCCCCCTCACCCCGCAGTTGCTCAAGGCGTCGACGGCGTGCATCGGGCTGCTGCGCAGGGACGCGGGCCGCTGGCTGCTTCAGCCGCTCGGGGTCGGCGCCACGGTCAAGCGCCAGCCCGTCGACGCGCACTCCGGCGACTGGGCCACGGGCGTCACCGACCCGAAGGCGGCCAAGGCGGCGGCCCGCCACGCCGAGGTCCTCCCCACCCTGCGGGAGCGAGCGGGAAGGCTGCTGCGCAAATGACCCCGACACCCGACGCGGCTCCCCCCGGCGCCCCGGCCCCGGGCGACGCCGCCGCGGCGAACCGCCGCCAGGTCCTGTACTGGCGCCTCCTCGCCCGCCTCTTCGACCGGGACGAGCAGCCGGCGCTGGAGTCCGCGAGCGTCGCCGTCGTGGAGGACGCGGGGCTGCCCGCCGCCCTGCTCGACCCGTCGATCACGGTCGACACGCTCGTCCAGCGCTTCCCCGAGCTGTCCGACGCGTTCGACGGCGTGCTGACGCCCCACGACGGCGCGGACGACGGCGCCGAGGACCCGGCGGAGCGGGTCCGCCGCGCCGCCCTCGTGTCGAAACTGCTGCTCAACGTCTTCGGCACCGGCACCGGCGACGTCACAGCGGGGCAGCTCGCCGACTGGCAGAGCGACGCGGCACGGCTCCGCCGCGGCATGGGCGGGGGCGATAACGGTGACCTCCCGGGCATGCTCGGCGAGCTGGAGGGCGAACTGGTCTCCCGGATGCGGCTGCGCGAGGTCCTCGCCGACAGCAGGCTCGCCGCCCGGCTCAGTCCCAGCATGTCCCTCATCGAGCAACTGCTCCGCGACAAGCACAACCTGTCCGGCACCGCCCTCGCCAACGCCAAGGCGCTCATCCGCCGCTACGTCACCGAGGTGGCCGAGGTCCTGCGCACCCAGGTCGCCAAGGCGAGCGCCGGCACCATCGACCGGTCCGTGCCGCCCAAGCGGGTCTTCCGCAACCTCGACCTCGACCGCACCATCTGGAAGAACCTGACCAACTGGAGCCCGGAGGACGAACGCCTCTACGTCGACCGGCTCTTCTACCGGCGCACCGCGAAGCGCGTGACACCGGCCCGCATCATCGTCGTGGTGGACCAGTCCGGCTCGATGGTCGACGCCATGGTCAACTGCACCATCCTGGCCTCGATCTTCGCCGGGCTCCCGCAGACCGATGTGCACCTCGTCGCCTACGACACACGGGCGCTCGACCTCACCCCCTGGGTCCACGACCCGTTCGAGGTCCTGCTGCGGACACGGCTCGGCGGCGGCACGAACGGCACCGTCGCCATGCAGCTGGCCCGCCCCAAGATCGCCGACCCGCGCAACACGGTGCTCGTGTGGATCTCCGACTTCTACGACAACCGGATCCTGATGGACGACTTCACGTCCGTCCACCGCTCCGGCGTGAAGCTCATACCGGTCGGCTCGGTCAACAGCTCGGGCAACGCCAGCGTCGACCCCTGGTTCCGTGAGCGCCTCAAGGCCCTCGGGACGCCCGTCCTGTCCGGACACATCAGCAAGCTCGTGCACGAACTCAAGACCTTCCTCGCCTAGGAGAACGCCATGACCACCGAACACCTGCTGCGCGCCCCGGCCGAGGTGAAGTACGCCGAGGAGCTGGACTACCTGGAGTCCGTCGACGACGGCCCGAAGCCCTTCTCCTGGCGGCTGAGTCCCCGCATGGTGCGGCTGTTCGTCCTCGGCTCCGAGCGCTCCGACGGCCTCGACCGCGAGATAGCGCAGAAGTGGTTCGGCGACCGGACCTTCGTCGAGCGCAGCATCGTCACGCTCGCGTCCGACCGCGGGCTGCTCCTGATCGGCGACCCCGGCACCGGCAAGAGCTGGCTCGCCGAGCTGCTGTCCGCCGCGATCTGCCGCGCCTCCACCCTGGTCGTCCAGGGCACCGCCGGCACCACCGAGGACCACATCAAGTACTCGTGGAACGTCTCCATGGTCATCGCCAAGGGCCAGTCCCGGGCGTCGATGATCCCCTCGCCGATCATGACGGCGATGGAACGCGGCGTCATCGGCCGCTTCGAGGAGCTGACCCGCGCCACCAGCGACGTGCAGGACGCGCTGATCTCCATCCTGTCGGAGAAGTACGTCTCCATCCCCGAGCTGGAGGACGACAACATCGTCTTCGCCCAGCCCGGGTTTTCGGTCATCGCGACGGCCAACAGCCGCGACCGCGGCGTGAACGACCTGTCGTCCGCCCTCAAGCGCCGCTTCAACTTCGTGCGCATCCCCGTCGTCACGAACAAGCGCAGCGAGGCGGAGATCGTCCGCTTCCGCACGGAGGAGCTGCTGCGCCGCCACAGCATCGATCTGGAGGTGCCGCCCACCCTTCTCGACATCCTCCTGCAGAGCTTCTCCGACCTGCGCGCCGCGTCCGCCTCGGCCACCAGCGACGACGACCGCCTGGAGTCAGCCCTGTCCACGGCCGAGCAGATCGGCGTGCTGGAGGACGCCATCCTGCACAGCCAGTTCTTCGGCGACCGGACGCTCGGCGCCCGGACCCTCGCCGGCTCCCTCGTCGGGTCGCTCGCGCGCCGCAGCCCCGAGGACCTGGCCATCCTCAACAAGTTCTGGCACGGCGTCGTCGAGCCCCGCGCGCGCGGCGGCGAGGACGGCGGCCCGTGGCACGAGTTCCTGGAGGGGGGACGCGAGGCGATCGCCACCCTGTCATGACGGACACCGCATCCCGCACCCCCCTGTCCGCCGCCGGCGCGGACACCGGCCCCTTCGCCGCCCTGCGCGAGCAACTGCTCGGCGCCGCGGCCGCGTTCGCCGCCGACGGCACGGCCGGCAGCGGCCCCGATCCGGTCGCGGACATCCTCACCGGCATGGTGGACGACGTGGACCGCGCCCTGCGCGAGGACCTGGAGATCTTCCCGGTCTGCCACCACTCGCCCGCCTCCGCGCTCGCCATGGCGCGGCGGCTGCGCGAGAAGCGCCCCAAGGTCGTCTACCTGGAGCTGTGCGAGGACCTCCAGCCGCTCCTGCCGGAGCTGGCCACCTGCAAACTGCCCGTCGCGCTCCAGGCGTACGCGACCGAGGCCGGTGACTTTCCGGCGTCCTGGGCGCCGCTGAGCGTCGTCGCCCCCGTCACCGAGGCATCCGCCGAGTACCAGGCCATCGCCTACGCCCTCGGCACACCCGGTGTGGAGATCGTCGCCGTGGACCGCTCCGCCGACCACGTCTTCCAGTGGCTGCCCAAGGGGGACGGCGGCAGGCCCGCCGCCCCCCGCGACGCCGGGGACGCGGCGGACGAGGAGAAGGGCCTGCACGGCGACTCCGTGGGCGTCGGGATGGGAGACCTGCGCCCCGGCTTCGCCGAGCTGGAGGAGCACCTGCTGCACCACGGCAAGGTCCGCCACTGGTCCGAGTGGTGGGACCAGTACGTCGAACAGCCCCTCGCCGGCGCCGACTACGCCACCTACCGCCAGGTCATGGTGCTGATCGGCAGCCTGTTCCGCCGCCTGCGTCCGGCCCGCGGCGCCGACCACGACCGGAACGAGGACCGCGAGCGCCACATGTGGACGCGTATGCGCGAACACCTCGCCGCGACCGGCACCGACCCGGCCGACTGCCTCTACATATGCGGCGCGTCCCACGCGGCGAGCCGGGTCGAGCAGTTCGGTCTCGCGTCCACCGCCGAGCCGTTCGCCATCACGCCCCGCACCGGCACGGCGTGGAACTACGGCCTCATCCCGTCGAGCCACTCGTCGATCGAGGCGCAGTTCGGCCTGGCGCAGGGCGCCGTGTCGATCGCGGCGGCCGGCTGGGAGAAGGCGCTGCGCACCCACGGCGTCGAACCGTTCCGCCTCGCCAAGGGCAAGGGCAAGGGCAGGAGCGGGGCGGGCAGGGGCCGGAAGGCCGCTCACCCGCCCACCGCCGGGGCGGCGGCCCCGGTCGAGGACCGCCTCGGCGGTTTCCTCGCCACCCCGCCGCAGCCGCTCGGCCTGGACGAGGACGAACTCCTCGGCTGGTGCGTGGACATCGTCCACCTCGCCCGCCGCAACGGCTACGCCGCCAGCACGGCCGACGCCATCGCCGTCTACGAGACGTCGGTCCTGCTGGCGAGCATGCGCGGCCGGGCCAGGCCCACGCCGTACGACTTCGAGGACGCCGCCGTCACCTGCATCGAGAAGGACTCGGTGCCCGGCCGCCGCGACGTGCGGCGGCTGTGCGAGATCCTGCTCGGCGGGGACCGCATCGGCACCGTCGGGTACACGGCCCTGCCGCCCCTCGCCCGCGACGTCCTGGACCGGCTCGAACCCCTCGGGTTCGACCTGACCGCCCGCACCGTACGGCGCGCCATCCTCGACCTCGGGACCGATCCCGAACTGCTGCCCTGCTCCGACCTGCTGTGGGTGCTGCACCGTCTGGCGCCCGAGCTGGCCAGCCCGATCCTCGGCGCCCGGCGGCTCGGCGAGCGGTCGGTGCAGGAGAGCTGGGACATCAACCTCGGCCGGGAGCAGCGCGCCCTCGTCGAGCTGGGCTACGAGGGCGTCACCGCCGAACAGGTCCTGGAACGCCGGCTGCGCCGCGCCGCGTGGGAGCCGCGGGCGACCGCCGCGACGGCGCTGGTGGCCGTCGAGGAGGCCGTGGTCCTCCTGGGCGGCGGCAGGCTCGCCGACGACATCGGCGTCCGCGCCGTCGAACTCCTCGCGGCCGAACGGACGGTGGACGACGCGCCGAAGGTCCTGCGGCAGGTGCGCCGGCTCCTCGCCCACTACCGCGCCACCGGCACGCCGATGCCGCGCTGGTGCGAGGAGTTCGTCGCCACCGGGTACGCCCACTACTGCACCCTGCTCCCGACGGCGTTCAAGGACGACGCGGCGGGCACGCGGCAGATCGCGGCCATGCTGGGTTTCCTGTTCGGCATGGAGAGCTTCGCCCTCTCCCTCGGCTGCGACCGGACCCAGCTCGATCTGGCCGTGCGCCAGTCGCATCCGGAGCGGCCCGACCGCACCGCGCTGCTGTGGGCGGCCCACGCACATTTGGGCCTGGTGACCAGGGACGAGCTGCGCGAGCGCTGCGACGCGCTGCTGGACAACCCGCTGGTCGTCCCCGCCTTCCCGCGCTGGACGACGGGTTTCCTGCACGCGCTGGAGTTCACGCCGGCGCTCACGCCGTTCGTGGTCGAGCTGCTGTCGAAGGCGTTCGGCCGCCTGCCCGACAGCGTGCTGCTGCCGTGGCTGCCGGTGCTGATCACGACGCTCCGCGAGGAGGCGGCGGAGCTCGTGCCGCTGCTGACGCGCGAGGCGGGCCGGGTGTTCCCGGCGACGCTGCCCGGCGTGGACGGGTGGACCCCGCCGTGGTCCGCCCGGCAGGCGGCCCCGGCGGAGCCGGCCGCGCCGTCGGCCGCCGTCTCCGGGCCGGTCGCCGATCTGCTGGCCGGGCACCCCGGTACGACGGACGCGCTGGCGGCGCTCCTCGGCCTCGACCCGGCCTGGCCCGCTCCGGCGGGGCCGCCGCCGGGGGACAGCGCGGCACGCGACCTGCTGGCCCGCCACCCGGAGACGGCCGAAGCCCTGGCGCACCTGCTGACGGCCTGACGGTCCGGGGGACGCCCGGCCGCCGCACCCGGCGGCGGCCGGGCGCCGGGCCGTTCAGCGGAGCACGGCCGCCAGCACGTCGGTCCCGAGCGCCGTGAGTTCGGGCAGGTTGAGGGCGTGCCGGACGTAACGGCCGCGCCGCCGGGCCGTGAGCAGGCCCGCGCGGCGCAGGACCGCGAGGTGGCGGGAGACCTCAGGGGGCGAGAGTCCCCAGGCGTCGGCCAGCTCACCGGTGGTGTGCGGGCCGCGCGCCAGGGTGCGCAGCAGCCGCAGCCGTACCGGATGCGCGAGTGCCTCCAGCCGCAGCGTGACCGTTTCCAGCGACACCGGCTCCGGCGGGTCCGCCCCGGCCACGGGGTACTGCACCACCGGCTGCCACCCGGGCGCGTGGACCGCCACCAGGTGCGGGCGGCCGAAGACACTGGGGAGGAAAGTGACCCCGGTGCCGTGGGCGGCGGTCGCGCTGTCCTGCAGCTTGTCCACGATGACGCTGTCGCCGTCCGGCGCCAGGGTCACGGCGCCGGAGACCGACGCGAGTGCCGTTCCGATGCCCTGGTGCCTCAGCAGGTCGTTCTTCAGGCGCAGGTCGGCGGCGAGGTGCCCGGCGACGCCCGTCCAGGCGGCGTCGAAGAACGCATCGGCGCACTGTTCGAGGGTGTGACGCACCCGCGCCCGCACGTCGGCCGGGTCCGCGAGCAGCCGTTCCGCGAAGGCCTCCTGGAGCGCGCCGCGGGCCTGGGCCAGGCCGAGGGTCCGCTCGCGCTCCGCCGCGTCGGTGAGCGGCGACGGCGCGGCGAAGCGGACCCGGTTGCTGCCGCACGTGGTGATGAGCGCGGCGGTCACGTACGTCTCGTCGTCGATGCGGTCCACGTCGTCCAACTCCTCGGCGAGGGTGGCCCGGGGGCGGGCCGGCACCAGGAAGTCGGCCCGTGAGGAACGCCAGAGGAAGTCCGCTTCCCGCAGCCGCTCGGCCAGCTCCGGCCGGAGCCCGGCCCAGACGTCCCCGGCCCAGCCGGCGAGCCGCGGATGGTGCGCCGGTTCGGCCAGCACGTGCAGCATGGCGGTCAGCTCGGCCAGCGGGGAGACGGCGAACCGCAGTCGCCCGGACGGCGGGCCGCTGATGTCGATCCTCAGCGTCATCCCCCCATCGTCGCCGGTCGGCCGACCGGCGACCGCGCCGGTTGACGGTGTCCGTCAACCGGCGCGCCCGGCCGGGCGGCCGGACCCACCGTTGACGCATGGCGACCACCACCACGATCCGGCCGCGCGCCCTCGTCCGTGCCTCCGGAGGCCCCCGCTATGCCGTGGCCCTGGCCGTGGACGCGCTCGGCACCGGCCTGCTGCGGCCCTTCCTGCTGCTCTACGGGGTGTCCGTGCTGCGGTTGTCCCCGCAGGCCACCGGCATCGCCATGACGGTCGGCGCCGTCGTGGGCCTGGCGTGCATGCCGGCGGTCGGCCGCTGGCTGGACCGTGGCGCACGCAGCACGGTCGTGGCGGCGTCGATGCTGGTGCGTGCGCTGGGCGTGGCGCTGCTGCTGGCCGCTCCGGCGGGGAACGTCCGGCTGTTCGCGGCGGCGGCGCTCGTCCTCGGCGTCGGCAACCAGGCGTGGCCGGCCGCCCACGCGGCCCTCGTGGCCACGGTCGCCCACGGCCGGGAACGCGACGCCGCCCTCGCGGCGGGCCGTGCCCTGCGCAACGCCGGTCTGGGCGCGGGTGCCCTCCTCGCCACCGCGTGCCTGGCGGGCGGAACCACCGCGTTGCAGGCGCTGGCAGCCGTGACCGGGGTCGCGTATCTCGCGGCGGCGGCCTTGGCGTGGTCGGTCCGCGTGCACGCCCGTCCGGCCGCCGCACCGGCCGGGGGCGGGGGCGACGCGCCGGCACCCCGGATGCGCGGGCTCCTGGCCGCCAACGTGATCTACGCCTTCTGCCTCAACGTCCCCGAAGTCGCACTACCCGTCGTCCTGGTGACGGAGCTGCACGCCTCTCCGGTGTGGCTGGGCACCATCTACGTGGCCAACACCGTGCTGGTGGTCACCCTGCAGGTCCCGGTCACCGTCCTGATGTCCCGCTTCCCCCGCCGGTCCGTGCTGGCCATCGCCGGCGTGGTGCTCACCGCCTCCTACCTCGGCTTCCTCGCGGCTGTCTTCCTGG
This sequence comes from Streptomyces sp. RFCAC02, assembly GCF_004193175.1. Lineage (NCBI taxonomy): Bacteria > Bacillati > Actinomycetota > Actinomycetes > Kitasatosporales > Streptomycetaceae > Streptomyces > Streptomyces sp. RFCAC02. Next base: position 1,992,327 of record NZ_SAUH01000001.1, on the reverse strand, counting down.
GACACGACTGGGGTGCCCCTGCCGTCGCCGCGGTGTCCGTGGTCTGCACCCTCGGCGAGATCCTCTACGCGGGCAGCGCCACGGCGCTCGTCACCGCTCTGGCCCCGGCGCGTGTCCTGGGCCGCGCCCTCGCCCGCCTCCAGCTCTCCACGGGATTCGGCCTCGCCGTCTCCCCGGCGGTCATCACCGCTGTCGCCCCCCACGGCCCGGCCGCCCTGTGGGGCGGCCTCGCCGCCGCGACACTCCTCTCCGCCGGGGCCGTCGCCACCGAGGGGGAACGAGGACGGCGGCCAGGCCCGTGAGCACCGGTGGGCCTCGCGGTCTCAGCGGTGGCTCAGCACGTTCACCACGCGGCCGTTCGGGTCGCGGACGAAGAAGCGGCGCACGCCCCACTCCTCGTCCTGCAGCGGGTGCACGATCTCGGCCCCGCTCTCCCGCACGGCCGCGTACGCCGCGTCCACGTCGTCCACCTCGATGCTCAGCTCCGGGGTGACCGGGGCGGTCGCGTCCTCGGTCATGACGCTCACCTGCGCCGCCGGCACGACGGGGGAGCCGAGCGTCGTGATCCAGCCATGGTCCATGACCTCCTCGAACCCCAGCAGGCTGTAGAACTCCCGGCTCTCCGCCATGGCCTCCGACCTGATGACGGGCATGACACGGCGTACGGACATCAACGGCTCCCCACGGGTGGCGACTTCCTCCGGACCTCCCAGGGTTATCGCGGGACGCCCACCGCTGTCCACCGTCCCGTCAGCGCCGCGAGCGCGCGGTGAGGAGGGCCGCGGCGAGGGCCGCGCCCGACGCGGCGGCCGTGGCGAGCAGCCCGTCCGCGCGGTGCGCCTCGGGGCGCGGCGCCGCCGCCGTCTCCGGGCACCTGTCGGGCAGCGCGCCCGGCCCGTCGAGGCCGAGGGCCAGCGCCTCCGCCAGGTGCATGGCGCGGCGCCCGGTGCCGGCCCCGTCGATCTGCGTCCGGCAGCTGAAGCCGTCGGCCAGGATCAGCGTGCCGGGCGAGGCGTCCCGCACGGCGGGCAGCAGCACGCGTTCGGCGCACGCCATCGACACGTCGTGGTGGCCGCGCTCGAACCCGAAGTTGCCCGCGAGGCCGCAGCAGCCCGAGTCGGGGATGTCCGCGTCGATCCCGGCACGGCGCATCACCTCCCGGTCCGGGTCCTGGCCGAGGACGGCGTGCTGGTGGCAGTGCGTCTGCACGACGGCCGCGCGGTCCAGCGACGGCGGACGCCAGCCGTCCCGCGCGTGGCCGAGCAGCGCCTCGGACAGGGTGACGGTCTGCGCCGCGAGCCGCTGGACGTCCTCGTCCTGGCTGAACAGTTCGGCCGCGTCCGCGCGGAACACCGTGGTGCACGACGGTTCGAGCCCGACGACCGGCGTGCCCGCCGCGATCCACGGCCGCAGCGTGTCCACCGTGGAGCGCAGCACCCGCTTCGCCCGGTCGAGCTGCCCCGTCGAGATCCACGTCAGGCCGCAGCACACCGGCCGGTCCGGCACCGCCACGCGCAGCCCCGCGTCCTCCAGTACGGCGACCGCCGCCTGCAGTACGTGCGGGTGGAAGTACGTGCTGAACGTGTCGGGCCACAGCACGACCGTGCGCGGGTCGCCGGGCGAGGGCTCCGGGGCGTTCCGCCGGCGCCACCAGCGGAGGAACGATTCCTCGGCGAACAGCGGCGCGTCCCGTTCCCCGGCGACACCCGCGAGGCGCTTCCCGGCCCGCGCGAGCCCGGGCGCGTGCAGGAGGGCGTTCACGGCACGCGGCGAGCCCTGCGCGAGGCGCGCCCACAGCGGCAGCCAGCCCAGCGCGTAGTGGGCGGCGGGACGCGGCCGGCCGGCGTAGTGGTGGGCCAGGAACTCCGCCTTGTAGGTCGCCATGTCGACACCGGTCGGGCAGTCGGACTTGCAGCCCTTGCAGGCGAGGCACAGGTCGAGGGCGTCCCGCACCTCGGTGGAGCGCCAGCCGTCCGTCACGGCCGAGTCGGCGTGCCCGCCCAGCATCTCGAACAGCAGCCTGGCGCGGCCGCGCGTCGAGTGCTCCTCCTCGCCGGTGGCCCGGTACGAGGGGCACATGACGCCGCCCTCGTGGGAGCGGCAGTTGCCGATGCCGACGCAGCGCATGACGCCGCGGCGGAAGCTGTGGTTGTCGTCCGGGTAGTCGAACCAGCTCTCCGGCGAGTCCGGCCGCCAGTGGGGGCCGAGGCGGAGCTGCCCGTCCAGCGGGTTCGGGCCGCCGGCCGGATCCGGGGAGACGATCTTGCCGGGGTTCATCCGGTTCCCCGGGTCGAACAGCGCCTTGTACTCGGTGAACGCCCCGACCAGCCGCTCGCCGAACATCCGCACCAGCAGTTCGCCCCGCGACTGCCCGTCGCCGTGCTCGCCGGACAGCGAGCCGCCGTACCGGTGCACGAGGTCGGCGGCGCGTTCCATGAAGGAGCGGAACCCGGCGACCCCGGGCGCGTTCTTCAGCCCGAACGGGATGCGCGTGTGGACGCAGCCCTGCCCGAAGTGCCCGTACAGCGACGGGTGGTCGTAGCCGAACTCGTCGAACAGCTTCCGCAGGTCCCGCAGGTAGTCCCCGAGCCGCTCGGGCGCCACGGCCGAGTCCTCCCAGCCCTCCCACGTCTCCCGGCCGTCGGGCGGGCGCGCCGTCACGCCTAGGCCGGCCTCCCGCGCCAGGAGGAACTTCTGCTCGCGCGCCGGGTCGTCGGAGATAGCGACCCGCGGGTCGTCCTCGTCCGTGCCGAGGCGGGACAGCAGTTCGCGGACCTTGCGGCCGGCGTCGTCCGGACTGTCGCCACCGAGCTGGACGAACAGCCAGCTGTCGCCCTCGGGCAGCAGCGCGAGGGAGTCGGTGTGGACGTGCTCGGCGCGCATCAGCTCCGCCATGCGGTCGTCCAGCGCCTCCAGTTGGAGGGGGTCGCAGTGCGCGAGGAGGCGCGGCACGTCGTCGGCGGCGGCGAAGATGTCGGGGTAGCCGAGGACGAGGAGCGCGTCGGCGGGCTCCACCGGCACCAGGTCGAGTTCGGCGCGCAGCACGGTGACGAGGGTGGACTCGCTGCCGACGAGGGCGCGCGCGAGGTCGAACCCCTTCTCCGGCAGGAGCGAGTCGAGGTTGTAGCCGGACACGCGGCGCGGGATGTCGGGGAAGCCGGCGCGGATGTCGTCGGCGTACGTGTCCGCGATGGCGCGGGCACCCCGGTACAGGCGGGCGGGTTCGCCGCCGGCGGCGAGGATCTCGTGGTAGCGGGCGTCGTCGGTCGGCCCGACCCACATGCGGGTGCCGCCGTAGGTGAGGACGTCGAGGCGGCGCACGTTGTCCACCGTCTTGCCGTACGCCTGCGCCGACGCGCCGCACGAGTTGTTGCCGATCATGCCGCCGATCGTGCAGTGGCTGTGCGTGGCCGGCCTGGGGCCGAACTTGAGACGGTGCCCGGCGAGCTGCCGGTTGAGGCCGTCGAGGGTGATGCCGGGCTCGACGACGCAGGTGCGTGCCTCGGGATCGACGGACAGCAGCCGGTGGCAGTACTTCGTCCAGTCGACGACGACCGCCACATTGGTGCACTGGCCGGCGAGGCTCGTGCCGCCGCCGCGCGAGAGGACCGGCACGTCCTGCTCGGCGCAGACGGCGACCGCCGCCGCGCCCGCCTCGACGGTACGGGGGACGACGACCGCGATCGGCACCTGCCGGTAGTTGGAGCCGTCGGTGGCGTACGCGCCCCTGCTGCCCGCGTCGAACCTGACCTCCCCGTCGACGCGGGCCTCCAGCTCGGCCCGCAGCCGCCGGGTGTCGAGCCCGGCGAAGTCCTCGGGTGCGGGGTCGCGCACCGGCCGCCTGGTCATCCGATCACCGTCCTTGTGTCGTTCCGTCGTCCCGTGCCCGTCAGGCGACGCGGTACCGCTCCGCGTCGGCCTCCCGGAGCGTGAGGCCGTGCCCGGGCGCCGACATGTCGGGCCGCACGGCGCCGTCGCGCACCGGCAGCGCGCCGTCGAAGAGCAGGTTCTCGATGCGTTCGTGGTCGCTGAACCACTCCAGGTGCCGCAGGTTCGGTGTGGCCGCCGCGGCGTGGGCGGACAGGTTCGGCGCGCAGTGCCCGGAGATCTCCGTGCCGCGCGCCGCGGCGAGGGCCGCCGCGCGCCGCCACTCGCCGAAGCCGCCGCAGCGCGTCACGTCCACCTGGAGGCAGTCGACGGCGCCGGCGTCGAGCATGCGGGCGAAGTACGGCAGGTCGTACCCGTACTCGCCGGCCGTCACGTCGGCGGTGACGCGCTCCCGCACGTGGCGCAGGCCGGCGAGGTCGTCGGAGGTCACCGGCTCCTCGAACCAGGTCACGTCCAGCTCGGCCAGCCGGTGCCCGACGCGCACGGCCTGGGCCGGCGCGTAGGCGCCGTTGGCGTCGGTGAGGACCTCGGTGGCGGGGCCGACCGCGCGCCGCGTGAGCGCCACCCGGGCGAGGTCGCGCGCCACGCGCTGCCCGGAGTCCTCCCCGATCTTGATCTTCACCCTGGTCATGCCGCGCGATGTCCAGTCGTCGAGCTGGCCGAGCAGCCGGTCGTCCGTGAACGTCGTGAAGCCGCCGGACCCGTAGACCGGCACCTCGTCCCGGACGCGCCCGAGGAGCCGGGCGAGCGGCAGGCCGAGCAGCCGGGCGGCGGCGTCCCACAGGGCCGTCTCCACGGCCGACAGGGCGCACGAGACGAGTCCGGGACGGCCGAGGTTGCGGATCGCGCCGCGCATTCGCTCCCACGCGGCCGGCACGTCGAGCACGTCCGTGCCGCGCACGATGTCGGCCAGCATTCCGTCGATGAGGGGGACGCAGGCGGCGTGGGCGTACGTGTACCCGAGGCCGGTGACACTGCCCGCCCGCACCCGCGCGACGACGATCGTCGTCGAGTCCCAGGCGAGGGTGCCGTCGCCCTCGGGCACCTCCGTCGGTACCCGGTACGCGGCGGCCTCGACGGACTCGACGGGCGGTGCCACGGTCAGGCCCTCCGCACAGCCACGACCGCCGCACCCACCACGCCGCCACGCTCCTCCGACCTCATGGACGCCGGGTGCCCGGCCGTACGGCACCGCATGCCGTCCCACCCGGAACCGGACACGGCCCGCCGAAGCCGCACACGACCCGACTCACCGGACAGCACCACACTCCGCACCCTTCATCCCTTTTTGTTCACCCTCCTGCCTTGGTACCACGCCCCCGCACGCCCGGCTCCCCGGTGGAAGGCGGTGAAAACGGTGGCGCGTGGCCGGCCGTGCGTCGTGCGCCGGGAGCCGGATGGGCCGGTGCGGTGAAATGGTCGTATTTGCGGCACGGTCGGGGTGGTGTTGTCCGGGGTGTTCCGGACACTTGGGGCGTTCGTCGTCCGTGTGAGGAGATGCCATGGCTCTGGTGGCCGATTTCGTGCTCGAGCGTCTGCGTGAGTGGGGTGTGCACCGTGTCTTCGGCTATCCGGGGGACGGCATCAACGCGCTGCTCGGTGCGTTCGACCGGGCCGAGGGGGATCCCGAGTTCATCCAGGCGCGGCACGAGGAGATGGCCGCCTTCATGGCCTGTGCCCACGCCAAGTTCACCGGTGAGGTCGGCTGCTGCGCCGCCACGTCCGGGCCGGGGGCCATCCACCTGCTCAACGGGCTGTACGACGCCAAGCTCGACCACCAGCCCGTCGTCGCCGTCGTCGGGCAGCAGAAGACCCTGTGCCTCGGGTCGCACTACCAGCAGGAAGTGCCGCTCGACCGGCTGTTCGCCGACGTCTCCGAGTACTGCCAGATGGTCGTGAACCCGGCGCAGGCCCGGCACGTCATCGACCGCGCCTTCAAGACGGCGCTCACGACGCGGTCCGTCGCGACCGTCATCATCCCCGAGGACATCCAGGCGTCGCCCGCGCAGCCGTCGCCGCCGAAGACGCACGGCGCCGTCTACTCGAGCGCCGGCTGGAGCCGGCCGCGCGTCCTGCCGAACGAGGACGAACTGCGCCGCGCCGCCGACGTGCTCAACGACGGCGGCAAGGTCGCGATGCTCGTGGGGCAGGGCGCCGCCGAGGCGCAGGCCGAGGTCGTGGAGGTCGCCGACCTGCTCGGCGCCGGCGTCGCCAAGGCGCTCCTCGGCCGGGAGGTCCTGCCCGACGACCTGCCGTGGGTGACCGGCCCCATCGGCCTGCTCGGCAGCCGCCCCAGCTACGAGATGATCCGCGGCTGCGACACGCTCCTCATGGTCGGCACGAGCTTCCCCTACGCCGAGTGGCTGCCCGACGAGGGGCAGGCACGTGGCGTCGAGATCGACATCGACGGCCGCATGATCGGCATCAGGTACCCCGTGGAGGCGCATCTCGTCGGCGACTCCAAGGAGACCCTGAAGGCCCTGATCCCGCTGCTGCGCCGCAAGGAGGACAGGTCCTGGCGCGAGGGGATCGAGAAGAGCGTCGCGGAGTGGGAGACCGTCCTCGCGGACCGGGCCGGGCAGACGTCCGGCGGTCTGATCAACCCGCAGAGCGTCGCGCAGGAGCTGTCGCCGCGCCTCCCGGACGGCGCCATCCTCACGGCCGACTCCGGTTCGGGCACGAACTGGTGGGCGCGGCACCTGAAGATCCGCAAGGGCATGCGGGCGTCCCTGTCCGGCACGCTCGCCACGATGGGTCCCGGCACGCCGTACGCCATCGCCGCGCGGTTCGCGTACCCGGACCGGCCGGTCATCGCCTTCGTCGGGGACGGCGCGTTCCAGATGAACGGCATGAACGAGATGATCACCGTGAAGCGCTACTGGGACCGGCTCGCGGGCGGCCCGCCGTTCGTCTTCTGCGTCTTCAACAACCAGGACCTCAACCAGGTCACGTGGGAGCAGCGGGCCATGGCGGGCGATCCGAAGTTCCCCGGCTCGCAGTACATCCCGGACGTGCCGTACGCGCAGTACGCCGAACTGCTCGGCCTGAAGGGCGTCTTCTGCGACGACCCGGAGAAGGTCGGGGCGGCCTGGGACGAGGCGCTGTCGTGCGACCGGCCGGTCGTCCTGGAGTTCAAGGTCGACCAGGAGATCGCGCCGATCCCGCCGCACATCATGGCCGAGCAGGGCAAGAAGGCCGCCAAGGCGATGATGCGGGACCCCGAGGCCCCGGGATCGCCGGGCGCGGCATGCGGCAGAAGCTCGCCGAGGCCGCCGCGCACCTGCCGGGCCGCGGCCGGGGCGAGTAGCGGCGGCACGGCACGCCGGGTCACGGCTCAGGGGTAGGGTCGGCGCAGCGTGACGAACTTCGGTTCGCGCCGTCCCGCCCCACGTCCCAGGAGCAGCACGTCCATGGCGTACCCGTTCGACCCGGAAGAGCCACTGCCCGATCCGCTGACCCCCGAGGCCGTGGCCCGCGTCCGCGCGGAGCGCGCGGAGTTCGCGCCGGTCATGGCCGGGATGAGCCGGGAACTCGTCGTCCACCTCGGCCGGCTGGCCCGCTTCGACCCGCCCGAGGTCGTCCTGGAGAAGCCGAGCCACATCCTGATGCACATGAGCGTCATCAGCGAGATGGAGGACCTGACCGCGTTCGAGGCGGCCGGTTACGAGCGCTTCGACCTGCTGCTGACGGCCTACTGCGCCGAGTACATGTTCAGCGACGTCGGCGGCGGCTGGGTGCTCGACGAGGACCCCGCATCGCCCACCTTCGCCCGCTTCCTCATCGGTGGATACGACACGGAGGACCCGGACGCGACGGTGGACGTCCACGCGGCCGTCAACGCCTTCCTGGCGGAGCCCGAGGGGCGTGACCTGGAGGAGCTGCTCGAATCGCTCCAGGAGGGGATGGGCGCCCCGGTCGGCGTCCAGGACACCTCCTACCCCTGACGGCGCACGGCCGCCAGCGCCCCCGCCCCGAGGGCGGCCAGGGCGCCGGCGCCGGCCAGCCGGCGGCGGTGCCGCGACAGCCACAGCTGGGCGCTGCGGTGCCGGGCCTCGCCGCCGAAGACGCCGTTCGCGCCGTAGTCCGTGCCGTCCGGCCCGTCGGCGGGCTCCCACAGCGCCGTCGGGGCGTCGGCGGGGCGCGGCTCGCCGGTCTGCTGGGAGCCGTACCCGGTCCGCGCGAGGTAGCGCTCCAGCAGCGCGGGCGCCAGCCGGTTGCCGATGAGGGTCGCGACGGTCGAGCCGCCGACCCAGTACTCCCGCCGGCGGGGATGGCAGGCGGCGTACACGATGCCGCGCGCCGCGACCTCCGGCGCGTACACCGGCGCGACGGGCCGGGGATGGCCGTCCATCCGGGACAGCACCCAGCTGAACTGCGGCGTGTCGAGGCCGGGTAGCTGCACCATCGTGAGACGCACCGGGCTGCGGTCGTGCCGCAGCTCGCAGCGCAGGGAGTCGAAGAAGCCGCGGATGGCGCTCTTCGCGCCGCAGTACGTGCTCTGCAGCGGCACGCTGCGGTACGCCAGCGCGGAGCCGACCTGCACGATCGTCCCGCCGTCCGGCTGCCCGGTCATCCGCCGCAGCGCCGCCCGGATGCCGTGCACGGACCCCAGGTAGGTGACCTCGGTGGCCCGCCGCAGCTCCTCGGGGCTGACCTCGGTGACGGGCGCGAACACGGTCGTGAAGGCGGCGTTCACCCAGACGTCGATCCGGCCGTACGCGCGGGTCACCCGGTCGGCGGCCGCGTCCACGGCCTGCGCGTCGGCCACGTCCACGGGGACGGTCATGGCCTCGCCGCCGGCCGCCCGCACCTCGTCGGCGGCGGCGTCAAGACCGCGTTCCCCGCGCGCCAGCAGCGCGACGCTCGCGCCCCGCGCGCCGAACGCCCGCGCGGCGGCCCGCCCGACCCCCGCGCTCGCGCCGGTGACGACGACCACCGTCCCCGGTCCCACCGTCCGCCGGCCGCCTGCGTGCCGTGCACCGAACATCCGCATCACCCATCCCAGCCGGGCATCCGGCCGCGTCGGCCGGCCGCGTCCCCAGTCAACCCAGGGGTGCGAACCGGCGCAAACCCTGCGCGGACCCCGATACCCGGTGCGGGACGGGACATTCCGCTCCCTCAGGCGGCGGCCGAGGGCGGGGGAGGGGTCCAGCGGCGGGTGCGCGGTACCGAGGAGGAGACGCCGAAGTCCTTCTTCAGGTGCTCGGGGATCGCGTAGTGCATCACCCGGCCGCGCGTCAGGGAGGACAGCTCGAACACCGTCGTCAGGTGGCCGATGCGGTCCAGCGCCCAGGCGCCGAGCGGGGAGCGGTCCTCGATCGTCTCCAGGACGCCCAGCAGGTGCGGGACGGCCTTCACGACCGTGTCCCACGCGGTGCGCGGCACCTGCAGCCAGTCACCGCACGTGTCGCCGATCAGATGGCGGATGAGAGCGGACACGATCGGGTCGAAGAACGTGCCGGGAACGACTTCCTCGTACAGGTCGATCAACTGCCGCGTCAGCACCGCTCCCTCCTCGCTCGGCCCCATGTACCGGACCATGTAGGAGTCGAGGAACGCGCGGGCGGACGTGAGGTCCCGGGGCACGGTCTCCTGGTCGACGCCGAGCATCGCGCCGACGACGCGCCACGCGTAGTAGTACGCCTCGGCCCCCTCCGTGCTCATGTGGATGCCGAGCCGGTGCAGGCTGTCCAGCACCAGCATCGAGAAGAACATCTGGCCGCCGATCATGTCCTCCTGGCAGATCGGCGTGCCCAGGCGGGCGGTGTCCCAGCGGTTCTCCCGCACCAGGTGGTGGCGGATGGCGGCGTGCAGCAGCCGGACCTTCTGCGCCGCGGGGATGAAACGGCTCCCCGCCTCGAACGCGTCCGGCCGCATCAGGTGCACGGTGAACTGGCCGGTCTCCGCCATCCGCTTCGACGGGTAGTTCAGCCCGTGCGTCGCCGACAGGAGCCGCGCCACGTGCGGCACGAGGTAGCAGGCGGGCATGGACGCGAAGGACAGCGCGGTGGAGATGTGCACGTTGTTGTCGATGAAGAAGAGCCTGGCCCGCTCCATGACGTCCCAGTCCACCCACGGTGGCGGCGCGGCGGTCGCGGCCAGGTACTCGCGCGCCACGTCCGGCAGCCCGTCGGGCAGGGGCGAGCCGGCCGTGGACACATGGCGCATCAGGGTGTTGAACGTCCCCACCTCCCCGCGTTCGAACAGGGTGGCGACGGTGGCGTCGGCGAGCGTGTCGCCGGCCCGGCGCAGTGCGTCCACCGGCTCCTCGGTGCGGTCCATCTCGGTCTCCTCGTCCTCGTCCTGCCCGGCGGGGCCGTGCGGGTGGTGTCGGGTCACTGCTGCCGTACGGCCGCCGCGTGGGCGAGGGACGTCAGGGCCTCGGCCGCCGGCGGGGACAGGGCCATGCCGTCCAGCGCGCGGACGGCGTCGCCGACGCGCTCGGTGATCATGCGCTCGACCGATTCGGGCGCCCGCAGCCGCCGCATGATCCCGCGCACGGTCTCCACGCCGGCGTCGTCGAGGCGGCGGCCCAGCAGGCCGCGCAGCAGTGCGCGGTCCGCCGCGTCCGCGGCCCGCCAGGTCTCGGCGAGCAGCGCGGTCGGCCGCCGGGCACGGAGGTCGTCCGGGTTGGCCTTGCCGGTGACCGCGGGGTCCCCGAACAGGCCGATCAGGTCGTCCCGCAACTGGAACGCCTCGCCGAGGGGCAGCCCGTACGCCGAGTAGCCGTCGCGCAGCCGCGTGCCGGCGCCGGCGAGCGCGCCGCCGATCAGCAGCGGCTGCTCGACCGTGTACTTGGCGGTCTTGTAGCGGATGACCCGCAACGACTCCGCCGTGTCGGGGGCGGCGCCGGTCCGCAGGATCTCCAGGCACTCCCCGGCCACCAGGTCGCGGGCGAGCGCCGCCCACAGGGGCCGGGCGCGGGCGAGGTAGGCGCCCGGCAGCCCGCTGGTGACGAAGAGCTGCCCGGCCAGCGACATCAGGAGGTCCCCGACCAGGACGGCGAGGGACCGGGCTGCGGTCGCCGCGCGCGGGCGGCGGCGCAGCGCGGCGCGCAGGGCGACGTGCGCGGTGGGCCGGCCGTGGCGCAGGGGGCTGTCGTCGATGAGGTCGTCGTGGACGATCGCGGCGGCGTGGACGAGTTCCATCGCGGCGGCGGCCCGTACGAGGGGGGCGCTGTCGGGCTGTCCCGCGGCGCGCCAGCCCCAGTAGCAGAACGCGGCGCGCAGCCGTTTGCCGTGCGCGGCGGCGGCCCGCACCTGCTCGGCGACCGGCGCGAGGTCCGGGTCGACGGCGAGGAAGGCGTCGGTCTCCCGCGCGAGGAAGTCCGCGAGGACACCGTCGACGCGGCTCTTGAACGCCGCCGTGCCGTGCGGGTCAGTCATCGGCGCGGGCGGCGGCCCGCCGGGCGAGGATCTCCAGGTGGGCGGGCGGCACGGTGGCCCACCGGTCGAGGGCGAGCCGCCCGCGCGCCGTGAGGTCGTGCCGCGCGTCGGCGGCGAGCCCCGCCGTGTCGGCGCGGCCGAGGAAGCCGCGCAGTGTCCCGACGGCCGAGGTGACGGCGCCCACCGCCAGATCGGCCATGCCGGCCAGGAGCAGAACGGCCTGCTCCGCCGGTGCTCCGCCCCTGTCGTCCCCGGTTTCCATCGTGATGACCGCCCCTCGCGCCTCGTCGTCCGTGCTCCACAGCGTGGGGCACCGGGGGCCGGGACGGTCGCCGGAATCCGCGATCTGATGACGATGCGAAAAGACGTGCAGCGGCGCGGGGTGCACGGGAAGCGCCGTGCGGCGGGACCGGACCCGGTCCCGCCGCACGGCGCCGTCACGTGCCGGAGAGGAGCCGGCGGGGCGTGGTGCCCCGCCGGGTGTCATGTCATTCGCCGCCGGCGGGCTGCAGGTTCTTGTAGACCTGCGCCTGGTCCGGGCTCTGCCACAGGGCCGGGTACACGTACAGCTCGCCCTCGGCGGGCCAGCCCGTGAAGTCCTCGACGTTCCAGATGCTGACCGTGCTGTTCAGCAGGACCGGGATGTACGGCATGTCCTGCTCGATCGTGGTCTGGATGGTGTCGAACAGGGGCTCGCGGGCCGCCGAGTCCGCCGGGTCGAGGGTGCTCAGCTCGGCGACGGCCGCGTCCACGTCCGGGTTGGAGTAGCGGGACCAGTTGGTGTTGGCGGTCTCGCCGACCGGCGCGGTGTTGGCGCCGGCGAAGAAGTTGGCGTACTGCCAGTACGGGTCGGCGGTCGGGCCGGGGGCCAGCGAGTCGATGAGGAGCTGGTAGTCACCGCGGCCGCGCGCGTCGGACCAGTCGTTCCACGAGGACTGCTGCACCGTCAGCTCGATGCCGGCCTCCTTCACCTGCTCGGCGATGGTGGAGACGGCCGTGATGTAGTCGGTCCAGCCGGACACGACGCGGACGCTGAGGGCGAGCCGCTCGCCGTCCTTCTCGTAGACGCCGTCGTCCCCGCGCTCCCAGCCGGCCTCCTCCAGGACCCGCGTGGCGCTCTCGACGTCGGCGTCCATCGGGGTGGTCTGGTTCTCCAGCTCGGGGGAGATGTAGTCGCGCTCGGGCAGGCCGAAGCCGGCGGACCCCTGGGCGGCGGCGCCCTGGAACGCGAGGGCGTTGAGCTGCTCGCGGTTCATCGCGTAGGAGATGGCCTGCCGGACGGCCGGGTCGGTCTGGGGACCCTCGCAGCCCTGCTCGGCGTCGGAGCAGGCGCCCAGCACGATCTGGTAGGCGTTGGCGATGACGGCGGAGTAACCGGGGTAGTTCTCCTCGACCTTGTCGAGGTTCGGGACCGGGCTGGTCATCCAGTCGATCTCACCGGCGGCCAGCGCGTCGGCGCCGGCCTGGTTACCGGACAGCGACACCGAGCGGATCGTCTCGACGGCGGGGGCGCCGTCCCAGTAGTCGGCGTTGGCGTTGAGGTCGAACGCCTGCGGCTTGAAGTCGCCCAGGGTGTACGGGCCGGTGCCGACCGGCTCGTTCATCGGGTCGGTCGCGGGGTCCTCGATCTGGCTCCAGATGTGCTCGGGCACGATCCAGGTGCGGCCCAGCAGGTTCGCGGCGTCGAGGTAGTAGGGGTCCTCGAAGGCGACGGTGATGTGGGTCGGGTCCACGACCGTCGTCTCGCCGTCGAAGCCGATGCCGTTGATCGACGGGTTGTCCCGGATCATGTCGAACGTGAACTTCACGTCGTCGGCGGTGAAGTCCTCGCCGTCCGACCACGTCACCCCCTCCCGCAGGGTGATCGACAGCTCGGTGCCGTCCTCGTTCCAGGAGTACTCGGTGCCCAGCAGCGGCACCGGGTCCTCCTGGCGGGAAATGTTCAGGAAGAACAGGGACTCGAAGATGGTGCCCGCGCCCTCCAGCTTGGTCGGCGAGTACGGGTTGAAGTTCCGCTGGAAGTCACCCGCCGCGCCCGTGAAGACGACGAGGGGGCGATTGCCGTCGCCGCCCCCGCTGCCGCCCTCGTCGTCCGAGCCGCCGCACCCGGTGGCCAGCAGACCGCACACCGCCAACCCGACGGCGGCCGTACGTATGCGCCGCCATCTCAGAGCCTGGGACATGACGTTTCCTCTCAGGATCGCCCCCTCATCGGGGCACGGGCGTGATCACCCGGGGGCCGGATCTTGACCTCGTGGAAGTGCCGGGGGCAACCCCGCGGTTACGGAGAGGAACGCATCGTTGTGAAGAAGCAATAAACGTTCGAATATAGGAACGCTGAGTGGGCATGCTTCACCGAATGGTGTGGATTTGCCGACCGGGCCGGCCGTCGACAGGACGCTGCCCGGTATCCGCCGCTGTGGGCAACACCGGGCAGCGCGACGTCAGTTGGCGTCGGCACGCACCTGCACGCCGGTGATCAGCGGACCGCAGTAGTCCTGGCCGTCCGACGGAGCGGCCGAGAACCGTACGGTCGTCCGCTCGCCGGTCGCCGTGAACGTGAGGGAGGTGTCCTCCCACCGGCCGCGCTCGTCCGCCGGCCGGCGGGTCTCGCTCCGCTGCCCGCTGACGCCGACGGCGTAGGTCTGCTCACTCGCGGGTTTGCTCTGGCAACCCGGCTGCCCCGACCCGGGGTCCTCGGGGTCGTACGCGGGGTTGGTCCACGTGTCGCGCACATGGGACCAGGTCAGGGTGTAGGTGGTGCCCGACTCGGTCCGCACCGTCTGCTCGACGGCGCCCGGTCCCGAGCCGTTGAGGGACAGGGCCTGCCGGTTCTGCCCGTACTCGGCGAGCGCATCGCCGTACACATCGGTGCTGCCGTCGGTGACCGACCAGGGGGCGAGCTGCTCGTCGTTCCCCTGGGTGACCCGGACGAAGCTGTCCGGCGGTGCGACGGGGTCGGCGAACCAGCCGTTGCGGATGAGATTCGGCGGGGCCGCCGCCGCGTGCGGGGCGCCGAGCAGCACGCCCGTCACGGCGGTGAGGGAGAGAGCGATCAGGCGGGAGGAGGTGCGCACGGGTGTCTCCGTCTGCTGTGGGGTGGGAGGAAGGGGCGGCGGCGCCCGGTCGGGGGCGCCGCCGCGGTGTGCCGTTCCGTGCGGGGAGGTCAGCCGGCCCGGCGGAGCTGGACGTTGGTGATCATCGCGCCGCAGTCGGCCCAGTTGTTGGACGACTGGGAGATGATCTGGAGCTCCGCCTCGGTGTCGTTGGCGGTGAACTCCAGCGACTGCGTCGTGTAGTTCCCGGGCTGGCCGAAGGGGGTGTAGTTGTTGCCCGCCACGCGCGGGATCGACACGGAGAAGCCCTGCTCCGAGGCCGGCTTGCGCTCGCAGCCCGGCCAGGTGTCCGGCGAGGTCTCCCAGGAGACGACGTACCGCTCGCCCTCCTCCAGGCCGGTCACGTTCTGGGAGAGGATGCCAGGGGCCGAGCCGGTGAGGTTGGCGGCCTGCCGGCTCTGTCCGTACTGCGCGAGCCGGGTGCCGAAGACGTCGATGTCGTTGCGCTCGACGCGCCAGCCGTTCTGCTTCTCCCGGTAGTTGGTGGTGGTCAGCCGCTCGAACGAGCCCGGGTCGTTCACGTGCGGGTCGGAGAACCAGCCGTTCCTGATGAGGTTGGGGTTGGGTGCCGCCTGGGCGGGGGAGGCCGCGACCGGCACGGCCAGCATGGCCATGGCGAGCAGGGCGATGGAACGCACGAGGCGCTTCATGGGGTGATCCTCTCGGTGTGTGGAGGCTTGGGGTGTGCCCGGCGATGTGCTCGTGGCGCCGCCCGCCGGGGGTTCGGGTGCGCCGCCGGTCAGACGGGGCCGCCCCCGCCGCGCTTGAGGACGTCCACGGACGAGACCGTCCGGGTCCAGCCCTCCGGCAGGGTCCGGCCGGTGCCGGGGCGGATCGTCAGCGACTTGCCGCCGTAGTCGACGTAGTCGTAGAGGACGACGTCGACGCCGGAGTTGTTGTAGACACTCCGGGCGGTGTTGCTGAACTGGTAGCGGTTCAGGTCGGGAACGTCCTGGTCCGTGAGGAGGATCGTCCCGTCGAGAACGTTGCGGTTGTAGTCGTCGTGCGCGTACAGGCACACGTGGCCGTCCAGGCAGGCACCCGCGCCCGCGCCCTGGTCCGTCCATGTGGCCATCGGCTGCGCGGCCGTGGCGCTCCCCGCCGTCACGGCGGCGAGGAGACCCGCCGTGCACGCGGCGAGTCGGAGTCGGCCCTTCATCGTCATCTCCCGTTGCGGAGGCGAAGCCGGCGCCGGTCCGGCGTCGGTCACTCAGCAGATCCCCTCTGTGGCCGTTCGTAGTCATGCGCATGACGGGCGGATGACGTGCGCCCCCCGCCGTGCGCGGACGCGGCGCGCCCGCGTGCGCCCGACGCCCCCTCCCGCCGCGTGCTCGCAACAGGCCGATCGCGCACAACCGGCGGCTACTGCTTGTAATCGGACGGGCGCTTACCGTGTCAGTCGGCGGGGATGAGAGACGGAACCAGGGCCGCACAACGGCCCACCACCGACCGGGCGGTGACCCCGCTCGGGGAAGGAGTCATCCCATGGCCGCCATCACCCAGATCACCGTGTACGTGAAGACCGCCGACCAGACGGCCGCCGACACGCGCAGCCCCGTCTGGCTGGGCATCGCCGGGCGCGAGTTCCGCCTCGCCGCCGCCGACAGCGGCGCGTTCGCGCGCGGCGCCGAGTTCACGTTCCAGATCGGCGAGAACTCCACCATCGACAACGGGCAGTGGATCGACCCGCGCTTCCCGCAGCTCGACACGGACGACCTCGACCGCTACCCGGCCTACATCCGCATGCGCAACGAGGGCAGCGAGCCGGCCTGGCTGCTGGAGCGCATCCAGGTCACGGTCAACCCGCAGGCGGAGATCAAGCACCGCTTCGACAACCCCCGCCTCGTCGGCGACGCCGAGAACGCGCGGATCTGGCTGGACGACAACTACGGCAACGTCCTGTTCCTCAAGCGCTTCGACGGCTGAGCCGCCCGCCCTGCCGGCGCGGAGCCGACCGCCATGGCCGCGGCCGGCTCCGCGCCCCATCCCTTCCCCGCGCGGGGCCGGAAGCCACATCCCGGACGGCCACGGCCTCCGGTCGGACAGACCTAAATGCCGGCGCGGCGCGCGGTCGCGTCGTCCAGCGCCGTGGCCAGGCGGTCGCGGACCGCCGTCGCCGCCGCGATCCGGCGGTCCAGGGCGGCCAGGCGCTCGTACGCGACGCGCAGGCCCCGCCCGCTCGGCGCACCCGACGCCATGTCACCGTCCAGGCAGGGCAGGAAGAGGCGGACGTCGTCCAGGGTGAGCCCCACCGAGAGGAGCAGCCTGATGTTCCGCACGCGGACGACGGCCGTCCCGTCGTAGTCGCGGTAGCCGTTCGGCATGCGCTCGGACGAGATCAGCCCGGCCTGCTCGTAGTGGCGCAGCGCGCGGGGCGTCGTCCCCGTCGCGTCGGCCAGCTCCCCGATCCGCACCACGTGGCCCACCTCCCGGGCCAGTGGTATCACGCCACGACCGCGCCGCCGTCCACGGGGAGGACGGCTCCGGTGACGAACGACGCGCCCGGTGAGGCCAGGGCGGTGACCGCCCACGCGATCTCCTCGGGCTCGGCGACGCGGCCGAGGGGGGTGCGCGCGATCTGCCAGGCGCGCAGCCGTTCCGTCTCGGCGGGGGAGAGCCCGCGGTGCCGGGCGATCGGCGTCGCGACGGCGCCGGGCGCCACGGCGTTGACGCGGATGCCGCGCGGCGCCAGCTCCACGGCCCAGCTCCGGGTCAGGGTGTCGAGCGCCGCCTTCGTGGCGGCGTAGACCGCGTTGCCGGGCCAGCCGCGCCCGCCGATCGAGGTGCTGACGTTGATGACGGTGCCGCCCGCGGCGGCGAGGGCGGGCAGCAGCCGCCGCGTGAGGTGGACGGGGGCGGTCAGGTTGGTGGCGATGAGGTCGTCGACGGCGGCGGCGGGGAGCGTGTCGAGGGGGCCGCTGGTCGCGACGGCGGCGTTGTTCACCAGGACGTCGACCCGGTCGCCCGCTGCCGCGGCGACGCGTTCCGGCCCGTCCGCTGCGGTGATGTCGGCGGTCACGGGGGTGATCCCCGGATACCCGTCGGCGGTCTGTGCGAGCGGTTCGGCGCGGCGTCCGACGACGATGACGCGTGCCCCCTCGGCGGCGAACGCGCGGGCGGTCGCCCGCCCGATGCCGGTGCCCGCGCCGGTGACGACGACGGTCCTGCTGGAGCCGGTACGGCTTTCGGTGCTGTTCACGGGGTCAGCGTGCAACCCTGCCGCCGGCGTCAGGGTCAAGCGGTCGTCAGGACGGCCGCGGCCGGAGGCGGAGGCCCTGCATGCCGCCGTCCACGGCGAGGTCGGTGCCCGTGGTGGCGGCGGAGCGGGGACTGGCGAGGTACGCCACGGCGCCCGCGACCTCGTCGGCCGTGACGAGCCGCCCGGTCGGCTGGCGTGCCTCAAGCGCGGCGCGTTCGGCGACGGGGTCGTCGGCGGCGTCGAGGAGGCGCCCGATCCACGGGGTGTCGGCGGTGCCGGGGTTGACGCAGGTGACGCGGATGCCGTCGCCGACGAGGTCGGCGGCGGCCGCCCGGGTGAGCGCGAGGACGGCGCCCTTGGTGGCCGAGTACAGGGCGCGCTGCGGCAGCCCGGCGGTGGCCGCCACCGAGCAGGTGTTGACGACGGCCGCGCTCGGCGAGCGGCGCAGGTGGGGCAGGGCGGCGCGGGTGGTGCGCACCATGCCGACGACGTTCACGTCGAAGACGCGGTGCCACTCCTCGTCGGGGTTGTCCTCGATGCCGCCCTGGGCGCCGATGCCCGCGTTGTTGACGAGGATGTCGAGCCGGCCGCCGAGCGCGGCGGCGGCGGTGGCGACGGCGGCGCGGACCGCCGCGTCGTCCGTGACGTCGGCGCGGACCCCGACCAGGGGTCCGGGGACGTCCGGCGTCAGGTCGAGGCAGGCGACGCGGGCGCCGCGCGCCGCCAGGAGGCGGGCGGTGGCCAGGCCGATGCCGGACGCGCCGCCGGTGACGAGGGCGCTGAGGCCGCTGAACTCGGGGTCCGTCATGCGGGGGTCCTCCAGACAGGTCCGTCGGGGAAGCGGTGGGCGGCGACGGACGCGGGACGCATCTCCGCGCCCGCCCCGGGCACGGTGGGCGCGAGGTAGCGGCCGCCGCGCAGGCGGACGGGCGCGGTGAAGTGCTCGTGCAGGTGGTCCACGTACTCGATGACGCGGTCGGTGAGCGTCCCGCTGACCGCGACGTAGTCGAACATGGCGAGGTGCTGCACCATCTCGCACAGCCCGACGCCGCCGGCGTGCGGGCACACCGGGACGCCGAACTTCGCGGCGAGCAGCAGGATCGCCACGTTCTCGCCGACCCCGGCGACGCGGGTCGCGTCGAGCTGCAGGACGTCGATGGCGCCGGCCTGCAGGAACTGCTTGAACACGACCTGGTTCTGGCAGTGCTCACCGGTGGCGACCCGGACCGGGGCGACGGCGCGGCGGATCGCGGCGTGCCCCAGCACGTCGTCGGGCGACGTGGGCTCCTCGATCCAGTACGGGTCGTACGGCGCGAGCGCGGTCATCCAGTCGATCGCGTCCGGGACGCCCCACGCCTGGTTGGCGTCCACACCGATCCGCACGTCCGGCCCGACCGCCTCGCGGGCGAGCCGCAGCCGCCGTACGTCCGCCGCGCGGTCGGTGCCGACCTTCAGCTTGATCTGGCCGAAGCCGTCGGCCACCGCCTCCCGCGCCAGCCGGACCAGCTTGTCGTCGGTGTAGCCGAGCCAGCCCGGCGTGGTGGTGTACGCCGGGTACCCCTCGTCGAGCAGCCGTGCCCGCCGCCGCGCGCGGCCCGGCTCGGCGGCGCGCAGGATGCCGAGGGCCTCGTCGGGGGTGAGGGCGTCGGTGAGGTAGCGGAAGTCGACGAGGGAGACGAGCTGTTCGGGCGTCATCCCGGCCAGCAGGTCCCACAGCGGCTTGCCCTCGCGGCGGGCGTACAGGTCCCACACGGCGTTCAGGACGGCCCCGGCCGCCATGTGGATGACGCCCTTGTGCGGGCCGAGCCAGCGCAACTGCCCGTCGCCGGTGAGCCGCGCCGACAGCCCGCCTGGGTCGGCCAGCACGTCGGCCACGGGCAGGCCGGTCACGAGGGGCGCGAGGGCCTCGACGGCCGCCGTCTCGATCTCGTTGCCCCGGCCCACGGTGAACGCGAGCCCGTACCCGGCGGCGCCGTCCGAGGTGCGGACCGTGACGTAGGCCGCCGAGTAGTCCGGCTCGGGGTTCATCGCGTCCGAGCCGTCGAGCTGCCGTGACGTGGGGAACCTGACGTCCGTCACCTCGACGGCGGTGAAGACCTCAACCACGGCGGCCACCCGCCGACCTGGGCACAGCGCTTCGCATGGACATGGGATCGATTTATAGGCCGTGGTGCCCAACAGGTCCATACTCCCGGCAAATCGGCGGACGGATTCGTCCTCTCTCTGGCCGACATGGGATCTCCGGGCTACGCTGCGGGGCGTGTCACTGGCCGACAGGGCGATCGCCCGCATCCGGGAGCTGATCAGGTCGGGCGTCCTGCCGCCGGGCGCCAAGCTCCCGCCGGAACAGCAGCTCGCCGCCGAACTCGGCCTGTCGCGGAACCTGATGCGCGAGGCCGTACGGGCGCTGGTCGCGGCCCGGGTGCTCGAGATCAGGCGCGGCGACGGCACCTACGTGACGAGCCTGGAACCCGGGCTGCTGCTCGAAGGGCTCGGCTCGGCGGTCGAGATGCTGAGCGGCGACACCCTCCTGGAGGTCAGCGAGGTGCGGCGGCTCCTCGAACCCGTCGCCACCGCGCTGGCCGCGAGCCGGATCACCGACGACGGCCTGCGCGACCTCGGCCGGCACCTGGAGGCCATGCGGCGCTGCCGCGACGACCCCGAACGGCTCACCGAGCACGACGCCGCGTTCCACCGGGCGGTCACCCGCGCGACCGGCAACGCGACGCTCGTCTCCCTGCTGGACGGCATATCGGGCCGCACCCTGCGCGGCCGGGTGTGGCGGGGTCTGGTGGACGGGGCGGCGGCCGACCGCACCATCGCCGAGCACGAGGCGATCCACGCCGCCCTGGCCGCCCGCAACCCGGCCCTCGCCCACGCCACGGCCCTGGTGCACGTCAGCGCCACGGAGGACTGGCTCCGCGCCCACCTCCGCCCCGACGGCCCCGGGGCGGTCCCCACCGACGAACCCGGAGCATCATGCGCTTCCCGACAGCCGGCCGGCCCGGCCGCCCACCCGTCATGACCGGCCGCGTCGGCCTCGGCACCGGCCCGCTCGGCGGCCTCTACGAGCGGGTGACGGACGATCAGGCGCACGCCACGCTGGCCGCCGCCTGGGACGCCGGCGTCCGCACCTTCGACACGGCGCCCCACTACGGCGCAGGCCTGGCCGAGGAACGGCTCGGCGCCTTCCTCGCCGGCCGCCCGCGCGCGGAGTTCACCGTCTCCACGAAGGTCGGGCGGCTGCTCGTCCCTGGTGCGGCCGAGGCGGACGCCGGCTTCGTCGGCGCCCCCGACCGGGTCCGCGTCCGCGACTACACCGCCGACGGCGTACGGCGCTCCCTCGCCGAGAGCCTGGAGCGCACCGGCCTCGACGCCTTCGACACCGTGCTGATCCACGACCCGGACGACCACTGGGAGCCCGCGCTGCGCGAGGCGTACCCGGCGCTGGAACGGCTGCGGGCCGAGGGCACCGTACGGGCGATCGGCGTCGGCATGAACCAGTCGGAGATGCTGGCCCGCTTCGTGACCGAGACCGACATCGACTGCGTCCTGGTCGCCGGCCGCTACACCCTCCTGGACCGCGGCGCGGACCGCGAGCTGCTGCCGCGCTGCCGGGAGCGGGGCGTGGACGTGCTGGTCGGCGGCGTCTTCAACAGCGGCGTCCTGGCCGACCCGGGGCCGGGCGCGTACTACGACTACGCCCCGGCGTCCGACGACGTCCTGCGGCGGGCGCGGCGGCTGGCGGACCTGTGCGCCGCCCACGGTGTGCCGCTGCCGGCGGCGGCCATCCAGTTCCCGCTGCGCCACCCGGCCGTCACGGGCGTCGTCCTCGGCGCCCGCAGCGCCGACGAGGTGGAGCGCAACGCCGCGCACGCGGCGCTCACCGTCCCCGACGCGCTGTGGGCCGACCTGGACGCGCCGGAGGCCGCCGGGTGACCAGGGTGGACGCGCACCACCACGTCTGGGACCTCGCACTGCGGCCCCACGCCTGGCTCGACGGGCCGGAGGCGGCGCCGATCCGCCGGACCTTCACCCTCGACGACCTGGCCCCCGAGGCGGCCGCCGCGGGCGTGACCCGCACGGTGCTGGTGCAGGTGCTGCCCGACGCCGGCGAGACCCGCGAGTTCCTGGCCCTGGCGGCGGACAGCGACCTGGTGGCCGGGGTGGTCGGCTGGGCCGACCTGACGCGCGGCCGCCGGGTCGCCGACGACCTGGCCGCGCTGCGCGCCGCGCCAGGCGGCGGCCTGCTCGCCGGTGTACGGCACCTCGTGCAGGGCGAGGCGGACCCCGGCTGGCTGCGCCGCCCTGACGTCCGCGCGGGCCTGGCGGCCGTCGCGGACGCCGGGCTCGCCTACGACCTGCTCGTCCTGCCCCACCAGTTGCCGGCGGCCATCGACACCGTGCGCGCGCTGCCCGGCCTGACGTTCGTCCTCGACCACCTGGGCAAGCCCCCCATCGCGTCGGGCCGGCTCGATCCGTGGGCCGCCCTCGTCACCGAGCTCGCGGCCGAGCCGAACGCGTACTGCAAGCTCTCCGGCATGGTGACGGAGGCGGACCGGGACCACTGGACGCCGGACGACCTGGTGCCGTACGCCGACACGGTGCTGACGGCGTTCGGCGCGGACCGCACCCTGTTCGGCTCGGACTGGCCGGTGTGCCTGCCGGCCGCCGGATACCGCGAGGTCACCGACACGGCCGCCGCCCTGACGGCCCGGCTGACCCCCGCCGAACGGCACGCCGTCTTCACCACCACGGCGGAACGCGTCTACGCCCTGCCGCCCTCGTGAGGCGGACGGCCGGCGGGCGCGTCACCGGTTCCGCAGCGCGGCCCTCTGCATGGCCGTCAGCCGGCGGACGTAGACGGCGGTGGCGATCGCCGCCGGCAGGACCAACAGGTGCCCGGCCAGGGAGATCCAGTACGTGAACTCGAACTCGTACCAGTACGTGTGATCGATGGCGGTGTCGCAGAGGGGGAACGCCTCGGTCTCCCCGCTGAGACACCGCTCGGTGCCCTCCCGCTCCCAGCTGACCGCCTCCGTCCACGGGATCCAGTAGCAGGGCCACGTCAGGAAGGTGACCACCCACAGGGACCACCAGGTGTGCAGAGGGCCGGCGGGGGGCATCCGGCCGGCCGGTCCCGAGGCGTGCCAGATGTCGTTGGCGATCTGCTTGGGGAGGAAGAGGTCCGCCACGGGGATGAACCAGCCGAGCACGGCCATGCGCGGGGGGTACCGGAGTCCGCCGGGTCTGAGCCGCTCGGCGACGGCGCGCACATGGGCGGACCAGACCAGCCAGGCCACCACCAGCGCCGCGCCCAGGATGCCCTGGACGACCACCGTCGTCACGGCGAAGTCCGACTGCCGCACGGGCCTCAGGTCGCCCCCTGTCCCGGTCGCGTTCGCCTCGCCCGCGTCGGCCAGCCCGGTGAAGTGGTCGATCAGGGAGACCAGCGAGACGACGGTGAAGAGGGCCAGCATCGCGTACACGCCGTAGTGACTCGTGTCGTACGCCGCTCCGTGGCGTTCATGGACCAGGAGGCGTCGCGCCGTCCCCGAAGAGTCGCGCGGTGGGGGAGGGGAGGGCGGGACGGCAGCGGTGAGCGGGGCGGTCGGCGGACGCGCCGTCCCGGTGCGCGCCGCGGCGTCCACCGCCGGACCGGCGGCTCCGGTGCGCGGATCCTCCTGGTCCAGCAGCCGCACGGCCTCCCGGCCCAGCCGGGCCAGCAGTTCGGGCGGCAGCCACGGGGTGAGGGAGCGGTAGCGCGTCTCCTGCCGTTCGCCCAGTTCCGCGAGGGTCGGACGGTCGGCCGGGTCCTTGGCCAGGCAGTCCCCGATCAGCCCCAGCAGCGGCTCCGGCACGCCGGACAGGTCGGGCGGCTCGTTGACGACCCGGTACATCAGGGCGTGCGGGCCGCCCTCGGGCGCGTGGAACGGCAGCCGACCGGTCGCGGCGAAGGCCAGCACCGCGCCCAGGGCGAAGACGTCGGCGGCCCCGGTCAGCCGCTCGCCCCTGACCTGCTCCGGCGCCATGAAGCCGGGCGATCCGATCACCACACCGGTGGAGGTCAGGCCCGCCGTCGAGGCCGCGTCCAGGGCGCGGACGATCCCGAAGTCGATCACCCGGGGGCCGTCGATGGTCACCAGGACGTTCGACGGCTTCAGGTCGCGGTGCACGAGCCCGGCGGCGTGGATGTCGCCCAGGGCACGGCACAGCCCGGCGGCCAGTCCCCGCACCGAGTGCTCCGGCAGCGGCCCGTGCCACTGGGTCACCACCTCGTGCAGCGTCGGGCCGGCGATGTACGCCGTGGCCACCCAGGGGAGTTCCGCGTCCGGGTCGGCGGCCAGCACCGGGGCCGTCCACTCGCCGCCGACCCGCTGTGCCGCGGCCGTCTCCCGGGCGAACCTGTGCCGGAAATCCGCCGCGGCCGCCAGGTCGGCCCGGACGGTCTTCACCGCCGCCATCCGCCCGCGGGGCGACCGCGCCAGGTACACCACCCCCATGCCGCCCTCCCCCAGCCTGCCGATCAGCCGGTAGTCGGCGATCCGGTCGGGATCATCAGCGCGCAACGGCAGCACGATCGGCGGCCCCCATCCCTCTCGGCATCCCAGCACCCGCGAGCCCCCAACTCTAGGAGAAGAGAAGGACGTTGCCCATGTCGCCGACACCCCCGCCGGACGGACGGCCCGGCCGTCCCGTGGCTACGGCTCCAGGCGCGCGACCGCACCCGTTTCGAGCGCCACCCACAGAGCGCCGTCCGGCCCGAGGGCGATGCCGTGCGGCTCGGACGACGGCGACGGCAGGTCGTACTCGGTGATCCCGCCGCTCCCGGTGATGCGGCCGACACGGTTGGCCCCCCATTCGGTGAACCAGCAGTCCCCCGTGGCGGCAGCGGCGATGGCGTGGGGCTTCGCCGCCGGATCGGGCAGCGGGAACTCCTCGATCGCGCCGTCCACCGAGATCCTGCCGATCCGGCCCGCCGCGATCTCGACGAACCACAGGGCCACGCCGTCACTGGTGATGCCCACGGGTGCCGCGCCGGGGGTGGGCAGCGGGTGGACGGTGACGTCGCCGCCGACGGTGATGCGGCCGATCGCGTTCCCCTGGTTGAGGGTGAACCACAGGGCACCGTCGGGTCCCGCGGTGATGTACGAGGGGAAGCCGCCCGTATCGGGCAGCGCGTACTCGGTGACCTCGCCCCCGACGGTGATCCGGCCGATGCGGTCGGTGTTCATCTCCGTGAACCACAGGGCACCGTCGGGGCCGGCGGTGATACCGAACGGGCCGCTGTCCGGCGTCGGCACGTCGAAGGACTCCGTGGTGCCGTCGACGGTGACGCGGCCGATCCGGTGGTCCTGGGACCGGGTGAACCACAGCGCGCCGTCGGGACCGGGCGTGATGACCGTGGGACGGCACTCGGACGAGTCCAGGGGGAACTCGGTGAGGTCACCGTCGGGGGTGAGGCGCGCGACGCGGCCGTTGTGCGCGTAGGTGAGCCACAGGGCGCCGTCGGGACCGGCCGCGACGCCGTACGGCCCGGCCCCGCCGTCGGCCACCGGGATCTCCTGGACGGCCGGGGTGTGGGAAGGGGGCATCGCAGCTCCTCGCGGGGTGGGGGTGGGGATCAGCCGGCGTTTCCGGCCGCCGTCGTGTCCCGGTCCCGCACCAGGCCGAGGATGATCGCGGCGAGGTCGGCGGGCCGGGTCATGGGGACGTTGTGGTTCGCGTCGATGTCGATCAGGCGGCGGCCCGGGGCGGCGTCGACGACGGCGCGCACCTCGTCGCGCCGCGCCGCGTGGAAGCCGCCCGAGGGCAGCACGATCGTCAGCGGACAGGTGAGGCGGCCGTACACGTCGACGGCGGGGAGGACGTCCGCGGCGGGCGACACGGCGGTGACGGCCGCGATCTCCTCGACGGCCGGACGCCGCACCCACCGGTCGCCGCGGCGCAGGAAGGAGCGGAGCGTGACCTCCCGGACCAGCCCGGGCCGTGCTCCGGCGTTGAGCCAGTCGTCCCCGGCCTCCCGTACGCACTGCTCGACGTGGGCGCGCATCCGGTCGTCGTCGGCCTCCCAGCCGTAGCGGAACGCGGCACGCAGGTGTTCCAGCGCGTCGGCGGTCCGCATGGCGTCGTGCGCCGCGAGGGACGCGTCACGGTCGTCGAGCACGACGCCGTCCACGACGCACAGCGCGGCCGGCTCCGCGAGTCCGGCGGCGGTGGCGGCCGTCACCGCGTACCCGCCGGTGGAGTGGCCCACCAGCACGGGGCGGTCCCAGGCCAGCACGGCGAGGGCGTCGCCGAGGTCCCGCCAGTACTGCTCGGGACCGGCGGAGCCGAGCCGCGTCCGCCCGTGGCCGCGCAGGTCGACGGCGACCGGACGGCACTCGCCGGTCAGGAGGGACGCCACGTCCGCCCACGCCGCGGCATTGTGCCCGCTGCCGTGGACGAGCAGCACCCCCGGGCCGTGACCACCGAAATCCACCGCGGCAAGGACTCCGTCCGCGACGGGCAGCTCGATCTCCGTTCCGATCACCGTCGCACCCTGTCCCCGGCCGGACGGCGCCGCAACCGGTTTTCCGGGGCGGTGCCCGGAATCAGCTCTACGGGTGAAGCCGGAGCCGGGACGGGATCCGGCCGAGGGGGGAAGCGGCCCGGCGCGGACCGCTGCGGGCAGGGGAAGGCACTTGGCGCGTATCCGCCGCGCCTGCTTTCCCGCGGCGCCGCGTCTGACGCTTCGCCTGGTCAGATGGGGTGTGCGCCCCCGGCAGGACTCGAACCTGCGGCCAAGTGCTTAGAAGGCACCTGCTCTATCCGCTGAGCTACGGGGGCCGGTCAGTGGTCAGTGGCGTGGGACGGTGCCCCCTCGGTGACCTCGCCAGCGGACAGGATAGGGCTTCGGGGGGTTCGTCCCGGTTGCTTCACCGAAGGACCGACGTGTGGAGGTTCGGTGAAGCGAACCCGATAATCGCAGGCGAGTACGAGTGGCGCAGCGATTTTGCGGGCGGCTGCGAGGGGTGTTGCGCACTCGTTATGGCTCCGTGGCCCCCCGTGCCCGCGGAAACCGGGCGCGTTCGGGCGAATATGCTTGGGAAACGTCACCGAATTGGGCATTCTGCGCATGTGGCGATCTTGGACGCACGGCCTGAACTGCTCGACGCGCTGACCGTACTGCGGGAGCGTCTCGCTGCCACGCGTTTCCCCCTGGAGCTGCCCGGCGCCGAGCGCGCCCGCCGCTCCAGGGCCGAGCTGCTCGCCCAGCTCGACGGCTACCTCCTGCCGCGCCTGCGCGACCCGGCCGCCCCGCTCCTCGCCGTGATCGGCGGCTCCACGGGCGCCGGCAAGTCCACCCTCGTCAACTCCCTCGTCGGCCGCCGCGTCACCGAGGCCGGCGTCCTGCGCCCCACCACCCGCGTGCCCGTGCTCGTCTGCCACCCCGACGACGGGCCGTGGTTCGCCGAACGGCGCGTCCTGCCCCAGCTCCGGCGCGTCACCATGCCCCGGCAGGACGCCGACCAGCCGGCGGCGTCCCGCGACGGGCACGGCGCGCTCGCCGTGCAGACCACGAGGTCCGTCCCGCCGGGACTCGCCCTCCTCGACGCGCCCGACGTCGACTCCCTCGTCGCCGCGGGACGCGACCTCGCCGCCGACCTGATCTGCTCCGCCGACATCTGGGTCCTCGTCACCACCGCGTCCCGCTACGCCGATGCCCTCCCCTGGCACCTCCTGCGCAGCGCCCGCGAGTACGACGTGACCCTCGCCACCGTCCTCGACCGCGTCCCCCACCAGATCGCGGGGGAGGTCGCCCGCCACTACGCGGCCCTCCTGGAACGGGCGGGCCTCGGCGGCGTCCCCCGCTTCACCGTCCCCGAACTCCCCGAGTCCGCCCGCGGCGGCTCCGGCCTCCTGCCGGGCACCGCCGTCGCCGGGCTCCGCCAGTGGCTGGCCCGCTGCGCCCAGGACCCCGCCACCCGCGCGTCCGTCGTCGCCCGCACGGCGCACGGCACGCTCGCCTCGCTGCGCCCCCGCGTCGCCGCGCTCGCCGGGGAGAGCGCCGCCCAGTACGCGACCGCCGTGCGCCTCGGGCAGCGCGTGGACGAGGCGTACGCCGACGCCGCCGCGGCCGTCCGCACAGCGCTCGCCGACGGCGGCCTGCTCACCGGCGAGGCCCGCGCCCACTGGCTCGCCTTCCCCGACGACACCAGCGCCGATGAGCTGCTCGACGCCCTCACCGCCGCCCTCACCGGCCTGCTCACCGAGACCGTCGCCGCCGCCGACGAGCGGATCGCCACCGCCTGGGCCGACGAGCCGGGCGCCCCCGAGGGCGGCACCGACCCGGCCGACGCCGTCAGGGAGCGCGTCGCCGTCCTCGTGCGCCGTCTGCGCCGCTGCGTCGAGGAGCTGACCGAGGAGGCCCGCACCGCCGCCGGGCTGCGCGGCGAGACGACCGGGCGCCGCCGCCGCTCCCCGGCCGCCGAGGACGGCGAGGCCGCGGCCCTGCTCGCCGCCGCCCTGCTCGGCGGCCGGGCCGGCGGCACCGTCGCCCACCAGACGCTCACCGGGGCGCTCGGCACCCGCGCCGCCGCCCGCCTGCGCGACCAGGGCCGCCAGGAACTCACCCGCTGCGTCGAGCGCGCCCTGCGGGCCGAACGCGAACGCCGCGCCGCGCCGCTGCGCGGCCTCGCCATCACGCCCGACCCGCAGGTCGAACTCGTCGCGGCCCTGTCCACCGTGCACGCCGCCCGCACCACCCCCGCCCCCACCCCCGGAGGGACCAGGTGACCGACACCACCACCGGCGCCGCCCAGGCCGGCGCCCTCGGCGTCCGCCTCGGCGCACTGCGCGAACTCGTCGGCCTCTCCCGCACCCGACTCCCCGACGACCGGCTCACCGCCGCGGGACGCGTCCTCGACGAGGCCGCCGCACGGGACCGCCTGCCCCGCGCCTACACCGCCGTCGCCATCGCCGGCGCCACCGGCTGCGGCAAGTCGACGCTCTTCAACGCGCTGGCCGGCGCCCAGCTCTCCGAGGCCGGCGTCCGCCGCCCCACCACCGCGACCGCCGTCTCCTGCACCTGGGAGGCCGGCCGCGACCTGCCCGCCGACGGGCTGCTGGAACGCCTCGGCGTCCCCGCCCGCGCCCGCCGCCGCGCCCACGTCCTCGACCCGGGGCTGCGCGGCCTCGTCCTCCTCGACCTGCCCGACCACGACTCCGTCGACACCGCGCACCGCGACCAGGTGGACCGGCTGCTGACGCTCGTGGACGCCGTCATCTGGGTCGTCGACCCGGAGAAGTACGCCGACGCGCTGTTCCACGAGCGCTACCTGAGCGCCTTCGCCGGGCACGCGGACGTCAGCATCGTCGTCCTCAACCAGACGGACCGCCTGCCGGACGACGCCGTCGACGCGGTCCTCGACGACCTGCGGCGTCTCCTCGACGAGCACGGCGTCGCGCTCGGCGAGCACGGCGAGCCCGGCGCGGGCGTCCTCGCCGTCTCCGCCCTCACCGGCGACGGCATCCCCGAACTGCGCCAGGCCGTCGCCGAACTCGTCGCCCCCAGAACGGCCGCGGCCCGCCGCCTCGCGGCCGACGTGGACGGCGTGGCCCGCGACCTCGGCCCGCTGTACATCGCGGACGCCTCCGAGGCGCCCGCCGGCCTCACCCCGCAGTCCCGCGAGGACTTCGAGGACCGCCTCGCCGCCGCGGTCGGCGCGCCCGCCGCCGGCCTCGCCGCCGAACGCGGCTGGCTGCGCCGCGCCGACCGCGCCTGCGGCACACCGTGGGCGCAGGGCCTGCGCCGCCTCGCCGCCCGCCAGGCGGAACGCCGTGGCGAGCCCGCCGGGCTCGCCACGAAGCGGCAGAGCGCGGGACCCCCGGCCGTCGCCCGCCCCGCCGTCGAACAGGCCGTGCGCGACCTCGCCGACGAAGCCGCCGACGGCCTGCCCGACCCCTGGGCCAGGGCGGTGCGGGACGCCGCCCGCCGGGGCGCGCGGGACCTGCCCGCCGCCCTGGACGCGGCGCTCGCCGGGGCACCCACCGAACGCCTGCCCCGGCCCCGCTGGTGGACGGCGGCGGCAGCCGCGCAGGCCGTCCTCCTCGCCGCGCAGCTCCTCGGCGTCTGCTGGCTGCTGATCGGCCTCGCCGGCCACCCGGTCGTCGCCGACTGGCTGCCGCCGCTGCTCCTCGCCGGCGGCTCGCTGGGCGGCCCGCTGCTCGCCTGGGGCTGCCGGATGGCGGCACGCGGCCCGGCGCGCGCCCACGGGCGGCAGGAGGAGTGGCGCCTGCGGCGGATCGCCGCCGACTGCGGCCACCGGCAGGTCCTCGAACCCGTCGCCGCCGAGCTGATGCGCTACCACGAGGTCAGGGAGCGCTACGTCGTCGCCGCGTCCCCCACGGGCGGGTCCGAGCTGTCCGGCAGGCTGCGCTGAGCCGTCCGGCGGGCGTGTTCGGGCGGTTGCGGCGGGCATCGTGCGGTTGGTCCCGACAGCACCGTTGATGCCCCTTGGCCCCGGTGGCCACCGGAAAAGGCCGCTCGTCCGGTCGGTGGTGACTCACGGTCAAAGTCCCGCAGCGCGCTGGCAGCCTGGCGTAACGATTCCACCTCGGAATGTGTAACTCCTGGCCCCCCTGGGGACATTGCCGGGCCGCCTGCCTACCATCGCCTACGCACGGGACGCTTTTCGAACGGACCGCCGGAAGGCGCGTGTCCTCGGCCCGTGATCCGTGGACCTCTGGAGGGGCACACCCATGATTTCTGCGCGCAGGCGGACCACCGCCCGCCGTGCGGCCTCCGCCGTCGTGACCGGTCTCCTCGCCACCGGTGCGATCGCCACCGCGACGGCCGCCGTCGCGGACGAGAACCCGCCGCAGCACAACGAGGGCGCCACCGCCACCCTCGACGGCCTGACCACCTTCGGCAAGGTGAACGTCACGCACAACGGCGAGACCGACGAGTACTCCGCCGGCCTCTTCACGCTGAAGGACGACAACGGCGGCACGTACCTCACCTACTGCGTCGACCTGTTCACGGAGACGGCGGCCCACGCCCCCTACAAGGAGGTGGACTGGGACTCCTCGAAGCTGCACGACAACGAGAACGCCGGCAAGATCCTCTGGGTGCTCCAGCACTCCTACCCCGTCCTGTCGGCCGACGAGCTCGTCGCCCAGGCCGGTGTCGAGGGCGAGCTGAGCGAGGACGAGGCCGCCGCCGCCACCCAGGCCGCCATCTGGCGCCTGTCGGACGACGTGGAGACCGAGCCGAAGAACGACGTCGCGGCCGAGGTCGCCGACTGGCTGACGGAGAACGCCCAGACCACCGAGGAGCCCGCGGCCTCCCTGAGCCTGTCGCCCTCCCAGGTCAACGGTGAGTCCGGCGGCCTGGTCGGCCCGGTCACCGTCGACACCACCGCGGCGAGCGCGGCCGTGTCCCTCGACGAGGCCGCCGCCGCCCAGGGCGTCACCCTGACCGACGCCCAGGGCACCCCGCTGGACGAGGGCGCCGTCGCGGCCGGCACCGACGTCTACTTCTCCGTGCCCGAGGGCACCGAGGACGGCACCGCCACCCTCACCGCCTCCGTGGAGTCCGCCGTCTCGATCGGCCGTGTCTTCACCGGCGCCGAGGCCGAGACCCAGACGATGATCCTGGCCGGCACCGAGAACACCCGCACCGAGGCCACCGCCGGTGCCGCGTGGACCACCCCCGAGGCCCCGGCCGCCCCGGCGCCCGACGTGACCTTCGAGGAGAAGTGCTCCGAGAACGGCGGCGGCGTCGACGTCACCATCACCAACAACGGTGACGCCCCCGGCACCTACACCATCGGCGACCAGACGGTCACCGTGCAGCCCGGCACCAGCTCCGAGGCCGTGCGCGTCCCCGCCGAGGAGGACACGCAGGTGACCGTCGAGGTCAAGGACGAGACCGGCACCGTCATCGCCACGCACACCGCGACGATCGACTGCGCCCCGGCCCAGACCGAGACCCCGGCCGCCCCGCCGGCCGACGAGCAGCCCGAGGACGAGGGCCCGGCCCCCGCGGGTGACAGCGAGGACCTGGCCGAGACCGGCAGCGGCACCAACCCGGCCCTGTTCGGCGGCATCGCGCTCGCGCTGCTCGTCGTCGGCGGCGGTGTCGTGTTCTTCATCCGCCGTCGCGGCGCCGGCACCAACTGACACGCCGAGCCCGCGGGACCACGGCCGCACCGGGGCGACCCGGAACGGCGTGACCCGGCGCACACGGGGGCGGGTCCGCGCAGCAGCGCGGGCCCGCCCCCTCGCGTTCGCCCCGGCCCGGCGGCCCACCGGTTTCCGCAGCGGCCGGGCCATGCGGCAGGATGGAGTCCGACCCCCGCGAACCCGCTCCCGATCCACCAGCGAACGATCCACCCACCCGAATCTGCCGGACGGTTTCTCTTGGCTGAGTACATCTACACCATGCGCAAGACGCGCAAGGCCCACGGCGACAAGGTCATCCTTGACGACGTGACCCTGAGCTTTCTGCCCGGGGCGAAGATCGGTGTCGTGGGTCCCAACGGCGCCGGCAAGTCCACGGTGCTGAAGATCATGGCCGGGCTCGAACAGCCCTCCAACGGTGACGCGTTCCTCACCCCCGGCTACAGCGTCGGCATCCTCCTGCAGGAGCCCCCGCTGGACGAGTCGAAGACCGTCCTGGAGAACGTCCAGGAGGGCGTCGCCGAGCTCAAGGGCAAGCTCGACCGGTTCAACGAGATCGCCGAGCAGATGGCGACCGACTACACCGACGAGCTGATGGACGAGATGGGCCGGCTCCAGGAGCAGCTCGACCACGCGGGCGCCTGGGACCTCGACGCGCAGCTCGAACAGGCCATGGACGCCCTCGGCTGTCCGCCCGGCGACTGGCCCGTCACCAACCTCTCCGGCGGCGAGAAGCGCCGTGTCGCGCTGTGCCGGCTGCTCCTGGAGCAGCCCGACCTGCTGCTGCTGGACGAGCCGACGAACCACCTCGACGCCGAGTCCGTGCAGTGGCTGGAGCAGCACCTCGCCAAGTACCCGGGCACCGTCGTCGCCATCACCCACGACCGCTACTTCCTCGACAACGTGGCGGAGTGGATCCTGGAGCTGGACCGCGGCCGCGCCTACGTCTACGAGGGCAACTACTCCAAGTACCTGGAGACGAAGGAGTCCCGGCTCAAGGTCGAGGGCCAGAAGGACGCCAAGCGCGCCAAGCGGCTCAAGGAAGAGCTGGAGTGGGTCCGCTCCAACGCCAAGGGCCGCCAGGCCAAGTCCCGCGCCCGCCTCGCCCGGTACGAGGAGATGGCGGCGGAGGCCGAGAAGACCAGGAAGCTGGACTTCGAGGAGATCCAGATCCCGCCGGGGCCGCGACTGGGCAACATCGTGGTCGAGGTGGCCGGCCTGGAGAAGGCGTTCGGCGAGAAGGTGCTCGTCGACGGCCTGTCGTTCACGCTGCCGCGCAACGGCATCGTCGGCGTCATCGGCCCGAACGGCGCCGGCAAGACGACGCTGTTCAAGATGATCCTCGGCCTGGAGTCGGTGGACGGCGGCAGCGTCCGTGTCGGCGAGACCGTGCAGATCTCCTACGTCGACCAGTCGCGGGCGAACATCGACCCGAAGAAGACGCTGTGGGAGGTCGTCTCCGACGGTCTGGACCACATCAATGTCGGCCAGGTCGAGATGCCGTCGCGCGCGTACGTCAGCGCCTTCGGCTTCAAGGGGCCGGACCAGCAGAAGCCGGCCGGCGTCCTGTCCGGCGGCGAGCGCAACCGCCTGAACCTCGCCCTGACCCTCAAGCAGGGCGGCAACCTGCTGCTGCTCGACGAGCCGACGAACGACCTCGACGTCGAGACGCTCTCCTCCCTGGAGAACGCGCTGCTGGAGTTCCCCGGCTGCGCCGTCGTCGTGTCGCACGACCGGTGGTTCCTCGACCGCATCGCGACGCACATCCTCGCCTACGAGGGCGAGTCGCGCTGGTTCTGGTTCGAGGGCAACTACGCCTCGTACGAGAAGAACAAGATCGAGCGGCTCGGCCCGGAGGCGGCCCGCCCGCACCGCGCCTCGTACAAGAAGCTCACCCGGGGCTGAGGCGCGTGCGGCACATATACCAGTGCCCCCTGCGCTGGTCGGACATGGACGCCTTCGGGCACGTCAACAACGTCGTCTTCCTCCGCTACCTGGAGGAGGCGCGGATCGACTTCATGTTCCGGCTGGCGCGGGAGGCCGCGTCGGGGGCGTTCACGGGCGGTTCCGTCGTCGCGCACCACGAGATCGACTACCTGAAGCCGCTGACCCACCGGCACACCCCGGTCACCGTCGAGACGTGGGTGGCGAAGCTGGGCGGCGCCTCCGTGACCGTGGCGTACGACGTCAAGGACGACACCGCGGTGTACGCGCGGGCCTCGACCGTGGTCGTGCCCTACGACCTGGAGGCGGCCAGGCCGCGCCGGCTCACCCCGGAGGAGCGTGCCTTCCTCCAGCGGTACGCGGACGACGCCGCCGGGGAGGCGCCCGCCGCATGACCTCCGCACCGCGGCGCGACCTCGCGCTGGCCGATCCGGGGGCGGCCGGGGACCTCGTGGCGTTCCTCGGCCGCCAGTTGCGCTGGGACCGCGCGGCCGCGGCGCGGCTGCGGGCGGACGGCGGGGTGCTCGCCGTGTTCACGCGGCCGGCGCGGTTCGACGTGCTGGCGGTCAGGACGTGCGCGCTGCGCGAACCGGCCGCCGTGGACACCACGGTGTCGGCGGGGGAGCTGCTCGACGGCCTCGACCCGGACCGCGGCGTGTGCGCCCTGCCCGCGCCGGTGACCGGTCCTTCGTGGACGGGACTGCTGCCGCCGCGCGGCGGCTGGCGGGCGCTCGCCGAGCTGCCCGCCGGGCGGGCGCGGGAGGCGGCGGCCGGGGTCGTCGCCGAGTTCAGGGAGCGGACCGAGGCCCTCGGGGCCGCGCGGACCCGCGCCGCGCTCGACGCGCTGGCCGAGGAGGTCTGGTCGCGCCGCCTGCCGGGCACGACGCTGCCCCTCCGCGCCGTGCACGCGGCCCACGCCCTCGGGTTCCTGCGCGCGGACGCCCCGCTCACCGTGCTCGGCTCGGGGTCCTGGCTCCGGCTGCGCACCGGGCTCGGCTCCGTCGCCGTGCGCCTGGCGGGCGGCCTGCCCGGCCTCGGTGTGACGCCGGTGCGCGGCCGGGCCTGACGGGCACCGCCCGGAGGCTGGCGTACGCAGGACAGGAAGGCCCCCGGCGCGGCCGGTGAAGCGGCGACAATCTGCCACGCCGCCGACCTTGCCATGATCCATACGTGCACGTATGTTCACTCCGCGCGCCTGTGCGTGCGGGAGATGCATCGGTGCCTCTTCAGGGGACCGGCCACCGGCCGCGACGAGGGGGCGAGCCGGTGCCCGGTGCCCATGGCGCCGTATCGGGGGACCGTCCCTCCGCCCACCCCCCCCGGGCGGTGGGGCGGTTCACGCCCGGGTCCGTCCCGGGACCGCGGGACCCGTCTGCGACGATGGGGGAGTGACCGAGCAGCAGTCGTTCTACGAACAGGTCGGGGGCGAGGAGACGTTCCGCCGGCTCGTCCACCGCTTCTACGAGGGGGTGGCCGGTGATCCGCTGCTCCGGCCGATGTACCCGGAGGAGGACCTCGGCCCGGCCGAGGAGCGGCTCGTCCTCTTCCTGATGCAGTACTGGGGCGGCCCGCGCACCTACAGCGACAACCGGGGCCACCCCCGGCTGCGCATGCGGCACGCCCCGTTCGCCGTGGACCGCGCCGCGCACGACGCGTGGCTCCGCCACATGCGGGACGCGGTGGACGAGCTGCACCTGGCGCCCGAGCACGAGACCGAGCTGTGGAACTACCTGGTCTACGCCGCCGCCTCCATGGTGAACACACCGGGCTGAGCCGGACGGCGCGCGGGGCGGCGGATCGTTCCGCCGCCCCGCGCACCCGGTCACCGGTGTCCGGCACCGGGCGTCAGGCGTTGTCCCAGCGGAAGAACCGCGCGGCGATCGCCGTCAGCACGGCGGTGAAGAGCAGCAGCCCGCCCATCGTCGGGAGCGCGTCGCCCCAGCCGCCGCCCCGCGACAGGACGTCCATCATCGCCTCGTTGAGGTGCTTGAGCGGCAGGATCTGCGAGACGGCCGCGAGCCAGCCCGGCATCATGTCGGTCGGGAAGAACGAGCCGGCCAGGAACGCCATCGGCAGGACGACGACCTGCAGCGCGCCGTTGGCCGCCTCCTCGGAGCCGGCCAGGGCGCCGATGAGCAGACCGATCGACATGAACGCGAGCGTGCCGCACGCCACCAGGGGTATCGCGAGCCACCAGTTCCCGGAGAGCTGGAGCCCGTAGGTGGGCAGCGTGGCGATCGCGATGAAGATCCCGAACTGGACGAACGCGACCGCCAGGCTGACGCCCAGGCGCGCGCCGACGACGGACGCCGGGCTGACGGGCGCGAGCCACAGCCGCCGCAGGATGCGCTTCTTGCGCCAGGTGACGAGCGTGAACGCGGACGAGTACGCAGCGCCCGTCGCCACCGCCCAGCCGAGGAGGCCGGGCGTCAGGAACTGGATGGGCTTCACCGACTCGTCCTCGACGTTGTCGGTGGCCAGCGAGTACGCGGGCTCCTGGCCGGTGGCGGCGACGTTGGCGCTCTGCACGAGGGACTGGACGAGGCCCTGCACCGTCCCGGCGCGGGTGGCGTCGGCCATCGAGTAGCGAAGCTCGATCCGCCCGTCCTCGTCCTCCCAGAGGACGGCGTCGGCCTCGCCCTCGCGCACGTCCTTCAGTGCCTCGTCGCGGTCGCCCGACTTCTCCAGGGTGAGCGCGTCGCCCAGGGCGCCGAGTGCCTCGTCGGACATGTCGTCCAGCACGGACACGTCGCCGACCTGCACGACGGTGACCTTGGCGCCCGTGTCGTTCTGGAACAGCAGCCCGAACAGCGCCAGGAACATCAGGGGGAACAGCACGGTGAAGAACAGCGCCGTCCGGTCGCGCAGCATGCCCCGCAGCATCGCGCGGGACAGGGCGCGGAAGGCTGTGACGTTCACTCGCGGTACTCCCGTCCGGTGAGCTGCAGGAAGACGTCCTCCAGCGAGGCGACGCCGTACTGCTCGATCAGGTCGGCGGGGCGGCCCACGGTCAGGACGCGGCCGGCGTCCATGATGGCGACGCGGTCGCAGAGAATCTGGGCCTCGTCGAGGTAGTGGGTGGTGAGCACCACGGTGCGGCCGGCCGAGTTGATGCCGCGCAGGAGGTCCCACAGGTTGCGCCGGGCCTGCGGGTCGAGGCCGGTCGTCGGCTCGTCGAGGAAGACGAGTTCGGGGTCGTGCACCAGCGCGCAGGCGATGGACAGCCGCTGCGCCTGGCCGCCGGACAGCTTGTCGTCCCGCACGTCGCGCTTCTCGGTGAGGCCGACGCTCGCAAGCATGGCGTCGGCCCGCTCCGGCGTGACGCCGTAGAGGGCGGCGAACGTGTGGATCTGCTCGCGGGCGGTCAGCTTGTCGAAGAAGGCCGACGCCTGGAGCTGCACCCCGATCCGGCGCAGGAGCGCGGGGTTGCGCGGCCAGGAGGGTTCGCCGAGGAGCCGGGCGGTCCCCTCGTCGGGCTCGCGCAGCCCCTCGACAATCTCCAGTGTGGTGGTCTTGCCGGCGCCGTTCGGTCCGAGGATGCCGTAGAACTCGCCACGGCCCACCTCGAACGTCACGCCGTCGACGGCTTGCACGTCCCCGTACCGCTTGCGCAGTCCTTCGACCGCGATCGCGGGTATGTCGTCTGTCACGTCCGGAATGCTATGCGCTGCCGGGGTGTCCGGGGGCGTCGGGTCAGTTGCGGTACAGCGTCAGGGTGGTCCAGGCGCCGATGTGGACGCGGTCGCCCTCGTTCAGCGGCACAGGGACGAACGGCTGGATGGGGTCCTCGGCCATGTTGACGGTGGTGCCGTTGGTCGAGTCCTGGTCGATGACGGCCCAGCCGCCGTCGTTCTGCTGGACGAGGACGGCGTGCTGGTGGGAGACGCCCGGGTCCTCCGGCGGACGCGACAGGTCGATGTCGGGCGACTCGCCGGTGGACTGGCGGCGCCGGCCGATGGTGACCTGCGGTCCGGTCAGCGGCATCTGCTGGTCCGGCGCGTACGCGGGCAGGCTGAGCTGCGCGGCCTCGGGGCCGGAGCGGCGCATCATCGCGGCGAAGTACTGGGCGTCGGTGCCGATCGAGACGTGCCAGGTGCCGGACCGCTGGTCGGGCGGGCCGCCGGGGCCGCCGGGCGCCGAGGGCGCGCCGGGCCACGGGGGCGGCTGGTGGCCGGGCTGGGGGGCGCCGCCGTGCGGGCCGCCGCCCTGCGGCCCGGCGGGGGGCGGCAGGGGCCAGTCGCCGCTCGGCCGGTAACCGCCGGGGCGGCGGGCGGTGCCGCCGGGGGAGCGGCCGGCGGCGCGGCGGACGGGGCGGCGCCGCCGAAGTCGCCGTGCGCGGGCGGCCGGCCGCCGGAGGGCACCGGCGGCATGTAGGCGGTGGGCGCGTTGGTGAGGAAGTTGAAGCGGCACTCCTCGCAGAACGGCGCCTGCCCCTCGCGGGGCGTGCCGCACTGCGGACAGCGCTCACCCGCCGGGCCGTGTCCGTCCCCCGGCCGGCCCGGCTGCGGTATGTGCGGCATCGGCGCGGTGGCGGGAGCCGGGTCACCCCACGGGGACGGCGCGCCGTGCTGGCCGTGCTGACCCGGCTGGCCGTGCTGACCCGGCTGGCCGTGCTGGCCGGGGACGTGCGGGGGCGGACCCGGGGGCTGCTGACCGTGCTGCGGCTGGCCCGGGTAGGGCGGCGGCTGGTGTCCGCCGCCCGGCGCGCCGGGCCACGGGGGTGGCGGCGGCGCGGGCGGGCCGCCGTACCCGCCGCCGGGCGGCGGTGGCGGCGCGGGCATTCCCCCGGAGGCGGCGAGGATGCGGTGCCCGCACACCTCGCACCAGTCATCGGCCGCCGACTGGTGGCCGTTCGGGCAAGTCGGCATGTGACTGCCTCCCCTTACGTCGCGTCGTCGTCACTCGGCTTCGCTGCTCGGCTCGGCTTCTTCTCTCGCGTCGTGCGACTTCTTCTTCACTCTGACGGACCGCGTGGAGCGTGTGGCCAGTGTCATCTCATCGGTTCGACTGACCGCGGTCTTCAGTCGAACAGTACCCGTCGCCGCGTCCTCCACGTCCACCACCGCCGCCAGCAGTTTCGCGGTGGCCTCGTTGCCCGAGGCGTGGGCGAGGCGGACGGCCCGGCCGAGGCGGGCGGTCGCGCCGAACACGTCACCGGCCGCGCGCAGCCGCAGCCCCTCGCGGATCTGCTCGGCCAGCTCCGCCTGGCCCGTGTAGTGCGCCACATGCGGGTTGATGCCCGTGGTGGCCGTCACGTCGTCCGTCCACACGGCGCGGACGAGGCCCTGGCCGAGCACCGTCGCGGGCGGCCCGGCGGGAGCCGCCGGGTCGCGCAGGACCAGGGAGACGCGCGCCGCGAGCATCTCCTCGCCGATCGCCGCCGCCGGGACGTCCACGCACAGGTGGTAGTCGCGGCTCTCGTCGGCACCCCACGAGCCGGTGGGGTAGTCGCCGGCGCGGGGCGGCACATCGGCGCGCCGGCCCGTCAGGTCGGACACGGACGGCGCGACCTGCTTCAGGAACCGGACGGACGCGCCCCGCGGCGTCCACACGCGCAGCGCGACGTCGCCGGTCTCCTTGCCCGTCGCGGCCGTCATCATGGCGGTGAAGTCGCGCGCGAGGCCCTCGGGTCCCGCCACGATGTCGGCGGTGCCGAGCAGGGCGTCGGCGATCCCGGTGACCTCGGCGACCTCCCAGTCCGTGCCGACGCCGCGCGCGTCGCACGTGAGGAGGCCGGCGCAGGCGGTCAGCGCGGCGCTCAGGTCGTCCGGGGACTCGTGCTCGTTGCGGCCGTCGGTGAGGAGGATCGCGTGCCGGACGGGCGCCGTCGTCGTGCCCAGGAGGCGGGCGGCGAGGGTGAGCCAGGTGCCGATGGCCGTGCCGCCGTCCGCGGTCAGCCGCCGCAGCGCCGCGGTGGCGCCGGCGCGGGTCCCGGCACCGGCGACGGCGAGGGCGCCGCCGCCCGGGTAGATCTCGGTGGCGCGGTGGGTGCCCGCGACGACGGCGAACGCCACGCCGTCCGGCAGCGTCCCGATGGCCGCAGCCGTCGCCTCGCGGGCGTACCGCAGCTTGGTCTCCGGGTACGCCATGGAGCCCGAGGTGTCCAGCAGGATCACGACGGCCGCCGGCGGCCCCGTGCCCGCCGCCGCGCCCGCGGCCCCGCCGGTGGCCGTGACGGTGACCACGGCGTTCACCTCGTGCGCGCCCTCGGGCAGGTACTCGTTCTGGAACACCTCGACGCCGAACGGCTGTCCGTGCCCGGTCGCGGCCATCCGATCGCTCCCCCCCCGGCCGGTCAGGCGGACGCGGCGGCGCCGGGCGGGCCCGCGCCGTCGGACCGGTGGGTCGGGAACGGGATGACGGCCACCGTCACGTTGTCGTGGCCGCCGGACTCCAGGGCGTACCTGACGAGCCCGCGCGCCGTCTCCAGCGGGGCGGTCCGCGCGCCGGCGGGGACCAGGCGCGCCATGTCGTCGGCGGCGTCGGCGTAGTTCCACAGGCCGTCGGTGCAGACGATGACGACGCCCGGCCGGTCCGGCTCGAACGAGGCGGTGTGCGGCTCGATCTCGACCGCGTCG
The DNA here is from genome assembly GCF_004193175.1 of Streptomyces sp. RFCAC02. NCBI lineage: Bacteria > Bacillati > Actinomycetota > Actinomycetes > Kitasatosporales > Streptomycetaceae > Streptomyces > Streptomyces sp. RFCAC02. The sequence goes on along the minus strand of NZ_SAUH01000001.1, from coordinate 1,952,051 downwards.
GCGCCGAGCCAGGCGGTGATGGCGTGGGCGCGGTGGTCGCTCATGGCCTCCGCCTCGCTCAGCAGTCCGGCGGCCACCATCTGGGCGGCCCACGAGTCGTCCTCGGTGAGGCGGGCGGCCGGCGCGCCGGGCTCCTCGGGCACCCAGTAGGCGCGGCTGTCGCCGATCCAGCCCACGGTCAGCAGGCGGCCGGCCGCGACGGCGCCGACGATCGTGCAGGCGGGGGAGTTGCGGCCCGGCTCGGGCGCGGTCGTCCCGGCGAGCGCGCTGACCGCGTCGGCGGCCGACACGAGCGCGTCGTTCATCGCGCGCGGCCCGGGGACGCCCCGGGGCAGCAGGGACGACAGCGCTTCGACGGCGGCCTCGGCCGCGGCGGCGGAGGCGTCGTCGGGCCGGGTGGAGGACGACACGCCGTCGCACACGATCGCCATGACGGCGGGCGAGCCGTCCGGGAGGGCGGTGGCGGAGACGGTGAACGCGTCCTCGTTGCGGTGGTGCCTGCGGCCGAGGTCGCTGACGGCGGCGACGCCGCCGAGGGCGCGCTCCACGTGGTCGCGGGCCGCGGGCTGGGCGCGGCCGCACTCGGCGCAGTAGCCGTCGGCGTCCACCCGGCCGGTGCCGCAGAGCACGCAGGCCGGGCGCGGTGCCTCGCGGGGCGGCGGCGAGGCCTGGGCGGCGCGCGGATCGGGCGGCGGTACGGGGCCGGTCCGCGGGTCGGCCCAGCGCGGCGGCGCGGGGGGTGCCGCCGGGGGCGCGGTGCCGGGGTCGGGAGCGGCCGGCGGGTGGGGCGCGGGCGGGCGCTGTTCGGCGACGGGCGCGCCGTAGCCCGGCGCCTGCGGTTCCTGTGCGTGGCGGGGTGGGGTGGCTGGTGTCCCGTGCCGGCGGGCGGTGCCGGCGGGTGGGGCGCGGGCGGGCGCTGTTCGGCGGCGGGCGCGCCGTAGCCCGGTGCCTGCGGCTCCGGCGCGTGGCCGGGTGCCGGGGGCGCGGCGCCGTAGCCGGGCGCCGGTGGCACGGGCGGCTGCTGTCCGGAGCCGGGGGCGCCGTAGCCGGGGGCCTGCGGGTGGCCGGGGGCGGCGTGGCCCTGGTCCGGGTGCCGGGGGGCCGTCCCGAAGGCGGGCGCGGGCGGTGCCTGCTGCCCGGGGCCCGGAGGCGCGGGCGGCTGCGGGGCAGCCGGTGGCGGCGGAGCGCCGTACCCCGGACCGCCGTCCGCCGGCGCGGGAGGCCGGATACGGAAGTCGTGCTCGGTGGGCGTGTACGCCGTCGGGGGCGTCACCCGCAGGTCCGTGCCGCAGACACCGCAGAAGCGGTCGTCGTCCTCCAGGGGTTCCCCGCAGCCGGGGCAGGCGGAGAGTTGGTCGAGCTGCGGCATCGTCACACCCATGTTTTCGGGCGGAAGCGGTTGGCCGCCTCCACCAGTTCGGTCCGTTCGTCACTGGTCGGCGCCAGCCGGGCGAGCCGTCGGTAGGACCGTTCCAGGCCGAGCCTGATCCCGGTCTCGTCCAGCGGGCCGCCCAGCAGGCGTCGTGGAGGATCACTTCCCGGCCGGGACGGGCCGCCCGAACCGGCCAGTACCCAGTCGAGCGCGGACCCCAGCACTTCACAGGACAGTTGTTCGCCCAGCCATGGTTCCAGACCGGCGGCCCGCAGACCATCCACCTCGGCGCCGGCCGCCAGCAGGTCCGGCAGCAGGTCCTCGCGCGGATCCCGCTGCCGCAGCCGAGCCCGTACGGCCGCCACGCGTGCCGCCGTCCAGTGCGCCGAGGTCTCGGGCACGGACTCGAGGGCGCGCACCGCGCCGGCCCGGTTGCCGGTGGCCAGGCGCACCCGCGCCAGGCCGAAGCCGGCGCTCACATGGCTCGGATCGGTCGTCCACACGAGGGCGTAGTAGTCGGCCGCGTTGTCGAGCTGGCCCAGCACCTCGGCGCACACGGCGAGCGCCAGCTTCGGCGCCACCTCGCCGGGGAACGCGTCGTACACCGCGTCGAACGACAGCGCCGCCGTCTCCCAGTCGCCCGTCGCGAGGGCCACGAGGCCCCGGTACCAGACCACGCGCCAGTCGGTGCCGTACGACTCGTCGAGCGCCGTCATCCGCTCCACCGCCGTCGCCAGCGCCTCGTCCCCCGGGATGCCGAGCCGGGCGCGCAGCTCCCGCAGCCGCACCTCGACCGAGTCGGCCGGTGCGCCCGCCAGGGCGTGCAGCAGGTCGGCGGGCGCGGTCGTGGCGAGCAGACCGGCGAGGAAGCCGGCGTTCGGGTCGTCCGGGTCCACGCGGGGCGCGGGCAGCGCGAGGACGGTCTGCCGCATGTCCGGCACGACCGTGCGCGGGGCGGGTCCGCCGCCGGCCGGCAGGGGACCCGCGGGCGGCGCGGTCCGCGGCCGCGGCGCGCGCCACCAGCGGCCGGCGGCGCGTTCCCCCAGCGTGGAGACGCCGTCCGCCGCGCGCGGCACCAGCTCGGTGTCCACGACCCGCGGTTCGGGGCCGAACAGCGCGGACAGCGCCGGCTGCGGCTGCCCCGTCCGCGTGGCGACGATCTCCCGCAGCACCCCCGTGAGCTGCTCCGCCATCTCCTGCGCCGACGAGAACCGCCGCCACGGGTCCGGGTCCGTCGCCCGCACCAGCAGCCGGTAGAACGACTCGTACTCCCGGAAGACGTCCACGTGCTCCGGGTCCGGCAGGCTGTCGGCGTAGAAGGTGGTGTAGCCCTGGAAGTCGAACGTGAGGACGGCGAGCGTCCGCGCCACCGTGTAGAGGTCCGACGCCACGGAGGGACCGATCTCGATCACCTCGGGCGCCTGGAAGCCGGGCGTCCCGTACACCGGGCTGAGCCGGTCGTCCTCGCGCCGCACCGCGCCCATGTCGATCAGCTTGAGCTGGTCGCCCTGCTGGATGGCGTTGTCCACCTTGAAGTCGCAGTAGAGCAGCTTGCGGCTGTGCAGGTAGCCGAGGGCTTCGAGCGCCTCGATGCCGTACGCGCACGCCTGCTCCACCGGCATCGGGTCGCGGCGCCCGTCCGGCGTGCGGCGGTCGTTGGCCAGGTCCTTGAGGGAGCGGCCGCCGACGTACTCCATGACGATGTACCCGTCCACGCTGCCGGTGCGCTGGTCCAGGTGCTCCACGAAGTTGTAGATGCGCACGATGCTGGAGTGCTCTATCTCGGCGAGGAAGCGCCGCTCCGAGATCGCGGCCTGCCGCGCGTCCTCGTCGCCCGCGTCCAGCAGGCCCTTGAGCACCACCCAGCGGCGGGAGACGGCCAGGTCGATCGCGAGGTAGATCCAGCCCATGCCGCCGTGCGCGATGCACCCGGCGATCTCGTACTGGTCCTTCACGACGTCGCCCGGCTGGAGCTTCGGCACGAACGAGTAGGGGTGGCCGCACTTGGTGCAGAACCCCTCGGTGCGGCCGCGGCGCGATCCGCGCGAACGGCCCACGGGCGCGCCGCACTCCGGGTTGCCGCAGAACCGCTTGCGCTCGGGCACCTCCGGGTTCTCCAGGACGGCGGTCAGCGGCTCGGGCCGGGGGACCGGCGGCACCGTCACCAGGCCGGCGCCGAGCCGCGACCGCGCGGACGCGCCGCTCGCCGAGCGCTGGGAGCGCACCAGCACCGAGCGCGTGGGCAGGGCGCCGGTCCGCGCACGCGCCAGCCGCCCCGACACCGAACGCCGCGAGTACTGCGACCGGGAGGTCGGACCCGAGGCGGGTCCCGAACCGGAGCCGGGACCCGAGCCGGCGCCGGAGTCCGGGTCCCGGCCCGAGGCCCCGCCGGAGTCCCCGCCCGAAGCGCCGGAGTCCCCGCCGGACGCCCGTCCCGCGCCGGCGCGGCCCGTCGTCCCGGTCGTCGTCGGGCCGATCATGCCCGCGGGCGACACCACGGGGGCCAGGCCGCACACGTCGCAGTAGAGCGCGCCGCCGCCCACGTCCTCGTACTGCCCGGAGCAGCCGGGCCGCTGGCACGCCGTTCCCTCGTTCATCCGCCCGCACCTCCCTCGACGCGGCTCCCGACCCCGCCGACCGGGCCGGGGAACAGTGCCTCGGCCGTCGCCTCCTGGTACCGCAGCACCGCGTACTCCGCGGCCCGCAGGTCGCACGGCGCCGTCCACAGCAGGCGGCGCGCCGCGTCGTACCGCTCGATCAGGATCGGCTCCTCCGCCTTCCCGGACCGCGCCGCCTTCGCCCGGTACGCGTCCAGCCGGCCCCGCAGCTCGGCGCGGACGGCGAGCGGCGCGGTCACCGCGGCGAGCGAGGCGCGGGCGCGCTCCAGCTCCTCGTCGGCCCGCTCCTCCAGCGCGTCCAGCAGCGGGGACAGCCGGTGCCACAGCGAACGGCGCCGGTAGTCGGCGGCCGCCGCGAGCTGTTCGTGCAGCACGGTCGCGGGACCCGACACCGCGGGCACCTCGGACGCCGCGATCTTGGCCAGCACCTCGCCGCGCGCGAGCCGCGCCTCGGCGAGCGTGCGGTCGGCCCGCGACAGCACGTCACGCAGCCGGATCAGCCGCTCCTCGGCGTCCTTGCGGACCCCGATGACCGCGTCCACCTCGCGCCGGATGTCGTCCAGCGCGCGGGCCGCCCGGTCGTAGCGCGCGGTGTCGGGCCGCCCGCCGCCCGGCGCGCTGCTGCCGCCGTCCGCGATCCAGAACGCCAGCGGGTCGGCGATCACCTCGGCGCGCAGCCCGGTCAGGTCGTCGGTGACACGGGCCAGTTCGTCGCCCGCCGGGTGCGCGCCGGGGCGCACGCCGACCGAGTGCGCCAGGGCGCGCAGCCGTTGCTGCTCGGCGGCCAGGAGGTCTATCCGGGCGGGCAGCGCCGACCACACGGCGTCGGCGGCGATCACCATGTCGAGGACGCGGGCGTAGCCGTCGTTCATGCGAGCGACCAGGTCGGGCCAGCCGAGGCGTTCCACCAGGCGCCCCGGCATGCCGGGGACGGCGTGGCAGTCGCCGGTCAGCAGCGCCGTCAGCTCGCGCAGGTCGTCGCGGGACGGCGACCTGCGCCGCGCCCGGATCCGGCGCGCGGCGTGCAGCGCGGCGCTGGCGATGTCGAAGTACTGCCACAGCCGGGTGACCGTCTCCTCGGCGTCCGCCCAGCGCGCCCGCGTCTCGCCCGCCAGGTCGGCGCCCTCCAGCAGCCTGCGGCCGGCGTGGTCCTGGAGGGCGAGCAGGGACGACTCGATCGCCTCGTGCTCGGCGCCCAGCCGCGCCAGGGCGCGGTCGGCCTCCTCACGGCTCAGTACGTGGCCGTCGCCGGAGTCCGGGGCCATGGTTCTCCCCTCATCACATCATCGGATCGCAGTGGTGCGGTGCTGCGGTGGTGCTCGCCGTGTGCCTCCCCTGGCCGGGCGCCGGTCACTCGCGGTAGAGCGGGTCGGGCGGCGTGGACGGGAAGTCGGGGACCTCGGCCCGCTCGCCGTCGCGCCGCGTGCCCTGCCCCACCGCGTCGGCGAGCCAGGTGTCGTAGGCCGCGCGCCAGTCACTGGCCGAGCCGCCCGCCCGGTACTCCTCCAGCACGGAGTTGACCCACCCGACGAGGTCGTTCTTGCCGCGCGCCATGGCCACGCCGTAGTACTCCCGGCCGAGCGGCTGGCCCACCATCCGCATCCCGCGGTCCTGCGCGATGTGCCCGAGCGCCAGGGCCTGGTCGGTCACCAGCGCGTCGGCCTCGCCGAGCTGGAGGCGGACGAGGCAGTCGAGGTGGTTCGGCACCACCAGGGCGGACAGGTCCTCGCTCGCGAAGTCCGTGCCCTCGACGGCGGTGCCGTCGGGCACGTCCACGATCCCGGCGCCCTCGTCCGCGACGCCGAACAGCCCCGCCGCCGACGAGCCGGCGGCGACGCACACCCGCCGGCCCTGCAGCGTCCCGTCGAAGCCGGTGACGGGCGAGCCGGCGGGGACCAGCATCTGCTGGCCCGTGCTGAAGTAGGCGGTGGAGAAGTCGATGCCGTTCTCGCGGCGCGTGCAGGTGATGGACATCGTCCGCACCACCATGTCGACGGTGCCCTCGAGGATGGCCTCCTCGCGCTGGTTCGTCGGGATCGCGAGATAGGTGACGGCCGGATCGTCGGTCCCGAGGATGCTCGCGGCGATCGCCTGCACCAGGTCGATGTCGAAGCCCATGATGCGGCCCGACGACGGGTCGCGGTAACCCCACAGGTAGCTGTTGACGTCGATGCCGACGATCAGCTTGCCCCGCTCCTGGATCTCGCGGACGGCGAGCCCGGCGTTCTCGGCCGCCGGTTCACTGGCCTCGGGGTGGGCCGGGTCGTTGCCGCCGCAGCCGTCCCCGGCGGCGAGGACGTCCGTGTCCGTGCCCCCGGCGGCCTGCGGCCGGCCGGCCCGCGGCTCGGTGCCGCCGGACCCGCCGTCCGTGGCGACCAGCGCCGTCAGCACGGCGGCGCACGCCAGCCCGAGACACGTGGCGGACAGCAGGACGGTCCGCCACCGCGGCCGGCCGCGCTCCCCACGGTCGGTGCCCTCGGTGCCGTGCGTGCGATCCGTCCGGCCCGCGTTCAAGCGGCGCATGGGGTCCCCCTCCTCACCGGTACTCCGACAGACGGCGGCCCATGCCGCTCAGCGCGGCCGCCGTGCCGAGGACGCCGAGCACGCCGGCGCCCGCGGCCAGGCCCGTCAGGGAACGGCGGGCACGGTCGGCCGCCGCGTCGAAGCGGTCCTGCTCGGCCGCCACCGCCTCCCCGAGGGCCGTGTCCACCGCGTGGAACGCCTCCTGCGTGGACTCCTCCGCACCGATGACGAACGCGACGGCGCCGTCGTAGTCACCCTCGCGCTCCGCCGCCTGCGACAGGTTGTGCCGCGTCCGCCAGGTCTCCGTGGCGTCGGCGGCGGCCGTGATGTGCGCGCGGGCCTCGTCGCCCGCGAGGCCCGCCGCCTGCGCCAGCAGCCCGTTGTCCGCGCCGCCGAGTTCGCGGACGGCCTCCCGGTAGCTGTCCTCGAACACGTCGCTGCCGCCCCGCGCCACCAGGGCGAGGCTCTCGTCGCCGTGCGCCTTGAGGGCCGCGATCCGCGCGTCGTTCAGCGTGGGCAGGGACAGCGCCGGACCCTGCCGTATGTCGTCGTGCGCCGCCCGCGAGAGGGTCTGCGCGCCGGCGAGCCACAGCAGCAGCACGGCGGTGGTCGCCGTGGCGGCGAGCAGCCCGGGGTTCAGCACGCGGTTCGTGCGGAGGTAATGGCGGCGCTGCGCCCACACCAGGACGACGACGGCCGCGCCGCCCACCGCGAGCGCGGCCCACGGGCGGCTGCCCGCGTCGGCGAGGTCGTCGCGGAACCTGGCCGTCTCCAGCCGGTACAGCGCCTCGGCCGTCGGCAGCAGGCCGTCGTCGGTGCCGTCGCCGTCGGCGTCGCAGTCCGGGGCCGCTCCGGTGTCGGCGGCGAGGGCCGTCGGGACGCCGCGCTGCATCAGGTCGTCGGCGTACCGCAGGTACGCGCCGCCGAGGGGCAGGCGCTGGCGGTTGTTCGCGCGGGCGGCCTCCACGAGGCCCGAGTAGACGGGCAGTCCGCGGCTCAGGCAGGCGATGTACCGCTCGGACTCGGCCGACGTCGAGGTGTCGGACGCCGCCCTCGCGAGGGCGCCCGCGGCCTCGGCGATGTCGCGCCGGTACGCGGTGCGCGTGGCGGCCGTCTCGCCGTCGCCGGCCAGGAAGCCGTTCACCGCCGTCGTGTTGGCGTCCGCGAGGCTGCGGTAGATCTCGGCGGCGATGGTGCTGAGCGGCTGGCTCGTGCGCCGGACGGTGTCGGCGGCCGCGCTGCGGTCCTGGACCTGGTACGCCGTCACCGCGCCGAACGCCAGCAGCAGCCCGGCGAGCAGGGCGCCGACGGCCCGCAGCCTGCCGGGCTCGGTGCGCGCGGCACGGCGCAGGCGGGCCGCGGCCTCGCGCCACGCGGCGGCCCGGCGGGGCGGGACCGCCGCGGGCGGTGCTGTCCCGCCCGCGGCCGGCTCGCGGCCGGGTGTCCGCGCGCCCGGAATCCCGGGCGGCGCGCCGCCCGGCGCGTGCGCCGGCGGCGTGGTGGACGGGTGCGTCACGGTGGTGCCCCTCCCCCTCGTGGAATCCGGCACGGGGCCACGGCGAGAAGTATGCCGCCCGGCGGGGTCCCCCCACAGGCCCCGCCGCGGATCTTGTCGCTATCGCGATCTTCCGGTACGTCCGGATTCCCCGTCCGTTCGCACACCGGTTCCCCATCGGTTCCCGACCGGTCCCCGCCCGGGTGGACGCGCGGCCCGGCCGGCCGGTTCCCAGCGAGCGCGTGCGCCGTCAGGACAGACGCATGCCCAGGTGGATCGTCGGCCCCGGCTCGTCGTCCGGCTCGGGCAGCAGGACGAAGCCCATGCGGTCGTAGAACGCGCGGGCACGTGTGTTCTCCGGGCTCATGCCGAGGTGCACGCCCGGCACGCCGCGCTCCCGCAGGGCGTCGAGGTACGTCCCCATCAGCTTCCGCCCGAGGCCGCGGCCCTGGCCGTGGGGGAGCAGATCGATGTGCAGGTGCGCGGGGTACTCGGCAGCGATCTCGGGGACGAGCATCCGCTCGGCGTGGTGCAGCAGGGAGCGCAGGTCCTCGTCGGGGCCGGCCGGCTCGCCCTCCGGCTCGGGGAAGCGGTCCGCGACGGTGGGCAGCCACCGCTCCCTGAACGCAGCGAAGAAGGCGGTGCTGTCGGCGGTCCCCACGATGTAGCCGAACGCGCCGTCGCCCTCGTCGGCGACGAACACCAGGCCGGGGTCCAGCTCGGCGTAGGGCGCCGCGAAGAGGGCGGGGAGGATGTCGGGGTCGCGGAAGTGGCCCCGCGCGTCGCCGCCCAGGTGGCCGGTGCGGATGCAGATGTCGTGCAGGGCGTCACGGTCGCCCGGCCGGTAGGGGCGTATGACGGAGGATCGGGTTTCGCTCACGGGGGCATTCTGACCGAGCGGCGCGGCACCCGTCACCCCCCATCTCCTCCGCCTTCCCGCCCGCGCCGCCCGGCGTCAGGACTGCTCCTTCGGGGCGCCGTCCCCGGCGGCCTCCGGGGCAGCCGGGGACGGCGGCGGCACGGTCACCGGCTCGGCCGTCGGCCGCGCGTCCGACGCGATGCCCGCCGCGGCCAGGGCGCGCCTGATCCGCCAGCGCAGCTCCCGTTCCACATCGGGACCCGCGCCGGGCAGGGCCTTCGCCATCACCCGCACCACCATCGCGTCGCGCGTCACCGAGTCCACGCCGAGGACCTTGACCGGCTCCCACAGCAGCTCGTCGTACGGGGCGGTGGACGACATCTCATCGCCGGCCGCCGTGATCACCTTGCGGACGTGGTCCAGGTCGGCGTCCGCCGTCACCTCGACGTCGACGGCGGCCGTGGACCAGCCCTGGCTCAGGTTGCCGATGCGCTTGATCTCGCCGTTGCGGACGTACCAGATCTCGCCCTGCTCGCCGCGCAGCGTCGTCACGCGCAGGCCGATCTCCAGGACCGTGCCGCTCGCCTCGCCGGCGTCGATCGTGTCGCCCACGCCGTACTGGTCCTCCAGCAGCATGAACATGCCGTTGAGGACGTCGGCCACCAGGCTGCGCGCCCCGAAACCGACCGCGACGCCCGCGATCCCGGCGCTCGCCATGAGCGGACCGAGCTGCACGCCCAGCTCGGACAGCACCATCAGGGCCGCCGTGCCGAGGATCACGACCGACGCCGTGGAGCGCAGGACCGAGCCGATCGTCTCCGACCGCTGCCGGCGCCGCTCCGGGTTCACCGCGAATCCGGTGTGCCCCCCGCCGTGCCCGGCACCGGTCCTGGTGCCGGCCCTGCGGGGCGCGGCCTCCTCGCGGTTCAGGCGTCCGACGAGCCGGCTGATGGCCCGCCGCACCACGAACCGCACGGTGAACGCCACCGCGAGGATCAGCACGATCCGCAGGCCGTGCGTCAGCCACGCCTCCCAGTTGTCTCCCATCGGCCTTCCCTCGGTCCTTCCCGCCGTCCTGGAACGGTGTCCCACCGTAGACAGCCCGGTGAACGGTCCGCACGGATGTGGGGAACGGCACACGGGACCCGGCCGGGCACACGCGCGCCGGACGACACAAACGGCGCAATTGCCGCTCGTGGTGGCGCCACGGGCCGCCTCCGGGACACACTGAGGGAGATCGTCCCGGCGCGAGCCACGCGCCGCCGACGGAAACGGAGGGCGTCCGTGCACCACGTCTTGGTCCTCAACGCGTCGTACGAGCCGCTGGGCGTCGTACCGGTCCGGCGCGCACTCATCCTGCTGCTGAACGACAAGGCCGTCAGTCTCGAGACCTCGGGCACGCTGCTGCGCAGCGCCACCCGAGCCGTCCCCGCGCCGAGCGTCGTCAGGCTGAAACGGTTCGTCCGTGTGCCGTACCGGACGGCCGTGCCGCTGACCCGCAGGGCGCTGTTCGCCCGGGACGGCGGGCGGTGCGCCTACTGCGGCGGCGTCGCCACCAGCGTCGACCACGTCGTCCCGCGCAGCCGGGGCGGCCGGCACGCCTGGGACAACGTCGTCGCCGCCTGCCGCTCGTGCAACCACATCAAGGCCGACCGGCACGTCGCCGAGCTCGGCTGGCGCCTGCGGCACACACCGGGGCCGCCGTCCGGGCTCGCCTGGCGCATCATCGGCACCGGCCACCGCGACCCGCGCTGGCTGCCGTACCTGCGGCCGTACGGCGCGGACGACGCCCTCGCCCGCATCGACGGACGGTCCGGCTGAGCCGCCGCGCCCCACCCTTCGTCCGCGCGTTCCCCCTGCCGCAAGAAGCGAGAGGCCGTGGCCTCTGTGCGACAGATCTTGCGGCGCGGGGGGCGTGAGGTGCGTCGCTTTCCCGTCGCGTCGAGGGGTGGCGTGCCGTTGACTGGGTAGAGCAAGCGTGACCGCACGCCACCCCCCCGCCAGCGAACGGAGTGAGCCGTGGCCGGAGCCGCCCGGACGACCGACGCCCCCGACAGAGACGCCCAGCTCCTGAGGGATCTCCTGCTCGGGCCGGCACCCGAGTGCCCGTTCTGCCCGCCGCTGACGAGCGAGCCGCCGCTGTGCGACGCGGCGCCGCTCACCTCGGAGGTGCCCCTCACCGCCGAACCGCCGCTCACGGCGGAACCGGGCGGAACCGCCGGCGCCGGCGCGGAGGCAGTCGAGATCTGATGGACCGGCTGCCCCGGCTCGCCGCGGCGCACGGCGTCGCCACCTCCTACGAACCCTCGCCCGGCCGGCGCGTCAACGTCCCCGAGGACACCGTCGCCGCCGTCCTGACCGCCCTCGGCGTCGATCCCGGCGCCGACCCCGACGAGGCGGCCCCCGGGGCCGGCCGCCTCCTGCCGCCCACCGTCGCCGTCCGCGGCACGAACGCCCTGCCGCCCGCCGTCCTCGCGGGCCTGCCCCATGGCACCGCCCTGCGGATCACCACCGGCGACGGCCGTACGCTCGCCCTCGCCGACGACGGCACCCTCCCCGCCGGCACGTCCGGCGCGCTGCCGCCCGGCTACCACACGCTCCGCGCCACCGCCCCCGACGGCCGCGCCGCCGACGCCACCCTGATCGCCGCGCCCGCCCGGCTGCCGGGCGCGCCGGGCCGCAGCGTCGGGCTCCTCGTCCAGCTCTACTCGCTGCTGTCCGCCCGCTCCTGGGGCATGGGCGACCTGGTGGACCTCGCCGACCTCGCCACCTGGGCGGGACACGTCCTGGGCGCCGGCTTCATCCAGCTCAACCCGCTCCACGCCGCCGTCCCCGGCGGCTCGGGCGAGGCCACCGACCCGTCCCCCTACCGGCCCGGCACCCGCAGGTACGCCGACCCGGTGCACCTGCGCATCGAGGACATCCCCGAGTACGCCTACCTCGGCCCCGAGGCCCGCCACCGCACCGACCGGCTCATCGCCCGCGCCGCCGCGCTGCGGACCGCCGTCCTGGAGAAGGGCGCCCCGATCGACCGGGACGCCGTGTGGGCGCTGAAGCGGCAGGCGCTGGAGATCGTCCGCGCCGTCCCGCTCAGCCCCGGCCGGTACGCCTCGTACTGGGCGTTCCTCGCCGAGCAGGGCCAGGCGCTGGAGGACCACGCCACCTGGTGCGCGCTGGCCGAGCTGCACGGCCCTGACTGGCGCTCCTGGTCGCCGGGGCTGCGCGACCCCAGGTCGCCGGAGACGGCACGCGCGCGCGGCGACCACCTGGACCGCATCGACTTCCACAGCTGGCTCGCCTGGCTCACCGACATCCAGCTCCGGCGCGCCCAGCGCTCGGCGCAGGCGTCCGGCATGACGATCGGGCTCGTCCACGACCTCGCCCTCGGCGTTCACCCGAACGGTTCCGACGCCTGGGCGCAACAGGGGATCCTGGCGTCCGGCATGTCGGCGGGGGCGCCCCCCGACGCGTTCAACGCGGACGGCCAGGACTGGGGCCTGCCGCCCTGGCGGCCCGACGCGCTGGCGGAGCACGGCTACGCCCCGTACCGCGAGCTGCTCGCCGGGCTGCTGCGGCACGCGGGCGGACTGCGCGTCGACCATGTGATGGGCCAGTTCCGGCTGTGGTGGATCCCGGAGGGCGCGGCGCCGTCGGAGGGCACCTATGTGACCTACGACGCCGACGCGATGCTGGGCGTCCTCGCACTGGAGGCGGAGCGGGCGGGGGCCGTCGTCATCGGGGAGGACCTCGGCACGGTCGAGCCCGGCGTGCGCGAGGAGCTGGCGGACCGCGGGGTCGCCGGCACCTCGGTGCTGTGGTTCGAGCGGGACTGGGCGGCCCCCGGCAGCCCGCCGCTGCCGCCGGAGGCGTGGCGGGCCGACTGCCTGGCCACCGTCACCACGCACGACCTGCCGTCCACCGCCGCCCGCCTCGCCGGGGACCACGTGCGGCTGCGGGAGCGCCTCGGTCTGCTCGCGCCCGGCACCGGCGAGCTGAACGCCGCGCTCGCCGAGAGCGCCGAGTGGCAGGCGGTGTTCGCGCGGCTCGGGCTGCTGCCGCCGGGCGCGACGGAGGAGGGCCAGATCGCGGCCGCGTACCGGTTCCTCGCCAGGACGCCGGCGCGGATGATCGGGATCTGGCTGCCCGACATGGTGGGGGACCGCCGCCCGCAGAACCTGCCGGGCACCTGGCGCGAGTACCCCAACTGGCGGCTGCCCGTCGCGGACGGCGCGGGGCGGCCCGTCACCCTGGAGGAGCTGACGACCTCGGCGCGCGTCACCGCCCTCGTCCGGGCGGTGCGGGAGGAGATGGCGGGGTCCTGACCGGGCGGGGGGACGGCGTTCGTTACTGTGGGCCGGTGGTCAACATGAAGCTCATGCCCGAGAAGCGCGCGGCCGGGCGGCGCGGTGCGCGCGTCGCGACACGCGCCGGAGCCGTCGCCGCCGGCACGGCGTTCCTGATGCTGCTGTCCTCCCCGTCCGCCCTCGCCCTGTACCGGGACGACGGCGACGACCCGGGTCAGGGGCTCAGCGTGTTCGAGACGCTCGGCCTGTACGTGGTCGCGCCGATCGCGCTGTTCGCCGTGATCACCGGCCTCGTGATCCTGGGCACCGGCGGGCGCCGGCAGCGCTGATTCGTCCGCGCCCCGCCGCGGTCCCCCTCGCGGGGGACCGCGGCCGGGCGGCGGCCCGGGTCAGTTACCGACCTGGTCGTCGTGGACGGCGCGGTCGTAGGCGGTGATCAGGGACTCGGCCTCCGCGAGGTAGACCTTCTCGATGTCGCGGGTCCGGTCGATCATGTCGGTGTCGGTGTACCGCGAGTCGTGCGCCGGGTCGGGCACGGCGTCGAACTGGTCGGCGCCCTCGTAGCCGGCGCGCTGCGCGACCTGCGCCACCGCCGCGCGCACGTCCGAGTCACCCCAGTTCACCGTGTCCCACTGGGCCTCGGTGACCTCCTCGTTGCCGTCCGGCATCCCGTAGCGCATGGCCTCGGTGATGCCGAAGGCGGCCACCTGGTTGGCCACGTTCCACTTGCCGAAGTCGAGCACGGTGTTGAGCATGGCCGAGCCGGTCGAGATGGCGCCGTAGGTGGTGAACTTCCGCTTCGACTCGTCCTCGATGGGCGCGTTGTCCTGTGCCCAGCGCGCGGTGCCGGCGACCCGGCCGATGTGGTCGAAGGTGCTCCGCTCGCTCTGGCTCTCGCCGCTCTCCAGGCGGTTGAACGCGCCGAGGGCGGTGTCGGTGTACCACGCGTTCACGCCGTCGTAGAACTCGTCGCGGGCCTGGCTGTCGGCGGTGTTCATCATCTTGAAGAGCGTGTTGCGGTCCTCGTCCGAGAGGTCGAACGAGTACTTGTAGTCCAAGCCCTGCAGGTTCTCGTCGGTGAAGCCGTTCTCGGTGGCGGAGAACTCGGACTCCTTGCCGCCCTTGGCGATGAAGTCCATGTAGTTCAGCATCGTGTCGCCGATCGAGTCCTCCAGGCCGGAGTGGTCGAGGTCCCCGTACTCGTTGATCGCCCAGTGGTCCGTGCCGTGGATCGTGTCCGGGTGCATGGCGGCGTAGTGCAGGACGTTGAACGCGGCCTGGACGTACTGCTTGGCCTCCGGGTCGTTGTGGCCCACGCCCTCGGGCACGGTGGTGCCGGACCTGATCAGGTTGCCGAGGCCGTCGGAGTTCTCCCAGTGCGCGGTGAGCGCGTCCTCGCGGAACGTCTTGTCGTTGAGGAGGTCGGCGGAGAGGTCGCTGTTCAGGGCGACGTTCTGCAGGAGGGCGTTGCTGCCGGTGTTGGGGATGTCGCCGCCGCCGCCGTTCACGTACTGGTACTGCGTGAGGTGCTGCATGGTGACGGCCTCGTGGGCCAGCTCGGAGCCGAAGCTGTGGCCCGGGGCGATGGACGCGGTGCCCATCAGCTCGCCGAACGCGTTGAACTCCTTCAGGGCGTCCCAGTAGCTGTCGTCGGGACCGCCGCCGTTCGGCACCATGTTCTTCGCCATGCCCTCGATGAGGGCTTCGCTCGGGCCGTCGAGGAAGTGCTTGAGCCCGGGCGGCAGCGCGTCGCGGCCGGCCTGCGTCGAGATGTCGACACCGCCGATCTCCGGGTTGAACAGCATGTTGAACCCGTTGGCGATGCGCTGGAGCGACGAGAACTGCCGGCCGGCGTCGCCCGGGTCGAGCCCCTTGCCGGACACCAGCTCGCCGAGCGCGACGATCTCGTCCTTGTCGAAGTGGCCGAGGAACTGCTCCAGGTACGCCCGCTCCGCCGCGGTCAGGTCACGCAGCGGGGAGTCGGGGTCGTCCGGGTTCTCGATGCCGAGGGCGATCGAGCCGAGGCCCTCGGTCCACATGTCGAGCTGGTCGATCCAGGCGTCGAGCTCCGCCGGGTCGGTCGGCCGGTGCGCGAGGAGGTACTCGACCTGCTCGGCGGCGTAGTCGGCCATGCCGTCGGTCGTCCACAGGCCGAGGGGGCCGTCCGACAGGTCGTAGCCGAGGGTGCCCAGCTCCTGCCCGTACTCGCCGAGCTTCTTCCGGTAGGCCTCGATCGCCTCGTCGATGTCACCCGCAGCGGTCTTCGCGTCGCCGGCCGCGAGCGCGAGGTGCTTGTTGCGGATGTCCGTGTCGAGGCCGGCGGGCAAGCTGTAGACATGCTTGCCGTTCGTCACCATCGGAATGGCCCAGCGGGTCTCGCCCCCGTACTCCACGGAGACCGGGTATTGAGCGGTCAGCAGCGGGAGGTCTCGCGTCGGGGCGAGCTTCGCCTCCAGCGCGCTCTGCCATCCGTTCCACTCGTCGATGGCGTCCTGGAGACGGTCGGTGTACTTCTTGTCGAGGCCGTTCGCCGGCTCGAAGATGACGTCGTGGACCTCCTCGTCGGCGTCGAGGGCGCGGTTCATCGCGCGCACGACGTACTCGACGACGGTGTCCATGTCCTCGCCGTTGCCCTGGAGTCCGCGGGACGTAAGGTCGATGCGGCCCTCGTCGTCCACCATCTCCTCGCCGTTGATGCCGCCCGCGTCGGCACCGATGTGGCTGGCCTCGGTGGCGAGTTCACCGGTGTCGGACGCCTCGCCGGCCGCCCGCGCGTAGACGGCGGCCGTGTCGGCCATCTCGTCCGGATTGATCTCGTCGTGGAACGTGACCTGGTCCTTCCACGGCTTGACGCCGGCCTTGGCCTCCACCTCATCCCGCGTGAAGCTCAGAATCGGCATGACTTCCCCCTTCGCACGGGCCTCGCCTGATGACACACCACACCCGCGTCGGGGTGGATGGGAGAGCGGTCCCTCGGTCACCTGACGGCCGCCGACCGTACAGCCTCCTGTCAGACGGTAGCCGCTGACACGGTGTCTCAATCTAAAATTAAGCTCAAAACTCAGCAGAACCTCAAGAGTTCTTCCGAAATCGGTGAACGAACGGCACCTTCCGTCCCTCTTGTCCCGGTGAACGCGCCGTGCCGCGCGCGCACCGCCCCGGGAACAGATGAACGCCCGGGGCCGAACCGGCCCCGGGCGTTCACCCTCCGTGGTCACGCAGCGGTGCGTGCCACCGCGCGCACGGTCACTCCGCCGCCGCGTCGGCCGCCTGCGCCCGCAGCGCCCGCTCCACGCCCGCGCGCGACTCGGTGACGAGCCGGCGCAGCGCCGCGGACGGCTCGGCCGTCGCCAGCCACGCGTCCGTCACCTCGAGAGTGGCGCGCTCCGCCTGCGCGGCCGGGTACAGCCCGACCGCGATCTGCTGCGCCATCTCGTGGCTGCGGGAGGCCCACACGTCCTTCAGCGCCGCGAAGTACTTCTCGGTGTACGGCGCGAGCAGCTCCCGCTGGTCGGTCTGCACGAAGCCGCCGATCACGGCCTCCTGCAGGGCGTTCGGCAGGCTGTCGCCCTCGACGACCTGCGCCCACGCCTCGGCCTTGGCCTCCGGCGTCGGCCGCGCGGCGCGCGCCGCCGCGGCGTGCCGCTCGCCGGCGGAGGTGGCGTCCCGCTCCAGCTCGGCCGCGATCTCCGGCTCGTCGGCGCGGCCGGTGGCGGCGAGCCGCTCCAGCAGCTCCCACCGCAGGTCGGTGTCGACGGTCAGGCCGGGAATCGTCTCCGAGCCGTCCAGCAGGCCGGCGAGGACGTCGAGTTCGGCGTCGGAGCGGGCCGCCGCCGCGAACGCGCGCGCCCATGCGAGCTGGTGGTCGCTGCCGGGCGCGGCCGACCGCAGGTGGTCGAGCGCCGCGGCCGACCAGGTGGCGAGCCCCTGCGCGCGCCGGTCGGGCGCGCTGTACAGGTCGAGGGCGAGCTTGACCTGGCGGTGCAGCGACTGCACCACGCCGATGTCGGTCTCCTTGCCGATGCCGCCGAGGACGAGCGTGAGGTAGTCGCGGGTGGCCATCTCGCCGTCGCGCGTCATGTCCCACGCGGACGCCCAGCACAGGGCGCGCGGCAGCGACTCGGTGAAGTCGCCGACGTGCCGGGCGACGGCCGCCGTGGACTCGGGGTCGAGGCGGACCTTGGCGTACGAGAGGTCGTCGTCGTTCAGCAGGACGACGGCGGGGCGGGCGCGTCCCGTCAGCCCGGGGACCTCCGTCAGCTCGCCGTCCACGTCGAGTTCGATCCGGTCGGTGCGGGTCAGGGCGCCGTCCACCAGCTCGTACAGGCCGATCGCGATGCGGTGCGGGCGCAGCGTCGGCTCGCCCTTGGCGCCGGCCGGGAGCGCCGGCGCCTCCTGCCGGACGGCGAACCGGGTGATCGTCCCGGCGTCGTCCACGGCGATCTCGGGCCGCAGGACGTTGATGCCTGCGGTCTCCAGCCACGCCTTGGACCAGGCCGACAGGTCACGGCCGCTGGTCTCCTCCAGCGCCGTCAGCAGGTCGGTGAGGCGGGTGTTGGACCAGGCGTGGCGCTTGAAGTACGTCTGCACGCCGCGGAAGAACTCGTCCATGCCGACGTAGGCGACGAGCTGCTTGAGGACGCTCGCGCCCTTGGCGTAGGTGATGCCGTCGAAGTTGACCAGGACGTCGTCGAGGTCGCGGATCTCCGCCATGATCGGGTGGGTCGACGGGAGCTGGTCCTGCCGGTACGCCCAGGTCTTCATGGAGTTGGCGAAGCTGGTCCAGGCGTGCGGCCAGCGGCTGCCCGGCGCGTGGGCCTGGCAGGCGACCGACGTGTAGGTGGCGAACGACTCGTTCAGCCACAGGTCGTTCCACCACTCCATGGTCACGAGGTCGCCGAACCACATGTGGGCCAGCTCGTGGAGGATCGTCTCGGCGCGCGCCTCGTAGGCGGCGTCGGTGACCTTCGAGCGGAAGACGTACTGGTCGCGGATGGTGACGGCGCCCGCGTTCTCCATCGCGCCGGCGTTGAACTCCGGCACGAAGAGCTGGTCGTACTTGGCGAACGGGTAGGGGTGGTCGAACTTCTCCTGGAACCAGTCGAAGCCCTGCCGCGTGACCTCGAAGACGGCGTCGGCGTCCAGGTGCTCGGCCAGCGAGGGCCGGCAGTACAGGCCGAGCGGCACGGTCCGCCCGCCGCCCTCCCAGGTGCTGTGCACCGCGTGGTAGGGGCCGGCGACGATGGCCGTGATGTACGTGGAGATGCGCGGCGTCGGCTCGAACGACCAGACGGTGCCCTCGGGCTTCGGCGTCGGGGAGTTCGAGATGACGGTCCAGCCCTCGGGGGCGGTGACGGTGAAGCGGAACGACGCCTTGAGGTCGGGCTGCTCGAAGCAGGCGAAGACGCGCCGGGCGTCCGGGACCTCGAACTGGGTGTAGAGGTACGCCTGCTGGTCCACCGGGTCGAGCGAGCGGTGCAGGCCCTCGCCGGTGTTGGTGTAGGCGCAGTCGGCGACGACACGCAGCTCGTTCTCGCCCTCGGCGACGTGCGCGAGGGTGATCCGCGAGTCGGCGAACACCTCGGCGGGCGCGAGCGGGGTGCCGTTGAGCGTGATGCCGGTGACGGCGGGCGCGATCAGGTCGACGAAGGTGGCGCCCGCCTCGCGCGCGGTGAACCGCACGGTGGTCTCGGAGCGGAAGGTGCCGCCCTCCTGCGCGCCGGACAGGTCGAGCGCGATGTCGTAGGCGTCCACGGTGAGCAGCCGTGCCCGCTCCCGCGCCTCTTCCCGGGTGAGATTCGTGCCTGGCACCAGTTCTCCTTCGTCGTGGAATGCGGCTTCGCCGTGGTGTGCGGCGTCGCTCCCGCCATCCTTCCACGCGGAACGCGGCCGGGGCGGGTGGCGGCCTGAGCCGTCCACCCGCCCCGGCGTCGGTGCGGTGGTGCCGTCCCGCGGTGCGCGGGTCAGCGGGTCACGGTGTCACGTGGTCGATCGTGACCGCGCCGGATCCCGTGACGGTGCCGTTCTCGTTGAGCAGCCTGACCTCGCCGAAGACCTGCCGGTCCATGCCGGCCTCGGCCGCTGCGGCGGTGACGGTGACCGTGGCGGTGGCCGTAGCGGTCGCGCCGGTGTCCAGGTCCAGGACGGTGTCCTCGTCGACCTCGACGGTGCCCAGCTCGGAGCTGAGGTAGGCGTCGCGGTAGGCGAAGGTCGTCGAGCCGCTCGGCACGGCGTAGCCGTACACCTCGATCGTGTACGTGCCGGCCGCCGGGTCGGTCAGGCGCACGGCCTCCTCGGAGCCGGAGGACGTGGAGGAGCCGACGAGCGTGCCGTCCCGGTAGACCGTCAGGTCGAGGTCGGAGCCGGGGTCGGACGGGCTGCCGATCACCACGTCGAACTGCGAGGTGCCCTCGCCGACGGTGACGTCCCAGGTGAGGGTCTCGCCCCCGCCGATGGTGGGTGTCTCGTCGTGCGCCGAGCCCATCTCGCCGGCGGCCAGGGTGCCGCGGACGGGCGCCAGGTCGTTGGTGAGGCCCCAGCCGATGGTCAGCGGCTCACCCGCGTCGGCGTGGCCCAGCTCGACCGTCTCCGGGTCGAACGTGGTGCCCAGCACGGTGCTTGTGAGGGTGTACGGGTTGTTCCGCACCGGGGAGGTGCGGCGCGCCTCGACCTCGAACTCCCACACGCCCGGGATCGGGTCGTCGTAGCTGCGCAGGTCGGGGCGGCAGGTGTTGTTGGGGTTGTCGTAGTTCGGGTAGCAGAACGACGTGGTGGAGTCGTCCGCCAGCGTGCCGTACGGGGTGATGGCGATCCACCGGGTCTGGCTGTCCTCGGCCAGGCCGTCCAGGGCGACCTCCAGGGAGCGGGTGCCCTCGGGGACGGTCACGAAGTACGACTCGGTGGAGTTGCGCTCGACGCGGCCGGAGTCGCTGGTGGACCAGTCGGGTCCGGACAGCTCCTCGGGCACGACGACCGTGGCGAGGATCTGCTGGTCGGTGCCGCGGGTCGAGCTGTCGTCCACCGTGAGGATCGCGCTGTGGACGCCGGCCGAGCGCGGCTTGGCCCGCAGCGTGACGGTCACCGGCTCGTCCAGCGGCAGCGAGACGGACGAACGGCC
Source organism: Streptomyces sp. RFCAC02 (assembly GCF_004193175.1). NCBI lineage: Bacteria > Bacillati > Actinomycetota > Actinomycetes > Kitasatosporales > Streptomycetaceae > Streptomyces > Streptomyces sp. RFCAC02. The sequence continues at coordinate 1,931,763 of NZ_SAUH01000001.1, read as the reverse complement.
GTCGATGCGGAACGTGCTGCCGTCGTTGTTCTCCAGCGCCAGGTGGTGGCGGACCGGGCGGTCGGGACCGGTGGTGCGGGTGATCGTGATCTCGTAGTCCTCGCTCTCGCCGACGGCCGGGGCGCTCTCGCGGTCGTACACGCCGGTGCCGGTGCCGGGGGTCGCCAGGTAGTCCGACATGGCGTGGTCCACGGGCGCGGAGACGGTGTACTCGCGCGCCGTCGCGCCCTGCCGGATGAGCCGCCAGGCGCCCTCGGTGTCCATCAGGCCGGCGCCCTGCTCGTGCGCCTGCACGCCGCGGATCTCGTCGGCCGAGCTGGTGAGCGCGGTGCGCAGGTCGGCGGGGGAGAGGTCGATGTCCCGCTGCCGCGCGGCGGAGAGCAGCAGCGCGGACGAGCCGGTGACCTGCGGGGACGCCATGGACGTGCCCTGGAGCATGCCGTAGCCGGGCGGCAGGTCGTAGCCGGCCTCCGCGACGGGGCTGCCGGGCTGCCAGGTCGGGATGGTGTTGATCGAGGCGCCGGCGCCGACGATCGTGGGCTTGAAGCCGCCGTCGTCGCGGGGGCCGGCCGAGGAGAACGGCAGGAGGTTGTAGGCGGTGCGGACCTCGGAGCCGTAGTTCGCGGCCCATGTCTCGTCGGAGATGCCGGCGCCGACCGCCACGACCTTGTCGGCCACGGCCGGGTCACTGATGGTGTTGGTGCCCGGGCCGTCGTTGCCCGCCGAGATGAAGAGCTGCACGTCGTAGGTGTCGATCAGCTCGGTGTACAGCCGGGCGCGGGCGTTGTTGCCGTCGTTGAGGGCGGGCAGGCCGCCGATCGAGACGTTGACGAGGTCGACGTCCCGGTTCACGACGAGGTCGATCATGCCCTCGAACAGCGCGGTGTACGTGCAGCCGCCGGTGAAGACGCAGGCGCGCGCCGAGACGATCTGCGCGCCGGGCGCGGCGCCGTCCATGTCGCCGCCGAACAGGCCGTTGGCCGCGGTGATGCCGGCGACGTGGGTGCCGTGCATGCCCTCCACGATGCCGATGTTCACGAAGTCGCGGACCTGGCCGACCCAGTCGCCGCCGTACGGGTCCATCGCGACGTCCTCGCGGATCTCCACGACGAACGGCATGGCCTCGGCGATCGCGGTGTCCGGGTCGTCGGTGCCGAAGTACCCGATCTGGTGGTCGTCGCCGTAGGGCGTCATCGCCTCGTCGTCGGTGAGGTCGGCGTTGTCGTTCACGTCCACGCGGACGGTGCCGGCCTCGGGGTCGTACAGCAGCGCCCAGCGGTCGGTGGTGTCGCCGTCGCGGTTCACGTCGCCGCCGATCTCGCCGACGGCGACGGACTCGCTGAACGTGCTGACCAGGTACTCGCCCTCGGGCGCGGTGTAGGAGCGGCCGTTCAGCGTGAATGAGCCGCCGCTCACGGCGGTGAGCATGGGGCGCCAGGTGCCGTCGCCGTCGAGGATCGGGTCGGTGGCGGTGACCCAGTCCACGATCTTCCGCTCGCCGGTCGTGGTCTCCTGCAGGGCGGGGTGGGCGAGGTCGACACCGGTGTCGAGGATGCCGACTGTGACGCCGCGGCCGTCGTACTCCGGGTGGTCCTCGACGAAGTCGACGGCGCCGGTGTCGTTGGCCGGCTGGTACGGGTTGTCTGCCGGGGTGTCCTCGTCGGGGCCGTCGTAGTCGCTGCCGTGGCCGCTGCCGTGGCCGCCGCGCCCGGTCGCCTCGCCGGAGTCGGGTGCGGGGTCGGGGACCTGGATCTCGTCGTTCATGTCGATCGCGTGGACCGAGGAGAGGGCGGTGGCCTCCTCGATCGCGGCGTCGGCCTGGCCGGTGCGGACGGTGAGCCGCACATAGCCGATGTCGTCCTGGGTGTAGCCGACGGAGGCTCCGGAGACGGCGTCGAGCGCGTCGCCGACCTCCTCGGTCTCGCCCGGCTCGGCGGCGATCATCAGCGTGACGAACGGGTCGCCCGCGTCCTTGGCCTCGGCCAGCAGCGTGGCGTCCTGGGTGGAGAACTTCTCGTCGATCGGCTTGTCCGGTACGGACAGCGGGTCGCTGTCCGTCGCCAGCGCAGGTGCCGCTCCGGTGACGGCGAGCGCGGCCACGAGGCCGGCCGCGAGGGTCACGCGCGACAGGTGTCGATGGGATGGTCTCAGTGACATGGGCATCCTTGTTCGGAATTACCAGAGCAGGATGACCGGCCATCTTACGGAAGTGATCAAAATATGGAGCGACTTGAGGGAGAAATAATTGTTTCCGGCTCAGTCTTATTTACCGTTTGGGGTAGTAATCGGTTGATAGTTTTTGGCGGAACGGACGGTGCTCCGACGGGCGCACCCGGTCACCGCGGCAGCACCACCAGCGGGGTCGCCCCCGGCCGCTCCGCAGCGCTGCGCAACGCGTCGGCGAGGACGCCCGCCTGACGCGCCGGCGCCTCCCGCAGCCCGCGCGTCGTCAGCCGGACCACCTCGACCCCGAGCCCCACCAGCGTCTGGTGCAGCCGCCGCTCACGAGCGGCGCGCTCCGGGTCGCCGCCGGGCCGCCACGCGTCGATCCGCGCGGCCACGGCGGGCCGCGGCCAGTACGCGTCCACCGCGCCCAGGTACGGGCCGCCCGGCAGCCACAGCCCCACGTTCCAGCACGGATCGGGCAGCCCGCCGCGCCGCACCGCGTCGAACAGCCGCTCCTCCGCGAGGTGCCGCCCCTCCGCAGGCAGCGTCCGCACCACGTCCGCCACCGCCGGGCGGTGCAGCACACCCGCCCGCGCCAGCTCACCGACCAGCGCCCGCGGATCGCAGTGCCCGCCGCGCACCGCGTCCCGCAGCAGCCGCGCGTCGGCCCCGTCGGCCCCGTCGGTACCCTCGGCCCCGGCCGCCACCGCGTCCGCCACCGCCCGCGCGACCGGCGCCAGCGGGAAGCCGGCGACCCGCACCGGCCGCGGCAGCACCGCCGTCCGCACGATCCGCACCCGGCCCGCCGACCGCAGCCGCCGCGTCCTCGGCACCAGCACGTCCACCCGCTCCAGCGCCGCGGGCACCGGCACCGACGCCACCCCGTGCAGCCCCAGCGCGGCCAGCCCGCTCAGCACCACCTCGCCGGGCCGGCCGCCCGCGTAGGCCAGGGCGGCCCGCAGCGTCTCCTCGCCCGTGGGCGGCCCGGGGTGCAGCAGGAACACACCGGGCAGCGGCATCTGCCACGGCCCGCCCGGCCGGCACCGCCGGTGCGCCACGGCGGCCGGTACGCCCCGCGCCCGAAGTTCGCGCGCCGTCACGACGGGACCCAGGTCCGGGAGATCGCTCATGTTCCGCCGATTCCCCGCCCGCGCCCGGGCATCCACCCCCGCTCCCGCGCCGTTACGAACCGGTGGGGAAGCCGGGACACGGCCGGGACACACCGGGCGGCCCCGCCGGACGGCCGGCGGGAACTCCCGTCAGCGCCCGTCCCGTTCCTGCGCCCGCAGCGCCCGCGCCAGGTCGTCCTGCGCCTCCAGGACGAGGCGCCGCAGCGCGGGCGGCGCGTCCTCGTGCGCCGCGAGCCACGCCTCCGCCGCGCCGAGCGCCGCCCGGCCCCCCTGGTGGGCGGGGAAGAGACCCCGGACGACCGACATCGCGATCTCGATCGTGCGGGTCCGCCACACCCGCTCGATCACCTCGAAGTAGCGGCCGGTGTACGGGGCGAGCAGCGCGTCCTGGCCGGGCCGGGCGAAGCCGTCGATCGTCGCCTCGACCAGCGCGTTCGACAGGGCGTCCGACTCGACCACGTCCGCCCAGGCGCGGGCCTTCACCGCCGCGTCGGGCCGGGCGGCCAGGCAGCGCACCTGGTGGCGCCTGCCGGACGCCGTGTCGTCCCGCGCCAGCTCGGCGGCCAGCTCCGCCTCCCCGACCCGCCCGGCAGCCGCCAGCGGCAGGAGGAACGACCAGCGCAGCTCCTGGTCGACCGCGAGCCCGTCGATCCGGGCGGTACCGGCCAGCAGGCCCGTCAGCAGCAGGAAGTCGGCGTCCCCCGCCGCGGTCGCGGCGAGGAACCGCGCCCACGCGAGCTGGTGGTCGCTGCCCGGCGCCGAGCGCCGCAGTTCGGTCAGCGCCACGCCCGCGAGGCGCGCCCCGGCCTCGGCGCGGCGCCCGGGCGCCGTGTAGTGGTCCCGGGCGGTCAGCGCCCACGCGTGGACCATCTGGAGGACGCCGATCTCGCTCTCCGCGCCGCTGAAGTCCGCCACCAGCGCGAGGAAGTCACGCGCCGGCAGCAGGCCGTCGCGGGTGAGGTTCCACAGGGCCGTCCAGCACAGGGCGCGGGCCAGCGGGTCGGCGATCTCCCCGAGCCGGGCGCGCAGCGTGTCGAGGGAGTCCTCGTCGAACCTGGCCTTGCAGTACGTGAGGTCCTCGTCGTTGACGAGGATCAGCTCGGGACGGTCCTGACCGGCCAGGCCGGGGACGACCGTCCGCGCTCCTGTGACGTCCGCCTCGGCGCGGGCGTAGCGCAGCAGCGGGCCGGTGCCGTTCTCACGCCGGTACAGGCCGATCGCGACGCGGTGCGGGCGCAGCGTCGGGTGGCTGTCGGGCGCCTCCTGGAGGACGGCGAGCTCCACGACGCGGCCGTCCGCGTCGTAGGTGGCCTGCGGCGTCAGGGAGTTGACGCCCGCGGTCCGGAGCCAGGCGCTCGCCCACTCGCCCATGTCGCGGCCCGATGTCTCGGCGAGGACGGCGAGGAGGTCGTCGAGGCGCGTGTTGCCGTAGGCGTGCCGCCGGAAGTAGCGGCGCACCCCCTCCAGGAAGGCGTCACGGCCGGCGTAGGCGACGAGCTGCTTGAGGACGCTCGCGCCCTTCGCGTAGGTGATGCCGTCGAAGTTGAGCTTGGCGTCCTGGAGGTCGCGGATGTCGGCGGTCACCGGGTGCGTGGACGGGAGCTGGTCCGCCCGGTACGCCCACGCCTTGCGCCGGTTCGCGAACGAGATCCAGCCCTCGGTGAACCGGGTCGCCTCCACGAGCGCGAGGGCGCCCATGTAGTCCGCGAACGACTCCTTCAGCCACAGGTCGTCCCACCACTCCATGGTCACCAGGTCGCCGAACCACATGTGCGCCATCTCGTGCAGCAGGGTGTTGGCCCGGCCCTGGTAGGAGGCCCGCGTCGTCCGGCCCCGGAAGAGGTACTCCTCGCGGAAGGTGACGAGGCCCGGGTTCTCCATCGCGCCGAGGTTGTACTCCGGCACGAACGCCTGGTCGTACTTCCCGAACGGGTAGGGGAAGCCGAAGTGCTCGTGGAAGAAGTCGAGGCCCTGCTTGGTGAGCGTGAACACCTCGTCGGCGTCGAAGTGCTTCGCGAGGCTCCTGCGGCACAGCGCCGCCAGCGGGATGTCGAGCGCCGAGCCGTCCGGCAGCCGCCGCGTGCAGTGGTCGTGCTGCACGTGGTACGGCCCCGCGACGACGGCGGTGATGTACGTCGAGATCGGCCGGGTGGGCGCGAAGTGCCATGTCGCCGCGCCCGTCGCGGGCAGCTCGTCGCGCCCGGTCTCGGCGCCGTTCCCGAGCACCGTCCAGTGCGCGGGCGCGGTGACGTGGAAGGTGAAGGGCGCCTTCAGGTCGGGCTGCTCGAAGGTGGTGAGGACGCGCCGCGCGTCGGCCGGCTCGTACTGCGTGTAGAGGTAGACCTCGCCGTCCTCGGGGTCCGTGAAGTGGTGCAGTCCCTCACCCGTCCGGCTGTACGCGCAGGCGGCGTCCACGACCAGCTCGTTCTCGGCGGCGAGGCCGGTGAGCGTCACGCGCGCGCCGTCGAAGACGCGGTCCACCGGCAGGGACCGGCCGTTGAGCGTGACGGAGTGGACGTGCGGCGCGATGAGGTCGGCGAAGCTGTCCGCGCCCTCGCGCGCGCACGCGAAACGGATGGTCGTCGTGGAGCGGAACGTCCTCGGCCCGTCCGCCGGCGCCGGTCCGGTGGCGGAGGTGAGGTCGAGCGCCACGTCGTAGGCGTGGACGGTCAGGAGCCGTGCCCGCTCGCGGGCCTCGTCGCGGGTCAGGTTCTCTCCGGGCACGTGGCGCTTCCTCTCCTCGCTCGGCGCGCGTGTCGCCAGGCGTCGCCGCCGGTGGACGGAGCCCGGGTGGGGACGGTCGGCGGCCTGTCGGCGCGTGTCAGCATGTCACGGCGACGGTGCACGTGCACGGCGCGGAATGCGGCGGCGCGCGGCACGGTTGAGGACTCGACGGACGGGGCCGCCCCGTCCCCCTGACCCGCCCGCAGTGAGGAGCCCCGCGATGACCGACAGGACGCCCGCCGACTTCTGGTTCGACCCGCTGTGTCCCTGGGCGTGGATGACGTCCCGCTGGATGCTGGAGGTCGAGAAGGTCCGCCCGGTCGAGGTCCGCTGGCACATCATGAGCCTCGCCGTGCTCAACGAGAACCGCCTCGACGAGCTGCCCGAGCAGTACGCCGAGATGCTGCGCACCCGGGCGTGGGGGCCGGCGCGCGTGTGCGCGGCGGCCGAGCAGGAGCACGGCAGCGAGGTGCTCGGCCCCCTCTACACGGCGATCGGCACCCGCTTCCACCCGCAGAAGCGCGAGCAGAACCGCGACACGATCGTGGAGGCGCTGACCGAGGTGGGCCTGCCCGCCGAACTGGCCGACGCCGCCGACACCGACGCGTACGACGCGCCGCTGCGCGCCTCGCACAAGGCCGGCATCGACCTGGTCGGCCAGGACGTGGGCACGCCCGTCATCGCCGTACCCGGGGCGGACGGCGGGCAGATCGCGTTCTTCGGCCCTGTGGTGACCCCGGCCCCCAAGGGCGAGGCGGCGGCGCGGCTGTGGGACGGCACGCTGCTGGTGGCGTCCACGCCCGGCTTCTACGAGATCAAGCGCACCCGGGACGTCGGGCCGCGGTTCGACTGACACGGCACCGCGACGCGCCGGTTCCCGCGCGCTGCCTCCGCGCGGGAACCGGCCGTTCCCCCTCCGTCCGGTTTCCGGGCCGGGCGGCCCGGTGAGAAGACGATCGGACGGCCGGGGGCCGGGTGCCCCAACGGGCGCCGGGACGCCGCAAGTTCACCACGCGCCGGGGCATCCGTGCCACAGCCGGGCCGCGGGCGGCGGGTCCGTCCCCGCGGGGGCGTGCGGCGGCGGCACTGGGCGCCGGGCGTGCGCCGGGTGTGGTGAACCTCCCGCGCGGACCTCCTCGTCTTGTCGCAAACCGCACGTATGGAGCCCCCGCCCGTTCGGATAGCGTCACGGTGACACCAAGTCCGCACCGTCCCCCCTGGAGTCGTCCATGAGCACAGCCGTCCTGGCCGATCTGCTCCCCGCGGCCACCGCGCCCCGTGCGCGCGTGCGCGACGCGGCGCTGGTCGTCGGCGGCGCGGTCCTCACCGGGATCGCCGCCCAGCTGACCCTGCCCGTACCGGGCTCGCCCGTCCCCGTGACCGGGCAGACGTTCGCCGCACTGCTGGTCGGCGCATCCCTCGGCGCGGGCCGCGGCCTGCTGTCGATGGTGGTGTACGCCCTCGTGGGCATGGCCGGCGTCCCCTGGTTCCAGGGCGGCACCTCCGGCGCGGGCGGCGCCACGTTCGGCTACATCGTCGGCATGACGCTGGCCGCGGCCGCCGTCGGCGCGCTGGCCCGCAGGGGCGGCGACCGCACGGTCCCGCGCACCGCCGGCACCATGGTGGTCGGCATGGCGGTCACCTACGGCTGCGGCGTCCCGTGGCTCGCGCTGGAGACCGGCATGAGCCTGTCCGAGGCCGCGGCGACGGGCCTGGTGCCGTTCCTCATCGGCGACGCGCTCAAGGCGGCCCTGGCCATGGGCGCCCTTCCGGCGGCCTGGCGACTGGCCGGCCGGCGGCCGTGACAGACTCGGGTCCATGCGCGTCTATCTCGGTTCCGACCACGCAGGCCACGAGCTGAAGGCCCACCTCGTCGAGTGGCTGAAGAGCCACGGACACGAGCCCGTGGACTGCGGTCCGTTCGTCTTCGACCCCGAGGACGACTACCCGCCGTTCTGCCTGCGTGCCGCCGAGGCGACCGCCCAGGAGCCCGGCTCGCTTGGCATCGTCATCGGCGGCTCGGGCAACGGCGAGGCCATCGCGGCCAACAAGGTCGCCGGCGTCCGCTGCGCCCTCGCCTGGAGCGAGGAGACGGCCCGCCTCGGCCGCGAGCACAACAACGCCAACGTCGTCGCCCTCGGCTCCCGCATGCACACGGCGGACGAGGCGACCTCGTTCGTCGCCGCGTTCCTCGCCACCCCGTACTCGGGTGCCGCCCGGCACACGCGGCGCATCGCCATGCTGACCGCCTACGAGACGGACGGCACCCTGCCCGCCCTCCCCGGCGAGGGGGACTGACCCGGGCATGCCCGAGGGCCACACCATCCACCGCCTCGCCGCCGAGTACGGACACGCCTTCGGCGGCGGGCGGCCGGTCCGGGCGGACAGCCCGCAGGGCCGGTTCGCCGGCGGCGCGGCCCTGGTCGACGGCCGGCCGCTGACCTCGGCCGATGCGGTCGGCAAGCACCTCTTCCTCGGCTGGGACGGCGTCGGCTGGGTGCACATCCACCTCGGCCTGTACGGCAAGGTCCGCTTCGGCGCCGGGCCGCCGCCCCCGCCCGAGGGACAGATCCGCCTGCGCCTGTGGAACGACGCCCGCCACGCCGAACTGCGCGGCCCCACCGCCTGCGCGCTCGTCACGGACGCGGAGAAGGCCGCCGTCGAGGACCGGCTCGGCCCCGACCCGCTGCGGCCCGACGCCGACCCCGACCGGGCCTGGCGCCGCGTCAGCGCCTCCCGCACCCCGGTCGCCGCCCTGCTGATGGACCAGAAGGTCGTCGCGGGCGCGGGGAACGTCTACCGCGCCGAGGTCCTCTTCCGCAACGGGATCGATCCGTACCGGCCCGGCCGCGACCTGACCCGGCGGGAGTGGGACGCCCTGTGGCACGACCTGGTCGCGCTGATGCGGGAGGGCGTACGGCTCGGCCGCATCGACACCGTGCGCCCCGAGCACACCCCCGAGGCCATGGGCCGCCCGCCGCGCGTGGACGACCACGGCGGCGAGGTGTACGTCTACCGCAGGACCGCCATGCCGTGCCTCGTCTGCGGCGACGCCGTGCGGACGGCCCCCCTCGCCGCGCGGAACCTCTTCTGGTGCCCCACCTGCCAGCACCGCCGGGACCCGCCCCGCACCTGAGGCACCGGGTACGCCGCGACGGAAGTGAACGGGCGCTGAACTCTGCCGGGAACAGGCAATGATCTCCGCCGGCCGCCGCCGGATGATGGTCTCCGCAAGGGGGCACCTCCTGATTCCGGCAGCCAAGCCGGCCGGACGGGGTGCCCGGAAGGCCCGTACAGAAGGCAGGTTCCCGCATGGCACTGACCCGCGCGGCGCTGACGGTCGCGGTGGGCGCGCTGGCCCCCGTCCTGATCCTCTCCACGCCGTCCCTCGCCGCCGAGGCGGCCACCGCGCAGGTCGCGGCGCCGGCGGCCGAAGCAACGGACTCCCCCTACGACTCGATGACGGAGGAGGAACTGCGGGCGGAGATCCAGCGTGTGCTCGACGACCCGGACACCGGCACGGGCGTGCGGCGCGAGGCGACGGAGGCGCTGGACGGCACCCCCGACGACATGCGGTACTTCCTGGCGACGGGAATCGTGACCGCTCAGGCGGAGGACGACAGCGTGGCCATCTTCCGGCTGTTCGCCGATCCCGACACCGGCAGGGCGGTCCGGGAGGCGGGGGAGGCGGCGCTGGACGACGGCTCACCGGAGGCGCTGCGGGCCTTCTGGGAGACGGAGTTCGTGCCTGCGCGGGCGGAGGACGACAGCGTGGCCATTTTCCGGCTGTTCGCCGATCCTGACACCGGCAGGGCGGTGCGCGCGGCCGGGGAGGCGGCGCTGGACGACGGCTCACCGGAGGCGCTGCGGGCCTTCTGGGAGACGGAGTTCGTGCCTGCGCGGGCGGAGGACGACAGCGTGGCCATCTTCCGGCTGCTCGCCGACCCCACCATCGGCGACGCCCTGCGCGCGGCCGCCGAGGCGGCGCTGGACGACGGCTCCCCCGAGGCACTGCGGGCCTTCTGGGAGACCGGTCAGTACGAGGTCTGACCGGCACCGCCCGGCCGGAGCACCGCGCTCCGGCCGGGGCGCCCGGTCAGAAGCCGTGCGGCAGCCACGGCGCCACCGGCCAGGCGAACGCGGTCGCCGCCGCGGCCAGCGCCCCGGCCCGTACCTCCCGCACCAGACCGGCGGCCGCGAGCGCCGCCAGCGACGTGCCGCCCAGGTACGCCGCGCCCAGCGCACCGGCCGGCAGGGCCAGGTCGGCCGGATCCGACGTCCGCTCGCACCGCGCGCCGCCCGGGCCGCCGCTCAGCCGCCAGCGGCCCTCGTTCCAGCCGCAGAACCCGTCCGTCACATCGAGGACCACGTCCACATCCGCCGCGTACGTCCGCGCCGCCAGCGCCGCCGCCACGTCCACCGGGCGCGCGTACAGGCGGTCGAGCGTCCGCAGCTCCGAGCGCCGCACGTCCGTCAGCAGGTGCACCAGCGGGTCGTCCACCGGCCGCATCCCGAGCTGCACGCGCGACGTCAGGTCGATCCGCGTGAGGAACCGCAGCATCGCCGCGTACGCCGCCGGCTCCACCGCGTCCAGGTCCCGCACGATCACCGTCCCGTCCGGCACGGTCGCGGTCCACCGGGGCCGCAGCGCGTAGCGGGCGTACCCGAGCAGCTCGCCGTCCCGCTCCGCGAGCAGGCAGCGGGTCGCCGACGCGCCGCCCCGGCTCTCCGGCGGGTCGAGCAGGATCTTCTCCGTCCAGCCCGGCTGCCGCGCCGGCATGCCGGGACGCGTCGGGACGAGCCGCGTGTACAGCTCCTCGCACCGCGGCGCCGCCTCGTGCGGCGAGGTCACGCTCAGCCGCACGTCGTCGGCGCCCGGTGGCACCCGCACCCCGACCCGGGCCGTGTCGATCTCCGCCTGCAGCGCGTACGCCGCGACGCCGAAGCCGAACCGCCCGTAGATCGCGGGCTCGGACGCCGTCAGCACCGCGAGCGGCTCGCCCGCCTCCCGCGCGCGGTCAAGGCCGTGCCGCATCATGCGCCGCAGCAGCCCCTGCCGCCGGTGCGTGGACGCCACGTGCACCATGCTCACCCCGGCCGTCGGCACGAGCGCGCCGCCCGGTACGGACAGGCGGAACGGCAGCGAGGTGAACGAGCCGACGACCGCGTCCCCGTCCCACAGCGCGAACGCGCGCTCCAGATCCGTGACGCCGCGCCACGCCGCCCGCTCCGCCGCCGGTTCGAAGAGGCCGCCGAAGGCCCAGCTCACCGCCTCGTACACGGTGTCCCACTCGTGCTCGGCAACCCGCCGCAACGCAATAGTCATACGAGCATCCCTAACAGACGCCCGTACCTGCGGCGATCCCTTTTCCCGCGCCCGCCGGCCGGTTCCCCACAGGGGTTCGACGCGCCGCCCGGGTGCTGGATAGGGTCCCAGGTCATGGCACGCGGCAGCGACACCCGACCCGGGGCGAGCGGCGCCCACCGGGCGCGCAGGGCGTTCCACCGCGCCCGCGTCCGACTGCGCCGGTCCGCCGTCGACTCCTTCCGCGGCAGCGGCTCCGACGTACCCGCCCTCACCGCGCTGCTGCTGCTCGTCCCCCTCCTCGGCGGCACCTCCCTCGCCTGGCCCGACTGGTGCCCGCCCGAGTCCCTCGCCCTCCCGCTCGTCGCGGGCGGCCTCCTGCTGCGCCCGGCGAGCCTGCTGGGCCTGTACGCCGTCACCGCCGGGGTCCTCGTGCTCGGCACGGCCGCCGACGACCCCGGTGCGCGCGACCCCGGCTCCGTCACGCCCGGCACCATCCTCGTGGTGGCCGCCGTCGCTCTCACCGGGCTGCTGACGGCGCAGTTCCGCAGCCGCGTCGGCGTCCCGTGGCGGCGCGGCGGCACCATGCTCTTCGACCTGCGGGAACGCATCAGCGCCCAGAGCGCGCTGCCCGCCCTCCCGGCGGGCTGGTACACCGACCTGTCGCTGCGCCCCGCCGGCGGCCAGTCGTTCTCGGGCGACTTCGTCGTGGCGGCCCGCACCGGCCCCGAGGGGCGCGTGCTGGAGGTCGTCCTCGCGGACGTGTCCGGCAAGGGCATGGACGCCGCGTCCCGCGCCCTGCTCCTCTCCAGCGCCTTCGGCGGCCTCCTCGGCTCCCTCACCCCGCACGCCTTCCTGCCCGCCGCCAACGGCTACCTGCTGCGCCAGAACTGGGACGAGGGCTTCGCGACCGCCGTCCACCTCGTCCTCGACCTCGACAGCGGCGCGTACGAACTGCTCTCCGCCGGCCACCTCCCGGGCGTGCAGCTCTCCGCCGGCACCGGCCGCTGGCACGAGATAGCCGCCGAGGGGCCGCTGCTCGGCGTCTGGGACGAGGCCGAGTTCCTCCCGGCCAAGGGCACGCTGCGCCCGGGCGACGTGCTGATGCTCTACACCGACGGCCTCGTCGAGCGGCCGGGCAGCGACCTCGCCGAGGGCATCGACCGGCTCACCGGCGAGGCCGACCGCTACGTCACGACCGGCTTCCGGGGGACCGCCTGGCACCTCGTCGAGGCCGTCGCCCGCGATGTGAACGACGACCGCGCCCTGCTGCTGATCTGCCGCGAGTGATCACCCGGCGGGGCGGTTCGGGGAACCGCCCGCCCCGGTGCCCGGCACGCCCGTCGTGAACAGGGCCGACGGCCTCCGCGGCGCCGCGCTGCGGTGCCGCCGCTGTCCGCCGAACGGCCCCCGCCACGGCGGCCCGGCGGATGCGCCGCGCCCGCGACTGGCCTTGGCTCGGAGTCATGAGCCGCAGCCTGACGCGCCGTCGCACCGCACCGTCCCGCCGTGCCCTGTGCGCCGCACTCGCAGGGACCGCCCTCGTCACCGCGGGGGTGTGGGCCACGGCCGACGACTCCGGGACCGTGCGGGCGGCCGGCGTGGTCGAGGACAACGCCGCAGTCCGGCGCACCGTGCCCCACGGCCCGCCCGCGCCCCTCACGGCCCCGCCCCTCGCGTCCCCCTTCCTGACGGCCCCCGCCCTGACGAACGGCCCCGCCGTGCACGGCTTCCCCGGGACCCCGCCCGGCGGCCACGCGTTCTTCCCGCCCTTCCCGCCGCTCGCCCCCGCGCCGGCGGCGCCGGCCCGCCCGGCGGGCGGCGGGGCCGGGGAGTGGGCGGCCCCGGTCACCGGCTACGCCGTCTCCGCCTCGTACGGGACGCCGGGCGACTGGGCCGCGGGCCACCACACCGGCGTGGACTTCGTCACCCCCGTGGGGACCCCGGTGCACGCCGTCGGCCCCGGCACCGTGATCCTCGCCGAGTACTCCGGCGACTACGGCAATGCCGTCATGGTCGCCATGGACGACGGCCACTACACCCTCTACGCGCACCTGTCGGAGATCGCCGTCACGACCGGCCGCCGCGTCACCGGCGGCACGACGATCGGCGCGTCCGGCAACACCGGCAACACGACAGGCCCCCACCTCCACTTCGAGGTGAGGGCCGGCCGCGCGTACGGGACGGACGTGGACCCCGTGGCCTATCTCGCCGGACACGGCGTCACGGTGTGACCGGCCGGTCAGCCGCCGGCGTTCACCGGGCGCGCGCTGCGCGACGCGCCCCGCTGGTGCCGGAACGCCCAGTCCATCCGCGGCTCGACGAGGAACCGCAGCGCCCGGCGCACCGGCGCGGTGCACAGCAGGGTGACCCCGACCGCGCCGATCACCGTGAGCGCGACCAGGCCGCCGGGGGAGGTGACCCACGCCGGCGCGTACCAGTCCCACCAGCGCGACCCCTTGATGAGGAAGCCGTGCAGCAGGTAGCCGTAGATCGTGCCGGCGCCGAGGGCCGTGAACCAGGTGTGCCCGGTGGGGACGAGCGACAGGAACGCCACGGTCAGCAGCAGGCCGGCGCCGAAGAGGGCGAACGTCGCCACGACGCCGACCCAGCCCGGCTCGCCCATCTCCTGGGCGGCGTTGGTGCGGTAGAGCCAGCTCTGGTCGAGCCGCGGCACGGACCAGTACGCGATCGCGAACGCGGCGAGCAGCACCGGCACGGCCGCCGCGCGCACCTCGGGGCGCCGCATACGGGCGAAGTGTTCCGGCCGCATCCGCAGCCCGAGGACGAAGAACGGCAGAAACTGCAGAACCCGCTGAATGTTGAGGTCATTGCCGAAATGCGGCGACACCGACGCGATGGCGGCGATGACGAGGGAGACGGGAACCGGCCAGCGCACGAGGCGCCAGATCGGCGAAGTGAGCCGCCAGATGAACAGCGCCACCAGGAACCAGGTGAGGTAGTACGGCTCCAGCAGGCTGATCGGCCGGTCCGGATCGTCCCCGCCCCACCCGGCGCGGGCGAAGAGGATGTACAGCACCTCGAACACCAGGTAGGGCACGGCCACCCCGGTGACCAGCCGCTTCAACTGGTCGGGCCGGCCGGTGAAGTTCCGCGAGAAGTAGCCGGCGATCAGGATGAACGCCGGCATGTGGAAGGTGAAGACGAAGGCATAGAGGGCCGCGACGGTGCGGGAGTCGTCCCGCAGCGGCGTCCAGACATGGCCGATCGCGACCAGCACGATGGCCAGGTATTTGGCGTTGTCGAAGAAGGGGGCGCGCTCCGCGCGCCGGGGTGCCGGCGCTCCGTCGTCCGCGACAGCAGGTGGGGGCCCGGCCGTCGTGACACTCGTCCCGGACGGCGCGGCGTGTTGATTACGGACGTGCAACATTGTCCGCACGATAGCGCCTCGATGGGCGTCAGTAAATCAGCGCCCCGTAAAGGCGGCGGGTTTATGGAGATCCCGGGTGCGATGCGCGACGGATTGATGGATTCGGCCGCCTCCGCTGTCCGTCTTGTGGCGTTTCGACAGGGTTAAAAGGGGCGTAAGGACGGCCCGGAAGCCGGTGGGAGTACGACCGGGTTCCCCGGGGAATACGCTTTCGGTTCCGTCTGGCGGTGAATTGATCGCGCCCCGCGTGCGCCCCGGATAAGGCGGGTGCGGCGCGCGCTGTGGTTAACGGAGGGGTAACGGGAAAGAAGTGCCCGCGGACGGCCCGAGGTTGGCCGGAGCGTGGTGGACGGAGCGTCACCGCTCTCCACGGGAGGCGTAGTTGATGGCACGATGGTGCCTGCGGGGCTGCGGCGGTCGTGGTCAAGCTGGTTGACGGAGCAGAGGCGAACCTCCCGTAAGGTGTGATCAGTTGTGGTTATCCAGTTCTCTCTGGCGCTCCTGTTCGGAGTGATCCTGTTCTTCATGATCAGGAGCGGCGGCCTCAAGTGGGGTCCCGCCATCGTGGCCATCCTCTTCGGGTTCTCCCTCGCCTCCACGGGCGCCGCCGACCCCATAAACAACTTCCTGGAGTCCATCACCGAGGGCGTCAACTCCGTCGACGACTCCCTCAACGGCGACTGACCCGCTCCCTCCGGCGCGCCACCCGCCCGCTCCCTGCACACACGGCCCGCAACGGCACGTGGCCCGGCCCCCGAAGGGGAGCCGGGCCACGGAGGGCGGATCGGAGCGGGCGACGGGAATCGAACCCGCGTAGCTGGTTTGGAAGACCAGGGCTCTACCATTGAGCTACGCCCGCGGAGCGCCCGTCGTCCCCATCACGCAGGGGTCGGACGCGCGGTGCGTACTCTACCAGCGCCCCCGCACCGGGGCCGGGCCCACCGCACCGCGCCCGGGCCTGTACGCTACGTGTCGCAATCGTGAGCCGGACGGGGTGTGGCGCAGCTTGGTAGCGCGTCCGCTTTGGGAGCGGAAGGTCGTCGGTTCGAATCCGGCCACCCCGACCACGTAGTATGAGTGGCCTGCCTGCGCGCCTGTGGTGTGTCCGTATACGGGGCGCCTCCAGGGAATCGCAACCAGGAACCGCAACCGTCAGCCCCAAGGAGACCGACCGTGAAGAGCGCCGTGGAGACCCTGAACCCCACCAGGGTTCGGCTCACTGTCGAGGTGCCCTTCGAGGAACTCAAGCCCAGCCTCGACGCGGCGTACCGGAAGATCAACCAGCAGGTGTCGGTCCCCGGCTTCCGCAAGGGGAAGATCCCCGCCCGCATCATCGACCAGCGCTTCGGGCGCGGCGCGGTGCTGGAGGAGGCGGTCAGCGAGGCGCTCCCGAAGTTCTACAACGACGCCGTCACCGAGGGTGACATCCAGCCGCTGGGCCGGCCCGAGGTCGACATCACCGAGCTGCGCGACAACGAGCTGCTCACCTTCACCGCAGAGGTGGACATCCGCCCCGAGCTGACGATCCCGGACTTCGGCGGCATCGAGGTCACGGTCGACGCGGTCGAGGTCGCCGACGAGGACGTGGAGGAGGCCCTGGGCCGCCTGCGCGACCGCTTCGCCACCACCACCGCCGTCGAGCGCGCCGCCGCCGACGGCGATGTCGTCAAGATCGACCTGCAGGCCCGTGTCGACGGCGAGATCGTGCCCGACGGGGTCGCCGAGGGCGTCACCTACGTCATCGGCTCCGGCCAGATGCTCGACGGCCTCGACGAGGCCGTGACCGGCCTGGAGGCCGGCGGCGAGGCCACGTTCACGAGCGCCCTCAAGGGCGGCTCCGCGGCCGGCCGCGACGCCGAGGTGACCGTCTCCGTGGAGACCGTCTCCGCCCGCGAGCTCCCCGAGCTGGACGACGAGTTCGCCCAGCTCGCCAGCGAGTTCGACACGCTGGACGAGCTGCGCGCCGACAGCCGCCGCCGGCTCGCCGACGACAAGAAGTACCAGCAGGCCACCGAGGCGCAGGAGAAGGTCCTCGACGCCCTGCTGGAGCAGACCGAGGTCCCGATCCCCGAGAAGCTCCTCGCCGACGAGATCGAGACCCGCAAGCACAACCTGGAGCACCACCAGCTCCCCCAGCTCGGCATGGACTTCGACGCCTACCTGAAGCTCCAGGAGAAGACCGCCGAGGAGTTCGACGCCGAGCTGCGCGAGCAGGCCGAGAAGGGCATCAGGACGCAGTTCGTCCTGGACCAGATCGCCCGCTCCGAGGAGCTGACCGTCGAGCAGGCCGAGCTGACCGAGCACCTCGTGCGCCGCGCCCAGGCGTCCGGCATGTCGCCCGACCAGTTCGCGAAGGCGATCGTCGAGGGCGGCCAGGTCCCGGTCCTCATGGACGAGGTCAGGCGCGGCAAGGCGCTCGCCGTCGTCGTGGAGTCCGCCACCGTCAAGGACAGCAACGGTGAGCCGGTCCGCCTCGACGACGAGGAGGAGGACGCCCAGGCCGACGAGACCGCCGAGGCGGACGCCACCGCCGACGCCGCCGAGACGGCCGCGGAGGCCGGCGCCGGCGAGAGCGCCGACAAGGACTGAGCCGGTACGCACCGGCTGGGACGGGTCCGCGCCCCGCGCGGGCCCGTCCGCGCGTTCCGGGCGGGGGCGGCCCCGCCGGTACCTGCGCTGACAGCGAACAGTTCCCTGGCCGGGAGGGGTCTGTCGGCACCGCGCGTTAGGGTCCGTAGATACAACCCAGAAGCCGACAGACGGCCGGGTGGAACATCCGCCGGCCGTCCGAGAATGAGCAGGTGGACACGTGACGCTCTCGATGCCTTCCGCCATGGCGGAACCCGTGACCAGTGGCCTCGGCGATCAGGTCTACAACCGGCTGCTCGACGAGCGCATCATCTTCCTGGGGCAGCCCGTGGACGACGATATCGCCAACCGGATCACGGCCCAGCTCCTCCTGCTGGCGGCCGACCCGGACAAGGACATCTTCCTCTACATCAACAGCCCCGGCGGCTCGATCTCGGCGGGCATGGCGATCTACGACACCATGCAGTACGTCAAGAACGACGTGGTCACCATCGCCATGGGCCTCGCCGCCTCCATGGGCCAGTTCCTGCTCACGGCGGGTGCCCCCGGCAAGCGCTACGCGCTGCCGAACGCGGAGATCCTGATCCACCAGCCCTCCGCCGGACTCGCCGGTTCCGCCACGGACATCAAGATCCACGCCGAGCAGCTCCTGCGCACCAAGCGCAAGATGGCGAAGCTGTCCGCGCTGCACTCCGGTGTGAGCGAGGAGCAGTGGGAGCGGGACGCCGACCGGGACCGCTGGTTCAGCGCCGAGGAGGCCCAGCAGTACGGCCTGCTCGACCGTGTCATCACCAGTGCCGCGGACATCGCGGGCGGCGGCGGCACGGGCGCCTGAGCACCCGCCCTTCAGCGCAGTCGTCACCGAAGCCCATACCCAAGGCGGTACCCACCAGATGAACACCTTCCCCGGCTCCGGCCTCTACGAGCGTCTCCCGGCCGAGTCCCGTTACGTCGTGCCGCGCTTCATCGAGCGCACCTCGCAGGGTGTGCGCGAGTACGACCCGTACGCGAAGCTCTTCGAGGAACGGATCATCTTCCTCGGCGTCCAGATCGACGACGCCTCGGCCAACGACGTGATGGCCCAGCTCCTGTGCCTGGAGTCGATGGACCCGGACCGCGACATCCAGATCTACATCAACAGCCCCGGCGGCTCCTTCACGGCCCTGACGGCCATCTACGACACGATGGAGTTCGTCAAGCCGGACGTGCAGACCGTGTGCATGGGCCAGGCGGCCTCCGCCGCCGCCGTCCTGCTCGCGGCCGGCACCCGCGGCAAGCGCACCGCGCTGCCGAACGCCCGCGTCCTCATCCACCAGCCGTACAGTGAGACGGGACGCGGTCAGGTGTCGGACCTGGAGATCGCCGCACGCGAGGTCCAGCGCATGCGGACGCAGCTCGAGCAGATGCTGGCGAAGCACTCCACCCAGCCGATCGAGCAGATCCGGGACGACATCGAGCGCGACAAGATCCTCACCGCGGAGGAGGCCGTCGAGTACGGCCTGATCGACCAGATCATCACGACGCGTTCGTCGGTCGCGGTCTGAGGGACGCACCACAGCACGACCCAGCACCACCGGTACCACTGCCGCCCCCTTTGGCGGAGAAGGCCCCACACAGGGGTATTCCCGTCAAGGGGGGCCACCTCCCCGGGGCAACAAGGTACCGTCGTCTTCGGAAAGCATCAGTGCACCGTCTCCCCGGCGGTGCGCAGGCGAAGGGGAAGCACCTCGTGGCACGCATCGGTGATGGCGGCGATCTGCTCAAGTGCTCGTTCTGCGGCAAGAGCCAGAAACAGGTGAAGAAGCTCATCGCGGGTCCGGGGGTCTACATCTGCGACGAGTGCATCGACCTGTGCAACGAGATCATCGAGGAGGAGCTCGCCGAGTCGCCCGACTCCGAGTTGAGCGAGCTGCCCAAGCCGCGCGAGATCTACGACTTCCTGGAGAGCTACGTCGTCGGCCAGGAGAGCGCGAAGAAGGCGCTGTCCGTCGCCGTCTACAACCACTACAAGCGCGTGCGGGCCAGCGAGGCCGACGCGGCGGGCTCGCGTGACGAGGTCATCGAGATCGCCAAGTCGAACATCCTCCTGCTCGGCCCCACCGGCTCGGGCAAGACCCTGCTGGCGCAGACGCTCGCCAGGATGCTGAACGTCCCCTTCGCCATCACCGACGCCACGGCCCTCACCGAGGCCGGCTACGTCGGCGAGGACGTGGAGAACATCCTCCTCAAGCTCATCCAGGCGGCCGACTACGACATCAAGAAGGCCGAGCAGGGGATCATCTACATCGACGAGATCGACAAGGTCGCCCGCAAGAGCGAGAACCCGTCGATCACCCGCGACGTCTCCGGGGAGGGCGTCCAGCAGGCCCTGCTGAAGATCCTGGAGGGCACCACGGCGGCCGTGCCGCCGCAGGGCGGGCGCAAGCACCCGCACCAGGAGTTCCTGCAGATCGACACGTCGAACGTCCTGTTCATCGTGGGCGGCGCCTTCGCCGGCCTCGACGACATCATCCGGGCCAGGTCCGGCGCGCGCGGGATCGGCTTCGGCGCCGACATCCGCTCCAAGCGCGACCGGGACGCGGCCGAGCTCCTCGCGGACGTGCTGCCCGAGGACCTCGTGAAGTACGGCATGATCCCCGAGTTCATCGGGCGGCTGCCGGTCATCACCTCCGTGCACAACCTGGACCGCGAGGCCCTGCTGCGCATCCTCGTCGAGCCGCGCAACGCGCTCGTCAAGCAGTACCAGCGCCTGTTCGAGCTGGACGGCGTGGAGCTGGAGTTCGACCGCCCGGCCCTGGAGGCCATCGCGGACCAGGCGATCCTGCGCCGCACCGGCGCGCGCGGGCTGCGGGCGATCATGGAGGAGGTGCTGATGTCCGTGATGTACGAGGTCCCGTCCCGCCAGGACGTCGGCCAGGTCGTCATCACGGAGGACGTCGTCCGCTCCCACGTGAACCCGACGCTCGTCCCGCGGTCCCGGCTCGCCAAGCAGCGCGGTTCCGGCAGCGGCACCACCCCGCAGGAGAAGACGGCCTGACCCCGGCGCCGGCCGGACGGGGAGACTTCCGGGCCTCCCCCCGGCCCGGGAAGCCGCCCCGCCGTTACTACGCGTCGGTGCCGCTGCCGCCCTCGTCGGGCACCAATGAGGCCGCCCGCATGTCGGCCGAGAGCTGCGCCGCCTCCTCCACGGAGACCTCCACGTCGCCCTGGCCGTTCATCCGCTGCGCCACGATGAAGCCGAGTGTGCTGTCGTCCGCCCACGCGCACACCGGCACCTGCACGGTCTGGCCCTCGAGGAACTGGTCCTGCGTCTCGGCGTACTGGCACTTCATGACCGCGCCGTCCGCCCCGTCGGGGGAGACCTCCTGCGGCTCGCCGAGCAGCGTGATGTCCCCGCCCTGGCTCGCCCCGTAGGCGAACAGCGCGTCCACCGACGTCGCCGGATCGTCCACGGCGCCCCACAGACCGGCCACGAACAGGACGGTCACCTCCTGGTCGCCGAGCTGGTCGGGACCCTGCAGGTCCTCGGCCTCCGCCACGCTGATACCGGCCATGTAGGTCGCCTGCGTGCCCTGGGCGTTCTGCAGGCCCATCTCGGCGAGTCGCTCCGGGTCGGCGTCGCTCGTGTTCTGCGCCGGGGCGGTGAGCGTGAAGTCGCCCTGCGTCTCCGGCAGCTCCAGCCGGTACGCGACGTCGCTGCTGTAGTCGACGCCGCCACCGCCGCCCTCGTCGTCCGAGCCGCCGAACAGGACGATGCCGCCGGCCACCAGGGCGGCGACGACCACGGCCGCGCCGATCAGGAGCCCGGCGTTCCTGCCGCCGCGCCCGCCGCCGCCCGCGGGCGGCATCCCGCCGCCGTACGGCGGCTGACCGTACGGCCCCGGCTGCCCGTAGGGCGCGGGCTGCCCCGGCGCCGCGTACGCGCCCGGCTGGCCCGGCTGACCGGGCTGGCCCGGGTACCCGCCGGACGGCGGTCCGGGCGGGGCCGGCTGCTGCGGGTAGCCGTAGGCGGGGGAGCCCCCGCCGCCGCTGTAGGGGTTGGGACCGGCGGGCTGGCCGTAACCGCCCCCCTGCGGCGCTCCGTACGGGCCGGGCTGCCCGGGCGGCGGACCCTGCGGAGGGTACTGCCCGTAGGGACCCGGCTGGTTGTGACTCATGCGTCTCCCCTCACAAGCCTGCTGGCTGCTGCGCACATCCTGTCGGACAGGATGCGCGTATGTACATCTGACCTGCGCCCCGGCGGCACCCCACCCCGCCGCTCCGGCCGTGTGCCGGAGGCGGGCCGGCGACGCCGCCCCACCGTTCATCCTCGGTCACGACCCGCTTCCCCGCCGACCCGTCGCGTCAGAACTGGTTCGAACCCGGTACACACCGCCTCGTAGACTGGGGCCGTGACCGAGAACACTCAGCCGCCCGCCTCCGGGCACAGCAGCAGTCCCGCCGATCTGCCGACGCAGTACACGCCGGCCGACGTAGAGGGGAAGCTGTACGAGCGCTGGGTGGACCGCGGTTACTTCAGCGCCGACGCCGCGAGCGACAAGCCGCCGTACACGATCGTCATCCCGCCGCCGAACGTCACCGGCAGCCTGCACCTGGGCCACGCCTTCGAGCACACGCTGATCGACGCCCTCACCCGCCGCAAGCGCATGCAGGGCTTCGAGACGCTGTGGCAGCCGGGCATGGACCACGCGGGCATCGCCACGCAGAACCGCGTCGAGCGCGAGCTGGCCAAGGAGGGCCTGTCCCGCCACGACCTGGGCCGTGCGGCGTTCGTCGAGCGCGTCTGGCAGTGGAAGGCCGAGTCCGGCGGCCGGATCTCCGGGCAGATGCGGCGCCTCGGCGACGGCGTGGACTGGGAGCGCGAGCGCTTCACGATGGACGAGGGCCTCTCCCGCGCGGTCCGCGAGATCTTCAAGCGCCTCTACGACGACGGCCTGATCTACCGCGCCGAGCGCATCATCAACTGGTGCCCGCGCTGTCTGACGGCGATCTCCGACATCGAGGT
Source organism: Streptomyces sp. RFCAC02 (assembly GCF_004193175.1). Classification (NCBI taxonomy): domain Bacteria; kingdom Bacillati; phylum Actinomycetota; class Actinomycetes; order Kitasatosporales; family Streptomycetaceae; genus Streptomyces; species Streptomyces sp. RFCAC02. The sequence goes on along the minus strand of NZ_SAUH01000001.1, from coordinate 1,909,453 downwards.
CGAGTACCAGGACGACGACGGCGAACTCGTCTCCATCCGCTACGGCGACGGCGAGGACTCGCTCGTCGTGGCCACCACCCGCGCCGAGACGATGCTCGGCGACACCGCCGTCGCCGTCCACCCCGACGACGAGCGGTACAAGCACCTCGTCGGGCGCCGGATCAAGCTGCCGCTGACCGACCGCACCATCCCGGTCGTCGCCGACGCGCACGTGGACCCCGAGTTCGGCACCGGCGCGGTCAAGGTGACCCCCGCCCACGACCCGAACGACTTCGAGATCGGCCGCCGGCACGACCTGCCGCAGCTCACCGTCATGGACGAGAACGCGGCCATCACCGTGCACGGCCCGTTCCTCGGCATGGACCGGCTGGAGGCCAGGAGCGCCGTCGTCGCCGCGCTGCGCGCGGAGGGCAGGATCGTCGCGGAGAAGCGGCCCTACCAGCACTCCGTCGGGCACTGCTCCCGCTGCCGCACCACGGTCGAGCCGCGCCTGTCGATGCAGTGGTGGGTGAAGGTCGCGCCGCTCGCGAAGGCCGCCGGTGACGCCGTGCGCGACGGCAGCGTCACCATCCACCCGAAGGAGATGTCCTCCCGCTACTTCGAGTGGGTCGACAACCTCCACGACTGGTGCATCTCCCGGCAGTTGTGGTGGGGCCACCGCATCCCCGTCTGGTACGGGCCGGACGGCGAGGTGCGCTGCGTCGGCCCGGACGAGGAGCCGCCGGCGGGCGAGGGCTGGCACCAGGACGGCGACGTGCTCGACACCTGGTTCTCGTCCGGCCTGTGGCCGTTCTCCACGCTCGGCTGGCCGGACCGCACACCGAGCGTCGAGAAGTTCTATCCGAACTCGGTCCTCGTCACCGGCTACGACATCCTGTTCTTCTGGGTCGCCCGGATGATGATGTTCGGCCTGTACGCGATGGACGGCACGCCGCCCTTCCGCACGATCGTGCTGCACGGCATGGTCCGCGACCAGTTCGGCAAGAAGATGTCCAAGTCCTTCGGGAACGCGGTCGATCCCCTCGACTGGATGGACACCTACGGATCGGACGCCGTCCGGTTCACCCTCGCCCGGGGCGCCAACCCCGGCGTGGACGTGCCGATCGGCGAGGACTGGGTCCAGGCGTCCCGCAACTTCGCCAACAAGGTGTGGAACGCCACCCGCTTCGCCCTCATCAACGGCGCCACCGTCGAGGGCGACCTGCCGGAACCGGGCGAGATGACGGCGGCCGACCGGTGGATCCTGTCCCGGCTGAACGCGGTCGTCGCCGAGGCCGACGCCCACTACGACGACTACCAGTTCGCCAAGCTGAGCGACGCCCTGTTCCACTTCGCGTGGGACGAGGTCTTCGACTGGTACGTCGAGCTGTCCAAGACGACGTTCGCCGCCGGCGGCCGGTCCGCCGAGGTCGCGCGCCGTGTCCTCGGCGAGGTGCTCGACGTGACGCTGCGGCTGCTGCACCCGCTGATGCCGTTCGTCACCGACGAGCTGTGGACGACACTCACCGGCGGCGAGTCGGTCGTCGTCGCCGCCTGGCCGGCCGACACGGGGTTCCGCGACCGGGCCGCGGAGGAGGAGCTGGCCGCCGTGCGGCAGCTCGTCACCGAGGTCCGCAGGTTCCGCGCGGACCAGGGCCTCCAGCCCGGCCAGCGCGTCCCCGCCGCGCTCGACCTGTCCGGCACCGGCCTCGCGGCGCACGAGCCGGCCGTGCGCGCCCTGCTGCGCCTCCAGGAGCCGGGGGAGGGGTTCTCGGCCACGGCCACCCTGCCCGTGGCGGGTGCCACCGTGACCCTCGACCTGTCGGGCGCGATCGACTTCGAGGCGGAGCGCAAGCGGCTCACCAAGGACCTGGCCGCCGCCGAGAAGGAGCTGGCGCAGACGTCCGCCAAGCTGGGCAACGAGGCGTTCCTCGCCAAGGCGCCCGAGCACGTGGTGGACAAGATCCGCGGCCGCCGCGCCGCGGCCGAGGAGGACATCGCCCGAATCGGCGCACAGCTCGCACGGCTCCCATAGCGGGACGGCCGGTGCGGGGGCGGCCGAAGCGGACTGTCGGAGGTCCTCCGTAGACTGACCCCGTACGGGGCGGCCGGCTCCGTGAAGGGCAGAAGGCGAACGGAAGATCCAGTGAGTGACAGTCCCGAACCGGACGAGGAGCAGGCGCCGGGCGATCCGTTCGAGGAGATCGTGGCCGCCGAGCGCGACCGCGACCCGGACCTGGCCGTGATCGAGGCGGGCAGTCGCACGCTGCGCGCGCAGTCGGGCGCGCAGCGTGTCGACGACCTGCCCGCCCGCCCGGCCGATCCCGCCGTGGACCGGGCGCTGCGCGAGGTCGAGGCGGAGCTGGCCACACGCTGGCCGGAGACCAAGCTCGACCCGTCCGTGATCCGCATCCAGGCCCTGATGGACGTGCTCGGCGAGCCGCAGCGCTCCTACCCGTCGATCCACATCACCGGGACGAACGGCAAGACCAGCACCGGCCGGATGATCGAGGCGCTGCTCGCCGCCTTCGACCTGCGCACCGGCCGGTACAGCAGCCCGCACGTCCAGTCCATCACCGAGCGGATCAGCCTGGACGGGGCGCCGATCCCGGCGGAGCGGTTCGTCGCCGCCTACGAGGACATCAAGCCGTATGTCGACCTGGTCGACGCCCGGCAGGACTACCGGCTGTCCTTCTTCGAGGTGATGACCGGCATGGCGTACGCCGCCTTCGCCGACGCGCCGGTGGACGTCGCGATCGTCGAGGTCGGCATGGGCGGCACCTGGGACGCCACCAACGTGATCGACGCCCAGGTCGCCGTCATCACCCCCATCTCGCTCGACCACACCGAGCGGCTCGGCGACACGCCCGCGAAGATCGCCGTCGAGAAGTCCGGCATCATCAAGCCCGACGCCCGCGTGGTCCTGGCCCAGCAGCCCGTGGAGGCCGCGTCCGTGGTGCTGCGGCGGGCCGTGGAGGTGGACGCCACCGTGGCCCGCGAGGGCCTGGAGTTCGGCGTCGTCGCGCGGGAGGTCGCCGTCGGCGGGCAGCTCCTGACGCTGCGCGGCCTCGGCGGCGACTACACGGACGTCTTCCTCCCCCTGTACGGCGAGCACATGGCGCACAACGCCGCCGTCGCCCTGGCGGCGGTCGAGGCGTTCTTCGGGGTCGGCGAGGGCCGCGCGCCCGGGCCGCTGGACGCCGACATCGTCCGGTCGGCGTTCGCCTCGGTCACCTCGCCGGGGCGTCTCGAGGTCGTCCGCACCAGCCCCACCGTCATCCTCGACGGCGCGCACAACCCGGGCGGCGCCACGGCCGCCGCGGCGGCCGTCACCGAGGCGTTCGGCTTCAGCCGGCTCGTCGGCGTGGTCGGCGCCAGCGCCGGCAAGGACGTGCGCGGGCTGCTGGAAGCGTTCGAGCCGGTCCTGACCGAGGTCGTCATCACGGAGAACTCCGCCCACCGCGCCATGGACGCCGACGCGCTCGCCGCCGTCGCCGTCGAGGTGTTCGGCGAGGAGCGGGTGCAGGTCGAGCCCCGTCTCGACGACGCCCTGGAGGCGGCCGTCGCGCTCGCCGAGGAGGAGGGCGAGTACGCCGGCGCCGGAGTCCTGGTGACCGGATCCATCATCACGGTCGGGGAGGCCCGGCTGCTGCTCGGAAGGAACCGCTGATGCGCACCCTCTGCGCCAGTACGCTCATCGGGGAGTTCATCGTCATCGGTCTCGCGGGGCTCGTCGCCTCCCGGCTGACCGACGTCTCGGACTCCACGCTGTGGACCGTCAGCGGTGTCGCGATGGCGCTGTCGCTGCTGCTGTGCGGCATGATCACGCGGCGCGGCGGCGTCGAGCTGGGCTGGGTCCTCCAGGTGGGCCTGATCGCGTCCGGCTTCGTGCTGCCGGTGATGTTCGGCCTCGGCGCGGTCTTCGCGGGGCTGTGGTGGGCCTCCATCCACTTCGGGCGGCGCGTGGACGCCCTGAAGGCGGCCCGCGCGGCCGCCGCGGTCTGACCGCCGGGCGGCCCCCGGGCGGGGCCGCCCGCCGCCCCTGTGCGAACACCCGCGCGCCGGGCGGGTACTCTGGCTCCTCCGCCACGATCATCTTTATCCAGGAGCGGTCCGAATGAGCCAGCGCACCCTTGTCCTGCTGAAGCCCGACGCGGTCGGCAGAGGACTCGTCGGCGAGATCATCGGCCGGATCGAGCGCAAGGCGGGGTGGCGGATCACCGCGCTGGAGCTGCGCACACTGGACCGCGCCACCCTGGAGACCCACTACGCGGAGCACGTGGGGCGCCCGTTCTACGAGCCGCTGATCGAGTTCATGTCCTCGGGCCCCAGCGTCGCGCTGGTCGTGGCGGGCGAGCGGGTGATCGAGGGCGTCCGCGCGCTCGCCGGTCCGACGGACCCGATCGCCGCCGGGCCCGGCTCCATTCGGGGGGATTACGGGACGATCGTCCGGGAGAATCTCATTCACGCGTCGGATTCGGAGGAGTCCGCCGAACGCGAGCTGAAGATCTTCTTTCCCGAGCTGGGCTGAGCGGGATTGACCGCGCCTGATCGCGGCTGACCCGGCATCAGGCACTTCCGTGCGCCACGCCCGGTCACCTGAAAGCGGTCGGCCATTCCGGTCGGTAGAGTCGAACGACGGAACCCGTCACCCGAACACCACGTCACCATGACGGAGGGCGGACCGGGTTCCGCCGACAATGGCGAAAGCGGCGCTCCGGCGCTCCGTGTTCGACCGGCGGTGGATACCATGGACGGCACCGCGATCCTCCCCCCGCGTGCGGGAGGGCGCGCCCGGCGCTCCGTTCATCGCACCCCGGCCGATCTCCCCGCACACATCGCTCCAGCCTGGAAGGGCCAGATGCATCCCTATGGCGAACAATATGTCGTTCATCGGTCGTGACATGGCAGTTGACCTCGGGACGGCCAACACGCTGGTGTACGTCAGAGGTCGCGGGATTGTTCTCAACGAGCCGTCCGTCGTCGCCATCAACACCAACACCGGCGGCATTCTGGCGGTCGGCGCCGAGGCGAAGAAGATGATCGGCCGGACCCCCGGCAACATCGTGGCGGTCCGTCCCCTGAAGGACGGCGTCATCGCCGACTTCGAGATCACCGAGCGGATGCTCCGCTACTTCATTCTGAAAATCCACAAGCGGCGTTATCTCGCGCGTCCGCGCGTGGTGGTGTGCGTGCCCTCCGGCATCACCGGTGTGGAGCGCCGTGCGGTCATCGAGGCGTCCACCCAGGCCGGCGCCCGCCAGGTGCACATCATCGAGGAGCCGATGGCCGCGGCGATCGGCTCGGGGCTGCCCGTCCACGAGGCGACCGGCAACATGGTCGTGGACATCGGCGGCGGCACCACCGAGGTGGCCGTGATCTCGCTCGGCGGCATCGTGACGGCGCAGTCGATCCGGGTCGCCGGCGACGAGCTGGACAACGCGATCATCCAGCACATCAAGAAGGAGTACAGCCTCCTCCTCGGTGAGCGGACCGCCGAGAGCATCAAGATCACGATCGGCTCCGCGTTCGACCTGGACGCCGACGAGCACACCGAGATCCGTGGCCGCGACCTCGTCAGCGGCCTGCCGAAGACCGTGGTGATCTCCTCCGCCGAGGTCCGCAAGGCCATGGAGGAGCCGGTCAACGCCATCGTGGACGCGGTCAAGACCACCCTGGACAAGTGCCCGCCGGAGCTGTCGGGCGACGTCATGGACCGGGGCATCGTCCTGACCGGCGGCGGCGCGCTGCTGCGCGGCCTGGACGAGCGGCTGCGCCGCGAGACCGGCATGCCGATCCACATCGCCGAGGATCCGCTGGACTCGGTGGCGCTCGGTTCCGGCAAGTGCGTCGAGGAGTTCGAGGCGCTCCAGCAGGTGCTGGACGCCCAGCCCCGGCGCTGACCCCGGCGTCCGCGCGCGCCCCGTCCGCGCGCGCGGCGGCGCCGGGCCGCGCGGCGGACCAGCCGGCGCCGTCCGCCGGACCACGCACAACCCGACCCCTGCAGAAAGGCACGGCCGCCGCCAGTGAGGGACACCCGAGAGAGCCGGCTGCTTCTCGTCCTGTTGGTCGCCATCGCGTTCGCGCTGATCTCGGTGGACATCCGGGGCGGGGACGACTCCCCGCTCGACGGCCCCAGGGAGGCAGCGGCCTCCCTGTTCGGGCCCGTCGAGGAGGCGGTGTCGGGCGCCGTCGACCCGGTCGCCAACGCCGTCGAGGCCATCCGCGAATCCGGTGACCGGCACGACCGGATCAGCGAGCTGGAGCGCGAGAACGCCGAGCTGCGCCAGCAGCTCGGGTCCGACGCCTACCGCGATTCGCGCATGGAGCAGCTCGACGACCTCCTGCAGACGGCCGGCGCCGGGCAGTACGGCATCGTCGGCGCGCAGGTCATCGCGATCGGCGCCGCGCAGGGCTTCTCCTGGACGGTCACGATCGACGCCGGCACCGACGACGGCATCACCCGCGACATGACGGTCCTGAACGGCGACGGTCTCGTCGGCCGGGTCACCACCGTCGCCGCCGGCACCGCCACCGTGCTCCTCGCGAACGACCCCGGCTTCACCGTCGGCACGCGCCTGGAGGGCAGCGACGAGCTGGGCTTCGCCACCGGACGCGGCGACAACGAGCTGGAGGTCCAGCTCCTCAACCAGCAGGCGCGGGTCGAGGAGGGCGACCGGATGGTCACCTTCGGCTCGGACGACAACAAGCCGTTCGTCCCCGGGGTCCCGGTCGGCGAGGTCGTGAGCGTGGACCGCACGGCGGGCGACCTCACCCGCACGGTGCGCGTCAAGCCCTACGTGTCGTTCACCCAGCTCGACCTGGTGGGCGTCGTCGTCGAGCCGCCGCGCGACAACCCGCGCGACTCCGTCCTCCCGCCGCGCCCCGAGGACGAGCCGCAGAACCGGAGCGCGCCCGCCGAGGGCGACGCCGGTGACGCGGGCGCCGATGCGGGCGAGGACGGCGGGCAGGAGGCCGGCCAGGACCAGCAGGAGGGCGTGCCGCCGCTGGACGACGAGGACGTCCCCGCCGGCGAGCAGCCCGCCGACGCACCGCCGGGCGCCGGCCTCCCGCCGGGCGAACCACCCGCCGAGCAGCAGCCGCAGGCCGGCCAGGACGCCGCCGACGAAGCCCCCACGGAGTGACCGATGCGCGTCTCCCGCACCCTCCTCGCGATCATCCTCGTCGCGGTGGCCCTGGTCGTCCAGGTCAGCGTGCTCTCGCGGCTCGGCCTGCCCGGCGCCGTACCGGACCTGCTGCTGCTCACCGTGCTCGGCCTCGCCCTGGTCTTCGGCCACGTGGGCGGCTGCCTCGTCGGGTTCGGCGCCGGCCTGCTGGCCGACCTCGCCCCGCCCGCCGACCATGCGGTGGGCCGGTACGCCCTGGTGCTCTGCGTCGTCGGCTACGCGGCGGGGCTGACCAGGCCCGAGGGCGGATCCCACCGGTCGGCGACCGTGCCGATGCTCGTCGTCGCGGCCGGCGCGGCCTCCTCCACACTGCTGTACGCCGGTGTCGGCGCCCTCGTCGGTGACACGGCCGCGCGCCATGTCGGCATGACGAACCTGCTGATCACCGCCACCATCTACGACCTGCTGCTGGCCCCGTTCGTCGTGCCGCTGATCATGGCGGCAGCCCGGCGCCTCTCGAACGACCCGCTCGCCGGCGACGGCGGGCCCGGCGGCTCGGGGGACGCGCCGGTGAGCTGGTTCGGCGGGACCGGCACCGGGCTGCGGACGCGCGCGCCGCGCCGCAGCCGCTACGGCAAGGCGGCCCGCTCCGGCGGGTCGCGTTCCACCCTGCTCAGCCGGTCCGCGCGCAACCGGGCCGGGCGTATCAAGGGGGTCAAGCGCCTGTGAGCAACATCCCGGAGACCGGCCGCACATCGCGGATCACGATCCGGCTCGTCGTCATCCAGATACTGGTCCTGTCGCTGCTGCTGACGCTCGGCGGCCGGCTGTGGTATCTGCAGATCCGGCAGGGCGACGAGTACTCGGCCCAGGCGGCGGGCAACCACGTCCAGCAGGTCGTCCAGCCGGCCGTGCGCGGCGCGATCCTGGACGCGCGGGGCGTCCCGATCGCGGACAACGAGACGCGGCTCGTCGTCTCGGCCGACCGCACCGAGCTGAGCAAGCTCCCGGACGACGGCGAGCAGGTCCTCGCCGATGTCGCCGAACTCCTCGGCATGACGGCCGAGGAGGTGCAGAACCGCGTGCGGCTGTGCGACGCCGAGACGCCCCAGCCGTGCTGGAACGGTTCGCCGTACCAGCCGATCCCCATCACGGACGAGGCGACGACGCGGCAGGCCCTGCAGATCCGCGAGCGCACCGAGGACTTCCCGGGCATCTCCGCCGAGCCGACCGCCGTGCGCCGCTACCCGTCGCCCGAGGGCGCGCAGACCGCCCAGGTCCTCGGCTACCTGTCGCCGGTGACGGACGACGAGGTCGCCGAGTCCGAGGACACGGACAACCCGCTGCTGCGCTCCGACCAGATCGGCCGCGCGGGCCTGGAGCGCCAGTACGACGAGTACCTGCGGGGGCAGGCCGGCGTCACACGCTACGAGGTGGACAAGTTCGGCCGGGTCCTCGGCCAGTCGGAGAGCGAGGCCGCGCGCGCCGGCTCCTCGCTGGTGACGACGATCGACTCGCGCGTGCAGGCCGTCGTGGAGCAGGAGCTGGCCCAGGCCATGGAGACGGCCCGCCAGCAGTACGACGACATCTCCGGCCGCAACTACGAGGCGCAGGCCGGCTCCGCCGTCGTCCTGGAGAACGACACGGGCCGCGTCGTCGCGATGGCGTCGGCGCCCGACTACGACCCGAACGTCTGGGTCGGCGGCATCTCCACGGACGACTACGCGGAGCTGACCGACGAGGAGTCCGAGTACCCGCTGCTGAACCGCGCCATCATGGGGCAGGGGCCGCCCGGTTCGACGTTCAAGGTGGTCACCTCCACGGCGGCGCTGCGCGCGGGCTACAGCTGGGAGGGGCCGTACGACTGCTCGTCGTCGTACAGCATCGGCAGCCAGACGTTCCGCAACTTCGAGTCGTCCTCGTACGGGCCGATCAGCCTCGGCCGCGCGATCGAGGTCTCCTGCAACACCGTCTTCTACGGCATCGCGCACCGCGAGTGGCAGGCCGACGGCGGGAACAACCCGGTGGACGACCCCGACGACTGGCTGTTCCGCACGGCCCACGACTTCGGGCTCGGCGAGCCGACCGGCATCGACCTGCCCGACGAGGCCGCGGGCCGCATCCCGGACCGCGAGTGGAAGCAGGAGTACTGGGAGGCCAACAAGGACGAGTGGTGCGAGATCGCCGAGTCCGACCGCGAGGACTACGCGGCCAGGATCGCCCGCGAGAACTGCACCGAGGGCATGCGGATGCGCGCCGGTGACATGCTCAACTTCTCCATCGGCCAGGGCGACGTGCTCGTCACCCCGATACAGCTCGCCAGCGTCTACGCGGCCCTCGGCAACGGCGGCACGCTCTACCAGCCGCAGGTCGGCCGCGCCATCGTCGGCCCCGACGGCACGGTGGAGGAGGAGTTCGAGCCGCAGGAGAACGGCGAACTCCCGGTCGACGACGAGATGCTCGACCACCTGCGCGACGCCACCGAGAGCGTGATCACGGTGGGCAGCGCGGCGTGGAAGTTCGGCGGCTGGCCGCAGGACGAGATCCCGCTGCACGGCAAGACCGGCACCGCGGAGGCGTCCGGCGACCAGCAGACCACCTCGTGGCTCGCGACGTACTCCGACGACTACACGGTCGTCATGACGATCTCCCAGGCCGGTACGGGTTCCGGCGCGTCCGGTGACGCCGTGCGCCACATCTGGGAGGCCATCTACGGCGTCCAGGGCGGAACCGTGGACGACGACGCCGCGCTGCTGCCCGAGCCCAACCGCGACCTGCCCCGGATCGACGACACCGGCGCGATCGTCCCGCAGCGCGACGACGAGGACCGGTGACCGTGACGGCCGACATATCCACGACGATGCCGGCGGCGAGCGGGGAGGCGGACGGGTGAGCGTGCGCAACCTGACCATCGACCGGCTCGCCCCGCGCAGGAGCGGCTGGCGCAGGCTCGCGGCCCGCGACTCCGTGGCCCGCCGGATCGACTGGCTGCTCCTGCTCGCCGCGCTCGCCCTCTCGGGCGCCGGCACCGTCCTGATCTACTCGGCGACCCGCAACCGCACCGGCATCACCGAGGGCGACCCCGAGTTCTTCCTCATACGCCAGATCATCAATCTGGCGATCGGCGTCGCCCTCGCCGCCGGCGTCATGTGGCTCGGCCACCAGCGGCTCCGCAGCGCGGCCCCCGTCCTGTTCGCGCTCTCCCTCGGCGCGATGCTCCTCGTCTTCACGCCGCTCGGCACCGAGATCAACGGGCAGCGCGCCTGGATATCGATCGGCGGCTACACGCTCCAGCCCGGCGAGTTCGCGAAGGTCGCGATCATCCTCGGGATGGCCGTGATCCTCTCCGACCAGGTCGACGCCGGGGACCGCGAGTTCCCCGGCACCCGGGCCGTGCTGCAGGCCCTCGGGCTCGCCGCGGCCCCGCTGGCCGTCGTCGTCGTGGACGACATGGGCATGGCCATGGTCCTCAGCTTCATCGTGCTGGGCATCCTGCTGGCGTCCGGGGCGCCCCTGCGCTGGTCCCTCGGCCTCATCGGCGCCGGCATCGCGGCCGGCACCGCGGTGTGGCTGCTCGGCCTCCTCGACAGCTACCAGATCGACCGCTTCGCCGCCTTCGCCGACCCCTCGCGCGACCCGTCCGGCGTCGGCTACAACACGAACCAGGCCAGGATCGCCATCGGCTCCGGCGGGATGTACGGCAAGGGCCTCTTCCAGGGGACCCAGACCACCGGCCAGTTCGTCCCCGAGCAGCACACCGACTTCATCTTCACCGTCGCGGGCGAGGAGCTCGGATTCGTCGGCGCGGGCGGCATCATCCTCGTCATCGGCATCGTGCTGTGGCGGGCGCTGCGCATCGCCCGCGAGTCGACGGACCTGTACAGCACCGTCATCGCGGCCGGCGTCGTGGCGTGGATGGCGTTCCAGTGCTTCGAGAACATCGGCATGGCCCTCGGCATCATGCCGGTCGCCGGCGTGCCGCTGCCGTTCCTGTCGTACGGGGGCACCGCCATGTTCGCGTCCTGGATCGCCATCGGGCTGCTCCAGTCGATCCGGCTGAAGCGCCCGCCGGCCGCCCCCTGACTCGCCCGCGCGGCGGCCCCGCGCGCTGCCGGTACGCTGAATGGTCCGCACGGACCCCGATCCCCACACGCTCCCCGGAAGGCGCAGCCATGCCAGTCGAGTCGGTCTTCCCGCGCCTGGAGGCCCTGCTCCCGCACGTCCAGAAGCCGATCCAGTACGTGGGCGGCGAGCTCAACTCCACCGTGAAGGAGTGGGACGCCTGCGACGTCCGGTGGGCACTGATGTACCCGGACGCCTACGAGGTCGGCCTCCCCAACCAGGGCGTCATGATCCTCTACGAGGTCCTGAACGAGCGCGACGGCGTCCTCGCCGAGCGCACCTACAGCGTGTGGCCGGATCTGGAGGAGCTGATGCGCGAGCACGGCGTCCCCCAGTTCACGGTCGACGGGCACCGGCCGGTGGGCGCGTTCGACGTGCTGGGCGTGTCGTTCTCCACCGAGCTGGGCTACACCAACCTCCTCACCGCGCTCGACCTGTCCGGCATCCCGCTGTCGGCGGCCGACCGCACCGAGGACCACCCGATCGTGGTGGCCGGCGGGCACGCCGCGTTCAACCCGGAGCCGATCGCCGAGTTCATCGACTGCGCGGTGCTCGGGGACGGCGAGCAGGCCGTCATCGACATCACGGAGGTCGTGCGCGCCTGGAAGGCCGAGGGCCGCCCCGACGGCCGCACCGGGCTGCTGCTGCGCCTCGCGCGCACCGGCGGGGTGTACGTGCCGGGCTTCTACGACGTCGAGTATCTGCCGGACGGCCGGATCGGCCGCGTCGTGCCGAACCGGTCCGGCGTCCCGTGGCGTGTGTCCAAGCACACGGTGATGGACCTGGACTCCTGGCCGTACCCGAAGAAGCCGCTCGTGCCGCTCGCCGAGACGGTGCACGAGCGGATGTCGGTGGAGATCTTCCGCGGCTGCACGCGCGGCTGCCGGTTCTGCCAGGCCGGCATGATCACCCGGCCGGTGCGCGAGCGGTCCATCACCGGCATCGGCGACATGGTGGAGCGCGGCCTCGCCGCGACCGGCTTCGAGGAGGTCGGCCTGCTGTCGCTGTCGTCGGCGGACCACAGCGAGATCGCCGACATCGCCGGGGGGCTCGCCGACCGGTACGAGGCGGACAAGATCGGCCTGTCCCTGCCGTCCACCCGCGTCGACGCGTTCAACATCGACCTGGCGAACGAGCTGACCCGCAACGGCCGCAGGTCCGGCCTCACCTTCGCGCCCGAGGGCGGCAGCGAGCGCATCCGCAAGGTGATCAACAAGATGGTCTCCGAGGACGACCTGATCCGCACCGTCGCCACCGCGTACGGCAACGGCTGGCGCCAGGTCAAGCTGTACTTCATGTGCGGCCTGCCCACCGAGACCGACGAGGACGTCCTCCAGATCGCCGACATGGCGGTCAAGGTCATCGCGAAGGGCCGTGAGGTGTCCGGCTCCAACGACATCCGCTGCACCGTGTCCATCGGCGGCTTCGTGCCGAAGCCGCACACCCCGTTCCAGTGGGCGCCGCAGCTCTCCGCCGAGGAGACCGACGCGCGCCTCGCGAAGCTCCGCGACCGCATCCGCGGCGACAAGCGCTACGGCCGCTCCATCGGCTTCCGGTACCACGACGGCAAGCCGGGCATCGTCGAGGGCCTGCTGTCCCGCGGCGACCGCCGCGTCGGCGCGGTCGTCCGGGCCGTGTACGAGGCGGGCGGCCGGTTCGACGGCTGGCGCGAGTACTTCTCCTACGACCAGTGGATGAAGGCGGCGGAGGGGGCGCTGGCGCCGTTCGGCGTCGATGTCGACTGGTACACGACCCGCGAGCGCTCCTACGAGGAGGTCCTGCCGTGGGACCACCTCGACTCCGGTCTCGACAAGGACTGGCTGTGGGACGACTGGCAGGACGCGCTCGACGAGACGGAGGTCGAGGACTGCCGCTGGACCCCGTGCTTCGACTGCGGCGTGTGCCCCGCGATGGGCACCGGGATCGAGATCGGTCCCACGGGCAGGAAGCTGCTGCCGCTGTCGGTGAAGCAGTAGGTCCGGCCGGTGCGGAGGGGACGCGGGCGGCGCTTCCCTCCGCCGGGACGCGCCGGCCCGGACGGCATGAACGGGTACGGGCGGGGCACCGGCACGGCGGGCCGGGGTGCTCCGTCGTGGGGGCGCGCCGGGCTGCACGTAACCTTGGGGGTGAGGCAACGGCACGCCGTCCGGCGGGCCGGCCCGACCCGACCACGACCGAGCACGCGAGGGACTGACCACAACTGGGCAAGCGACAGCCCGTAGGCCCGCCGCCCGCACCCGCGGTGCAGCGCATCCGACTGCGCTACACCAAGCGGGGCCGCCTGCGATTCACCAGCCACCGCGACTTCCAGCGCGCCTTCGAGCGGGCGCTGCGCCGGGCCGCCGTGCCCATGGCGTACTCGGCGGGATTCACCCCGCACCCGAAGGTCTCCTACGCGAACGCGGCGCCCACCGGCACCGCGAGCGAGGCGGAGTACCTGGAGATCGCCCTGAGCGCGCCCCGCGACCCGGAGGCGCTGCGGGCCGGCCTCGACACGTCGCTGCCGCCCGGCCTCGACGTCATCGACGCCGTCGAGGCGCGGACCGCCGACTTCGCCGAGCGGCTCACCGCGTCGCTGTGGGAGCTGCGCCTCGACGGCGTGGAGCCCGAGCGGGCTGCCGGGGCGGTGGCGGCGTTCCTCGCGGCGGACGCGGTCGAGGTGCGGCGGCAGACCAAGAAGGGGCTGCGCTCCTTCGACGCGCGGGCCGCAGTGGTCTCGCTCACGGCCGGATCCGGGGCCGGTGACGGCGCCGTGGGCGGACCCGATGGGACGGGGACCCGCCCTTGTGCGATACTGCGCCTGGTAGTACGGCACCTCACACCTGCCGTACGACCAGACGACGTCCTGTCCGGTCTCCGCGCTGCGGCCGGCCTGGCGCCGCCGGTCCCCGCAGGGGTGACGAGGCTGGCGCAGGGGCCGCTCGATGAGGAGACCGGCACGGTGACCGACCCGCTCGCGCCCGACCGCGACGCCGCCTTGGCCGCCCCACCCACGGCCGCCGGGCAGCAGGCCGCGGCGGCGCCGGAGCTCGCCGGGCAGTGACGCCGTTGCCGCGCCGCCGAACAGGCTGGGTGCCAGGGAGCCACTCGGGCACCGCCGTTTCCGGGCGACGCACCGACCAGAGGACTTTCGCCGTAGCCAGGCCCTGACGGACTGGAACCGGCGAGCTACACGACAGCTCCCGAGCGGCGCCCGCCGTCACAGGCGAGGCGCCCGGGAGCGTGACGGGAGAACCGCCCGCATGCACGAGCCGAACGAACCCGCGGAAGCGGACAACACAGAACGCGTCGAGACCGACCGTACGGACGACACCACCAGCCCCAGCGACACCCTTCCCCCGCGCCGCAGGCGCCGCGCCACGCGCCCGGCCGCGGCGCCCGAGCCGGCCGCGGCCGGTGGCGAGGACGAGGTGACGCGCGTCACCGGCGAGGCCGAGGAGGCGCCGCCGGCGCCGCGCCGCCGCCGTGCGACGCGCGCCGCGTCCGCCGCCACGGCCGATGACGGCACCGGCGACGCCCCGGCGCCAGCCCGGCGCCGCAGGACCACGAAGACGGCCGCCGCTGCCGCCCCGGAGCCGGCCGCCGAGCCGACGGCCGCCGAGGACCCGGTGGTCCCCGACCCGGGCACCGCCCCGCCCCCGCCGGACGAGACCCCGGCGCCGCGCCGCCGCCGTGCGACGCGCGCCGCGTCCGCTCCCGCCGCCGAGGCCGGTGCCGAAGCGGTCGCCGAGCCCGAGCCGGCCGCTCCGCGCCGTCGCCGCGCCACCCGTGCGGCCACGTCCCCGGAGGCCACCGAGCCGGCGCCCGCCGCGGTGATCGAGGTGCCGGAGCCGGCCGAGGAGTCGCCGGAGGCCGAGGCGGCCGCCGTGTCGGAGGTGGCCGAGCCGGCCGCTCCGCGCCGCCGGCGCCGCGCGACACGCGGTGTCGCGACCCCCGAGGCCGTGGCCTCCGAGCCCGCGGCCGTGGTCGAGGTCCCCGAGGCGGCCGAGGAGTCGCCGGAGGCCGAGGCGGCCGCCGTGTCGGAGGTGGCCGAGCCGGCCGCTCCGCGCCGTCGCCGCCGTGCCACACGCGGTGTCGCGACCCCCGAGGCCGTCGCTGCCGAGCCCGCCGGCGCCGCCGCCGAGGAAGCAGCCGAGGCCGCCGCACCGGCGGAGGAGGCCGCGCCGCGCCGCCGGCGCCGTGCCACGCGCGCGGCGGCGGCACCCGAGACCGTCGCCTCCGAGGCCGCGGCCGTGGTCGAGGTGCCGGAGCCGGCCGAGGAGTCGCCGGAGGCCGAGGCGGCCGCCGTGTCGGAGGTGGCCGAGCCGGCCGCTCCGCGCCGCCGGCGCCGTGCCACCCGCGATGTGGCCGCGCCCGGGGCCGACGAGGAGCCGAAGGCGGCCGAGGCCGCCGCACCGGCGGAGGAGGCCGCGCCGCGCCGTCGCCGCCGTGCCACCCGCGGTGCCGAGGCCCCCGAACCCGTCGCCGAGGAGACGACCGCGCCGCAGGAGGAGACCGCGCCGCGCCGTCGCCGCCGGGGCGGCGACGAGCGGGCCGAGCCCGCCCGGACCTCCGACACCGGGCACCCGGTGACGGCACCGGCGGCCCCGGTCGCCGTGTTCCAGGCCCCCGTGTTCCAGGCGCCCATGTTCCAGACGCCGCAGCGCGCGGCCGAGGAGGCCGCCGCCGGCCGCGGACGCGCCGACGAGGACGAGCACGAGGACGGCTACGAGGACGAGGCCGCCTGGGACGCCGAGGAAGCGGGCGGTACCACGGCCGACGACACCGGCGCCGAGGACGAGGCGTACGCCGCCGACCGGCCCGCGCGCCGCCGGCGCAGGGGCGGCCGCCGCCGCCGCAGGGGCGAGACCGCCGAGCGCGCCGCCGAGGCGGCGGCCGGCGGCCAGGAGCGGGACGAGGCGCCCGAGCGCGCCTTCGCCGAGGACGAGCGGCCGGCGGACCACGCCGAGCCGGACACCGCGGAGCCCGCCGACACCGGCGACGAGGCCGACCACGACTCCGGGGCGGCCGACGAGGCCGGCGGCTCCCGCCGCCGGCGGCGCAGGCGCCGCCGCAGCGGCGACGGCGAGGGCGCGGCCGAGCCCGTCGCCGCCGACGACCCGGAGCGCACCGTCATCAAGGTCCGCGAGCCGCGCCGCAAGCGCGACGAGACGGCCGAGAGCGCGGACGGCGTGCAGTCCATCAAGGGCTCGACCCGTCTGGAGGCGAAGAAGCAGCGCCGCCGCGAGGGCCGCGAGCAGGGCCGCCGCCGGGCGCCCATCATCACCGAGGCGGAGTTCCTGGCGCGCCGGGAGTCCGTCGAGCGGGTCATGGTCGTGCGGGAGAGCGGCGAGCGCACCCAGATCGGCGTGCTGGAGGACAACGTCCTCGTCGAGCACTTCGTCAACAAGGAGCAGTCCGCCAGCTACGTCGGCAACGTCTACCTCGGCAAGGTCCAGAACGTCCTGCCGTCCATGGAGGCGGCGTTCGTCGACATCGGCAAGGGCCGCAACGCCGTCCTGTACGCCGGTGAGGTCAACTTCGAGGCCCTCGGCCTCGGCCACGGCCCGCGCCGCATCGAGACCGCGCTGAAGTCCGGCCAGCCCGTCCTCGTCCAGGTGACCAAGGACCCCATCGGTCACAAGGGCGCGCGGCTCACGAGCCAGATCTCGCTGCCGGGCCGCTACCTGGTCTATGTCCCCGAGGGGTCGATGACCGGCATCAGCCGCAAGCTGCCCGACACCGAGCGTGCCCGGCTGAAGCAGATCCTGAAGCGGATCGTCCCCGAGGACGCCGGCGTCATCGTGCGCACCGCCGCCGAGGGCGCCACCGAGGCCGAGCTCACGCGCGACGTGGAGCGGCTCCAGGCGCAGTGGGAGGAGATCCGGAAGAAGGCGAAGAAGGGCAACGCGCCGTCCCTCCTGTACGGCGAGCCGGACATGACCGTCCGTGTCGTCCGGGACATCTTCAACGAGGACTTCTCCAAGGTCATCGTCAGCGGTGACGACGCCTGGGAGACGATCCACGGCTATGTCTCGCACGTGGCGCCCGACCTCGTGGACCGGCTCCAGCGGTGGACGTCCGAGGTCGACGTGTTCGCGACCTACCGGATCGACGAGCAGCTCGCGAAGGCCCTGGACCGGAAGGTGTGGCTGCCGAGCGGTGGTTCGCTCGTCATCGACCGCACCGAGGCGATGGTCGTCATCGACGTCAACACCGGCCGGTTCACCGGTCAGGGCGGCAACCTCGAGGAGACCGTCACCCGGAACAACCTGGAGGCGGCCGAGGAGATCGTCCGGCAGCTCCGGCTGCGCGACCTCGGCGGCATCATCGTGATCGACTTCATCGACATGGTGCTGGAGTCCAACCGCGACCTCGTGCTGCGGCGGCTCCTCGAATGCCTGGGTCGTGACCGGACCAAGCACCAGGTCGCCGAGGTGACGTCGCTCGGCCTCGTCCAGATGACGCGCAAGCGCGTCGGGCAGGGCCTGCTCGAGTCGTTCTCCGAGCCCTGTGTGCACTGCAACGGCCGCGGTGTCATCGTCCACGTCGACCACGGGCAGGTACCGGGCGGCGGCGGTGCCGGCCGCAAGGGCCGCAAGCGCGGCAAGGGCGGCGCCGAGCAGCAGGCCGAGCCGGCCGTGCGGGAGACGCCCGCCGAGCAGGCGCCCGTGGCCGAGGAGCCGGCGGTGGAGGAGCCGGTGGCCGAGGAGCCGGAGCCGCAGGCCCCGGTGGCGGAGACCCCGGCGGCCGAGGCCCCGGAGGCTCCGGCCACCGAGGAGGCCGGGCCGCGCCGCAGGCGTCGCGTCACCCGCAAGGTGAGCGCGCCCGCCGGGCCGCCCAGGAGTGCCGGTGCGGCGGCGGAGGAGGTCGTCCTCCCCGCCGGTCCCGCGACGGCCGGGCCCGAGCCGGCTCCCGCCGCCGAGGCCGAGGCCGAGCCTGCGCCCCGGCGCGGCGCCCGCAAGGTGACGGTCCCGGCCGGCTCGCCGCGGACCACGGCGGAGCCCGAGGTCGTCGTCGTGCCGGCCACGGCCGCCACCACGGCTCCCGAGCCGGCGGCAGCGGCCGACGAGCCCGCGGACGGGGCCGGTTCCGGCACCGCCGACGTCGTCCCGCCGCCCCGGCGGCGGGCGGTGCGGCGCGCGTCGGCCCCGGCCGGTTCGCCCGAGGGCGCGACCGAGGCCGTCATCACGGTCGTCCCGGCCGGCACGAAGAAGACGGCGGCCAGGAAGACGGCCAAGAAGGCCGCGGCGAAGAAGACGGCGGCCAAGACCACCGCGAAGAAGACGGCGGCCAAGAAGACCACCAAGAAGGCCGCCACGAAGAAGACGGTCAAGAAGACCGCGGCCAAGAAGTCCGCCAAGGCGGCCGCGGCCGAGGCGGCGCCGCCGCCCTCGGTGTCCGCATCCGCCGACGAGTGACCCCCGGGAGGCGCCGGTGGGACGGTGATTTGACCGTCTTACCGGCGCCTCCGTATTCTTGGCGATCGGCGTGTCACCTGATGCGCCACGCCCCTGAGCATCTACCTCCCGCGCCGACGCGCAGGCCCTCGCCGGGTCGCGCTGCGGGAGAGGCCGGGTCCGCCCGCTGCTGGCATCAGGGGCTCCGAATCGAGCGAGAGAGAGTTCCGCGTGTACGCGATCGTGCGCACCGGCGGCCGTCAGCAGAAGGTTGCTGTCGGCGACGTCATCGAGACTGACCGACTGGCCGGCAATGAGGTCGGCGACACCGTCGAGCTCTCCACCCTGCTCGTCGTGGACGGCGACACCGTGACCAGCGACCCGTGGGTCCTGGCGGGCGTCAAGGTCACGGCCGAGGTCCTCGACCACACCAAGGGCGAGAAGATCCGGATTCAGAAGTTCAAGAACAAGACCGGCTACCGCCGGCGGATGGGTCACCGCCAGCTTCAGACCCAGCTGAAGATCACCGAGATCCCCGCCCCGGCCGCGAAGTAAGGGACTGACGCGAGATGGCACACAAGAAGGGCGCCTCGTCCACCCGGAACGGGCGCGACTCCAACCCCCAGTACCTCGGTGTGAAGCGCTTCGGCGGCCAGCTGGTGAACGCGGGCGAGATCCTCGTCCGTCAGCGTGGCACCCACTTCCACCCCGGCCAGGGCGTCGGCCGCGGCAAGGACGACACCCTGTTCGCGCTCCAGCCGGGCACCGTGCAGTTCGGCACGCACCGCGACCGCCGTGTCGTGAACATCGTGCCGGTCGCCGCGTGACGCGGTAGGCGCGACGCACGACCCACGCAGCACCGAGGGCGGACCGTCATCCCCGCAGGGGGAGACGGGTCCGCCCTCGCCGTTCCGGCCGGTCCGCGCGCGGCCGAGGCACCATGGAAGGTGGTGCCGCGGTCCCGCGCGGGCGTGTCCCCACGGCCGGCACCCGTACCGCACGCACCGAACCCTGCCGGGAGGCATCGTCATGACCACCTTCGTGGACCGCGTCGAACTGCACGTCGTCGCGGGTAACGGGGGCCACGGCTGCGCCTCCGTGCACCGGGAGAAGTTCAAGCCGCTCGGCGGCCCCGACGGGGGCGACGGCGGGCGCGGCGGCAGCGTGACGCTGGTCGTGGACAGCGGCGTGACCACGCTCCTCGAGTACCACCACCGCCCGCACCGCAAGGCGGGCAACGGCAAGCCGGGCGCCGGCGGCAACCGCACCGGCGCGCACGGCGAGGACCTGGTCCTGCCCGTCCCCGACGGCACGGTCGTCCTGACGCCGGACGGCGAGGTCCTCGCCGACCTCGTGGGCGAGGGCACGGCCTTCGTCGCCGGGCAGGGCGGTCGCGGCGGGCTCGGCAACGCCGCGCTGGCCTCGCCGCGCCGCAAGGCGCCCGGGTTCGCGCTGCTCGGCGAGCCGGGTGAGGAACGCGACATCGTGCTGGAACTGAAGACCGTCGCCGATGTGGCGCTGGTCGGGTTCCCGAGCGCGGGCAAGTCGTCGCTGATCTCCGTGCTGTCGGCCGCGCGGCCGAAGATCGCCGACTACCCGTTCACCACCCTCGTGCCGAACCTCGGCGTCGTCACGGCGGGGGAGACCGTCTACACCGTCGCGGACGTCCCGGGGCTCATCCCGGGCGCCAGCGAGGGCAAGGGCCTCGGCCTGGACTTCCTGCGGCACGTGGAGCGCTGCTCGGTCCTCGTCCACGTCCTGGACTGCGCGACGCTGGAGAGCGACCGCGACCCGCTCTCCGACCTCGACACGATCGAGGAGGAGCTGGCCCGGTACGGCGGTCTCGACGACCGGCCCCGGCTCGTCGTCCTGAACAAGACGGATATCCCGGACGGGCAGGAGCTGGCGGATCTCGTGCGCCCCGAACTGGCGGCGCGCGGCCTGCCGGCCTTCGAGGTTTCCGCGGTGTCCCGCAAAGGGCTCAGGGAGCTTTCCTTCGCGCTCGCCGAGCAGGTCGGGCGGGCGCGCGCGGCGCGGCCGGCGGAGACGCCGACGCGTATTGTCATCACCCCCCGCGCGGTGAATGAGACCGGATTCACGGTGCGCCCCGAGGGCGAGGGTTTCTTCCGGGTGCGCGGCGAGAAGCCGGAGCGCTGGGTGCGGCAGACGGATTTCACGAACGAGGAGGCCGTCGGCTATCTCGCGGACCGTCTGAACAGGCTCGGCGTCGAGACGGAACTGCTGCGCGCCGGTGCCCGCGAGGGCGACGGCGTGGCCATCGGCGGGGACGACGACGCGGTCGTCTTCGACTTCGAGCCGTCCGTGTCCGGCGGTGCCGAGATGCTCGGCCGCCGCGGCGAGGACCACCGGATGAACCAGCTTCGGCCGGCCGTCCAGCGCCGCCGTGACCGCGAGGCCAGGCGGCGGGACGGCGCGGACCGCGAATTCGAGGAATTCAGTCCTTTCGACTGAGATGTGACGAAAATCGGCCGGGTGGCCGGAAACAACCGTCATGGGTGCGCCCGGGCCGTCGCGTATCGGCCCGGGTATCGGCGCCCGGCCGCGGTGTGCCGCCGTCCCGGGAACGCACGGAGTGCCGCAGCGTAACGCCGTCCTGTCTCAAAGCGATAACCACCGACAACGGTTCATCTCGCTTAGGGGTCAAGCTTCGTCGGGGGTTAACCTTCTCCTCGCGTAGGCGACACTTCTTGATACCGGCAGGAGCAGCCTTGTCCAACCAACCCAACGGACCGTCCCCTCACACCACAGCGGTCGTACTCGCCGGTGGTACGGGTCAGCGCGTGGGTCTCTCCATACCGAAGCAGCTGATCAAGATCGCGGGAAAGGCCGTCATCGAACACACCCTCGCGGTTTTCGAGGACGCCGACGAGATCGACGACGTGATCGTGCTGATGGCCCCCGGCTATGTCCCGGACGTCGAGCGGATCGTCGCGAAGAGCGGTCTCACCAAGGTCAGCCGGGTCATCGAGGGCGGCGCGACGCGCAACGAGACCACCCAGCGGGCCATCGCCGCCCTCGGCGAGGGCCTCGCGGACGGCGAGGAGCGGCATGTGCTGTTCCACGACGCCGTGCGGCCGCTGCTGTCCCGCCGCGTCATAGCCGACTGCGTCAAGGCCCTGGAGCGCTACCAGGCGGTGGACGTGGCCATACCCTCGGCCGACACGATCATCGTGACCCGCACGCACGGCGAGGACGGCGAGTTCATCACCGACGTGCCCGACCGCTCCCGGCTGCGGCGCGGCCAGACCCCCCAGGCGTTCCGGCTCTCCACCATCCGCCGCGCCTACGAGATCGCCGCCGGCGACCCGAACTTCCAGGCGACCGACGACTGCTCCGTGGTCCTGAAGTACCTGCCGGACGTGCCGATCCACGTCGTCCCGGGTGACGAGTACAACATGAAGGTCACCCAGCCCGTCGACGTCTTCATCACCGACAAGCTGTTCCAGCTCGCCTCCACCGCCGTCCCGCAGCAGTCCGACGAGGACGCCTACCGGGAGCGGCTCACCGGGCGGACCGTCGTCGTCTTCGGCGGCTCCTACGGCATCGGCAAGGACATCGCCGACCTCGCCGAGCGGTACGGCGCCAGCGTCTACGCCCTCGGCCGCTCCACGACCGGCACCCACGTCGAGAACCCGCGCGATGTCTGCGACGCCCTGGAGAAGGCGTACGCCGAGACCGGCCGCATCGACTACGTCGTGAACACCGCGGGGATCCTGCGCATCGGCAAGCTCGCCGAGACGGACGACGCCACCATCGAGGAGGCGCTCACCGTCAACTACCTGGCGCCCGTCCGCATCGCCCGCGCCGCGCACAAGTACCTCGCCGAGTCCCACGGCCAGCTCCTGCTGTACACCTCCAGCAGCTACACGCGGGGCCGCGCCGAGTACAGCCTGTACTCCTCCACGAAGGCCGCCATGGTCAACCTGACCCAGGCCCTCGCCGACGAGTGGGCCGCCGACGGCGTGCGCGTCAACTGCGTCAACCCCGAGCGGACCGCCACGCCGATGCGCACCAAGGCGTTCGGCGAGGAGCCCGCCGGGAGCCTGCTGTCCTCCGAGGCCGTCGCCCGCACCTCCCTCGACGTGCTGCTGTCCGGCATGACCGGCCACGTCATCGACGTCCGCCAGCAGGACCCGACGGCCGACGCGAGCAGCGCGGGCTCCTTCGAGCGCGCCCTCGCCGCCGCGATCAGCGCCGACTCGGCGGAGGATGCCGCATGACGGGAGCCCTGCTGCGCCGGCTCGCGGGCCGCGCGCCGGGCGGCGAGATGATCGTCGCCCTGCTGACCGTGCTCAGCTACCCCGTGATGCTCGTCACGGCGATGGTGCCGGTGGGCGTCGCGTTCGTCGTGGCCGCCGCCGTGTCCTACCTCGGCGACCACTACCTGCACCGCCGCGGCAGCTACCTGCTGGTCCGCATGGGCAAGGCGCGCCTCGGCCTCACCATCCGCTTCGCCATCCGCCAGCTCCTGCTGGTGCTGCTGCTGGCGCGCACCGAGGTGGCCGGCGACACCGTGTTCTACGCGGCCATGGTCGCGTTCCTCATCTTCTACGGCCTCCAGGCCCCGCACACCGCGATGGTCATGGTGCTGCGCCGCAAGCGCCGCCTGCCCATCGCCACCCGCAACATCGACCTGTCCACCCTGCCCGTGCCGAACGGCGCCCCGCGCTGGCTGACGCACCGGGCCGTGGAGAAGGTCCTGCACACCGAGGTTCCGACGTTCGTCGGGCTCCTCGCGGTGGCCGCGACCGGATCCTCCGCGTGGGGCTACGCCGGCATGGCCGTGACGCTCGTCCTCGCGATCGGCTACATGGTGACGCTGCTGGCGTTCTTCCGCGCGAGCAAGCTCCCGCCGCCGCCGGAGCGGACGATGGCGTGGTTCGACGAGTGGCTGCGGACGTACCGGCCCGAGGTGGCGCTGTACTTCTCCGGCTCGAAGGACTCCGCGTACCAGGCCAACATGTGGCTGGAGACGATGGAGAACCTGAGCGCCCGGCCCATCGTCATCCTCCGCGAGCGCGCGATCCTCGCCCGCCTGGCCACGACCAGCGTGCCCGTGGTGTGCGTGCCGAGCGCCGTCGACCTGATGAACATGGACCTCTCCACGCTGCGCGTCGGCCTGTACCCGGCCAACGTCGGCAAGAACCTCCACCTGCTGCGCGTCCCGACGATGAAGCACGTCTTCATCGGCCACGGCGACAGCGACAAGATCGCCAGCATCAACCCGTACGCCAAGGCGTACGACGAGGTGTGGACCGCCGGCCGCGCCGGCCGCGACCGGTACGCGCTCGCCGACGTCGGCGTGCGCGACGAGGACATCGTGGAGGTCGGCCGGCCGCAGCTCGCGCCGATCACCCCCGCGCGCGGCGGCCTGCCGCAGGGCCGCATCCCGACGATCCTCTACGCCCCCACCTGGGAGGGCTGGACCGACGACCCGGGCAACACGTCGCTGCTCCTCGCCGGCGAGAACATCATCGGCCGCCTCCTGCGCTCCGAGCGCCCGGTACGGGTCCTGTACAAGCCGCACCCGTTCACCGGCACCCGCAACCGCGTGGCCGGCGTCGTGCACGAGCGGATCGTCGCGATGATCGAGCGGGCCGCGGCCGAACGCGCCGCCGACCCGCGGTTCGCCGAGGAGGCGCGCCGCACCGCCGCCGACCGCGCGCAGGCGCAGGCGACGCTGCGCCGCATCGAGGAGGAGCGCCCCGGCGTCGTCACCACCGCGCTGTGGGACGACGCCTCCGTCTCCCGCGACTCGCTCACGCCCGCCGACCAGGCCGCCGTCGAGCAGCGCCGCGCCCGCGAGTGGAACGAGGCGTACTGGCGGTCCCAGGGCTGGTGGGAGCACCGGATCATCACCGGCCCCGAGCCGCTGCTGTTCGACTGCTTCAACGAGTCCGACGCCCTGGTGTCCGACATCTCCAGCGTCGTGTCCGACTGGATCGCCAGCGGCAAGCCGTACGCGGTGACCGACTCGGCCGGGCTCGGCGAGGAGGAGTTCAAGCGGCAGAACACCGCCGTGCGCGCCGCCGTCATCCTCACCAACGACGCGGCCCGCCTGGACGAACTGGTCACGGCCGTGTCCGTGCCGGGCGCCGACACGCTCGCCGGGGACCGGGCCGAGCTGAAGCGGTACCTGCTCGGCCCCGACGAGCCGACCTCCCTTGAGCGGTTCGACACGGCCGTGCGCGCCCTCGCCCGCAGGGCCGAGGCACGCAACCTGGCGCTCGGCGAGACCGGCAGCACCGGTGCCGCCGTGGTCCCGGCCCCGTAGGAAGCGATCCCCCGAGGAAGCGGAAGTAAAGGCACTGAGTGACGTGGTAGCGAAGGCAGAAGACGTGATTCCGGGCGAGCTGAAGCGCCGCCTCCGGTTCCTGCCGGAGGCCGACGCCGAGGAGCGCGATGCCTTCCTGGGCGAGGCGGGCGCGTTCCTCGCGTCCGTGCCCGCGGGGAAGCTGCGCCGTCTTCCGCCGCTGGAGAGAGTGAAGTGGCACCTCGTCGGCGAGCGCCGGGTGGACGACCTGCTGAGGGCCATCGCCTTCGAGCGGATCAACCCCTCGGCGTTCCCGGTCCGCGGCAGACTGCGCCCGTACATCTCCGTGCCGGGCATCGAGGACCGATCGCTGCCCGCGTCCGTGACCCGGCTGCGGCTGCGGGAGATGCCGGTGCGCGCCAAGGCGACGGACGTGCTGTGGCAGGACGGGAAGATCGTGCTGCGCGGCTACGCCTTCGTGGCGAACCTGCCCGGCGGCGGCTCAGGACCGATGCCGCGCCTCGCCTGGCTGCGGGCGCCGGGCGGGCGCCGCATCCCCGTGCGCTACCGCGCGGCGGAGTCCCTGCGCGCGACGCGTGACTCCAAGCAGGCCCTGCACAACTACGACGACGCCGGGTTCGAGATCGTGATCGACCCGGCCAAGCTCAAGTCGCGCGGCAAGTGGAAGGACGGCACCTGGGGCCTCACCCTGGCGCTGCCGCGGCCCGGCGGCTACGTCCCCGGCAAGGTGGAGCGCGCGGACATCGGGTCGGCGGGGCACTCCCAGGCCCGCGACCTCGGTGACGGCGCCCGGCTCGTCGCGGGGTTCGCCGACGACGTGTTCCAGGTGCGGATCGACATACCCGAGGCGGAGATCGTCGACCAGACGGCCACCGCCGACACCCTGCGCCTCGGCCTGCGGGCGCCCGCGTCGGCCAAGCGCGCCACCAAGCTCAGGATCACGCGCAAGGGCAAGTCCGCCGGCACCGAGTACCTCCTGGTCCCGGCGGACGGCGCCGACCCCCGCCGGCTGCGGTACACGGTGGACATCCCGCTCGCCGACCTCTCCGTGGGCACCGAGAAGGAACGCAAGACCCACGACTTCATCACCCACATCGAGTTCGCCGACGGCTCGTCGCGCCGCGCCACGGTCACCGAGGACTTCCTGCCGGGCCGCTACCTGCGGTCGGGCGGGCGGGAGATCGCCGTCACGACCGACGGCCCCGGGCTGCTGAAGCTGCACGACCGGCTGCGGCAGGCCGTCGTCGACCGCCTGGAGTGGGCCGGCTCCGAGCTGGTCGTCGAGGGCTCCTACGCGGGTCCCGGCGACCGGAAGTGCTTCGTCCTGCGGCACGGCGAGCGGTTCGAGGAGCACGTGCTGCCGCTGGAGTGGTCCGAGGCGCAGAGCCGGTTCACCGCGCGGATCGCGCCGGACCGCATGTCGCTGTACGACGCGATCCTGCCGCTGCGCGCGGGCCGTTGGTACTTCTCGCTGCGCGACCAGGACGCGTGGGGCAAGAAGGAGGACGTGCCGGTCAAGCTGCGCGCCGACCTGATCGACACGCTCGCGTCCGTCAAGAAGCGGGTCTCCGGGCGGACGTACACGATCAACCGCCGCTACTTCGACCGGATCTTCCTCGCCTCGGGTCCCGTGCTGTCCGCCGAGGAGCGCGGCGCGTACCGGCAGCGGCAGCTCCGCGAGGTGCTGACGCCGCAGTTCAAGCAGGAGCCGCTGCGGGAGGCCGTGTTCTACAACAGCTTCGGCGGCAAGCAGTTCTCCGACTCGCCGCGCGCGGTGTACGAGGAACTGGTGCGCCGGGGCGTCGAGGTGGAGCACCTGTGGTCGGTCGCCGACGAGCAGGTCGACGTGCCGCCGGGGGTCCGCCCGGTCGAGTGGCACAGCCGCGAGTGGTACGAGGCGCTGGCCCGCAGCCGGTACGTCATCACCAACGTCGGCCTCGGCGACTGGTACACGCGCCGTGAGGGGCAGTGCGTCGTGCAGACGTGGCACGGCACGCCGCTGAAGAAGATCGGCGCCGATCTCCTCGGCACGCCCAGGGCGAACCTGCAGTACATCGCGAGCCTGCCGCACCGCTTCCGGCAGTTCGACTTCGTCGTGTCGCCGAACGCGTTCACCACCCCGATCATGCGGAACGCGTTCCGGTGCGAGGGCGAGATCCTGGAGTCGGGCTACCCGCGCAACGACATCTTCCACCGGCCCGACCGCGACAAGATCGCGCAGCGGGTGCGGGCGACCCTGGGCATTCCCGAGGGCCGCAAGGTGATCCTGTACGCGCCGACCTGGCGGGACGACCAGCGGCACAACGCGTCCAAGTTCAAGCTCGACCTCCAGGTCGACCTGAACGCGGCGCGCGACGCGCTGGGCGACGACCACGTCTTCCTGTTCCGGAAGCACCCGAAGATCCTCGACGCCATCCCCGGCGCCGGTCAGGGCTTCGTGTACGACGTCTCGGCCTACCCGGACATCGCGGAGCTGTACCTGATCACCGACGTCCTGATCACGGACTACTCGTCGGTGCTCTTCGACTACGCGCACTCCGGCCGGCCGATGCTCTTCTTCACCTACGACCTGGAGCACTACCGGGACACGCTGCGCGGCTTCTACTTCGACTTCACGGAGAAGGCGCCCGGGCCGCTGATCAAGACGTCCGAGCAGCTCGTCCACGCGATCCGCGACATCGACAACGTCGGGCGCACGTACGCCGACAAGTACGCACGGTTCGTCAAGGAGTTCTGCGAGCCGTCGGACGGCCTGGCGACGGCGCGGGTCGTGGACCGGATGCTGGAGATCGGGCGGGGCACCGCGGGCTGACGCCCGCACGCACCGGACGGCCGGGACCCCCGACGGGGTCCCGGCCGTCCGGCGTGTTCAGGCCTGCCGGCCCTGCGGCGGGTGCGTCCCGGTGCCGACGGCGGGCGGGCGGCGGAAGAACCAGGGCATGGTGGGCTCCATCACGGGCCGGAAGACGCGCTGCACGGGGGGCGTGCACAGCAGGGTGATGCAGAGCGCGGACGCCACGGTGAGGATGGGCACGGCGGTGTGCACGTCACGCATGACCTCGGGCTCGTACCAGCCGGCCGCTCGGGAGCCGAGCACGATGAAGCCGTGCAGCAGGTAGCCGTACAGCGTGCCGGCGCCGAGGGCGGAGAACCAGGTGCGGCGGCCGGGGACCAGCGCCAGGAAGCAGGCCGTCACGACGAGCGAGCACACGAAGACCAGCAGCGTCATCCCGACGCCGAACTGCCACGACTCGCCGAGGTCCTCGGCGGACTCGCGGTGGTAGAGCCACTGGTAGCTCACGCGCGGCACCGCCCAGTAGGCGACGGCCAGGGCGACGACCAGCACCGGCACGGCGGCGATCCGCATGGCGCGGTGCCGCACCAGGGCGAAGTGCTCCTTCCTCAGGCGCAGCCCGAGCACGAAGAACGGGAGGAACTGGATCACCCGCTGGATCTGGAGGTCGCCGCCGAGCGACGGCGTGGCGCACGCGGCGGCGGCGAGCACGAGGGCCACCGGCAGCGGCCAGCGCAGCGCCTGCCACACGGGCACGGTGAGCCGCCATATGAACAGCGCCAGCAGGAACCACATCAGCCACTTGGGGTCGAACATCGGCAGGTCCCGCCGGTCGCTGCCGTCCAGCCAGCGGTCCCAGTACGTGTAGGCGACCTGGAAGACCACGTAGGGCAGCAGCACGCCCGTGACGAGGCGGGCCACGCGGCGCGGGCTGCCGTCGAAACTGCGGGAGAAGTAGCCGGCGATGATGATGAACGCCGGCATGTGGAACGCGTACACGAGCATGTAGAGCGCGGTCAGGCCGCGCGAGTCGCCGCGCAGCGGTTCCCAGGCGTGGCCGGCCGCGACCAGGACGATGGCGACGAATTTCGCGTTGTCGAAGAACGCGTCGCGCGCGCCCGGGGCGGATGTGCGGGGTGTGGGGGAGTCGGCGGACTGCCTGGGGACGGCGACTGCCCCCGTCGTCTGCCGGGAGTCGTTCATCACGCGGGCACCTTAGCGCCATCCGCCGTTCGGTGGACCGTCCGACCGGCGTGAAAAGGGCGACGGAGCCGCCGGGGGAGACTGGGAGCCATGGCGAGCGAGACGCGGACGGCGGCGGAACGGCGGACGGTGGCGACGCCGGTGGGTGACGCGCGGATCACCTGGCACACGGCGGACCGGCCCAGGGCGGTGCTGGCCCTCGGACACGGGGCGGGTGGCGGGATCGAGGCGCGCGATCTCGTGGCGCTGGCGGGCGCGCTGCCCGCGCGGGGTGTCACTGTGGCGCTGGTCGAGCAGCCGTGGCGGGTGGCGGGCCGGCGGCTCGCGCCCGCCCCGCGGACGCTGGATACGGCGTGGACGGCCCTGTGGCCGGCGCTCGCGCGGTGGGCGGGTGCGGGGGTCCCGGTGGTCGCCGGGGGCCGCAGCGCCGGGGCGCGTGTGGCGTGCCGGACGGCGCGCGAGGTGGGCGCGCACGCCGTGGTGGCGCTGGCGTTCCCGCTGCATCCGCCGGGCCGGCCGGAGCGGTCGCGGGCGGCGGAACTCACGGACGCGGGCGTCCCGACCCTCGTGGTCCAGGGCAGCAGGGACCCGTTCGGGCGGCCGGCGGAGTTCCCGGACGGCACGGACCTCGTCGAGGTGCCGGGGGGCGACCACGGCTTCGCCGTACCGAGGAGCGCGCCCGTGGACGCGACCGGGGCACTCGCGGCGGCGGCCACGGAGATCGGCGACTGGCTGACCGCCCGCATCCCCGCCTGACCCGCTGCGCAGCCCGCGGCTCGTACGGACGTCCCGGTGCACCATCCGGCGCACCCCGGGGCCGCTCCCGGCCGGTCGTCGGCCGTGCCTCTCCGGTTCGGCGGGCTGCACGCCGTCACGTGCCCGAGCCGCGTCCGGGGTGTGTCGGCGGTGGCACAGCCGCAGGCGGGGACCGATGCCGTCGACCGCCGACGGGCACGGTCCGCCCGGTCGGTCACCGCGTGCCCGCCCCGCACGCGGGTGCTCGCGGGGTGCCCGTCACGTGCCGGGGAGCCGTGTCGGCGGCGGCACGGGAGGAGCCGGCCGCCCGCGTGCGCGGGGCGGCGGCGCACCACGGTGTACGTACGCCCGGTGCGGTCCGGGGCCGCTCCCGTCGCCCGTCGCAGGGGCGCGGCGGGAGCGGCCGGCCCCGTCGTCAGGGGCGGTTCCCGGCGGGCCACAGGGCGGTCGCGTGGTCCCCCACCATGGCGGTGATCCCGCGCAGTGCCTCCCCGTCCGGCAGCGGCGCGAGGCGGCGGCCGTCGCGCAGGCGCAGCGCCACCAGACCCTCCGCGGCCTCCCGCGCGCCGATCACCGCCACGTACGGCACCCGCCGCGCCGCGTGGATCCGCGCCCCGAGGCTCCCCCGGTCCGGGTCGCCGAGCTCGGCCCGCAGCCCCGCGTCCGCGCAGCGCCCGGCGAACGCCTCGGCCGCCGCGAGGCCGTCCGCGCCGACCGGCAGCACCGCCACCTGCACCGGCGCGCACCACGCCGGGAACGCCCCGCCGTGCAGCTCGACCAGGTGCGCCACCATCCGCTCCAGGCTCCCCAGCACGGCGTGGTGGATCATCACCGGGCGGTGCCGGCGGCCGTCGTGGCCGGTGTACGCGAGACCGAACCGTTCCGGCTGGTGGAAGTCGACCTGCACGGTGGAGAGGGTGAACTCCCGCCCCGCGCCGTCGGTCAGCTGCACGTCGATCTTCGGTCCGTAGAACGCGGCCTCGCCGTCCACCTCCTCGTACGGCAGCCCGCTCTCCGCCAGGACCCCGGCCAGCAGGGCGGTGGCGCGCTCCCACAGCGCCGGGTCCGGCACGTACTTCCCGCCGTCCCCGGGCAGCGACAGCCGCAGCCGCGCGCCCTCGATCCCCAGGGCCGCGTACGCGCGCCGGATCATCGCCAGCACCCGCGCCACCTCGCCGGGGACCTGCTCAGGGGCGCAGAAGACGTGCGCGTCGTTCAGCTGGATGCCGCGCACCCGGGTCAGCCCGCCGAGCACGCCCGACAACTCGGCCCGGTACATCCCGCCCAGCTCCGCGAGGCGCAGCGGCAGCTCGCGGTGGCTGTGCGGGCGGGACCGGTAGACGACGGCGTGGTGCGGGCACAGGCTCGGACGCAGCACGAGCTGCTCGCCGCCGACGTCCATCGGCGGGAACATGTCGTCGCGGTAGTGCGCCCAGTGCCCCGAGCGCTCGTACAGCTCCCGCTTGCCGAGGACCGGCGAGTGCACCTGCCGGTAGCCGGCGCTGCGCTCCTGCCCGCGGATCCAGTCCTCCAGGGACTGCCGTACGGCGGCGCCCGCGGGCAGCCAGAACGGCAGCCCCGCGCCGATCAGCGGGTCGGTGTCGAACAGGTCGAGCTCGCGGCCCAGCCTGCGGTGGTCGTGGACGGTCATGGGCGGTCTCCTCACCGCTCGCGCCGGAGCGGGGACGGGTGACCACGCGGCGGAGCCCCGGGGCACTCGCCCCGGGGCTCCGCACTTGGTTCGTCGGTCAGCGCGCCGGGACGGGGTCCGGCGTCGTCGTGCCGACGGCGATGGCGCGCTGCATGGTCCGACGGTAGCGCCGCGGCCCGCCGCGCCGCGCCCCGTTTTCCCGGCCGGGGCGGCGGCACGGCCGTCAGCGCGACGCGTCCTGGCGCGCGTCCCGGCGCGCTATCGGCAGCTCGGCGTCCTGGTCGGCCGCCGCCCCGTCCGGCACACCCGCCTCGCGCTCCGCCGTCTCGGCCAGCTCGGCGACGCCCGGCGTCGCGCCCACCGCCGCCTGGCGCGCCCTGCGCTTCCCGGCGGCGGCGCACAGGGCCGCCACCGCGCTCCGGAACCGCTCCAGGGACGGCGGGTCGGACGGCCCGAGGAGGTACTCGGTCAGCTCGGCCCGCTCCCCGGCGAGCGGGTCGAGCGACGGGTCGACCACCCTGTCGATCAGCGCGGGGATCCCGGCGGCGTCCGGCGTGAGGACGGTCGCGCCCCGCACCGTGGCGTTCGCCTCGCGGAACCGCTCCTCCGGCATCCCGCTCGTGTTCACCACGGCGTACGGCTTGCCCGACGCGAGGTGGTCGGCGACGACGCTCGACACGTCCGACACCAGCAGGTCCGCCTGGTTGAAGCAGGAGTACAGGTCGGGCCGCGCCCCGGTGAGGACCAGGTGCTCGGCCGCCCCCCGCGAGGCCCAGAACGCCGCACGCCACGCCTCGGTCGCCGCCGCGACCGCGGCGGCCCGGCCCGGCTCCGGCTCGCCCTGGGCGGCCATGCGCTCCATCTCGTCCGCGCCAGGACGCCCGCCGCGCGCCGTCAGGGCGTCGAGGACGGCTTCCCTGCGGGCCAGCTCCTCCGCCGCGGCCGGGTCGGGGTCGGGGTGCAGCCCCGCCGCCCGGTTCGCCTCCGCCACCAGTGCGCGGATACGGGCGTCCGCCGCGCCGGCGAGGGGGTTGACCGACCCCGTCATCGGGTGCGGCCGGTACAGCAGCCGGACCCGCGGGTCGGCGAGCAGGGCGCGCACGATGTTCTCGCCGGCCAGGATGACGGACGTGTTGCCCGGGTCGTTCGTCCAGCCCTCCCAGGTGGGGGCGTACAGCACCGTGACGGGCCCCCCGGCGGGCGGCGGACCCGCGTACCGGGTGATCGGCGCG
Organism: Streptomyces sp. RFCAC02; assembly: GCF_004193175.1. Taxonomy (NCBI): domain Bacteria; kingdom Bacillati; phylum Actinomycetota; class Actinomycetes; order Kitasatosporales; family Streptomycetaceae; genus Streptomyces; species Streptomyces sp. RFCAC02. Next base: position 1,876,915 of record NZ_SAUH01000001.1, on the reverse strand, counting down.
AGCTGCGGGCGGCCCACCTCCACGACGTCCCGGTCGTCCACGCCCACGTCGGCCTTCGCGTACCGCAGGCGCGCCGCCGGACCGGCGACCCACACCTCGTCGTAGACCTTGGCGTACGGGTTGCAGCTCGACAGCTTGTCGCTCTCGCCGTGATTGGTGAACGCGTGCTTGATCGTCGGGACCCGCAGGATCTGCGAGGTCTTCGGGGCGTTCGCCGGGTGCAGGAGCATCTTCAGCGACGAGTGCTCCAGCTCCATCAGGTGGGCGACGCGCGGCACGCACACGATCGGCACGTCCGTGTCGGCGAGCTGCTGGACCATGGGCCGCTCCCGCAGCACGACGAGGGGGCGCGGCAGGGCGGCGAGCGTGCTCAGCCACATGTTCGCCTGGTACGCCGTGCCGGTGCCGCCGGAGAAGTACAGGCCGACCTCCGGGCGGTACGCCGCCAGCCAGTCGCGGAACCAGCGCAGGACCCGCTCCTCGCCCGGCGGTCGCTTCCCCGGCAGCAGCCACGTCGCGAGCCGCAGGGTGCCGCCCGCGAACAGCAGCAGCGAGGCGCCGACACCGCACAGCCCCCACACGACGCTCTCCGCGGCCACCGTCGCCAGCATCCCGGCGGTCGCCGGCACCGAGAACAGCAGCATCCGCCGCCCCGGGTAGGACAGCAGGCGCGGCGGCGCGGGGGAGAGGCGGAGGGCGCTCGTGTCGACGTTGCGCGTGATCACGGGCAGCGTACGGGCGCGCCGCACGACGACGCCCAGGCCCCGGCAGACGAGGTGCGCGCCGTAGCACGACAGCAGGCCGCCGACCAGGAGCAGGCGGGCGAGGGTGTCCACGGCGGACAGGTGGGTGAGACCCATCACGATCAGCAGGTCCCGCAGGAGCTGCCGGACGGTCTCGTCGCAGTGCAGCCGGTTCAGGACGGACAGCAGGCCGGGCCGCCACAGGCGGCAGCCCAGATCGAACGCGTGGCAGGCGGCACCCGCGGCGCACAGCAGCGGCGCGCTGGGCAGCTGCGCCCCGACGAGCAGGGCGGTGTACAGGCCCAGCAGCGTGCCCAGGGCCAGCACGGTGCCGCGACGGATCGACGGTACAGCGGGCAAGGTGAGGCTCCGGTTGGGAGAGGGTGTGCGTGGGGGAAACGGCCCGGGGCGCGGGGCTGTGGTCCGGCAGGGACGCGGTCACCTGCGGGGACGACGGCGCGATTTCAGCCGTACGAGTGAAGGCCGAACCGTCGCGCGGGGCGGTCGCGCCGGAGTGCGCGCCGCGGACCGGGAACGGAGCGGCCGGTTATATGAGCGGGCGGGCCGTCCGGGCGGTGGCATAGATTACGGGGGAGACCCCGGTACGGCAGTGACGGCGACCGGGACCGAACGACCGCGCGGACGCTCCGACGGCCGACGGCGCGTGCACCACCGCACCGCCACCGGCCGCCCGCACACCGCCCGCGCCGCCGCCCGACCGGCGGCACAGCGAACAGGGAGCAGCAGCAGTGGCAGCGGCACCACGCCAGGACGTCTCCGGCGCCCGCAGGATCGTCGTCAAGATCGGCTCATCCTCGCTGACCACCGCGGCCGGGGGGCTGGACGCCGACCGGGTGGACGCACTCGTCGATGTGCTGGTGAAACAGGACGGGAGGCAGATCGTACTGGTTAGCTCCGGTGCGATCGCCGCGGGACTTGCGCCCCTCGGGCTCGGCAGGCGCCCCGCCGACCTGGCCCGGCAGCAGGCCGCCGCCTCCGTCGGACAGGGTCTCCTGCTCGCCCGGTACACCTCGTCCTTCGCCCGCTACGGACGGCGTGTCGGGCAGGTCCTGCTCACCACCTACGACACGAGCCGCCGCAGCCACTACCGCAACGCCTACCGCACACTCGACCAGCTCTTCACCATGGGCGTGGTGCCGATCGTCAACGAGAACGACACCGTCGCCACCGACGAGATCCGCTTCGGCGACAACGACCGCCTCGCCGCCCTCGTCGCCCACCTCGTCCGCGCCGACCTGCTCGTCCTGCTGACCGACGTGGACGGCCTCTACGACGGCGACCCGTCCCGCCCCGGCGCGCGGCGCGTCACCGACGTGACAGGACCCGGCGACCTCGCGGGCATCGAGATCGGGCGGGCCGGCCGCTCCGGCGTCGGCACCGGCGGCATGGTCACCAAGGTCGAGGCCGCGGCCATCGCGACCGGCGCCGGCATCCCCGTCGTCCTCACCTCGGCCGGGCACGTCGGCGAGGCGCTGTCCGGCGCGCCCACCGGCACGTACTTCCACCCCACCGGCCGCCGCACCGCCGGCCGGCTCCTGTGGCTCGCGCACGCGTCGGCGCCGCGCGGCGCGGTCGTCCTCGACGCCGGCGCCGTCCGGGCCATCACCGAACGCCACGGCTCCCTCCTGCCGGCCGGCATCACCGGCGTCGAGGGCGACTTCTCGGCGGGCGAGCCGATCGAACTGCGCGACGAGACCGGCCGCGCCGTCGCCCGCGGCCTCGTCAACTTCGACGCCCGCGAGATCCCCCGCCTCATCGGCCGCTCCACGCACGACCTGGCCGCCGAGCTCGGCCCCGCCTACGAACGGGAGGTCGTCCACCGTGACGACCTCGTGCTGCTGCGGGCATGAAGCGCGGAGCACGGCGGCGGATCGGGTGAAGGCCGGCGCCCGCGGGCGGGGCGTTCCGCGAAACGGGCCACGCACGCGCCCGCGAACTGGTCAACTCGTCGGTGGCCCGGCCGCCGCGGAGCGCCGTGCCGCGCCGCGGTGGGCGGCGGACCCGTGCCCGACCCAGCACAGGATTGGAGGCCGCCGGTGAGACGACTGGCCGGCGTCGGAGAAGACCGCAGGGACGACGCGGCGCCGCGGGACACCCGGCGGCCGCCACAGACGTCCCGGCTGTGGCACATCACGCTCAGTGTCGCCGGGGCGGCCCGGCCCCCGCACGAGGTGCGGCGCGCGCTGGAACGCCTCGCGGACGACCACCCGTTCCTCCTGGCCGGCCGCTACGCCCCCGACCACGCCGAGATCGGCTACTGGGAGGAGGCCCGCGACCTGCACGACGCGGCGGCGATCGCGCTGCGGCTGTGGGGCGAGCACCGGCGGTCGGCGGGCCTGCCGCCGTGGGAGATCGTCGGCCTCGAAGTCGTCGGCCTGGAGACGTACCGGCGCCGCGTCGCGGAGGGGAACGGCCCGCCGCCCGTCGCGCGGGCGGGCGTCCGCCCGTTCTGAGGGGAAACCGGCCCGGGCTTCTCCGGGGAAGTCCTAAGCTGAAGGTATGAGCGCACCCTCTGCCACCGGGACCACCGGGTCGTCCCCCGTCCTCGCCGCCGCCGCACGTGCCAAGGAGGCCGCCGCCGGCCTCGCGCCGCTGCCGCGCACCGCGCGGGACGCCGCGCTGGCCGCCGTGGCGGACGCCCTGGAGGCCAGGGCCGCCGAGATCGTCGCCGCCAACGCCGAGGACATCGACCGCGCCCGCGCCGCCGGCACGGCCGCCTCGATGATCGACCGCCTCACCCTGACCCCGGAGCGCATCGCGTCCATCGCCGCCGACGTGCGGCACATCATCACCCTGCCCGACCCGGTCGGCGAGGTCGTCCGCGGCTCCACCCTGCCGAACGGCCTGGAGCTGCGGCAGGTCCGCGTACCGCTCGGGGTCGTCGGCATCGTCTACGAGGGCCGGCCCAACGTCACGGTGGACGCCGCCGCCCTGTGCCTCAAGTCGGGCAACGCGGCGCTGCTGCGCGGCTCGTCGTCCGCGTACGCCTCCAACACCGCGCTGGTCGCCGTCCTGCGGGACGCGGTCGTGAGCGCGGGGCTGCCCGCCGACGCCGTGCAGCTCGTTCCCGGCGAGAGCCGCGACTCGGTGCGCGAGCTGATGACGGCCCGCGGTCTGGTCGACGTCCTCATCCCGCGCGGCGGCGCCTCGCTGATCCAGGCCGTCGTGACCGGCTCCACGGTGCCGGTGATCGAGACCGGCACCGGCAACTGCCACGTGTACGTGGACGAGTCGGCCGACCTCGACATGGCCGTCGACATCCTGGTGAACTCCAAGGCCCAGCGCCCCAGCGTCTGCAACTCCGCCGAGACGGTCCTCGTGCACGCCGGCATCGCCGACCGCTTCCTGCCGCGCGCCCTCGCCGCCCTCACGGCGGCCGGGGTCACCGTGCACGGCGACGAGGTGTGGCAGAAGGCCGGCGCGTCCGCGGGCACTGTCGTCGTCCCGGCGACGGACGAGGACTGGGCGACGGAGTACCTGAGTTACGACATCGCCGCCGCCGTCGTGCCGGACCTCGACGCGGCCGTCGCCCACATCCGGCGGTGGACCTCGGCACACACCGAGGCCATCGTCACGCGGGACACCGCGGCGGCGCGGCGGTTCGTCGCGCGGATGGACTCCGCCGCCGTCATGGTCAACGCGTCGACCCGGTTCACGGACGGCGGACGCTTCGGCTTCGGCGCCGAAATCGGCATCTCCACGCAGAAGTTGCACGCGCGCGGCCCGATGGGCCTGGTGGAGCTGACCTCCACCACCTATGTCGTCACAGGTGATGGTCACACCGTTGAGTGAAATCCGAATGGCCCTCCCTTTCGCCCCGTATTCCGCCTACGCTGGGGAACGTGCCGGACGATCTGGAGGGCCTGCCGTTCCCTGACGGCGAGGGTCCCGGAAGTGACGACCGCAGCGCGGCGGCCGACGAGGAATTCGCCGCGCTGGTGCTGGACGAGGCGTTCGTCGGGGCCGCCCGGGTCCACGAACCGAGCGCGGACGAGCGGATGCTCTACGCCGCGATGGAACGCGCCGAGACCGAACCGGGCGAGACCGGATTCCACGGCGACCCGGATCCCGACCCGGGCGCGCCGGCCGGGTTCGCCGGCTTCACGGGCGGCATCCCGGGCCACGGGTACACCCGGTGGCCCCCGGACGACCACGCGGACGCCGACGAGGACGGCCCCGAAGGGTTCGACCCCCTCGAAGAGCTGGTCGACGGCGTGGAGTTCGGGTTCTCGCGGTTCGGGGCCGCCGAGCCGGTCGCCCGGGAGTTCGGGGCCGTCGAGTTCGGGCCGGGGGACGACGAGTCCGGGAACGGCGAGTTCGAGGACGAGGAGGACGGCGAGGGGCGGTTCGACCGGTCCGACTACCTCCAGTACCTGCCGGACGACGCCGACGCCGACGCCGACGACCCCGATCACGCGGACGGCCCGGACGGCACCGCGGCGCCGTCCGTCTCCCACCACCGCCCCCCGCCCGGCACGGCGATACCGGCCCCCGCGCCGCGCGGCCTGCCCCCCGCCCCCGGCGGCCGGCCGCGCTGGGAGCGCCCCGTCGCCTGCGTCCTGGCGATGGTCATGGGCATCGGTGTCCTCGCCCTCGCCCTCATGGCCGTCCAGCGCGCCGGCTCCACCCCGCGCGACGCCTCCGACTCCGTGTCCCCCGCCCCGCCCGCCGGTGAACAGCACGACGTCCCGCCGGAGTCGGACGACTCCCCGGGAGCCGGGGACTGACCGCCGCCGCCACCGGTCACGAAGTCCCGGGCAGGAGGGCTTTTTCCGCCCCGCCCCGCGCCGTACGCTGGAAGCGTGGCCGGGCCTTACGACCCTCCGGGGGCCTCCGGAGGAGCCCCGGGAGCCGGGGACGAGGAGTACGGATCGACCGTCTTCGACGAGTCGTTCGTCCAGGCTGCGCGGCTCCAGGAGTTCTCCGCTCAGGAACGCCTCGCGGATCACACGACGGCCGTGCGCGACCGGCGGCCGGAGCCGGGCGAGACCCTGATCCGCGCCGTCCCCCGGCAGGGCATCGTCCTCGCCGTCATCGTTCTGCTGGCGTTCGCCGCCGCCATCTACCTCGGCGCCCGCACCCCCTACGGTCCCGGCGCGCGGCTCGTCCTCGACCCGCCCGCCGCGACCACGGTCGTCCTCGCGCCGCGGGACGCCGTGGCGGGCGCCCCCGACACCGACACGCTGTTCGCCGGCTCGCCGGCGGCCGCCTTCGGCGCGGGCGACGGCGCCGTCGGCCTGCCCGACCCCCGCCCCACCGAGCACTTCTCCCGCGAACAGGTCCTCACCGCGCTCACCCTCGCCAAGGAGTACCTCGTCGCGAGCGCCCTCACCCCCGACGTGGTGTCCGGCGCCACCGCCGTGCCGGTGCGGCAGCTCCTCGGCCCCGAGCAGCAGCGGCAGCTCGACGCCGCGCTGGACGGCCACGGCGGACGGACGGCGGCCACCGACTGGCTGGTGCGGTTCGACCCGGCCGAGGTGTCGCCGGTCGGCGGCGAGATACGGGTGAGCGGGACGTTCACCTTCACCGAGATCGAGCAGGACATCCTCCAGGTCACCGGCCGGCACGCCGTCGCGTACGCGGTGCGTCCCGCCGGGGACCCCGCTGAGGCCGTCGCCCTGTTCACGGTGCAGCGCGAGGTGCGGCTCCAGTTCGGCGAGAACGAGCTGCGCGACCGGCGGGTCGTCGTGCGGCAGGTCATGACGGCCGCCGGCCCGAGCGACTGCGCCTCCGACCCCGACGACGCGCTCCACCCGCTGACGGCGGGCGCGCGCGCCACGCTCCTCCCGGAGGCCGCGCCGATCGACCCGTACGCGCTCCAGGAAGTCCGCCCGGTGCTGTGCGGGGTCTACGGGGCCGGCGGCTAGCGCGGGGGTGCCCGGACCGCCGCGAGGGTGGGGGCGGGAGGCCGCCCGCGGTGGCTGCGCTTACGATGACCCTACGTTGACCCGACGTTCAGCAGCCCGCCGTACCCGGAAACCGGATAGGTCCCGCTCATGACTCCGCTTCTCCAGCCCGCAGCCGAAGCCCTGACCACGCTCGCCGAGGAGGAGGGCGGTCACGGCCACGGCCACGACAGCCTCAACGCCTACGGCATCGGCATCGGGGCGTTCGTCGCGCTGCTGGTCCTCCTGTGGATCGTCACGCGCCTCAACCGCGACCGCTGAGACCGGCCGTGACAGACCGGATAGACGCCCCCGGCAAGCGGCGGATCGGGGTCATGGGCGGCACGTTCGACCCCGTGCACAACGGCCACCTGGTCGCGGCGAGCGAGGTGGCGGCGCGGTTCCGTCTCGACGAGGTCGTGTTCGTGCCGACCGGCCGGCCGTGGCAGAAGGAGCAGCGGCGGGTGTCGGCGGCCGAGGACCGCTACCTGATGACGGTCATCGCGACCGCGTCGAACCCCCAGTTCTCCGTCAGCCGCATCGAGATCGACCGCGGCGGGCGCACGTACACCATCGACACGCTGCGGGAACTGCGTGCCCTCCATCCGGATGACGACCTGTTCTTCATCACGGGGGCGGACGCGCTGGCGCAGATCATCGGCTGGCGGGACGCGGACGAGCTGTTCGGCCTCGCGCACTTCATCGGCGTGACCCGGCCCGGGCACGTCCTGGCCGACCCCGGCCTGCCCGGCGGCGGCGTGTCGCTCATCGAGGTGCCCGCGCTCGCCATCTCCTCCACCGACTGCCGGGAGCGGGTCGCGCGCGGTGATCCGGTCTGGTACCTCGTGCCGGACGGCGTCGTGCGCTACATCAGCAAGCGCGCGCTCTACCGGAACGGAGCACCGGAAACCACGGGTGGCACGGCCTGATCCCACGAAAGGGCGGCTTTGGTGAACGACCGGCAGGACCCGTACGGGCAGATCTACGGTTACGACGCGTACGGCCGCCCGCTGTACCGCGCGGAGCCACCCGATCAGACGCCCGCCGCCGGCTACCAGGACCCGCAGTACGGATACCCGCAGGAGGGGTATCCGCAGCAGGACTACGGCCAGTACGGCGCCGAGCAGTACGGGCAGGATCCGTACGGGCAGCCGTACCAGCAGCCGTACGGAGAGCAGGGTTACGACCCGTACGCGGCGTACGGCACGTCCGCGCCCGCGGCACCCGCCCCCGAGCCCGTCGCCGAGCCCGCCCAACCGGAGCCCGAGCAGGAGCCCGAGCAGGAGCCCGAGCCCCGGCCGGAGCGGCCCGGCGCCGCCGCGCCGCCGCCCGTGCCGCCGCAGCGCGACACGGACGACACGGACTACCGCACCGAGCAGTTCGCCTTCGTCGACGAGCAGAACGACGAGGTCGAGGACGTCATCGACTGGCTCAAGTTCTCCGAGAGCCGCACCGAGCGCCGCGAGGAGGCCAAACGGCGCGGCCGCAGCCGGCGCCGCCTCCTCGTGATCCTCCTCGTCCTCGCCGTCATCGGCGGCACCGGGGCGCTGTGGGCCACCGGCCGGCTGCCGTTCCTGCCGGGACCGGGCGAGGACGACGGGGCGGCCGGCCCCGGCGGCGGCGCGCGCGAGGTGATCCTCGTGCACCTGCGGGCCGTCGACTCCGACGACAGCTCGACCGCCCTCCTCGTCGCCGACGGCCCCGACGCCACCGGCACGACCCTGCTGCTGCCCGACGAGCTCGCCGTCATCGCCGACGGCATGGGCACCACCCTCGCCCAGGCGGTCGTCCAGGAGGGCGCCTCCACCGTCCGCGACGCCGTCAGCAACCTGCTCGGCACCGACATCTCGGGAAGCTGGCGCCTCGACACCCCCTATCTGCAGAACCTCGTGGACCAACTCGGCGGCGTGCGGCTCAGCACCGACGTCGAGGTGCCCGGCGAGGACGGCGGCGAGCCCCTCGTCCCGCTCGGCGACGACATGCGCCTCAGCGGCGCCTCCGCCGTCGCGTACGCCACCTACCGGGCCGACGACGAGCCGGCCGCGGCGCAGCTGCAGCGGTTCGGGGCGGTGCTGGAGGCCGTCCTCGACACCATGCCGACGGACGAGGAGTCCGCGACCGGCATCGTCCGCAACCTCCAGCAGATCGTCGACCCCTCGCTCAGCGAGGAGGAGCTGGGCGCCAGCCTCGCCGCGCTCGCCGCGTACGCCCAGGACGACGCCTACACCACGACCGTGCTGCCCGCCGAGGAGGACGGCACGATCAGCGACGAGACCGCCGAGGGCCTGGTCGCCGACGTCCTGGACGGCACCGTGAGCAACGCCAACCCGGACGGCATCGCGCGGATCGGCGTCCGGGACGCCACCGGCGTCGACGGCACGGCGGAGGAGGCGCGCATCACGCTGCTCAACGGCGGCTTCACCGTCGTGGACGCCCGCGCGACCGACGAGCCGGCGGACGCCTCGCAGGTCACCTACAGTGACGAGGCGTTCCAGGAGACGGCGATCGAGGCGGCCCGCACCCTGGGACTCTCCGAGGACGTCGTCACGCAGGGTGAGACCTCGGCCAATGCCGATGTGACGATCGTGCTGGGAGGGGATTATGACGACTGACACGGACGGCTCCCGTCCGGGCCGTGAGACCCTGGAGAGGGACCGTCCGACCGCACGACCGAGGAGACTCCCGCACCTGTGACCGCAACGGACCGCGCCACCGAGCTCGTCCGCGCCGCCGCCCAGGCCGCCGCCGACAAGCTCGCGCACGACATCATCGCCTACGACGTCAGCGACGTCCTCGCCATCACCGACGCGTTCGTCCTCGCCTCGGCGCCCAACGACCGGCAGGTCCGCGCCATCGTCGAGGGCATCGAGGAGCGGCTGCACACCGAGTGCGGTGTCAAGCCGGTGCGCCGCGAGGGCGAGCGCGAGGGCCGCTGGATCCTGCTCGACTACGTCGACGTCGTCGTGCACGTCCAGCACGTGGAGGAGCGTGTCTTCTACGCGCTCGAGCGCCTCTGGAAGGACTGCCCGCTGCTCGACCTGCCCGAGGACGCCAAGGCCACCGCGGGCAGGTCCGCCACCGCCGCCGCCACCGCCGGGGGCGGTGAGGGCGCCTGAGCGGGGCCGCCGGCGCGCCCCGCCGGATCGTCCTGTGGCGGCACGGCCAGACCGCCTGGAACCTGGCCGACCGCTTCCAGGGGCAGCTCGACATCGACCTGACCGACACCGGCCGCGCCCAGGCCCGCCGGGCGGCGGCCAAGCTCGCCGACCTCCCGCCGGACGCCATCATCTGCTCCGACCTGCGGCGCACCCGTGACACGGCGGCCGAGCTGGCCTCCGTCACCGGCCTCGACGTCACCTACGACGATGCCCTGCGCGAGACGTACGCCGGGGACTGGCAGGGGCTCACGCACACCGAGATCCGTGAGCGCTTCGGCGACCAGTACGAGGCGTGGCGGCGCGGCGAGCCGGTGCGGCGCGGCGGCGGCGAGCTGGAGACCGAGGTCGCCGACCGGGCCGCGCCCGTCGTGGAGCGGACGGTCGAGAAGCTGCCGCCCGGCGGCGTGCTCGTCGTCGTCAGCCACGGCGGCGCCATCCGTACGACCATCGGCCGGCTCCTCGGGCTGCCGCCGCAGACGTGGGAGGCCCTCGGCGGGCTCACGAACTGCTGCTGGTCCGTGCTGGGCGAGAGCGTACGGGGCTGGCGCCTGCTGGAGCACAACGCCAACTCCCTCCCGGAACGGGCCATCGGCGACGACGTCTGAGCCGCTCCCGCCCGGCCGTCACCCGGCGGTCGGCAGGGGGGCGCAGCCGCCGTCCACCGCGGGGGACACGGGGATCGGCGCGCCGACCAGCCCCTCCAGGCGCAGCCGGCTGACCTCGTCGTCCGGCACGTAGACGATCATGCGGGCGTCGGGCAGGCCGTTCACGGTCAGCGAGTGCGACCGCACGTGGATACGGCCCGCCTCCTTGTGATCGAACAGCTTCATGCGCATCCCCGGCGGCGCCACCGCACCGTTCGCCCACAGCCGCGCGAAGCGCGGGCTCTCCCGCACCAGCTCCTGGATGAGCGACTCCCACCGCGGCTCGCCCGTATGGCGGCCGTACCCCCAGCGCAGCGTGGACACCAGGCTGGTCAGGTCCGCCTCGCTCACCACCACGGGGCACTGCCTGCGCGGATCCAGGAACAGCAGCCGCAGGAGGTTGTCGGTGGGCACGGCGCCGAGGATCGCGCGGTAGCCGGCGTTGCTGGCGAGGAAGTCGTACCGGGCGTTCCACACGACGGCGGGCAGCGGGTGCAGCGCGTCCAGCATGATCTGCATGTCGCACAGGGACTTCCCACGCGGTGGCATGCCGTCCGCCGTGCCGTTGATCGGCACCTCCGCCAGGTGGTACAGGTGCTCGCGCTCCGCCGCGTCGAGCCGCAGGACGCGCGCCACGGCGTCGAGGACCTGCCCGCTCGCGTTGATGGGGCGCCCCTGCTCCAGCCACGTGTACCAGGTGACACCGACACCGGCGAGCTGCGCGACCTCCTCGCGCCGCAGCCCCGGTGTCCTGCGGCGCGTGCCGGGCGGCATGCCCACGTCCTCGGGAGTGATGCGGGCACGCCTGCCGCGCAGGAACGCGCCCAGCTCCGGTCGCCGTCGTGCGGTCGTCACGCTCACCCCTCCAGGGTGCGCCGGGCGCTCCGTCCCAGCCAGGTGTCTGCCAGTACCAGTATCGACCGGCTCTCGTTACCCGTACCGCGCCGGTCGCACGCTGAGCCGTATGACACTCTCCTCCACGCCCCCGGCGCCGCCCTCGCCCTCGGCCTCGGCCGGGCCGCCGGCCCCGGCCGCTCCGGCACCGGCCGCCCCCGAGCGGCCCGGGCGGGTCCTCGCGGTCGTGCTGGCCGGCCTGTTCATGGCGTTGCTCGACGTCTTCATCGTCAACGTCGCCGCGCCCACGATCCGCACCGACCTCGGCGCGTCCGACAGCGGCCTGCAGCTCGCCGTCGCCGGCTACACCATCTCCTACGCGGTCCTGCTGATCACCGGCGCCCGCCTCGGCGGCCGGTTCGGCCCCGGGCGGCTGTACCTGGCCGGGCTCGGCACGTTCACGGCCGCGTCCCTCGCCTGCGGGCTCGCGCCCGGCACCGGCACGCTGATCGCGTTCCGCCTCGCCCAGGGCACGGGTGCCGCGCTGATGATGCCGCAGGTGCTGAGCCTGATCCAGCTCACGTTCACCGGCGCCGCGCGCGGACGGGCGCTGCGGCTGTACGCCACCGTCATCGCGACGGGCGCCGCCGCCGGGCAGATCGTCGGCGGCGCCCTGATCAGCGCCGACCTGTTCGGCCTCGCCTGGCGGCCCGTGTTCCTGGTCAACGTGCCGTTCGGCATCGCCCTGCTGGTCGTCGGCGCCCGGGTGCTGCCCGCCGCGGGCGGGCGCCCGCCGGGCCGCGCCCGCCCGCTGGACCCGGCCGGGCTCGTCCTGTTGAGCGCCTCGGTGCTGCTGCTGACCGTCCCGCTGGTCCTCGGGCAGGACCGGGACTGGCCCGCGTGGTGCCTGTGGTGCCTGGCGGCGAGCCTCGTCCCGGCGGCGCTGTTCGCGGCGCAGCAGGCACGTACGGCACGGACCGGGGGCGCGCCGTTGATCTCCCCGCGCATGCTGCGCACGCCCGGCGTGCTGCCCGGCGCGCTCAGCGTCTTCCTGTCGATGGCCGTCACCGGCGGCCTGACGTTCAGCGTCTCCCTGCACGTCCAGGGGCCGGACGCGACGGGCGGCCTCGCGTACGGCGCGCTGCACGCGGGGCTCACGTTCATCCCGCAGGCGGTCGGCTACGGACTGGCCTCGCTGTACTGGGGCAAGGCGGCCGCGGTGCTGCGCCACTGGACGGCGGCGGCCGGCTTCCTGGTGGCCGGCGCGTCGATGGCCGTCACGGGCCTGCTGCTGCGGGACGGACGCGGTGTCGACCTGCCCGTGCTGCTGGTCTTCACCGTCACCGGGCTCGGGCTCGGCCTCTCGTTCAGCGCCTCGCTGAACCGCACCCTGGCGTCGGTCCGCCCGGAGGAGGCCCCCGACGCGAGCGGCCTGCTCGGGATGATGACGCAGCTCGGCATGCTCGCGGGCATCGCGGCCCTCGGCACGCTCTTCCTCGGGCGCGCGGACTCCGCGCACTCGACGGCGGACGCGCTGTGGCCGACGATGATCGCGCTGTCCGCCGCCGCGGTGGTGGGCGCCCTCGCCGCGGCCCGTCTCAACACCGCGGCGCGCGGCGGGAGGTGAAGAGCCACCGGAGGCCGAAGGGCTTCCGGGGAGGCCGTATATCGATCCCGTCTCCCTTCCGTGGAGGCGGGATCTTCCGCTTATCGGCGGATCGTTCACGTGGCAGAATCCTGGGTATACGCCGGTATACGCCGGGCGGCGGGAGCCCTGGCCGCTGATCGCTCGGCATCTCCTTGGGGGGTACCCACGTGAGCACGGCCCACGACCGAGGGTGGAGCTGAGCGCTCATGGGTGCACACAGCAGGAAGTGCGACTGGTGCGCGGCCGGCACACCGATCGTGCGCGATCTCCAGCCCGTCAACGTGTCCTACCAGTACTGGTGCGTCGAGTGCGCCCGCGCCCTGATCATCAAGGGCGACCCGATCGAGGTGTACCGCGAGCTGGAGGGCGAGCCGATCTACGGCCGTCTCCTCGACGAACACTGCGCGCTGAAGCGCTTCTACTCCTTCGCGAGCGCGTGACCGCCCCCACACCGCCGCCCCCGCCCACCGATTTGGCAAACGCCCCCGGGAAGTGTGTAAAGTAGGGATCACCGCGAGGGGGAGACCCCGACCGGGACAAGCAAGGGGCTATAGCTCAGTTGGTAGAGCGCTTGCATGGCATGCAAGAGGTCAGGAGTTCAATTCTCCTTAGCTCCACAGGTCAGAGGCCCCCTCCCGCAAGGGAGGGGGCCTCTGCGTGACTAACTGAGTGACTAACGTCCTTGCCTCGGACGCAAGCGTCCGAAATGCGGCTTCTGGGCGTCAACCCCCGGCGATCGTTCCCCCGTCGAACTGCCTTCCGCATCGGGCTCGGCCGGTCGATCCTGGTCGGTTCAGTGCTGGAAGATGCGGTCCATGGTCAGTGCTCCGGTCTGGATGACGGGACGGATCTGCTTCCGGTAGACCTTCTCCGTGGTCTCGGTACTGGAGTGCCCCACGAGCCGGGCGATCTCCTCGACGGGGACGTCGTGGTCGGAGAGCAGGGACACGAAGCTGTGCCGCATCTCCCTCGGCGTCCACTCGGCGGGGTCGATGCCGTCGGCCTTGGCGATGGCCCGGCGGAAGGCGCGGCGCACGTTGGCGGCGTCCAGGATCGTGCCGACGTCCGAGGCGAAGACGAGGTTGTTCTCCCGCCACCTCTCGCCGGCCATTCTCCGCTGACGTTCCTGTACTCGGCAGTGCCGTCGCAGGGCGGAGACGCAGCGGCCGGGAAGGGCGAGCGTGCGCCGGCTCTTCCGGGTCTTGGTCTCACCGCTCCGGCGGACGGAGCGCCAGACCGCGATGTGCGGGGGGACCGGCGGATCGGCGTGCGGGCGTCCTCCGAGATCGACGTGGTCCCAGGTGAGCGGGCGCAGTTCCTCGGTCCGCGCACCGGTGAGGAGCGAGACGACGATGTAGGCGCGCATCGGGTCGTTCTCGACGGCCCTGAGGACGGCCTCGGCCTGGGAAAGCGTCATGGCCTTCGACGGTCTCCCCGGCTGCCCGGTCGGTACCGCGCACAGGGCGACGACGTTGCGGCTGACCTTTCCGCGGACCATAGCGCGCTGCACCGAGCGGTTCAGGCAGGAGTGGATGCCCTGCAGGGTGCGGGTGCTGAGCGCCCGCGCCTTCGCCGCCAGCCATCTGTCGACATCGTCGACGCCGAGTTCGCGAAGCTTTCGGTGGCCCAGATCGGCAATGACGTGCGTACGGGAGAGGTTGGCGTACCACTGCACCGTCTGCGGGTCCTTTCCGGCGAGGCCGTACGCCAGCCAGTTGGTGACCGCTTCCTCGACGGTGCAGTCGGTCGTGGCGGCCACGAGGCCGGTCTCATGCTCGCTGAGAAGCTCCTTGAGCTTGCTTTTGGCCTCGGCCTTGGTCCTGCCGCTCCTGCGTCTGACGACACGCTTTCCGGCGTCGTCATACCCCAGACTCACGGAAGCGATCCAGCGTTGGCGCCCGGCGTCCCAGTGCAGGCCGCCGTCTCCTCGGTCACGGCGTGCGCTCACCGCTTCCCTCCGGCCTCGCGTTCGAGAAGTGCGACGTACTCGTGGAGCGCGGAGCTGGGGACGCGCCTCGACCGTCCCTGGCGGACCGTCCGCAGACGGCCGGTCCGCATGAGGTCGTAGACGACGGACCGGCTGAGGTTGAGCAGCTCCACCACGTCCGAGACGCGGTACAACTGAGGCTCTGTCACCGAGCCTCCTGACCGGGGATGGCCGTTGCGCGAACGGAGCCGCCGACCGGCTCAACGACGCGAGTGCTCTGGTGTGCGGCGCAGCAGACCAAAGTTGTCTCGCGCGAGCCATCGCTGCACCACAGGCCGGTGGTGATGGCGACGGTGCGGAAGTCGCCGCAGTTCGAACAAGGTGGCAGGTTCGGGGCGGACTCAGGCATGATGAACGCTTCCTTCTCGGATCGATGCGGTTCGGGTGAGGAGGCGCCCCGCGCGGCGGCGGATGCTTGGCGGTATCGAGGCCGCCCCGCGGGGCCGACCGACGGCTTCCTGTCGCCGGTCGAATCGAGTGGGCATTCACAGTTGTTCACGGATAATAAGCGCGGTTGACCCGTGTATGCCCGGATTCATAACGATCTTGCGTGTTGCTCGTTGCTGCTCGCCCCGGTAGCGCGTTAACTCGTGTTTACGGCGAGCGAACTCGCCGAGACGTCCATTTGTTCGGATTTTCGTGTGGGTGAGGTGGCGAGCTTCGGCGGTGAGGTGAGTTGCCAGCTCCATTCTGTGGACTTGATTTGGCAAAAGCAAGTCCACTAGCTTGTGATCCCCCACCGGCACGGCGAAGGAGGCATGTACATGCGGCCCTTCCGAGGGAGTGCTTCTCGACGGTTGCGTGTCCTTCGTTGCGATGCGGCTGCCCGGCGCCCTCCGTTGTCCTGCTCGTGGCTTCCATGAGCCGCTACGGGCGCATCGAGCGCGGGTACATGGCAGCTGACCGGTTCACCCAGGTCTCCAACGACTTGGCGCGGGACCGGCGGTTGAGCAGGAAGGCGCGTGGGCTCTTCCTGGAGATCGCCTCGCATCGCGACGGCTACGGGCTCACCGTGGAAGCTCTCGTCCGCTCCGGCCCGGAGGCCGCGGGGCCATCATGACCGGCCTGCAGGAACTCGAGCAGTACGGCTACCTGGAGCGCTACCAGGAACGCGACGAGCGCGGTCGGCTCGGCTCCGCCGTCTACCGCATCACCGACTCCCCGCGGGCTCCCCTGCCCACCGAGGCCGATGAGAAGCAAGAGCCCAGGTCGGAGCCGATGTCGGAAAACCCGACGACGGATGACCCGACGTCGGATGATCCGCGGCCTAAGAAGAACAAGAGCAAGAAGACCAACCCGCAGAAGACCAGCCCTTCCCCTCCCTCCGTCCCGGTCGCGCCGAGCGCCGGCGTCTCACTGCTCCTGGCGATCGGCGCGCGCGAGCCGCGTCTCCGCATCGGCGGCCAGGCGCTCAGCCGCGAGGGACAGCGGCTCGACGATCTCCTGGCGGCCGGCTGGGACGCCGACAGCCTGCGGGCCGCCCTGACAGGTGGCCTCCCGCTCAACGTCACCCACCCTGCCGGTTTCCTCGCCCGCCGAATCGGGCACATCCCACCGACCCCTTCGCGGTTGCCCCTGCAGGACGCCGGACCGGAGCGCTCTGCGACCTACACTCCGCCCCGCTTCGGGAAGCACGTCCGGCCTCCTGCCCTGCCGGAGTGCGACGACTGCGGACGCCCCCCGGTGCCAGGGCGCGCCCTGTGTGCGGAATGCCTGGGCTGGCCACTGTGCTCCGGTTGCCAGAGACGGCGCGGTGATCCGGAAGGGGCGAACCTGTGCCGTACGTGCGGCGATGACGCCCGTGAGCAGCAAGCGGCCGAGATGGCCCTGCGCGCCGCTCTTCGGACCTCCTGATGGTGGACATCACGCTCATCCCGCAGGCGCGTGACTTGCGGAATCCCGGTCGGCCTCGCCAGCATGTCGGGGTGACCGCAGCCGACCCCATCGCCGTCCTCAAGGCAGCCAAGGGCCGGTTCGACCGTCTCCACGCCCGACTGCCCGAACGAGAGGCCCGCCGCAACAGCCTGCTCGCCGACTCCCATGCCGACCCGCTGAGCGAGCGCGAGAAGCGGGAGCGCGAAGCCCGCAGAGCCCGCGGGGAGAAGAACCCACCGGTGCGCGGCCGCGGTCGGCGAGCGGCCATCGCCCGGCTCATCGGCCAGACCGAGCAGAACGTCCGGAACCTCTACGAAGCCGAACTCGCCTACCGCGAGGCCACCGACCGGCCCCGGCGGCTCACCGAGCCCGACGCGGCCTTCGCCCTCCTCCCGGAGGCCCAGCGTGCCGTCGACGAGGTCACCGTCGCGCGCGACGCCTACTACGCGGCGATCGCCGACGCCCTCCCCCCACACGTCCACGGCGCCCGCCCCAGCGGCGCAGACGCCGACCGCTTCGCCGAGGTCCGACGCATCACCGGCCTCGACCCCTCGCACCTGCGCAGAATCCAACGCGGAGTACTGGAGAAGCGCACCCCACCGGCGACGGAGTAGCCCCGCACTCCCCGATCGAGTTCACGCGGCCGAGCCGCAGCACAGGCTCAAGAGGAGGCGCTGTTCGGCCGACGGAACCGCGGTCAGGTGATGGAGGACCAGTGCCAAGGGCGAGGGCCGGCGGCTCCCCGGAGACAGGCAAGCCTGTAATGGGCCTCAGCGGCGGCTTGCTGGCTGGTGGGGGCGAGCTGTAGGGCGAATGTCACCAAACGTAGCTCGCGTATCGACCGCAGCGTGGCGTATCCGGACCACGTCATGACGTCGAAGCCGTAACTCGCGACGAAACGTTCGTACTGTTTCCTCGAAATACTGCCCGCACTGTCGTAGCCGACCGCGGTGGAGGCCAGGTCCCACTCCGGCGGACCCAGCGAGGTCCGCTCGAAGTCGAGCAAGTAAGCGCGGTCCGTGGTGGCTGCGACGTTACCGCGCCAGGCGTCGCCATGGATGACGGTCTTGGGCATACCGTCCGGCAGCGCCCCCCACTCGTGCCGCAGCACCTCCAGCCGGTCCAGAAGCCAGCCTCGGACGTCGTCGGTGACGGTTTCCGCGCCGACGGCGCGGATTCGGTCGGCCAGCCTGACGAACGGGTCGAGGAGTCCGAGCTCGACAGCTCCCTGCCCTTCGCACAGACAAGGAACTGGCAAAGCATGGAGCTGACGCAGTAGCACGGCCAGTTCGTCTGTCGTGCCGGCACGATGCGGGGGCAGTTCCTCCCACAGGGTCGCGACTCGGCCGCCGGCATGGATCGGCTGATCGATCGGCAACGGTCGGACTGCCGGGAAGTGGTTGTCCGAGAGCCAGCGAGTCACCGCCACTTCACGAGCGGCTGCGGCGTCTTGGCCGGGGCGTGCTATGCGCACCACGATGCCGCCCGGGAGACGCCAGAGGTCGTTCTCACCGAGCCGGATCGGTTCTGCGTCTGTCGATGACAGGTGCGCGGCCGCGGTGACCTCCCCCAGGACGGCGCGGGACTGTTCGAGGCGTGCGTTCATCCAGTCACCGTCGCGGTGATGCGTTCACGGAGGTATGCGACGTCGGGCCTCGTGGAGTGCTTCGCGGAAGCCTGTGCCAGCGCTTGCACCTCGGTGATCGCGCGCTGGGAGCGCAGCTGGCCGATCTCGTCCAGTGCCCGGTGGCCTGTCGAGACCGCCTCTTGCGGGTCACCCACCGTCATGAGCAACGTCGCCAATTTGGTGCCGGACAGAGCGCGTGAGCGGACGTACACGTCGGTGTGCCGTTGGACGGCCGTCTTCAGCCGGGTGATGGCCAGGTCGGGAGAATGACCGAGAGCGGCGAGGTCGACGGCGGCGTGCCCCGTGTCGCCCAAGTGCTGGGCGTAGTCGTAGTGCGCCATCCAGGGCGCGTCTTCGCCGTCCCCGGACCGGCTCCAGGCGTCGTCGGCTCGACCGATGGCAGCGAGAGCCGCCTGCCGGGCATCCAGCTTCGCCAGCGCTCTGGCGCGGGCGATGTGCAGCATTCCGCGCTCTCGATGGGTGAGCCGGTCCGCGCGTACGAGCCCGGTCTCCGCGAGCGTCAGCCCTGTGTCGGGCGAGCCGCACCAGGTGGCCTGTCGGGAACGCCAGCTGTAGGCCCTCGCCCGGAGGTGCCAGTTGTCAGCTTGCTCGGCACAGTGGACGCCGAGCTCCAAAAGCTGAGTGGCATGGGGGTGATCACCACTGTCGAAGGCGCTCGCTCCCATGACCATGGCCAGTTCGCCGACTGCTGTGAGCAGCTCCGGGCGCAGTGGGGAGGGGCATTCGACGCCGAGCAGCCCGTGTGCCCAGATGAGTTGACCGATCGCGGTCGCGCGCACGAGGCCCCCGCCGCCGTACCGGGCGTCCCAGGTCGTGTGCCCCCGGGCTGCTGTGCGGATCTGCTCGATGTCCTCGGCGCGGACCTGCCTGGGGAGTTCGGCACCGAGCCGCGGAAACAGCGTGGAGAGCGACGCCGAGGTGAGGGCGGCGCCGACGCCGCCACCGAGGGTGAGGAAGGAACGACGTTCCACTGGTGGCAGCTCCCCCATGAGCGGTGAGTCCGGGGCATGTGTCGGACCAGTGTCCGGTGCAGTGTCGGTCTGCCCTTCACCGGTCCTTGTAACCGCGACGCCCTGAGGAGTGTCCGCATCAGCGTCTGTGTCCGTGTCCAGCTCAACTCGTCGCCACAGCCTTCGCAGCGCGCCGCCGGCTTCCAGAACGTCATCCAGGCGCGAGGCCAGCTTCGTGTTGCATGATCGCTGCGCCTTCTCGATCCGCTCGATGAGGGATGCGCTGACCTGCGCTTTTTCGCTCAGTGCATCGGTGCTGAGTTTGCGGGTCTTCCGCCAGTTCCGCAGCTCGACCCCGAACCAGGCGGCCAGGGATGTGGTGTCGTCCAGGGGGCGTTCTCGCTGAGGCATGAGCTTCCTCGCTCGTAACGATGCGGACACCGGTGTCCGCATCACATTGTCCGCATCGCTCAACGGTTTTTGCGGGTGTTGGGAAACATCCCATGTCCCTCGCGCAGTCCGGAGACGGAACGGCCCGGTGGCCTGCAGGCGGCGCACTGGGCCGTTCACGCGGCACCAGCCCCTCAGTCGCAGCAGAGGGTGTTGGCCCGGACCGCGCGGGTGAAGCCGCTCCATGCATCCTTCGAGACGGAGAAGCGCGCGCCGTCGGGGCGCTTCGAGTCCCGTACCAGAACGCTGGGCAGGGACAGCGCGCACTCCACGCACTCGTTGCTGGGAGTGCCGCTGTAGGAGCTCTTGCGCCACATCGGGCGGGGTTCAGCCACGGTAGGTCCTCACTTGTTGTGCATGTGCATCTTGCGGGCTTCGGCGATGAGCTGTGCCGAGGCGTCAGGGTCCAGCGCCTCACGGCGCAGGAAGTCGCTGGCGCGAGCGTATTGAGCCTGAGCTTCGGGCTCCTCCAGGAACAAGGAGCCGGCGGACGTCTCAATGAAGATCACGTCGAGGGACGGGTCCTGCCCGCCGTAGATGAGGAAGCTGCTGAGGGCAGCTCCGTAGGCACCGGCAGCGAAGGGAAGGACTCGGATGTCGATGTGCGGGTCACGGCCTCGCTGGAGCAGATGATCGAGTTGGTCGGTCATGGTGCCGGGGCTGCCGACCACGCGGTGGAGTACCGACTCGTCCATGATCACGTCGAGCGTCGGCGGGGTGGGCCGGGCGAGGATCTGCTGGCGCTTCATCCTCATCGACAGGTAGTCGGTGACATCGTCCGGCGGCAGCTCGCTGCCGGGTGTCTCCTTGATGGCGCTGGCGTACTCCAGCGTTTGCAGAAGTCCGGGGACGACGCCGGCCGTGTACTGGTTGATACGTGAAGCCTCGTCCTCGATGGCGAGCAGCAGCCTCATCGGGCTGGGAAGCCGCCCGGCGTAAGGCACCCACCAGCCGTCGACCACTTTGGAACGCTTCGCCAGGTCGATCAAAGCGCGGCGTTCGTCGTCCGTGGCCTGGTACACACGGCACAACTGGTCGACTTGGTTCCACCGGACTCCACCGCGGGCTCGCTCGTACCGGGAGACGTTGGCGCTGGACATTCCGGCCGCGCTGCCGGCCTGTTCCACGGTAAGGCCGGCTGTTTCACGGAGTGCCCGCAGGCGGATGCCGAGTTGCCGACGCCTCGCTGTGGGCCCGGTCGGCCCGTTCGACTTGTCTGCCGTCACGGACTCCTTGTCCGTCATCGCGTGCTCCCTCGCTGCCCTAACGGTGTCGCCATGCAAGTTACACGGCGGAACAACCGAGCAGGGAGTGGGTGAGTGATCGACGTAACGCCCATGCGGACACTTACGCCGCGCACGTTACGCGGCGAGAGGACCGTTGCCATACTCCGAGCAGTCCAGCCCCACGGCAATTCCAGGGGGAGTTATGACCGAGACGACAGTCCACCGGTCAATGACCGCTCAACGTATCGTGACTTTCAGTTCACTCCGCGCTGCCTCGTTCCTGTCCGTGGAGCGATTGGTGCGTCGGATGGTCCGCGGAATCGAAACCGTCGTCGGACTGTCCGCGGCGGCCGCTGCCTCGCGCGACCAGTCCCCGATCGGCGGGGCAGGCCACATGCCGCTTCGCCAACGTCCGCTTCCCCGTTGCGAGCCGACACTCGGACCGCCGTCCTGGTACGTGCTCGTTCTTCCCGGCGTGCCCAGGAGCGCTGTCCAGCTCCGGCGTGCTCTGGCTGAGTTCTGCGGCGGCTGCGGCCTACCCGGCGGGCTGACGGCGATCGCCCAGATCGTCGGCAACGAGTTGTTCAACAACGCGATCTCGCACGGTGAGTCCAGGGGTAAGCCGGTGCCGATCGAGATGACGCTTTTGCCCGGCGGTAGCGGAGTGATGCTCGTCGTGACCGACCGAGCGCCCTACGCGGTGCCGTCTCTCCAGCAGGCAAGCGATGAAGACGAGCAGGGGCGCGGACTGGCCCTTGTCGCGGCCGTCTCCCGGGACTGGGGGTTCCAGCCGTGCCCCGAGCGGCGGCAGAAGCGGGTCTGGGCGCTCCTGGGCGATGAGCGATGACCGGCCGGAGCGGACTTACGGCTTCGACATGTTGGGAGAACAGCACGATGACTGACAGCGAACGGCCCACGGTCGAGAGCACCGACATGACCTGGGTGCTCAACCGCATCACCTCCGAGCACGCCGCTGCCGCCAACGCCCTGCTGCTCACCTCCGACGGCCTGCTGCTGGCCTCGTCCGACGGCCTGTCGCGCGACGCGGCCGAGCGCACCGCCGCGACCCTCGCCGGGCTGCAGAACCTCAGCCGTTCCCTGAGCGAGTTCTGCGGCGGGCCGCTCGACCAGCAGATGCCGTGGCAGAAGTCGGTGGTCGACCTCGGCGACCACACCGTGCTGATGTTCGCGGCCGGTCCCCGGGTCTACATCGCCGTCTCCGTCAGCGAACCGATGACGAGCCCGGAGGTCGGCCTCGTCACCATGGCGACCACGCGCGCCGTCAACGGGTTGCGCCGCGTCCTCTCCGCCCATGAGTGCGACGCCGGACAGTGACTGCGGCAGAAGGGCGGCAGCGCCGCGGGATGGTCCGTACCCACGCGCCCACCGGCGGCCGGGCACGGCCGTCCCGCCAGACGCTCGACCTCGCCACGCTGCCGATCGCCGACACCACCGGGGGAGTGCGGCGGGTCCGTGCGCCCTCACCGACCCGTGCGCTCTCATGCCCGCTGCACGCAGCTGCGCCCACCATCACTCGATCCGCTTCCGTGTCCCGGCCTCTCGCCCGGGACACGACCGACCCCGAAACCGAGCAGACTTGTGAGACACCTGCCCGTCCTGCGACCGATGCTCCCGCACGCTGCGGCCCGGCCTGTTCGCCCGGGAGGCGATGTGACGCACTCGAAGAACTGCTGCGACAGTCCGTCCGTCGCAGCGATCGTGACCGGTGCCTACCTGCGGGACCTCCGGCACCGCGCCGGCCTGACACTGGAAGAGGTCGCTGCCTCCCTGTCCATCTCCGCCAGCACCCTCTCGCGCGCCGAACGCGGGCACCGTACGGCCCGTCCCGACATCCCGGCGATCGTGGCCGCCCGCCTCGGCCAGCGGCCGGCCGCGATCATGCGCGAGATGCGCAGCCTGCACCACGGCGGGGACTGGCACCACGCGGTGGACCTCAGCGGTCGGCCCCTGGAGCGGCTGCGCGCGGTGCAGGCATGCGCCCGCTCGGCGCGCGTGTGGATCACCTACGTCTGGCCGGCGGCCCTGACATCACCCGCTGAACACCGGCGGCTGGTGGACGCCTACAAGGCCATGGACGTGCGCCCGCCAGCCCTGCTGGCCGGCCACCAGCCCCCGCCCGAGGACGACCAGCTCCCGGCTGGCACGCTCACCGTCCTGATCGAGGACTCGCTCCTGGCCCGCGCGGGCCAGACCGAGCAACTCGCCCACGTACTCGCCCTCGCCGAAGAGCGGCGGATCACCCTGCGCGTCGTCCCCATCCAGGCCGGCATCACCGTGCCCGCCCCCCTCACGGAACTTCACCTGCCGCACAGCGCCACCCTGCACGTGACCGAGGACCACGTCGTCACCTACCTCTCCGGCCCGGACACCCGCTGGCTGAAGACAGGACTCGATAGCGCCGAGGCCGCCGCACTGCCGCACCAGCAGGGCCTCGACGCGGTGCGCCGCGTCGTCGCGGACGGCCCTCGGGCTTATGACATCACCACTCAACGCATCTGCTCTGAGACAGAGTTCGGGTGACACCCCACCATGACCGGCACCACCGCCCCACGAACGACGACCCGGACACTGCGGGGCGCCGCACGCCTGCACCGACTTCTGCGTGCCCTCCCTCGGCCCGCGCAGGAGCCCTGACCGGGCACTTGTCGGACGTACGCCGCCGTGGCCTGCTGGCTTGTCCGGTCGCGGCTGGCGGGGGTCAGGTGAGGACGGTTTGGGCGCGTTCGTGGAAGTCGCGGGCGGCGGGGAAAGTTGACGTGCGCACCTTGGCCGCGAGTTCGAGGAGAGGGGCGGTGGTGCGGCGCGAGGTGATGGTCTGCGTGAGGGTGAGTGCCTGGTCCGCGGTGGCGCACGCCTCTTCGATCTGGCCGGCGGCGTATTCGGCGTCGGCCTGGCGGGTGAGGTAGAGGGCGCGGTCGCGCACGTACCGGTGGGGGAAGGCATGGGCGACGTGGGCGAACTGCTCAGCGGCGGAGCTGGGTTGGTCGCGGTCGCGGTGGCTGCTGGCTCGTGCGGCGCCGACGTCGGTCGGGCCGAACCAGTAGATCCACTCCGGGTCCTGGTCTCCATGCGCATCGGCACCATCGAGCAGGGTCTCGGCATGATCGAAATCGGCCCAGCAGCCAGGGTGCGCGGTATGGGCGCGGGCGCGCCCGCGCCGCATGGAGAGGAGCGCCTCGACCCGCGGGGTGGTGCGGCCCCGTACGGTGGCCAGGGCGGCGGTGGCCATCGTCTCAGCGTCCCGAGGGCGGCCGGTGTTGGCGGCGGCCGTTGCCCAGAAACCGAGGATATTGGCGCCGAGGGCGTCGTCCCCGGCGGTCCGCGCGGCGCGCAGCGCCACCTCGAACAGGCCGTCGTCGCATCGGTCGTATACGTCGAACCGGGCGGCGGCGCGCTGGCGGGCGAGGTCGGCGGCGGCGGCATACAGGCGAAGGCCGTGGGCGTCGGTGTAGCTGCGGTCGCGCAGCAGCCGGGTGACCAGCCGCAGGAGGGTGGCGGTGTGGTCGAGGAGTTGGCCGCCTCCGCCGGTGTCATCGGCGCGGCGCAGTTCGCCGACCCGCTGCTCGATGCGGGCGACGGCCGTCTCGCCGATGCGGCGGGCACTGGTGATCTGTCCGGCGGCGGCTGGGTCGGTGGTGAGCCACGCCAGCAGGCTGCCCGTGAGGGCGCCTCCGGTGAGGGTGAACGATCTGCGGTCCATGTCGGTCTCCTCCCCGGACACCTGTGTCAGCGCGGCGAGGGCACCGGACGGCGTCCATGGGTGGTCGGGGGGGTGCTGGAGTGGGTCGGACTCCAGCCAATGCGGCCAGGCGCGGGGGTCCACGGCCTCGGGGGGAAGTCCCAGCCACTCGCCGATGAGGCGTTGAGTGTGGTCTTCCGGTCGGCGCGGCTTGTCTTTGCAGCGGCCCTGCCAGCGGTATGCCTCCGCTCGTCCGGGACTGATGTACGCGCCTCGCTCACGGGCCAGCACGGCCAGCTCGCGCACGAACCGGCTGGTGGTGACGTTGCGGGCCAGGAGCGCCCGGGTCAGCGGATGCGTCATCTGCTCCCCGTGGGTGAGGACGAGTGCGGTGCCCGATCAGATCGACGGTAGCGGTCACAGACCGACTGCGGAATGGGCTCGTGCGGTGCTCGTGTGGTGCTCGCACAAGCACCACACGAGCACCGCACGAGCCCATTCCCCGGTCATGGTCCGTGCGCCATCGTGAGGACACACCCCGCCGCGCATGGCGCCAATCCGGCAGCGCGGCGGGGTTCCACAGCCCCCGGTTTCTCAGCAGGAGGAATCCCGTGACCATGCCCGCAACGGAAGCCGCCACCACCGACACCAACACCGATCCCTTCGATCTCGACATCACCTTCATCGAGGGCACGCCGGCGACCGAGACGGTGCTGATGTGCAGCACCGGTGACAACTGCGGGGCTTCGTGCCCGAGCGCCTGCGCCACCTCGTAGCTGGTTCGGTTCGCCGGCGCGGGCTGGACGAAGCCAGCCGTCCAGCCCGCGCTCTTCCTGCTGACTGAAAGGAGCGCGGTGATGACACGTGCGCGCCACAGCCTGTACGGAAACGCCGGGGGCGGGATGCTGCGCGCCGCGGTGAACCTCACCGGTCCTGACATGCCGCCTTGGCCGTGCCCCGCCGCCCCGCTGGAACACTGGCGCTCGTGGCTGAACACGGTGTGGACCGACCAGTCCTTTCGGCAGGCAGTGGCCACTGCCAGTCCTGACCTGGCGCGCCAGGTCGCATCCATCCTCGGCGGTCGCACCCCGGGAGTACGTCGGGTCCGCCGGGCAGCGCTGGCCACAGCCCGGTACGCGATCCGGTACGCGCGCCGTTCGACCCCGTTCGGTCTGTTCGCCGGCGTCGCGCTGCTCGGCGATTTCGGCGACACGTCCGAGGTGCGCGTCGGGGAGGGGCACCGGGTGGTCGCGCGTCCGGACCCCGTCGCGCTCGATACGGCGATCAGCCGCTGGGAGGCGGACGCCGAGCGGATGGCCTCCGTCGAGATCTGCGTCAACAACCTGGCGCGTCAGCGTGGCGGGCGCGTGTACGTCCCGTCCGAGGGAGCATCGGAGATCTCGCTCGCGCTTACGCCGGCGGTTGCGCTGGTGCTCGACACGGCCCGGTCACCCGTCCCCTGCGGGGTTCTCACGGACAAGCTCGCCGCCGCGTTCCCTGGGACGGCCGGCCAGCAGCGGACCCGGCTGATCACGAAGCTTCTTCAGGTGAGGCTGCTGCGTTCGTCGCTGCGGGCGCCCGCCACCGCCGTGGACCCGGCTGCCTGCCTGCCGCCCGGGCTGCGCGAGCACGCCCGCAGCCACCTGAGCGCGCCAGATGTTCGCCTCGACGCCACGGTGCGGCTTCCCCGTGCGGTGGTGACGGAGGCAGGGACCGCCGCGACAATCCTGACGCGGCTCGCCACACATCCAGCGGGGACCCCGGCCTGGAGCCGTTACGCCGAACAGTTCGCCGACCGTTATGGCGACGGCGCCGAGATTCCGCTGGACCTGGTCACAGACCCCGAGGCGGGGCTGGGCCTCCCCGAAGGGTTCGACCGGGTCGCATCGCCTCCGCGCCCGATGACCCGGCGCGACCGGCTGCTTCTGGAGCTGGCTGGTGAGGCGGCCGTCGAGGGCCGCCGGGCAGTGATCCTGTCAGGAGCGATGATCGAGCAACTGCAGGCCGCTGCCAGTACGCCCGTCACATCGGCGCTCACCCCGCCGCATCTCGACCTGTGCTTCCACATCCAGGCCGGCTCGACGCGGGCGCTCGACCGCGGCGACTTCCGTCTTCGGGTATCGGCCGTCTCGCGCGCCGCCGGGGCGATGACGGGCCGGTTCTGGCACCTGTTCCCCGGCGCCGACATGGCGTACGCCGATCTGCCCACCGTCGAGCCCGGCGCACAACTCGCACAGCTGTCCTTCCACGCCGGCCGTGTCCCTGCCGACCTGCTCACCCGCGCCCCACAGGCGCTGCCACGGCTGGTCAGTATCGGCGAGCACCGGCATCATGCGCCAGGCGTGCTCTTCCCCTCCGACCTGGCGGTCGGTATCCGTGATGGCCGCCTCTACCTCGCTGAGGCCGCCACCGGCACGCGCCTTGAACTGCTCGCGCCGACCGCGATCAATTTCGTGTGGAACAACTACACCCCTCCGGCGGCCCGGTTCCTGGCCGAGATCAGCCGGGCCGCGACACCACAGGTGACGGGGTTCGACTGGGGCGCAGCCTGGACCTTGCCGTTCCTTCCGGCCCTGCACCACCGGCGCTCGGTGCTGGTGTCCGCCCGGTGGAAGCTGCGGGCGCGGGACCTGCCCGGCCGCGCCGCGCCACTCGGGGAGTGGACCTCACGGTTGCACGCCTGGATGGATCGGTGGCACGTGCCGGACGGCGTTCTGCTGGCCGAGGATGACCAGCAGCTCCCGCTGGATCTTCGTCAGGACATGCACCTGGATGTGCTGCGGGTGCACCTCGACGCCAGCCCAACCGGCGTCGCGACGCTTTACGAGGCCCCGCCGCCGGACGCGGACGGCTGGATCGGCGGGCGGGCGCACAGCATCGTCGTGCCACTGGCCCGCTCGTGACGGCCTCAGTCCCGCCGGGGACACAAGAGCTGTCCGAAGGCGATCTCGGGGTGGCGCTGTGGCATGTCGAGCGCGGTGACGGCGCCGCCGCCCGGCACCACCTCGGGCTGGCCGTCTCGCCGGGTGTGAGCACAGGTGGCAACGCTTCCCTGTTCCACGGCGCGCCAGCACTGGAGTTCGTACTCGGCCGGGCCGGGCGCCCCCATCACCCTGGCGTCAGCGAGGCCGTGGACCGGGTCGTCACTGACCGGCTGGCCGCCGCGCGTCAGCGTCAGGCCACTGGCGTACTGCCGCACCTCGCGGAATGGGACCTCATACGGGGGCTGACCGGACTGGGTGCACTGCTCCTCACCCGTGACCCGGTCCCACCGCTGCTGAGGGAGCTGCTGGGCCACCTCGTCTCCCTGGCGCGGCCGGTCCGCGCCGGAGACCGCAAGGTGCCGGGCTGGTGGGCGCAGTCCGGCCCAGGAGGTGAGGAGATGCCCGGCGGTCACGGCAACAACGGGATCGCACACGGCATCGCGGGGCCTCTCGCCCTGTTGTCCCTCGCCGTGCGGTGCGGGGTCCAGGTGCCGGGGCAACTCGATGCCATCGGCGTCATGGCACGCTGGCTCGACGCGTACGGGAATTGGTACTGGACCACCCGTGATCACTTGACGGGGCACGCACCACCCGAAGCCCCACCCACACGCCCCTCCTGGTGCTACGGCCGACTCGGCAACGCACGCACCCAGCAATTGGCCGGCATCGCCCTGGGCGACCCCACCCGGTGCCGCACCGCCGAAGACGCTGCCGTGCGCGCACTGCGCGACCCAGCCGTTCTCGACCGCGTCACGGATGCCTCGCTGTGCCACGGCTGGGCCGGACTTCTGACCGTCACCCGCTCCATCGCAGCCGACAGCCCGGAACCCCGCCGGTTCGGCTCGCTCGTCACCACCCTGCACCAGCGCCTGACCACCGATCTGCACCGGCTGACCAAACCCGGCCTCCTAGAAGGCCGTGCCGGCGCCCGCCTGGCGCTCGACGGCACGGACGGCACCGGCTGGACCCGCGCTCTGCTGATCACCTGATCGACCCTCCACCACAAGGAGCGACCTTGGACGACGACGAACACCTCCTCCTCCTACGGGAGGACGGCTGGTGGCACGCCACTGTGATGTTCCCGAGCGGTACCGATCGCCGTGAGACCGCCACGGCACTGGCGTCCGCCCTGCACGATCGGCGATACCACTTCCTGCGCAAGGACGGTGGCCTCCGGCTGCGTACTGAGGAACCCGCAGCCGAACGGCTGAACACCCTCCTCGCGGAGAAACTGATCAGCCGCTGGACCAGCGGCATCTACGAACCGGAGACCGAGGCGTTCGGCGGCAGCGCAGGCATGGCAATCGCGCACGACCTGTGGTGCGCGGACAGCCCGTCGGCCCTGGTCGAGACGGGAGCCCACGGAGCACGCGAACGCTGCGTTCTGCTGCTGTCCACCATGTTCCGATCGGCCGGACTCGACCCGTTCGAGACCGGAGATGTGTGGACGAAGCTCGCCGCGCTGCGGCCGCCCGTCACCCCGCCGACCGGCCCATCACTCGATCGGGCGGTCACGGCCATGCGGCGCCTGATGACCGCAGACGCGACACGACGCCCGGACGCCAGCCCCGCCTGGGGAAAGCGCGTCGCTGCCTTCGCCGCCGCCGGGTCGAAGCTGGCCCGCCTGGCCGCTGACGGCGTGCTGACGCGAGGACTGCGCGCCGTCCTCGCCCACCATGCGATCTTCGCCTTGAACCGCACGGGCGTGACGGTCGAGGAGCAAGCCGCTACGGCCTGGCTGGCTCGTCAAGCCGTCTTCGTCGCGGACGTGTCCGCCCACCGGCGCACCTCCCCGCCCCCTACTCTGCCCCGCATGGAGAACACCCTGACTACCGACGCCTCCGAACTGCGCGACGCACTGGTCGCCCGCCTCACCGACGGCGGACACCTGCGCACCCCCGCAATCACCGCCGCGTTCCGCGCCGCCGAGCGCCACCGGTTCCTCCCGGGCGTGGACCTGGAGGCCGCGTACGCCGAAGACGCGGTACCCATCAAGCACGCCGACGGGACCGGGGAGATGATCTCCTGCATCTCCGCGCCCTCCATCGTCGCGACCCAGCTGGAACAGCTCCAGGCCCAGCCCGGCCACCGGGTCCTGGAGGCCGGAGCTGCCACCGGCTACAACGCCGGCCTGCTCGGCCGGCTCGTGACGCCCGGCGGCCACGTGTGGACCGTGGACGTGGACCGGGACCTCGTCGAGGGCGCCCGAGCGAACCTCGCACAGGCCGGAGCAACGAATGTGACCGTCGTGCTGGGCGACGGCGCCGCCGGCCTCCCCGAGCATGCCCCCTTCGACCGCATCCAGTTCACCGTCGGCGCCGGCGACGTCCCCACCGGGTTGCTCGATCAGCTCGCCCCCGGCGGACGCCTCGTCCTCCCGATGCGTATCCGTGGCAGCATCTCCCGCTCCTTCGCGTTCGAGCGGGACGGGGACACCTGGCGGACCGTCTCCTGCGAGATGGCCACCTTCGTGCCCCTGCGCAAGGGCGTCTGCGACGACATCTACACCCCCGTGCACATGGCAGGAGAGGGCAACGTCCGCCTGGAGACGTTCAGCGAGCAGGACCTCGACCGCGACGCGATCCGCACCGTCCTCGACCAGCCCTCCGCCAGGGTGTGGACGGACGTGAAGTTCCGCCAGGGCGACCCGTTCGAATGGCTCTACCTGTACCTGGCGTGCACGCTGCCGAACGGCCTGTCCCGCATGCCCGGTTCACGCCCCGGCTTCGCCCCGCACTTCAGCTGGGGTTCCATGGCCGCCCTCGACGGCGACTCCCTGGCCTACCTCACCATTCGCGAGGACGAGGACGAGCAGGGACGCTACTGGGAACTCGGCGTCATCGGTCACGGTTCTCATGCCCCTGGGCTCACCGACCAGGTCGCCACCGAGATCCGCGACTGGAACGCGGGGTGGGGCAACACCGCACCCCGCCCCAGCTTCCGCATGGCTGTCGGGCAGGCCAGGGAACACCTGACAGCTTCCGAGCCGCGCTTCGTCATCGACAAGACGAACAGCCGCCTCGTGGTCGACTGGCCGCGCAAGGGATGAGCCGATGATCCCCGCGATAGCCAGCCGCATCCCGCTCGTCCGCCGGCCCAAGGCTCCGGCCCTCCCGCTGCATGAGCGCCTCACCCACCTCACCGAGCTGACTGTCGCTCCCGCTGGGGCGAGCCACCACGACCTGGTGGCCCGCGCCAGCGGGGTCCTCAACTACGCCGCGCTGATCGCATCCGACGTCGGCATGCCCCACCTGGCAACCGACCTGTGCTGGCGGCAGCACCAGGTCTTCGCGCATGCCGGGCGTCTCACCGAGACCATCGCCGTCATGTCACTCATGCCCCTGGTCAACATCTCCCGCCTGCTGACCCGCGATGGTGACGGCGATGCCGCCTACGAGGTACTCCAGCGGCTCTACCGCGCCGCGAAGGGACGCGGGGCAGTCGAGATCCGCGGCCATACCGTCGATCTCGCCCCACTGACCGGCACCGACAGGGATCACAGGAAGATCTGCGAGGAGTTGTGGATCACCCTGCTCATCGACGGCGCCAGGGCGCTGGCCCGCACCGGCCGCTGGACCGAGGCAGCCGAGGCAATGGCCGCACACCGCGGCGTCGGGCACCGACTTCTCGATGGCCGCCAGATCACCATCATGTCGCTGATGGAACGCGGCCTCACCCAACAGGCTCACGCCATGATCGAGTCCGCCACCCCCGCGGAGCCCTGGGAGAACACCGTCGCGGCGCTCCTGCGCGCCCATTGTCGGGCCGCGGATTCGCCAACGCCGCGAGCGGAGCTGGATCGTGTCCTGCGGGAGGTACTCGCCCTGAACACGGCGCACGACCCCGCAACTGCCGTGTTCGCCGCCCGGGCCGGACTTGCCGCACTCGAACTCGACCACGACCACACCGCGGGCATCGTCCTTCGTGACACTGTCGCCGACAGCGCGCGGCACGACGCGTACGCTGCCCGGGAAGTCCTGCAGCACAGCGAAGCGGCCCACCTCACCGACGAGCAGAAACAGAAACTGGGTACCTCGATCACCGTAGCCGGGCTCGGCGCGGGGAGCCTCCCACAGACCTATCTGCACATTCTCACCCAAGCCACCGACACGGCGGAAGCCGCGCTCGGCGAGCTCTTGTGACAGCTGCTGATTGCCGGTCTCGGGTCCAACGCACCTCTGTCTCGGATCGGAGCAAACGGCCTCTGGCGCGGCGGCGGCGGTCTTGATGAACACAGCCGGCTGTTGCGGAAGGCTGGAACCGGGTCCGGAGAGCCGGAACGAGTGGGTGCCCGTCTCGACGATGTACGCGTCGCCCGTGAGCTGGTCGATGCAGGCCACGCGCGGCTTCGCCACGCGAGACGGGATTTCGTTCGCCTCGTCAACCAAGTACCGGCGATGCCGGTTTCGCCGGGCCGCAGCGTCGCCGGCATCGGGAGGATGCCGGCGGCGCCTTCGGGTGCCGGATGACGCGTGCTACGGACGTTGGCCCGTGGACCACGAAGTTCTCGGCGCCGACCATGTCGGTGTGGGCGGAGGGGTCCTTCGTGCACCGGTCCGCTGGTCTGCCGTCGCCAGGCGCCCGACTTCGCTGAGCAGCGACTTGGCGCTGGTCCAGGAGACGCCGATCCGCTCGGCGACGTAGTTGGGGCTCAGCGTGGTGCGGTCGGGGTCCAGCGCGCGAACCTCTCGAAGCAGTTCCGCATGAGATCGCCGTTTCCTGGCGTTCGGCTTGGGCGGGAGAACGCCGGCCGCTGAGGAAGTGTCCGCATCGGTGGCGTCGGGCTTCCGTGTCGGGACCAGCGGTGACGGGGTCGGGGCCGACTCGGGTTCGGCGTCGGGGGCGGTGGTCCGCTCGTTGAGGGGAGCATCGCGCCTCGGAACGTCTTGGTCGGCGCCGGATCGGGGTTGGTCGCGCTCCCCGCCGTCGTCGGGGATCGTGGTGATCGACGTGCCGGTGGTGGCGGATCGCTCGTCGCCCGCCGGTTCTTCGTCGGCGATTTCCACCCCTCGATCCATCAGAGCGGCCGCCAACGCCCAGCCGCCGCCGCAGGCCACAGCGGCGACGACCATGGTGACGACGGTGTCGGCACTCTCTCCGTAGTGGATGTGCGCCCCGATCTCGACGCCATACCCGAGGGCGGTGGCTGTGGCACCGCTGATCATGATCCATCGGCGACGGAGCACCGAGTGCAACACCATGGTCGCCTCTCCCACGATGATGAAGGCCTGCACAGCGATCGGGACGGCCCACGTCGCGCCCGGCAAGGTGCCGGGACGGTCCAGGTAGGTGTGCATCGCCATGACGTTCACCCACCCCGTCCAGGCCGAGGTGGTGGCCAGCACGACGAGGACCATCGGGAGGAAGATGGTGAACACGGCCGCGGCGATCACGGCAGCCTGTGTTCGCACGCGTTCTTGGACGCTCTTGGGTGCTGCGCCGATCGTGCGTCGGCGGTCGCGACGGGTCATTCCTGGCCTCCCTTCGGCTTCCGGTTGGGGACGGTGACCCGGAACCCGCAGTGGGCACGCAGCGGGCAGCCGTTGCAGATCGTGGCGGCCTTCAGCCGCTTCGCGTAGGGAGCTCCGCCCTCCGTGAACTCGACCTGCTCGAAGAGCTTGACGTGGGCGGCGCACGCCGCGCGGCCTTCGTCGCTGTTGACGACCGTGCCCACGGCCGCCTTGGCGCGACGGGCCATCGACGCGACCGTGCGGTGGTTGCGCTTGGTCATCGCGCACCTCCGGCAGCGGCGCCGACGGGGAGAGGGCACCTCGTTGCGAGGTGCCGAGGGCCGTTCAGGGGCGGCCCGAGGCTAGGGTTGCGCACAGCTCGTCCTCCAGTAGTGGCTGGTGGTCGGGTGGGAGCCCGTGGCCAGCGGTAGCAGCGCTGGCTGCGGGCTCTCGTGTGCCCGCCGGGCTACGACCAGTTTTGCACAACAGGTAGATGTTGTACAACAAGGGGCACCCGTACGATGTGGCTATGTCGAACGAGACTGAGGGCGGCAACCGTCCGCCGCGCACCGTGCAGGTGAAGTCCGCGGACCTGCGGAAGAACATCGTCAAGGTGATGGGCCGCGTGCAGTACGGCCGTGAGCACATCCAGGCAGTGCGCTATCAGGAGGCGCAAGCGGTGATCGTGCCGGTGGACTGGTACGAGAAGGCGTGCCGTGCCATGGGGGAGGAGCGGCGACTTCCGGCGGTGGATGACCCCTCCGGGGACGCCGAGTCCTGAGTGCCTGCGTGTCCGAGGCGAAGGACTCAGACTGTACGGTGCTCGGAGTCCGCCTGAAGCGCCGCATTGCTCGGTCGTCCTGACCGGCTACGAGAATGGAACACCTCTGCCGTGACGCCGTTGAACCGTTACGGCTGCACTGCGGCTTGCCTGCGGTGCCGGTGGGTGTGGGCACCTCCTACTGGGTGATGGTTCGTCGATGCCCGGAGGGTCGAAATGCCTCGGTCGCGCCGCAGTGATCCTGCTGGCCGGCGGTGGGTGTCTTCCCCGCCGTCAAGCCGCGGCACCCACCAGTTTTGCTGACCGGCAACAACGCGCCCGTACGGCACCTTCCGCCTGGACATGGACAAGCGCCTCGACCTGGGGCCGGCCGTCGCCCTGCACCCCCCGTACCCCGACCACCCGGAGCGGGGAGGGCGACACCGTGAAGACCGGCCGGACCGGCCGGCAGCAGTGACTCGGCCGCAGTGGTCGCGCCTCGGCAACCGACGAGTACCCGGACCCGTCGGACGCACAGCGCGGCCCGCTGCCTCCAGCGCACTTGGCGTGCGCGAGCGTCTGCGTGAGGCCGTGGAGGCCCGGGACCGGGCAGATGGCGCCCCGGTAGTCGTGCACTATTGCGGACATGATCATGTTTCTGGGGTGAACATGGAGTATGACGAACTGGCGGCGGGTGTGCTGGTGAGGGCTTGCTCTGCTGGGAGCGGGCGCGGCGGTGGGCTTGTTGGTGTGGGTGACGGCTGCGCATCCTGAGGGATCCGGGCAGGCTTGGGGTGGCGTCGGGTCGGTGGCCGGAGTCGCCGCGGTGGGGGTGGCGCTGTGGCAGCTGCGCGCGTCGGGCCGTGCCCCGCTTACACCCGGTGCCCCTCCGGCGGTGCCTCCGTCACCCGGGGCGACGGAGCCGGTGACCGGGCAGCGGGGGGCGATCGTGGCACGGGGGAACGTGACTGGTTCCTCGACCCGGTACAGCGGACCGACACCCCCCGCCCCGGCCGGCTCCGCCCGGTGGTACGCCGGGGGTGACGGGCAGCAACGGCGCCATCGTCGCGGGCGGGAACATCGACGATTCCCACACCGAGTACCGGCCGTGACTGCAAGACCCGAGCAGATGCCGGGGCCGCCGGCGGCACCCGCCGGGGTCCACGCAAGTGAAGGCGGGATCGCCGCCGGCGGCGACGTGACCGGCTCGTCGACGCACTACATCACGGCGGACCAGGCGTTCGTGCTCCCGCCGGAGGCGTATG
The DNA here is from genome assembly GCF_004193175.1 of Streptomyces sp. RFCAC02. Taxonomy (NCBI): domain Bacteria; kingdom Bacillati; phylum Actinomycetota; class Actinomycetes; order Kitasatosporales; family Streptomycetaceae; genus Streptomyces; species Streptomyces sp. RFCAC02. The sequence continues at coordinate 1,841,687 of NZ_SAUH01000001.1, read as the reverse complement.
CGCCGATCCCGGACGATGCCGCAGACCGCGGGGTGTCGAACATCGCAGCGGGGCTGTTCGTCGGCCGCGCCGACGAACTCCTTGCGCTGGAGGAAGCCTTCACCCGGCCCGGGAAGGTCATCGTGCACGCGGTGCACGGACTGGGCGGGGTCGGCAAATCGGCCCTCGCCGCGCACTGGGCCGGCCGGCGCAGCGAGAAACTGCGGTGGTGGGTGACTGCCGACGACGCGGCAGCGGTCGACGCGGGGCTGGCCGCGCTGGCGCGGGCACTGCAGCCCGGCTTGACCGGACTGCCCGCCGAACTGCAGGGGGCTTGGAGAAAACCCCATCACTGCAGGTCAGCGGGTAATCATCAGCCTCACTCACGCATGCCTCCCAACCTGAGAACGCTCAGCGAATCGCTGCAGGTCAGCGAGGGCGTCCGTTCATGCACCGCGAAGACTGCCTCCCGACTCCGGAGTCCCGTCGATCAAGTGAGCGGGAGGCACCTCTTCACTCTCCTGCGCGCTGCCGCGCTACACGAACACGCCTCCGGGAAGCTCGTATCCACCCCACCCATCCCGGCCAAGGGATCGCTCGGTCGCTGTATCCGTCACGCGCCCCACGAACATCGTCGCGACAAGGCCCGAGCGCTACAGAGCTAGGATGCCCACGGCTGTCGATCAAGGGGGTACGCCATGGTGGGCGCGGAGAGGCCCGAGCTACTGCCGGACTGCGACGTGCCGCCCCAGCGCAGACAGCCAGATAACTTCGTCACGACCTGCCTTGTCCGCCTGGCCGACGAGTCACTCGGTGACGCCTGGCGGACATCCGCCCTGACAGCGTGCATGGTCCGTGGAGGTTCTGCACTCGCTGCGGCGACATTCATGGTTCAGACTCCAGGACCCTGGTACGAGGACTTGCAACGCATCCTGCGGTTGTCCGGGGTCAATGTCGATCGGCCGGCGTACTCCAGCGCCGACTACACCGTCGGCCTCTGCTACGTCGCAGGCACCAAGGGCCTCCCGGCAGGTCTGCGGCACCGCGCAGCTGACGCCCTGGTGCATCGCGCGAACGACGTCGGCTACGCGGAAGCCCGACACCTGCTGCCCAAGAACGGCTGGAGCTGGTTGGCGAACGCGGTACGTGAGGGGTGGGCCGTGTGGACCGCGCAGCTCTTCGCCCAGGACGAGACGGCCCCGCTCACGACACGTATGAGAGTCGGTCTGGCCCTCGCCGAGCACGAGCATCCTGCTGGCTACGTACCGACAGCTCTGGAGCGGCTTGCGGCACACCCGGGTGCGGCAAGCAAAGATCGTCTCGCCCTGGCCGTCGCCGTGGGGCAGCGTGCCCCCAAGAACGCGACGGGTCTGCTGTGCCGCGTGGCATCTGACTCTGTCGTTCAAGCCGGCCACCGGATGCAGGCGATTGAACTGCTGGACCAGATCGACCCGGCGAAGGCAGAGGAGATGCGGGCCCTGCAGACCCGCCTTCCCTCCGCCCGAGCGGCTCGTGACCAACAGCGAGACGCCGCCACACGCGCGGAGCAGGAGGCAGCAGCACGACACGACTGGGAGACCCCTGCGGCAGTCACGGGGCGCCTCGATTCCAAGGTGGAGGGGCTTCTGGACGATCTCCGTGGCCGCGGCTCGGCGGACTGGCTGGCCGATGATCTCGACAACCACATCGCGGAGAGCGACTGGAACCAGGTTGCTCAGGACATCGCCGACATCTGCGGTCTGGTCCGTGACGAGGAGGTCGCGTCCTCGCTCCGCCTGCTGGAAGCCCTCACGCAGATCAGGTACGGCGACGAGGCCAGTCCGACGTCGAGCACTTCCGACCTCGAGACGCGAGGTGATCTGGATATTCCCCGACTCACTCGGGAGGAGCTGGAAGATTACGCGCGTGCCAAGGCAGAGCACTCCTGGACCTTCTGGAGGGAGCTCGTCGAAAAGCACGGTTGGGATGACGACAAGCTCTATGAACTCGACCGTCAGGCAGACGAGGTGGACCGGAACGTTGCCGACTCGCTCTGTCAGAAGGCCGGCGATCACCTGCGAGCCCTGCAACAGTTCCTGGTATGGGAGCTCTGGCCCGCTCTCGTGAATGCCGCGGAGCGCAGAGACTACGGCGCAGCGCGCGACCACCTGGCGACCGCCCGACTCCTTGGGGACGAGGCGGAGCATGCCGAGGTCCTGTGGAGATCGACAACGCTCGAGAACTACTCCTTCGACCCTCGGACCATGTCCTGGCCCCGTGACTTCTGGCTGGTCCTGGAGCAATGGCGGCGAGGCGCTCCTGACGCTGGCGATCAGGACTGATCCGGCCGCTTCGCGTACTACGCGACCGGATCTCTCCTCGGCACCCCGCCAACCATGCCGGGAGCCATACCTACTTCGCCTTGGGCGCCCACTCCTGCGCGAATGTCTCCATCTGCTTGAGGACCAGGTCGACGGCCTTGTATTCCCCCTTCGGGGGGTAGTCGAACTTCGCGAGCACGCGGCGGATGCGGGAGCGAAGCTTGGCTCGGACAGGTTCCCGGGAAAGCCAGTCGACGGACAGGTTCTCCCGGATGTCCTTCACGAGCGCGCGGGCGATCCGGGCGAGGGTGTCGTCCCCGCCCGCGATGAGCTTGGCCATGTCGCGGTGGGCGACAGCGTCGTAGAAGGCAAGCTCGGCGTGGCTAAGGGGCGGGTCGAATCTCTCACCGCGACGGGCCTCAGCGGAGATGTCCGCTGCCATCACGGCCAGCTCAGCAATTACCTGGGCGCTAGTGAGCTGCTGGAGCATGTAGCGTCTCATCAGGTCGTCCAGGCGCTTGGCAAAGCTCTCGTAACGGACGATGTTGTGCTTGGTGACCTCGCGCATCTTCTGCTGGATCAGGCGCCGTAGAGCCTCAGCGACGAGGTGCGGGGTCTCAGAGTTCTCCAGCTTACGCAGCTGGGCCTCGTTGAGGTGAGTGATGTCGAGCTTTCCTATGCCGGCCTGTTCGTACAGGTCGGTGATGTCGTCGGCGTCGACGACGGAGGCGGCGAGCTGCTTGAGGTAAAGCTGGACCTCCGCGGAGAGCGGCTCGCCCTTCGCCTCCCGGTCGGCGGCGTCGAGCTTGACCATCCAGGCGCGGACCTCGGTGAAGAAAGCGATGTCGCGCCGCCAGTCCTCCAGGTCCTCACAGCGTTCGACGATTTCTCGGCTCATGGAGCAGATCCGGTAGTAGCGCTCCAGGCGGTAGGCGCTCTCCTTGAACTTCGTGGACAACGGCTTAGCGTCGCCCTTCACCTGATTGCCGGGGGTCCTTGGGTCGCGGAGATAGTTGGAAACTAGCCGCAGGGCGCGCTTGCGGGGCTCCGGGTGCGTGGTGTCGGCGAGAAATTCCTTCCAGCGGCTGCCGGCCAGAAGCCCCTTGATCTCGTTGAGTTCGTTCTTGACGTGGGTGATCGCTCGCTCGATGTCTGCGCCGAGCGTCTGATCCTCCTGGTCGCTAGGCGAGTATTCGCCGATCGCCTTCGTGAGGTGGTCGGTGAGCGGGGCGTAGCCGACGAGGAGGCCGTCCTGCTTGCCGCGGAAGCGACGGTTGACGCGGGCGAGGGCCTGCATGAGGTTCGCGCCCTGCATCGGGCGGTCCATGTAGAGGGTGTGGATAGGCGGAGCGTCGTACCCGGTGAGCAGCATCGAGTGGACGATGAGCAGCTCGAGGGCGTCGTCGGGGTCCTTGGCGCGCTTCTGAACGATCTTCTGCTGGGACTTGCGCAGGCCATGCTTGCGAAGGAATTCGCAATCGGTAGGGTCGCTGTGGAAGACGATCTTCATGACGCCCTCGTCGACCTTGTCGCTCGCCCAGTCGGTGCGCCGCTCGGCGAGGGCGTCGTACAGCCGTACGCAGATCTCGCGGGTGGCGCAGACGACCATCGCCTTGCCGGGGCCGCCGATCTGCGGCTTCATGAGCTCGCGGCGCTGCTCCCAGTGTGCGATCAGGTCGTCGGCGAGGGTCGCTATCCGGTCGTCCGCGCCGTACACCGTGGTCATGGTGGCGGCGTACTGCACCGCCCGGCGGCGCTCGGCGTCATCCATGCCCTCGGTCAGCGCGTTGGCCTGCTCGTCGAGTGCGTCGGGGTCGAGACCGGGCGAGAGGGAGACGTCGATGACCCGCGGCTCGTGGTAGACGCGCACGGTGGCGTCGTCGTCCACGGCCCGCTTGAGGTCGTAGATGTCGATGTACTCGCCGAACACCGCCCGGGTGTCCGCCTCCGCTTTAGAGATGGGGGTGCCAGTGAAGGCGATAAGCGTGGCGTACGGAAGTGCGTCACGCAGGTGACGGGCGTACCCGTCGAGGCTGTCGTAGTGGGAGCGGTGCGCTTCATCGACGATGACCAGGATGTTGCGGCGCTCGGAGAGCTGGGGATGACCGCCGCCGGTGGCCTTCTCCTCCGGGGTGAGCCCGAACTTCTGCAGCGTCGTGAAGATGATCCCGCCGGTGCGCCGACTCGACAGCTCGGTGCGCAGTTCCTCGCGCGTGGTCACCTGGAGGGGTGCCTGGCGGAGGAGGGTCGTGCTGTCCTGGAACGTCTCGTACAGCTGGTCGTCGAGGTCGTTGCGGTCAGTGACCACGACGATGGTCGGATTGTTCAGCGCCGGGTGTCGGGAGACCAGCGCGGAGGTCTCCACCATCTCCTCGGACTTGCCGGCGCCCTGCGTGTGCCAGACCACGCCGGCCTGACCGTTGCTGCGGGACGCCTCGACGATCGCGTTCACAGCCTTGGTGACGGCGAAGTACTGGTGCGGCTTGGCGATCCGCTTGCTGGTCGGCGTGAAATTGACGAAGTTGGCCGTCAGGGAGAGAAAACGGGGGTGGGTGAACAGCCCGTAGAGGGCGAGGTTCAACGCCTCCAGGCCGTCGTAGTCGGGGGCATTGGTGTCGACGCGCTTGCCGTCCTCGTCCACGTTCCACGGGGCGAAGTGCTCGTACGGCGTGAAGACGGTGCCGTACTTCGCGGTGATGCCGTCCGAGACGAGGCACAGGACGTTGTAGCGGAACGCGATCGGGAACTCGGCAACGTACGTCTGGATCTGCGCGTGCGCGTCCTTGAGCGTCGCGTTCTCGGCGGCGGCGCTCTTCAGTTCGACGACGGCCAGCGGAAGACCGTTGATGTAGAGGACGACGTCGAAGCGGCGGTGGCCGCCGTTGTTGTCCCGCAGGGTGACCTGCTTGACGACAAAGTATGTGTTCGCGTCAGCGTTGTTGAAGTCGACGAGGCGGACGGTCGGGCTCTGCTCAGCGCCGAAGTCGTCGGTGTACGTGAGGCGGATGCCGGAGACCATGTAGGCGTGCGCCTGCTTGTTCTCCGGGTACGCCTCCGCGGACCTCACGTCGGTCGCGATGCGAAGAGCGTCACGGACGGCCTTGGGCGGCAGCTCGGGGTTGAGCCGCTCGATGGCCCCCCTGAGCTCGTCGTGCAGGACCAGGTCGTCCCAGTCCACCCGGTGCCCGGTTCCGGGAGCGATGTCCTCGCTCTCCTTCACCTCCCAGGCGAGCTCGGCAAGCTGTTCCATGGCCAAGCTCTCCCACGTGGCCTCGGTCATCTTGCCGTCGCGCTTCGCGCGGTCGCTCGTCATACGGCGTCCTCCACGATCTGCTCCGCGTCACGGACGCGGAGCTTGCCGGACATGAGTTGGGGGAGCAGGGTGTCGCGGAGAGCAACAAGAGCGCGATTCTCCGCAGACGCCTGAGCAGCTCGCTGATGGAGTGAATCAGCAATCCGCGCGAATTCGACGAGCCCCTCGCCGCTTGGAAGCCTAATCGGCATTGCCTTGAAGTTCTTGCGACTCAACTCCAAGAAAGTCGAACCATTGGCCAGGCTGATCATCTCGTCCACGCGAGATCGCATCTCATGCAGCAGCCACCATCGCATTTCGCTACTCGGGGGCAGCACCACAATGAACCCCTGGTTCGCAGCAGCGGGAATCTGAGGCAGAGCAAATGCTCCAATCGTTGCTCGTGACGTCATGAAGATTGAGTGCGCTGGATACAACTGCGACGCACAGTTATCCAGCCCAGCCGCAGTAATCGTCCGACTGGTCTCGAACAGATACGGCGAGGACAGTGCGGTCACATCCGAGGGTGTCGCCCACGCGATCCCACCGCTCCAATAATCCTCGGCCTTGGTGCTGGGCGTACCGCCGCCGACGACAGCTGCAACGGAACCGAAAGTTTCGGCACCGAAGTCCAGCCCCTGGGCGGCGCGGTTGAACTGGACATCAGCAAGCTCCAGACTCTTTTCCGCGACGCGCTCGTTGGCCGCAATCTTGTCGTCCAGCCCCCCAAGCACCGTACCGATCTGCTTCTGGACATCAAGAGAAGGAATGACAGGAATTGGGAGAGTTCGAACTTGCGCAACTCGCAGATGAGGAACTGTCGAACCAGACGCGTGAGCATGGAGTGTGGCCTGCACCTCGTCGCTGAGAAGGAGGTAATGCAGGAATCGCGAATCCGCTACCGCAGCGTCAGCGCGTAGGAGCATTGTCCTCTGGCCGAGGCAGACCTTCATGCCCTCCTCGACTCTTCCCACGCGACCAACAGGGGCTTCCCTTGTCAAAACGATGTCGCCTGCACGTGGCACAGCGCGGGCCGTCCAGGTTTCAAATGTCTCCTGAGTCACCCGCTTTGCATCCTGAAGGCGAATACGTCCGTCGACAATATGGGGGGTGCCGATAGCGAAGGCGATTCCCTCACCTTGCGACGCCTCGGGTGGCGTGCGGTTCTTGCAGTCGACAATCAGTTCACAAAGGCCCTCCAAAATACGCTTGGTCACGCGATCCTCCCCAGCTGCTCGCGCACCACAGCGTCCAGCCTCGCGGACTCGTCAAGCGCGGCAAAAAGTTCCTTCGTCAGGCGTTCGACGCGTTCCTCCACCGGCTCCGCATTTGGATCTTCCTCGGCCTCTGCCGCGCCGACATAACGCCCCGGCGTGAGCACGTGATCGTGCTTAGCAATCTCCTCCAGCGAGGCGCTGTAGCAGTAGCCGGGTACGTCCTCGTACGAGAGTTCCTTCTCCTTTGCGGACTTAGTGCCGCGCCACGCGTGATAGGTGTCGGAGATCTTCTCCAGGTCCTCGTCCGTGAGGATGCGCTCCGTGCGGTCGATCATCGTGCCCATCGCCCGGGCGTCGATGAACAACACCTGGCTGCGCCGGTCCTCCATCGCCTTGGCACCCTGCGGGGTCTTGTCCTTCGTGAGGAACCACAGGCACGCCGGGATCGCCGTCGTCCGGAACAGGTTGCCCGGGAGCGCGATCATGCAGGCGACCAGGTCGGCTTCGACCAGCGCTGCGCGGATCTCGCCCTCTCCAGACTGCTTGGAGGACATGGAGCCGTTCGCCAGGACAACGCCGGCCGAACCCCGGTCACCCAGCTTCGACACGATGTGCTGAAGCCAGGCGTAGTTGGCGTTCGACTGCGGCGGGGCGCCGAACTTCCAGCGCGGGTCGTCGGCCTTGCGTTCCCAGTCGGACATGTTGAACGGCGGATTGGCCATGACGAAGTCGGCCTTGAGATCGGCCAGCTTGTCGTCCGCGAAGGTGTCGCCCCAGCGGTCGCCGACGCCCTTGGGGTCCATGCCGTGGATGGCGAGGTTCATCTTCGCCAGACGCCACGTGCGCTCGTTGGCCTCCTGGCCGTACACAGCGATGTCGTGACTGTGGTCGCGGCCGCGCCGCTTGGTGACGAACTTGCCGGACTGGACGAACATGCCGCCCGAGCCGCAGGCCGGGTCATAAACACGGCCCTCGTACGGCTCCAGAACCTCCACGATGAGGCACACCACGCTCGCCGGGGTGTAGAACTCGCCCGCGCGCTTGCCCTCGGCTCTCGCGAACTTCTCCAAAAAATACTCGTAGACCTCGCCGAGCACGTCCTGTGCCGGCCGGTCGCCGTGCCCGGTGAAGCGAGCGTCGCTGATCAGGTCGACGAGCTGCTTCAGCCGACTCTGGTCGACGTTGTCGCGGTTGAAGATCTTCGGGAGGACGCCGGTGAGGGCCTTGTTGGCCTTCATCACCTCGTCCATCGCGTCGTCGAGGAGCTTGCCGACGCCGCCCTCCGCGCTGGCCGCGTTCTCGGCGATGTAGTCCCAGCGGGCTGTCTGCGGCACCCAGAAGACGTCCTTCTTGGTGTACTCGTCGCGCTCCTCCAGGAAGGCGCCGCGGCGGTGCTCAGGGATCTCCGCGAGCTCGGGGTCGGCGGCCAGCTCGGCACGCCGCTCCGCGAAGGCGTCGGAGACGTACTTCAGGAAGACCAGGCCGAGGACGAACTCCTTGTACTGGGCGGCATCCATGGAGCCGCGGAGCTTGTCGGCAGCCTTCCACAGGATGTCCTGGATCTCCTTGGTGCTGGAGACGACGGGCAGTTCGCCCTGACCGGCGGTGGCTCGCTTGCGCGGGGGCATCGTTCCTTCTTCCTGGTTCCTTGATGGCGTCGGTTTTCGGAAGTGCAACAGGGTTACAGCTTGGAGCGATTCGGGGCGGCTTCGTCGATTGTGAGCGTGCCGTCGGCCAGCCCGGCGATTGTCAGCCGTTTCGCCTCGTCGAGGGCATCGACTTGGGCCTGCAGCAGCTGTCCGCGCCGTTCCGTCTCCAACAGGAGCGCGTCGAAGCGCTCGACGTCGTCCGGTTCGAGGTCAGGTAGCTGGTAGTCCTCGATTCGGCGGGGGCGCACGGCACTCGGGCTGCGCCTGGTTGCACGAGCGGCACGGAGTAGCGCGGCCAGCACGCGCGGCGTCAAAGGCCGTTCACCCTCACCGCGAACACGCAGTACACGCGCTGGGAAGGTGACGACCTTGAAGCCCTCGTGGTCAACGTAGAGCCCGAGTTCGGGGGCCACCGTGTAGACGAGGTCGCCGGGCTCGGTGAGTGCTACGTGGTCGTACTTCGCGGCCAGTACGAGCCGGTCGATCCGGCGGGCGCCGATCGGACTGAACCCGGTGATCTCCTCCGGGCCGATCACGGCGTGGTGGCCTGCACCACTGATGTCCGTCTCATCGACACGGTGGCCCTTGAGCTTCGTCACCCGCCGCTGCTTGATCAGTGCTCCCAGAGTCGTTCGCTCCGGCAGGCGACCCATGCGTCGCTGGACGCGCCCCCGGAACGGGCCGTGCTGCTCGCCATAGGCCCGGGCTTCCTCAGCGACGCGCTCCAGTCGGGTCTCGGCCTCGGCGATCAACGCGGGACGCTCCATGACCGTGCGCGCCAGGATCTGGGAGGCCGGCGGGCCCGGAGGCGTGAGCGGGCCTCCGAACGCCCTGTCCAATTCGGCGACGCGTGCGACTCGCCCGTAGCGGGGGTCATGACCGCCGAGCCCCTGGAAGCCCTCCGCCCGCCACAGCAGGACGTCCTCGGCGAGACGAGCACTCACGCGCTCAGTGAGCGCCTCCGCGCTGATGTCGACGAGAAGGACGTACCCCTCCGCTTCCGAAACCGGCTCACGCGTGAGGATCCAGAGGGCCGGCCGATACGCGGGCCGATAGGGCAGGGTGCCGGCAGGCAGGGAGATGACAGCTTCGACGAGGTTGCGCCGCAACAGGGCCGAACGCAGTTTGGAATCCTCGGTGCCCGTCAGTGCGTCGACAAGGGCATCGGCGGGGCCGAGCACGATGGCGGTGCATCCAGGTCCGAGCAGGTCTGCAATCCGCTCCACGTCTGCCAGCGCGCTCAGCACGGACCGGTCCTCGCCAGGGCGATACGGGAGTTGCGTGACGACGATCTGTGGGTCGGCGAGCCTTTCCTCCAGATCCGTGCCGGTCTGCACGTCGAGTGCGAACTCGTCGATGCCGGCCAGCAGGAGGCGACGGCGAACGATCCGGGCCAGACGCTCGTCGGGGTCTGCTGCCAAGGCAGTGATGCTCTCCGGTTCCTCCGCCTCGCGAATGAGAGCCGCCAGGACGTCTCCTGCCCTGGCGTACGGGTCGGCCAGCGTGACTCGCTCACCTCGCCTGAGGCGGGGGCGCAGGTCCGCGAGCTGTACCAGGAGGTTCAGGAGCTCTGGGGTCAGAGCATCGGCAGCAAGCGTGGTGGCGCCGAGCCGCGAGCGAGAGGCAAGAAGCCACTCGTAAGCTCCTCGCTCACCGTAGGCGGCCTCAATCATGTCCTCGGCGAGGCGTGCGAGCGGAACGGCGTCCTTGCCTGTGGCCTGAAGCTCTCGCAGGAGGAACTCGTCGTCCGGGTCGATGCGCTCAGCGCGGCGCATGATCGCGTCCCACAGTCGCTGGGGTGCCGTCGCTTCCTCCCTGTTCTCCCCGGCCAAGGGTTGCTCATCGAGGTACCGCAGAGAGAGCAGTGCGCCAACGGTGTCGACCGTACGCAGCGCATCAGAGCGGTCCGCATGTGCGGCCAGGCTGTAAAGCACGAGTTCGGCGCGCAGCTGAGCCGGATCCGCATTCCCGAGCCCCATGGCGAGGAGCCACCGCGCGATCTCCTCGCCATCGAACTGAACACGGCCGGCCATCTCGGCCAGGGGCGCCGGAAAGTCCGTGTAGCGTCGGCGCCACGTCGATACGACCGGCCGTTTGACCTGTGCCAACGCGGCGATCTCGGGCATCGAGAGCAAGGGGCTAGCCGCGGCACCGGCGGCAGGGCCGCGAAAGAGCGCATCCGTCACGGCGTTCCCTCCTCTCAGTCGATAGGCGGCGGTGTTGCCGGACCCTGACACCAGATGGTGCGGTGGATTCGGGGATTTCCCACACCCTAGAGCACAGCCTGAGCTCGATACCTCCCATCTCTTGATAACCCTGGTTATCAAAACTTCACTATTCAGTTCCCTCGCCGCCCCGCCACTCTCGGAGCGCATCGCCTCAGTCGTCAGACAGGCGGCATCGGCCACCACCCCGTGTGGCTGATCGACTCCATGCCGAGAGGGATCCACCGATGACCATCACCATGCCGACCGCCGCCGTCGAGGGCATCCAGCTGACTGTGACCCCGTTCCGCCCGGACGCCGTGATCGCGACCATGGGGCTGCCGACCCTGCTGCAGCTCGTCCCCTCGCCGAAGGCGGAGGAGGACAAGCGCGCCCTGAAGTACGCCTCGGGCACCGTGCGCCGGCACGCCGAGGTGCGCGGGCTGGTCCAGCGGATGCTGAAGGCGACGCAGAAGGGGCGGAATGTCACCTCGTACGCCTCCTACATCGCCACCGGCATCAGCGGCGGCCACGGCGCCGCCTGGTCCACGCCGCCGATCACGCTGTGGCTCGACGGCCACCCGGCCGCGGTCGGCGACGAACTGATCGCGGGCACGGGCATCCGCACCATCACGGTGCTGCCCGGCTCGCCCGTCGTCGCCATCGACGGGGAGACGCAGGTCACGGCATGGCACGAGCTGTACGACAACCCGGAGCGGTTCGGAACGACGTACGAGAAGCTCGGCCAGGTCCGGGTGCCCTTCGAGCTGTACTTCGGGCTCACCGTCGAGGACGCCCGGCAGATCTTCTACGACCGCAACGTCGAGGGCGTGCCGGTGGCCAAGAACCTGGCGATGTCGATGGACCAGCGGGACATCGGCACCCAGATCGCGCACCGGATCTCAGAGACGGTGAAGGTCGAGCACGACGGGAAGGTCATCCCGTTCAGCAAGCTGGTGCAGGGCCGCAAGCGCCAGCTGACCAAGGCCGACCCGGAGCTCGTGACGCTCTCCGCACTGCGGGTCCTGGTGATCACGGCGCTGCACGGGCGGAGCGGACTCGGCCTGTCCTCGGCGACGGTCCACGAGGGCGACCTGCCGGAGGGCGTGAGTACCGAGCAGGCCGAGCGCGAGCTCGTCCCGATGCTGTCCCAGGTGATCTCGGCGCTCTTCCCGCACTTCGCGGCGCGCGGCGCCGTCTCGGCCCCCGCCGTGCTGGCCGGCCTCGGAATCGCCGCCCACCAGGCGACCAGCTGGGCGAACGGTGGCAGCCGGCTCAACGTCGAGGAACTGCTGCGGCTGCTGGAGCCGGTGCGTTTCGAGCGCGAGGCCCGCTACTGGGACGGCGTGGCCGCCAGCGCCAACGCGGCCGGTGTCCTGAACTTCGGTGGCGGCGCCAAGGACTCCGGCGGCCGGGTCGCCGACGCGCTGCTCGGGCCCGACACGGACTTCGGACGCAAGATCCGCGGCTGGTAGTCCGCCCCCTCCCTCTTGCTGTCTACGGGGCCCGGTGTGGCTACCGGGCCCCGGTCCGCCCAGCACTTCACCTCTGGAGAGAACTGACCATGAGCACTCAGCACCCGCCGCAGCCCTCCCCCGACAGCTGGGGGCCCGGACCCGCTCAGCCGCTCCCCATCACGAAGCCCACCCGCCGCAAGGCGTGGCTGACCCACGGCGCCACGGCCATCGTCGCTCTGCTGATCGGCACCGAGATCGGGGCGAACGGCAACGACACGGGGAACCCGCCCACCGCGTCCGAGAAGCCCCAGGCAGTCGAGACGACGACCCCGACGACCGAGCCGGAGCCGACATCCCCCGCACCGGAGACGACCGAGGCGAAGCCCGCTTCCCGGCACCGGAGACGACCGCGTCCGAGCCGACGCCCACCAAGGACCCCGGTCCGGCCAGCACCTTCGCCGGCGACGGGGAGTACCTGGTCGGCGAGGACATCGCACCGGGCACCTACAAGACCGCGGGACCGGACGACGACTTCGGCTGCTACTGGGCCCGGCTCAAGAACGCGAGCGGCGAGTTCGACGCGATCATCGCCAACAACAACCTGAACGGCCCGGGCCGCGTGACCTTGAAGAAGGGCGAGTACTTCCAGACCCAGCGCTGCCAGGAATGGGTCAAGAGCGGCTGATCCGGCTGCGAGCCCCTGTTCGCCCCCCATAGATGAGAGGAGAAGTCGGATGGGCCGACGCTCACCGCTCGCGCGCGCCTGCAGCCCGCGCCCGACGCGCAGCCCTCAGGGTGTACGCGTGCACGACCAGGTCAAGCCCGTGACCGGCCCGATCGTGGTGGCCACGGACGCATCCGTCGCCTCAGAGCTTGCGAGCTGCGGCTACGTGGCGACCACCGGCCACCGCGGAGTACGGGCACACCTGCACCCGCAGCGGCTCACCCAGTCCTCCACCCGATTCGTCGTCCATGAGCTCCGGGCTGTCTACTGGGGGCTGAACGCGGTCCTCCCCATCGCACCCGGCCGCCCGGTGGAGGTGCGCTGCGACAGCCTCGGCGCTCTACACTTCCTCGTCCGATGGGCGCGGGGCGGATCAGACATGCCCGCCGGCTACGACACCGAGCTGCGCTCTGAGGGGCGAACCCCCACCCTCCTCAAGCCCCAGATGATCGCCGAATACACGCCCGGCCTCACCTTCGTCCACGAGGAGGCGCACGTCGGCGACCCTCTCAACGAGCCCGCCGACTCTTTGGCCAAACTCGGGCTCCGCTGCCTGCGAGGCATCGTCCCTGCATCCGAAGTCTCCCGGCTCGTACCCCTCTGGGCGACCAACGCTCTCGACGCCTACGTCCGGTCCACGAGGTCGTCGTCCCGTCCCGCGCCAGCAGCCCCTGAAGCCGGCGCACGAGATCCAGCGACAATCGCGAGGCACGGTGAAGGGGGCTTGGACAAGGGCGAATTCCGTGACGCGAGATGAACTGCCGAGTGCCCTGTCAGCGCTGCACAGGGCGCAGATAGGAAAGCTACGGAAACGCTTGCCGTGGACCTCGCGACGTCACCGGCGAGCCACGCCTCTCACTCGTCTGGTCTCCCCCAGTCCACGACACGGAGCCCGGCTCGTATGAGCAGGTCGGCACTGAGTGAGGGGCCTCGTCGTTTTCAGACCGTGGGATGACCGATCAATTCATGCAGTGAGTCGCATTTCTTCGAACTCGGCGTGGGCTTCCCGAGGGGGCCTGTATCCTATCGCCGAGTGAAGTCTCCTGTGATTGTACCAGTGTTCTATGTATCTGGTGATATCTCTCCGGGCCGCTTCGCGAGTTGGATACGTCACGCGGGATGCTCGTTCGTTCTTGAGGACGCCGAAGAAGGATTCCGCCATCGAGTTGTCGTAACAGATGCCGGTCCGGCCGGCTGACCTTCGTAGGCCGAACTTCCGCAGAACCGTGGAGAACTCCGCGGACATGTAGTTGCTGCCGCGGTCCGAGTGGAATATCGCGTTTCGTTCCAGGTGTCTGTTCCGTGCAGCGTTGCGTATCGCCCGGGATATGAGCGGAGTCTGATAGTGGTCGTCCATCGCATATCCGATGACTTCTTTGGTGCAGCAGTCGATGACGGTCGCCAGATATAGCCAGCCCTCGCCGGTGGGCACATAAGTTATGTCGCCGACGAGCTTCTTGCCCGGGGCGTCAGCAGTGAAGTCCCGCCCGACGAGGTCGGGAACCACAGCAGGGGCAGCCTGCGTGGGAGACCACCGCTTCGGGCGCGGCTGGCAGGGGCGCAGGCCCAAGTCACGCATCAGCTGGCGGATGAGCTCTGGGCCGGCGGCGACGCCCCAGCGTGTCAGCTGGGCGTGGACGCGCCGGTATCCGTATGTACTGTCGGACATCTCGAAAGCTTTTCGGATGAGGACTTCCAGTCCCTCGCGACGCTGGAACGTTGCGGAATCGGGACGCCTCCGCCAGTCGTAGTAGCCACACTTTGTGACGCCGAGCCGATCACAGACGAACTTGACGGGATAGGCATACTCCGCGGTCTCGAGTCGCATCGTTTCGATGAACTCGTACTTGCTTGCTGCCGAGGATCCTTCGCGAAGTATGCAGCGCATTTTTTAGGAAGCTATTTTCCGTCTCAAGCTCTCGGTTGCGGCGTTCGAGCTCCTTCAGGCGAGCTCTCTAGTCGATCCCGAGCTCTGGCCGCGGATCCGCTATTCCAGCTTTCGTGCCGGCGCACCCAGGACCTCAGGGTCTCGGCATTGATGCCGAGTTCGCGGGCGGTGTGGGAGATGGGCCGGTTTGACTTCAGCACGAGTTGCACGGCTTCCTCGCGGAACTCCGGTGAGTACTTGCTGGGTGGTGCCACTTTCTTACCTTCTTGTCGCCTTCAAGGGATACATCCTATTGGGTCCCTGTCCGTAGACTTCGAGGCACCTCAGTGGACCTGGGCGGGTGCGGGCCGTTTCATAGGTAAGCGCTCGCGAAACAGTCGCCCGTCCGGCGGTCCACCTGCGGCGATCCAATTCACTGCGGCTGCAACCGCGTTGGCTGATGAGGGAAGCCGTCATTTGGCCGCGGCGGACTGCTCCGTGCGGTGAAGGTGCTCGACGATCGCCAGCGCAGCTTGCTGGCTGGCGTCGGACAGATGAGACGCACGCCGTGTGATGTCGCGGACCGTTCCGGTCTTCAAGGCGCTCATGAGCTCCGGGTCTCCGGCGATCTCGTCTAGGAGGTGCCTCTGGTCCTCGGCCAGTCGTCGCAAGCGCAGGGCCAACTCCTGAAGATCCTTGCCGCCGAAGCTTTCCAGCAGTTGGACCTTGCCGAGCAGTCCTTGAATGGTGGCCAGATCGGCAGTGCTGTCACCCACCCCTTGGACTTTGATCGATCGCACTCCGCTGCGTCCGAGTGCGTGCAGCAGTTCCAGTTCTGCTTCCAGCTGCTCGAAGTCGGCGTCGTCATCGGCGAGGTAGGCGACCGGGACCTTGAAATACTGTGCCAGCGCTCGCAGGTGGTGCAGCTTAGGATTTGTGGTCCTGCCGGTCACCAGTTCCCAGAAGTAGGGACCGGAGATGGAGACTCCGGTGCTATCGACGATCTGGCGTGCGGTGATTTCGTACGATGGCGGCAGCTCTCCTCGGGGCACCTTCATTTCGCGGAGTAGCTGCAGCTTCTCCGCCAGGGTGCGCGGTCTCGTTCGTGCGCTGTCACGCTCTTTCGCTGGCATCGGCTCCGCTCCTTCCTCGCGCAAGGTGTCCGGGCTCTGAGCGCAGCCTATCGCCGGTGTCGGGGCGCCACTGGCCAGCTGAGGTTACTCCCGGCTACGAGGGGTTCGGCGTGGTGCGGCGTCAACCGGATCGCGCCAAGCGCGCCGCGCGCGCAGATATGCCCACACGGCGCCGAGCCCCGCGACGGCCAGCATCTGCAGACCTTTGAGGAAGCCTTCGGGGGAGTTGGCCGTGTTTCCCGCGCCGAGGATGCCGATGATGACAAGCGCGTAAGGAAGTAGCAGGAGGACCGCTCGGCCGGCTCGAACGGGATTCATGGGATTCTCCCCAATCGCGAGAGGCGGACTCAATTCGGTATCCACCTTCAAGCCGTTGGGTGCTGAGGGGTGAGGCCGAGAGTTCTAATTCACTCGGAAGAGGGACGTGCTCTCTCGGTGGTTGAGTGTCCCCCTCAGATAGTGCTTGTGCCGCCGGCTCCGGGGAAGCCGGGTTCCGCCCAGCCACGGTAGTTGAGCTGCCAGAGGCCGTCGGTGAGCTGATGGCGAGGGACGATGGCGATGCGGCCTTCGCCCGGGTGGATATCAAGGATGTCGTTGGAGGCGACCTGGTCGTCACCGAGGTAGAGCGCGACATGACCGGCGGACTGCCCGGTGTCGTAGAAGAGGAGAGCGCCGGGCGGCGGTGAGTTGTCTCCAGGATGGGTCAGTCCGGCTTCCACCAGCCGGTCCCAGTGCGCGTTGGCCGTGTGAGAGCCGCTGTTGCGGTAGCCGTACGCCTGGGCAACGAACTGGTCGCACATGCGGTACCAGCCTGTCTGGTCGACCGCCCGGCGGGCGGCGTTGACCGCCTCGGCGGGGGAGCGGGGGTTGTCGACATCGAAGACCTCCGGGCCGTCTCGACCCGCGCAGCTGTCCAACACCGAGGGCGACACGGGGCCGTCCCACGCGCTGGACACGAGATCGCGTGCCGCTTCCTCCCATCGGGCGTAGTCGTCGGGGTGATCGCTGCGCTGGACGCTCTGAGCGACTTCTGTCAGCGGTCGGTTCTCCCAGTCGGGAACCGACAGGAGGGCGTCGTAGAAGCGGTTCGACGAGTAGACCGGGTCAGTCAACTGTGCTCGGGAGCCCCAACCCTGGCTGGGGCGCTGCTGGAAGAGACCCATGGAGTCACGGTCGCCGTGCTCGAGGTTCTTCAGGCTGGACTCCTGGATGGCTGTCGCGACGGCGATCACAGCCGCTCGCGGCGGCAGGGCGCGCGTTTCTGCGACCTCGGTGATGATCCCGGCGTTCCGGCGCTGGGTCTCACTCCAATGCTGGGACTCTCCGCTGCCGTCCGTTCCGGCGCCGGCGGCCGACTGTGGGCTCGGCGTGCACGTCTCCGCGCGCGAAAGCGCGGCGCCGCTCGTGACGAGGAAGAGGCATGGAGCCAGCACCACCAGGCCCGCACCGAGGATGACAGGGACGGCTTTGCGCATGGTGCTCGAACCACCTCGACCTAAACGTTCGTGAATCGCTGCCGGTGAGTAGAGCAGTCCGAGCAAGCGCAGTCGCCGTGGTTCCTGCCTCTTTGCCCCGATCGGCGGATGGTCGTTCGGCTTCCGGAGGTACGCGCCTGCTCGGGAGGCCGGTCCGGAGCGGCCGGTGTCACGGGGACATCCGTGGTCGCCCTGACCTGGTGCTTTGTGTCGTCCGACACGTGTCGCCCACCCCGGCATTCTTCGTTGTCGCCGCGGCCGCCCGACGCGCCGGAAGTTGTAAACACTTGTTGTCACCGTGTCGTAGCCGTACGTTACGGCTGTCCGAGCCGGCATCCGGCCAGCTCCACGAAGGAGAGAAGGAGGAGTGGAGATGTTGGTTTCGCACCAACTCGTGGTGCTGGCCTCCAACGGAGGCATTGAGAGTCTCGTGGACGGGGTGTCCCCCGATTGGGGGCCGTTCGCCGCGCTCGGGTCCACGGCTCGGACGGTCGTCCAGGTGATCATGGCCGGCGTCGTCATGGCGCTGCTCGGCCGGGCTGCGATGGGCGCCTTCCACATCAAGGTCGGCGAGGGACAGCACGACGTGGCCCAAGTATCGAAAGGCAAGAAGGAGGTCGGCAGTTCGCTGATCGGAGCCTTCGTCGTCGCCTCCCTCGCCACCGTCTTCACGATCGTCTATGGAATGGGAATCTGACGTGGCGCGACTCATCTCACCGACGCGGCAGCGCGGCACCAGGCTTCTTGGCGGTGACGAACGAAACCCGCGGCCGGTCCGGCCGCCGTGGTGGCGAGGGGTGGCCATCGCCGGTGCCTGCTTCGCCGTGCTGCTCACCCTCGCACTGGTGGTCAATCTGGTTGGCGGCGGCAGGGACGACGCAGGCGGCCCGTCGGTCGGAGACGAGGCCGGAGCCGTCTCCGACGAGATCGACCGTGCCGTCGGTGGAGACCCGCGCACCGTGGAGCGCGAGCTTGTGAACGGCGTGCCGGTCGGCTATCCCCGTTCGGAGGCCGGTGCCGTTCAGGCCGCGGTCAACTACCAGATCGCGAGATCGTCGAGGGCGTACCTCACGGACGCGGCGGCGAGGCTCGGCGTCATCGACGCCATCGCCACCGCTGAGTTCCACGACACCCTGATCAACAACGACCAGGTCGCGATGGATCGGGTGCTCGACTCGCTCGGTATCACCAAGAAGACCGCCGACTCCCTCATCGCACGCGGAGCCGCCATGGGAACGCGGACGGACAGCTATTCCGACGACCTCGCCACGATCAGGGTGTGGATGACCGGCTTGGTCGGCCTGACGGAAGCGGACGCCCCGCTGCCGGTCTCCGCCTCCTGGACCACCTACACCCTCACCCTCCAGTGGCAGGCCGACGACTGGAAGCTGGCCGCGGTCAACTCCGCGAACGGACCCACACCGTTGGATTCCCGCGGTGCGATCCCGAGCACCGTCGAGGAGTTCCGTATCGCCGATCGGATGTTCCATGCGCCTCCGTTCGTCGGCTGAGACCGGTCTGCCCTGGCGGCCGTGGCTCCTCCCGATCGTCGGGCTCGCTGTCGCCCTCCAGGTGTGCCTCGCGGCTCAGCCTGCGCAAGCCAATGACATCAGTGACTGGACCTGCACCCACCTTCCGTTCGCGGACAAGGTGTGCTCGGCCTTCGAGTCGGTCGGCGAGGCGTACGACTTCGCGACCGATCCGATCGGCTACCTCGCCGAACTCTGCCGCGAGGCGCTCGCCAGCCTCTTCGGTTACATGATCGAGGTGCTCCTCTCGACCACGCACATCGACTGGGGCAACACCGGATTCCTCCGCACCTATGCGATGGCCTTCGCGGTTTCGTCGGCGCTGACGGTGATCCTCTGGTTGATCGCCGCGGCGAAGCGCGCCCTGCAGGGGGTGCCGATGGGTACAGCGCTGACCGAGTCGATCGGTTTCCTGCTGCTGTCCGTCATGGTGTCTGCCTTCGCCCCGGCAGCGGTGGCCTACGCGACCCAGATGTTCGATGAGGCCGCCGAGGCGATGTTCGCTCCGGTGGCCGACGACGCCGCGGACCTGACCGTTGCGGTGACCGCCGCGCTGGGGGTTCTCCTGGCCATCCCGGGCGGGCAGCTGATCGTCGTCTTCCTCGCCCTCGCCATGCTCGCCGCCGTCGCGTGCGTCTGGCTGGAGCTCATCGTCCGCGACGCCCTCATCCTCGTCGGCCTTGTCTTCGGCACCACCGTGTTCAGCGGCCTCGTGGACCGAGACCTGTGGGGGCAGGCACGGCGGTGGGTCGGCGTCATGGGCGCGATCATCGCCAGCAAGTACGTGACTCTGACCACCATCGCGCTCGCCACCGGCATGCTCGCCGGAGAAGGCAGCGAGGACGCCTCGGCCGCACTCGCCTTCGCTACCCTGTTCACCGCCATCGCGCTGCTCTGGCTCGCCCTCTACCTCCCCTTCCAGCTCGCCAAGTTCCTGCCACTGCTCGGCGACGAACTCCAGTCGGTCCACCACTCCCGCGACGGCCTCAAGGGCCGCGCGCTGAGCGTCGGCGGCCAGGTGAGCGACACCTTCAACGAGCTGAGGTCCCGGTACGGCATGGGCGGTGGGCACGGCGACCGGGCGGCCAGTGGAGCGGCGCCGGGGGTGACGCCCGACAACGACGCGGTGGTGGCGAGAGATTCGGCAGGACGCACGATGCGGGGCGACGCGACAGCCGACACGGGCGACCAAGCTGGTCTCCACGAGGCGTCGGACGCCGGCACCGAGGGTGGGAAGCACCACGACCCGGGCCGTCCCGGTCCCACACCAGCCGGCTCGGCGAGCGCCATGAGCGCGAGCGGCACGCCGGGACCCGGCAGCTACGACGGTGCGGCGGCTGTCCCGGACCCGACCAGCGGCACCGGGCCGTCAGGGGGCGATGCCCCGATCGGGTGCCCGCCGTCAGAACCGCTTCCGCCGGCCGAAGCCCCCGGCGCAGTACCGCCGCAGCGTTCCAGCCCCGACGACCCACCAGGCCGGAGTGAATGACCCATGGCCCGCACTTTCACCTTCCCGCGGCCACGACCGCGCGGCCTGCTCGGCCGGAAGCTCGACGGCGACGAACAACTCGTCCTGGGCGCCGGATTCCTCGGCGGCCTCGCCGCCGTCTGGCTGGTCGACAGCGTCCTGTTGAGGCTGCTGGGCTTCGCCGCGATCGCCGGCGGCAGCGCATGGGCGACGCTCGCGCCGTACCGGGGTCGCACCTATCTCAAGTGGTTCGAGATCAACCGCACCTACGGCAGGCTGCTCCGCGACGGCACCCTGCTCTACCGCTCCCAGGCCCCTTACGCGGGGCGGCACACCAACGGCCGCCGCCTCCCGATCGCCGCGCCACCCGGCGTCCCGCACAACATGCAGTGGATCAGCGCCCGCACCGCCTACGGCGAGATCGCGGTCCTCCTCCAGCCGGACGA
This sequence comes from Streptomyces sp. RFCAC02, assembly GCF_004193175.1. NCBI lineage: Bacteria > Bacillati > Actinomycetota > Actinomycetes > Kitasatosporales > Streptomycetaceae > Streptomyces > Streptomyces sp. RFCAC02. The sequence continues at coordinate 1,820,947 of NZ_SAUH01000001.1, read as the reverse complement.
GCTCATGTTCACGGCAGCCGTCGAAGTCGAGGCCATGCGGGACTTCGGCAGCCTGGACGCCGACGACAAGGAGTCCCTGATCCGGGCCTACGAGCACCTGCTCAAGTCGACCGCGGACGGCGGCGGCCGGGTCCGCCGCCTCCAGTGGATCACCCGCGTCATCCCGACCGACCCCAACGCCCACGCCCGTGACGCCGCCGCCCGGCGCGCCCCCGACACGCCCGCTTGGCTCGACCACTCCTATGGAGAACTCATCCGCCAGGTGGCCGTCACCGCCGAAGACCGGCGGCTCATCCTCGTCCTCGGCATCCCGTACACCACCGAGCTGGTGGCGGAGGCCCGCCGGTACGCCACCTTGCACGAGGGCTACGCGGCGGTCCTCGGCAAGGAGATCGAGGCGTTCGCCCGCAGCCTGCCGCGGGGCCAGCTCCGGCACGTCCGCAACCTCGACGAGTCCGCGCTCGCCTCATACCTGCACCACGCCTACGACCCGGCGCACTGGATCGACGACACGACCGGCATGGACCGGGTCACCGCCTGGCCCGCCGAACTCGACGCCCGTGCCCATGACCACCTGGCCTCCCGAAGCTGGGAGGCGTCGACCGATGCCTGGTACTCCCGAACGGCCTGGGTCAAGGAGTGGCCCGTCCTGCCGGCCGGCGTCAACTTTCTCGCGCCCCTGCTGCTCTACGTCCAGGACGTCATCCTGTCGGTCGCGGTCACCATGCACCTGGTGCCGCCGGATCAGGCGATCACCGAGGCGATGGCCGACGCCACCAGCGAGCTGGGGCAGGCCGACAAACGCGCCAGCCGCATCGAGGACCCGCGCGAGCAGAAGGCCCAGCAGGCCTCCATCGCCACCATGCGAGAGATCGCCGACGGCGCCGCCGGCGTCCGCTTCACCGGCTGGGTCACCGTGACGTCGCCCAGCCGCGACGCGCTGCGACGTGATGCCGACACCGTCCGGAACGGGGCCGCACGCAGCGGGCTGCGCCTCGAGTGGTGCGACAGGGAGCACTACCGCGCCTTCGCCAACACCCTGCCGTTCGCCGGCGGCATGCTGAAGGAGGGGCGCTGACCCGTGGTGACGATGCTCCGCTCCCAGGCCCAGACCCGGCGCCGGGCCATCCGGTCCACCACCACCAACGCGTGCGGTCTCTACCCCGCGGTCGGCGCCGCCGGCATGGATCCGCGCGGCGTCATCATCGGCCGTGAGGCATACAGCGGCCGGGCCTACATCTTCGATCCCTTCATCCTGTACGACCCCTCAGCCCGCGTCCGCCTCCCCAGCGGTCATGTCCTGGTGCTTGGCAAGAGCGGCCACGGCAAGTCGGCACTGGAGAAGACGTACGTCTTGCGGCAGCTGCGGTTCCGCGACCGCGCGTTCTGCGTCCTCGACGCGCAGGGCGAGGACGGCACCGGCGAGTGGGACGGCATCGCCAGAGAGCTGGGCATCACCCCCGTCCGCCTCGTCTACGGCGGCGCCGGCGACGGCGTCCGGATCAACCCGCTCGACCCGCGGATTCCCCAGGAGCACCAGTTCAAGGTGCTGCTGTCCATGGTGGAGATCCTGGCCGGCCCGCCCACCGCCCAGACGAAGTTCGCGCTGGCCGAGGCTCACCGGGTGGCACTCTCCACCGCCCGGACCTCGCCACGGGGTGCGGTCCTCTCGGACGTTCTCGACGCGCTGACTGCTCCGAGCGCCGCCTGGCTCGGGCAACAACTCGTCGAACCGGCGGAGCTGGCTGACTGGGGACGGCCTGCGGCGCTGGCCCTGGACGAGCTGTGCAACGCGGATCGCGACTTGGCGGGCCTTTTCGACGGCCCCACCACCGAGGGCATCGACCTCGCCGCCCGGCTCATCGTCTTCGACCTGACGCGCCTGCCGCGCGAAGGCGAGGCCATGCCGCTGCTGATGGCCGTCATCGGGCCGTGGATCCGCTTCGGCTGGATTCGGCCCGACGACACCGTCAAGCGGACCCTGATCGTCGAGGAGGCGTGGCACATCCTCAGCCACCGTCCGGTCGCCCGCCTCTTCGAGGAACTGGTCCGGTACGGTCGCCGGCTCGGTCTCTCCTTCTGGGCCATCCTCCACCACCTCGCCGACCTGGTCCTGGACGAGGCTCCCGAGGCCGCCGCCATCCTGAAGCTGACGGCCACCCGCGTCGTCTACCACCTGGACCGGGAAGAAGCCGAGACCACCGCCTCCTACCTCGGCCTCACGGACTGGGCACGCGAGGCCCTCCCGGACGGAGCCAACATCTGCGCGCCCGGCCGCGCCATCTGGCAGGTCGGCTCACGCATCAACCTGGTCGAGCACATCAGGACGGCGGCCGAGATCCGGCTGACGGACACGAACCGCCGTATGACCGAGACGAGTACGCCCAGCCCCGATGACGAGGCCGTTGCCGCTCCCGTGATCCGGCTGCGGAAACGAGGCACGCCATGACGCAGGGCGCCGCCACCCCACGCACTGCCGCCCGGCTGCGGCTCGGCCGTGACGCCCTGTGGGTAGTGCCGCTGACCGTCATCTTCCTGCTCACCGTGCTCGCGCGCCTCGCAGCCGTCCTGTCGGGGCTGTGGACGTACGGACTTCCGGCGCGCATCGGCTGGGACTTCACGGAAGGCACCACTCTGTCGGTGTTCGCCCATCCCACCGACCCGGCCGCCGCCTGGCCGGCCGGCAGGGGAGTAGGCGGGCCGATCGCCTACTGGACCTGCTTCGCCGTGTTGCTGGTCGGCGCGGTGCTCGGCGCCTGGCGAGGTTACCGACGGTGGCTTCGCCGGGGCACGGACGGCGCGGACGGCATGGCCACCGCGACCCAGCTGGAAAAGGCCATGGGGGAACGACAGGCGCTTGCCCGCGCGGCCTCGCTACGCCCGTCGATGTTCGCGCGCGACTCCGCCTCCATCACCATCCGGCACGTCGCCGTCTCCGCAGGACGCGCCGAACCTTCCGCGATTCCGCTGTGGATCTCCATCGAGGAGAGCGTTGTCCTGGTCGCGCCGCCGCGCGAAGGCAAGACCAGTCAGATCATCCTCCCCGGAATCCTCGACTTCCAGGGCACCGTCCTCGCCACCAGCTCCAAGACCGACGTGCTCTACAGCACCGCGGTGCTGCGCCAGCAATACGGTCCGGTGCTGGTGCTCGACCCCACCGGCCTCTCCGGCTGGCCGCAGCAACTTCGCTGGCCGCTCACCGCTGGCTGCGAGGACTATCAGGTCGCCCGCAAACGCGCCGAGACCCTGGTCGCCACCACCAAGAGCGAAGAAGGGACCACGAACGGCGGGTACTTCAGTCTCAACGCCAAGACAGTCATCACCTGCTGGCTGCATGCTGCTGCCCTCCACCGTCGTCCGGTTTCCGACGTTCTGAGCTGGGCGGCCGATCCGGACAACCGTGAGGCGGTCGACCTCCTCGCGCTCAGCGGGCGGCACGGGCTCGCCGAGGCACTGGCCGGTCAGCACGCCGCCGCGCAGGAAGAGCGCAGCGCCACATGGCGCACGGCCCAGCAGTCGTTCATCGCGCTCTACGACGACAAGGTCGCGGAGATCTTCGCCCCGGAGCCGGACGCCGATGTCTTCGACATGGCCCGGTACCTCACGGACTCCGGCACGCTCTTCCTGATCGGCGAGGACGAGGAGGGCTCGGCTCTTGCTCCGCTGAACGCCGCCTTCGCCAAGGCTCTCTTCGACACAGCCAAGTCGATCGCCGGCCGAGCGCCCAACGGCCGCCTGCCCACCCCGCTCGGCTGCTTCCTGGACGAGCTGGCCAACGTCGCGCCGCTCCCCGAGGTCCCGTCCCTGATGAGCGTCAGCGGCTCCCAGAACATCTTCGTCATGGCGGTCCTCCAGTCCTACGCCCAGGCCGAGGAGCGCTGGGGTCAACTCGGCGTGCGCAAGATGTACGCGGCCAGCACCGTGAAGATCTTCCTCGGCGGCATCTCCGACCCCGAGGAACTGAAGAACTACAGCGCACTCGCCGGCGAGTTCGACGAGGACGTCGAAAGTGTCTCCGACGACGGGGACCGCGTCTCCGTCTCCACCCAGCTGCGCCGCCGCCCGGTGCTCGAACCAGCCGACATCCGCATGATCCCCGAGCGCGGCGGGCTGGTCTTCCACCGCCGAACACCCGCGACCCGAGTCTCGTTCACCCGTGCCCACGAGGGGCCGCGCGCCGAGGAGATCGGAGAAGCGACCCGCAGGGCGCACGAGCTTGTCAACGGAGGTACCTGATGGCGGGCGGCAACGGTTTCGACGACATCTTCACCACGCTGGCCTCCATCAACGCCGAGCTCATGCTGCTCAGCGAGCGGGTGAACATGCTCGAGGAGGGCCGCCCGCCTTTCGGGTCGCCGCCGGACCTCCAGTCCGTCGCCGGCACGCCCGTCTCATGGAGCGACCTACCCCCCGACGAATGGACCGCGACGTGGCTCCGGTTCGTGAAGTGGGTCCTCTGGCTGGCCGACCGCTACGAGGTCACCAACGACCAACTGCCGCGCCAGTGCTGGTGGCGACACGGCGCGGTGGTCGAAGAGCTGACAGCGCTGTGGACCTCGCACCAGTCGGCCTACGCCCCCGGAGGAGATCCCGGCTCGGCCCCCTACCTCTGGCAGGACGCACTGGCCAGAGCCGTCGAACGCATCGGACGCCTCTGGATCGGCACCTGCCGCAACGGCCAGCACCGCGAGCGACACCGAGAGACGTGGACTGGCGACGCCACCTACCTCGACGACCTCCTCGCCGCCTCACCCCCCATGCAGAAGGAGAACGAACCACCGTGCCCATGAACCGCTACGGAATCGAGGGATGGTTCTTCGACTCAGGTCGCTAGCAGTACCGCCTACTGCAGTCCCTGATGCCGTCGCTCTGCCTTGTCATCCTCCCGCCGGGCGTCGGCTTCGTACGATTCCGCAAGCTTTTTCAGCAACTTCCTGGTTCGCGGCCACGCACGTACGCGTTCGGCCTGTTCACGGAAGCACCTGGCCAGCTCCGATTCTTGCGCTCCGCCGTCCAGAAGACCTCGGCTGGTGACGCCTCGTTTGTTGTAAATACCGATGCTGAGCCCCCGTTCGAGATCGCTACTGCTGACCTCTTCGAGTAGATCCCGGACAGCTTCAGGGATGTGCGAGTCGTCCGGGTCGCGCGGGGCGAAAGCGAGCACTTCACCGATCTGCTCGTCCCCGATCTCGGCGCGGTCCCTGGCAGCAAGCTCTGTTCGTGCCGTTATCACCCACGTATGCAGTGCAACTGGGTCGAGCGTCCCTTCGGCCGTCACACCGGGACATATGTGCATGGAATGAAGAGCTCTGTAGGAATGAAGTGCAAGAGCGCGTCTTTTCTCTTGCTCGACGGGACTTTCGGTGTCCTCCTCGGCTCTGTTGCTGGGGTGGAAACACCACGTCACCAAGTCTGCGAATGCTATGGGGTCTTCAGCCAGTGTCTTGTGAAGCGTGGGGGCCTCGGCGTCGAACCCGAGAGCGGGTAGGAATTGCCACTCCAGGTCGAGTGCACGTTGACGCCCGACATGCTCGTGATGTCGTGCTAGCAGCGCGAAGAGATCCTGGAAGCGCGAACGAAGTCGACCGAGCTCCGCATCTTCCATGCCGGATGCGATGAGGGCTTCAAGTCCAGCAGCGACGATCTCGGCGGCCTCAGCACGGTCCCCTTCCCTGTCGTATAGAAGAATCAAGCCCAAGGCTGCCGCAGGGCGGCCTGCGGTCAACAACGAACGGGCCGCCTCCAGGGCTTGCGGGAACTCGGCACCTAGGCCGTAATAAGAAAACTCGCGCCAGTAGTATTCCTCCACTTGTGGGCTAAGGTCGGCAAGCTTGGGCCATGCGGTGGCTGGGTCTGGGGCGAGCCGCAGAATAACAGCCTGAGCCAGCGGGTTCTCGGTGGAAGAAAGAAGTCTGTCGCGGAGGATTGTCCCGTCGGCGCGCATGCGTCGATGCAGATACCCCATCGCAACTTCCTTGGCTGGTGAAACACCTTCCTCGAGCCACGACAGCAACTCTCGGTCATATTCTTCAGAGTCCTCTGCCAGGGCAGTGCCTACCAGATTAGCGAACTTCGTCGCAGAGGCTAGGGCCACAAGGGCTTCCAAACCTTCGATGGCGACCATCTCCGCAACCGCGGCAGCCCGCCGGGCGAGAATCTCCGCTTCGTAGGCGGCGAAGTCATCGCGACGCCTGAGGTCGCCGAGAGTGATCCAGTCTGCTTCAAATAGCCAGGCGTGCCGCTGTACCGGATTCGGCGGTTCCAGTGCAGCGCAGGCGACTTGGAGTGGGCGAAGTTCATCGGCAGTAAGTGCCCATGCAGTGTCCGAATGCTCCTGGTGCTTGGAAATCATGTCGCGCAACGCACGGTAGAGAACCGCACGCCGATCGAGACATTCGGGGTCGTCGGCCAGCTCGGTCAGCCGTTGCGCGATCTCAACGCGATGCCTCGAAGGGAGTTCGTCAATCCTGTCAATCATATCCGCATAGAGGTCGGGTGCGGAACTTAGTTCGCCGAGGAGTAGATCTGCGACGGCATCGATAACCTTCAATCGATCATCATGGGTAACGGTGATGTCGCCTTCTTTCCAGTTCCGGAAATGCGGCACAGGGTGGCTTTTCTGTATTGCGCGCTTGGAAGGAATGAGTTGGAGCAGAACCTTCCGGCCGACTGCTGGGTTTGTCCGGGACAGGCGTCGGATCACTGTGATACGGTCCTCGGCGGGGGCAGTAGTGTTGGGAGCCCAAGCGCTGAGAATTCCCACCAGACTCGCGAGGGGGCGATTCGAGAGTCGGCCGCCAGGGTCGACGGCAGCCAGCGCGGTCAGTACGTCGATTGCATCATCGAGATGCTCCGGGGACCATGCCAGGATTTCCAAGGACCACAGGAACTGCGTGTGAGGAGAGCTGCTTCCCAGTCCGATATTGTCAGGCTCGTTGTCGGTGAACATGGCTGTGTGAAGGGGCGTGGCGCCAGCGAGCCCTTCGTGCATCGCATCGATGAACTCCTCCGGAGCGGCCTCAGCCAGCAAGGTGAGGACATCGCCTAGGGAACGCCACAGGCCGTACGTGTCATCAGCATTGGCCTGCTTCAGTAGGTCATGGACCAAGAGCCGCGCCCATCGATCCCCCGTGGTGCCTTGCGGACCCCTCGCGCCCGTGCCCAAGATGCCCAGGAGAGCCAGTGACTGGGCGAGCCCTGCGCGAAGGGTGCTTGAAAAGCGCCGCCGCACGCCCATCGCCCCAGCCCTCCACCGCTCGTTCGGATCTAGGCCGAGAATCGGGTCTGTTTCAGTCAGTACTTCCATGACTGCTGTTCGGAAGGCCTGCAGATCGTCGCTGGTCAGGGAAGCGCCGAACAAGGTCCAGGCATCTTCCACAGCGAGTACCTGCCAGGTCTCTTCCAGATGGCCGAGGAAAGGAATGTCGGTGCCGGCGGCAAGTTCCCGGGCACGTTCCTGCACCTCTTCGTACTCAAGCCCCAAACACTGTGCCAGCACGCGACGGTCTTCCGGATATTCACCGTTCCAGGAATTCAGCAGGAGGAGCCGTCGGCGGACAATATCGAGCGTCGAGGCCCATTCTGGCGTGAGTGGCTCCGGGTGGTGGGCCAAGGCTCGACGCAGTGCGAGCAGGCTGCGACGACCGAGCGTGCCGAACCGGACGGCACGCTCACGCGACATGCTTTCGGACCACAGCACGGACTCGATAACCTGGCTATGAAGTCTGGGCACCTTCACATCGCACGGGCCGCCGGGCATCGCCGTCCAGACGAGTTGGTGAGCGTGCTGCTGTGTAATGTCCCGTGCGAGGGATGGGTCCGCGAGGACTAGAGTCAAAGACTGCGGCTGCGTGATCAGTTGCTGAAGACTGCTGCTGTCGGAAACGAACAGCACCCGCGCCCCCACCTGACTGGCTCGCAGAATGCCTTCCTGTTCTAGCGCAGCAGCAACGAAGGCGCAGAGCTCGTCGGGGCGCATATCCCCACCTAGCGCGATGACCGGCCTTCTGGTGGCGAGCACAGCAGTGAAGTCGGTGGCTGCCCTTTCTCTTCCGGCCAGCACCACTGCCCGGCCCAGCGGCACGCGCGTTGAGCGGAGCCAGCTATCAGTCCACCATGCTTCTAGAGACCTTACGCCAGGCAGCGCCTTCCCCAAGTGGGCCGCAAGCCACGCCGTGGTCGCGGGCGCCTGCTCTAGCCAGAGGTCGATCGTGTCGAGATTGTACGCGCGCACCTCCCGCCACCGACCATCCTTTGTATGGCGGTCGGACCAGGCTCGAGCATCCCTCCATTTGTCGAGGATAATCTCCACATAGGTGACGTCCGCGGTGGTGAGCCCTTTCGGTCCTGTCATCCTCTTCTCGTAGTCTTCCTCGGCCTTTCCGTTGCCGCCGCCAATAGACAACTCCCACACTGAGTGCCCTTCCGGCACAAACACCGACTGTCCCGAGGTCGTGACAATGCCGTCGAAACCTCCGACCGCAATGCCAGAGCCTCCTGGCATGTCCAGAGATTTCAATCCTTCCGCTGTCTCGGCTATCAGGCGCCTTATCAGCAGCGGGAGTACAGTAGCGAAGCCGGCGTCGCCGCGCGCCTTGCGTAGATCGTCACGATCAATGGGTGGCCATGCAGTCATGCCCCGACGGTATCGCCACTCGCTGACATCCACTCCGGTCTCGACTCCGTGGTGCCCTCATGCGCGACGTGTCGCTTTCTGGCAGCAGGGAGCCCATTCGGGCAGCAGCCGCATTCACCGGCGGGGCTGTTCCTGCTGGTCAGGCTGCCACGGGACCGTCCGACTCCCGCATCGGACCTGTGTTGGGGGGCGTGCGCCTTCCCGCGACACTAGATACCTCTACGAACATGTCCAGAAGATCTGCTGTCGGTGGCTCCACTGCTCCTTTGGCCCCGACTACCGACTTCTAGGACGTGATCGAGGGATTGGGGTGGTGGCGGGAGGGCGCTGGTCCCGTCGATCGCCTTCATCGGCCTCGGGTGAACGGTTGGCCCTCCCGGTGGCTGGGACGAGCGTGTGGGTGTTGCACAGAAGCTGCCGGATGCGACTCCGTTGGAAGAGCATCAGGGCGTCGTGCAGGCGTGCCCAGCGGGCACGTAGCTCGTCGTCGTCCGGGATGTCTCCGAGAGGTGTGTCGGAGGCGGTGGTTCGGGTCAGGCGCCAGAGTGCGATGGCGGTGACGAGCTGCCGCCACTGTGCCTGCTGGGTTTCGTCAGCGGGGTCTGGTGCGGGGATCTCGCGCATCCATGTTTCCGGCGGCTCGTCGCCGTTGAGGATGAGGTGAAGCGCGAGGTCGGCGGACGCGGTGGTGGCCGCGGTGGCCGCTTCCCGGTCACCGGGGTCGGGGAAGTCGGTGGCGAGCATGCGGTAGAGGTGGTTTTCTGCGGCCCGGGCGGCGATCCGGGTGCCCAGGGTCGGGTCGTCGGGCCGTGCATGCGCTGCGGCGGTGGCGCGGGATCGGCGGCCGACGGTGTCGATACGTCGTTTCAGCTCGGTCCAGGCATGGGCCTCGCGCTGCTCTTCTGGAGGCGGCCCGATGCCGTTGACGGAGTCGCCGAGTCCGTGTTGGGCACGCCAGGCTTCGGTGAGCGCGGCGGTGTGTTCCCAGAGCTGCCGCAGTTCGCCGCCTGTAGGCGGGACGGGGCCGAGTGGGCGTGTCCAGCCCGGTGGGTGGGTGGCGAGCAGAGCGCCGACCTGGGCCAGTCGTTGGGTGAGAACGCTGCGGCGTTCTTCAAGGTGCTGGCGCCAGGCGGGCGGGACGTCCGCCCGTTGCAGAGCGGCGGAAGGGGCCAGCCACTCAGGCAGTGGCCCGGACTGGTCAGGGGTCGGGGGAGGGCCATGCGGGAGTCGGCGACGGAGGCGCTGTTCGGCGCGGACGCGGTCGGCGATGATGTCGGCACGGCGGAGTCGTTCACGTGCCGCGTCCTGGCGGTGGAGGGTACCGGTCAGCTGGGAGCGGATGGTGCCCAGCGGCTGCTGAGCGGTGCCGCTGGAGTCGATGCCGGACTCCCGCTGCCAGTCCTCCCGCATTCGGTGAATCGGTCGCATGGCTCGGCGCAGGCGGAGTTCGCGGCGGAGTCCGGCGTGCTCGGCAGCGGCGCGCCGTTCGACTTCGGGCGCGCCGTCACGTGCCGCTCGCCGCATGAGGAGACGGGTGTCGGTGAGAGCGGCGGCGAGCTGGGCTCGAGTGAGGGAGCCGCAGGGCCGGTGCGGCCATGGGGGCACCGGAAGGCTGTCAACGATGACGGGGCGAGGCTGGTTGGCGACTGCCGCGTCGGCCCGGCCGAGCTCGTCCAAGGCGTGCCGACGCAGGCGTTCGGCCTGCGCGAGGAGACGGCCGAGGCAGTCCTGATCGACATGTTTGAGCGGGCGGCTGCCTCCTGGTCGGGCTTCCTGTTCGGCGGCCCGCCGAACCGCCGCTCGACCTTCGGCGGCCTGGGTATTGATGCGCCAGGAGAGTACGGCGGCCGGCTCGTCGGCGTCGGAGAAGCCACAGGCGTCGTGGCAGTCGGCGAGCAGCCGGCCGGCGTCCCAGCCCTCCGCCTCGGCGGCGCGCAGGGCGCGTTCGACCGCCGACCAGGCGTCGGAGCTGATGAACCTCTCCGCGGCCGCTCCCAGTACACGGCGGGCGGTGCGTTCGAGGCGAAGGCTGTCCGCTCGGCCGTGGACGTCGGCGTACTCGGCGACGAGTTGGGCGATGCTCCCGGCGCGTTCCTGCTCGGCGCGGATCGTCCCGTGAGCGGAGGCCGAGGCGCGGCTGCTGTGGACCACTGTGTCGAGCACATCGCGCATGCTCTGGCCCTCTTCAGTGACGACGTGGAGGTGGTTGGCATGCCGGCCGCGGGTGGCCATGACATAGGCGGCCTCCCGGCTGGTACGGGCCGTGATCAGTCCGTGTGCGGTGTCCACCGTCACCCCCTGGGCGCGGTGCACGCTGCTCGCGTAGCCCAGCTCCGCGTGCTGCTGCAGGTAGCCGGCAGGGAGCACGACGCGCCCGCCGTGGTCCGTGTGCCGGGCGACGGCGTTGCCGTCCTCGTCGAGCGACTCGATGTGCCACTGATCGCCGTTCTTCACGAAGTCCCGGCCATGAAGTACGGACAGCCGTCGCTCGTTCCTGCGTGTCACGATGACGTCGCCGACACCCGCCCGCGTCTCGTCGCGCAGGGCGATGGACCGGCCGAGATCGATCCGGCCGGTGGCGAGCTGGTGCGCCTGTGCCCGGAGATTCAGCTCGCGCACGCTGTCGGCGTCCTCGGCCATCATCAGCGGGTGCCGTCCGGCTGCGGTATCGGACTGCCAGGCCGTGAACACCGAGTTCAGCATGGTGTCCGTGTCGCCGCCGACAATCCGGCCGGCGGTAAGGTGCCACCGCCAGGCGTCGGCCGGATTGCCGTCGCGCAGCAGAAGTGTGGCGGCTGCCTCTCCCGGCGTCCGGAAGCGGTGCAGGGTCTCCAGCTCCACCGCCCCCACCTCGCGGGCGACCAGACGTAGTGCTCCGCCCGATTCGACGGCGCCCAGCTGCGCCGGATCGCCGATCAGCCGTACCAGCGCGCCGGCTGCTTCCGCCTCCTCGACGACCCGAGCGAGGTTGCGGGTGCCCGCCATACCGGCCTCGTCGACGACGATGACGTCGCCCGCACGCAGCTGGAACTCTTCCCGGATCCGGCGGCCATCAGCGGCACGTTCCCGTTGCACCAGCCACGAGTGCAGGGTGTACGCCGTGGTATCGAGTTCGCTCTCCATGACCTTGGCGGCCCGGCTGGACGGTGCCAGCCCGATCAGCCGGCCGCCACCGGCGACCACTGCCTCACGGACCAGCCGCAGCGCCGTGGTCTTGCCCGAGCCGGCTGGGCCGATGCCGACCACCAGGAGCCGTTCCGAGCAGGCACACGCCTCCGCGAGCCGGAGTTGACCGGCGTCCAGCTGCTCTCCCCCGAACCGTTCGGCGACGGTGGCGAAGCGGTCGACGCTCAGCGCGGGGATGACGCAGGCGCGCGCCGCGTCCAGCAGGCGTTGTTCGTTCGCCAGCACCGCGTGGGAGGTGTAGAGCCTCGATTCCCGGCGCCGGTAGATGCTGCTGCCATCTGCGCGCAGGAGCGGGGCGAAAGGGGCGTGGAGCTCAGGCGGCGTGATCTGCAGAGCGCCCTGTTCGAGGACGGTCCCGGTGATACGTTCGGCCAGCCCTCGAGTGTCCCCTCGGCCGCCCGTCGCGCGGACGACGTAGCGTCTGGCCTCGGCCAGAACGTGCCGCTCGCCCCACACCGAGCGCTCCTCCGACACCACCCGCAACACCTCACGAGCGGCCTCCGCAACGTCCATGGTGACCGGCGCGCCGCTGGACGCAGCGGTTTGCCGGGCGCGGCGCAGGAGGCCGTCGATCCGCTCGGCGCCGAACATCGCGATGGCCTCGGAACGCCAACTGGCTCGGAGGTCAGCCAGCGCCCGTGCCTTCTTCTTCCCCGGTCGGGTGCGCTGCGCAGCCTGTTGGATCAGAGCGATGCGGGTCGTACCGTCCGGCTCCCGCCCGTAGCGGCGCCGGTATTCGGCAAGGAGCTGGCGCAGCTCCGCGTGGATGTCCTGTGCGCGCTTGGAGAACGCATCGACCAGGTCGTCGTCCAGCCCGCTGATGGCCATGACGGGCCGCTTGCCCGGAGTGACCTCCCGCTCCTGCGCTCGAAGGCCCAGCCGACCGCACAGTTCCTCGACGACCCGCTGGTTGTACAGCTCGCTGGCCGCTACGCCCATCGCGTAGAGCAGCCGGCCGTCGATGCTGCGCCATTTCCCGTCCAGCCCGCGCACCTTGTTGGCGACGACGACATGGTCGTGAAGGAGGGGGTCACCCCGGCGGCTGTCGTAGTGGCGGTACCGGGCAGCGATCAGTCCGCCTCGCACATCTTCCTGGGCGATGCCGTTGACGCCGGTCCGGGTGGCCAGCGCGTGCCGTTCGATCCAGTCCAAGGTGTCGGTGATCGCCTGTTCATGCGCCTTCTGGACTTGCCGGCATGTCTCTTCGTCGCCCAACGCCCAGAGAAGCGAGCCGTACTTGTTGCGGAACACGAGGTCGTATCCGGCGACAGCCTGCCGTCCCGAGGTGGTGTTCGCGGTGATGTATCGGCTCAGCTCCTCGCCGTCCTTCGGCGCACGCCCGAAGTCCTCGCGGAAGGCGCGGGCTCCGGCCCTGCCGCGCAGCCGCCGACGTTCCTTGTCCGTCGCCGCGCGCCCATGGTGGTCCTCGAACTCCTCGATGGCGGTCTGGATCTGCGCTGCGAGTGGCCCCTGGTCCTGGTCGTACTGGTAGTAGCGTCGGCCCAGCCGCGCTCTCCTGATCGCCGCCTTCTCCGTCTGCCCCTCTTGCAGGGCACCCTCGATGATCCGATCTGCCTCCGGATGCAATCCCTCACCGTAGAGGGCCTTCATCTGCGCCTCGGTGACCGTCCCGGAGACACCGAGTTCCACGGTTCCGGAACCTACCCAAACACCAGGTGGATTTCCTTCTGCCGTGTAGTAATCGGTGAGCCCACGGCGCCCGGTTCGACGTTCGTCGCCGCTCGCGATCTCGCGTGTGTAGTAGAGGTAACCATTCCCAGCGGAGAGCTTGTGAATGGTCATCATGCGCAGAGGCTACCTCGTGACATTGTGAATGCAAGAGCTTCGATGCGCGTGCCGTCGCGGACGCCCCCAGGCGGACGCGGCGGCACGCGCATCCGCGAAGCGTCTGGTTGTCCACAGGCGGGCTCTCCCGAGCACGCCTGTGGACAACCAGGGCGCCAGCTGTCCGTACGGCGCGGGGTAAAGCCCCAGCCAATCCGTCTTTCTCGTCGCTGCGGGAATTCCGCTGCGACATACGTCTGATGGTTCACAATGGAATTCCCGCAATGGCGACAGAGAGGAGACGCATGGCGAAGCGCAGGGCTTCACGTGCTGTATTGGCGAGAGAGAAGGCGCGCGCACTGAACGTCGAACGGCGGAGGCGCGAGCAACAACTGGAAGACCTCGCGACCCGGTGGTTCGAGGCGGAGAGCACCATCGCCGACATCGACGCGGCGACTCAGACGAAGATCGATCGATACTGCGCCAGGGCGCGAAGTGAAGCGGAGCGGGAGACCGGGCGGCTCCGGGGAGAGATGGCGGACGCTGTGAGCGAGATGCTGAAGCTGGCCGGCATCCGGTCCGTCGCCGAGCGCCTGGGGGTGCCAGAAGGCAGCATTCGAGAGGTCCGGCCGCCGCGGAAGCGGGAGGCCCCAACTCCCGTCAGCGCCCCACCAGCGGGCGAGACGACGGACGGTGCGGATGAGGAACTCCTGACGCCGGCGTAACAGACACCGCGGCCCTCGTGCAGGCCGTTACCGAGCCAGCGCGAGGGCCGCAGCGTTCGTACGTTGGTGCTCATCACCCATTGGGGGAGGGCGGAACTCCCCAGGTCTGCGGGCGGAGGGGCGTCGACGAAGGCGCCCCTGGAGGCAGAGGAACCGTTACCGGTGCCGGCTGTGCGGGCTGCGTCGAGTAATAGGTGGCCTGTCGTCCGACCTCGGCCGGTGAAGGGCACCATCTCACCCGACCGCCTGCGCGGATTTCCGTCCGCCAGGGATGGTCGGCGCTGAACAGAGTCCACAACGGCTCACCATCGCGAACCGTCACTTCATAGCGAGCGAGGCGGAAACCGACGCGCGTCCCATCGTGCGTGTCCACCTCTACCTTAAAGCCGATCCAGTCGGGGTGCAGTTCCTCGATCGGAGACTCGGCCATTACGTTTCTCGTCACAGACTCCCTCTCTGCGGGTCTGGTGAATGAGCTGCTTCTTGGTGGTGCGGTCAGGGAAAGGAGCGGTGCCGTCTCAGCGAGAGAAGCATTGTTTTTCCCCTTGCGGGGCGGGCGTAATCACACGCCGTGTCCTCGATCGGCCTCTCTGATTTTTCGAGACAGCGCAGAGGGCAGAACGGATCTTCTGCTTGCGTCAGGCAGACGCCGAGTCCTTCTGTCGGACACCTGCTCTGCGGGAACGGGACATGCGGGCGGTGAGGCGACGTGGGGCGTGGTGGACCGCGGTGGCGTACAGCTTGAAGTGCCAGCCGGCGATGCTGCGCGGCTTGTTGCGGCGTAGGTCCTTCATGGCCTGCTTCACGATCTGGTCGACGGTGAGCCAGACCCAGTCGGGGACGGTGTCGATGTGGGGGGCGGCGGTGCGAGTGAAGCCGGGGCAGACGGCGAGGACGCGGACGCCGAAGGGGGCAAGGTCATGGCGGAGAGACTCGCTGAAGTTGATGAGCCAGGACCTGGCGGCTCCGTAGGTGCCGGTGGGGAGGAGGCCGGCGACGGAGGCGATGTTGAGGATGGTGCCGCGTCGACGGGTCGTCATGCCCGGGATGGCTGCGTGGGTGAGTCGGAGGGGGGCGCGGACGAGGAGGTCGAGCATGCGTTCCTCGTCGGCGAGTGGGCTCCGGGGGAAGGGTTCGGGGAGGCTGTGGCCGGCGTTGTTGACCAGGACATCGATGGCCGCGGACGCGAGGTACTTCTCCACGGTGGCGCATCCCTCCGTGGTGGCGAGGTCGGCGTTGATGGTGTCCACCCGGATGCCGTGGCGATCCGTGAGCTCTGCGGCGGTGCGCTCGAGCCGCGGCTGGTCGCGGGCGACGAGGACCAGGTCGTGGTGGTCGGCGGCGAAGCGGTGGGCGAAACCCAGGCCGATGCCGGAGGTCCCTCCGGTGATGAGAGCGGTGGTCATGCGGAGTGTCCTTCGGGTTCCGGCGTACGCCGGGTGGGACGGGACGTGGGGGACTCAAACGAGAGTGCCGATGGGCTCCGGGTCCGGGAGGGATCGGGCCATGGTCGGCCAGTGGCGGGACAACGCCAGGAGCAAGGCCGTGTCTCCCGAGTCCAGGCCGGGCAGCGGATGAGGGCTGGAAGCGGGCTCTCCAGCGAGTTTCGCGCGTCTGGCCTGCGCGAGGGCGCCGGCCAGAGCTGCGGCCGCCGTGTCGGCGGCGGGGACGCCCAGTTCCCCGGCACGTTCGAGCGCGCGGTCGTATGCGCCGGGAGCCAGGTGGGCTTGCAGGTCGAGGGCAGCGTCGTAGACCTCGATGATCTGCCGGTGTTCCTGCAGCGCGAAGGAGGTGCGGAACCGGAGGAACTGCCGCATCCGTGTGCGCTGGGGCGGGACCAGAGCGACGGCGGGAACGGCGGTGACCAGGTCCCGCCACAGAGGCCACAAAAGCCAGATGCCGCGCGCTTGCCGAACGCGTTCAGTGGCTCCGGTGGCGAGCGGAACCAGGAGAGTGAGGGCGCGGGAGACGCCGTGCAGGTTGATGAGCAACGCCAGCCACGGAAGCGCATCGGGGATGCGAACGAAGAGGTGAACGAGGTAGCCGACCCAGTAGGCGACGGCCAGGACGCTGCCGATGGCGAACAGCTTCAATGACCAGGCGAGGTCGCGGTCCCCGCTGCGTACCGCATAGCGATGGCACAGGACTGCGATGACGAGATCGGCGACGAGATGAACACCGCACACCACGAGCCAGTAGGCGGCCGACGGCTCAACTGGGCCACCATGTGAAGGGATGCTGGGTCCGGCATAGCCACCGTGGGCGAGATCCATGCCGATCAGCACCAGCACGGCGGCGGTCGTGACGCTGGCGATCAGCATTCGCGCGCGGCGCGGTCGTGCGCAGTCGACGACGAAGAGCAGCGTGAGACCGGCGGCCAGGATGCCGACGATGTTGCGGGCGAGGGTGATGGTCCGGGCGTCACCGGTGATGTCCACGGCCCAGTCAATGACCTCCGGCTGGAACAGCGTGGTCGCGCTCGCCGCCGTGAGGATCGCGAGCCACAGCGCGCGCTGACGAGGCCGTGCCAGCGCCGGGCGAGCACGAACGATCAGCGCCGCCCACATCAGCAGGACGCTCCACCGGCCGACGTGTTCGGCGCACTCAGCTACGGTCATCGGCCCTCATTCCGAGCATCGTGCGCAGCCGGCCCAGTGCTCCGGTGACCTCGGTCGACTGGTGATCGCCGTGCAGGAGGCTGGCGAGCATTTCGGCTTCCTGTTCCTCGGCGGTGGTGTAGCTGGTGCGGGCCATCAGCCGCTTGATCAGGCGGGGTTCGAGTCCGGTCAGCAGGTCTTCCACGCCACCGCCGAGGCCGTCGTTCGGCCGCGGGGCATGGTGATCGGCCAACATGTGGCCGAGCTCGTGCCGGACGATGTGCTCGCGGTGTACGAGGGCGGTCCGCGCCTCGAAGAAGACGAAGTCCGCGGCGTCGGTGCCCAACCACAGACCGCATGCTCCCGCGCCGGCGGCCTGGTGCGGAAGCTCCTTGAGAACCAGCGGCCGACCCCGCATCCCCTCCACCCACCGCACGAGGGATTCAAGGGAGCTGGACCGGGGGACGCCGAGGTCGTCAAGGATCTTCCGGCAGCGGTCCTGCAGACGGACGTACTCCCTGAAGGTCGTCATTCGCTGCTCCGCTTCTCCTTCTCGCAGAGAGCATCGATGGAAGATGTAAACACTCACGTCTGCCTTTCCCTGCTTCGCAACGGCTGGGTGCGTCGCGAAGAAGTCGCTGTCGAGGGTCGGCATCTCAGCTCGGCGAGCTGGCTGAGAGGCCGGAGCCTTGCGTGTCTCCGGTCGGGCGGCCGCGGTCGACTTGCTCGTCGGAAAGCGCGTGCACCACCGCGAGGATGGCCTCGAGGTGTGCCTCGGACAGGCCACCGGCGCGCGCGGCCAGTGTGTGTACCTTGCTGTTGCCGAGAGCGACGGCGAACTCCATCTTCCGCCGCACGTTTTCCGAAACCTCGGGGTCGGTGAAGTAGTCCCGGGTTACACCGAAGAACTCGGCGAGCGTGTGCAGATGGTCTGCCGTCACGTTGCGTTTGCGTCCGGTCGCCAACTCCCACAGGTATGTACTGGAGAAGGAGGTGCCGGTTGCCTGTTCGATTTCGACGGCCATGTCCTTGTAGCTCGGACGCTTCCTGTTGCGGTAATACGCAGAAATGATCGTCTCTAGGCGTCGGGCCAGTGGTGGGAGGTCCGTGTCGCCGTGATTACTTCCCATGGCTCCGCTTTTCGTTCCTTTGTGCGACTCAATCCGTCGCGACTCGCATTGCGGGCGCGGATGAAGCGCCGCGTTCCCTTATACAGCTGTCCGCTGTCTCCGGCAACGGCGCACCTGTTCGGCATGGCGTGCGATCGGAAGTTTCTTCCAGGTAGGAGCCGGGCGCGTCGTTTGTTGCTGGTCGGCTGGGGGGATGTTCAGTTCAACGCGCAGCGGACAGATTGACACTGCGGTGTCCGCTGGATAGCTTTCCGTCAGCAAGGGGTTGGACTGGCGGGTATTTCCTTGCCTGCGGCGTCGTCGGGGCAATGAGCGCTCTTCGGCGCGTACGCCGTACCGGCCGCCGTGCCTTGTCATCGAATCTCCGCCTGACGAACGAGTGCCACTATCCACGAAGGAGCAATCTCCTCCATGTCCGCGCGGCGACCTGCCCTACTCGGTCCCGGGCAGCCAACAGATGGCCCCGCAGAACAAGTGGCCTTTCCCGGGCAATGCCGTTTGTCGTCGACGAGCTGCGGACCGGCGCGAGCCTTTCAGGGGGGCGCTGATCAACCTGCGGCGCCAACCGCGCCAGGTGAGGCAGTGGACATCACGAACGTACCCTTCGTCGTCTCTCTTGAGTTCCGCGGCAACGTCCACGTCACGATCCAACTGACCGGTAGTGGTGGCGAGAGTTTGGTCCGGAACTCCCCCCGCGCCGAACCGTCCGCGGAGGCGCGGGAAGCATGGGCTGCGCGTACGCTGGCCGCCGCCAGCTGGTTGATGCCGAACCTGGCTCCGGCACTCATCGCGGAAGTCCTTCAGCTCGGGCATGTCTCGCCTGGGTTGCGTGGCCGAGACGACGGTGAACTATGAAATTGCGGTTGGCGTCCCGGAGCAGGAGCTGGGACGCGTTCCACCTGGATCTGTGCGCCGGGATCGACACCGGATACTCGGTGGGGGTGCCATTCCTGCCCGCCGGGAACCGGAACCGCCCGCACCTCTATTCGGCCAGGCCAGGCCAGAACAGGCGAGAACAGGACAGGGCGGGACAGGTGAGGACCCTTCGTAGTTTGCCCGGAACAGAGATGGTCCGGGGCCGAGACGTGGCTGGTGCACGCCTGGACCGTGGCTCGCAGGTTTCGCGAGATTGCCGTGCTGCGCGGTGGACCGCATTTGAGATGTCGGTGCGTTCCACTTCTTGATCAGACGAGTGGCCGTTGTGTAGACTCCGCCGACACGGTGCGTGACGCTCGGGGAGCATCCTGTGTGCAGCCGCCGGCGCATGGGGGGGCTGTGCCTGATTCGATAGCCGTGCCGACGGGTGTCCAGCCAATCAGCTTCGACGTGCACGCAGTCCGCGGGGGAAGCCCCGGCGGAGCCCGCGACGACTTCGAAATGATGATCGTTCAGCTCGCCGACGCGACGACCCCAAACGTACGGTCCGTCGCTGCCAACCCAGGCGACTGGGGCATCGACGCTTTCGCCGGAAACCTCGGCGGAGCGATCACAGTGTGGCAGTCCAAGTACTTCATGCCGGTCACCACCAAGAAGCACGTGAGGCAGGTCGAAGACTCGCTCGACAACGTGCTGAAGGCAGCCGTCAAGAACGGCCACACGATCGCCAGCTGGATTCTGTGCATCCCCTCCAGCATGGACGGCCCCATGACAGCATGGTGGGACACGTGGACGAAGGCGAGGGAGAAGGAACACAGCCTCGTCATCCAGCTCTGGGACGAGACCGCCCTCCGAAAGAAGCTGCTTAGCCCCGAGGGCGACGACGTGCGTCGCGGCTTCTACGAGACCTACGCTCAGGCCGCCCCCGCCTCCGTGGAGCAGCTTCGGCTGGTACTCGAAGTCGAGGACGACAAGGCAGCCGCCCTTGGCTCCGCCTTGTTCATTCGGCAGATGACCGAGGCCGGCCACGTGGAGCTGGACTCGGCCAAGAGGCAGTTCTTCAACGCCGATCTGGTGGCTCGCGAGATCGCGCACAAGGATGTTCCGGCGGAGGTGGCGGCGCTCAGTTCCGCCGATGCGACGCTCCACGGTCTATGGGAGATGCAGTTCAACGAATGCGTGGCCGAGGACGCGCTTCGGGCTCTCCACACCCGTGTCTGGCGCGATGTACGCAACGAGCACGACAAACTGCCGAAGTCGCTCCGCCTGGAGCTGGTGCACAGCTGGGGGCTGGTGCACCGGCTTGTGGAGAACCGCAAGGCGGGATGGGTCAAACACTGGCGGCAGATCGCCGCCGAGCACTCCGACGGCTGACCGTCGTCGCCTGTCCTGTCAGATCTACGAGGAGTTCGCTGTGGAAGCACACCGGCCGGTGATGATGCCGGAGGACGAGGTGGCCTTCCGGCTGGCGCAGCTGCTGCTTCTTCTCGACGCTGTCGCCGGACAGGACGCGAAGGGGGCGAGCCTGGAGCGGATCGGGTACTACGACTTCCTGTCGGCGAATCCCTTCCTCGTCGTCGATTCCGACGGCCGGGAGGGCAATATGCTCAGGCTGGCGGGGTTCGATCCGCAGGTGCTTTCGTACGCGTCCTCCTCGCAGCGCTTCACCAGTCGACGTGAGCGCATCCAGCACGACCTCGGACTGCTCGTGGCTTACGGGTGTTGCGAGGTCCACAACCGCAACGGCGCCTTCGCTTATTCGATCAGCAACCGCGGTCGGGAACTCGGGGCGCGCTTCACCGCGACCTACGCCGCGTCGTTCGCCACTGCAGCGTCCATCGTCGTGCGTCGCCTCCGCAAGCTCAGCGACAAGGCGCTGCGGGAACAGACCGCACGGTGGCTGCGGCCGGATGGAGAGGGCAGGCCCGGTGCCGCGCTCCTCAGCGTGCTGGGGCCGGGACCGCAGGCACCTGACATGCCCTGGGAGGGATGACCACCATGCAGCCTCTGCCTGGCATCCGGGTCCGGCACCTGCGCCTTGCTGGCGTCAGCCGGAACTATGACGTCGATTTCACCCAGGACCAGCGGGTGCGGGACCTGTCCGTGGTGGCCGGGGCATTCAGCTCGGGCAAGACCGCGGTGTTGGAGTTCATCGCATACGGCCTTGGTGGGAAGCGTCATCCACGGCATCCTGAGGTGCTGCGGAAAGTCCGTTCCTGCCTTCTGGAAGTCGAGCTGTCCGGCGAACCGCACGTCATCGAGAGACCCGTCGGGGAGCCGTCGAAGGTCGCCTACGTACGCCGGGGGACGCTGGACAGCCCGCCGCAATCCAAACCTGAGAGTAGGACCATCGAGCCGGCGGGAGCGCCCGAGAGCCTCTCCGCTCTGCTGCTGGGGCACTGCAAGCTCGAAGGCGTTCAGCTGCGGCAGGCCCCCTCCAGCCGTGAGTCCCGGACCGACCCCCTGAGCATCCGCGACCTCATGAACCTCGCGTTCCTGCCCAACGAGCGCATCGCCTCCATGAACTTCCTGTTCGAGAACGAGTACATGAAGAAGCACAAGCTGAAGCAGGTGGTCGACGTCGTCTTCGGCGTTCACGACGACCGCGCCGCCGAGCTTGGGCAACGCATCAAGGAACTGGGCGTCCGACTCACCCAGGCACGCTCCGAACTCGCCGCAGCACGGGCGTTCGTCGACGAGCAGGACGTTCCCTCGGTCGGCGCTCTGATCGCTGAGCAATACAAAGGCGAGCTGCGGGGGCTGACCGAGCAGCTACGGGTGCTCGACGAGGCAGCGCAAGCCGGCACCACCTTCGCCGGGCGTCTGCGCCGCGAGCACCAGCAAGCTGCCCAGCGTGCTCGGCTAGCTGCTGGCGTGGTACGCGACTGCGAGACGCAACTCACCCGGATGATGCCGCTGCGGGCGCAGTACGCGGACGACCTGGTCAAGCTCAACATGCTGGCCGAAGCGCAGCGCCTGTTCGACCCTCTCAGCGTCACGACCTGCCCGGCGTGCCTGAACCGGCTGCCCGCTCCCCCCTCGGTGGAGAACGGCTCGTGCAGTCTGTGCAGCCACGAGCTGCCCCACGACGACGGTCACCGGACGCTCGGCACCGCCACAGCCGAGCACTCGTCGGATGAGGGGCGGGTGGACGTCGCGGCGGAGATCAGAGCCACCAAGGCCCGTTTGAAGGAGATCACTGCCTACATCGAGGACCTGGACAGCTCGCTCGCCACGTTGAAGCTCCAGGCAGAAGACGCCGCCATCGACGAAGAACGTGCCGCGGCCGCGGTCGACGAAGCCACTTCGCCCACCGTCTCCCCGTTCCTCACCGCTCGCGACAACCTCCAGCGCCGGCGCGAGGACGTCCTCCGTCATCTCCAGCACGCTGAGAACGCGGCGAAGCTTCAGGCTGGCCTGGAGAAGCGCGCCGCGCTCGTGGAGCGGCAGGAGGCACAGATCGAACGCCTGCGGGAGGAACGCGACCGACTGGGAGATGCCACACAGGACAGGGACCTGGTCGTCGGCCGAATCAGCGGCCGGTACAGCGACCTCCTGCGGCAGTGGCGCTACCCGAAACTCAGCCAGCCGATGATCGACACGAACCTGGTTCCTCACGTACGCGGCGGCTCCTACCGCGAGGCGTCATCCGGCGCCCGGACACTCCTGACCCTGGCCTGGCAGCTGGCCGTCTTCGAGGTGGCCGTCGAAACATCGGCCGCCCACCCCGGCTTCCTCATGATCGACAGCCCGCAGAAGAACCTTGGCCACGGCGCCACGCGGGACGCGGTAATCGCAGACGCGATCGCCATCGACGACTTCTACCGCCACCTGACCAGCTGGCTGGCTGAACAGAGGGCTGGTGCCCAGGTGATCATCGTCGACAACAGTCCGCCCGTGCTCGTGGAAGAGAACGTCGTGGTCCGGTATAGCCGCAACGAGGACCGGCCCCCCTACGGGCTGATCGACGACGAGACCACTACAGACGAAGGCAGCCCCGAATTACCTCCTCACCCCGCCTAGTGAGCTGGTTGTGAGTTGATTCGGCACCACGTAAGTCGGGTTGCGTACCAGTTCGTGGGTTTGGCTGACGGGTGCTGGTCGGTTTCGGTGTGCTGTTGGTTGTGGGTGACAACAGGCTGGAGCCGCTGGTCCTGAGCGTGGCCGAGCGGCAGGTGTTGAACAACTGGGTCAAGCGTCGGACGACTGCGCAGGGTTTGGCCCTGCGGGCGAGGATCGTGCTGGCGTGTGCGGAGGGTGAGTCCAACATGGCGATCGCGGCCCGGCTGGGAGTGAACCGGGGCACCGTCGCCAAGTGGCGGACTCGGTTCCTGCGCGACCGTCTGGACGGGCTCGCCGACGAGCCGCGTCCCGGGGTGCCGCGGACCATCACCGACGCCCAGGTGGAAGACGTGGTGGTCCGCACCCGGGAGGAGACTCCGCCTGGCGGAACGCACTGGTCGAAGCGGGAGCTGGCCAAGGCGGTGGGCATTTCGCCCGCGAGCGTGCTGAGGATCTGGCATGCCTTCGGGCTGCAGCCGTGGCGGACAGAGACGTTCAAGACCTCCCCGGACCCGTTTTTGATCGACAAGGTCCGTGACGTCGTCGGTCTGTATCTGGCTCCGCCGGCGAACGCGGTGGTATCCGCAGTGGACGAGAAACCGCAGATCCAGGCTCTGAAGCGGACCGCGCCGGTGCTGCCGATGATCCCGGGTGTGCCCGAGCGCAGGAGCTTCGACTACGTCCGGCACGGCACCGTGGACCTGTTCGCCGCTTTGAACACCGCGACCGGCAAGGTGATCACCAAGCTGTCCGCGCAGCACCGGGCGGTGGACTTCCGTGACTTCCTCGACGAGATCGACCGCCAGGCCGACGAGGGCCTGGCGGTCCACGTGATCTGCGACAACCTCGCCACCCACAAGGCCCCGGTGGTGCACACATGGCTGCTGACACACCCCCGCTTCAGCCGCTTGCCAGCGGTCTGGAACGAGCCGAGCTCGTCAGGCAGGTCCCGCCAGGGTGTGTTGGTGCGGTACTTCCACGCAACGGCCTCGAGCGTGCGGCGGTGGTCGGCCCACCGCCGTCCACGGGCCGGATCAGCCGGCATCAGCGGCTCGATTCGGCCCCACATTGCATCAGTGATCACTAATCGAACAAGAACATCGGATCAACTGATGAGCCCATCAGAGAGATACGCTCAGTTGTGGGATCATGGCAACTGAGAGGAGACTCATGGGGTTGACAGTGGCTGATGTGCTGATCAGGCGTGGAGTTGCCGGACTGCCGAGCGTGTCCCGCTCGGATGTCCCCGGGAACTACCCGTACGAAGCGATCAGGGTGGCGAAGCTCATGCGCCTCGCTGGCTTGACCGTCGAGTTCGAGGACGAGAAGCCTGACCGTACCTACCTCACCCACGACGCCGCCGAGTTCTGGCTTCCGATCATTGAGTTCGCCAGGGACTTCGGGAAGGAGGCCGTGATCACAACGCTGACTGGCCTGGTCTCCTCCTACGCGACGATGAAGATCCTCAGGAGAGGCGATTCGTCCGGCGAAGAGGTGACTGTTCCGCCCCCCCTTCTACACGTGGAGGTGACCCGGCAGGGTGACCTGACCACCAAGCTGGTGCTGGACGGCCCGGCCGACTCGGTCCTCGAAGCGATTACCAAGATCGAGAGGTGGGGTTCTGAGGATGAACGCCGTCAGCTCCCCGAGGGATGAGAACGAGGTCTTCCAGCAGTGCCAGGTCGACCTTGAGCAGGCCAAAGCTGCCCGCCACCCCGATCCTGCTGCGCTAAAGATCCTGCGGAGGCTGAGGGGGGAGCTGCGGCAGGTAATGGACCGTTCCGAGGGGTACGACCTTGCCCTCTTCGACCGGGCTCATGAGCTGCTGGACGAGGTAGGCGGGTTTCTCAGGCGGGCCTATCCGAAGGCTTGCACCATGGCCTATCGCGACGGCGTCTACTATCGGGAGTGCCCAGTCGATCTTGGGCATCTTCGGGTCGGGTTTAGCGTGGAAACACGCGTGGACGAGCGGGAGTGCTCGATTTGCGGCCTTGATCCTGACGAATGCGATCACATCCCCGGTGAGTCGTACGAAGGCAGTGAATGCCTCACCATCATCACGAAGGCCCAGATCCTGGCAGTGGCTCTCGTCGCCAACCCGAGGTTCCGGGACGCGCGCTTCGGTAGCCTGTCACTCGGCACAACTACCGAGCTGCGTGCTGCTCTCGGGCCGAATTTCCGGCCGGGAGTGAGGCTCAGCTGCGATAAGTGCCTCGCGGGATGCCCTGGCCTCAACCGAAGCTTCGATGGGGCGACACACGGCTGATCGACATCAACTGGCCGGACCAGACTCGGCGCTGCTGCGGAGATGCGCTTCCGCGTGCTGGTCGTTCTCGTGGTGCATTCAAGAGCTGCTTCATTCCCGTGGCTGGTGACCCCAGCTCACCGCCACTTCGAGGTTAGGTGCCAGATCCGGTAGCGGCTCGGTGACGCTCCACTCGATCACCGGAATGTTGTGAGCGCGATAGTACGTCTGCTTGGCTCGCTTGCGTTCCCGATAGCAGCTCAGATTGCTCATGCCGTAGACCTCGACGTAGACCGGACCCGATGGCTCGTCCGTAAGGACGAAATCAGGGAAGACGCCGTCGGTGATGTCGTAGCGCAGGGGCTTGATGAAGCGACGCCCGGCGGCAGACAAGGCACCGGCCATGCGGATCTCGTGGGAGGAGTCCGCCGGCACATAGCTGCGGGTGGAAAGCATGGCAGCGAGGTCGTCGATCAGGAGGTAGCCCTTCGCGCTGCGGCGTACGAGCAGAAGAATGACGCGCCGACAAGAGCCGTCGATGGCTGCGGGGGAGAAGGCCGAGCGGTAGGAACGCCGCGTCCGCTCGACCAGCGCGGTGGTGGCGAACAGCGGCGTGGCAAGGTGACAGAGCCGGAATCGTACGCTGTGCTGGGACGGAGCCGTGTCCCTGAGTTCACCGAGAACCAGTCCGCGGTGTTCCATGCCGCGATGGTTACCGAGGCGGCTACGGAAGTCGTCAAAGTCCCGAGCGTTGACATCGGCGCTTGAGGGACGGTACGGCGGAACTACGTAGAGGACCTCGCTGAGCGCCTGACCGCTCACCGAGCAGTCGCCGACCGCACGCTGGAGGCGCGAGCGGCAGGTTGACCAGCTTCGGTGCCATGACGGATGCCATTGGTTCAGCTGGGCTTGTTCCCAGAGGTAGTGGAGGAGGCCCAGGAGGCTGATCGCTCCGCGGGCGGTCTGAAGCCGATCATGCGGCGGGTCTCCGGCGGCATGCCGGTCCGGTGACGACGTCCGGGTCGTCAGTGGTTGCATCAGTCGGATGGAGGTACCGGTCCCGTCATCCAGGATCGCTCGATCGGTGTAGTGGGAGCGTCCGCTAGGCGGTGTCTTCAAAAGATCTTGCATGGTGGATCATGGTTGGGTGATACGTCGCCATGAACTGTCGGATGCCGAGTGGGAGTTCGTCCGGCCGCTGTTGCCCGTGTCGGTGCGGGGTAGGAAGCGGTCGGACGACCGTACGGTGCTCAACGGGATCGTGTGGAAGTTCCGCACCGGGACCGCTTGGCGTGACGTGCCCGAGCGGTACGGTCCGTGGGCCACATTGCACACCCGGTTCCGCCGGTGGGCACTGGACGGCACGTTCGAGCGGATGCTCCGAGCCGCCCAGGCCCGGGCGGATGCAGCCGGGGACATCGACTGGCTCGTGTCGGTCGACTCCACCGTCGTCCGTGCCCACCAGCACGCCGCCGGGGCGCGAAAAGGTGCCTCTATGGGTTTCGTCAAGCTGTAGCCGGGGCGGGTGACTGGTAGAAGGTGCCGTCTCGGAGCATTGCGAAGAGGACGTCGATGCGGCGTCGGGCGAGTGCGACGAGGGCTGCGACATGGTGTTTGCCCTCGCGGCGTTTCCGGTCGTAATAAGCACGGGACTCGGGCTGGGAGAGCGAGGCGAATGCGGCCAGATAGAAGGCCCGTTTGAGCTGCTTGTTGCCGCGTCGTGAAGGATGTTCACCGCGGATGGAGGAGCCGGAGCTCCTTGTCACGGGTGCCAGGCCGGCGTAGGCGGCGAGGTGGCCGGCGGTGGCGAAGCCGCTGCCGTCACCGACGTCGATGAGGGTTCGGGCTGCGGTCCTGACCCCGATGCCAGGCATCGAGATCAGGACTGGGGAAAGAGGGTGGGCCTCCAGAAGCTCTTCGATCCTTGCTGCGAGGAGTTTGCGCTGGTCAAGGACGGACGTGAGGGAACTGGCGAGGCTGGGGACGATCAGTGCGGCCGCGTCGGTGCCCGGGACGACGACGGTCTGTTCGTCGAGTGCGGTGAAGATGTCCTCCACCAGCCGCTCGGCCATCCGCGGTGCCTTCGGCCGTATCAGAGTGACCAGTCGTCGCCTTCCGGCTTTGCGAATCTGAGCCGGGGAACCGAACCGCTCCAGCAGCCTGAGCACGGCCGGGTGCTGAATCCGTGGGCCCAAGACCCGTTCCAGTGATGGATGGATCTGAGTGAGCAGGCCGCGGAGCCGGTTGGCGATCCGGGTGGACTCGCCCGCCAGGTCGTCGTCGAAGCCCGCGATCATCGCGAGCTCGGCGACCGTCTCATCAGCGGGATCGACTGCCCGCAGGGTGTGGGGCATCGCTCTGGCAGCGTCCGCGATGATGAACGCGTCACGGGCATCGGTCTTGGCTTCACCAGGGTAAAGATCGGCGATCCGCCGCATGGTCAGCCCGGGCAAGTAGGCGACCTGGCAGCCTGCATCCCGGGCGACTGTCAGGGGCAGAGCTCCGATGGAAGCCGGCTGGTCGACGACCACCAGCACGGTCCCGTGCTTGGCCCGCAGCTTGTCGAACAGCTCCCGCAGCCTCGGCTCGCTGTTGGGCAACGGCTTGTCGAACACCTTCTTCCCAGCGCGATTGACAGCGGCGGCGTGATGTTCGCCCTTGCCGACATCCAGCCCCAGATAGACACCGATGACAGATTCATCCGTCACGACCGTCGCTCCCGCCCTCACCTGTTCCCCGGCCTCACCTGCGGCATCAGCATGCCGGCATCCACGTTACGAAGAGACTGCCGTACCCGGCTGAGGGATCGGCGCTCGTGCCTCTAATCAGCGCTCTGCCAATGCCTCCGACACCGGCGACACCACCTTTTCGATCATCTCGACTGGGGGCTCAAGTCATACCGGGGCCGAAGGCCGGGAGCCTCCTTGCGAGGCCACGAAGAAGGTAACGGGGCTCCGCGACCCCGCGCTCGGACGCTCCAGAGGTGGCCTGACCAGCAAGATCCACCTGGCGTGCGATGCTGTGGGGCGTCCGCTCGCCTTCACCGTCACTGGCGGGAACACCAACGACTGCACCCAGTTCACGACCGTGATGGAGGCGATACGGGTGCCTCGCCTCGGCCCGGGACGGCCACGGAACCGGCCCGACCACATCCTGGGCGACAAGGGCTACAGCTCCAGGGCCATCCGCGACTGGCTCAGGCAGCGGAGCATCGGCCACACCATCCCGGAACGGGCCGACCAGATCCGCAACCGGCTCCGGCGCGGCAGCCGCGGCGGACGACCGCCAGCCTTCGACAAACGCCTCTACAAGCAGCGCAACGAAGTCGAACGCTGTTTCAACCGCTTGAAGCAATGGCGAGGCATCGCCACCCGCTACGACAAGACCATCGAGTCCTACCAAGCAGCCGTCACCCTCGCCTCGCTCCTGATGTGGGCCTGACATTTGAAGACAACCCCTAAGGCTCGGGGCCGTCTTGTGGAAGGGGCAGTCCGGGGCGTGGTGGTGGCCGTCGTCAGGCCATCCGGCGAGGTGGTATCGGCCGGCCCGGACGCGCACCACCAGCTTGAGGCCGCGGGGCTGACAGAGACACTCGGCGTGCCCCACCTCGGACTTGGCCCGATCGAGCAGACGGACATAGCGGGCGGGACTGTTCCGGACGGCGGTGAGCGGTGCGGTGCGGTCGGCGAGGCGAACCAGGATGGTCCTCTCGCCGCTGCGGACTGCGGTCGTTGGGCGGAGCAGCGATCGGTCCTCTCGTCGGTCACAGGGTCGGGCGCCGAGGGGGCGGGGTGTGTGCGCCGGGCAGCCTTTCGGAGTGTTGGTCGGTGAGCCCCTGGTTGCGTACGAGGCCTCGGCGGGCGACCGGCATGCGGTGGGCGGGCATCCAGCGCTCTTGCGCCTTCGCGAACGCCCGGCTTGCGGGAAGGGGTGGCGGAGGCGGGCCGGGAGCGACCATGTGGCGAACGAGCGCGTCGAGACGTGCTCGTGGCGTATCGGCTCCCACAGCCATGGCCGCGCCGGCCATCAACTGGGCGCCTCGTTTGGCGTTGTCAGCGGCAGCGTGGAAGACGTCGAGGAGGTGGTCGAGACGGTCGGCCGAGAGGGCAAACCAGCGGGTTCTCGGTGAGGGGCGACGGCCGGAGTGAGTGACGAGGTTGTGCTTGATCTCGTCGAGGAGGTAGGGGGCTGCCTGAGCGAAATGCTGGCCGAGGGCCGGTAGGCGGTGGAGGTCGCGCAGCAGCGGACCGATCCGGACGGTGTTGAGGATGTCGGCACTGAGCCGGGGCTGCGGGGGCGGCATGGTGGGGTCCCAGCGGGGGCCGTACAGGAGCTGGCCGACGCACAGGCTCGCCGTGTGGACGCTGATGGTGGCCGGATGTGGCTGGGTCCGGGGCATCAAGGCCACCTGTCCGGTGCGAATGTGGATGTCGCTGAAGCGCGGCAGTGCCGGGTGTTCGCGAGGGTCGGTGAGATCGACAACGCTCCGGAGAGCGTCCGTGACTAGCTGCCAACCCTGTGCCACCTCGCGCAGGCCGCCGGCCGTGCGCCGCAGGCGATCGGCGAGTTCGGGGGGCTGATCACCGGCGAGGTGCAGGAGGAGCCGGCCGATGAGCAGGTGGCCGTGCGCGAGGCTGCGCCCGATCTGCCGGAGATCCGAGCCACTGAGCGGAGTTCCCGTCCTGCGGCTTGCCTGGAACACAGCGCGGATGACGCGGTCGCACTCCTCTCCGATGCGATCCAGGGCACTCGGAAGGTCTGGCTGAGGCGTAGGACCGACCGCGAGCGCCGGAGCGACGGACAGCTCGCCGAACTCCACCAGTCGTTCCTTGTTGGCCTCCCGCCCGAGGACCACGGAACGGTGCAACGCCTGGTGAGCGAGACGGAGATTGCCGCTCACTCCGGAGATGTAGCTGATGTCGGCCAGGCGCTCGATGAAGCTACCCAGTTCCCACGCCAGGTCGGTCACACGGAAGAAGACATACCTCTGCGCGCCGCCGCTGGCCAAGAGGTAAAGGTACGGCGTTACTGGATCGCCGTCGGGGCCGCGATGGGTCCTCATCAGGTCTCGGGAGGCCCCGAGATGGGTTGCCGCGACCTGGAGGTGGATGGCGGGTTCGCCGGCCGGCCCGCTGTTCACCGACGACCGCGCCAGGGCTTCGGCCACATGGCGATCCGCGACCGCGAAGTAGGTCCGGATGTCGGCGAGGGGTCGGCTCATCAACGAGCCAGGCCCCGGCGCCTTCGCGGCGTCCCGGGCGAAGACGTCGGGGTAGGCGCGCAGGCCGGCGAAGAACTCCTGCGCCTGGAAGAGGAGCGTGCGGGCCTGACCCGGCTCGGGGAAGGCGGGGAGAGACCGCGTCGCCGCACGCAGTGCCTCGACGGAAGCGTCGAATGCCGAACTGAGGGTTGCCGGCACGCGTCAGGACGCCCGGATCGACTCGAGCGACTGCGCCGCCTCCAACGCAAGAGCTGCAGCGCTGAGCGCCGTCTCCCCCGGCACCTCAGCGTTGCCACTCAGCGCGGTGAGCGCCCGATGGACATGCCGTAGAAGTTCCGCGGCGGCCCTCAGGGCCTCTTCAGGGGGATCGGGCAGTGTCGGGGAGGTGCTCGCCTGGGGAGGGAAGAACATGGCTCGCCCCGCAGCGCACCTCTCGGCGGCATAGAGCGCCTGGAGCTCGTCGAACCCCTCCGCCCAGGCGACCGCATCGGCGGCACGCTCCCCCAGATCGAACGCTTCCCAACTGGCATTGAGTACGTCGATGGGCTGATCGCTGCCCAACGCATCGTGCAAGCCAGCCAGGAGAGAGGGAACGGCCATAAACGCCTCGCAAGGTGTAAGGGGTGAACGTTCGGACGCCATTTTCCTATGTAAATGGCCCGGGTGGTGAATATTGGCGCGTCACTGGAAAGAGTGAAATATCGCCGCGGGTCCGGGACCGGATGTCTGCGAGCTGCTGAACGCTCAACGTTTCGACTACGGCACGAGTCCCTGGTCGTGCGGGTTGCCTCCGATGCCCTCGTCCTCGAAGAGGGCTCGACCTGGGGGGCACAGTTGGCCCTCGCCTCACAGGAATGATGAGGACGATCATCAGTCCCGCGGTTCCCTGCCGGGCATCGAGGTGCCCTCGAAGCGGAGATGTGAATCTGCCCGGCTGCAGCCTGACGGGCCAGGAAGGGCGCGTTGGCCCCCCACGGCGCCGATGAGGACGCCAGACCGAGGGGGAGCAGTTGGTACCCCTCGCAGGGGCGATGACGACTAACGAGCTCGTGCATGGTTGGCGGTGGCGCTTCGAAACCGTGATCGTTGATCTTGGAGCGGGTAGTGGGGAGTCAGGTACATGCAGCGATCGTTCGAAGTCGGCGGATCACGGGGCTGACGCCTAATGTGTTCGCTGAACTCATCGCTCAAGTTGGTCCGTTGTGGCACGAGCGGCACCGGGCCGTGTTGACGTCACGCCCTCGCCGTCGGGCCGTCGGTGCCGGGGCGAGGCACAAGCTGGTCTTCGTCGATCGCCTGTTGGCCACCCTCATCCACCTCCGGCACGGTGCCACCCACGACGTACTGGCCTGCTGGTTCGCCGTGGACCGCTCCGCCATCACGCGCGCAATCGGTGAAGTACAACCACTGCTGGCGATTCGGGGTTGCACCGTCGCGCCCGACGTCCGACTGCGCACGCTCGCCGCGAGGTCGTCGACCATCTCGGCGCGAGCGGTCAGACCGGGATCATCGATGGCACCGAGATCCGGGTGCGTCGTCCGGCGGCCGGGCGCAAGGACCGCGGGAAGTTCATCTCCGGCAAGAACGAGCAGAACGCAGTCAAGTCCATGGTCGTCACGGACGCCGAGGGACGCCTGCTGTTCTGCGGCCCGGCCGTGCCGGCAAGCTGCGCGGATATCACCCATGCCCGGCAGTTGGGCCTGGTCGAGCTCCTGGCCGAGGGGCCAGGCGTGGAGATCCTCGCCGACGCCGGCTTTCAGGGGCTGGGCGCGCAGACCGGCGGCCGCGTGGTGACGCCACCGCACCGCAAGTTCAAGAGGAACCCGCCGGACCGGTACGAGGAGATGTACCAATGACAGCGCAAGGCGCACTCCTCGCGTCGCATCCGGGTCGAGGACGCCAACGCCCACCTGGAAAACTGGCGGACCCTCGCCCGCCACCACGGTCGTCGCGAGCACATGTCCGATACCGCCCAGTCCGTCGCCGGACTGCTCTCACACCTAGCAGTTGCTGTGAAGGAGCCGGAGGCACGACAGAATCGCCTGTCAGGCGGGACTGAGGTTCCCGGACACCGGGAATTCGCCCGCCGACGCATGCGGCCCTGGAATGATGAATCAACACATCGCACGAGATGGCCAGAAGGGGACGCATGGGCCTGCACATTTCGCGGATCGAGATACGCAACTTCCGCAACTTCCAGCACTTGGTCATCGACGACTTTCCCGCCCACGCGGTGATCGTCGGTGAGAACGGCGTCGGCAAGTCGAATCTGTTGGAAGCGATCCGCCTGGTCCTCGACCCGTCCGTCTCCGACGCCCGGCGCATGCTGCGCGAGGAAGACGTCTGGGAAGGGCACTCCGCAGGCCTCGCCGGCGGAGCAGAAGTGACCATCGTGGTCGAGCTGCGCGGCTTCGACGACGACGACGACGCCAAGAGCCTCCTATCCAGCGCCGCGGTGGGTTTCGATCCCTACGTAGCCCGGCTGACCTACCGCTTCGCCCCGCGCACAGAAGTAGCAACCACCGACGGCCCACGGGTGCAACCCACCGGCCGGCCGCTGACCGCCAAGGACTACGACGTCGTCGTCTTCGCCGGCGCCGGCGCCGGCGAAGACGACGGCAAGACCAATGACGTGCGCGCCATCCGCCGCGAGGTGGCCCTGCGCGTTCTGCCCGCCCTGCGCGACGCCGAAGCAGATCTGCACAACTGGCGGCGCAGCCCGATGCGGGATCTCCTCGAACGACTTCCCCTGGACCCGGTGAACCTGGAAGCCACCGCCTCGGCGATCGCCACCGCTGTCCACCAGCTCACCGAGGACGACAACGTGACCAAGCTGGAGGAGCACCTGACGGACCGGCTGGGAGACATGTTCGGGCCGCGCCTGGCCCCCCAGCCCACCCTCGGCTTCGCCTCCTCCAAGCCGGACGAATTGATACGCGCCGTACGTCTGTTCTTCGACGCGGCCCGCCGCAGGAGCATCTCCGACACCAGCCTGGGCAGCGCCAATGTCATCTACCTCGGGCTGCTGCTGGAAGCCCTCAGCCAGCAGCGACTCGACGAGGAATTCATCGCCCCCCTGGTCGCCGTGGAAGAGCCCGAAGCACACCTCCACGTCACACTCCAGCGGCACCTCTTCCGGTATCTGCTGCGCACCGGGCCGTCGCTCATCCTCACCACCCACAGCCCTCACATCGCCGCCGTCGCCCCGGTCCGTTCCTTCATCGTGCTGCGCGCCACGGAGAACGGCACGACCGGCGCCACCACGGCCGCCCTCCCCGTCAGCAGCGAGGAAGCCGCGGACCTAGAGCGCTACCTCGACGTCAGCCGTGCCGAGATCCTCTTCGCCTCCGCCGTGGTGCTGGTCGAAGGACTGGCCGAGCTGTACATCCTCCCCGCCCTGGCCCAAGCCGCCGGGTTCGACCTCGACGCCTACGGCACCGTGGTGGCCAGCGCCCACGGCACCGACTTCAAGCCCTACCGGGTGCTCCTCGGCCCGACGGGCCTTGACACCGCCCATGTGGTCGTCACCGACGGAGACGCCGCCGCCGACAAGCGTGGTGTGCGGGAAGCCGGCCTGAAGCGGGGCGCGAAACTCCACCCGGAGGAATCCCGCGGCGAGGCACTCCTGGCCCAGATCGCTCTCCTTCCGGAGACCGGTGCAGCCGACTACAAAACGACCCGCGATCCCCTCGCGGCGGAGCTCCAGGGCCACGGCATCTACATCGGCGCCCAGACCCTAGAGACCGACCTGTGTTCCCTGTTTGGCGAAGAGATCCTCCAGGCTTTCGAGGAGCTGAACACCAGCACCACCGCGCGAGACGACGTGAGCCGCGGGGTCGCCAACGAACGGAGCACGACCGTCGACCTTGAGCTACGGAAAAAGATGCTCAAGCGGATCGGCGCCCTCGGCAAGGGCCGCTTCGCACAGCGCCTCGCCTCACACATCGCACAGGTCAACCTGCAAGAACGCATCCGAGCTGCGACCCAGACCCCCTGGCACCTTCCACTTGACGAGCAGGCCCTGCGCCGCCTGGGCGCGGCTTCCTACATCTTCCTCGCCATGGAACGCATCAGCCTTGCGGCCCGTGAAACGTCACTGTTCCCCGCTTCCACGGCGCCGCACGTCGACGGGCAGGGCAGTGATGCAGGTGAGTGACACCCTCCTCGCGGAGCTCGACAGTCTGCACCCCAGGCAACGGGCCGCCGTTCTCCACGACGGCAACGTCGTTCTGCGGGCCGGCCCTGGGAGCGGGAAGACGCACACCCTCGTCGCCCGGATCGCCTACGTGCTCCAGACGCAGATCTCGTCCTTCCGCGGCGTGGCCTGCATCACCTACACCAACCCGGCGGCCGAGGAGATCCGGCGCCGCGTCCACCGCAGCGGCGTACGCGCCGAGGGGCGGATCACCTGCTCCACCGTGCACGCCTTCTGCCTGAACGAGATCCTGCGCGCCTTCGGACACCTGACCGGGCAGCCCGCGCCTGAGGCGGGACAAGTCCTCAGCAAGGCGGCCATCGAGGCGCTCCTGCAGCGCTGCTTCGACCAGGTCGGCATCGGCGAGGTCCTCGCGCAGCACCGCGTGCCCCAGAGCACCAAGATCCGCAGGGCACTGGCCTGCAACGAGGCCCTGGACAGCTTCGATTCGCGGGAATTTGAAGCCGCACGCCTTTACGACGAACAGCTCATCCTCCGAGGTCAGATCGACTTCGAGGCCATGGTCATCCGGGCCGTGCGCCTCGTCAGGGAGCACGCACATGTCCGCGACCTCCTGCGTGCCCGCTTCCCCCACCTCGTCGTCGACGAGTACCAAGACCTCGGCGGAGTCCTGCACGAACTCGTCCTCGCCCTGCGCGACCTGGCCGGCATCACCGTCTTCGCCGTCGGGGACACCGACCAGTCTGTCTACGGCTTCACCGGTGCCGACGCCAAGTACCTGACCGAACTTGCAGACCGAAAGGACTTCCGCGATTTCGAACTCGAGGTCAACTATCGCAGCGGCCAGGACATCATCACCGCCGCCGAAGCCGCCCTCGGGCATTCCCGAGGCCGCCTCGCCCGCGAAGGCGCACCCCCCGGCGACGTCAACCTCGTTCGAGTCGAGGGAGGCCTCCAGGACCACGCCAGAGTGACCTGCAACCTCGTCAAACAGGCGCAGGACAAGGGCATCAGCCGCGAGCGGATCGCCATCCTCTACCCCGCTCGCGGTCGCCTGCTCGACGACGTACGCCATGAGCTCACCCGACGCGAGCTGGACTTCCGGCACGAGGGTGACGACAAACTGCCCGCCGGCAGTCTCTCCCGCTTCGTCCAGCGCTGTGCGGCCCGCGCCGTCACCAACTACCAGATCCACGCCGCACCCGGCGCTGACCGCGCCGACATGCTGCGCCGTGCGCAAGCACCGTCCCTTGCCTCCCTTGCCCGCGCTCTCACCACACTGCGCACCGAGGCTCAGCTCGCCCCGCCTCCCTCGCGGCTCTTCCTGCCCAGGGCTCTGCAACTGTGCCTCGACCCGGGGGAGCTCTACCCCGCCGACGCCCCGGCCCTCGTCTGGCTGGAGCAGCTACGCGCCAGCTTGGCTCTCGACGAGGTAGCCGCAAGGCACCCCGATCAGGACAACAGGAGCAGCCTCGACAGCCTGGCCCGCCTGTGCCAGTCCAAGGACCATGTGCTGCAGGACCTCGCGCGCGGCGAGGAAGTCGTCGGGAAGGTCCTGCTCGCCACCTACCACGCGGCCAAGGGCCGAGAGTTCGACACCGTGATCCTGCCGGGCCTTCTCCAAGGCCTCATTCCGCGCGACATCCCTATCGGCGGGAAAAAATGGCGGAAGCCCACGGAAGCGGAGCTCGAGGAGCAAAGGCGCACCTTCTACGTCGCCCTCACCCGTGCCGAGTCGACCGTGACCATGATCGTCGGCCCCGGGTACGAGACCAAGAACGGATACTGGAAGTCCTGTGGACCCTCAGCCTTCGTGATCGAGATGGAACGGCGCCTCTTTCCCAAGGAAGAGATCTGACCAGGCGGGCGCACCCGGTCCCGGTCCGTCACTCCGCCCCCTGACTATGGTGGTCACCATGGCACTGGGGGACATGCTTTCAAGCTCAGCACCACCCGCCGTCCCGCGGTGGGCACGTCGGCAGGAAAAACGCAGGTAGGAGCTATGCACCCGCCCTGACCAGGCTCCGCAGTCCGGACAAGTAGAGCCGGCCGTCGTCCGGCGGGCCTCGATCCGTAACTCCTTGATGTTCACGTCCACCGACAGCACCGCCACGTCCGCGATCGACGGGAACAGTAGCTCCTCCAACCGGAGCAGCGTCTCTTCCACGGCGCTGAACTGTCGACCACACCAAGATCACTACAGATCATTTTCGGGCAACTTCCCGGAGGTCGGCTCCAGCCTCAGTAGGCACTCACCGTGGACGCTTCACGGAAACTGAGCCAGAACCACAACTGCTCGATAAAGCCAGGCGACCGAGGAGACCGCACCGTGACCACTGCCTACCAACAGTTAGTACCCCTCGCAGGGGCGATGAGGACTCCACGCCCGCGTGTACGTCGGCGACCGGGAGATCACGTTGGTACCCCTCGCAGGGGCGATGAGGACCGGCGCTTCAGCTCGTCCTCCGTCACCACCTCCACGCGTTGGTACCCCTCGCAGGGGCGATGAGGACCGTGAACGGGGGCGCGCTGGACAGGCAGACGGTGCTGTTGGTACCCCTCGCAGGGGCGATGAGGACTCGCCGCCGTCGCCGCCCTCGGCGCCCGCATCCGGTTGGTACCCCTCGCAGGGGCGATGAGGACACGCCGGCCGCAGCCCCCTCCCCTCGCTCGACGACCAGTTGGTACCCCTCGCAGGGGCGATGAGGACCAGCGAGTCCCGGCTGTCGAGCCCGTCGGCGAGCTGTTGGTACCCCTCGCAGGGGCGATGAGGA
This sequence comes from Streptomyces sp. RFCAC02, assembly GCF_004193175.1. Taxonomy (NCBI): domain Bacteria; kingdom Bacillati; phylum Actinomycetota; class Actinomycetes; order Kitasatosporales; family Streptomycetaceae; genus Streptomyces; species Streptomyces sp. RFCAC02. The sequence goes on along the minus strand of NZ_SAUH01000001.1, from coordinate 1,783,555 downwards.
CGCCTGGTGGCGACCGTCGCCGTCCGGCCGATCCCCGCAGGTTGGTACCCCTCGCAGGGGCGATGAGGACCGGCCAGCCTCGGCTGGTGGCGCGCACCCGGGCAGAGGTTGGTACCCCTCGCAGGGGCGATGAGGACACGACCAGCGGGGCGGGACGACCGGCCCCTCGTCGACCAGTTGGTACCCCTCGCAGGGGCGATGAGGACCATGGGCGAGCCCGTGGGCATCTGGGGCGGGCGCGAGTTGGTACCCCTCGCAGGGGCGATGAGGACGTCACCGCCCGCGCGGTCCTGGACCACGCCGCGGCGTTGGTACCCCTCGCAGGGGCGATGAGGACCCGATGAGGCCCGGGTGCACGCCCTTCCGGAGCGGCAGTTGGTACCCCTCGCAGGGGCGATGAGGACAGGTCGGACGCCACGACAGGAGCTATGGCCGTGGCAGGTTGGTACCCCTCGCAGGGGCGATGAGGACCACGCCGCCGCCGGCCACGGACCCCACACCCACCGAGTTGGTACCCCTCGCAGGGGCGATGAGGACGCCTGCCGCCGCAGGTGGCCGCGCCGTCCGGCCGACGAGTTGGTACCCCTCGCAGGGGCGATGAGGACTGGTGGCCGGCGGCGATCAGGTCGCCCGCGGCCTCGGGTTGGTACCCCTCGCAGGGGCGATGAGGACCGGGCGTGCCGCTCGGCATCGACCTCGACGGCACCATCACGTTGGTACCCCTCGCAGGGGCGATGAGGACCGCTCGCACGCTGGCCGACCTCGGTGTCCTGACCGCGTTGGTACCCCTCGCAGGGGCGATGAGGACGCCATGACCGGGGGGCGTCGAGCCCGGCAGGTCTGCCGTTGGTACCCCTCGCAGGGGCGATGAGGACGCGCGACAGCGGAGTCACCTGCGCACCACCCGGCAGGTTGGTACCCCTCGCAGGGGCGATGAGGACGATGTTCAGTTCCTTGGCGAGGAGCTTGATGTTGCGGTTGGTACCCCTCGCAGGGGCGATGAGGACCCGCCATCACCCCGGGCAGCCTGACCGCGTTCGTGTTGGTACCCCTCGCAGGGGCGATGAGGACGAAGGCCGAGCGGAAGGCCCGCGCCCAGGCGAAGGCGTTGGTACCCCTCGCAGGGGCGATGAGGACCCGGGGTGGACGCCCCGGCGCCGTCGGCTGCCTCGATGCGTTGGTACCCCTCGCAGGGGCGATGAGGACCGCGGCGCCCCGAGCCGTGCGGCGGTCACCTCGTCCTGTTGGTACCCCTCGCAGGGGCGATGAGGACCCGGCACTGGCTCGGCGGGCGGGATCGGGTCGGCCTGTTGGTACCCCTCGCAGGGGCGATGAGGACCTCCGGCAGCTCGCCGAGATCCCCCTGCTGCTCCTCGAGTTGGTACCCCTCGCAGGGGCGATGAGGACCCCAGAGTAAAGACGCAGGTGAGGCCGGGTAGAGGCCGCTGCGTGTGAAGGCGTTTTGCAGCGGACCTCCGGTCGTGTCGTTAGACCCGGGGTGTTGCTGAAAACGTGAAGGGCCGCACTCTTCGATGATCTCATTTGAGCACAGGTGGAGCAGCAGCCGTTTCTCGTCTCAGAGTGGGGCGTTACGAAGTGACCTTGGGAGTCAGCCTCCGACCTCCTTTGCCATGTCGCTGCGTCTTGAAGTCACCAGGGTTCTTGAGGTGGCACAGTAGGTGTGCTTCTGCCGCTGGAGGCGAATGGGGAACTCGCAGTCGAAGGCCGATCTACATGCCACGATCCGCCAGGACCACCGTGAGATATGAGGACCGTGGGCTACGTCCAGGGCTGGCGCCACCCGACTGAGTTGGTACCCCTCGTAGACGCCCACCGCCGCCTGGCTCACCACGCCCTGCCGGATCCGCCGCAAGGACGATAGAGCCCGAGCTGATGGGGGCAGTGGTGCAGGTGCTCGATGCGAACGCCGCCGACGTCGTCCCGGTTGATCACAGCACCTCGCCCAGCTCGTAGGCGCCCGCAGGTGCGTGGTGGATTTTCTGCAGGCCGAGCTGTTCGTCGTAGACGCCGTCGATGACTCGGACGTGCAGGTTCTTGTCCCATTGGGAGAGCTTGGAAGCCCAGTGGGGCACGGGAAGCAGGTACTGCTCGGCGAGGAGTCTGCCGGATCGCTTGTTCTCCACGGCGTCCAGGGCTTTCTCGTACTTATGGAGGTCCTGCCGGAGGACGGCCTCGGTGCCCTCGAACATCGCGTCGAAGTCCTCGGCGAGTGTCGAGCGGTCATCGAAGGGCTGGGAGAAACGGAGGAAGGCACGTTCGAAGCGCCGCTGATGGTCTTCGACCTCTGACCGCCAAAACTTGCCCCACGGGCTGTCGTAGATGTGGTCCAGCCAAGTGGTCGCGGTGTTCTCGTCGATGATCTGCCCGTCGTGGCGGACGAGGATCTCCCACGCCAGTTCGGTGGGCGGAGGGATAGATCCCGTCGGCCCAGAGCGTTTCCCCGACTCCTCGCCGTGTGGTGTAGGCGGGGCGGTGGACGATGACGGGGGCTGGTGAGCGGAGGGCGTAGCGGTTGACGCGGCCGAAGCGTTGAAGGAGGGCTTCGAGGTCCGCGCCCGAGGTGTGGCAGGTGTCGAAGTCGAGGTCGAGGGACACCTCGACGGCCTGGGTGCCGATGAGCAGTCCGGGACGACGTTCGGCATCCTTGCCGAAGCGGTCCTGGATGCTTTGCTCGATCGTGTCGCGGTCCATGCGGCGGAAGCGAGAGTGCAGCAGGAGCGCCGAATCGTCGCCGTGCAGTTGGCTGCAGAGGGGGGCGAGCGCTCGGTGGAGGGAGATGGCGTCGCGGACGTTGTTGGCGACGACCAGGACCGACTTACCCGCGGCTAGCTCTGCCCCGATCTCGCTGATGGACGCCCCGTCGGTCAGGTGGGATCGGCGGGTGTGCAGCAGGTGACGGGCGGGCGCCGGAACGTCGGCGGGTGGCTCGACCGGGACGACACCTTTCGCGGGCGTCTGGAGCGTGTCGGTGACGAGCTGCGCCAGTACGGCCGGGAGAGTGGCTGACATGACCGCGACCCGGCCGCCCAGGTCCCGCCAGAAGCGCATCATCGCGAGGATCATGCCGAGGCGCCGGGTGTCGTAGGCGTGCAGCTCGTCGAGTACGAAGACCGAGTTCGCGCTGTCGGCCAGCACGCTGGAATGGACGGGTCCGGCGAGCGCGCCGCGGAGCAACTGGTACGGCGTCCCGACACGAAGCAGTTCGCGGAAGTTCCTCGTGGCCTTCGCCCGCGATCGCGCCTTGGAAGTGGCCGCGCCCAGCCGGCCGGCTTCGTCTGTGAGCGGGACGTCATCGGTGCAGTCGTCGGAGAGGGAGCGCGTGAGGTGGTAGGAGGCAGCCCGGGAGTGAGCGACACCGATGCTGTCGTGGGCGTTGAGCTCGTCGCCGAGCCGTCTCACCATCGCGTTGATGCTGGCCAGATAGGGGAGCAGGTAGAAGACGCGGGATGTTCCGCCGGTGGTGCGGGAGAGGGTGTCGATCTGTCGAGATGCCCACAGCAGAGCGGCTTCGGTCTTACCGCTGCCGGTCCAAGAGCGCAGCAGGAGGTGGCCGTCGGCTCTCGCCGCGTCGTTCTGTTGCGGGCGTAGGGGGTGGCCTTCCACGGCAAGCCGCTTGGAGAGCGTGGCGGGGTAGGCGGGGGTGAGGGGGTGCTGGGTGTCCAGGGAAGCGTGTGCGGAGGAGAGGTGATCGGCCATGGTGACGACGCCCAGCAGGAGGATGGCCGTGCGGCCGTCTGGGTCGCTGACGCGTAGCGGTGTGCTCCACCGGTCGTAAACCTCCTGGAACAGCCGGTGTGCCTGCGCCGCCAGCTCGTCAGGGCTGATGTCGGGGGAGACCAGGTCGTCGATGCCGGGCAGGTCGTGCTGACGGACGGTGGTGCGAAGCCAGATGATGAGTTCGGTAAGCCGTGCCTGGTCGGTCGGGGTGAACCTGGACAGGAAGTCGGCGGCTTCGTCGTCCCCGTACAGGTTGAAGATCGGGGTCTTGGCGGGGATGCGGTCGAGCCCGCAGGTGAAGGAGCGGTGATGCGCGGCGACGATGCTGCCCACCCACAGTCGGTCTCGGGGGGACAGCCGTGTCAGGAGGCCCTCGACGAACCCCAGCGAGAGGACCTCATGGCGTTCGCCCCAGGGCTTGGCGGGGTCGGTGGTGTTGCCGACCATGCGTTGGAAGCCGGCCGGGACCTTGCCGGTGTCATGGAAGAGTGCGGCCAGGGCGGCCCAAGTCCAGAATTCAGCGGGGACGCCTGGGATGTCACCTATCCGGGCACGGATGGCGTCGAGCGCGGTGAGGGTGTTCAGCAGGTGGCTCGTGAGCAGCTCGCCGGGGCGGCCGCCCTTGGTGGCGCTTTTGGCACGCAGTTCCTTCATGGCGAGGTTCAGGCTTCCGCCGGAGTCGTATTGAGTTGATGCGGGTGTACGGGAGGCAGTAGCGCGACGGCTTGGTCGTCCTCGGTGACGAAGCCGGTGTCGATGCGCGTGGATGAGCCGGAGGCCGCGTAGTGGTAGCTGTCCCACCTGACACGCTGCCGGTCCAGGGACACGGCCGTCGTCAGCCGCATCTGTGTGCCGGTGGCACCCTTGACGTCCTGCGGAACCACCGCGTGGCCCTGCACGCCTACCGAAGTCCGTAGGCTCACGTGCTTGGCTGTGACGGTGACCAGGTCCTGGCTGCGGCCCAGTTTCATGGGCCAGACGGGGCGGCGGATCGCGCGTTGCCAGGGCTCGAGGTCGTCGAGCAGCCACACACGGAGCGTGATGAGCGCCAGGAAGTCGCGGTCCTTGATGGTGATGGGTGCACCGGGGGCGCTGAGTGGATGAAAGGTCTCCAGGTCCGTGCCCGAGCCGACCGCCCGGAATGCCATCCCGAACCGAGTACCTGCTGGAACCCGGTCCCAGCCTCCGGCGGCGGCAGCTAGCATGCCGCCCACCGTGGACGGGGGAGGGCAAGGCAACCCGACCTGCATCCCGGCGTAGAGCGGGTTGCGGAAGCTGACGACAGGAGCCGTGACGGTCAGTTCGAGTGCCTGACTCATGGCGTGTGTCACCTCAAGACTGCGTGTGATGGCGGACGTCGCGATGGTGGTGCTCCCCGGGGCGGGACGATGAGCCTGTACGCCTACGCGGACGGATCCTCAAACCAGGCGTCGAGGGTGCCCGCCTCGAATTCGGCGGCGAGGGTGTTCAGCATGGTGCGGGGGTGGTCGACGGTCACCTTGTTGGCCTTGATCAGAGGTTCGAGATCGCTCTTGGCCGTCTCCCGCTGGCTCCCCAGGAAGCCGGGAGCCCAGCCGATGCGCACGGGGCCGTCCAGCTCGTCCTCCCACGCCTTGATCTCCTCGCGAAGGACATCGGCGTCGAAGTAAGTGGCCCGCTGACGTTCGCGCACCACGCGGGTGAACGGATTGGTGCCACCCCTCAGCGGTGCGAGGATCAGCAGTCCCGGAGTGCGGTCACCGTAGTGGGCGGACCATTTCGCGCCTCCCTTGACCATCGCCATGGTGCGGAGCAGCACCGCGACACGTCGCCGGCGTTCGACGACCGGCAGGCGAACGCACTCGACGCCTCGCAGAAGCACCTCGCTGCCGCCGTCCTTGAGTACCGCATCGGCCACCGTCTTCGGCAGGGCCGGCTTGGTCGTCCTGCCGCCCACCTCGAACGTCCCGACCCGCGGAAGGTCCAGCAGGAGGTCACCCGCCAGATTGGCGGTGTACATCTCGTGCTCATGGATCACCGGGTGCGTGTCGGGCTCGAAGTCGCGGCTCATGGTGCCGAAGTCCATGACAGGCTTGTTCGGCACGACGGCCACCAGGGTGCCGGTTGCCAGCACCGTGTCCCGCATGAACGTCCCCGACTCCTCACGCTTGCCGTCCACGGTGCCGGCCTTGACCGCGATCATGTATCCGAACAGATCGTCGTCCATGTAGCGGTCGGGCCTGCCGTGCGTGTAGGCCTGCTGCTTCTTCCCCTCACCGGTGCGGACGACCGGAGAGGTCGGCTCCTCCGCCGGCAGACTGTCCCGCAGCCAACGTCGACTGGCCTGCGCAGACACATACGGGTAGGTGTCACGCCCCGCCGTGAACTGCTTGACCATGCCCCGGTTCTCTTCGCCCCGCCCGTTGTTCGGTGCACCGGCCTTGATCTGCAGAACGCTCTGCCCCACCAGAAACGTCATGACGTCGCATCCTCCTCGCTGTCAGCGGCCACTGCCTTCGCCGCTTCCTCGACTTCCTGAATCTCTTCCTTCGAGCCCTTCGGCTGCCAACCGGCTTCGCCGAGGGCCTCGATCACGGCGAACACCAACAGCCGCCGATACGACCAGGAGCGCTCGTCCTCGAACAGCAGTCGGTAATGCCGGACGGGCAGCAGGGTCGGCGCGGCATCCTTCGGCCGGGGGTAGAGCAGCCAGTCCACCGACTTCATGCGGAACCAGGCGTGCAGGTTGCCGCCCCTGGTGTTGGCGCGGATGAAGTCCCGGAACGGACCCGGCCGGTCGTCCTGTCCCAGAAGCCCGGCGACACGTCGCGCCAGGGCCTTGATCTGCTCGATGTCCTTGTCGTCCATCGTCAGCACCTTTCGGCAGTAGGAGTCGATGAGAGGACCCAGCGCTTGCACGTCGTCCGGGATGCACACCGACGCGGAGATCCGCGAGAGCAGATGGCCGACGGCGAAGTCCAGCACCTGGGCCGGCCGACTGAACGCCCGTTTGGCGAGGAACGCCTCGCCCGGCACCTGCTTCGTCCCCTGGGTCATCGCCAGCCTCTGGTAGGCGGCCTCTGACCGCCTGGTGGACCGCAACCACTCGGCGACCGGTTGCCCCATCTCCTGCGTAGCGAGCAGCTGCTCCTTGTTGGAGTTGGAGAGGACCATCAGCTCCACCGGCGCCGAGATGCGGTGGGTGTAGGCCCGCACTGCGGTCAACACCGCCAACTCACGCGCGTAGGGAACGGGTTTTTTCCCCTTTGGCATGGCCACGGTTGCCGCCCGAAGGGTCCGGTCCACCGCCTGCCGTGTCGTGCGTGCGAGGAAGGTGTCGTCCCACGAGTGCACCAGGGCGGCACGACCACCCGACAAAGTCGCCCCGTAGGGAAAGGCCCACAAGCTTGCCACACAGGGGTAGCACAATGGAGTGCCCTCATGTCCCCTCGCTGTGGTGTTCCGGTGGGCGACACTGGCCCCGAGCGGGATGTCCACCTTGCCGAACCACGTGTACGCCCCACGCCCGCAGTAGGCGCACGGCGCGTCCAGACGGTCAGCGGGTCCAGGCTCGGCTCGCCACTCGCGAATCGCGTCGCGCCGCTCGGCCGGAGACTGCTTCTTCCGGGCGGTCGGGTTGATCTTCGAATTGGGCCAAAGCATGTAACTGGCGCTGAGCCAGAAGCCGCCGGGCTCGTCGGCCTTGGTCACCTCGCTGGTGACCAGCAGATCGCCGGTCATACGGTTGACGGTTTCCAGGAAGGTGTCCGACGTCAGTTCGTCTGGATGGTCGACGTCGGCCAGCGCGGCGAGCGCGAACGCCCCCGCTCGTTGCAGTGGGCTCGAGGTCAGCACCACTGACCATTCCGTCTCCTGCTTGTCAGCCATCACCTGCCGTCCTTCCTCCAGGCAGTTGGTCGCTTGCGGATCGAACACGGATACCGGGGCGGTAGCGCTACGGGCAACGTCATGCTCCGATCCAGCCCATGCCGGCGGCGTTCGCCTGACCGAGCCCCCAGGAGTGGATCGCCGAGAGCGTTTCCGGCGCACCGGACAACGCCACCTCGACGCATGCGCCGGGCTTCTTGCCCCCTGGCCCCGACGCGCTGGCCACGCTGAACGACCGCTTCGGGCCGACCCAGCGCACTTCGTCGAGGCTCACATCGGGATCGAGACCGAGGGTCTCGGCCTTCCGTCGCAGGTTGGCCTGCATATACACGTCCCATTCCGGCTCACCAGGCAGACACCAGGCCTGGCGCCGTACCCGTGTACCCGAGTCGTCCCTGCCGGAGGACTTCATCACCACGGGAGTCACCGTGCGGAACGTGGCTCGTCCGGAGGTGAAGGGCGGGGCCTCGACGGCCACGACTCGGTCGATGAACAGCGCCGTCGCTCCCCACCCGATGACCGGTATCTCGCGGAGCGCCGCTGCCCACCCCTCTACGACGGACGGCAGTGGGCTCCCCAGCTCGATGACGCCCGGCCCGTCCGAGGCATACACCCCGCGCTGGCGCCTGGCCTTCGGGAACATGGGCGCGCTGTACCCGAAAGGGACCATACCGTGAGGTCCCCAGCCGGACGTGTGCAGCTGGGAGCCCAACGCCGGCGCTCCGCGTTCCAGCAACCCGTACGAGAAGGCGCGCCCCGGAGCGAGCACATCGTCCCACTCCAACCTCCGTGCCTTCGTGTGCACTTCGAGACGCAGCCGCATGGCACATCCCCGCCCTGAATCCTGAAGTCCCCGCCCACCAGCACGCACGGCTCCGGGCCTGATTGTCAGTGGCCCCTGCCACAGTGGCCCTGGCCGAGGGGACCGTAGCAGACCCATGCTTCGCAGCACAAGCGGTACACAGCAGATAAGTAGCAACGACAGGCACGCAGAAGCTTGGGAGGGGTGGCTTGTCGGCCTATCCTCATCTGTGTCATCGCCCCAGCGTTCGCGGACGTGACGGCTGTGCAGGGGTCGCAACTTGCTTCTTACCTGCTAAGTGGTGGTCGCAAGTTGGCATCATCGCCCCTCAGAGGGGCAACGTTTGGCCCGATGGAGCGGTGAGACTGGCTCTGGCTGGCCTCGCCGCCTCATCAACGGTGAGTGCACTTGCGCTGCTCTCAGTTTGCGGATCCGGCGACCATCGTGCGGCGGCTATGTAGCGGTGGTTGCATCCGGGCGGCGATGGCGTCGTCGATCATCGGCGCGGAACTCGTTCCCTATACGGAGACGATGAGGCCCCGGCCGCCGACCCGCCCGGTGGCTCTGCTGCCGTCTGTTGGTACCCCTTGTAGGGGCGATGACGACTACGGGCCTGCCCCGTCTGCTCCCGCGCCCGCACCACGTTGGTACCCCTCGTAGGGGCGATGACGACGGGCGCGGTACAGCCCCACCGCCGACCGGTGGACGATGTTGGTACCCCTCGTAGGGGCGATGACGACCCGCCCTGCCAGACCTACAGCGCCGGCGGGCGACGGTTGGTACCCCTCGTAGGGGCGATGACGACGACCCGAGGCGCCGCGCGGCTCATCGGCCGAGTGGAGTTGGTACCCCTCGTAGGGGCGATGACGACGTGGAGATCAGCGCGCGCGATGGCCTCGGCGCGCTCCGTTGGTACCCCTCGTAGGGGCGATGACGACCTGCTCCGACAGCCACGCGGCGCACCGCTCCTGCTCGGGTTGGTACCCCTCGTAGGGGCGATGACGACCCCGTCGTCGTAGAGGTGGTGGCCTCCCGGCCCCTCCGTTGGTACCCCTCGTAGGGGCGATGACGACGGCATCAGCGCCATGCTCGCGCAGCTCGTCGAAGAGTTGGTACCCCTCGTAGGGGCGATGACGACTACTGCGGGAACTCCGCGAGGAGACCGGCATCACGCCGTTGGTACCCCTCGTAGGGGCGATGACGACCCTCGACCACGAGGCACGGATCGTGGAAGTCGCCGTCATGTTGGTACCCCTCGTAGGGGCGATGACGACGATATTGGCCATGGCCACGGTGCCGATGAGACCGGACTGTTGGTACCCCTCGTAGGGGCGATGACGACCCCTCGCGGGACGGCCTCGGCCCGGTGTGCCGCCGCGTTGGTACCCCTCGTAGGGGCGATGACGACCCCAGAGTAAAGCCACAGGTCAGGATGGCTGGTGGCCGCTGGGTGCGAGGGTGTTTTGCAGCGGACCTTCGGTCGTGTCGTCGGACCCGGGGTGTCGCTGAAGTTGTGGAGGGTCGCACCCGACTGATCATGTCATCCCGGCCTGAGTTCGCGCGGTGCTGAAGAGAAGGTGTCTTCGTGTTCGAGGGCGCGGGGTGAGTGACTAAGTGAGTGACAACGGGCGTGGAGCGCCGCGGATCGTGGTGTACGTCAGGGGACGTTCGTGCAGGTCAGTGGGCCGATGTGGGCTGCTCTGGCGGGGGCTGGATTGCATGGCATGCAAGAGGTCAGGAGTTCAATTCTCCTTAGCTCCACAGGTCAGAGGCCCTCTCCCGCAAGGGAGGGGGCCTCTGCGTGACTAACTGAGTGACTGACGTCCGTGCCTCGGAGTCGAACTGTCCTCCACATCTCCTCGCCACCCGACTCGCCGCGCAGGTACAGGGGTGCGCTTGGTCCGTCCCGGTCGATTCAGCTTCGGAAGATGCGGTCCATGGTCAGGGCTCCTGGAGTGGCCCACGAGTCGGGCGTTCTCCTCGACGGGGACGTCGTGGTCGGACAGCGGGTGTCAGGACGGCTCGACCTCAACCCCAACGCGATTCCGCCTGTGCCTGCTTCGCCTGCTGGAGCAGGCGAAGCAGGCAACTGAATGACGACTATTGGTGATTACTCACCCGGAGGAGCCAAAGGCGCCGCCCGCCTCCTCACCGCCCCAGCCGGTCGGACTGCGCCAGATGACATTGACACCGAAGACGTCGCGAATCGTGTCCGCAGACCATTCTTCGGCAGGTGGATCGGCGAGGACCAGGTAGAGACCGTCGGCCGGTGCGGGCAGAGTGTGGTTGATCTCGAGCAGACGGGTCGCGCCCGATCGCAGGTCCGTATAGGTCGAGCAGCCTGCACCCAGGGCCTCGTAGAGGAAGTGGCCGTACTGGGTGACGCAGCTGACGTCGACGACCGGTGAGTCAGTCGGCTGGAGGTCCGCCCAGAGAAGAGCCGCCTTCAGCGCATGGCGGACCGCCTCGTGCTTCTTGCATGTACGGTCGGCTCCGGCAGCCGCTTCCAGCGCGCGGAGGAGACCGACCTTCGTGGTTTCGTCCGGTGTTGCGGCGGTGGTCTCCGCGGTGGTCATCCGCTCTTCTTCCTCCTGATCGGGTTGCGTCGGGGCGACGGGGGCCGCGTCGTCGAAGTCCGGCTCCGTCGCCGTGCCGAAGCGCTCCCGCAGATCCCGCCGTGCTGCTGCGAGGGGTCCGGCCCAGCCGGAAGCAGCCAGTCTCTCCGCGAGCCGGCCTGCGTCGAAAGTGCCCCCCTTGAGTGCGCGGTTGGCGGATGCGGCGAGGTCACGAAGGGCTGCGAGCCGTTCCCTGTCCGGATCGCCGAGCAGGTGGAGAATGTCGACCCAGTCCGCCTGGTCCCTTCGGAGGACGCGGTTGGCCATGCCCTGGAGTTCGGAGAGGCGGCTGCGGGCGTCGGGGACGTCGCGGTCGCTACCGGCCAGTTCCCCGAGGATGTCCAGTGCCGCGAGGTAGCGCCCCGCCATCCGCTCCGAAACGGGTGACCGACCGCGCTGGTCGGCGGTGAGCACTGTCTGGGTCGTCTCGTTCACGAACACCCAGCAGTCCAGCTTCTCGCCCCGCCGTGGGGGCGCCGATCCGTGGCGGACAGTGAGGACGAGCGGCCGGTCGATCACCGGCGACAGCGCCCTGACCTTGTAGCGACCGCCCGGAGCCCGGTCCACCACCTCGACCCGCACGTCGGTGCCGACCAGAGGGAGCCTCTCGGCCCCGTCGCTCTCCGGAAGGGCGTCGGACACTGATGGCGTCTGGGCGTCCCCGGTACCCGTGAGTGCTTCCGGCAGCGCGGCGGTGTGCAGGACGGTCAGGCTCTGGGTGCTGCGGGTGAGGGCCACGTACAACTGGCGCAGCCCGGCGGGACCGCGGTCGGCGATCGTGGCGGGCTCGACGACCAGGACGTGGTCGTACTCCATCCCCTTGGCCTGGGCGGCGGCCAGCACGGACACCGCCTCGCGGTCCCGCTCGGCAATGTCGTCGCCCTCGTGGATCCGCCGGCTGATGGCGTCCAGCCAGTCCGAGTCGTCGGGGACGACGACCGCCACGGAGCGGGGAGTGCTGCCGTCATTGGTGCGCGCGAGTCGTGCCACGTGGGCGACGGTGTCGTCGAGCAGCTTCCACGGTTCGGTCGCCACGGTCCGTACGGCGTCCGTTCCTGCCTCACGGACAGCCTGCGGGTACGGCAGGGACGGGGCGATCGCACGGGCCAGGGGAGCGACGAACTCCATGATCTCGGCGGGGACGCGGTAGCTGCTGTCGAGCCGGGCGACGCTCCAGTCTCCGTGGTCGGAGAGGAGCGCGCCGAGCAGGTCCCAGCTCGTCGGGACATGGGCGCCCGTCGCCTGCGCGAGGTCGCCCAGGACGGTCATGGAGCCGCCCGCAGCGCAGCGGCGCCGCAGCGAGCGGGCCTGCATGGGCGTGAGGTCCTGAGCCTCGTCGACGACGATGTGGCCGTATCTCGGTGGCGTGTCGCCGCTGATCAGCACTCCGAGCTCTTCGAGGCAGACGTGGTCCTCGAGGGTCCACGGGTCGGCGTCGGCGCTGGCGGCACGGGCTCGCAGCAGGGCCGTCTGCTCCGTCTCGTCGAGGATGCCGTCGGCGCAGTCCCGCAGGAGGTCGGCCGAGTCGTAGAGGCTGCGCAGGGCCTCCCGGGGTCCGGGGGACGGCCAGACACGTTCGACGAGGCGCTCGACCCGGCGGTTGCGCTCCAGGTCGCGGCGGATCGTGCCGGTGTGCCCGCGGCGCGGTGCGATGTCGGCGAGCTCTCGAAGGAGCCGGTCGACGAAGAGGCCGCGGAAACGGTCGCGCCGCTCTCGAAAGGGCCCGTCGCCTGCGTGGGCCTGGTCCAGGAGGGCGAGGACCCCGGACTTCGGCACGCGCAGGGCCGTACTGCCGGCGGTGACGACGATCCCGGGTTCGTCACCCTTGAACGAGGGAACGGCGGTGAGGGAGTCGAGGGCCTGGGGGCGGTAGTCGCTCTCGACGCGGCGTCGCAGAACGGCCGCCATGCGTTCGTCCGACTTCACGAGCCGCGCCTTCGGCGAGTCGGTGCCGAGGATCTCACCCTCCCAGAGGCGGTCCAGCTGGACGGCGTTGACGTCCCGGGTGCCGAGGGTGGGAAGGACCTGTCCGACGTAGTCGAGGAACCGCTGGTGGGGGCCGATGACGAGGATGTCCCGGGCCTTGAAGTGCTCGTTGTTGACGAGCCAGGTCACCCGGTGGAGGCCGACCGCCGACTTGCCGGTTCCGGGGCCGCCCTGCACGACGAGGATGTCCGAGGGCGAGCCGGTGACCAGCTCCATCTGGTCACGGCGGATGGTCTCGACGATGTCCCGCATCCGGCCGCCACGCGACCGCTGGAGTTCCCGCAGCAGGAATTCGTCCGGCTGGAGCCCCTTCCGCCGCTGCTGGCGTACGACGTCGCCGGGCGTGGGGACCGGCGCACGCTCTGGGGCCCCGGGACGCCTCCGTCTCTTCGGCCACGCTGTCGTCGGTGGCTGCACGAGGTTCCGGTACGGCGGCGAGTTCTGGCTCGGACACGACCGAGGGCGCGGGAACGGACGCCGATGAGGAGATCTCGTCGAAGTAGCTTTCGACGACCTGCCGCACGCAGCGGAGCTGCCGGCGCAGGACCACCTCGCCCGGATCCTCCGGCCGGGCCTCGATCCACTTCTTCGCCATGGGACTGGTCCACAGCAGGACCACCGGTTCGTGCGAAGCATCGTGCACGCCGCGGCGACCGATGTACCAGGGGCGGGGTTCTCCTCCTGCGTCTTCCGGCGCGTCGACACGGGCGAAGACCAGCGCTTCGTCGCCGAGTCCTCCGTATGCCTCCGCACGAGTTTCCACCTCGGCCCGGATGGCGATTCCGTCCTTGCCGCTCGCCGAGGCGGTGGCGGCCGATGTGCCGTTCAGTTCGGCCAGTTTCGCGGTGTAGCAGTCATACGCGTGGTCCACCGCCCGCTGCTCGCCGGCGAGGATCTCGTCCCGAGTGGTGCTGCTCATGTGCGTCCTCCCTGCGGTGCCGGGGAACACCGCCACGGGCATGCGCCCGTACCCCGCTGAAACAACTATCAGAACCCGGACGATGGCGAACAGTCACAGGACCAGTTCTCGGACGAGGCCGTGGGCCTCGACCCGCCAGGCCCGCACCTGGTCGTACGTGGGCCCGAGCTCGTACAGGTGGTAATGGCAACCCAGGCTGAGCTGGGACCAGAGGGCCTTCGCGCGTCGCGCCGTCTCCGCGGGTGCGACGGAGTGCAGGAGGAGCAGCTTGGCGCGTCCCGTGGTGCGGGGCAGGCTGGGCATCGCGGTCTCCACTGCCCGGTCGACGCAGAGTTCCAGTGCGGTCCGCAGTGCGAGGCAGGCGCCGCGGTGCCTGCCGGCGGTGGTGGCGTGGGCGAGTTCGCCGCTGAAGAGGCGGTCGGCCGTGAGCAGCAGACCTTCGACGGAAGCAGGGGAAGGGGCGGTCACGCGGTCACCTCCGGCTTGCGGATGTGCTGCGCCAGGTTCTCGATGTCCGTGACGAAGCGGTGGGGGCTGGGGATCGAGGCGCCGTCGGGGTGGGCACCCTTCTGGCACGTCCGGATCAGCGGCCACGCCTGGTCCCCGTAGCGGCGGCGCACCTCCTCCTTGACGTCATTGCCACGCTTCACGTCGCCGAAGAGGGCGAGGGCCGCGAGCTCCTGGAACCTCCCCGCGCTGTCGATGGCGGCCTGGAGGTCGTGTTCCGATCCGCCGGTGCGGTGGTGGCGGATCCATGCGGCTTCCAGGAAGGCGTTCTCCAGGGCCATGCGGCACAGACCGGGCAGCACGTGGCTGTACATCTCGGAGGGAAGGCCCCGGGTGGCGGCGAAGGCCCGGGCGTCACCGATGGCCTGTGCGATCGGGTCGTGGACGCGGTCGATCCGCACCCGGGACTTCTCGCCACGAGTGACCTGGAAGACCGTGACCGGCAGCTCCTGGTCGGTGAACGCCTTCTGCAGACGGGGGTCGTGGGTGAAGACGACGACCTGCCGGTGCCTGCCGATCTCGTGCAGCACCTGGGCGAGTCCGTGCACCTTGGTCGGGTCCATGGACTGCACGGGGTCGTCGATGACAAGGAAGCCGAACGGGCTGTCCGCGGTCGTGGCCCTCGGCAGGAAGAGGGAGAGCGCGAGGGAGTGCAGCTCCCCCTGGCTCATGACGTCGAGCGCCGGGGCGTCCTGGCCGTCGACGGAGGCCGCCATGACGAGCTTGCGGACGTTCGCCTTCTCGCTTCCCTTCAGGCTCACGGCCGTGAGGTCGACGTTGCTCTCCTGCCGCAGGCGCTCCCAGATGCCCTGCGTGGCGTCGGTGAAGCTCTCCATGCGCTGCTCCCGCAGCTCGGTGGAGAGGTCCTTGAGCCACTTCACCGCCTTCCGGAGGTCGCGCAGCAAAGGCTTGTCCCGCTCGGTCTTGCGTGCCTTGTCCGCCCAGGCGGCGAGCCGGACGACGAGCGCGCGCCACCG
The DNA here is from genome assembly GCF_004193175.1 of Streptomyces sp. RFCAC02. Taxonomy (NCBI): domain Bacteria; kingdom Bacillati; phylum Actinomycetota; class Actinomycetes; order Kitasatosporales; family Streptomycetaceae; genus Streptomyces; species Streptomyces sp. RFCAC02. Next base: position 1,768,144 of record NZ_SAUH01000001.1, on the reverse strand, counting down.
CTCGTCACGCTCCTCCAGTTCACGGGCCGCGTGCCTCCTGACGGTGTCGCAGGCGTCGGCGAGGACCGTGGCGGCCTCTTCGGCGCTCCGGGCGAGCTCGGCGGGGTCGGTGATCTGCCGGCAGTCGGTCCACGCCTTCCACGGGCCGGTCAGGGCGGCGGGGATCCGCTTCGGGTTCTCGATGAGGTTCTGGAGGTTCCGCTTACTCGCCCCGACGGCGGCGTGCGCGTCCTCGGCGGTCTTCGCCTCACGGCGCAGCTCCGCCACCTGCCGGGCGGTACGGTCGCGCCACTTCCGTCCGAGGACCCGTTCCGTTCCGCACGCCGGACAGGCGTCGTCGTCGGGGTGCCGTTCGGCGTGGGCGAGGGCCTTCTCCAGCAGGTCGGCGCGCAGCCGGGCGTTCTCGGCGTCGGTGCCGTGGAGGTTCCCCACGTCGGCGAGGGCGATCCGCAGCCGCTGGACGGCCTCCCCGACCTCTGCCAGGTCGGGCCCGTGTGCCCCGGCCTCGATCTGCAGTTCGGCGAGCCGGCTGTCGTCGGCCGGGGGGAGACCGGCGACGAGCGCGTCGATGGTGTCCAGGTCCGGGGCGCCCGAGGCGTCCACGGCGAGCAGGGCCTGTACGGCGCGGTCGTCGTCCTCCAGCGTGTAGAGGGCGTCCTTCAGGACGGGCAGGGCATCCCTCGTCTCCTTCGCGGTGGTGGCGAGGGCCTTCTCCCGCGCGCTCAGCCCGTTGGCCGCGGTGGAGAGCAGGTCCATGCCGAGGATGGTGGCGATCGCGTCGTACCGCTCGGACGGCTTGCCGTTGAGCATGAGGTCGAGGTCGGTGTACGAGAGGAACGGCCGGTGGTCGGCGATGGCGGTGTCCCAGCCGGCCTCGGCCAGGGGGACGGCTCCGTGGCCCGGGCGCTTGATGGCGGCCTCGGAGCTGCCGAACTCCTCGCTCGTCCAGGTGCGGGTGAGGGTGCTGTTGCCGGTGTCGCCCTCGATCGCGAGCTTGAGTTCGATCCTGGGGTTTTCGGCGTTGTGGAGGTTGGCCCAGTGGCCACCACGCGTGGCGTTCTGGCCCGGCCGGTGGGCCCGGGTGCCGGTGAAGCCGACCTCGATGGCGTCGGCGAGGCTGGACTTGCCGGAACCGTTGCGGCCCACGACGAGGTTCACACCGGGACGGGGGCTGAGATTCAGCCGGGCGCGGGGGCCGATGCCACGGAAGCCGTTGATGGTGAGGGAGTCGAGGTAGACGCGCCCGACCGGAGAGATCCCACGGGTCTCACTCTCGCCCAGCGCCTCCTTCAGAAGCGCCTTCACGGACTCGGTGAGTGCTGCCTCGCCCAGACGGGTCCGCACCAGATCGGCCAGGTGCGCGGGCTGGTCGGCGGAATCCGGCCGAGTGGGGTCGACGGGGTCGTCCGCATTCCGCTGGGGCTGTTCCGTCACTGTCATGTCCTGTCTCCTGGAGGCCGGATGCTGATGCGGAGGATGGGGCGGACACCGGCACGCGGTCGGTGCGGATGGTGTCCCGGCGTTCGCGTCGGGGTGGTGGTGGGGCGGCGTGGAGGGGGCATGTGCGGCGGGTGGCGACTTCGGTGCGTGACGCGGTACGGCGACAGGGCGCTCCACAGCACGGTCGCGAGTCAGCGTCACGCTTCCGCTTGGAACCATGACTAGATAAGCATGACACTGAAAGCATCGTCAAACGAGCAGGTGAGCTTGACGACCGTTGTAATGTGTTAGCTGTCCCCGTCCAACTGGCCCGAGAGGTGCGGAGCCCCACGCCATGCCCCAGCAGCCCCCCGCCCGACCGGCGCCCTCCGCGCACGTGACGGCCGCCGAGATCTCCCGTATCGCGGGGGTCACGCGCGCCACCGTCAGCAACTGGCGCCGCCGCCACGACGACTTCCCGGCTCCCAGCGCAGGCACGGAATCCAGTCCGCTCTACGACCTGCCGGCCGTCCAGGCATGGCTGCGGGGACGCGGGCACACCTCCATCGCCTCGCCGACCGAGGAATTGCGTACAGCGCTCCGGCTGCTGGGTCCCGGCTCGGGAGTGGCCGCGCGTCAGTTCCCGCTGGTGGCTGCCGCGTCCCGCCGCACGCCGGAGGAACTGGCCGAACTCGCCGCGATGTCCGACGACCAGTTGACCGCCCGAGCGGAGAAGATTGCGGGCGAGTCTCCGGCCGCCGTGCCCGGGGCCGAGCCGGTCCACTACGGTCCGGGCGACGCGGACGTGGTCCGCGCGCTGCTCGGTTGTGTCCGTGAGGCGGGGCCACAGGCCGCCGTCGACGTCCTCGCCGAACGGGAACTGGACGAGGGTGCCGCCAGCGGCGTCTACCAGACCCCGGAGGGCCTGGCCCTGCTCATGGCACGGCTCCTGCCCACCGGCGTGTCCCGTGTCCTCGATCCCGCCTGCGGCAGCGGCATGCTCCTGGCTGTCGCCGCCCAGCAGGGCGCGCGGGAGCTGTTCGGGCAGGACTCGCTCCCCGTCCAGGGCCGGCGCACCGCGGTCCGGCTGCTGCTCGCCGCACCCGAGGCCGAGACGGCGATCCGCGTCGGCGACAGCCTGCGCGATGACGCCTTCCCTGACGTCACCGTGGACGCCGTCCTGTGCAACCCGCCGTTCGCCGACCGGGACTGGGGCCACGACGAGCTGGCCTACGACCCGAGGTGGGCGTACGGACTTCCGCCGCGCTTCGAGTCGGAACTGGCCTGGGTGCAGCACGCCCTCGCGCACCTGGAACCCGGCGGCCACGCGATCATGCTGCTGCCGCCCGCACTCGCCTTCCGCGCCTCCGGCCGACGCGTCCGCGCGGAACTCATCCGCGGCGGGGCACTGCGCGCCGTCGTGTCCCTTCCTGCGCGTGCCGCGTATCCGCTCCACATCGGCTTGCAGATCTGGATGTTCCAACGCCCCGAACCAGGCGGTACGGACCGTACGACGGTGCTGTTCATCGATGGGGAGGGCGAGCAGCGGGACAGCGCCCCGGGCACGGCGTCCGCCACTGACACAGCCACGGCCGACGCCGGCACCCGTGGCGGCTCACGGACCCGCCGTTCCGGCTCGTCCGCTTCCGCCGCCGCCTCCTTCGACTGGGCGGAGCTGACCGACCGGATCCTCGGCCAGTGGACCGCGTTCACCACCGCACCCGACACCTACGTCGACGAGCCCGGTGTCGCCCGCGCGGTACCGATTGTCGACCTTCTCGACGATGTCGTCGACGTCACCCCGGCCCGCCATGTCCGGGCGGTCGCGGCCGATATCGACCCGGCCGCCCTGTCCTGCCGCGTTGACGACCTGCATGAGCAACTGGCCGAACAGGTCGCCGCGCTGGCGGCCTCCTCCGCCTCCGCCGGGTGGCAGCCGTCCGGGGCCTCCGCCCGCGAGTGGCGTACGGCGACCGTCTCCGACCTGGCACGTGGCGGAGCCCTGACCGTCCTGCGGGCGGCGACGCCCGGCACGCGAGGCTCCAAGGGTTCCGGTGCCGCCGCCGTGGAGCGGCCGGTGCTCGCCGCCCGCGACATTGCGGCGGGAGATCCGCCGTCCGGCACTGCTGACGACATGCAAGCGGATGCCGCGCGAACCGTAGCCACCGGGGACGTCCTCGTACGCGCCGTCGCGGGCGGCGGCGACGCAGCCGCGATGACCCGGGTGGCGGACGACCGGGACGCCGGAGCCCTCCTGGGTCAGCACATCCACCTCCTGCGCCCCGACCCCGCCCGCCTCGACCCGTGGTTCCTGGCCGGGTTCCTCGGCGCCGAGGACAACATCGCTTCCGCGTCGACCGGCAGCAGCCACGTGCACGTCACTCCGGGCCGCCTGCGCGTACCACTGCTGCCCCTGGAGGAACAGCGGCACTACGGGGAGGCCTTCCGCCGCGTGCACGAGCTGCGCGCGACCGTCCGCCGGACCGCCGACCTCGCCGCCGACACCGCGGCCACCCTCACCACCGGCCTGACCGCCGGCGTACTCCTGCCACCGGACCCCCTGGATACGTCGGGCGCCCCGGGCAGTCGTTCCGTCTGAAACGCCCCACGCGTCCCACCGCAACGACCACACTGGATCCCAGCCGTCCCGCATTCGGGCGGTGCTCTTCGGAAGGAAGCCGGGACCTCTTGAACAGCAGTAAGCACACGGAGTTGGCGAACCACGCCTGGTCCGTCGCCGATCTCCTGCGCGGCGACTACAAGCAGTCCGACTACGGCAAGGTCATCCTGCCGTTCACGGTGCTGCGCCGCCTGGAATGCGTCCTGGAGCCGACGCGCGAGAAGGTCGTCGAGACCGTCGCCAGGTTCGCGGGCCAGGACATCGACACCGGCCACTTCCTGCGCAGGGCTTCGGGCCACTCCTTCTACAACATGAGCGACCTCACGCTGCGGAAGATCGCGGCCGACCCGCAGAACGCCGCGAAGAACCTGCAGATCTACGTCGGCGCCTTCTCCGACAACGCCCGCGAGGTCCTCGACAAGTACGAGTTCGACCAGCAGGTCAGGAAGCTCGACGGCGCGAATCTGCTCTACCAGGTCATCGGCAGGTTCACCGACCTCGACCTGCACCCCGACGTTGTGCCCAACCACAACATGGGTTACATCTTCGAGGAGTTGATCCGCCGCTTCGCCGAGCAGTCGAACGAGACCGCGGGTGAGCACTTCACCCCGCGCGAGGTCATCAAGCTGATGGTCAACCTGCTGGTGGCACCCGACGCGGACGCCCTCACCGTGCCGGGTGTCGTGCGCACGGTCATGGATCCGGCCTGCGGCACGGGCGGCATGCTCAGCGCCGCCGACGACCGCATCAAGGCCCTCAACCCGGACGCGACCGTCGAGGTGTACGGGCAGGAACTCAACCCCGAGTCCTGGGCGATCTGCCGGTCCGACCTCATGATCAAGGGCCAGGACCCGGAGAACATCCGCTTCGGCAACTCCTTCTCCGACGACGGCCACGCCCGCCGCAAGTTCGACTATATCCTCGCCAACCCGCCGTTCGGCGTGGAGTGGAAGAAGGTCAAGGACGAGGTCGAGTACGAGCACAAGTCGCTCGGCGACGCCGGCCGCTTCGGCGCGGGCCTGCCGCGTATCAACGACGGTTCGCTGCTCTTCCTCCAGCACATGATCTCGAAGATGAAGCCGGTGGACGTGAACGGCGGGGGCGGCTCCCGCATCGCCATCGTCTTCAACGGCTCCCCGCTGTTCACAGGCGCGGCCGAGTCCGGCGAGTCCAACATCCGCCGCTGGATCCTGGAGAACGACTGGCTGGAGGCGATCGTCGCCCTACCCGACCAGCTCTTCTACAACACCGGCATCTCGACGTACTTCTGGATTCTGACGAACCGCAAGGACAAGGACCACAAGGGCAAGGTCGTCCTGCTGGACGCGCGCGACCAGTGGGTGAAGATGCGCAAGTCGCTCGGCGACAAGCGCAAGGAGCTGGGCGACGGGACGAACGGCCGCCCCGATCACATCGGCGACATCACCCGGCTGTACGCGGAGGCGTTGCAGGTTGCGGGTGACGCGGACCACCCGCTGCACGGCAAGGTCAAGGTCTTCGCCAACGAGGACTTCGGTTACCAGCGCATCACCGTGGAGCGGCCGTTGAAGCTTCGCTTCGAGGTGACGGAGGAGACGTTGACGGCGCTGGCGGAGGCCAAGCCAGTGGCGAGGCTGGAACGAAGCGAGGAGTTCGTCACGGCGGTCCGCACGCTGCTCGGCTCGTCTTGGCCGACGAAATCCGAGGCGTTCATCGCCCTCAAGGACGCGGTGGTCGCGGCCGGGCTGACGTGGCCGTCGGGAGCGCCGTTCGCGAAGGCGGTACGGGAGGCGGTTGGGGCACGGGACCCGGAGGGCGAGGTTCAGAAGGTCAAGGGCGCGCCGGAGCCGGACACGGACCTGCGGGACTACGAGAACGTTCCGCTGGGGGAGGACGTCGAGGAGTACCTCAAGCGGGAGGTGCTGCCGCACGTGCCGGACGCGTGGATCGACCACACGAAGACGAAGATCGGCTACGAGATCCCGTTCACGCGGCACTTCTACGTGTACAAGCCGCCGAGGCCGCTGGCGGAGATCGACGCGGAGTTGAAGTCACTGGAGGCGGAGATTCAGGCGCTGTTGGGCGAGGTGACCGAGTGACGACCGTACGGCTTCGCCACTTGGCGCAGGTCAACCCGCTCACCCTCGCGTTCGATCGTCTTGCCGACGAGGACGAGCTGACTTTCCTTCCGATGGAAGCCGTCTGGCCCGGCAACCGCCTTGACATCACACGACGCCGTCCCAAAGCATCGGTCGCTACGGGCTACACGCGGTTTCAAGACGGCGACGTGTTGGTCCCGAAGATCACGCCGACATTCGAGGCAGGCCGCGCTGTACTGATCGGCCGACTCCTCGGCGGGGTGGGTGCGGGCACGACCGAGCTGCACGTCGTGCGGCCCGGGCCGCACATCGACCCCAGGTTTCTCCTATACGTCGTCAACACACACAGGTTCCTCAAGCTCGGTGAGGCTGAGATGTACGGCGTAGCGGGGCAGCAGCGGGTGCCTGACAGCTTTCTGCGCGATCTCCCAGTGGAGCTTCCCTCTCTGAAGCAACAGCGCCGCATCGCCGACTTCCTCGACGCCGAGACCGCCCGTATCGACCAGCTAGCGTTGAAGCGCCGCCAGATGCGGAGTTTGCTGGCACTCAAGAGGGAACGGGTCATTGAGTCGACGCTGGGCCTTGAGCGTGCGCAGACGACTGATACTTTGGTACCTCTGAAGTATCTGGTGGCCGATGTCACCGTTGGAATCGTCATCACTCCAGCCAAGTGGTATGTAGAAGCGGGTGGGACTCCCGCGCTACGGGGCCTGAACGTCAAGCCTGGTTTCATCAGTACCAGCGACCTCGTGCAAATCAGTGCTGAAGGGCATGCTGAGAACCGCAAGTCTCGAATCAATGCCGGCGACGTTGTCGTTGTGCGCACGGGCCAGGCAGGTGCAGCAGCTGTGGTACCAGCGGAGTTGGACGGGGCGAATTGCATCGACCTCATCGTTGTGCGGCCCGGCAAGAAGCTCGCATCGAGGTACTTGCAATATGTCTTGAATTCTGGCTATGCCAGTGCACGGGTTACGGAGCACTCTGTCGGCAGTATCCAAGCGCATTTCAATGTGAGTGCCATGAAGCAAATCCCAATCCCCTCTATTCCCCGCGCAGAGCAGGACAAGATTGTTCACCTGCTTGACGTCAGGGTCGGAGCTTTGGACCTGCTGCATCGCAAACTGGATCGCCAGGAGCAGCTCCTCGCCGAACGCCGCCAAGCCCTCATCACCGCCGCTGTAACCGGCCAGTTCGACATTTCCACCGCCAGCGGGCGCAACGTAACGGACGGAGTCACCGCGTAGCCATGAGTCCCATCCACACGGAGTCCGCCTTCGGTGATGCCATCGTCGCCGCCATGGTCGAGCGTGGCTGGCGTGAAGCTCGCCCGCAGGACTACCGGGCCGATCTCGGTCTGGACACCAACGAGTTGTTCACCTTCATCGGGGCAACCCAGCCCGACGAGTGGAACGAGCTGCTCACTGTTTACGGCAGCGACCCGAACGAGGCGCAGCGCGGCTTCGCGACTCGCCTCGACCAGGCCATCGCCACCAACGGCCTCCTCGACGTCCTCCGCAACGGCGTCAAGGACCGGGGCGTCCTGCTCCGCGTCGCGTACTTCAAGCCGAACCTCGTCGCCCACGACTCCGTGCTGGACGGCTACCGCGCCAACCGCCTCACCGTCGTCCGCGAACTCGAATACGCGACCAAGCAGGCCGACTGGGGCAACCGGCTCGACCTCACCCTCTTCCTCAACGGCATCCCAGTCGCCACGGCCGAGTTGAAGAACCCGCTGACCAAGCAAGGGGTGGAGCAGGCCAAGGAGCAGTACCGCACCGACCGGGACCCCACCGAGCTGATCTTCACGCGTCGGGTCGTCGCGAACTTCGCCGTCGACCCGGACCTGGTCTTCGTCGCCACCCGGCTCAAAGGCAAGAACACCCGCTTCCTCCCGTTCAACACCGGCTCCAACGGTCCCGGTCAGCCGGGCGGCGCCGGAAACCCGATCCCGACCACGTACGGCACGTACGCCACCTCCTACCTCTGGGAGCAGGTCTGGCAGCCGGACAACTGGCTGGACCTGCTCCAGCGGTTCGTGCACCTGCACAAGAGCAAGACGCCCGGTGGCGGCACCACCAAAGCGATGGTCTTCCCCCGGTTCCACCAGTGGGACGCGGTCAAGAAGCTCACCGCGCACGCCGCAGCGCACGGCGCCGGCCACGACTACCTGGTCATGGCCTCGGCCGGCTCGGGCAAGTCGAACACCATCGGCTGGCTCGCGCACCGCCTCAGCGACCTGCACACCCCGACCGACCCGTCGGAGCTCGACGCCGAGGCCGTGGCCAAGGGCCTCAAGCCGGGCGTGCCGGTCTTCGACAAGGTCATCGTCATCACCGACCGCCGCAACCTGGACGCGCAGCTCCGGGAGACGGTCGGCAGCTTCGAGCAGACCGCGGGCCTCGTCGTGAAAATCGACGAGAAGCACGGGGCGAAGGGCGAGCAGCTCGCCAAGGCACTCTCCCGCGACACCGGGAAGATCGTCACCGTCACGCTGCACTCCTTCCCGGCGCTGCTCGACTACCTCCAGCGCAACCCCGTCGAGATCCAGGGCAGCCGCTTCGCGATCGTCGTGGACGAGGCGCACTCCTCGCAGTCCGGCGACGCCGCCACCGCCGTACGGTCCGCCCTGCGCGACCTCGGCCTGGACTCCGACTCGGACGACGCGGGCGCGACCACGGTCAAGGCCGAGGGCGAAGAGGCCACCCTCGACGAACAGCTGAAGAAGCGGGCCGAGCAGCGCTCCCGCGCCGCGAACCTCTCCTACTTCGCGTTCACCGCCACGCCGAAGGCCAAGACACTCGAACTCTTCGGCACGCTCCAGGACATCGACGGCAAGGCGACCTACCGGCCCTTCCACACGTACTCCATGCGGCAGGCGATCGAGGAGGGCTTCATCCTCGACCCGCTGCGCAACTACGTCACGTACAACACGTACTGGAAGCTGGTGAACCAGAACCCCGACGAGCGGGAGGTCGACCCGTCGAAGGCGAACAGCCTGCTCGCCCGGTACGCGCTGACCCATGACTCGACGGTCGCCCAGCACGCCCAGGTGATCGTGGAGCACTTCGTGGCGCACAGCCGGGGCCGACTCGGCGGGCGGGCCAAGTCGATGGTGGTGACCGCCTCGCGGCAGTCCGCCGTACAGATGGCGCGCGCCATCAAGAGCTACATCAAGGACCGCGACTACGACACCAAGTTCCCCGACCTCGGGGTCCTCGTCGCCTTCTCCGGCTCGCTCACCGTGGACGGCGAGGAGACCACCGAGCCGAAGGAGAACGGCGGGCTGTCGGAGAGCGCGCTGCCGAAGGCGTTCGCGTACACGCGCGCCGACGACAAGGCCGCCCGAGCCGGCGGTCCGGGCCAGCGCGAGTACAGAATCCTGGTCGTGGCGGAGAAGTACCAGACCGGCTTCGACCAGCCGCTCCTCACGACGATGTACGTCAACAAGTCACTGACCGGCATCTCCGCCGTCCAGACCCTGTCCCGGCTGAACCGGACCGCCGAGCGCAAGACCCAGGCCGACCTGGCGGTCCTCGACTTCGTCAACGACGCCGAGGACATACAGGAGTCCTTCCGCCCGTACTTCGAGGAGGCGAACACCCTCCCCTCCGACCCCAACCTGCTCTACACCGCGCAGAGCCGGGTCATGCAGGCAGCGATCCTGTCCGGGCAGGAGATGGACGAGTTCGCCGCCGCCTACTTCGCCGCCAAGGAGAAGGCGGCGGGCTCGCAGTCCAAGTGGGAGAAGCTGCACGCCGAGCTGTACCGGCTGCTCGCCCCGGCGGTCGCCCGCTTCACGCACCTGCTCGAAAGCGAGGACGAGGACGACCAGGAGACGGCGGAGGGGTTCCGCAGCGACCTCAACGACTACGTCAGGAAGTACGGCTTCCTCGCGCAGATCGTCCCCTACCAGGACGCAGAGCTGGAACGGCTGCACCTCTACGGCCGCTACCTCCTCAACCGGCTGCCGCGCCGCGCGGACGGCGGCGTGGACATTGGCGAGGTCGACCTCAGCCATCTGCGGGTGGAGAAGACCGGCGAGTACGACGTGTCCCTCACCCCCGAGGGGCCGGCGACGATGCAGGGCTTCGGCGACGGCTCGGGCGGCGGGAAGGAGGCGGAGAAGTCGCTGCTCTCCGAGTTGATCGAGAAGTTCAACGAACGGTTCGGCACCGAGTTCACCGAGCAGGACGTCATCCGCCCGTTCGAGGAGGCCAAGGCCGACCCGAAGGTGCGGGCGGCGGCCGTCGTCAACGACGAGGAGAACTTCGGCCTCGTCTTCGACAACGTCTTCGCGGACAAGATGGCCGACCACATCGACACCATCACGGGCATGGGCCGCCAGTACTTCGGCCCGGACAAGGGCTTCAAGTCCAGTCTGGACCGCAGCGCACGCAAGGCCGCCTGGCGGATGATCCGCCGTGAGGAGGGCCTGGACGACGACATCTGATGTGTACGCCCCGTTCGGAAGTGCCGACCGGGGCGACCTGCTGGAGCGGCGCGACGCTCCCTGGAGATATGCCAAGGCACCGGCCGCGGCCACTCTTGACCTGGCTCACCGCGAGAGCGACATCGTGAAAGTCAGGCTCTGGAACCGGCTTTGCTCACCACTGGATTTCCGCATACCAGACCATGAGCAGTTCACGTTGCCCTCTTCGTGAGGTGCGGCGGATCGGGAGGGGAAACAATGAGCCACGCAGGAGATGAGATCGAAGAGTCTCGGCTTCAGAAGACCGTCGAGAAGATCGCCATCACGCCAGAGGCGGCCACTGGACTCGTGGACGGGTACCGGGCGACTTTCAAGGCCAAGTTCAAGCGGGAGCCCGAGAGTCCGGAGGACAAGCGCCGGATCGCGGCCAAGATCATTGGCCGGTACTCCAAACTTTCGGCAGTCACCGGCGCGGTCACCGCAGCCCCGAGCGCGATCCCGGGGGTCGGAACGGCGGTCGCAGTCCTGGGCGGCGGTATCACCGATACCGCCGCGGCGCTCAAGCTCCAGATCGACATGTGCATGTGTCTGGTCGAGGTGTACGAGACCGAGCTGAGCGCCGAGGACAAGAAGCAACTGGCCTTCGTGCTCGCGCTGGCGGGCTCGGTGGAGCAGATGGCCGCGAAGGGCGGCAAGGCGGCAGTTCTGAAGATCGCCGAGAAGCTGGTCTACCAGTACCTGCGGGGGCCGGTCCTGGTCACGATCAAGCAGTTGTTCAAGCGAGTGTCGATCACCTTCACCCAGAAGGCGATGGCCAAGGCGATTCCCGCCGGCGTAGGTGTCGCCTTCAGCAGCTCGACCAACTACGTCCTGACGACGGTGGTGGGCAAGGTCGCCGTCGCCGTGCTGGCCAAGGATGTGAAGTAGCCACGAGGCTGCCGACCGCCGGGGCCGGCACCCGCGCATGGGCGGCCAGGCACGAGATCGGGGCGCGGTACGGCCTGCCGACCGGAGACCGACCAGGCTCCGCGCCCCCCTGCTCGTGGCCGACCGTCGCGATCAAATCCCTATCGCAGCAGGCTGCTGGACGGCAGATCGACACAGCGGTCACACTTGGCCCCTGACCGTAACCGTTCATCACGCATACCGGGGGCAAGGTGCCGCAGGAGGCGATCTCCGACCGTTACGAACTCCTGGAGGAGCTCAGCCACGGCGGCATGGGCGACGTGTGGCGCGGCTACGATGCCGTGCTCGACCGGCCCGTCGCCGTGAAGCTCATCCGGCAGGCGTCGGTCACCTCACCCCAATTGGCCGAGGAGTTCGCCAAGCGCTTCCGCCGCGAGGCCCGCATCACGGCGCGTATCCAGCACCCCGGCGTACCGCAGGTGTACGACGCGGTGCTCGACACGTCGTACGAGCGGTTGTTCCTGGTGATGGAACTCGTCGACGGTCTCCCCCTGACCGCCTACCTGTCCCCCGGCCGACCACTGCCGATCAGCTGGGCGGTCGCCGTCGCCGCGCAGGTCGCGACCGTACTGTCGCACGCGCATGAGGTCCCGGTGATCCACCGTGACCTCAAGCCGGGCAACATCCTCATCGCACGCGACGGCACAGTGAAGGTCCTCGACTTCGGCATCGCTGCGATCCTGCGCACCGACGTCACCAAACTGACCGCCACCGGCAGCCCCATCGGCACCCACCAGTACATGTCGCCCGAACAGGCCCGCGGCGGACGCATCACCCCGCAGACCGACCTGTACGCGCTGGGCTGCGTGCTGCACGAACTCCTCAGCGGTCGACTCGCTTTCGAGGCGGAGAGCGAGTACCTGCTGATGTACCAACACGTCAATGCCGCTCCCACCCCACTGAGACAGCTACGGCCCGACGTCCCGGAGGCGTTGGAGGAGCTGGTCCTGCACCTGCTGCGCAAGGCGCCCGAGGCGCGGCCCGCCGATACGCAGGAGGTGTACGCGCGGCTGCTGCCGTTCCTCCCGACGCCGGGCCAGGAGCCCGGCACGACCGACGCCGGGCCGGTCGGCGCACCCGACCCGACGGGCGTATTCCGTCGCCCGTTCGCGCCCCGCGCCCGTGCCCAGGGTCCCGCACCTGAAGGTCTGCCGCCCACGGCAGTCATTCCAGGAGCCCAGCCGGTGCCCGTTCCCGCCCAACTGCGCGAGGACATCAAGGAGGCGTACGCCCACTCCGACGCCCTGCTGGAAGAGGAGCGGTTCGCTCAGGCCGCCGAGGTGCTCGGCGAAATCATCGAACCCGCGGCCCTCGCTCTCGGCTCCGAGAGCAGGCCCGTGCTGGCGCTGCGTCGCCAGCGTGCGGCGATCCGCCTCCTCGGTGGCGACTATCGGGCCGCCCTGCCCGAGTTCGAAGCCCTCGCCGACGCCTACACCCGCATCTCCGGACCCACCGGCGAGCAGTCCCGCGCCTGCCGCGCCCAGGCAGCCCGGTGCCGCGCCGAACTGGGTCAGGTCACCGAGGCGCTCGCCGCGCTGCAGGGTGTGCTGAACGTCGTGCGGGCCGTCGACAGCGACGTGAGCGAGGAAGCGGTGGAGCTGCGGCACAACATCGGGGTGCTGCTGCTCGCCCAGGGCCGAGCCGCCGAAGCCCGGCAGGTGCTCGAACCGCTCCATCAGGACATGTGCATGGTGTTCGGCCCCAGCGACGAAGTGACCGTCGAAATCGCCGAGGCACTGGCCCTGATCCGCCTGGACCTCGACGGTGACGCTGCCGGGTAACCCGCTCGTACGCCTCGCAGACTCGGCTGAAGTCAATGAAGCAGGCCAAGGACCCGCACATCCGCACCATCCACATCGTCCGGGGGACCCGCGACGACCGCCTTCGAATCGCTGACCGCCGGCTTCCCGATTCTTCAGGCGTTCTCGTGGCGTCCGGCCATCAGCCTGGAAGAGCCATGACGACCCTGGTTTCCGGCCCTGCCGCGTGAGCGGCAGAGCCAGGTTCGTTGTGTGGCGATGAGTGAGTGGGTTGGTGAGACGGTGGGGCCGGATGTGTGGGAGACCTGCCAGGGGCTGATCTCGGTAAGGGGTGTGTTCGCGTTCCAGCCCTTGGGGCGACCAGGCCACCGGCCCCGGTGACTACTCCGAATGGGAGGTCCGCGAGGCCGAGAGGCATCTTGGGGTCGACGCGGTTCGGCTTTGAGTTCCCGGGCTCTGAGAGGTCCCAGCCGGCGTAGAGGATGCTGCCCGCGACCATCGGCGCGGTGGCAAACGCCGAGGGGCGGGGTGAGTGACTAAGTGAGTGACAACGGGCATGGAGCGTCGCGGACGGTGGTGGATGCCGGGGGATGGTTCGTGCAGGTCAGTGGGCCGATGTGGGCTGCTCTGGCGGGGGCTGGATTGCATGGCTGCAAGAGGTCAGGAGTTCAATTCTCCTTAACTCCACAGGTCAGAGGCCCCCTCCCGCAAGGGAGGGGGCCTCTGTGTGACTGAAGCCCTTTGTCTCGGACCCCGAGCGTCCGATATGCGGCTTTCGGGTGTCAATCGTGGAACTGTCCGCCGCGTCTCCTCGCCGCCCGAATCGTCGGCTTCGGTGACAATGTTGATGGCGCCATGACAGTGCTCGTCCGTTCCTGGCGGTCTCTTGTCCCGACGCCGGCAGACGGTCTTCAGGTGCGCAACTCCCTTCGTTATGCTGTGCGTTCGCTTGACGGAGGTAGTGCCGTGGTTCATACAGGCAGCGGTGGGGGCGGTTCTCACGTGCCCGGCGAACACCCGGGTCCGTCGGTGTCTCCCTGGCCCCCGACGCCGGGGCAGCCCCCGGCGGAGCCGATGGCAGGGCTGGACGGAGCCGAGCGGCCGAGTCCATTGCCTGAGCGGCCTGGGTACGAACGGCGACCACACGTACGCTTCTTCGCCATCTACGGCCTGCTCGTCGGAACCGTGTCGACGTGTGTCGCACTGCTCTTCGCGCTGGTGATCGATACCGAACCAGACCTGAACGGCTTACCCGACACGCCCGTGCCATCAGCCTGGCCCTCGGGGATTCCGACCGACATCCCCACGGACTTTCCCACCGGCTTCCCCACGGACTACCTGACGGGCTTCCCCACCGGCTTCCCCACGGACTACCTGACGGACCTCCCGACCATCGACCCGTCGATCTTCTCCGATCTCCCGACGGGCGAGTGGACGCTGCCGAGCGACAGCCTCGGCGGGTTCTCGGGGGCACCGTGACCGTGCATGCGAGCCCGTCGTCCCTGTCGCCCCCGCCGCAGTGGCCGCCACCCGGCGCGCCCCCCATGCCCGCCACGGCCCCGCACCGGGACACCCGTGCCCGGGCTGTGCTGCTCATCCTTGTGCTGATGCACGTGGTGGTGGGCGTCCAGATGCTGATCGACCTGAACCGCCCCGAGCTGACGCTGCTGAACGACGGGGCGTTCAGCGTGATCGACCAGGTCCGCGCCGGGCCGCTCGGCAGATTGATGGTCTACGGCTTCCCGGCCTGCTGGTCGGCCGCCGCCCTGGTGGGCCTCGTCGCCCTGGTGGCCTCCGGGCGCTCCGGGAGGCTCGTCAAGGGCTGCCAGATCGGTGTCGGCGTGTTGCTGCTGCTGCCGTTCGCGGCCGTCGCGGTGGCGGTCACCAACATCTTCGTCTCGCCCGGCCTCACCACTCTGGTGCTCCTGGGGTGTCTGCCGAGCACTGTGCTCGGAGTCCTGGCCGTCCACGGGGCGCAGCGGTACCGCAGGATGCCGTTGTGGATGCCGCTGGCGGCCTTCGGTGGCGGGCTGGTGATGGGCGGCGGCTTCGGGGCCACGATGGGCACCTGGCTCGGTTCGTACCTCTACAACTACCTGTGGACGCCCGAGATGGGGGCCTTACAGCTGGACCACACCGTGCAGACCGCGGTGTACGTCGGCGCCGGAGTGTTCGAGGAACCGGGCAAGGGCGCGGCCATCGCGGTGCTGTTCCTCCTCTTCCGCCGCCACTTCGACGGCGTGGTCTCCGGGGTCGTGATCGGGGCCGCGACCGGGCTCGGCTTCAACTACATGGAAAGCGTCCTGTACATCACCTCCGGCGACGGCGTCTACGGCAACCTTCAGTACTGGTTGCGGCAGTCTCTGGGCCTCATGGCCGCGCACACGGCGTTCGCCGCGGCGACCGGCGCCGGCTTCGGCATAGCGCGCCAGCTCCGGACGCCCGGCGCACGCCGGGCGGTCATCGCCTGCGGCCTCCTGGCCGCCATGGGCACCCACGCGACCAACAACCTGTTGCTGCGCTACATCCAGCACGCAGTGCCCGACTGGTTCCCCGACGCGAGCGACGCGGTCTGGGTGCTGGTGGTGTTCCCCATCGCGATCCTCCTGCTTCAGGGGCCGTTGCTGGTGCTCTACCTGTTGCTGTTGCGGCGCGGGCTGCGCGGTCAGGCTGCCGGGCTCGCGGTCGAGTTGTCCGCCGAGGCGGCGCGTGGCCACGGCGCGGTCCTGTGGGCCGAGCTGCCGGTGTTGCTCAACCCGGCGCGCCGGTTTCGGGTCAAGGTCGACGCGCTGCGGCGCGGCGGGGGGTTGCGTGCCTACCGTCGCCTGGCCCGGCTGCACGCCGCCCAGTTCGAGCTCGGCATGCACCAATGGCACGCCTCCCGCGGCGAGGTCGACCCCTACGACACGCGCGACGAGGCGCGGCTGCGCGAGCGCGTGCTGCGGCTCAAGGCGGAGGGCGCGATGCTGCTCCTCGGGCCGCATGCCGGGGTGGCGTCGTGAGGCGCCGCGCCGTCGCCGCGCTGGCGAAGCTCGCGACCGTGGCCTGCTGGACTGCGGTGCCGCTGCTGCTGGGCGCCGGCCACGCCGAGGCTGCCTGCGGCGGGCTCACCTACGCGGAGCGGCATCAGGCCCCACGCGCCGACGACGGGGACGACCTCGCCGAACTCCTCGAGGACTCGTCCGACCCGGGGTGTCACTCCTCGGCGCCCTGGGTCGGCGCCGCCGGTCTGGGCGGTGCCGCCGGCCTCGGCTGGGCCGGCTGGGCCCTGTACAACTACTGGGCCGGTGGCCGCCCTTCGGCCATGGTCATCCCGCCGATCCCGCAGCCCCAGGGTGCCGGCGCCTCCCCGCCGATGCCGCCCCCGGCCCCTCCGCCGGCGCCGCCCGCCGCGGCCGAACCACCGCCGGAGCCCGGCCGCCCGGCCGGCCAGGGCATACCGCCGATCCTGCAGCCCCGGGGTGCCGGCACCTCACCAGCGCTGCGATCCTCGCCGCCCGCCGCGGCCGAACCACCGCCGAAGCCTGGCGGCCGACCCGGCCAGGGCACCCGGCCGGCCCCACAACCCCAGGGTGCCGGCACCTCCCCGCCAAAACCGCCCCCACCACCTCCGACGGCGCCGCCCGCCGCAGCCGAACCGCCACCGGAACCCGGCCGCCGACCCGGCCAGGGCATACCGCCGACCCCGCAGCTCCAGGGTGCCGGCGCCTCCCCGCCGATACCGCCCCCAGCGCCACCGCCCGCACCGCCCGCCGTATACGACGCTTCGGGCCGGACCGACACCCAACTCCAGCAGGATCTGACCCCGGCACCACGCCCCGGGGAAACCCGGGCGGATGCCGCCGCCCGCGTGGACGCGGCGCAATCCGAGATCGAACTCCGTGAGGCAGTGGCGATCTACGATGCGCTCCCCGACCTGCCTCCCCGCCTCAACGTCGCCGAGAACGACGCGACATACGCGGCGAACAACGCGCACACGACGGATCGCCACGGCCCCGCCATCCCCCTGCGCGGCAGGAACACGGGAACGATCACGATCGAGGGGAGGATCTACGGAGATCCCCCGTGGCGCGGTGCCGAGAACCGGTCGTTTCGCTGGATCAGCGAATCAGTCATGAATCGCACCATCAATGACCACATCAGGGACAACTGGGATGACATACGCTCCGAACTCGCCCTGAGTGACAGGAACACCTACAGAAAAACCTTCGACGCGGAACACCTGGTGGGTGAGGGGTTCTACAACGAGGGCATGTACCGACCGGGCCACCCTCGCGTCGCGCGCTACGTCCAAGCAAGTGAGGTCACCATTACACTCAGACTGATCCCGGGCACGCCGCCTCACTTCTTCCTTCTGACCGCCTTCCCCACCTTCACGTCACCGGCCGAACAATGAGTGTTCCAGACAGACTCCGTGCGAAGTTCAACCAACCATCGCAACCTCCGCTTGAGCGGGTACGCGAGTTCCTCGGCATCTACGCCGAGGATTCCGTGAGTCTCGACGAGGTCCGCGCTCTCGTCGAGCAGACCGCCCGACTCAAGACCACGGGACTGCGGCGAGACGCGCAGGCCATCGACGACCTCCTCAACGACCCGCCCCCGAGGGCGTCCTCGCCAGGCTGGTCGCCTGGGATGCGAACTGGGTACTCGAGGACGAGGCGTCCGACGAGGTGGCAGCCCAGTGGCTGCGCGGCCTGGCGGACATGATTCGCCGGGTCATCGGCGAACACGAGGCCGGCTGAGCCCAGCACCGTGTCGGCGGGGGAACAGGCCGCTCTCCTCGCCACCCGCCTCACCGCGCAGGTACGGGGGTGCGGCGCCGCACGTGCGATGGGGCTCACGGGTGGCCGTTTCCCGGCTCCGGCGGAAGCTGGGGGAAGCCGATCCCCATGTCAAGGCCACCGGCGGGCAGCGGGGTGATGTCCAGACGGGCATCGTGGGCTGCCGCGATGGCGGCGACGATGGACAGGCCCACGCCCCATCCGTCCTGCCCTTGCAGCCGGGTGGCGTGGAGTCTTTGGAACGGTTGCAGGAGCGAGGCGACCTGTGCGGGAGGGATCACCGGTCCGCTGTTGCGCACGCGCAGTGTCGGCCGCCCGGCGTGTACGCCCGTCCGGACGGTGACCCAGCCGTCCTCGGCGTTGTGGCGCATGGCGTTGTCCACCACGTTCGCCAGCAGCCGTTCCACGAGGGCCGGATCGCCCGAGACCGGCGCCGGGCTCAGCTCGGCCTCGACGCGTGGCCCGGCGGCGTCGGGCCGGGTGGCGGCCAGGAACGTGCCGGCCAGCACGGCCAAGTCCAACTCGGTGCGGCGCTCGATGCCGCGTTGACTGCGGGCCAGGGTGAGCAGTGCCTCGATGAGTTCGCCTTGCTGCCGGTTGCTGTCCAACACCCGCCGGCACGCGTCCCTCAGGTCCGTGACGCTTGCCTCCTGATCGGCGAGTGCGATCTCCAGCACGCTTCGTTCGAACGTGAGCGGAGTGCGCAACTCGTGCGAGGCGTTGGCCACGAACCGGCGTTGAGCCTCGAAGGCGTCCTCCAGGTGGGCCAGCAGCCCGTCGAAGGTGTCGGCCAGTTCCTTGACCTCGTCGGCGGGCCCACACGCGTCCAACCGCTGGTGCAGGTCGCGAGCCGAGATCGACCGCACCGTGACCGCCATCGTGTGCAGTGGGCGCAGCACGCGCCCGGCCATGAGCCAGCCAAGGCCGATCGACACGAAGGTCATCCACGCCAGCGCGATCCCGGACGCCACGAGCAACTGCTGCAGGTCCGAGGCGCGTTGACGGCCCAGGTCGTCGTCGAGCGGCACCTGCGGCTCGGCGACCCCACTGTTCGACGGCACCAGCTCGGGCGGCGCCGGCGGTTCGACTCCGGCCCAGGGAGGGGTGTGGGCCACCAGCAGGTACGTCACGGTGAGCAACAGCACGCCAGTGGCCAGGAAGAGGGTGCCGTACAGCGCCGTCAGGCGGAGCCGGACAGTCCACCGGAAGCGGGGCGCGACCGGCCGGGGCATCCGCGTCAGATCCGGTAACCGGCGGACGGCGGTGTCGATCCGTTCTCCAGCGACTACCGGGAGGCCGCCGAGGTCTGCGCCTCTGAACTGCCGGCGGACAGTGTCCTGCCCGCCGTGCCCCGACCGGCCGAACCTGCCGCTCCCGGGATCCAGCTCCCGGCCGACGGCAACGCCCTGACACCGCCCGAGCGGCCCGCCTTGCCGAGCTGAGCCGGGATCGGGTAACCGCTGGAACGCGGGATCCCGCCCGATCGATCCGATCGGGCGGGATCCCCGTCAACCACCGGCGGGCGCGCCGTCAACCCTTGAGGCCGTCAAGACGTGCGGGGTGCGGGGTGTCGCGGATTCCCAGGCGGAGGTGTTCGACGTGGAAGAGGGCCTGGTCGAGGAGTTCGGCGACGTGGTTGTCGTGCAGGGCGTAGACGATGGAGCGGCCGTCGCGTTCGCCGGTGATCAGTCCGAGGTTGCGCAGCAGGCGGAGTTGGTGGGAGCAGGCCGAGGCTTCCATGCCGACGGCTGCCGCCAGGTCGCCGGCGGCGCAGGGGCCTTCCTGGAGCCGGGCCAGGATGCGGAGCCGGGAGGGTGTGGCGAGCGCCTGCAGGGTGGCGGCGACGTCGGCCGCGCCGACGGCGTCGAGGCGTTCGCGCGTGGTGGCTGCTCTGTCGTCCGCTCCGTGGCCCATGGGCCCATCCTACTCCCGACACTTGAAGACTTGTTCAACCATTCCTTATGGTGGTGGGGTCATCGCCGTCCGCCCGTGAGGGGTTGTTCCGTCATGTCCTCCTTCGTGGATCAGCGGCCCGCGCCGGTGAAGCGGCGTACGCGTGTCCTGGCGCTGCCGGAGGCCCGGTGGGCGCTGGCCGCGCTGGTGCTCTTCCTGATCGCCCTCCCCCTGGATCTCGCGGGCGCTCCGGTCTGGTCGACGGCCCCGCTGTACGCGGCCGTCTACGTCACGGGCGGCTGGGAGCCGGGGTGGGAGGGGTGCAGAGCGCTGAAGGACAGGACGCTGGACGTGGACCTGCTGATGGTCGTCGCGGCGCTCGGCGCGGCCGCTGTCGGGCAGGTCCTCGACGGCGCACTGCTGATCGTCATCTTCGCGACGTCCGGCGCGCTGGAGGCCGTGGCGACCGCGCGGACCGCCGATTCGGTACGCGGGCTGCTCGATCTCGCGCCGGCCACCGCGACCCGGCTCCTGCCCGGCGGCGGGGAGGAGAGCGTCCCGGCCGACTCGCTCGCGGTGGGCGACACGGTCCTGGTACGGCCGGGGGAGCGGGTGGGCGCCGACGGCCGGGTCATCGGCGGGGGCAGCGACGTCGACCAGGCCACCATCACCGGCGAGCCGCTGCCGGTGGCGAAGCAGCCGGGGGACGAGGTCTTCGCCGGTACCGTCAACGGCACGGGTGCTCTGCGGGTCCGTGTCGAGCGGGATCCGGCGGACTCGGTGATCGCCCGGATCGTGCAGATGGTCGAGGAGGCCTCCCGGACCAAGGCCCCCACGCAGCTGTTCATCGAGAAGGTGGAGCAGCGGTACTCGATCGGCATGGTCATCGCCACGCTGGCCGTCTTCGCCGTCCCGCTCGCCCTCGGCTCCCCCCTTCAGCCGGCCCTGCTCCGCGCGATGACCTTCATGATCGTCGCCTCGCCGTGCGCGGTGGTGCTGTCCACGATGCCGCCGCTGCTGTCCGCCATCGCCAACGCCGGCCGCCACGGCGTGCTGGTGAAGTCGGCGGTCGTCATGGAACGTCTGGGCCAGGTCGACACCGTCGCGCTGGACAAGACCGGCACCCTGACCGAAGGCACGCCGAGCGTCACCGACATCCGTCCCGAGCCCGCCTCCGGCCTGGACGAGGACGGTCTGCTGGCACTCGCGGCATCGGCCGAACACCCCAGCGAGCACCCCCTCGCCCGCGCCATCGTCCGGGCCGCCGGCGACCGGGGTCTCGTCCTCACGGCGGCGGCCGGTTTCACGTCCGCCCCCGGCACCGGCGTCACCGCCACCGTCGGCGGCCGCACCGTCCAGGTCGGCTCCCCGGCCCGCCTGACCCTCACCGGCGGCCCGGACACCGAACGCGCGGTGCGGGCACTCGAGGACGCGGGCCGCACCGCCGTCATCGTCCTGCGCGACGGGCACCCGGTCGGGACGCTGGGCATCGCCGACCGGCTCCGCGCGGACGCGAGGGCCACGGTGGCCGCCCTCACCGGAGTGACGGGACATCCGCCGGTCCTGCTGACCGGCGACAACGCACGCGCCGCCCGCCACCTGGCCGCCGAGGTCGGCATCACCGACGTCCGCTCGGGGCTGCTGCCGCAGGACAAGGTGGCCGCCGTCCACGCGTGGGAGGCCGGGGAACGCCGGGTGCTCGTGGTCGGCGACGGCGTGAACGACGCCCCCGCCCTGGCCGCCGCGCACACGGGCATCGCGATGGGCAGGGCCGGCTCCGACCTCGCGCTGGAGACCGCCGACGCCGTCATCGTCCGGGACGAACTCGCCACCATTCCCGCGACCGTGACCCTCGCCCGCACCGCCCGCCGCCTCGTCGTGCAGAACCTGGTCATCGCCGGCGTCTTCATCGGCGCGCTGGTGGCATGGGACCTGATCGCCACCCTCCCGCTCCCGCTGGGCGTCGCCGGCCACGAAGGCTCCACCGTCATCGTCGGCCTCAACGGCCTGCGCCTGCTGCGCGAGCGCGCCTGGACCGGGAACGGCCGCCCCGGCAGGAACACCGTGTGAACAAGGCCGGCCCCGGCCGCCCCCAGGTGCTCGCAGCTGTTGCCTCCCCGTCTCAGGGGCGATGGGGACCGGTCACGATCGGATCGGTCGGGGAACCGCCCACGGCGCCGGGAGTGACACGGTGACGGTGAGGCCGCCGCCCGGGCGGGGCCCGGCGGCGACCGTTCCGCCGTGCGCGGTGGCCACGGAGCGGACGATCGACAGCCCGAGGCCCGCTCCCCGGTCGGTCACGAGCCGGTCGGCGGCGTGCCGGCGGAACGGTTCGAACAGGGCCGGGATCTCGTCGGCCGGCACGGGTGGTCCGGTGTTCTCGACGACCAGCTCCGCCCGGTCACCCTCGGTGCGGCTGGTCACCCGGACCCAGCCGCCCGGCTCCGTGTTGTGCCGGACGGCGTTCTCGATCAGGTTGTGCACCAGCCGTTCGAGCAGCAGCGCGTCGCCGGTGGTCGGGGCCTCGGCTGCGTCCTCCCGCACCGTGACGCCGGCCGCCCCGGCCTCGGCCGCGGTCTGCTCGATCACATGGCCGACCAGGTCGGCGAGGTCGACGGGGAACCGGGTGCCGAGCCCGTGATCGGACTTCGCGAGCAGCAGCAGCCCGCTGATCAGTTGCTCCTGCCGGGAGTTGATCTCCAGCAGCCGCGTGCCGAGCGCTTGGACGTCGGGCGACGCCGACCGGCGGTGCATGGCGACCTCGACCAGCGAACGTCCCAGCGTCAGCGGGGTGCGCAGCTCGTGGGAGGCGTTGGCGACGAAGCGGCGCTGTCCGTGGAAGGACTGGTCGAGTCGCTCCACCATCGTGTCGAAGGTGTCGGCGAGTTCCTTGACGTCGTCGTCCGGGCCCCGCAGGTGGATGCGTTCGGCCAGGCCCGCCCCGCTGCCCGGCGCGGCCGCGATCCGCCGGGCGGTGTCGGTGACTTGGTGCAGGGGCGCCAGGACCCGGCCGGTGACCAGCCAGCCGAAGCCGGCCGCCACCGTCGCGACCGCGCCCAGCGCGATGGCGCCCTGGGTGAGCATGGACGTGGTGGTCGCGTCCCGCAGCGCGGCCGCCTGCTCGTCCACCCACCGATCGGCGTCCGCCCCGGTGAGCAGGTCGCCGTTGCTGGTCACCACGTAGAGCTGCCGGGACTGCCCGCTGCCGGAGGTGACCGACTCGGCCTGCTGGGCCTGGCCGGGATCGGCGGTGAGGGTCTTCGGGCCGGTGCGGTCGATCTGCCGGCCGAGCAGCAGGTACGTGACCGCGAGCAGCGCCAGCCCGGCGACCAGGAACAGCCCTCCGGAGATGAGGGTCAGCCGGACCCGCAGTGTGAGCCTCATGCGATGCGGTAGCCGACGCCCGTGACGGTCTCCACGACCGGTGGGTCGCCGAGCTTGCGGCGCAGCTTCAGCACCGTCAGCCGGACGACCCCGGTGAACGGATCGACGTGCTCGTCCCATGCCTTCTCCAGCAGGAATTCGGTGGAGAGCACGGCGCCGTCGGCGCGCAGCAGCTCGGCCAGGACCGCGAACTCCTTCTTCGACAGCGGGACGTACCGGCCCTCGCGGAACACCTGGCGGCGTGCCGGGTCGAGCGTGATGCCGCAGCGGCGCAGCACCGGCGGGGCGGCCGGCCGGCACCGCCGGCCCAACGAGTGATGCGGGCGGACAGTTCGGGGAACGCGAACGGCTTGGTGAGATAGTCGTCGGCGCCGATCCGCAGGCCGTCGACCCGGTCGGTGACCTCGGCCGCCGCGGTGAGCATCAGCACCCTGGTGGCCACGGCCGAATCGACCAGGGAGCGGCACACCTCGTCGCCGTGCACCACCGGCAGGTCCCGGTCGAGCACCACGACGTCGTAGGCGTGGACGGCCAGGCGCTCCAGAGCCGCCGCCCCGTCGAGCGCGATGTCGACCGCGTGCGCCTCCTCGCGCAGCCATTCCGCGATGGCATCGGCCAGCAGCGGCTCGTCCTCGACCACAAGCACCCGCATGACCGCATGATCGCCGACCACCTGTTTCCTCCGCGTTAGCGGGGGCGCAAACAGCGGGGAAACCGCTCATCGCGTTGCATCGCCTCCCGGGCCGGCACGACGGACGGACGCCGGCCCGGGAGGCGATGCTCCGTGACGCGCCCGGCGGTGGGACGCGCCACGGCTCCCCCACGTGCGATGCCTGCCCTCGCGCGGTCGCCCTCCCCCCAGCGCACGGCGGACGCCCGCCGCACGACCCGAAGGAGCACAGCGAGATGACACCCCCCACAAGCCGTCGGGCGTTCCTGCAGCGGGCCGGGACGGCCGTCGCGGTGGGCGCCGCGCTTCCCCTGGTGGGCGGCACGGCGCGCGCCGCGGACGCGGGCGCGGACCCGGACCGGCTGTTCACGGAAGGCAGGTTCGCCGAGGCCGAGCGCGCCTACCGCGATCTCCTGCGCCAGGACTCCGGCAACGCGCACGCCACCTCACGGGTCGGCTACCTCGCGCTGCTGTCCCACCGGTTCCGCGACGCGGAGAGGTATCTGTCCGCGGCCCTGACCCTCGCGCCCGACGACACCGAGACGCGGAGACTGCTCGCGGACTGCTACGCGCGCCAGGACAAGTTCGGCCGCGCGGCGGAGCTGCTGCGGGGCACCGGACCCGTCGGCGAAGCCACGGCGGCCCAGTACGACGGCCTGACCGGCACCCCGTACGACATCCGTGGCGCGTCGGTGACCCGTGTGCCCTTCGCCGGTCTCGATCCGCTGCCGCACATCGAGGCCACGGTGCCGGGCAGCGCTCCCGGCACCTTCGTGCTGGACACCGGGGGGACGTTCTTCTTCTCGACGCAGATGGCCGAGCAGGCCGGTCTCCGGGCGCTGTCGAGCAGCACCGGCGCCGCCGCCGGCCAGGCCATCACGATGTACCACGGGGTGCTCGACTCCTTCCGCATCGGGGACGTCGAGCTGCGCAACGTGCCGGTCGACTGGTTCGACTGGGGCGGCCTCGGGGGCGTGCCGCTGCCCGGCGGCGCGACGCCGGCGGGCGTCATCGGCACCTCGGTCTTCCGGCACTTCCGCACCACGCTCGACTACGCGAACCAGGAACTCGTCCTGCGGCGGAAGTCGAGCGCGCTCCCTCCCGCTGCGCGGCGCGGCACCCGGCTGCCGCTGTGGCTGGCCGGCCACATGCCCTGCACGCTGGGAAGCGTCAACGACTACGGCCCGCGCGTGGTGTCCATGGACACCGGGTTCATGAACTCGGGCTTCGCCACGACCGTCGCGAACGCCGAACGGGCCGGCATCGCCCTCGACTACGAGAACCCGATCCAGGGCGGACTCGGCACGGCGTACGCGATCGTCGCGGACCGCGTCGGCCTGGGACGCGCGGTGGGCGAGGGCATTCGCGGCTTCGCCGACGAGACCTCCCCGTTCGACTTCCCGTTCGACACGCTCGGCAACGTCACGCACGAGTTCTTCAAGCCGTTCACGCTTACGCTCGACTACGCCGACATGTCCGTCCGCATCGCCTGACGGGGCGCCGCGGGAAGCCCCCTCCCCGGTGGGAGGGGGCTTCCGTGCGCGCGGATGATCAGTAGCAGTCGTACTGGTAGGAGATCACCACCGGGATGGTCTGGGTCTCCGTGCCGTCGGAGGCCCACAGTTCGGCGATGTAGTCGCCGGCCGGTGCGGGGGCGAGCGAGACGGGCACCATGCCGATGTACTCGTGGTCGTCCGGGTCCCACTCCGAGGGGTGGACCATGCCGCCGCTGCTGGACGAGCCGGGCGGCAGGTTCCTGACCCCGGTCTCGATCACGGTCGACCAGGTGCCGTGGATCGGGGTGAGGAAGTAGGCGCCGGGCCAGGAGCTCTCGGGCGGGAGGCACAGCCGCTGGGGGTAACCCGGGTAGTCCACGAGGGTCCAGGTGGCCGCCGACGCGGGGGTCGCGCCGAACAGGGCGAGCGCGGATGTCGCGGCCAGACCGGCGAGTATCCCGGCCGCGCGACGGGGTGATCTCATCACTACCTCCTGATGGGGGCACGAGGAGGCGCCGGTGCGTCGTCGGCGCGACTCCTCCGGCTGAGAGGCCACTGACGAGTCTCCTCCGCCGGACAGCCCGCGTACAGAGGGTGGTTGAAGATTGATCCGCCCGCGTCCCGGCGGTCACGGCGCCGGCGCGTCCACGGTGTGTGTGCTGCGGAAGGTGCGCCGGTACGTGTCCGGCGGTACGCCGACGGTCCGGTTGAAGTGGCGGCGCAGGGTCGTCGCGGTGCCCATGCCGGTGGCCGCGGCGATGGCGTCCACACTGTCGCCGGTGGTCTCCAGCAGCTCCTGGGCGCGCCGGATCCGCTGGGTCAGCAGCCACTGCAGCGGCGTCGTGCCGGTGGCCGACCTGAAGTGGCGGGTCAGGTGGCGCGAGCTCATGTTCGCCCGGCGGGCCAGGTCCTCCACGGTCAGCGCGCGGTCGAGCCGTCCGAGCGCCCAGGGGATGACTCCCGCGAGCGGGTTGTCGTCCCTGGCGGGCACCGGGGTGGTGACGAACTGCGCCTGGCCGCCGGCCCGGTGCGGCGGGACGACGAGACGGCGGGCGACCGTGTTGGCGACCGCGGAGCCCCGGTCGAGGCGGACCAGGTGCAGGCACAGGTCCATCGCGGCGGCCTTGCCGGCGGACGTGAGCACGCTGCCGCCGTCCACGTACAGCACGTCCGGGTCGACCGTCACCCGGGGGTGGCGGGCGGCCAGGGCGTCGGTGTGCGCCCAGTGCGTCGTCGCGCGCCGGCCGTCCAGCAGGCCCGCGGCGGCCAGCACGAACGCACCCGTGCACAGCGACGCCACCCGCGCCCCCGCGTCGTGCGCCGCGCGCACCGCGTCGACCAGGTCGGCGGGCGGGGCCGCGTCGACATCGGCCCACCCGGGGACGATCACGGTGTCGGCGTGCCGCAGCCGGTCGAGTCCGCCGTCGGGCTCCAGCCGGAACCGGCCGAACGGGACGGTGCCGGGACCGCAGAGGACGACGTCGTACCACGGCCCCGGCACGGCGGCCGGCGCGGCACCGAACACCTCGTACGCCATGGCCAGTTCGAAGTGCAGCATGCCGTCGGTGACGGCCAGCGCGACGGTGGTCATGTCCGGAAGTGTACGGGGCGTGTCGTTCCGGACGCTCGTGGCGGCGGGGCGTTCCCGGCCAGGATGGCCGTGGTCGATCGTTCGGAGCGGCGGGAGGAAACGATGGGTTCGGGGCACACGGTCACGGTGTTCGGCGCGTACGGGCACACCGGGCGGTTCGTGGTGGCGGAGCTCCTGGCGAGGGGGTTCGAAC
Source organism: Streptomyces sp. RFCAC02 (assembly GCF_004193175.1). NCBI lineage: Bacteria > Bacillati > Actinomycetota > Actinomycetes > Kitasatosporales > Streptomycetaceae > Streptomyces > Streptomyces sp. RFCAC02. Next base: position 1,740,864 of record NZ_SAUH01000001.1, on the reverse strand, counting down.
CGGTCCTCGCCGGGCGGGACGCGGACAGGCTGCGGACGCTGGCGGCCGACCGCCCGGGGCTCGCCGTCCGCCCGGCGACGGTGGACGACCCGGCGTCGCTCGACCGCGCGCTGGCCGGCGCGGCAGCCGTGATCAACTGCGCGGGACCGTTCGCCACGACGGCCGGGCCGGTGATCGGGGCGGCGCTGCGCGCGGGGCTCCCGTACGTGGACGTGGCGGCCGAGATCGAGGCCAACCTCGACACGTTCGCGCACTTCGCGGAGCGCGCATCCGCCGCCGGCGTCGCGCTGGTCCCCGCGATGGCCTTCTACGGCGGCCTCGGCGACCTGCTGGTCACGGCCGCCATGGACGGGTGGACGGCGGCCGACGAAGCGCACGTCGCGTACGGGCTGAGCAGTTGGCACCCGACGCCCGGGACCCTCGCGGCGGGCGCCGTGTCGCGGCGGCGGCGGGACGGCCGGCGCGTCCGCTTCACCGGCGGACGGCTGGAGTACCGCGACGACGCCGCGCCGACCCTGGCGTGGACCTTCCCCGAGCCGCTGGGGAAGCGGTCCGTGATCGGGGAGTTCAGCATGGCCGACGTCGTCACCGTGCCGAGCCACCTCGCCGTCCCCGAGGTGCGCACCTACATGACGGTCGAGGCGGCCGGCGACCTAGAGTCTGTCCGGCGGGTCTTGCCTGTCTCGCGACGCCGGCCACGGCACCTCGCTGCGTTGCCGTATCGCGCGAATACGACGGGTATGAGCTGCGATCCGGCGCCTTGCGATGCACCGCGTCCGACGCCGCGAGCCGCGCCAAGACCCGCCGGACAGACCCTAGCTGCCCCCGGCGCGCGGGCGCCGGAGGCGGTCGACGAACGCGGCCGGTCCGCGCAGACCTTCGTCGTGGACGCCGTCGTGCGCCGCGGCGGCGAGGAGCGGCGCGCGGTGGCGAGCGGCCGGGACATCTACGCGGTCAGCGCGCCGCTCGCGGTCGAGGCGGTCGCCCGCATCCTGACGGGACGGACGAGGACGGCCGGCGTCGCCTCCGCCGGCGCGATGTTCGACGCCCCCGACTTCCTGCGCGCCCTGTCCGAGCACATCTCGCTCGAACTGCACGCCGGCTGAGATCACGTACTCCGGCGCGCTCGACTACCGCCGGGCGTCGGCCGGGAGCCGGTAGAGCACGCTGCGGCGCAGCGGCCCCTCGGGCACGGTCGGGTCGTCGAAGTCGTCGGCCGGGTCACGGGTCATGCCGAGGCGGCGCATCACCGCCTGCGAACGCAGGTTGCCGGCCGCCGTCACCGCGAGGATCTCCGCGAGGCCGAGCTGCTCGAAGCCGAGGGCCACGGCGGCCCTCGCGGCCTCGGTGGCGTAGCCGTGCCCCCACGCCGAACGGGCCAGGCGCCAGCCGGTCTCGACGCCCGTGAACGGCATGCCGTCCTCCACCGGGTCGAGGCCGGCGACGCCGATGAACTCACCGGTCTCCACGACCTCCAGCGCCCACCACCCCCAGCCCCGCCGGTCGAGGTCGGCCTGCCAGCGGGTCACCCTCGCCTCGCTCTGCTCCCGTGTGAGCACGTCGGGGAAGTACGCGCGGACCTCGGGATCGGCGTTGAGGTCCGCCCACGGGGCGAGGTCGGAGTCACGCCAGCCGCGGAGCAGGAGGCGTTCGGTACGCAGTTCGAACATCCTGCCAAGCTTAGGGCCTGTCCGGCGGGTCCTGCCTGTCTCGCGACGCCGGCCACGGCACCTCGCTGCGTTGCCGCATCGCGCGAATACGACGGGTATGAGCTGCGATCCGGCGCCTTGCGATGCACCGCGTCCGACGCCGCGAGCCGCGCCAGGACCCGCCGGACAGACCCCAACGCCCCCGCGACCACCGAGCGATCGATTTCGTACAGCTTTGTTTGCGTCCTCAACGGCATCACGCGCCCCAGTGGGCAGGTATACGGTCCGGAACGGTCATCCGTCGTGCAGAGCAGCCCGGAGGACGCCATGTCGACCACGGCTTCGAACGTCCCGCCCCGGCACGCCGCCGCCACCGTCGTACTGGCGTGCCTCGGGGTCTTCGCCTCCTACCTGCCGGTCGTCGGCGTCTCGGTCGCCCTGCCCGTCCTGCACGAGGCCCTGGACACCGGCACCGCCGGCCTCCAGTGGATCAGCGACGCCTTCATCCTCCCCACCGCCGCCCTGCTCCTGACCTGCGGCATGGTCGGCGACCTGTACGGGCGCAAGAAGGTCTACCTGGCGGGTCTCGCGTTCCTCTGCGCGGGCTCCGCCGTCTGCCTCACCGCCGCCGGCGTCGTCCAGGTGTGCGTCGGGCAGGCGCTCACCGGCGCCGGGACGGCCGCCCTGCTGCCGTCCACCCTCGGGCTGATCGGCCACGTGTGCCAGGACCCGCGCGCCCGCGCCCGCGCGATCGCCGTGTGGACCGCGTCCCTCGGCCTCGGTCTCGCGCTCGGCCCGATCGTCACCGGCGTGATCGTCGAACACGCCGGCTGGCGCTGGATGTTCCTGCCGCCGCTGGTGGCCGCCGCCCTCACCGCGGCCGCCGGCGTCCCGCTGCTCACCGACTCCCGCGCGCGGCGCGAGCGGCACCTCGACATCCCGGGACAGCTCCTCGCCGTCGTCACGATCACCGCGGCCGTGTTCGCCGTCATCGAGGGCGGCGCGGACGGCTGGGGCTCCGTCCGCGCCGTGACCGGGTTCGCCGTGGCGGCCCTGGCCCTGCCGGCCTTCGTGCTCATGGAACTCCGCTCGCCCTGCCCCATGCTGGACATGCGCCTGTTCCGCTCGCCGTCGTTCACCGGGGCCGCGGTCGTCATGGGCGTCACCCTGTTCGCCCAGGTCGGCCTGGTCTACTCGCTGAGCCTGTACTTCGGGCTGGTGCACCACGCCTCGACGCTCGACATCGGCGTCAGGCTGCTGGCCGTCAACGGCTTCACGGTCGTCCTCGGTCCCGTCGTGGGCCGGCTCATGAACCGGACGTCCCCCGGCCTGCTGCTGGTCGCCGGACTGTCCGCCGGCGGCGTCGGCGCCCTGGGCGTCACCCTGTTCGACGCCTCGACCGGGACGTGGACCGCCGTCCCGGTGATCGCGCTGTTCGGCATCGGCATCGCGCTGGCCATCGCCCCCATCACGACGATCACCATGGACAGCCTCCCGCACCGGCTGGCGGGGACGGCGGGCGCCGCCAACAGCGCGCTGCGCCAGCTCGGCAGCGCCCTCGGCCCGGCCGTGTTCGGCGTCGTCCTGGCCGGCCGCACCCTGGACGTGCTGCCCGGCCACCTCGCCGCCGGCGGCCTCACCGCAGGCGACCAGGGCACCGCGCTCGGCGTCGTGACGCACGCCGGGATCGAGGCCGGCGGTCACCTGCGGCTGGGGACGGCCGACGCCACGGCCGCGTACCGGGCGGCATACGGGGCGAGCTTCACCGACGCGCTCGGGACCTGCGCCGTCATCGGCGGAACGGGCATGCTGGCCGCCGCCGTCACCGCCGCCGTGCTGATCGGGGTGCGCGGGCGGCGGGTCCACGAGCAGGCCGCCGCGCCCCGGCCCCCGGAGCCTGTCCGGGCAGGCACCAGCCAACAGGGGGTAACCGCCGCACGGACATCCGGTGACTGAACGGGGCGCCCGCGGGCGAGTCTTGTGACGAGGCGTCCGTTCCCCGGACGCGACAGGAGGTCACCATGCGCCGCGTCATCGCTTCGACGGCCACCGCGTTCCTGCTCGCCCTCGGCCTGCTGGGCGCGAGCGCCGGCACCGCCCAGGCGGCCGTGCACGAGGACCAGTGCCGTGACGGCGGAGGCTACCCGGGCTGGGTCGGCGGCACCTACATGTGCGTCGGCGGCACGTGGAACGGCCACCCGATCTACGTGTGAGCCGTCGCCACCACGGCGCGGCTCTCCGGCCGGGCACATCTCCGGCGTGCCGCGCACGGGACCCCGCGCGATCCTGCCGACCCATCTCCCGCGAAAGAGAGCCCCGTTCCATGCGGCTTCACCCCGTCCCGCGTCACGCCGTCGCCCTCGCCTTCCCGCTCGCACTCCTCGGCACGATCACGCCCGCCGCTGCGGCGGAACCGGCCACGGCGCCTGCACCGGCCGTCGTCGAGACGTCCCGCTGCACGCTCGACGCCCCCGACCCCGTCCCGGGGCACCTGTGCACGGACCCGCGCCTCGGGCCGTGGCCTCTCCCCGGCGAACCGGTGGACGCGCTGCTCGACGGCTACGAGCCACTGGGCGACATGACCGACGCGGAGTTCCTCGGCCAGTACCGCGACGCGGACGACCGGTGGCGCTACCCCGCACACGACGGGTTCGACGTGACGGGCCGTGGCGACGACCTCGTCGTGCACCGCCGGGAGACCGAGCTGGCGTCCGCCGCCCTGGTCGACCGGTTCGGCGCGCCCACCGGCAGGTTCCTCGCACCGGCCGGCACCCCGTTCGAGGAGCGGGCGCTGCCGCCCGACACGCTGAACGACGCCCCGGACGACTACCACTGTTAGGCGGTGACGGGATCGGTCACCGTGGACGCCGGTCCCGCACGTGCCTGGTTCGACCAGCCCGGCGGCGGCCTGCAGTACCACACGGGGCCGGACGTCCGGGTCCAGGACCTTCTGGACCGGGAGGCCCTCACCGAAGTGCCCGGAGAACGCTGCCTCGACCGGTCCGCGAGCCCGTCCCGCTGACAGGGCCGACAGGTGGGGGCGGCACCGGTCACCCGCCGGTGGTGAGCGCGTGGCGCACGGCGGCGCGCAGCGTCGGGAAACGGGCGTCCGCGCGCGCGAGGTCCCGCGGGCCGTGGGTCGTGGTGACCGCGAGAACGGCGCACCCGGCGGCGAGTCCGGCCGCCACCCCGGCGGGCGAGTCCTCGATGACGGTGCACCGCGCCGGCGGACCTCCAGCCGGGCGGCGGCCAGGAGATGACCTTCGGGCGACGGCTTCCCGCGCCGCACGTCCTCCGCGCACGCGGACATCGGGGACGGGCAGCCCCAGGCGCCGCAGGCGTGCCACCGTGGCGGTCGCGCGGCTCGATGTGACGAGCGCCCAGGAGCCGGCGGGCAGGCCCGTCAGCACCTCGGCCGCGCCGTCGCAGGGCCGCACGCGATGCTCCTCGGCGGCCATCAGCCGGTCCAGCAGCCTGTGTTCGTCGGCGGGGTCCAGGTGCCCGGCGACCAGGCGCAGCGTGTCGGCCCGGCGCCGGCCCTGCGTGACCCGCCGCACGTGTGCCGGGTCGAGACCGCGCGCTTCGGCCCAGCGCGTCCAGACCCGGTCGTGCGCGGGTCCCGGGTCCACCAGTACGCCGTCCACGTCGAACAGGAGAACCCGCCGCCGTTCCCCACCGCCGTCCGCGATCCTCTCCTCCTCGGAAGAACCATGGCCACGCGGGGGCGCGAACCGGTCAGGAATCGAGAAGCACCGGCCGCCGGGCCGCCCCTAGCGTGATGGCCATGGCAACCATCGCATCCCTCACCCTCGACGTGGCCGACACCGCGGCCGCGCACCGCTTCTACGCGACCGCCTTCGGCGTCGAGAAGCGCATCGGCCTGCGCGCCTCCGACGAGGCCACGAGCGGCTTCCGCGGGTTCTCCCTGGCCCTCACCGTCTCAGGACCGGCCACCGTCGACGGCTTCATGACCGCCGCCGTCGACGCCGGCGCCACGGAGCTGAGGCCCGCCGAGAAGTCCCTGTGGGGCTACGGTGGCGTCGTGCAGGCCCCGGACGGCGCGATCTGGCGGATCGCGACCTCCGCGAAGAAGGACACCGGCCCGGCGACCCGGGACATCGACGAGATGGTGCTGCTGCTGGGCGTCGAGGACGTGAAGGCGAGCAAGCGGTTCTACGTCGAGCGGGGGCTCGCCGTCGGGAAGAGCTTCGGCGGCAAGTACGTCGAGTTCGCCGCCGACGCGTCGAGCCCCGTCAAGCTGGCCCTGTACAAGCGGCGCGGTCTCGCCAAGCAGGTCGGTGTCTCGCCCGACGGCACCGGCTCGCACCGGATCGTGCTCGGCGGCACCGCGGGCGCCTTCACCGACCCGGACGGCTTCGTGTGGGAGGCCGCGGTGCCGGCCCAGGCACCGGCGCGCTGACGCGGGACCCGGCGGCGCCGGGCGGTCAGCGGAGCCAGGCCCGCAGGTGTGCGCCGAAGACCACGTCGTGCGGCAGGCGCTCGAGGTCCCCGGGGGTCACGGCCACGCCCTGCTGCCCGAGCCGGGCGGCGAGGGCGGCCCAGTGGGCCGCCGCCGCGCTCTCCGGTGTCCCGCCGCCGACCGGTTCGTCGGGGCCGACCACCATGCGGGCCGTGTCCTCGATGTCCTCGGCCGTGAGGTGGCCGGTGCTGCCGGGCTCCCCGCCGTGGAGCGTCGATCCCCAGCCGCGGTCGGCCAGCAGCACGACGCGGCGGCCGTCCGCGAGGACGGCTTCGAGCCGTGCCGACAGCGACACCTCCCGGGCGTCCGCGGCGGTGGGGCCGTCCAGATCGGTGTGGGTGACCAGGCGCGTCACCGTCGTCATGCCGCCTCCCGTTCGGTCGTCCTCCTGCGCCGGACGGCCACCGTATCCGCCGGGGACGGCGGCGGGTTCAGGAGACCGTGAAGTTGCCGGAGGCGCGGAACACCTCTCCCGTGTCGACGCCGAGACGGGACGCCCAGGCCAGGGCCTCGCCGAGGGACGCCTCGCTGTCGGCGAGCCGCGCGGCGGCGAGCGCCGGCGGGGCCGCGCCGGCGTCGAGGAGGGCCGACCACTGGGGCGCCGTCAGGGCCAGGTAGCGGAGGCCCGGCAGGTCGCCGAGCACCGACAGATCACGGACCACGGCCCGCGTGAGGTCCAGGCCGTGCAGGCCGGGAAGGGTGCGCAGGTCCCCGATGTCGACGGGATCCGTGCTCCCGAGGCTGAGGGCGGCGAGGTGGGGATGGCCCCGCAGGGGCGTCAGGCCCCCGTCGGCCACGCCGGCCCGCAGGACCTCGACCGGCAGGGACCGGACGGGCGTCAGATCCGAGGCGAACCCGAGGCCGACCTGCAGCAGCCGCAGGCGCGGCGCGGCGGTGAGCGGTGCGAGGTCGACCGGTCCTTCGGCGTGGAGGTGGGCGGCCTGGAGGTCCCCCGGTATCCGGTCGGGCAGCTCGCCGATGACGCGGCGCGGACCCGCGGGGGCGGGACGCGCGACGTACAGGCGGTCGTCGTCCTGCTCGTACGCCTCCCGGTCGAGCTGCTCCAGGAGCCCGGCGAGCAGGGACGTGACCGAGTCGGCGACGTACGCGGGCCCCTCGTGGTGGTCGCGGCCGATGCGGATGACCTGCCCCGGCCGGCCGTCGCGGGCCGGGGACAGGTCGACGGCCAGGTAGTTGCCGTCCTCGCCGGAGGCGAACGGCAGCCACGCCGGGTGGGCGCCGCAGCGGCGCACCGTGTCGGGCGGGTCGGCGTCGAACACGACGGAGTCCCAGGCCAGTTCCCACGGGGAGGAGACCACCTGGTCCAGGATCCCGTACGCGGCGACCATGCCCGTGAGCCCGAGCCAGGCGTCGCCGAACAGGTAGTGGTGGTCGTAGTCGACGCCGTCGCCGTCGGCCACCAGGTACAGCGCGCGCAGATCCTCCGGCAGTCGGCGGCCGAGGCGGCGTTCCGCGTCGTCGAGGGCAGCGGGCGTGGCCGGCGGTGCCTGCTCCTCGGAGCGGCCGAGAATCGCGGCGCGGCGCTCCAGGTACGTACGGAACAGCGCCACCGCCCGCTCCGGGTCGCCCGCGGGGGCCGCGCCGCCCGCCGGCTGCCCGGAGCCGGGCTGCGGCGGCCGGGCCTCCGCGTCGAGTTCGGCCATGAAACCGTCGCGTCTGCTCAGGCAGCCCGTGACGCCGCTCCCGGTGGCGAGGAGCGCGTACCGGCTGGACGACCGGCACGTGATCTCCAGCTCGGTGCGCTCCCAGCCACGCGCCTCCCGCAGGGCGTCCGCCAGCCCGTTCACCGGCATGAAGAGGGCGGAGGCCGGCAGGCTCGTCACCGGCCGGCCGGGGACGGTGTAGCCGCCGGACACCGAGACGGCGCCCCGGCCGGCCGTGCTGGTGAGCTGCGCCCGTGTCCAGCCGGCAGGGGCACGCCCGGTCAACTCGTCGACGATCCGCCGCAGTGCTCGTTCCGGCATGTCCCCGCTCCCGCCCGTTCCTGTGCTGTCGGTGCCATCATGGCAGCGGGCACTGACACAGCGGCCGGGAGACGTCGGGGACGGCCGGGTCAGGGAGCCGTGACGATGTCGAACTCCAGGTCGGTCAGGGTCCGTTCGCACATGCCGGTGTCGACGTTGGCCGCTCCGTAGGCGGCCGAGCCGAGGGTGTCCTCCGGGGCGTCCGCCGCCGGCTTGATCCGGATGCGGACGGTCGCGGACTCACCGGGCTGCAGCGGGTCCGTCGTGCCGAACCAGTCGTACCAGCCCGCCGGGTCGAGATCCGTCCACACACCGTCCGCCTTCCACTGCGCCCGCAGCGGCACGTCCGCGTCGCCCGTGAGGACGGAGGGGTCGTAGGCGGAGATGTCGGCGAGGGCCACCAGGCCGTCGACCGGCCTGTCGTAGGTGTTGGTGACGCGGTAGGTGAGGAGGTTCCAGGTGCCGGCGACCACCGGGTCGGGGATGCCCACGAGTCTCACGTCGAGCACGTCCGTGTCGTACCACCACAGGCAGTGGGAGTCGTCGGCGCCGGGGTGAACGGTTCCGGCGGGCGCGGCGACGGCGGGCGCCGCGGCGAGCGTGCCGATGGACAGGAGGGCGGCGGTCGCCGCGGTCGAAGCGGCGATGCGGTGCAGGCGCAAGTCTTCCCCCAGGTGAAGCGCAGGTGAATGGACACCGTGTTCGACTACCCGGGCGCGTGAAGGGTTGCACGCCGGAGTTCGCGACGTTCGCGCGGGCGCGGGAGACGGAGCGTCAGCCGGCCCAGCCGCCGGACGTGAAGGTGAGGGCGAGGACGACCATCAGGGGTGCGGCGATGGCCGCGTACGCCTCCTTCACCCAGGACCACCGCAGGCTCAGCCGTGCCAGTCCGATCCACAGCGGCCACCAGAGCAGGGCGGAGCGGGGAACGGACAGGAACCAGTACGACGTGCCCAGCGCGTAGAGGTTGAGCGCCACGAAGACGGCCTCCGGCCAGTGGCGGCGCACCAGCAGGACGGCCAGCAGCAGCACCCCCACCACCATGGCGGCCATCTCGAGCTGGAACTCCATGGCGAACCCGGCGGACTGGGCATGGTCGAACGCGGCCCGCCACGTGTTGCGGAACGCCTCGACGGGCGTGTGGAAGTCACGGTTCCAGCCGCGTTCCTGCGCGTGCTTCCACGCCATCCAGTCGTCCGTCCTCGCGTACAGGTACGCCATGTACGCGGCGGCGGGCACGGCCGGCACCGCGCACCAGGGCAGCGCCCGCAGCCGGTCGCGCCAGGGCCGGCCGCGGTGCGCCAGCAGGAACTCCACCAGGATCGCCGCGGCGAGGAACAGGCCGCTGATCCGCACGGTCGTCGCTGCCGCGCCGAGGAGGCCGGCGAGCGCCCAGTGCCGGTTCTTCGCCGCGAGCCAGGCCGGCAGCGCGAACGCCAGGAACAGCGCCTCGGTGTACCCGGCGGCGAGGAAGACGGCGGTCGGCGACAGCAGCCAGAACGCGGCCGCCCGCCGGCCGGCCGCCGCGCCGTCGCCCCGCCCGAGCCCCGCTATGCGCGCCAGCGCCACCACGGCCACGGCACCGCCGGCCAGGGATATCAGCAGGCCGGCGACGGTCCAGTTCCCGACCAGCGCGTGGACGGCGCGCAGCGCGAACGGGAACCCGGGGAAGAACGCCACGCGTTCGTCCGTCACCGGGTCCTGGCCCGGCGGCGTGACGAAGTAGCCGTTCTGCGCTATGTGCAGGTAGTGCCCCCAGTCCCAGTGCTCCCAGCGGGACAGCCACGTGCCGGGCGTCCTGCCGTCGGCCTCGGGGTCGAGCCAGGTGGCGCAGTACGCGATGAGCGCCATGCCCACCCGCGTGAACAGGTAGAGCCGCAGCACCCGCAGATCGGTCGCGGTCAGCCGGCCGCGCGGCAGGCGCCGCCGCCCGCGGGGCCGTCCCGTCTCCCGCGCGGGGGAGCGCTGCGCGGGGACGGCGGCCGGTGTCGTGCCGGTGGGCGGGGTGGCGGTCATCGGGCGTCCGTTCCGGGGTGTCGTGCGGTCGGCGGGGGAGTGGGGGGCGCGCGCCGGCTCCGCCGCGCGCCCGGAAAGGTCGGGTCGCGACGATACGGGGGGCGTGCGCGGGGGGCGCTAACCGGCCCGTGTCGCGCCGTCCTCCGTGGTGCTCCCGTCCGTCGTCGCCGGGGGCGTGGTGAGGCCGTCCGGGAGTGACCGCGTCGCGTCCGGGGACGGGGGCGGCGCCGTGCGCCCGGACGACGGCGGACCGGACGCGGGCCGCAGCGGCGGATCGCCGGGCGCGTCCCCCGCCGACGCGCCGGACAGCAGGAACAGCCCGGTCGCGAGCCCCGCGACCGCGAGCCCCGAACCGGCCGCCCTGCCCGCCGCCCGCAGCCGGCGCCGGGCCGCGACCCCGGCCCGCAGCCGTTCCCGCTGCTCCGGCGCGAACGGGACGTGCTCCCGCTCCCGCCGCATCAACTGCGCGAGCTGCCGTTCGAACGGGTCCATGACGTCTCTCCTTCACCCCACCGGCTCGACGACATCGGCCAGGAGCGTCCGCAGCCGCGCCACGCCGCGGGCGACGTGGGAGCGTGCGGTGCCGACAGGGCAGCCGAGCGCGTCCGCCACCTGGCCCTCGGGAAGGTCCTCGTAGTAGCGCAGGACGACGGCGGCCCGCTGCTTCGGCGGCAGGAGGCTCAGCGCGGCCTCCAGGCGCGAGCGCTCCGCCACGGCCGCGGACATGTCGCCGCCGGCGGCCGGCGTCTCCGGCAGCCGGTCGACGGGACGCTCGCCCCACCACCGCCGCCGCGCCGAGCGCGCGGCCGCCCGTGCCATCACCCTGCGCACGTACGCCTCGGGAGCCCCGTCGGCGACCTTCGGCCACGCGGCCCAGAGCCTGACCAGCGACTCCTGCAGCAGGTCCTCGGCGCGGTGCCGGTCCCCGGCGGTGAGCAGCCGGGCGAGGTGGAGGAGCCCCGACCAGCGGGCCGCGACGAACTCCTCGAACGCACCGGCACGAGCCTGCCCCATCCGCTCCGCCCTCGCTCTCGCCGGTCACCCACACCAGGGGTAAGGCATCGGCGACCGCGCCCCTATGCACCGGCGGCATGTGACCTCGGTCACGGCGGAGGGTTCGGGAGTGCTAGTCCTCCATGAGGGCGCGGTAGTCGGAATACATCCGCGCCAGGGCCATGGGGGATTGCGTGGCGGCGAAGAATTCGTCGAGCAGTGTGAAGAGCGCGTCGAATGCCGCCCGGTCCTGCTCCTCCGTCAATGCGCCGGCGGAGAAGGACGCGTCCGGCGGGACCGCTAGGGCCGTGCGCAGTGCGAGCGCCGGCCACGCGAGGCTCGTGCGGTGGCCGGACCGTACGACCAGCCATTCCGTGAATCCGCGCAGCGCCCCGCCGTCGGTGGCCAGGTCGTAGCCCCGCAGGAAGGTCACGGCCTCCCCGTACGACGGCTTGAGCCCGTAAAGGGCCGGCCTGGCATGCAATTGCGCGCACTGCGCCCGGTGAGTCATGGCCAATTCCTCAGAATCCGAAGTTGATCACGTCGCCATAATCCCACAGCGCCTTGTACTCATCGATGGTGACCCCATTCGCCGGGGTGAAGGCGTCGTACACGCGCCCCTCCCTGACCACCACGACATGGTGCGACCATTCGTTGTGCTGCCCCTGGTAGGGGCCGAAGTTCGGGAATTCGCGGTCGAATCGAACGACGTCCCCGCTGCCGAGGTTCTCCTGGATACGGCGTGCCACGTCCGCGCAGTCGCCGGGGCCGTCGGTGATCTGGTCGAGCGACCTCGGCAGGTCGGGCAGCGTGTGCGTGCACCCGACGAGCCCGAGCGGGTCCAGGTGCGCCAGCGGATTGGGCACGTACGCGTGGTGGTTCGGCGCGGGATCGAGACCCAGCGGGTCCGGCGACGCGTAGCGGGCGGTCTCCGCGTCGTAGTGGCGGAAGTAGTTGTAGTGGAAGCCCGATTCGGCGTCGCGGTACTGGCCGGGGAAACCGATCGGGCAGTCCGTGCCGCCGTCCGCCGGCCGCTGCTCCGTCCCCCACAGGGACGCGCGCCGCCGCCACGCGATCGCGCCGTCCGCGCCGACCAGTTCCGTCGGCGTGCCGACGAGGTCCGTGACGATGGCGTGGAACCGGCTGTCGTACGCGGCCTGGTCCGGCTCCGCCCCGGCGGGCACCCGTGTCGTCTGGCTGAGCGGCCGGTGCGTGCCCGGCGTGTACTCCCAGGTCGTGAACGAGCCGTCGGGACCCGCCTGTTCCGCCAGCCGGGTGCCGTCCCACACGAAGTCGGTGCGCTCGCCGCCGCCGTCCCCCTCCGGGCCGAGGCGCTGTTTGGCCACCCGCCGGCCCAGCGGGTCGTAGAGGTAGCGCCACCGCGCGCCGGACGGGTCGGTGACCGAGACGAGGCGGTCGTACGCGTCCCACGCGTAGGTCCACGTCCGCGACTGGCCGTTGAGCAGGCGGCGTGTGCGCCGTACGACTCGGCCCTGTGCGTCGTGCTCGTAGCGGGTACGGCCTGCGTGCCGCGGGAGCGTGCCCGTGAACGCGCGGTCGCCGCTCTCCGGACCGTCCGGGACGGTCAGGTGGGTGAGGTTGCCCGCGGTGTCGTAGGCGTAGTTCTCGCGCCAGTCCCGGCCGTGCACGGCGGTGACACGTCCGCCGGCGTCCAGGTCGAACCGGCGGCCGCCCGAGGAGAGTTCGTCGATCTCGGTGGGGATGCCGTCAGCGCGGTACGCGTAGCTGCGGCGCTGCAGGACGCCGCCCGCCGTGCCGGTGATCTCCTGGCCGGTGAGACGGTCGAGATCGTCCCACGACTGGCTGAGCACGGCGCCGGTGTCGAGTCGCCGTTCGATCTCGTGGCCCACCGTGTCGTACGTGAAGTCGAGCGAGCCCGCGTCGCCGCGCACCGAGACGGGACGCCCCGCCGCGTCGAAGGCCCACCGCGACGTGTGGCCGCTCGGCGTGACGCGTTCGGTGCAGCGGCCGAGCGCGTCGTACGCGTACGCCGTGCGGCGGTCGCCGATCGATTCCGCGAGGAGGCGGCCCAGCACGTCCCGCTCGTGGGTGAGCGACACCTGCCCGTTGGACGCGCGCAGCAGCCGGTCGGCGGCGTCGTGGACGAAGACGGCCGACTCGCCGTCGCCGGTGCGCTGCTCGATGGTGCGGCCCAAGGCGTCCCGCACGAAGACGATCTCCTCGCCGGCGCCGTTGGTCCGGGAGGAGAGCCGCCCCGCGGCGTCGTGGGTGTAGGTGACGGTGCGGCCGTTGAAGTCCGTCTCGGCGGTGAGGCGGCCCGCCGCGTCGTACTCGTAACTCCACACGAGACCCTGCGCGTTGGTGACCGTGCGCAGCCGCAGTTCGGTGTCGTAGGTGAAGGCGTGGGCAGTGCCGTCGGGGTCGGTCCGCGAGGCCACCTGGTCGAAGGAGGTCGGCGTGTACCGCGTGACGCGGCCCGCCGTGTCGGTGTGGGAGCGCAGGTTGCCCTCGGCGTCCCACACCCACGACTCGCCGCTGCCGTCGGGCATCTCGCGCCGGCTGATCCTGCCCTCCGGCGTCCGGACGAGCCGCGTGACCCGGCCCAGCGGGTCCGTGACCGCGGTGATCCGGCCGAAGGCGTCGCGCTCGACGGAAGTCGTGTGGCCCAGCGGATTGGTCACGGCGACGGGCAGGCCCGCGCCGTCGCAGGAGATGCGGCGCGTCCCGCCCAGCGCGTCCGTGACGGAGGTGCGGTGCCCGGCCGCGTCGTACGAGTACGAGGTGCGGAAGCCCGCCGGGTCGACGGTGGCGAGCCGGTTGCCCCGGCTGTCGTAGTGGTGCTCCCACCGCGCGCCGTCGGGCGCCGTCACGCTCGTCGGCAGCGCCCGTTCGTCGTACTCGGCGCGTACGGCCGTGCCGTCGGGCCGGACGATCTCCGTCGTGTTGCCGTCCCTGTCGTACGCGTGGCGGGTGGTGTGGCCGAGGGCGTCCGTCCTGCTGAGGAGGCGGTCGTACCGGTCCCACGTGCGGTGCGTCGTGCTGCCGAGCGGGTCCGTCTCGGTCACGAGCTGGTACGAGTCGTTGAACTGGTAGACGGTCGTGTGGCCGAGCGAATCGGTGAACAGGGTGCGGTGGTGCTCGGTGTCGTAGACGATGCCGCTGCTCAGGAAACCGTCGGTGCCCTCGGTCGCCACGCAGCGTCCGTCGTCGTCGTACGTGTAGCGGTACCGGGTGCCGTTGCGGTCCTCCCAGCCGGTGACGCGGTGCCGTCCGTCGTAGGACAGCCGCTGCGGCAGGCCGGAGGAGTCGATCACCTCGGCGAGGTTGCCGTTGTCGTCGTGGCCGAAGCGCCGGATGAGGGGGTGTTCGGGGTGGTTGAGGAGGTGGAGTTCGGTGATGCGGCCGTTGTGGGTGGTGATGCCGATGTGGTAGCCGCCGTCGTGGATGACGTCGGTGGGTGCGCCGTTTGCGTCGTATGCGAGGTGGATGCGGTTGCCGTTGCGGTCGGTGATGGCGGTGAGGGGGAGTTCGCCGCCGGGGCGGCCGGGGACGGGGGCGAAGTGGAGGGTGCGGCCGGTTTCGGGCTGGTGGACGGTGATGGGGGTGCCGGGGCCGCCGTTCCAGGCCAGTGGCCAGCGGGGGCCTTCGACGGGGTGGACGGGGGTGTCGGGCAGGGGGCGGGGTAGTCGAGGATCATGCCGTCGTCGGTGACGAAGCGGGCGCCGCTGTTGTCGAGGACGAGGCGCTGGTCGAGGGTGGAGGCCCAGGAGGGGCCGAACCACTGGCCCTCGCGGAGTGAGCTGCGGTGGTGGCGGCGCAGGACGAGGGGGAGGGTGCCGGGGAGCTCGATGTCCGTCTCGGTCATGACCATTTCGCCGGTGGCCATGTCGATGGGGTCGGTGCGGCAGACCAGGTCGTCGCCCTGGCGGCCCATGCGGCGCAGGGCTTGGCCGAGGCCGCGGGCGCCCTGGCGGATGCCGCGCAGGCCGGTGCGGGCGGCGGCGAGGCCGCCCTTGAGTCCGCGGGCGAGGCCGCCGAGGGTGGTGAGGCCCTTCATCCCGGGAATGCAGTCGAGTGCGGCGAACGCGACGTCGAGGAGGCCGGCTTCTCCTCGGGCGTATTTGATCAATGTGTCGGCGAGGACGACGAGGGCTGCGGCGAGGACGACCCAGGCGAGGGGTCCGCCGATGATCATGACGACGATGCCCAGGACCGCGACGATGGCTTTGCAGACGTCGACGATGGTGTCCCAGTTCTCGGTCACCCAGTGGATGGCGTCTTCCCACCACTTGCGGTTCTGGATGCCGGCGTCGGACGCTTCATCGATGTCACGTGCGGCCTCGCGGGCGGCGTCCTCCCGCATCTCACGCGCCTGCTCCGCCAACTGGCGGGCGGCGTCGAGACGGCCCTGCGCGTCGTCCACCCGCCCCTGCGCCGACTCCTGCGCCTGCTGGGCGGCCTGCCGGTCACGCGTCGCAGCACGCACCTCCGCATCGTCCGGCGGCTGCGCACCCTCGCCCTCGCGCTCCAGGCGGTCGGCCTCGTCACCGGCGCGCGACACCCAGTCCTGTGCGTCACCCAGGGCATTCTGCGCGGCTGTGAGGTCGGCCTGCGCGGCGATGGCACGTTCCAGCGCCCGGTCCGCGTCCCCCTGCGCGGTCTCCAGCTTCGGCCAGTACGTCTGCAACGCCTGCGCACACAGGCCGTACGAGTCCTGCAGTTTGGTCAGATTCTCCGGGACACCGTCGAACTCGTCCCGGAACGCATCGGCCGACAATCCCGACCAGTCCTGGACGGCGCTGTCCCCGGCAAGCCCCCGGATCTTCCCCAGCGCCTCGCCCACGTCGTCCGCGAACGTCTGCAAATCATCGGCCAGCGTCCGGACCTCGTCCGGATTCCCCGGAGTCGGATCCGACTCCATCCCCACCGGAGACCAATCAGCAGGCCGCCCCATCACCAACACCCCCGTCAGCGCATTGTTGCTAGCGTGACCGTAACCGGTGGTCAGCGCGCATCTCAAGCGCCCGGGTTCAGTCGAGCACGGGCCGCGTGTCCGAGCCGGTGAGCCGCGCCAGGCGTTCCGCCTCGTCCGTGCCCGGTTCCGCCGTGTAGATCATGACGCGCAGGTCGCCGCCGTTCACGGTGAGGATGTCGCAGTCGAGCGTCAGGAGGCCCGCCTCCGGGTGGTGGACGGTCTTGACGGCCGGCTCGTGGCGGCCCACGGTGCCCGCGTCCCACAGGGCCGCGAACCGGTCGCTGCCCGCCCGCAGCCCGGCGACCAACTCCCGCACGCGCGGGTCGGACGGGTAGCGGGCCGCCGCCGACCGCAGGTCACCGACCAGCGCCGCCTCCAGGTCGGCGCGGGGCTGCGTACTGTGCTCGACGCGGCCCGGACGGCCGAGGAACGTGCGCCACACGCCGTTCCGCTCCATCCCGCGCCACCCGGACGGATCGCCCATCAGCGC
The DNA here is from genome assembly GCF_004193175.1 of Streptomyces sp. RFCAC02. Classification (NCBI taxonomy): domain Bacteria; kingdom Bacillati; phylum Actinomycetota; class Actinomycetes; order Kitasatosporales; family Streptomycetaceae; genus Streptomyces; species Streptomyces sp. RFCAC02. The sequence continues at coordinate 1,724,294 of NZ_SAUH01000001.1, read as the reverse complement.
CGCGTACGGACCGTTGGCCACCAGCAGCGTCCACACCGCGTCGTGGACGGCGACGGGCACCCCGCCCAGCCGGTCCAGCATGCGCCGGACGCCCGGCGTGATGGCCGTGGGCACCGTCCCCCGGGCCGGCTCCGACAGCCCGGCCAGCCGGAACAGCAGACCGCGCTCGGGCGTCGACAGCCGCAGCGCCCTGGCCAGGGCCTCGACCACCTGCGGCGACGGGTTCTCGGCACGGCCCTGCTCCAGGCGGGTGACGTAGTCGGCGGAGACCCCGGCCAGCATGGCCAGCTCCTCGCGGCGCAACCCGGCCGCGCGCCGCCGGCCGCCGGCGGGCAGCCCCGCGGCCTCCGGGGGGACGCGGTCCCGCCGGCTCCTCACCATCCTGCCGAACTCCGACCCCGCCATGCCCCCAGTGTGCCCCGGCGGCACCCCTTCTTCCTGGTACCACCGTTCCCAGGCTTCCCGTTCCCAGGAAAAGGAGACGTCTGGCCGACCGCCCCGCGCCGCGCGAGGCTCGTCGCATGACGACCACACTGATCACCGGGGCCAACAAGGGCCTCGGCTTCGAAACCGCCCGCCGCCTCGTCGCCGCGGGCCACACCGTCTGGATCGGCAGCCGCGACCCGGAGCGCGGCCGGCGGGCCGCCGAGCGGCTGGGCGCGCGCAGCGTACGGATCGACGTCACCGACGACGCGTCCGTCACGGCGGCGGCGCGTACGGTCGGGGCCGCCGGCGGGCTCGACGTCCTGGTCAACAACGCGGGCATCGAGAGCAGGACGGGGGACAACGCCGTGCCCGGCCCCGCCGACACCACGGCCGACACGATGCGGGAGACGTTCGCGACGAACGTGTTCGGCCCCGTGCGCGTGCTCCACGCGTTCCTGCCGCTGCTGGGCCGGTCCGCCGCCCCGGTCGTGGTGAACGTCAGCAGCGGCCTCGCGTCGCTGACCCGCGTCACGACCGCCGGCACCCCGACGCACGCCTACCCCGGTGTCGCCTACCCGGCGTCCAAGGCGGCGGTCAACATGATCACCGTCCAGTACGCCAAGGCGTTCCCCCGGATGCGGATCAACGCCGTGGAGCCGGGCTTCACGCGCACGGACCTCAACGGGAACACCGGCGTCCAGACCGTCGAGGAGGGCGCGGAGATCATCGTCCGCATGGCGCTGACGGGACCGGACGGCCCGACCGGCGGCTTCTTCGACGCGACCGGCCCGCTGCCCTGGTGACGGCGTCAGTCCCCGGCGGGTGTCGGCCGGTGGTGCACGAACTCCACCACCGTGCCGTCCGGGAACCGCGCGCTGAACCCGGCACCGGTCGGCACGTCCCGCAGCGGGTGGACGATCTGTGCCCCGTCCGCCACCAGCCGGTCGTGATACGGCCGCACGTCGTCCACCAGCAGCGTCCCGGTCGTGGCGCGGTACGGCCGCAGCGCCTCTGCGTCGCCCTCGATCAGCAGGAACGCCCCGACCATGGCCAGCCGCAGCGCCCCGAACGAGAGCCGGCCGTCCGCCGCCGTCCCCTGGAGCCGTTCGTAGAAGGCGATGCCGTCCTCCAGCGTGCCCGGGTCGCGGAAGACCCGGATCAGGACGCGGGGCGCGGTCAGGCCGGACGAGTCGTTGCGCAGCCGCCACATGGTGGCCGCCCGTGAGGGTGTCTGTTCAGGCATGCGCCCACCCTCCGCCGGCCGCCGCCCGGCAGCCAGGCAGCACCTCGTACGGTGAGTGGCGCTCATAGGATCAACGGCATGGATACGTCGCTTCGCCGCGACCCGGACCTGCTCGCCCTCGTCGAAGCCTGGCCGGCGACCCCGGCGCTCGTCCTGGACGAACGGCTGGACATCCTCGCCGCCAACGCCGCCCACCGCGCCCGCTGGGGCGACCCGGCGACCGGACTCCCCGCCGAGCGGCGGAACGTCCTGCTGTGGCTCGCCTCCGCCCGCCCCTTCACCGGCACGGACACCGACGAACTGCTGCGCGGCCTGTACGAGCACTTCCGCAGCGCCGTCGCCCACTTCCCCGACGACCCGCGGCCCGCACACATCACCGAACTCCTCCACGCCGTCCGCCCCGACGCCGCCCACTGGTGGAACTGCCGCACCGTCGCCGAGTTCCGCCCCACGACCGTCACCGCGCCTCCCGACGGCACGCGCCTGACGTTCGCCCTCCTCCGCCCGGTCGCCGCCCCCGGCGTCCTGCTGCTCACCCAGACCCCGGCGGACGGTTGAGACGGCCCGCGGCGCCGCGTAAATCCGTCGACAACGCACCGGCCGGCCGGGACCGTTGACGGCATGGGACGGGAACAGGAAGAGCTGTGGGACGCGGAGACCGCCCGGGAGTACGACACGCCGGGCACCGGCATGTTCGCGCCCGAGGTCCTCGGGCCGACCGTGGAGCGTCTCGCCGCGCTCGCCGACGGGGGAGCCGCCCTCGAATTCGCCATCGGGACCGGCCGCGTCGCCGTCCCGCTCGCCCGGCGCGGGGTGCCCGTCACCGGCATCGACCTGTCGCGGCCGATGATCGACCGGCTGCGCGCCAAGGCCGACGGGGCGACGATCCCGGTCGTCGTCGGCGACATGGCGACCGCGACGGCGCCGGGCACGTTCCGGCTCGTCTACCTGGTGTTCAACACGATCGCCAACCTCCTCACCCAGGACGCGCAGGTCGCCTGCTTCCGGAACGCCGCCCGCCACCTCACGCCCGGCGGGCGGTTCGTCATCGAACTGTGGGTCCCCGAACTGCGGAAACTCCCGCCCGGCCGGCAGGCCGTGGTGTGCCGCGTGGAGACGGGCTACATCGGCCTCGACACGTACGACACCCTGCACCAGCACGTCGTCTCGCACCACTTCACGTTCGGCGCGGGGCGGGACGCACGGCTCTTCCGCACCCCGCACCGCTACATCTGGCCCGCCGAACTCGATCTCATGGCCCGGCTCGCCGGGTTCGCGCTCGAATCGCGGCACGCCGACTGGAACGGCACCGAGTTCACGGCCGAGTCACCGTCCCACGTCTCCGTCTACCGCCTCCCGCACGACGGCTGACGCCCCGCCGTCCGCGCTGTGGTGGACTGTGCCCATGGACGCGATATGGGCGAGCGCCGTCGCGGTCGCGGGCACGCTGCTCGGTTCCCTCATGGCCCACCTCTTCCAGCGGAACGCCATCAGGCGCGGCGAGTCGTTCGCGCGCTCCGAGGCGCTGCGGCAGGAACGGATCGAGACGTACAGCGGGTTCGCCGCCGCCGCCGAGGACTACCGCCGCGGCCAGGCGGACCGCTGGTACCGCAGGCGCGAGGACCCTGCCGGGGACGGCTTCCGCACGGCGCGCGACGAGGCGCACCGGCTCCGTACGGTGGCCCGGCAGGCCCTGTACCGGGTGCGGCTGCTCACCGACGACCGCGCGATCGTGCAGGCGGCGCAGCGCGCGTACGACGGGACGCGCGACATGTCCCTCGCCGTCGGGAAGGACGACTGGGCCGTCCGTGACGCGGAGGCGAAGGCGGCCATCGAGGCGTTCGTGGCGCACGCGGCGAAGCTCCTCCGGTGACGCCGCCGCCGCGCCCGGCTCCGGTCGTTCCGGACCGAGGGCCGTCAGGCGTGCGGGTCGCGCATGCCGACCGCGTCGTGCCGCCAGAACGCCTCGGCGTACACCAGCGTCCCCGTCATCCACGGCTCGTGAGCCGGCAGTGTGATGCTCAGGAAGCAGGGGTCCGGGACGCGGGGGGACGGCGTGATGAACCCCAGGTCGCCGCCCGGCACGAAACCGAGCCGCCGGTAGTAGCCCGGGTCGCCCTCCAGGAAGACGGCGGGCACGCCCCGCTCGGCGAGCACACCGAGACCGTGCCGCACCAGGCGGGTGCCGATGCCCTCCCGATGGCGGTCGGGCGTGACGGCCAGCGGGCTGAGGACCTGCACGTCCACGAGCCGGCGGGGCGCGTCGAGGCGGCTGCGGGTGAACATCACGTGCCCGACGATCCGTTCCCCGTCCTCGGCGACGAGGGAAAGCCCCTCGCCGGCGGTCACGATCGCGCGCAGGTCGTCCAGCAGGGCCGTGACGACGACGCCGTGGTCGCCGAACGCCCGCAGATGGAGGTCGCGGACATGGTCGATGTCCGCCGGTTGTTCTTCACGAATCAGCACGGCGGGAGCGTACGGACCGTGCCCCGGGACCGCATCCGGTTTTCCGCCGGAAACGGATGGACGGCGGCGCCCCGGTGCGCTGTGATACGTCCCGGCGCCCACGACCCGAAGCGGGCCGCCGACAGGAGCAGTTGACATCCGTCCCACGATCGACACCGCACTCGTCGGGAACCTGCTCGACAGGCAACTCCCGCAGTGGTCCGCACTCCCGCTGAAGCCGGTCGACCCGGCCGGCTCCGACCACGTGATCCACCGGCTGGGCGACGACCTGGCCGTCCGGCTGCCGTGCCACGACGGCGCGATCGGGCAGGCGCGCAAGGAGGCGGAGTGGCTGCCGCGGCTCGCACCGCACCTGCCGCTGGCCGTCCCCGTCCCGGTGGCCGTGGGCGAGCCGGACCTCGGCTACCCGTGGCCGTGGCAGGTGTCCCGCTGGCTGGCCGGCGAGGTCGCGACCAGCGCGGCACTGGGCGACTCGGTCGAGGCCGCCGTCGAACTCGCCGGCTTCCTGACCGCGCTGCAGGGCATCCCGCCGGCGGCGTCCGACGACCTGGCGGGCCCGCCGCTGGCCCACCGGGACCGGGAGACGCGGGCCGCGATCGCACGGGCCGGCGACGCCTTCGACACGGCGGCCCTGACCGCCCTGTGGGACGCGGCCCTCGCCGCGCCCGGCTGGGACGGCCCCCCGGTCTGGTTCCACGGCGACTTCCACACCGGCAACGTGCTGACGACCGGCGGCCGCCCGAGCGCCGTCATCGACTTCGGCAGCCTCGGCACCGGCGACCCGGCCCCCGACCTGATGATGGCGTTCACCCTGTTCTCGGCCGCGCCGCGGGCCGCGTTCCGGACGGCACTCGGCGTGGACGACGCCACGTGGCTGCGGGGCCGCGGCTGGGCACTGACCGGCGGGATCGTCGCGTACGCGGCCTACGCGGCGACGAACCCGAGGGTGGCGGCACAGACAACACGCCAGATCACCGCGACCCTCACGGGCTGACACCTTCGCCCGGCCCCTGTGCGTCACATCCGCTCAGGCGCGGCGATACCGAGCAGTTCCAGGCCGCGGGCCAGTGTCGCGCGGGTGAGCCTGCAGAGCGCCAGCCGATTCGCACGAATCGGCTGCGGCACGCTGTCCGCGAGAACCGGACAGGACTCGTAGAACGCCGTGAACGCCCTGGCCAGGCTGTAGAGATACCCGGCGAGCTGGTGGGGTTCCAGCGTTTCGGCAACGCCACTGAGCACACTGCCGAACGCGTCCGCTTCGAGGAGGAGGGTCCGTTCGGCCGGTTCGAGGGTCTGCCCCGGGTCGAACGCCCCGATGCCCGCACCGGTGACGGCCGCCTTCCGCAGGATGGAGGCGATGCGGGTGTGGGTGTACTGGAGGTAGACGCCGGTCTGTCCGGTGAAGCTGACCATGCGGTCGACGTCGAAGGAGTAGTCCTTCGCACGCGAGGTGGACAGCTCCGCGAACTTGACCGCGCCGATACCCGCCAGGCGGGCGATGCGGTCGAGCTCCGCGGGCGCCATGGCCGGGTTCTTCTCGGCGACGACCTCACGGGCGCGGTTCTCCGCCTCGTCCAGGAGGTCGGCGAGACGCACGGTACCGCCGGAACGCGTCTTGAACGGCCGGCCGTCCGGACCGTTGATGGTCCCGTTGGCGGCGTGCACTGCCTCGATCCCGTCCGTGAGCCAGCCGGCGCGGCGCGCAGTGCGGAAGACCATCTCGAAGTGCTGTGCCTGGCGTGCGTCCACGACATAGATGAGGCGCGTGCCGTTGAACTCCTGGACGCTGTACCGGATGGTGGCCAGGTCGGTGGCGGCGTAACCGAACCCGCCGTCGCTCTTCCGCACCAGCATGGGAACGCGCTTGCCCTCGGGGCCGCGAATGTCGTCGAAGAAGACGACCTTCGCACCCTCGCTGTCCTCCAGGACTCCCTTGCCGGTCAGTTCCGAGACCACATCATTGAGCCAGGGGTTGTAGAAGGACTCGCCCAGCACGTCGTCACGCGTGAGCAGGACACCGAGCCGGTCGTAGATCTGCTGGAAGGCGATCTCCGATTCGGTGACGATCTCCCGCCACGCGGCGACGGTCTCCTCGTCACCGCTCTGGAGCGCGACGACACGGCGTTGCGCGCGTTCCTTGAAGGCCGGGTCGGCGTCGAACACCTGGCGTGCGGTGCGGTAGAGCCCGTCGAGGGCGGAAACGGCCCCGGCCGTCTCCTCCTGGCCGACCTCCTTGGTGCGCCAGGCATTCTCCGGGTGCTCGAAGAGGTATTGGATGAGCATGCCGAACTGGGTGCCCCAGTCACCGACGTGGTTCTGGCGCACGACCTCGGCGCCGAGGAAGCCCAGTACACGGGCCAGCGCGTCGCCGATCAGCGTCGAACGCAGGTGGCCGACGTGCATCTCCTTGGCGACGTTCGGCCCGGAGTAGTCCAGTACGACCGTCTGACCGGCCTGGTCGGCGGGTACCCCGAGCCGGTCGTCCGCATCGCGGGCTGCAGCGCTCTCCAGCATGGCCGAGTCGGCGAGGGAGATGTTGACGAAGCCGGGTCCTGAGACCTCGGCTGCGGTGATCCAGGGCACGTCCGCGAGCCGGGCGGCGAGCTCAGCGCCCAGCTCGCGCGGGTTGCGTCCCAGGCGCTTGGCGAGGGAAAGGGCGGCGTTGGCCTGGAAGTCCGCACGCTCGGAACGTCGCACGAGGGGGTCTTCGGTTGCGAGCTCGGCGGGCAGGACGTCCGCCATCGCCGCCCGCATTGCCGTAGCCACCTGATCGGCCAGAGACCGCACCTGCTGCACCATTCCGCGTACAACTCCCCGAACTGGATTCGTCCACAGACAGCGGGCCGCCACCGGCCACCCGGTGAACGGCCGACCGGGCGCTGCCGGGTCAAGCATGGCAGGGGAGGTGTCAGCGGTTCACGGGATTTCGCACGCTGTCAGTGCGGCGGGCGTCGGGCTGTGATGACCACGCCGGGGCCGGTGAGTTCGCCCGCCGGGAGGCGGAGTTCCGCGACGGTGCGCAGGCCGGCCCGTTCGATCAGGTCCACGAGCTGTTCCGGCCGCCACCGGTGCGTCGTCCAGCGCACGGGCACGCCCCCGTACGCCTCGGTGCGCGTCACGTCCCCGTCGCCGACGTGCGTCGCGGTGATGAAGTACCCGCCCGGCCGCAGGGCGCGCGCGAACGAGGCGAGGACCTGCGGCAGTACGTCGCGCGGGAGGTTGAACAGCGACCACCACCCGAGTACGCCGCCGAGCGACGCGTCGGCGAGGTCGAGTTCGGTGGCGGACGCGACGTCGAAGCGGCACTGCGGGTAGAGGCGTCGCGCGTGCTCGATCATCCGGGGGGAGAGGTCGACGCCGGACACGTCGAGCCCGCGTTCGGCGAGGTAGGCGGTCACCGTCCCGGGGCCGCAGCCGACGTCGAGGACCGGCCCCGACCCGCCGACGGCGTCGGCGAAGGCGTCGATCGACGCCTTCAGCCACGGGTCCTCGCGGATGTCGCCGACGCCCGTCGTCCGCACCATGTGGACGTAGTTGTCGGCCACCCGGTCGTAGGAATCACGGACCGCGTCGAGATCGTCCGGGCGGTCAATACGGTGTGCGCGCATCGGCCGACCCTAGCGCCGCGCGGCGGCCCGCCGGGAGACTGCCCCGGACCGTGCGGCCTCCTGAAGTCGAAGAGGATTTGCCTAAAGGTTTTAGGCAGATGTACCTTCGTTGAAGGCTGAAAGGAGTGGATCGATGGCACGCGCGGGTCTCACCGCCGAACGTCTCACCCTCGCCGGGGCCGAGCTGGCCGACGAGGTCGGATTCGAGCACGTGACCGTGTCCGAGCTGGCGCGGCGCTCCGGCGTCAAGGTCGCGAGCCTCTACTCGCACGTACGGAACTCCGCCGACCTCAAGACCCGCATCGCCCTCCTCGCCCTCCAGGACCTCGCCGACCGCGCCGCCGACGCCGTGGCCGGCCGGGCCGGCAAGGACGCCCTGACCGCCCTCGCGAACGTCTACCGCGACTACGCCCGCGAGCACCCGGGCCGCTACGCCGCCACCCGCTTCCCGCTCGACCCCGAAACGGCCGCCGCCAGCGCCGGCGTCCGGCACGCGCAGCTCACCCGCGCCATCCTGCGCGGCTACGACCTGCCGGAACCCGAGCGGACCCACGCCGTACGGCTGCTGGGCAGCGTCTTCCACGGCTACGTCAGCCTGGAGATGGGCGGCGGCTTCAGCCACAGCGCGCCCGACAGCGACGAGACATGGACGCGGACCATGGACGCCCTCGACGCCCTCCTGCGGAACTGGCCCGGACCCTGACACGCGGCCGTGCCACCCCCGTACCCCCACGAGCCCCGACAGGAGGCCGACACCATGCCCGGCCCGCAAGCCCTGACCACCGTCCCCCTCACCCCCGGTCTCCTGCGCGGCGCCCTCGACCTGGAGCGCACCGCCCACGGCCTGCTGCCGCACCGGCTGCCGCCCCGCGCCCGCGCCCAGTCCGCCGACCCGCAGCTCGCCATGGCCGAGTCGCAGCCCTCCGGCGTACGGCTCGCCCTCCGTACGCGCGCCACCACCGTCGAACTCGACACTCTCCGCACCCTGCGCGTCCACACCGGCGCGCCGCCCCGCCCCGAGGGCGTGTACGACCTGCTCGTCGACGGCCGCCTCGCCAGCCGCGCGTCCGGCACCGGCGGCAACACCGTGACCATCGACCCCGCCACTGGCGCCGCCGCGCACCGGCAGGGACAGCCCGGCACCGTCCGGTTCACCGGCCTGCCCGACCGGGACAAGGACGTCGAGATCTGGCTGCCGCACAACGAGACCACCGAACTCATCGCCCTGCGCGCCGACGCGCCCGTGACGCCCGTGCCCGACCGGGGCCGCCCGGTATGGCTGCACCACGGCAGTTCGATCAGCCACGGTTCCGACGCCGCAGGGCCGAGCGCCACGTGGCCCGCGCTGGCCGCCTCGCTCGGCGGCGCTGAGCTGGTCAACCTCGGCCTGGGCGGCGGCGCGCTGCTCGACCCGTTCACGGCCCGCGCGATGCGGGACACCCCGGCCGACCTGATCAGCGTCAAGATCGGTATCAACCTGGTCAACGCCGACCTGATGCGCCTGCGGGCGTTCACTCCCGCCGTGCACGGCTTCCTCGACACCGTCCGCGAGGGCCACCCCGACACGCCGCTCCTCGTCGTCTCCCCGCTGTACTGCCCGGTCCACGAGGACACACCCGGGCCGGCAGCGTTCGACCTGGACGCGCTCCGCGAGGGCACGGTGCGGTTCGTCGCGACCGGCGACCCCGCCGAACGCGCGGCCGGGAAACTGACGCTCACCGTCATCCGGGAGGAACTGGCGCGCATCGTGGCGCAGCGGGAGGCCGACGACCCGCACCTGTCGCTCCTCGACGGCCGCGACCTGTACGGCGAGCCGGACTTCGCCGAACTGCCCCTGCCGGACGGCTTCCACCCGGACGCCGCCACGCACCGCCGCGTCGGCGAGCGCTTCGCGGCCCTCGCCTTCGGCGCCGGCGGACCGTTCGGCGCCGGGCGCGCCTGACCCGCGGGCCGCCTCACGGCGCGTCCGGCGGCTGCTCCGTCCCGGCGGCGGCGTACGCGGTGAGGCGGCCGGCCAGCGCGGTGATGTGCTCGCGCACGGCGTCCGGGTACTCGATGACGAACGGCCGGTCCAGCCAGGCGAGTACGGACGGCACCCACTCCAGGCGTTCGGCGCGCAGCACGACCCGTGCCCACGGTCCGTCGTCCGCCGTGCCGGGGAGGTCCCGGACGGTCGCGATCCCGGCCGGGAGCAGCCTGCCCACGGCTTCGGCCGTGCCCCGGACGCGGAACGCCACCTCGTGCGCGTACGGCACTTCCGCGAGCCCGGTCAGCACGCGTGCCGCCGGGTCGAAGCCGGCCGGCACGTCGAACGTTCCCGGCAGTGCCGTGGCGCTCCCGATCCGGTCCAGGCGGAACGTGCGCACCGTCCCGCTGTCCGAGTCGGCGCCGGTCACGTACCAGCGACCCGAGTGGGCGACGACGCCGTACGGGTGCACGGTCCGCTCGCTGCGGCGCCCGTTCCACGCGGTGTAGGTGACGGCGACCGGCCGACGGTCGCGCGCCGCCTCGGCGAGCAGCAGCAGGACGTCCGTCTCCGGCGCCGTCACCGGCCGTTCGGGGCGGTGAAGTCGGCGGTCGCCAGGAGCGCGTCCAGCCGGGCGCCGAGTGCCCTGGGCAGGACGCGCCGCACCTTGGCGGCGGCGCTCTCGGCCGCCGCGACGGACGTCGTCACCAGCCCGGCGCGGCGGCCCGCGACGAGACCGAGGAGGACGGCGAGCGCCTCCTCGTCGGTCAGCATCAGCGGCGGCATGCGGAAACCGGGGTCGAGCCGGTAGCCGCCGTACCGGCCGCGCACGGACCGGACCGGCACGTCGAGATCGACGAGGTGGCCGGCGTAGCGGCGCACGGTGCGCTCGTCCACTCCGAGCCGGGCGGCGAGATCGGCGACGGTGCGGGTGCCGCCGCTCTGCAGGATTTCCAGCAGGGCGAGGACACGTGCGGTCGGACGGGTCATGCGGAGAATCCTTCCGAATACCGGGCGGATTGTGTCCTGTATTGCTCCTAACGTACTGGGCATGACGACCTACGTACTCGTTCCGGGGTTCTGGCTGGGCGGTTGGGCATGGCGCGATGTGGCCGCCGACCTGCGCGGACGCGGACACGACGTCCACTGCCCGAGCCTCACCGGCACCGGGGAGCGCGCGCATCTGGCGGGACCGGACACGGACCTGGAGACGCACATCACCGACGTGCTCAACCTGATCCACTACGAGGACCTGCGCGACGTGGTGCTCGTCGGGCACAGCTACGCGGGCGCGGTGGTGATCCCGAGCGTCGCGGATCGGGTGCCGGAACGTGTGGCGCGGCTGGTGTTCATCGACAGCGGGCCGCTGCCGGACGGCATGTCGCACGCGGAGTTCACGTCACCGGAGGAGCGGGCCGCCAACGCCGAGGCGGTCCGCACGGCCGGCCACGGCCGGGAACTCCCGCCGCCGCCGTGGCGACAGCTCGCCGACGGATCCGCCGACCTGTCGGACGAGGCGCTGGACCGTCTTGAACGCCTCTCGACCCCCCAGCCATGGGCGACCGCGACGACACCGGTACGACTGACGGACGCCTGGGAGAAGGTGCCGCGCCTGCACGTGCTGTGCAGCTTCACGATCGAGACGGTCCGGACCATGGCAGACGCGGTACCGGCCTTCAAGCACATGAGGGGCGACGACTGGGACCACAGGGACCTGCCGGGCTGGCACTGGCCGATGCTGGACAAACCGGCTGAACTGGCAACAATCCTGCACGAGGTATCCGCCTGACCACCATCCCCTCACCCCGTGCCCGTCGCCGCCTCCCAAGGCGGACGCGGGCACGGGACCATGAGGGACCACCCCCGCTCGCGCGGGAAGAACCGGCCGCGCTCGGGCGACACGATCCGGCCCGCCGGACCACCCCCGCTCGCGCGGGGAGAACCGGAACGCCCCGCGTGAGCCCTTAACCAGTCGCGGACCACCCCCGCTCGCGCGGGGAGAACGGGCTGTTGCCGTGGACACCTGCGCGTCGTACCGGACCACCCCCGCTCGCGCGGGGAGAACCCACCCACCATCTGCAACGTGGACGCGTGATCCGGACCACCCCCGCTCGCGCGGGGAGAACCCACCCACCATCTGCAACGTGGACGCGTGATCCGGACCACCCCCGCTCGCGCGGGGAGAACACCGTCAACGACCTCGACGGCGACCTGATGACCGGACCACCCCCGCTCGCGCGGGGAGAACGCAGCGCGGTCCGGTCGTAGATGGGCATAGTGCGGACCACCCCCGCTCGCGCGGGGAGAACGTGGACCACACGCACTCGGTCTCCGATCTGAACGGACCACCCCCGCTCGCGCGGGGAGAACCGATGCACCTGCGCGCCGAGCGTCAGCTCCGTCGGACCACCCCCGCTCGCGCGGGGAGAACGGGTCGACGCCGGCCGCGACGAGTGTAGGAGCCGGACCACCCCCGCTCGCGCGGGGAGAACTGGGAGCGCGCGATCGAGTCGCACGCCGCGAACGGACCACCCCCGCTCGCGCGGGGAGAACGCCGTGGTGGCACCACCGAGGGCGCGCCCGAGCGGACCACCCCCGCTCGCGCGGGGAGAACGGGCGACGACTCGACCGGCACGACGTCGCCCGCGGACCACCCCCGCTCGCGCGGGGAGAACGGCGGGGGCGCTTCGTCGTGTCCAGCCTCACCCGGACCACCCCCGCTCGCGCGGGGAGAACCCTTCGTGACCTGCGGTGTCAGAGTGGCTTTGCCGTTCCGTGATCCTGTCTGCCCGTCGTCACCCTTACATGGTCGCAGAGGCTCGTCGGTGGTTCCGCCACGTCCACCACGGGTGCTGATTCGGCCCATGCGGCGGTGGGATCCGCTCAAGCCGGGCTTACGCTTGGCGGCGACATCCGTCCGCTGGTTGCTGCTGCGATCGGCAAGTCTGCGGACGTGCGGTGAGGAACGGGGGCCGGACAAGCATGCGCTACGCGTCGAAGATGCTGCGGCAGATGGAGAGCGGGGAACCCGTCAAGGTCGACCTCACCTTCGCGACGATGACGAGGCTCACCCGACTCGCCTTCATCGCCGAGCAGTTCGGGTACGAGTACGCGGACGTGTGGCAGGGCGGCGGTCCGCAGGGCAACGGCTACGTCATGCTGATCGTGCCCGACCCCAGCCCGGAGGCGCGTGCGCGGGCCGAGCTGAACCGTGCGCAGTACCCGGACGCGGCCAACGGGGGCGCGCTGCCGCCCCTCGTGCCGGAGGCGGTGGCACTGCTCAAGGCCCGCCTCACGTTCGACATCACCGCGCGGCTCACGGAGACGCAGATGGTCCTCATCTCCGGCTTCACGCTTCTCCTGCTGGTCCTGCCCCTCGGCTTCGGGCTGCGGGAGGGCACTGACGCCCTCGTTCTCGCCGGCGCCATCTGGGCAGTGCTGATGCTGCTCATCCCGGTCGGCATAGCCGTCAACCGTCACTACAAGGCCAAGTACGCCGCCATCCTGCAGGCCGCCGGGTTCAGGCCGGTGACCGACCCGAACGGGCGGCTGCGCTATGTACCACCGGGCGGTCAACTCCCCGGCGGGGGCGCAGCGTAACGCTCGGCGCGGCCCGCCGAACGGCAGGATCAGTAGCCGCGCTTGGCGCGTCTCTTCGCCGCCTTCTCGGCCCGCTTCCGCTGCCGTTCCGCTTCATGGACCGCCCGCTCCTCGGCCGCCGCTTCCTCGCTGCTGTAGAGCAGTTCGGCGACGCGGAAGCGGCGGGGCATGTCGTTCCATGACCCCGCCGTGATGAGCAGGAACCCGTCGTCGGTCCGGTACAGCGACGTCATCGCGGCCCTGGTCGGGCGTTCGGGGAGTGTGGCGCGGACCAGCACCTCCAGCCGCGCGAGGGCCTGTTCCCGGCTGCCGGTGACATGCTCCAGCACCGTCACGGCCCAGCGCCGGTTGGTGGAAGGTCCCCCGTTCTCCTCCATGATCAGTCCCCACCGAGTGGACATGTGGCCCTCCCCGCTCGTCGGTGCCGACGCGAATCGATCGTATGTCGCTTCCCGCCGCGCGCCTCGAACTGCTGCCCGTGCTCCGGTACATCCGGGCTTCGGTTGGTACACGTCAGGGGGCCATGAGAAGTTGCGGGGTACGGCGATGCCGTTCCGCTCGCCGAACGGTGCTGCGTCACCCACCTGACATCTCGCGCCGAAGAGGACGAGGAGGATGCACGATGACCGGATACACGCGCTGGCAGGACGTCCGCGCCGAGCACGTCGCCCGAGCGGGCGGCGAGGAGGCCGTGGCGGAGGGCAAAGAGCAACTTCTCGCTGAGATGCTCGGCCACCGTCTCGCGGAGATCCGCAAGTCCCGCGAGCTCACCCAGGAGCGAGTGGCCGAGCGGATGGGTGTCACCAAGGGGCGTGTTTCCCAGATTGAGCAGGGGCACATCTCCGGCCAGGAAGTACTCACCCGCTACGCCGCCGCCCTCGGCGGACAACTGCACCAGGCGATCTACTTCGACGATGGTGACATCGCAGCGATTGCCTGACGCCACTCTCCGTCGAACGCACGTCGATGACTGTGTTGTCGTGGAGGCCCAAAGTGTCGCCGAACTCCGTGACGGCGTGATCGTCCGGCTGCGCGAGTACGCGACGACCGCGCCGCGCTACGACTGGCGCGGGAGCTGGCGCGACTGAGCGGGCGTCAGCCGTCGGTGAGGCGGTCCAGGCCCGCCTCGGTCACGGTCTCGGGGCAGCCCAGCATGGTTGCCGCCGACATGATCCGATCGTATTCCTCCCGCAGGAGCGGGACACGGATCTGGGCGAGTACATGGACGAGGTGGTCGAGCGCCAGGTCCGTCTCGTCCGCGTCGACCAGCTCCACGACCGATGTGAGTGCCGGTACCGGTGCCCGGCTCGCGATGCTCCGGGCCGCGGAACGTATCAGGCCGTCGGGTGTCGGCGGGGGCGTCATGCCGTGGCGCCCGTCCGGAGGCGGGTCAGTGTCGCGCGCAGGTCCTCGCGCAGCAGGTGGCCCGCCCGGTCCGCGTCGCCGGCCGCGATCGCGTCGACCAGGGCCGCGTGTTCCGTGTCGCCGTGGTTGGCGTTGTCCCGGCGCAGGTCCAGCAGGTCCAGCATGTCGATCAGCCCCTCCCGCAGCGCCGGCGCGAACTCCGCGAACAGGCCGGTCAGGACCGGGTTGCGCGCCGCCGCCACGACGGCCGCGTGCAGGGCGATGTCGGCGTCCACGAACGCCGCGTTGTCGCCGGCCGCCGCAGCCCGCCGGCCCGCGAGGGCGTCCCGCAGCGCCGCCAGGTCGTCGTCGGTGCGGCGGCGTGCCGCGAGGCGTGCCGCCTCCACCTCCAACAGCTCGCGCACCTCGTACACGTCCGTGACGGCCGCGCGGCGCAGGCGCGTCGGCAGGTCCTCCGCCGGCTCCGTCGCGATGACGAAGACACCGGCGCCCTGCCGCGCCCGGACCAGCCCCGCGCCCGCCAGCGCGCGCAGCGCCTCGCGGACCGTCGAGCGGCCCACGCCCAGCGTCGCCGCGAGCGTCGTCTCCCCGGGCAGCTTCGTGCCGACGGGCCACTCGCCGTCGGTGATCTGCCGCCGCAGCCGGTCCGTCGCCTGCTCGACCAGCGGCGACGGCCGCAGCGCCCCCAGTGACACGGGCCACACACCCTTCCGTACCGCTCAGCTTGTCTGAGGAGTTGTTCCGGGTCTACCGTACCCGGCGTGACGCCGTACGCGCTTCTTCTCCTCGTCCGCCGCTGCGGGGCCTGACAACGACCGGCCCCCCGCAGCGGGGTTCGGTGCTGCGCCGGTCGTACCCCGAGGGGCGGACCGGTGAGAGCGCCGGCCCGCCGGCAAGAGGAAGAAGAGACCCGCATGACGTCCTCCCCGGCCGAAGCACCCCGCTGGAATCCGCAGCAACCCAGCGGCATGCCGTACCACCGCTACCGGCCCGTGCACGACCGCGTCGCCCTGCCGCTGACCGGACGGGCCTGGCCCGCCCGGCGCATCGAGCGCGCGCCGCTGTGGGTGCCGGTCGACCTGCGCGACGGCAACCAGGCCCTCGCCGAACCCATGGACACGCCCCGCAAGCGCCGCATGTTCGACCTGCTGTGCCGGCTCGGCTTCAAGGAGATCGAGGTCGGCTACCCCTCCGCGAGCCGGACGGACTTCGACTTCGTGCGGCACCTGGCGCGGAGCGGCGTCGTGCCGGACGACATGACGATCTCCGTGTTCACCCCGGCGCGCGACGACCTGATCGAGACGACCGTCGCCGCCGTCGAGGGCCTGCCGCGCGTCCTGATCCACCTGTACACGCCGACCGCGCCCGTCTGGCGCGACGTCGTGCTGCGCCGCTCGCGCGCCGAGACGCACGCGCTGGTCCGGCGGGCCGCCGCCCACCTCGCGCGGTGCGCCGACGGGCGGCCCGGCGGCGGGGAGACGCGGTTCGAGTTCTCGCCCGAGGTGTTCAACCTGACGGAGCCCGACTTCGTGCTCGAGCTGTGCGACAGCCTGACCGAGCTGTGGGACGCGAGCCCCGACCGGCCCGTCGTCCACAATCTGCCCGCCACCGTCGAGGTCGCGACGCCGAACGTGTACGCGGACCAGATCGAGTACATGCACCGGCACCTGGCGCGGCGCGACAGCGTGATCCTGTCCGTCCACCCGCACAACGACCGCGGCACGGGCGTGGCGTGCGCCGAACTCGCCGTGCTGGCCGGGGCGCAGCGCGTGGAGGGCTGCCTGTTCGGGAACGGCGAGCGCACCGGCAACGTCGATCTCGTGACGCTGGCCCTGAACCTGTTCGCGCAGGGCGTCGACCCGATGATCGACTTCTCCGGTCTCGACGCCGTGCGCGAGGTCGTGGAGGAGTGCAACCGCCTGCCCGTCCACCCCCGTCACCCGTACGGCGGCGACCTCGTGCACACCGCGTTCTCCGGCACCCACCAGGACGCCATCGCCAAGGGCATGGAGCACCACGTCAAGACGGCCGCCGACCTGGGCGTCCCGCCGCGCGAGGCGCCGTGGGCGGTGCCGTACCTGCCGGTGGACCCCGCCGACCTGGGCCGCAGCTACGAGGCCGTGATCCGCCTCAACTCGCAGTCCGGGAAGGGTGGTGTCGCGCACCTGCTGCGGACGCACCACGGCGTGGACCTGCCGCAGGCGATGCGGCCCGACTTCTCGCGCGCCGTGCAGGCGGTGACCGACGACACCGGGCGTGAGCTGACGACCCGCGACCTGTGGCGGCTGTTCCGCGAGACGTATCTCGTGCCGGGTACGGAAGGGGCGGTACGGCTGCGCGCCGCGTGGACCGTACGCGACGGGCGGTCGTACGAACTCACCGGCACGCTGCACATCGACGGCACCGACCGGCCCTGCCGTGGCACCGGTGACGGGCCGCTGTCCGCCCTGGCCGACGCGTTGACGCGGGCCGGTGTGCCCGTCGAGGTCGTCACGGACGGGCGGCAGGCGGGGCACGACGCGCCCGTCACCGTGTTCGCGCAGTGCCGCGTGGACGGGGTGACGGCCTGGGGCGCGGGCCGTGACGACGACGAACTCGCCGCCTCGGCCGGCGCCGTGCTGTCCGCCGTCGACCGCGCCCGCGGGGCACGGGCATGACGCCCGCGGCGGTCCTCGACGTCCGCGACGCCGACCTCGTCCGCGACGGCGCCACCCTCCTGCACCGCGTCTCGCTGACCGTGCGGCCCGGCGAGCACTGGGCGCTGCTGGGCGCCAACGGCGCGGGCAAGAGCACCCTCCTCGGCCTCCTCGGCGCCCTCACCCACCCGACGCGCGGCACCGTGCGGGTGCTCGGGGAGGAGCTGGGCCGCGTCGACCTGCGCGCGCTGCGCTCGTACGTCGGGCACGTCAACCCCCGGCACCCGCTGCGGTCGCCGCTGACCGTGCGGGACGTCGTCCTGACGGGCCTCACCAACTCGGTGGAGCCGGTGCCCCGTTGGCGCCCGACGCCCGAGCAGGTGGCGGACGCCGAGCGGCTCACCGACCTCATGGGTCTCGGCCACCGCCGGGAGGCGCGCTGGCCGACCCTGTCGCAGGGGGAGCGGGGCCGGGCGCTCATCGCCCGTGCGCTCATGCCGGACCCCCGCCTGCTGCTGCTGGACGAGCCGGCCACCGGCCTGGACGTCGCGGGCCGCGAACAGCTCGTCGAACGGCTCGACGCCCTGCGGACCGCCCACCCGGCCCTGGCGTCCGTGCTGGTCACGCACCACCTGGAGGAGCTGCCGACCGGTACGACGCACGCGCTGCTGCTGCGTGCCGGCCGGGTCCTCGCGGCCGGTCCCGTGGACGGCGTCCTGACCGGCGACCTGGTGAGCGCCTGCTTCGACCACCCGGTGCGGCTGGAACGCGCCGACGGCCGGTGGAGCGTACGCGCCCGCCGCCCGGCCGTCACCGGCTGACCCGCTCGCCGACGGCGTACGCGGCCGGCGTCCACCGCGACTCCTCAGAGGACCTGAGCGGTGGGTGCGGGCCGCGCGGCCCGCACCCACCGCCGACACCCCCATGAACCGGAGGAACCCCCATGACCACCCCCGCGCCGCCGGCGCCGACCGTGCGGAAGGGCCGCCTCGCCCTCCTCTCGGCCACGCATGCGGTCAACGACCTGTACCAGGCGGCGATCCCGGCGATGCTGCCGTTCCTGATGGACGAACGCGGCTACAGCTACACCGCCGTGTCCGGCCTGGCGTTCGCCGCGAGCGGCGTGTCCAGCCTGTCGCAGCCGCTGTTCGGCGTGCTCACCGACCGCCGTACGCGCGCCTGGCTCGTACCGGCCGGCTTCTGCGTGGCGGCGGCGGGCGTCGTCGCCGCCGCGTCCGCGCCGAACTACCTCATCACCTGGCTGTGCGTCGCCCTCGCCGGCCTCGGCATCGCTGCCTACCACCCGCCCGCCACCAGTCAGGCCCGCGTCGCCGGCGGCTCGTCGCAGAAGGCGATGAGCGTCTTCTCCGTCGGCGGTACGGTCGGCGGCGCGCTCGCCCCGCCGCTCGTCACCCTCACCATCGGGGCGCTCGGCTTCTCCGGCGGCCGGCTGCTCGCCGTACCCGCCGCCGTCATGCTCCTGGTGTGGTTGTGGCGCGGACGGATCCCGGCCGCGCCGGCCCGCCGGGCGGACGCGGCACCCGGGGCCGCCGGGAGCGGACTGACGGACGACTGGCGGTCGTTCGCCCGCCTGGTCGCGGTCATCATCGGCTGGTCCATCCCCTACGTGACGGTGACCTCGCTCGTGTCGCTGCACGCGCAGCGGGACCTCGGCCAGTCGGCCGCCGCCGGGGCCGCGACCCTCACCTGCTGCACGGCGGCCGGTGCGGTCGGCACGCTGCTCGGCGGCTGGCTCGGCGACCGCTTCGGCCGGCTGACGGCCCTGCGCGCCGGTTACGCGGCGGCGCTCCCGGCGCTGTGCGGCGTCGTGTTCGCGCCGGTGTACCCCGTGCTCGTGGTGTCGGCGACGCTGTTCGGGCTGGCGCTGTTCGTGCCGTACTCGGCGCACGTGACGCTGGCGCAGGACTACCTGCCGAACCGCCCCGGCACGGCCAGCGGCCTGACGCTCGGCCTCGCGATGGCGGCCGGCGGACTGTGCTCGCCGCTGTTCGGGCGGCTCGCGGACGCGCGGGGGCTGACGACGACGCTCGCCGTGCTGATCGCGGTGTTCGCCGTCCCCGTGCTGCTGACGTGGCGGCTGCCGGAACGCTCGCCGCACGGACCGGTCGCCGGCGCGCCCGGGGACCGTCCGGCACCGGCACCGGTGGCCGGCGGTGCGCGCTGAGGAAGCGGGTCAGGACGCCGGGCGGGTGCGGCGCA
The DNA here is from genome assembly GCF_004193175.1 of Streptomyces sp. RFCAC02. NCBI lineage: Bacteria > Bacillati > Actinomycetota > Actinomycetes > Kitasatosporales > Streptomycetaceae > Streptomyces > Streptomyces sp. RFCAC02. The sequence goes on along the minus strand of NZ_SAUH01000001.1, from coordinate 1,704,764 downwards.
GGTAGCCGGTGACCGCGTCGGCGTCGAGATACCGGGGTACGAGGGCGGCCGCCGTGCCGGGCAGCGGGATCGGCCGGCCGATGTCCCTGAACCCGACCCGCCGCCACCGGGACGCGGCCCTCGGGGAGGACGCCTCGCAGTGGACGCCGTGGCCGCCGGTGCGCGCGTCGGGCCGGACGGCGGCGAGCGCCGCGTGGAGGTGGGGCGGGAGGTCCGCCGGGTGGTGGCCGTCCATGGTCTCGATCAGTCGGCGGCAGCGCCCGGCCGCCGGCCCCGTCGCCGCGGCGAGGTCGTCGAGGAACCGCTCGGTGTCCCGCGCCGGGCGGGCTCCCGGACCATGGCGCCGTTGTGGTCACCGGTGACGATGGAGCTCCCGCCGCGTCCGAGCATGAACGCGACCCAGGTGTCGAGGAACCCGCGCAGACGGCGTTCCCGCTCGGGCATGCCGGGCGGGAACTTCCGGGCGATCACCGGATCCGTCGCACGGAAGGCGCCCGCCAGGATGTCCCCGAGCAGCTCGATGCCGTGGCACGGTCGTACGTCGGGCACGGCACGTTCCCTCAGGAGGTGGCGGCGCAGTGCCGCGCGAGGGCGCGGGCCGCGGACGTCGCGTGCGTCCGGAAGCCGGGGAGCGGCGGGCTGGCGATGACCAGGCGGAACGCGAGCAGCTCGGCCCCGTCGCGCAGGAGGCCGGTCTGCCGCTCGACGCGGTCGAGCACCGCCTCGGTGGTGACGCGGTACGTGCTGAGCACGGGCAGGTCGCCGGCCGGCCGCCGGTCGTGCCGGAGGCAGTCGGCCCCGACGCGCCTCGTCACCTCACTGGTCGCGCGGAACGTGCCGCGCGGCGCCACGCAGACGACGATCCCGACGGCCGGTTCGAAGAGCACGCGGAAGCCGGCCCGCTCCATCTCGTCCGCGAGGACCCGGGTCGCCGCGAGGATCCGCGCCACGTCCGCGCCGACGCCGTCGGCCGTCAGCGGGGACACCTGGTTCTGCAGCCAGTGGGCGGCCGCGAACATGCCGTTGCGCGACATCGTCAGGGAGAACTGGCCGTGGTGCGGACCCGCTTCTTCGGCGAACACGTAGGGGCTGCCCCGGCGGACGAGGGCCTTGAGGGCCGGGTCGCGGAAGAGGACGACGCCGCAGCCCACCGGCATGGACGCCATCTTGTGCGGATCGACGGCGATGGAGTCGACGTGGGCGAGCGCCGCCACGTCGCGCCGGTGGCGTCCCAGCAGCGGGGTCGGGGTCAGCGCGGACAGGAAGCCGCCCCACGCGGCGTCCGCGTGGAGGAGGAACGGCTCCGTCCTGCGCAGTTCGACGAGGTCGGCGACGGGGTCGATCTGGCCCGCGCCCGTCGTCCCGCAGGTGGCCACGACGATCGGGAGCCGGCCGTGCTCCCGGGACCGGGCGACGGCGCGGGCGACGGCGTCCGTGTCGGCGCGGTCGTGCGCGTCGCACTCCACGCGGTGCAGGCGCACGGCCTTCAGCACCTCGCCGATGCGGTCGAAGCTGATGTGGGTGGTGTGGGAGCAGATCAGGTCGACGGCGGGCTCGGCGGCCCGTCCCGTGAGGGTCCACAGGGCGTGGAGGGAGGCCGAGGTCCCGCCCGAGCAGAAGTAGCCCCAGGCGTCGTCGCCCAGCCCGAGCATGGCTGCGTACGACCGGATCACCTCGTCCTCCAGGCGGGAGGTCACGGGCGACGACTCGCGGGACGCCTGGTTCTGCTGGTACATCGCGCCCATGAGGAGGCCGAGCAGCGCGGCCTTCGACGGGACCGGGAGCTGGTGGGCGAAGTTGTCGGGGGCGGCCGGGTCGACGGACCCCTCGCGCAGCGCGGCGGCCAGCTCCTCGGCCGCCGTCACGAGGATTCCGTCCCGTGACGTGGCCTCCAGGTGGGCGTGGGTCCGGGTGGTGGCGAAGAACTCGCCGTACCAGTGTGCGAACAGGTCGCCGAGTCCTCTGTATGACGACGTCACAGGGCCTCGCAAGCGGGTGGAGGGGATCGGCCCGACGGATCCGGCGGTCGGGCGCGTACCGGATGGTCGGTAAATTCCGAAGCTACCGGGGGGAGACGGCCGGGGACCGCACAGGTGAGGGTCAGGACCGGTTGCGTGGCCCCGCCGCGCGCGGTGTCCGTGCAGGTCGGCGGGGTGCGCCGGCGATGGGCGATGGCGTGCCCCGGGAGTGTGTTCGACGGTGGAAAGGGGTGCTCACGAGGGTGACGTGGCCCGCCCCGGTCACCCCTGCGACGAGGCGAGGACCCTGTCGACCAGGTCCTCGACGAACTCCTCGGTCGCCGGCGCGGCCTGCAGGGCGACCCGGACGAGCACGCCGCCGGTCAGCAGCGCCACGCAGGGCTCGACCGACTCCGCAGGCAGGTGGGCGGCGAGGATCGCCGCCAGGGAACGCGCCCCCTCGGCGTAGAGCTGCTGGCGCATCTCGTCCACGGCGGGATCGCTCCCGGCGCGTTCGAAGACGCCGCCGATCACCCGGGTCAGGTGCCCCCGCGACAGGTCCCCGGCGAAGTCGAGCAACTCCCGGATCAGGTCGGCCCGCAGGTCGCCGGTGGGCGGCGCGTGCTCGGTCGTGCCGCAGATCTGCCCGACCGACGCGCGGATGAGGTCGAGGCGGGTCGGCCAGTGCGCGTAGACGGTGGCCTTGGAGTACCCCGCGCGGCGGGCGACCTCGGCGTGGGTCACCGCCGCCCAGCCCTCGGCCCTGAACAGGGCCGTCGTGGCGTCGATGACGTCGCGGCGGGTGCGCTGGACCCGCGGGTCGACACTGCCTTCCTCGGACATCTCCACGGCCGGCAACCCTACCCGAGCTTCCGGACACTCACCTCGGTAACCGTACTGCGTGATAACTTCTGGACGACCTGTTCAGTACTGGCCGAGAAGGCCATCGCGTCGGTCGTCCATCGGATGGCCGGCAGGAGGAAGGACGACATGGAGACTCTTCGGCGATCACGGGCCGGACGTTCCCCCGGAGGCCTCGGCATCGGCCTCTGGAGCGCGCAGGGACTACTGGCGCTGACCCTGGTCGGCGGTGGCCTGTGGAAGCTGGTCACGCCCGTCGAGCAGGTCGCGGAGGCGTTCGCGTGGGCTGGCGAGCTGCCGGACCTGCTCCACGCCACCGCGGTGCTCGACATCCTCGGCGGGTTCGGCGTCCTGCTGCCCTCGCTCACCCGCGTCCGGCCCGGGCTGGCCGTCCTGGCGGCGCTCGGCGTCGTCGCGCAGATGGCGTCGGCGATCGTCTTCCACGTCGCGCGGGGCGAGGGGGCGGACACCGGGTTCGACGTCGTGCTCGCCGCGCTCGCGCTCTTCGTCGCGTGGGGCCGCCACCGGAAGGCCCCGATACCGCCCCGCGGCTGACCCGGGCGCCGCCGGTTGGGATGATCCCCGCATGAGGTTCGACGACCCGGCCGTCATGCGCCGGATCTGCGCGGAACGGCTCGGCCGAGGCGCGGGGGAGGCGTACGCCGCCCTGGCGCGCGACGGGTTCCGGCTGACCGCCGCCGGCGGGGACGCGCGGGCCACCGGCCGGTGCCGGTTCGGCGGCGGCGCCCTCCTCGAACCGGGCGCCGCCTGGCCGGAGTCCGGCGGGTTCCCGCTGTCGCTCCACGCCGTGCTCGACACCGGGGCGCTCGCCGCCGCGCTCGGCCGCGACCTGCCCGTCCGCGGGGCGCTGCTGAACTTCTTCCTCCTCGACCCCGACGCCCCCTACGCGGAGTACTCCCGGCTCGACGTGAGCGACCCGCGCGCCTGCCGCGTCATCGCCGCCGACCGGGCGTCCGCCGTGGAGAGGGCCGTGCCCCCGCGCGCGCGGCAGTACCCCGGCACGCCCGTCCACGCGTCCCGCGCCGTCATGCTGCCCGACCCCTTCGACCTGGCGGACGGCGAGGTCCCGCTCGACCACGACGAGGACGGCGCCCCGCTCGGCCGGGACGGCCGCTGGCGCGTCCCGTACCTGATCGGCGACCTCATGGGCGCGTCGGACGGCAACACCGCCGGCGAACACCTCGCCCTCGGCTGGCCCGACGCCTCGCACACCCTCCCGGTCACGCCGCGCGACGCCGGCGGCCCCGCCGTCCACCTCCTCCAGCTCGCGGAGGACCCGGACCTCGGCTGGGGCTGGGGCGACGCCGGGGAGGTGTCGTTCACCGTCCCCGCCGCGGCGTGGGCCGAGGGGGACGTCACACGGGCCGGGGCGCACTTCCGCTGCGCCTGACCGGCGTGCGGCGGGCCGTCAGTGCCGCGCGCCCGGACCGTCCTCGTCGGACAGGGCCGTGAGACGTTCGCGCAGCGCCTCGACGGCGTCGGGCTCCGCCCCGCCACCGAGGAGATGGCGCCGCAGCCGCTCGTCCATGATGTCGAGTGCCCGCCGCGCCGCGCGCGTACGGGGCTCGCCGTGCGCCTGCTGTCCCAGCCGGTGCGCGACCTGCTGGAGGAGCGGAAGGATGGCGGGGTCCTTCTGCGAGCGCACGGCCAGCCAGTCGAGTGAGGCGTTCAGCACGTGCTCGACCTCCTCGCCGGCCACCAGGTCGCCGTCCCGCAGCAGCGCCACGAGCAGCGGGCCGTGATGCTGAACGCGTTCACTGCCGGGCCGCAGCTTCCGGCGGCCCGCGACGGTGGCGCGGCGGCGTGTCCCCGCGGCCAGGGCGCGGTCACCCAGCAGCCGCGTGAGCAGCGCCGGGGTGCGGTTGGAACGCGGGTGCCGCTCGCACCAGTCCGCGCAGGTCGCGTGCAGCCGGTCCCGTGCCAGCGGATCGAGACGGTCGGTGCCCTTCAGCATGGTCAGAAGGGCGGTGAACGCGGTGACGGGGAGGTCCGTTTCGTGCAGCAGGTCGCAGGCACGGGCGACGTAGCGGTTCCACTCCGCCGGGATCTCCGCGCGCCGGTCCAGCAGGATGTCCGTCAGGAACGGGCCTCCCGAGCGGGGCGCGAGGTAGCGCGGCGACAGGGTGTGGGCCGCGCGCGCCGCGATCCGTCCCCGGTCCTCCGCCGTCGTGCCCGCCGCGGTGAACGCGCTGGTCAGGAGGCGGAACGCGGCGGACGTGAGGGGGTGGGCGTCGAGCCAGCGCAGCGCGGCGGCCATGGCCCGCTCCCGCTCGGCGGCCGTGAGGTCGACGCGCTGGAGGAGCGAGGTGAGCGGGTAGGCGGTGTGCTCGTCGGTGGGCCGCTCGTCCAGTGCGGTGAACGTCGCGGTCAGCAGCCGGTCGCGCGTGCCGGCGTCGAGGTTCCTCTTGTGCAGCAGGGGCGGGAGGAGGGACCGTGCCAGCGTGGCGGACGGCGTGTTCTCCACCAGGGTCAGCGCCCGGTCCGCGTGCCGGTGCAGGACGTCGTGGTCGTCGTCGATGAGGCGGGTGTACAGGAGCGTCCCGAGGACGTCGATCTCACCGCGCCGGCGGTGGCGCGGGTCCCCGGCGGCCAGCCACGCCACGGCGTACGTCGCGAGTTCGGCCTGTTCCTCGGGGGTGAAGGCCGCGTTGTTGCGGCCCGTGGACTTCCGCGCGTTCCGCAGCAGTGCGGGCAGTACCAGGCCGAGTTCGAGGCAGTTCCTCGTCCGTTCCGTCGCACGCATCGCCCGCACCCAGTTCCACGCGGCCTGGACGGCACGCGGCAGCGCGTCCCGGCTGGGCAGGTTCGGGCTGATGAGTTCCTTGAGCACGTGCGCCGTGACCGGTCGCTCGCGCTGCTGGGCCTCCTCGACCCAGCGCAGCGCTGCCTGTACGGCGTCCTTGTGGTGTTCGGCCAGATCGCCGTACAGCCGCTGCCGGCTCAGGAGTGAGACGAACGCGAAGCTCGCATCGTCGGGGTGCTTCCTCGTGTCCGTCCGCCGCTCTTGGCTCGGGAGTGGGACGGTTGCGGTTCTCGCGTCGTCGCGGTCTTCTTCCGCGACCGCGCCCAGTAGGAACTTCGCCGTGTGCAGCAGCCGCGGCCCCCTGAACTCGGGCCGTTCGACGAGCGGTCCGGCGACGAACAGCGCACTGCGCTTGTCACCGTGCAGCGTGAGCCAGTGCACCGCCTTGGCGACGACCCCCGGGACGCGGGGGTCGCCGTGGGGGAGGCCGATTCCCTTCCCGGCCTGGAGCAGCCGCTGCAGCACGTGCGACGCGACGGGTTCCGTCCCGTAGTGGGTGAGCCAGGTCAGGGCGTTCTCGGTGGTCTGGTCGTCCGGCGGCGCGTCGTGGGGCAGGGCGGCGCGGCCGTAGGCCCGTGCGGCGGTCCGTTCCACGGGGTAGCGGTCGAGCCATGCGACGAGGTACGGCTGCCCCACGTCCGGCAGGCGGGTCGCGACGGCCACGACGGTGTCACGCGCCACCCTCCGGCCGCCGTGCCGTTCCAGCCATGCCGCGGCGAGCGAGTCGCGCAGTACCGGCCGCCACGATCCGAGCGGGAGCAGCGCCCGCAGTACGGCGCCGTCGACGTCGCCCACGATCAGCCCGGTCAGCCCGTCGAGGTTGCGCGCGGCCCACGCGTCGACCTTCCGGTTCAGCCTGTCGCCGTCGTCGGCGAGGGCCTCGGCCAGCCGGTTCACCGCGACGGCGACCCGGGTCAGGGCGTCTCTGCCGGCCAGGCCGGCGTCGAGCACGGCGTCGAGCCCCCGGGGGTGCACGTCGCGGCTTCCGGCGGCCAGGACGCACTGGGCCAGCATGTGGTCGGCGTACAGGTCGTGGCCCGGCTGCAGCATGTCGTCCACGGCGTAGAGCAGGCCCAGTTCGCTCAGGCGTTGGAGCACGATGCCGCCGGCCGCCCCGGGGTCGTCGTCCGATCCCGCGTACGCCTCGGCGACACGGTTGAGGGCCGCGGGCACCGGGCACGGGGCGACGGCCACGATCCGGGCGACGGCCGCGGTCACGGGGTCCGGCGGGCGGAGCGCGGCCACCGCGACGAGCCCGGCGTCCTTCAGCAGGTTCGGCGGCCAGGTGCCGAGGGCGCCGTCGCGCGGTCGCGGTGCGCGGGTCAGGACGCGATGCGCCGCGGCCTCCCCGTTGTAGTAGCGCGCCAGGAGCTGGCTGACGGCCGGCGGCCCCTCGCACATCCCCACGACGAACTGCTCGTCCTGCTGTTTGACGGCCTCGGGGGCCAACTTCCGTACCATCGCGCGGCTGATGGCCATCCGGTAGGCCGCGTCCGCACGGGCCGCGACCGGTTCGAACACCGTCCCCAGGTCGGTGTTGGCGTGCGTCGGGAGCTTCCTGACGTCACTGACGCGGTTGTCCCGCGCCGTCGTCAGGATGGCGCAGGCCACGCCGTCGCCGGCCGCCCGCTGGCACAACCGCTCCAGGTCCTCGGGCGGTTCGGCGACGAGGTCGGCGTCCTCGGCGACCAGGAGCACGCGGTCGGCCAGGTCGCGCACGCTCTCCCACACACTGTCCAGCGGCAGCGACGCCGTCAGGTGCAGGACCAGCCAGCCCTCGCGGTCCGCGAGCGCGGCCGTCTCCAGGCACAGCCGCGTCTTGCCGGCGCCGGCGGCGCCCGTGATGACCACCCCGGCGGGCAGCGCCGGGTCACGCGCCACCGCGGCGAGGCGTTCGAGCAGGCCCCGGGGCGAGGCCGGGCCGTCGCCCGGATCGACGAAGGGGAGGTGATCGTCGATGCGGCACAGGGCGGGCGGGATGGACGCCATGTGGTCGTGGTGCGGGCGCAGTTCCCTGCCCGCGACGTTCCAGTCGTCGGGGAACGCCGGGCGCGGTCGCGGGTCGATGCCGTGGTCGCGCAGGGCCGCGCGCCAGTCCTCGTCCTCGACCTCGTCCAGCATGGTGATCTCCTGCGTGCCGGTCCCCGCCGCCGTGAGGTGGCCGCGGAAGACGGCGACCAGCAGGCCGGACCGCTCGGTCACGAGGGCCGCCCCCGACATCCCCTTCCACGGGCTCTCGCCGGGCGCGGCGGGCTCGGGGGACCGGTCGAGGGTGGCGCGCAGGGTGCCGGGGTCGCCGGTGTCGCCGGGGTGGATCACGCACCGGGCCTCGACTCTGCCGCGCAGATCGCCGGGGAACGTGGTGTGGCGGGGGTGGCCGAGGGCGAGGGCCGTCACCGGCGCGCCCGCCCGGCGGAGCACCGAGCCGATGTGGACGGGCGGCACGGGGTGGGCGGGCGGCCGGTCGAGTTCCAGCAGTGCCAGGTCGATCCGCGTGTCCGACCACCGTTCGGTCACCGGCCGCCAGTCGCCGTCGGCGCCGAGGTCGGCGATGATCGCCGGTGACCCCGCTTCGAGGACGTGGGCGGCTGTGAGGATCAGGCGGTCGGCGATGAGGTAGCCGCTGGCGAAGTCGTACCGCTCCTCGCCGTTCTCGCCGTCCGGCAGCCGTACCAGGACGCGGGCGACGCGCCGCGCGTCCGGGGCGTGCGGGCGGCCCGCCCGCCTCACCGCGGCGGGCGGGACAGCGTGTCGTTCGTCGCGACCGGGCCGCCGGCCGCGGTGCGGGCGTCGAGCTGGAGCCGCAGCACCTGGACGTCGCTGCGGCTCTCGGAGCGCCGGGAGCCCGCCGAGATCACATGGACGCGGATGCCGCCGTCCAGGTCGCCGGTGCGAGTGAGGGTCGTCTGGAGTTCGAGTTCGAGGGAGGACACGGCGAGCCGTACCGGCCCCGCCTCGGCCTCCGCTGCGGCCATCGCCTGCCCCAGTTCGCGGCGGATCGCGCCGAGCGCGGCCGCCAGTCCGATCTCCGGGTCCCCGCCGGACGTCCCCACCCGAATCCCCCTTCGCCGTTGTGCGGATCACGGGCCATGGTAGTGCCGTGCTCCGTCAATCGCACTGGCCGCAGGCGAAGTTGGGACGGAACCGTCGGCGGTCACGGGGCGTGGAAGGAGACTTCGGGATTGCCTTCCGTCGGCCCGTCGAGCAGCGGTTGCCGTACGCCCCGCAGGTGCAGGTCGAAGAACGCGCCCGTGTAGTCGCGGGTGATCTCCCCCGACCGGTCGCCGGGCAGCGGGAACTCGGGGTCGGTGATGCCCAGTTGCGCGCCGAGCACCGGCACGTCGATGAAGGAGAAGTGCCCGGCGTCCGCGACGGTCAGCCACCGCCGCCAGCCGTCGAGACGGTCCCACGCGGTGTCCCACGTGTCGTCGTCCCCGCCCGGGACGTGCAGGTTCTCCGTCCCCATCATGAGGAACGGCCGGCCGTCGAGGCCGCCGGCCGGCATGGGCGCGAAGAACGTCCCGTCCAGGTTCACGCCCGCCACGACGCGCGGGTCGGCAGCCATCGTCGCCGCCGCCGCGTCACCCCCGATGGAGTGGCCCGCCATCCCGATCCGGTCGGCGTCGATGAGCCGCGCCCACCGTCCGCCGCGCCGCGTCAGCTCGTCGACGACGAACGACACGTCGGCCGCCCGGCCCTCCGCCACGGCGGTGAGCACCGGGTTCCGGCCGCCCTCCGGGGCCTCGTCCTCGCCCTCCTCGACACGGACGCACGCCACGCACGTCAGCATCCGGCCGCCGGGGAAGAGCGTGCCGACCGACTCGTACGCGTGGTCCACGGCGGCCACGACGTAGCCGCGGCTCGCCAGGTCCTCGGCGAGCAGCGTCAGCGTGCCGCGCTGCAGGGAGAAGCCGGGGGAGAGGACGACCAGCGGATGACGGCCGCCGGCCGGGCGGGCGCCGTCCCGTGCCGTCAGCTCCGTCGACGCGACCGTCTCGGCCGGGACGGCGCCGGCGAGGCCCTGGCTCTCCAGCAGCGCTTCGGCCTCGCCGGTGGTCATGTAGGCGGCGGCGGAGCCGGTCCGCGCATGTGCCGGGTAGTACAGGGACACCATCAGCTCGCGGGCGCCGGCGGACGGCACCCAGGGGTCGGTGCGGTCGGTGTCCGTCAGGTGGAGGGTGTCGCGGCCCACGGCGTACGGGCCGGTGGGCGCGGGCAGTTCGAGCCGTACGGCACCGGTGTCGGCGGTCTCCACGGCGGTGGGGGCGGCGGGCGCGGCCAAGGCGTCGGCGGCGGGCAGCAGCGGCAGGGCGAGGGCCAGGAGCGCGGTGAGGGCGGCGGGGCGCCGTCGGTTCACGATCATGCCGTGGACCGTACGGAGATCCCCGCCGCCCGGGCATCCACCGATGGTCTGCTGCCCGCCTCGACCTTCGTCATGCCTCCGATGCGCAAGAGGTTCAACGCGGCGGTGCGACGAGGCGCAACTCGTAGGCGATGATCACGAGGTGTACGCGGTCCCGGGCGTCCAGCTTCGAGAACAGCCGCGCCACGTGGGACTTCGCCGTCGCGACCGAGATGACCAGCTCCCGCGCGATCTCGGCGTTGGAACGGCCGAGGCCCACGAGGGTGAGGACCTCCCGCTCCCGCTCGGTGAGGTGCGGGACCGCGCGGGGCGCCGGGCCGGGCGCGGCCTCGGGCCTGCGCACGAAGTCCGCGATGAGGCGGCGCGTCACGCTCGGCGCGATCAGCGCGTCGCCCGCCGCCACCACACGGATCGCGGCCAGCAGGTCGTCAAGACCCATGTCCTTCACGGCGAACCCGCTGGCCCCGGCCCGCAGCGCGCCGTACACGTGCTCGTCCTCGTCGAACGTCGTCAGCATCAGCACCCGCGTGCCCTCGCGCCCCGAGGTGATGAGCCGCGTCGCCTCGATGCCGTCCATGCCGGGCATCCTGATGTCCATCACGACGACGTCCGGTGCGCACTCCCGCACCAGCCGCACGGCCTCAGCACCCGTGCCGGCCTCGCCGACGACCGCCAGGTCCGGCGTGTCCGCGATGAGGACGCGCAGCCCGGACCGCACCAGCGGCTGGTCGTCCGCCAGGACCACGCGCACGCTCACCGGTCCGCCTCCGCCGGGACGGGAAGCGCGGCGGCGACCCGGAAGCCGCCGCCGGGGCGCGGCCCCGCCTCGAACCGGCCGTGCAGCAGGGCGACGCGCTCCCGCATGCCGGTGAGCCCGAAACCCCCGCCCGCCGCGCCGCCGTCCCGCATGCCCCGCCCGTCGTCCACGACCTCCACGGACACCTCCTCCTCGCCGTACTCGACACGCACGCGGCAGCGCCCGGTGCGCGCGTGCCGCACGACATTGGTGACGGCCTCCTGCACGATGCGGTACGCCGACAGCTCCAGGTCCGGCGGCAGCGGTCGCCGCCGTCCGCCCCACCGCAGGTCCACGGTCACGCCCGCGTCCGCCGTGGCGGTGGCGAGCCGCTCCAGGTCGTCGAGCCCCGGCGCCGGGCCGAGCGGCACGGCGGCGGGACCGGGCTCGGCCTCCCGCAGCGCGACGAGCGTGCGGCGCAGCCCCGCGAGGGTCTCCCTGCTGGTCTCCTCCACGGCCCGCAGCGCCGCGCGCGCCTCGGCCGGCTGCGTGTCGATGACGCGGCTGCCCACCCCGGCCTGGATCGCGATGATGCCGATGCTGTGCGCCACCATGTCGTGCAACTCGCGGGCGATCCGCAGGCGTTCGGCGGTGACGGCCTCGGCGACCTCCTGTTCGCGCAGCGCGGTCGCGTGCTCGCGGCGCTCGCGGCCGAGGAGCCCGATCACGCTGGCGGTGACGATCGCGAGCAGCGCGACGACGATGTAGCCGGCCAGTTGACTGCTGCCCTGCCCGGCGATGGCCACGGCCTGCGTGGTGAACGTCAGGGCGGCGGAGGCGAACCAGCGGCCCCGCGACGTACGGGCGGCGAGCACCCCGAGCGCGACGTCCGGCGCAGCGAACGTCCACAGCCGCGTCGCGTGCCGGTCGTTGTGGGCGTAGACGACGACGAGCGCGCCGAGCACCGTCACCACGAGCGCGACCGCGGGGCTGCGGCGCGCCACCCGGGCGAGCAGGCCCGCCGCCAGCAGCGCGCCCGCCGCGTGGAAGGTGCCCGGCGCCTGCGGCGTGCCGCCGAGCAGCAGGCCGAGCGCGAGGGCGTACAGCAGCACCGAACCGGTGGTCCGGAGTGCCGCGTTCGCCCTGTCGTTCACGGGCCGACCCTAACCGGGCACCGCCGCCGCCCTCATCGGCCCGGGGATGTACATCCCCGGGCCACCACCGCGCGGGCGGTACCGTCCGCCGGCCGATGCGCGGGCGCGGGCCGCGCGGCGAGGGTGGGACGCATGATCGAAGTCACGGCACTCACCAAGCGCCACGGCGGCAGGAACGTCGTCGACGACCTGTCGTTCACCGTCGTCCCCGGGCAGGTCACCGGGTTCCTCGGCCCGAACGGCGCGGGCAAGACGACGACGCTGCGCATGATCCTCGGCCTGGAGCGCCCGGACGCCGGGACCGCCACCGTCGGCGGCGTCTCGTTCCGAAGCCACCCGCGCGGCCTGCGGCACGCCGGCGCCCTCCTGGACGCGGGCCAGGTGCACGGCGGCCGTTCCGCCCGCGCGCACCTCGCCGCCCTCGCACGGAGCAACGGCCTGCCCGCGCGCCGTGTGGACGAGGTGCTGGCCGAGGTCGGCCTCACGGACGCTGCGGGACGCCGCGTCGGCGGCTTCTCGCTCGGCATGAAGCAGCGGCTCGGCATCGCGACCGCGCTGCTCGGCGACCCGCCGGTGCTGATGTTCGACGAGCCGGTCAACGGGATGGACCCGGAGGGCGTGCTGTGGGTGCGGCGCCTGTTCCGGCGGCTGGCGGCGGAGGGCCGCACGGTGTTCCTGTCCAGCCACCTCATGTCGGAGATGGCGAACACGGCCGACCGGCTGGTCGTCATCGGGCGGGGCCGGCTGATCGCGGCCGAGTCGGTGGCGGACTTCGCTGCGCGCGGCGGCCGTCGTACGGGCGTGGTCGTCGGCACGCCGAGGGCCGCCGAGCTGACGGCCGTGCTGACCGCCGCCGGAGCGGCCGTCGCACCGGAGGACGCGCCCGGCGGCGACCGGCTGACGGTCACCGGCCTGGACGCGGAACGGGTCGCCGCCCTGGCCGCCGACCACCGCATCCCCGTCCACGAACTGATCACGCGCACCGCCTCCCTGGAGGAGGCGTTCATGGAACTGACCGGTGACAGCGTCGAGTACACGGCAGGAGACCCCCGATGAACCCCCCGCCCGCCCGCTTCACCGACCTGGTCGCCGCCGAGTGGATCAAGCTCAGGTCGCTGCGCTCGACGCCCTGGCTCCTCGGCCTCGTCACGGCGTTCGTCATCGGCGCCGCCGCCGTCGAGTCGTTCGGCGACCGGGGCGAACTGCCGCCGGACGCGCCGCCCGCCGCGATGCTGATGGACGCCTTCTCCCGCGCCGGCTTCATGACGCTGATGCTCGTCGCCGCGGCGGCCGGGGCGGTCGCCGTCGTCAGCGAGTACGGCAGCGGCATGATCCGCACGACGACGGTGGCCGTACCGGCGCGCGGCTCCGTGCTGCTGGCGAAGGCGGTCGTCGTGACGGCCGTGTGGACGGTCGTCGGCCTGGTCGCCTCGACCGTCTCCTACCTGGTGGCCCGGGCGGTCCTCGGCGCGGAGATCGACGTGCCGTCCCTCACGGACGCCGGCGCGGCCCGCGCGTACGCCGCGTGCGTGCTGGTGGCGCCCGTGTGCGCGCTCATCGGCCTCGGCGCGGGCGTCCTGATCCGGCACAGCGGCACCACCATGGTGACGGTGGCCGTGGCACTGCTGATGCTGCCGACGTTCTTCGCCACCGACCGGCGGTGGACGGCCGCGGTGCACCACGCGATGGTGTTCCCCGCCTGGGGACGGCTGGTCGACACGTGGCCGCGCTTCGAGACGCCGCCCGGGTTCTTCCGTGCGGAGATCGGCCCCTCGTGGGCGGTGTACGGGATCTGGCCGTTGGTGATGATCACACTGGCGGTGCTGGTGATCCGGCGCCGCGACGTCTGAGACCACCGCCGCCACGGGAGGGCGACCCATGCGGGACGACGCGCCGATGATCGACAACCCCGTGCTGCCGGGCTTCCGGCCCGACCCGTCCATCGTCCGCGTCGGCGACGACCACTACCTGGCGACCAGCACCTTCCAGTGGTTCCCCGGCGTCGGCCTGCACCACTCGAAGGACCTCGTCCACTGGCGGCCCCTCGGCGGCGCCCTGACCGAGCGGCGGCTCCTCGACCTGCGCGGCGTCCAGGACTCGGGCGGCGTCTGGGCACCGTCCCTCACGCACCACGACGGCCGCTTCTGGCTCGTGTACAGCATCGTCCGGCACAGCGGCACCGCCTACAAGGACGTCGACAACTACCTCACGACCGCCGAGGACATCGGCGGCCCCTGGAGCGACCCCGTCTTCCTCAACTCGTCGGGCTTCGACGCCTCCCTCTTCCACGACGACGACGGCCGGCACTGGCTCGTGAACGTCGAGTGGGACCACCGGCCGGGACGTCCGCGCTTCGGCGGCATCGTGCTCCAGGAGTACGACGCCGCCGCACGCGCCATGACCGGGCCGGTCACCACCATCGCCCGCAGGGAACGCCTCATCGAGGGACCGAACCTCTACCGGCGCGACGGCTGGTACTACCTCATGCTCGCCGAGGGCGGCACGGGCTGGGACCACGGCATCTCGATGGCGCGTTCCCGCACGATCACCGGACCGTACGCGTTCGACCCGGCCGACGCCGTCCTCACCTCCCGCCACGACCCCGGACTGCCGCTCCAGAAGGCGGGCCACGGTGAACTCGTCACCACCGCCGACGGCCAGTGGTACCTCGCCCACCTCGCGTCCCGCCCCGAACGGGGACCCGACGGGCAGCCGCGCTGCATCACGGGACGCGAGACGTGCCTCCAGCCCGTCACCTGGACCGACGACGGCTGGCTGCGCCTCGCGGACGGCACCGCGACCCCGTCCACGCGCGTCCCCGCGCCCAGCGGCACCGCACCCCACCCGTGGCCCGCCGAACCGCCCCGCGACGACTTCGACGGCGCCACCCTCTCCCCGGAGTGGTCGACACCGCGCGTACCGGCCGACGAGACGTGGGCGAGCCTCACGGCACGCCCGGGATTCCTGCGGCTGTACGGGCGGCAGAGCCAGCACTCGCTGTTCGACCAGAGCCTCGTGGCGCGCCGCGTCACCCACCGCCGGGTGACGGCGACGACGTGCCTGGAGTTCGCGCCGCGCCGCTACGCGCAGTCCGCGGGCCTGATCGCCTGGTACGACGCGTCCACGTACTACTACCTGCGCGTCACGCACGACGAGGACATGGGCCGCGTCATCGGCCTGGTGACCAACGACGCGGGCACGTACGACGAACCGGCCGACACCGTACTGCCGTGCGGCGACTGGCCCCGCATCCTGCTGCGCGCCCGCATCGACGGACCGGAACTGCGCCTGGACGCGGCACCGGAACCGGACGCGTGGCGGCGGATCGGCCCCGTCCTGGACGCGACACGCCTGTCCGACGACTACGGCACGGGCTCACGCTTCACGGGCGCGTTCATCGGCCTGTGCGCCCAGGACCTCTCGGGCACACGGACACCGGCCGACTTCGACTGGTTCGACTGGCACACCGCCGCCTGACCCGGCCGCAGGCCGCGCTGTCAGTGCTGGAGCAGGCCGCCCACCGGGGTGGGGGTGATGTGGCCGGTCGGGGGGAGGGTCCGTGCCAGTGCGAGGCCGTTGTCCACCAGTGATGACCTCCGCAGGCCGGTCAGGTCGGGGATCGGGGTCCAGACCGACTCGGTCACGTCGTCGCCCGGTTCGGGGCGCAGTGGGCCGCCGGTGACGCGCACCCGGTAGAACACGCCGACGTTCTGGTGCAAGACCCCCGCTCGCGCGATGTCGGCGGGGATCAGGCGGGAGTCCACGCCCAGCAGGCGTTCGACGACCGCCGTGCAGCCGGTCTCCTCGGCGACCTCCCGGATCACCGCGTCGAACGGGTCCTCCCCGTGCTCGACCCCGCCGCCCGGCAGCGACCAGGTGCTCACACCCTCCGGTGACACATGGCGGACGAGCAGCACGCGCCCGTCCTCGACACACACGGCGTACGCCGCCAGCCGAAAGCTCATCCCGCACCTCCCGCCGGACCGTACCCCGGGCGTGGTTCTTTCGCCGCCGTAGCGGCCGGTTGCGGACCCTCGAAGCATTCGGGACGCAGGGGGAGCAACGTCGAACGGGACGTCTCAATCTTCCCGCCCGCAAAAAGAGTTGGCCGTACGCACGCCCTCGTCGCACGTCCGTTCCCCTGCTACTGTCACTCCCGCCCCACGAGACGACAGACGTTCACTCATCTTTCCCGTCAGCCAATGGGATTGTTCTTCCGGTCGTCACTCGCGAGGTGTGCGTGTCCCTGACTCGGTCGGATCTGGAAGGAGATCGCCGATGCGATGGTTGCGGCGGTTCGGGTTCATGGCGGCTGCGGTGGCGGCGGTCGTGTTCGGTATGGGAGGGCAGGCGAACGCGGCGGTGCCGCCGAAGAACTCCGGCTGGGTCTACACCCTGAGCGGGAGCGGCGCGACGTTCTTCGACGCCGACCTGGCGGGATACCCGTCGTACGAGAAGTACACCGTGTGCGACAACACGTCGGACGGCCGTGGCATCATCGCCACGTTCGTCGGGACGTCGCCCAGCGGCTACGCCATCGACCGGGAACTCCGCGACCCGTCCAACAACGGCGACTGCGCCGCGGCCTCCGGGAACTTCTTCGCGGACGGGTACTACGTCTACATCACCGTCTGCGAGTACTACGGCGACAACTACGTGAACTGCCGGCAGGGCACAGGCGTGGCGTAATGCCTGAACCCAGGCGCACGGGCGTCCCGCGAGCGGCCACACCGCATGCGGGGCGCCCTGCCCATGCGTCCCCCGGCCGGGGCGGCGCTAGCGTGAGCCGCATGATCGTATGGCTCAACGGGACGCATGGCGCCGGCAAGACGACGACCAGCGCGCTCGTGCAGCAACTGCTGCCAGATTCACGGGTGTTCGACGCCGAGAAGGTCGGCGAGACCCTGATGGACATCAAGCCGGGGCTGCCCGGGACGGACAACTTCCAGCACTGGCCGCCGTGGCGGCCACTCGTGGTCGAGACCGCCCGCCGCGTCCTCGACTACACCGGCGGCACCCTCGTGATGCCGATGACCGTCCTGGTCGAGGCGTACTGGCGCGAGATCAGTGCGGGACTCGATCAGCACGGCATCCCTGTACGGCACTTCGTCCTCCACGCGGATCAGGAAACCCTCCGCCGCCGCATCGAGGGCGACACCGTTCTCGGCCCGTCCTGGTTCCGCCTCAAGTACCTCGAACCGTACGCCGAGGCCGCCCGTACCTGGCTGCACGCCGAGGCCGAGGTCGTCGACATCACACACCTCACCCCCGCCGAGGCCGCCCAGCGGATCGCCGAAGCCGTCAAGAACTGAGCCCCAGGGGGCGTACGGCGGGTGGTGCGCGCCCCCGGTGGTGCGCGCGCGACGACGTCACTCTTCCGCGCCTCGTGCGGTGGGGGAGAGTGTCCGTAGCGTGTCCGGGGTGACACGTGCCTGTGGCCTCGTGAGCGAGGAGTTGAGTGTGGAGGCTGGGCAGTGGCCGCCGACGCGGTCGCCGTACCGGATCGAGCCCGGCGAGGGGCCGCGGACCGAGGACGAGTTGGCCGTCGCGCTCGCCCCGTGGCCGGACGAGGTGGCCCGCATGCGCGCCGAACTCGCCCGCGCGGCGGGACCCGAGCAGCGCGCGCGGACCGTGTCCGCGTGGCGCGCGGTGTGGGTGATGCGGACCCATCCGCGGATCAGGGCCGCGCTGGACCGCCTCGGCGACGGGCCGGACCCGGACGCGGTGCCGGCCGATGTGGTGTGGGCGCAGTACGACGATGCGTACGAACCCCGTACCCCGCCCGGCGCGGACGGGGAGCAGGAGCGGTGAGGTACAAGGTCAGCCTGAGCGGCGACGCGCAGCGCGGCCTCGGTACGCTCACGCCCGCGCAGCGGCGGGCCGTCCACGGCGCCCAGGAGACGCTGGCCCGCCGGCCGAGGGAGGTCGGCGAGCCGTACGAGGGGAGCGGTCCGGAGGCACTGCGCCGGTGGGTCCTGCCCGCGGCGCGGGTGTCGATCATGTACCGGGTGCTGGACCGCGCGGTCGTCGTCGAGGTGGTGTGGCTCATCGGCCACCCCTGAGCGGCGGGCGGGTGGCGCGGGTGGTGTACGGCGGGCCGTGCCTTCAATAGCCTCGCGGCATGGTCTCGGACACGGTACTGGTCGGGCTTCTCACCTTCCTGGGCACCGGGTTGGCCACGGCGGCCGGGGTGTGGCAGTGGCAGCGCGCCCATGCCAGGGAAGCGCGGGCCGACTTCCGAGCCGAGCGGGTGAAGGCGCTGGGGGAGGTGTGGGAGGCGCTGTCCGACCTGGAGGAGACGCAGCGCACGTCCGTGACCCGCCGAGGTCAGGCGGCCGGGACGGGCGAGCTGACGCGGGTCAACCTCCTGCTCCTGCGGCGTTCTCCTTTCCTCCGGCCGGACGAACAGGAGTGGGCGCAGGCGTTCGCGCACCACGTGACGGTGATCGACACCCTGATCCGGGCGGAGGCGGAGGGCGGCCGTCCCGCCGCGCAGTGGTGGATCACGAGCGCGCAGCAGCCCGCGTCGTCGGGCATCGCGGCCGTGGCCGCTCAGCAGCTCCGTTCACTGCGCGTCAAGCTGGGCGAACGGTACGCCGCCGTCGTGCGCGGTGACAGCGACTGAACCCGTGTCCCGCCGGGCATCGGCGGCCGGGTGGTACGGCCCGTTGCCGGTGTCGCCGCGCCACACGTACTGGCGGTGCGGCGTCACGGTCATGCCGAAGTCGTGGAACGCGGGTTCGTCGTGGCGGGTCCAGTGGTCCCAGGCGTGGGTGAGTTCTTCGTCGAGGTCCCTCGGGCCGCCGACGAAGGCGGTCCCGCTCCCACCGTCGAGCACGGCCCATGAGGAGCGCCCGTCGTGCAGCCCCACGGTGACCGCCCGGCCGCCCGACCGGGTGAAGACCTGTACGTCCGGCAGAGCGACGCGGAGGGCGAACAGCAGATGCGGGTCGTCGCGCAACGGCTCCGTGTCCCGGGCGAACGGCCTGGTCAGCCGCGCCGGATCCGTACCACGGACACGGTTCCAGGCGAGCCCGGTGGCCGGGAGACGGTCGCGGGCGGGCATGAACGTGCTCAGGCCGCGGACCCGTCCGGACGCGGAACGGCCGTCGTCGGCGACCGTGAGGGCGACGTGTCCCATACGGCCCCATGGTGTGACGATCCGGCCCCCGGGGCGGGTCTGCTCCACCCACGCCCACGGGATCGTGTCCACCGCGTAGGTGGCGATCAGCCGGTCGTACGGGCCGCGGCCGGGGCAGCCGGCGGCGCCGTCGGCGACCACGACCGTCACGTCCGGGCAGGGGGCGGCCGCGAGCCGTTCCCGGGCGGTGGCGGCGAGTTCGGGATCGACCTCGACGCTGACCACCCGCCCGGCACCGGCCCGGTATGCCAGCAGCGCCGCGTTCCACCCGGTGCCCGTGCCGAGTTCGAGCACGCGGTGCCCCGGGTCGAGGCGGAGGGCGTCCAGCATGTCCGCCACGACGGCGGGCGCGCTCATGCTGGAGCCGGGCAGACCGCCGACGATCCGCGTCAGGGCCGCCGAACCGGGACCGGCGTAGACCCGGGCCGCCCACCCACGCGGGTCGGCGGCGCGCTCGACGGCCGCGTAGGCGTCGCCGTCCCAGGCCCACAGCCGGTCCGGGGCGAAGAGTTCACGGGGCAGCCGGGCCGCAGCGCGCCGGATCCACGGGGACCGCGCGGGCCACTCGCCCGCCGCCTCCATGGCGGCGTCCAACCCGGCCCGCAGAGCTTCGTGTTCCGGCGACACTGCCATGTCTCTCGCTGCCTCCGGGGCTACTTCTCGTCCTTCTTGCCGTCGTCCTTCTTGTGCGTGCCGTTCCCGGTGGACGGCGTCTCCACCCGGCTGTCGCTGTTCCCGGGAGGCGGGGTGCCCTGGCTCAGATCCGGCTCGGGCTTGCTGTGTGCGCCCATGGTGCTACCTTCCGTGAGATCGCTTGCGGGCATCATGGCACGGGGCGGGGGCCGGCCGGTCGGCTGATGCGCCGGGCGCCGGCCGGTCCCCGTTCCCCCGGGGCCTGTTCGGGGCGGGAAGCTAGGCGGGCTTGTGGCAGACGGCGAGGGTGTCGTGCTCCCCGAGCGGCCGGAACGTGACGGTGTCGAACCCGGCGCCGGTGGCGTACTCCCGCAGTTCGTCCGTCGTGTACGCGCGGCCGCCCTGCGTCATCACCAGCATGGAGAGCGAGACCTTCAGGCTCTGGTCGGCCGTGCTGCCGGGCGCGTCGCCGAGCATCCGGTCGTAGACCAGGAACACGCCGCCGGGCCTGACGCTGTCGTACGCCTTGCGCACGAGGGCGCGTTGCCTGCCGGGGTCCCAGTTGACCAGCGCGTGGCCGATGATCGCGATGTCGGCCGGTGGCAGGTCGTCGGTGAGGAAGTCGCCCGGGTGGAAGGTCAGTCTGCCGTCGAGGCCGCGCTCCGCTCTCTTCTCGTCGAGGTACGGCGCCATCATCGGCAGGTCGAAGACGTGGCCCTCCAGGTGCGGGTGGGCGGCCAGGATGCCGGCGACGACGCTGCCTCGGCAGCCGCCGATGTCGAGGACCGACCCGTACCGGCCCCAGCCGTCGAACGCCGCCACGAGGTGGGGCATCAGGGAGTCCGTCATGTGGTCCATCTGGTTCGCGAACTGCCGCAGCACGTCGAGGCCCGCGACCATGCTCATGAACTCCTCGCCGCCGTACGGTGCGCCGGTGCGCAGCGAGTCGGTGAGGTGGGTGAGCGCGGGGAACAGCCGGAGGCGTACCACGTCCCCGATGTAGGAGTCGGCGCCGCGCACGAGGTACTGGTCCGCGGCCGGGGTGTTGCGGTACTTGTCCCCGTCGCGCAGCAGCACGCCGTTCAGGACCAGCAGGTCGAGCCAGTCCGACACGCCACGGCCGCGCAGACCGAGGGCGGAGCGCACGGTCTCCGCGTCGGCGGGGCCGGAGGAACGCAGCGCCGTGAACAGGTCCAGTTCCAGTGCGCTGAGCAGCGTCTGGGCGTCGCACAGGGAGTTGGTCAGGCTGACGAAGTCGGGGGTGGCGGCGGCGGTCTCGCCGACGGCCGGGAAGGCAGGCGTCATCACGTCTCCAGGACTGGGGCCGATGGGGTGATGTGGGGATGGATCCCGTTTTCGGGCGCCACATCACGTGATCGCACTGCCCGGCCGTTCCGGCCCCCGAACCTCGACGCGTTCATGACACTCTAATGAGCGATGTGACGCCCCGGACGACGGCGCCCGGTACGAGCGCGCACGCGGCGCCCGCCGCCGGGAAGAAGTGCGCCGCCACGGCCGCCGCGCTCATGCGGACGCCGTGGTGTGCGGGGGAAGGAGGGCCTGCCTGCGGGGGCGAGGAGGGTGCCGCTTACGGTGTGGCGGTGCAGCTCATCCCGTCGCCGCGGATACCGGCGAACGAACTCCGGCCCCGCCGCTACTGGTACGCCATAGCGGCCGGCATCGCCCTCGTGCTGATCGTGCTGGGCGTGGCCATCGGCGTGTACCGGTTCATCAGCGTGCGCGACGCGGTGGACACCGACAGGCGATTCGCCAACGGCGAGACCGCCACCGTACGTCTCGAACCGGAGAGCGACCGGGCGCTCTGGGTCAAGTACCCCGGCCAGTCACCCGGTCCGGAGTGCGACATCACCGGGCCGGGCGACCCCGTCCTCACCGACCCGGGCACCGACGTGTGGTTCACCCGCGACGAGACCTGGGACCTCCTCTACACCATCGACGTGTCCCAGGCCGGGGACTACACGATCACCTGCTCGTCCGACGCGCTGTCCCGGTACGCCTTCGGGGAGACCGAGGGCCTGTTCGCGTTCGGGATCGGGCTGGTCCTGGCCCTTCTCCTCCCGGTCCTCGGGGTCGGCGTCTGCGTCACCGTCGTCATCGTCACCGCCGTCCGCCGCCGGCGGCACCGCAAGCGGCTGCTCGCCGAGCGCCGGCCGGCCCAGGCCGGGTGAGACGGCCGGCGCGTGGCCGGCCGTATGCTCCGGGGATGTTCACTCGAATGCGCGCGCGGTCCGGCGGCGGCCCGGTGGATGTCGACACCCAGGTGCTCGCCGGGGTCGTCCGTCCCGGGGACACGGTGCCCGGCCAGGTGGTCGTCCGGGGCGGACGGTCCGGCACGGAGATCCAGGGGTTCACCTTCGACGTGCTCGCGTCATGGCCCGCCGCCCCCGGTGTGGAGGCCGGGGAGGACGAGATCAACCGCGCCCACGCCGACGGCCCCTTCACGATCCCGAAGGGCGAGGAGGCCGTCGTGCCGTTCACGGTCCGGCTGCCGTGGGCGACTCCGTTCACCGAGGTGGCGGGGCGCGCCCTGGGGATCGTCCTGGAACTGCGGACCGGCGTGGACGACAGCGTGCCGAGGGCCGGTTCGGACGAGGACCTGCTGCACGTCTCGCCCCTGCCGCTCCACGAGGCGATCCTCGACGCCTTCGCCGGCCACGGATACACCTGCGAGGCGGGGCGTCTGGTGGAGGAGTGGATCCCGGACGTCGACCAGCCGTACGACTTCTACCAACTGCTCGACCTGCGGGACCGTACGACGGACGGGGCCGGCACGGACCTCGAACTCGTCTTCCTCACCAACGCGGTCGGCTGCGAGATCCTGCTGCGGCGCGCCGGCCACGGCGTCCGGTACTGGGACGAGAAGCCGCCGGCCGGCCGTTTCGTCGCGGCGCACCACGATCTCGACAGCACCGACTGGAATCGTCGGGTGGGCGATTGGCTGGGCCGGGTGAAGGCGCTCTGAGCGGGACGAGGAACCGGCGGATCGTCGTGATCTGGGCGGGGCTGTGCCTGTCCGGAATGGCCGTCACCTGGGCACTCAATGCCTGGTCCTATTCGGGGGGACCTGAATCCCCGGCCGGGAATCCGGAACCGAGCGGAACGTACAGCGCAGAGTGCGAGGCGATCGCCGACGGGATCGCGCAGGCCCGCTTCGACGAGTTGAAGACGCAGGAGAAGGAACGCCTGCAGGGTCAGCTCACCGTGATGGACATATCGGTGCCGGAGGAGTGTGCGGACGAACTCGAAGCCCGCGGCCTGATCGACCGCTGACCGCGCGCCCTCCCCGGGCCGCCTCGTCAGAGCACCCGGTACGTCAGCTCGTACAGGGACAGGGACAGCGCGCCGATCGCCTGGATCCGGTCTCCGAGGCCGATCTCGGAGGGAATGATCTTCGCTCCGCCGATGAAACTGGCGCGGTCGTTCGCCTCGTTCCATTCATGCAGGATGATGTCGATGGGTTCCTGGTTCACGAACGGCACGAACCGCTCGTCGAACTCGTACACGTCCCCCACTCGCATTCTTACTTTCTCGAAGACTCCGCCGTCACCTCTGCTGATGATGATTTCGTCCGCGCCGTCCGGGTCCTGGATTCTCTTCGCCTCCAGCCATAGAAGCTTGGCGAAAGCAGCGTTCGACATACCGGTCTCCTATGTTCTGAATCGGACAGCGTATGAATAACTGATAGCACGCGCATCCGAGGGTCGCATGTCGGGAAAATTGCCCGGCCCGGGAAACCGTCCGCTTGACTTCAACCGCGCTTGAAGTTCCATGCTGGGCAGGCAGCGACGACAGGAGAGCCGTGTGATGTCGAATCAGCTCCCGGACCTGGCCCGGCCCGACGCCGGGACCACACTGGTCAGCGAATGGATCGTGGACACGCCGGACCGCCAGGACCGGGCGGCCCGCGCACTCCTCCAGGAGTGGGACGAGCTGTCGGCCAGGCTCCGCCCCGAAGCCTTCCTGCGGCTCAGTTGCTTCGCGAGCGCGGACGGGCGGGTGCTGCTCAGTGTCGCGCAGTGGACCAGCGACGAAGCCCACCTCGCCTGGATCCGGGAACACCGGGCCGAGATGATCAGCCGCATCGACCGGGAGATCCCGGGCATCCGGCGTCCCGGCCTGGTCCGCTTCCGGCTGGCGCACACGGTCACGCCCGACGGTGCGGGTGACGACACGACCGACCTGGTCGTCGTCGAGCGCGCCGAGGGCGCGCCGGGGTCCGTCGCCGAGGCATGGGCCGGGAGCACCGCCGACCGGCTGCGGACGGCACCGCCTCCCGGCATGGGCACCGCGCACGTCCTCGTGAGCAAGGACGGCGCCCGCGGCCTGCTCTACGCTCCGGTGACGCGCGCGGAGGGCTTTCCCGGCGCGCTGCCCCATCGGCTGATCGGCGCCGTCGCGGGGCCGGGCGACGACGGCGCATGACCGGCGGACGGCGCCGTAGGGTTGCCCGATGCGGCGGACGACGCGGTGGGTAGTGGCCGGGATCGCGGTCCTGGCGTGGGGTGAGTGGCTGAACCGGCGGTGGTCCCGGACGCTCGTGGGGAGCGGCGAGGGGCCTGCCGACGTCGTGGTCGTGCTGGGGTACCGCAATCCCGGAGCCACGGCGAACGTCATCAACCGCTGGCGGGTCCGCGCGGGCATCCGCTCCATCGCCGCTGACGACGGGCGCGGCGCACGGCTCGTCCTCAGCGGCGGCGCGGTCGGCGGCGGTACCCCGGAGGCCGAGCTGATGGCCCGGTACGCGAGGTCGCTCGCGTTCGACGGCGTGGTGACGCTGGAGGACCGGAGCCGGACGACGTGGGAGAACGTCACGAACGTGATTCCGATGCTGGAGGACGCCGACCGCATCGCCTTCGCGTCCCAGCCCGCCCACGCGCTCAAGGCCCGCGCGTACCTGCGCCGACAGCGCCCGGACCTCGCGGGGAGGCTCGTCCGCGCCGACGACTACCGCCCCGGCGAATGGCTGGTGGCGAAGCCGCTGCTGGCGCTGTACGGCCTGTGGACGCTCCGGGGGCTCAGCAGGGACGAACGGCAACGCTCGGCGTAGACGGCGGCGGCCGTATCGGCAGGGCGGAAGTCACGGTGCCCCGTGCGGTCGTTGCCCGCCGGGGCTCCGCCATGGACCTGCTCCGCCCGTCGTTCGGGCGCGGAAGCCCGCTCGATCTGTCGAAGGTCCTGCGTACTGCCCCGAATCCCGCGCGGCCCGCTGTGCCGCTCCACAGGACACCCCCTCTCACGGGTGACGCCCGAACCGGGCACGGACCTCAGTACACCGGCGGATTCGGCACACGGGGAGGCTCACAAGGGGGGCCGAAAACCCACAAGGGGGCCGACGCGCCTGCCGTCCGGGCCTACGCTCGGCGATGAGGCGGTGACTCCCACAGGAGGTGAGGCTCCCGGTGACCCGTTCGCCCAACACGGCACTGGCCACGCTCATCACCGCGTCCGGCACCAGCCACAAGGCTCTGGCGCACCGCGTGAACCAGCTCGCCGCACGCGCCGGCCGCCCGACCGCCTACAAGCACACGAGCGTCAGGACCTGGCTCGACGGGATGGTCCCGCGTCCGCCCGTCCCGGCCCTGCTGGCCCAGGCGCTGGGGGAACGGCTCGGCCGCGCGGTCGACATCGCCGAGATCGGCATGGCCGCACCCGGCCCGGCCGGCACCTGCGGGCTGGAGCTGCCCCGTGATCCCGCCGACGCCCGACGTGTGGCGTCCGCCTTCTGGAGAGACATGCACCGCCGCGCATTCGGACGGGCCTTCGCCGTCGCCGCCTACACCCTGCCGGTCACCCGCTGGCTGGTCCACCCCGCCAGTGCCGCCCCGGCCGACGGCGGCGGCCGGCGCGTCGGGCAGCAGGACCTCGCCGAGTTGTGGGAGCAGGCGGAACAGGCCCGGCAGTGGGACGCCCGCTACGGCGGCGGTTCCTGGCGCAGCAGCCAGGTCGTGGACTGCCTGACCAACCGCGCCGCGCCCCTCCTCGCCGGGCGGGCCACCCAGCAGATCGCCGACGGCCTGTACTCCGCCGCCGCCGAACTGTCCCGCCTCGCGGGCTGGGCGGCGTTCGACGCGGGCGAACACGCCCTCGCGCAGCGGCACTTCGTCCAGGCCCTGAGCCTGGCGCGGGCCGGCGGCAACGCCGGGCTCGGCGCGTACGTCCTGGCCACCATGGCCCTGCAGACCATGCGCCGCGGCTTCCCGAACGAGGCCATCGACATGGCCCAGGGCGCCGCCGAACGAGCGGGCCACGACGCCGCACCACGGGTGCTGGCCTTCGCCCGGCTGATCGAGGCGCGTGCCGCCGCCCGCGTCGGCGACGAACGGTCGGCGGCGCGGGCGCTGTCCACCTGCGAACGGCTCCTGGACACCGCGCGCGACCGGGAGAGTCCCACGTACATCGCCTACTTCGGCCCCGCCCGCATGGCGAGCGACGCGGTCGAGATCTACCGGGACCTCGGAAAGCCGCACGTCGCGGCCGGGTGGGACGCCCAGTGCGCCATGCCGTCCGGACACACCAGGGCGGTCGGGCTGCGGCTGTCCGTCACGGCGACCGCGCACCTGCAGGCGAGGGACCTCGACCAGGGCATCGCCGTCGCCCGCCGCGCGGTCGACATCCTGGCCGGTGTCACGTCCGACCGTGCACGCGAGTACATCGGGGACATCCACACGGCCCTGACCCCCTGGGCACGGGAACCCCGGGTGCAGGCATGGCAGACGTACGCCCGCCACCGGCTGAACGGCGGCACGCCGACCTGAGACACCTGCGGGCGCACAGCGCGGAACGCCCCCGCGTCCGCGCCTGCGAGGAAGTGCGGCGCTCAGCGAACTCCCGGCCGTCGCCGGTCACAGCCGTGCGCTGCTCGCCCGGCCCGGGCGGGGTCTGCTCGGTCGTCCCGCGAAGCAGGCGGCTCCCCGCCTCGCGCCGGCACGTGGGAGCCGACCCGCTCGGTGATGAGCCGCTGGTAGTTCGGGCATTGGGTGACGTCCTTGTACGCGCAGCCCAGGCCGCGCTCGATGAGTTCCAGGGAGGCCCGGGCCGCGGCGATCCTCGACCGCAGCTCCTCGGCCTCGGCGCGCAGGATCGCGTGCCGGGTGTCGCGATCCACGGTGCCGGACAGGTTCCTGATGGCGTCCAGGCCGAGGCCGGCCTCCTTCAGCATGAGGATCGTCGCCACGCGGGTGAGGTCGTCCGCACCGTAGCGGCGGCGCCCGCCCGTGTCCCGTCCGGGGTGCAGCAGGCCCATCGACTCCCAGTGCCGCAGGACGTGCGTGGCAAGGCCGAACCGTTCCGCGAGCACGCCGATGCTCATCGTGCCGGCGCCGCTGTCGTCGCTTGACTTCATGCCGACATTAAGTCGCAGGCTGATGTCCATGTCCAAGAACCAGGAAGCGGTGGAAGAGCACCGCGACACCGAGGCCCTGCTGGCACTCCTCGACGCGGCGGACCGGATGCCGAGCGCCGCCCGGCTGCGGGCCCGCTCCTACGAACTGCTGTCTCTCGTCCCGGACTCGACCGTCGTGGACGTCGGCTGCGGCGCCGGACGCGCCGTCGCCGAGCTGGCCGAACGCGGGGTCCACGCGGTGGGCGTGGACCCCGACCGGTGGATGCTGGCCGCGGCCCGGGAACGCTGGTCGGCGGCCGAGTTCCACGAGGCGGGGGCGGAGGAACTGCCGTTCGCCGACGGAAGCGTGCGCGGCTACCGTGCCGACAAGGTCTTCCACGTGCTCCAGGAGCCGGGGCGCGCGGTGGCGGAGGCGCGGCGCGTCCTGTGCCCGGGCGGCAGGATCGTCCTGGTCGGGCAGGACTGGGACGCCATCATGGTCGACTCGGACGACGCGGCGCTCACCCGTACGATCGTGCACGCCCGCGCCGACCTCCTGGGCGCGCCCCGCGCCGGCCGCCAGTACCGCAACCTGCTGCTCGACGGCGGCTTCGACGACGTCACCGTCGAGGTGCACACCAGCGTGTTCACCGACCCCGCGATGCTGTCGCTGCTCACCAGGCTCGCCGAACCGGCCTGCGCCAGCGGCGCCGTCGGCCGTGACCAGGCCGACGCGTGGCTCGCGGAGCAACGCCGCCGCGCCGAGACCGACCGCCTTCTCATCGCCATGCCGTTCTTCGTGGCCTCCGCCTCCGCACCGGCCGACGAGACAGGGTTCAGCGGTGGACGTTTCGGCGGTGGCCGACGTCGATCACTGTGACCAGTACCCGCAGCCGGTACTCCTCCTCGCGGCCACTGAGCTTCTTCACGTCCATGCCGGGTGCGTACGGGTCGATGGCCAGCCGCTCCAGGGCCGACTTGATGCGTTTTCGCCTCGCCGTCGAGGCCGCGCAGTTGGCGTTTGGCACTGCTCGTGAAGTCGAGTCGGTAACTCACCTGTCGTCGCCCTCGTCGTCACTGCACACTTCGGCGAGGGTGTAGCGGGTGCCGTCGTCCTCGTAGGTCCGTGTGGCCAGGGCCTCATCGACGGCTTCCTCTGCCACCTGGTAGTCCTTCATCGACACGATGGCCCCGATCGGCACTCCGCCACGGGTGACCACCGTCGCGCCGCCATCGGCCGCGCGGTCCAGCAGGCGGGTGAGGAGAGCAGGAAGCTCGGACTCGTCAACCTCGTCCGGGAGCAGGGCGTCAGGCGCATCAGACATGGTCGTCACCGTAGGGCGTCACCGCATTACGGTGTGCGAGTTCGATCGACGGCACGGCGGCCCCCGTTTGGTGCGGGGGCCGCGTGTGTGTGGGAGGTCAGCGTGTGAAGCCGTTGGCCACGGTCGCGTGGACGAACGCGCGCCAGGTGTCGGGGGAGACCCACAGCTCGGGGCCGCGTGAGCGGTGCTTCGAGTCGCGTGTGCCTACTGCATCGGTGCCGAGCGCCACCTCGACGCAGCAAGCATCACCGTTGCTGTAGCTCGATTTCGACCAGCGGGGCTCACTCGTCATACGCTTCGCCGCCTTCGCGATCACGGGTTCGGACATGCCTTCGTTCGGCGCTACGTGCGAGATGCCCTGGGCGCGCAGGGCGTATGCGTGGTCCTCCTCCCGGTGGTCCGGAGACGAAGGGCTCAACGTGCGAGGTCGGTGCCGTAATTCGACGGCAGTATCGCGGGCACGCCCCGGGGTGCGCGTGGGCTTTGCTTCCTGTCCTCACCGGCCGAGGCGCACACCACCGGTTCGAGCGGGACCCGAGCATCCCGGCGCGCGAAATCCAGCTCTACCGGCACGCGGCCACCGTTCTCGAACGGCTGGGCGTACCTGTCGTCAGCGTCAACACCGACACGGCCACCCCTCGGGAGGCCGCTGCGCGAATCCTGGCCTCGCTGGGCACGGCTCCCGCTAGCGTCGGAGCCGACACGAGCCCCGACAAGCACACGGTGACCTCATGACCCTCGCAACGCCCGTCGTCGACACGCACGTGATCCTGCGGGACGGCGACAAGATCCTCATGTCGCAGCGCGGCGGCCCGTACGGATACGGACGCTGGCACCTGCCGAGCGGCAAGCTCGACGCCGGCGAACCGCTCACCGTCGGCGCGGCCCGCGAGCTGTACGAAGAGACGGGTGTCACCGTCGATCCGGATCACCTGCGGCAGGTGCACATCGTGCACCACCGGCAGTCGGACGAGATCGAGCGCATCGGCGTGTTCTTCCTCGCGACCGAATGGCAGGGAGAGCCGACCAACCGCGAGCCCGAGAAGTGTCTCGACCTGCGGTGGCAGTCGGTGCACGACCTGCCCGAGGACGTCATCGAGTACCCGGCCGCCGGTCTGCACGGCTACCTCGCGGGCACCATGCTCACGGAACACGGCTGGTAGGGCCGCATCGCCGTGTTGATGCCAACACGCGCATAGTCCCGTCCATGCATGGACGGCTGCGTCCATGCCTTCGTACGGTCAGTGCACCACCACACAGACTCAGGGGGTTGTGCCATGGCTCGGGAGCAACTGATCAGGCTCACCGGCTTGGATGAGAACGGAAACGGGGGTCCGTGCGGACAGGGTGACTGTCCCAACGTATACCGCACGGCATCAGGCTCCTTCGTCGTCCAGGGTGACGTATCCCAGGCGTTCGCTCCTCCCGAGGGGGAAGGGCTTGTGGAGATCCCTGAGCACGTACTGAGGGAGGCTTTCCGTGCTCTTGGATGGTGACAACTGGGCGGCGAAGTTCCGGGACTTCCGAAGGGAAGCCTGGCGGCTTGAGACACTGCCTCAGTACCTCGTGCCTCAAGAGGCCGAAGAGTTCACGGCCTTCAAGGCGGGAACACGCTTTCCCGGCCCGTACGAAGACTCGTGGACTCAGATGGTGCGCACTCGGCAAGTGGGACGCGTACACATCGTGTCTCGCCCTCTGAGTGACTATCTGCGCTTCGAATTCGAGCGGTACTACCAGCACCAGGCTTCCGCAGGGGAAGACATCCGAATCCTCGACATCACAGGGCGCGAGAACCCCTTGCCGAATGTCCAGGACTTCTGGATGTTCGATCAGTCCACTGTCGTTCTCATGCACTACGAGCCGGACGGTAAGCAGATCGGCCGGGAACTCTACGACGGCGACCCTGCTCAGTTCATCAAATATCAGCGGATCGCCCAAGCCGAGTCCGTTCCCTTTCTGGAGTACATGAAGGGGTGACATTCGAACCAGAGCAGATGGGGCAGTCGGCACACGAGCTGGCTGTCCTGCTCAAGACCCTACGCGAGACGGCCAAGCTGTCAGGGGAAAGGCTGGCCAAGCGTTGCAACATGTCTCAGTCCAAAGTCAGCAGGATTGAGAACGGAAAGGTGCGACCATCCCTTGTGGATGTTGACCAGATTCTCAGGGCATTGGACGCGCCGCCCGCATTGGTTGCGGAAGTCATGGCGCTCACCCGGATCACCAACACCCAGTGGCAGGACGCCAGGAGCCTTCGCAGGAAGGGCCTCGACAAAAAGCAGCTTGAGCTGGCGGGGCTCGAACAATCCTCAACGGAGTTCCGCTACTTCCTTCTCTCGATGATCACGGGGCTCCTCTCCACACCGGAGTACATCCGAGCCAGTCTGGCTCACGTTCCCGGTGACCACGGCAGGACCGTGGCTCGGAAGCTGGAGCGACAGGAAGTCCTCTACGACAGGCCCAAACGCTTTACGTTCATCCTCACGGAACAGGCCGTGAGGTCCCCGTTCGTGGCGCGTGAGGCCATGGCCGTGCAGATCGACCGACTGGCCTCCCTCACCCACCTGGTGAACGTGCGCCTGGGTGTCCTTCCCATTGAGACCAGGATGCCGGGTAACCCGCTGAACACCTTCACGGTCTACGACGAGCGGATAGCGACGGCCGAACTGTCCGCCGGGGTGATGGTGTTCCGCGATCCCAGAGACGTTCGCAGTTACCTGGACGAGTTCGCGGCTTACGAGGGGCTGGCCCTCTTCGGTGAGGCTGCCAGGGAAAAACTTGGTGAGTGGGCGGTCCGCTACCGCGTATAGCTCATCCATGATCTTCAGTCCAGTACATGCATGAATCACCCTTGCCGCCAAAGACTTGGAGAACATCACCTATCGAGACCCACACCCTGGTCATTCAGGCACGTACGAATGGCCGGGGTGGGTTCCATCACCCGAGCACGACCACGTGAAGGGAACCACTGATGGCAACAGCAGTACAGGTCCGAGACCCCCGGTCCTGCGTCCCCGCTCAGGTGTGGGACCGGGAAGTCCGACTCATCATGCGGGACCACGCCACGGGGCGTGATCTGGCAGAGCGCATCTTCGGGCAGACCGTCGCCTACCTGGTGACCTCCGCCGAGTGCCCCGAGGTCCGCATGGGGCCCTCTCAGGCCGTGGACCTGGGCGTCCACTCGTTCGTGCTCGACTCGATCAACTACATGGCGTTCTGCGACCAGCACGCGGGACGTTACATCCACCACGTCCCGCACCTGCCGGGGGAGGGAGCCGAGGAGCCCACCGCGCTGCGGGACGCGGTCAAGGCCATCCAGGCTTCCGGCTTCGAGATCGACACGGAGCTGTGGGGCATGAAGGACGCGGCCGAGTGCTCCCAGTGCCATGCCGGGTGCACGGACAGCCCCAACGGCGGGAAAAAGTAGCACAGCGCTGACAGTGGCGACTCCCCCCGGCGACGGGGGGAGTCGTCCCCATGAGGAGAGGTTCCGTATGGAGGTCGTTGACGCCTGGGAGCGATACGCCCAGGGGCGGACACCCCGGCGAGAGGTGAACTCCGCTGGTGCTCGCACGTGGTTGAACTGGACCCAGTACCCCGACCACGGCCCCGATGAATCGATCCTCGGAAACCTCCGGGGTTGTACCGTTCTGGAACTGGGCTGCGGTACGGGCTGCAACCTGGCCCACCTGTCCACCCTTGGGGCAACCTGCACCGGGGTCGATATCGCTCCGAGCCAGCACGAGAAGGCCGTGACCCGATGGGGGCACCTGCCCGGCCTCACCTTTCACACGGCCGAGGTGACCGACTACCTGAACCGTACAGACGGCACCTTCGATGTGGTCCTGTCCATCTTCGGGCCTGTCTGGTTCACGGACCCTGAACAGCTTCTCCCCCTGGTACGGAAGAGGCTTTCCGCTGGTGGCGTACTGGCCTTCTCTCACAAGCCCCCTACAGCCGGCACTCAGCCGGTGGGGGCTCTGAGGGAAGCCAAGGCAGTGACCAGGTGGGACTACACCCCAGAGGAGTGGTCGGCCCTTCTGGCCTCTTCGGGGTACTCGGATATCAAAACCGAGGTCATCTCTCCTCCGGAAGAGAAGGACGCAGGAACCCTCTTGGCGAGGGCCTATGCGTGAGGGTTCAAGGCGGGCGGGCGTATGCGTTGACCGTGTGCTGACAGCACGGCGGCCCCCGCGTGGCAGTGAGCCGGTGCGGGGGCCGTGTGTGTGCGGGGGGTCAGCGCGTGAAGCCGTTGGCCACGGTGACGTGGACGAACGCGCGCCAGGTGTCGGAGGAGACCCACAGTTCGGGGCCAGTACCCAGAGCCTTGGTGTCACGCATCCCTGCCGCACCCGGGACTCGGGCCACTTCGACGCATGCCTCGTGGTTGCTGCTGTAGCTCGACTTTGCCCAGCGGGCCGTGCTCGTCATGCGACTTCGCCGCCTTCGTGATTGTTAGTGCGGACGTGTCCTCACTCGGTGCTGAGTGCGAGATGCCCCGAGCCGCCTGCTGCTACTCGTGGAACTACCGCGTGCGCGTGAGTATCAACGTGTGAGACCGCTGGTCGTGGCGGCGTGGACGAACGCGCGCCAGGTGTCGGAGGAGACCCACAGTTCGGGGCCGTGTCCCAGGTCCTTGGTGTCGCGCGCGCCTACCACGTCGGCGCTGACCGCCGTCTCGACGCACTGTCCGTCACCATTGCTGTAGCTCGACACACGCCACCGGGTGTCGTCCTTACTGTTGTTCATAGCTCCTCGCTGTCTCTGCGATCAGACGGTGCGATGCCTGGTCGTCCAGTGCTGCATCCCAGATTCTCTCGAACGCAGCGTCGTATTGCTCGACCTCGTCAGGCTTGTCGAGGTACAGCCCGCCCGTGAAGCCTTCGACGTAGGCGATCGGAGGTTCGGCCATCCGCCCTTCGGGGAAGCGGAGAACGGTGAAGGAGCCGGCGACAGTACCCATGGTCGGCGTGTGGAACGGCACAACGCGGAGCTGGATGTTCCGGTTCGCCACGACGTATGCCACATGCGCGAGCTGGGTCGCCATCACCTGCGGAGTGCCCACCAACTGACGTAGCACGGCCTCGCCAAGCGCGATCCGCAGCTTGGGCGATGCGACCGGGCGTGTCAGGATCGCCTGCCGGTCCATACGCAATTGTACGCGCCGCTCAACTTCGTGGTCCGAGAGATCGGGCCGGTGAGTGCGGATGATCTCGTTCGTGTAGTGAGCGGTTTGGAGAAGACCTGGGATGAGATGAGTCTCGAACCAGTCGAGTTCGGATGCCGATTCCTCCAGCCCGATGTAGAGGTCGAACCACTCGGGCAGCGTGTCGCCGTAGGCGTGCCACCAGCCGCGGGCCTTCGTCTCGCGCGCCAGGGCCATGAGCGCGTCGGTCATCTCGTCATCGGCGCCGTAGGTTTCACACATCGCACGGACGTCCAGTGCCCGCATGGCGACCTGGCCCGTCTCGATGCGCCAGATCTTCTGCTCGGACCACTCCAGTTCCCTGGACGCGGCGCGCACCGTGACGCCCGCGCGGAGCCGCAGATCCCGTAGATACCGGCCCAACTGCCGTCTCGGGACCGTCGAGCCCGTCACGCCATCAGCCATCACGCCTCCCCTCCTCCATCGATTACGGAATACTTCCGCGCCTTCACATGTAGGACCCGAATTCCCCGATCCGCAACACACGTCAATGAGTTGGGGACCCATGCGGGGAATTCATTGGCTGGAGTGTTGCACGACGCTCGGCAGCGCGGTCAAGCTGGATTTGTCGCCGGGAGTGCCGATCCGGTTACGTCCGGTCCTACCGCCAGTGGAGTGAGCCATGAGCGAACCACCCCCCGAAGAGTCTCCGCCCCCCGAGCCGCCGGAGGCCGCGCCTCGCCTGCCGCCGCTCGCGGAGTTGCATGCCGAGTGTGATCGGTTGTCCGCCGCGATTCGTGCGCATCTCGGGGACAGGTACGACGACCTCTGAGACTGCCGCTCCAGACTCGCGGCTTCCGCGCTGGTCAGCGCGGCCGATGGACCCCCGTCCGGTCCGCCCGTCCTCTTGCTCGGGGCGGCCGTGGAACCGGGCCGGGCGGGGTGGCCCGTCCCCGGTCCGAATGCCCTCCCGGGGACGGGCCTTCACCCCCCACCGCAGGCGGCCGAAGCGTCAGGGCCGCATCCACAGGACCCCCGCGCGGTCGTGTTCCCCCATGCCCGGCCGCGCGGGACCAGAACGTTCGTTCCAGGAGGAACCGATGACCACCCGCGTACCCCCGCCCGCCGGGGAAAAGGCCGAGCCGGGGGAGGCGTCGTGAGCCTCGACCCCCGGTGCGGGCACTGTGGCGCCGACGGACCGGCGTTGACGGCGATCTCGCTCATGACCGCCGGGACCGGAGCCGGATGGTCGCAGCACGCGTGCCGTCCGTGCCTGCTCTCCTGTCGTCTGATCCCCGTCGTGCACCACCCGGTGACGAGCTGGGGCGAGCCGCACCAGTGGCCGGCCGACGTGCCCGACGACCTGGTGGAACGGCTCGCCGACCTCGCGCCGGGCGTCGCGCTGCAGCCGGTGGTGACGCGCCTGTTCAAGGCCGTCCGCGCGGCGGCCGGGTACGGGATCACGGCGGCCGTGGATGAACTGAGGGCCGCCGTCGATGCCGCGCCGGGGCCGCTGTGCATGTACTGCGAGACGGTGGAAGGCCCGCTCACGACCGTCGCGGCCGGGGAGGCTGCGGCCGGTCCCGGGCGCGGGTTCCAGACGTGCCGTCCGTGCCTGGTCGAACAGCGGCTCGTCCCGTTCATCGCCCACCCCGGCACGAGCGCGGGCGGCCTGCACTACTGGCCCGAGGTCGTGCCGACGGACCTCGTCCGCCGGCTCGCCGACCTCGATGACGACCATCTCGCCGACCTCCGGCCGGTCATCGACCGGCTGTGGCCCGCCGCCGCGATCGGCTCCGCGCGGACGACGCCCGACCTGGAACGGGACGCGGCACGCGCCATCGCCGAGGACGCCGTGGACGTGCTCAGGGCTGCCGTCCGCGACATCGTCCCGGAGAACGGGCGGTGACCGCCGCCTGGACCGTCCTCGCGCTGACGGGCGGCGCGCTCGCGGCGTGGACCGGCCTGATGCTGCACATCGCCCGCACCGTCGCCCACGCCGTCGAGCACGAAACCGCCCCCGTCAGGAAGCCGGGCGCGTGAACTCCGGCTGGTCCAGCACGCGCAGCCAGCTCCCGTCCGGCTGGCGGCGCGCCACCTGGGCGCGGGCGCCCGTGCCGTCCTTCGGCGGGGTGCTCGTGAGTGCCAGGTCGCCGCTGATCAGGGTCGGCAGCGGCGGCTCGGGCTCGAAGTGCGGCCGGTTGGACAGGACCTTCGCCCACAGCTCCCGGATCGCGTCCCGGCCGACCGTGGTGCTGCCGGGCGGGTAGGCGATGACGGCGTCCTCCTCGTACAGGGCGGCGACCCCGTCGGTGTCGCCCGCGTTGGACCGCTCCACGAAGAGACGGGTGATGTCCTCCGGGCGCATGGCCTTCTCGTATGTCTCGCTCATGCACGACAGCCTTCCGGCGGGGAAGTGAGAAGTCCAACAGATGGTTCTGCTGGTCACTAGAATCAGCGCTCATGGATCTGCGTCAGCTCGAATACTTCGTCGCGGTCGCCGAGGAGCGGAACTTCACGCGGGCCGCCGAACGCGTCCACATCAGCCAGTCCGGGGTCAGCGCGCGTGTACGGCACCTGGAGCGGGAGTTGGGCGCCGAGCTGTTCGACCGGTCGGCGCGCGAGGTGACGCTCACCGTCGCCGGGAAGGCCGCGCTGGAGCACGCCCGCGCCGCGCTCGCGGCGGCCGGTGCCCTGCGGCAGGCCGTGGGGGAGGTGGCGGACGTCATCCGGGGCCGGCTCACGGTCGGGATGGTCGTCGGCTGCGCGATCACGCCGCTGTTCGACGCGCTGGCCGCCTTCCACGCCGCCCACCCCGGCGTGGAGCTGTCCCTGACCGAGGGGGCGTCCGACCGGCTCACCGACGCCGTGCGCTCGGGCGGCCTCGACCTGGCCCTCATCGGCGCCGCGCACACGCCGCCGGACGGCGTCGAGTCGCTGACGGTCGTACGGGAGCGGCTCGTCGTCGCCGTGCCGCCGGGGCATCCGCTTGCCGCCGGGCCGACCGTCACGCTGCGGGCGCTCGCGGCCCACCCGGTGGTGTGCATGCCGCGCGGCACCGGGCTGCGGGCGGTGTTCGACGCGGCGTGCGCGGCGGCGGACGTGCGGCCCGTGATCGCGCTGGAGGCCAGCGCCGCCGACGCCATCGCCGACCTGGCCGCCCGGGGCCTGGGCGCCGGGGTGCTGAGCGCGTCCATGACCGCCGCGTACGGGGACCGGCTGGTCGCCCTCCCCATCGACGACGCGGAGCGTCCCGGGCTGCTCTGCCTCGTGTGGCGCACGGCCGGGACGCCCGCGCTGCGCGCCCTGCTGGGGCACCTGCGGCGGTCCTTCCGGGCCGGTCCCGCGGGCTGAAACCGCCGGGCGGGCGCTTTCCGGCGTGCGGTACCCTGGCGCCATGCGTGCCGTACGCCTTCTGCTTCCACGGCCGTGCTGAACGACGGCGAGTGACGTCAGTCAGCACGGCGGACCCCTCCTGTGTGAGGGGTTTTTTCGTGGGACGGCAGAGACGACCGATGGAGCTTCGAAGACGATGAGCGAGACACACAAGTACGACGCCGCCCTGGCCGGTGAGATCGAAGCCCGCTGGCAGGACTACTGGGAGGCGCACGGCACGTACGAGGCCCCGAACCCGTCCGGCGACCTCGCCGGCGACCCGGAGACGGCGGCCCGCCCCACCCGTTTCATCATGGACATGTTCCCGTACCCGTCGGGTGCGGGCCTGCACGTCGGCCACCCGCTGGGGTACATCGCGACCGACGTGTACGCGCGCTTCCAGCGCATGACCGGGCGCAACGTGCTGCACACGCTGGGCTTCGACGCGTTCGGGCTGCCCGCCGAGCAGTACGCCGTCCAGACCGGCACGCACCCGCGCGTCTCCACCGAGGCGAACATCGCGACGTACCGGGGGCAGCTCCGGCGCCTGGGCCTGGGCTACGACCAGCGGCGGTCGTTCGCCACCATCGACCCGGACTACTACCGCTGGACGCAGTGGATCTTCCTGCAGATCTTCAACTCCTGGTACGACGCCGAGGCGGGGCGGGCGCGGCCGATCGGCGACCTGGTGGCGCAGTTCGAGTCCGGGGAGCGCGCGACCGAGGACGGGCGCCCCTGGAGTGAGCTGACCGCCGCCGAGCGCGCCGACGTGCTGGGCGGACACCGCCTGGCGTACGCCTCCGACGCGCCCGTCAACTGGTGCCCGGGTCTCGGCACCGTGCTGGCGAACGAGGAGGTCACCGCCGACGGCCGCTCCGAGCGCGGCAACTTCCCCGTCTTCACGTCGCGGCTGCGCCAGTGGAACATGCGGATCACCGCGTACGCCGACCGGCTGGTGGACGACCTGGACACCGTCGACTGGCCCGAGGCCATCAAGCTGCAGCAGCGCAACTGGATCGGCCGCAGCGAGGGCGCCCGCATCGACTTCCACGTCGGCGGCCCCGGTGCGGGCGCGGGCGAGGGCGCGGGGGCGGGCGGCATCGTCACGGTCTTCACGACGCGACCCGACACGCTGTTCGGCGCGACGTACATGGTGCTGGCGCCGGAACACCACCTGGTCGACGCCATCGTGCCGGCCGCCTGGCCCGAGGGCACCCGCCCGGCGTGGACCGGCGGGCACGCGACCCCGGGCGACGCCGTCGCCGCCTACCGCAAGCAGGCCGCGGGCAAGTCGGACGTGGAGCGGCAGGCCGACGCGCGGGAGAAGACCGGCGTGTTCACCGGCGCCCACGCCGTGAACCCGGTGAACGGCGAGCGCGTCCCCGTCTTCATCGCCGACTACGTCCTGCTGGGCTACGGCACCGGCGCGATCATGGCGGTCCCGGCGCACGACAGCCGCGACTTCGCGTTCGCCCGCGCCTTCGACCTGCCGATCCGCTGCGTCGTGACGCCGGACGACGGGCGTGGCACCGACCCGGCGGAGTGGACCGACGCGTTCGTGTCCGCCACCGCCACCGTCATGGACTCGGCGGGCGAGGGCGTCACGCTGGACGGGCTGCCCGTGCCCGAGGCGAAGGCCCGCGTCACGGCCTGGCTGGAGCGCGAGGGCCTGGGCGAGGGCACCATCAACTACCGGCTGCGCGACTGGCTGTTCAGCCGCCAGCGGTACTGGGGCGAGCCGTTCCCCATCGTGTACGACGAGGACGGCATCGCGCACCCGCTGCCCGAGTCGATGCTGCCGCTGGAACTCCCCGAGGTGGACGACTACTCGCCGCGCACCTTCGACCCGGAGGACGCCGACACGCAGCCGGAGACGCCGCTGTCGCGCAACGAGGAGTGGACCCACGTCACCCTCGACCTGGGCGACGGCGCGGGGCCGCGGCCGTACCGGCGCGAGACCAACACCATGCCGAACTGGGCCGGTTCCTGCTGGTACCACCTGCGCTACCTGGACCCGCGCAACGGCGACCGGCTGGTCGACCCGGAGATCGAGCGGTACTGGATGGGTCCGCGCGACGGTGCGCCGACCGGCGGCGTGGACCTGTACGTCGGCGGCGCCGAGCACGCGGTGCTGCACCTGCTGTACGCGCGCTTCTGGCAGAAGGTGCTGTTCGACCTGGGCCACGTGTCGTCGGCCGAGCCGTACCACAAGCTGTTCAACCAGGGCATGATCCAGGCGTACGTCTACCGGGACGCGCGCGGTTTCCCCGTCCCGGCCGCCGAGGTCGA
Source organism: Streptomyces sp. RFCAC02 (assembly GCF_004193175.1). Lineage (NCBI taxonomy): Bacteria > Bacillati > Actinomycetota > Actinomycetes > Kitasatosporales > Streptomycetaceae > Streptomyces > Streptomyces sp. RFCAC02. The sequence goes on along the minus strand of NZ_SAUH01000001.1, from coordinate 1,665,620 downwards.
GGAGGGCGAGGGCGGCGCGTTCACGTGGCGCGGCGAGCCGGTCAGCCGTGAACTGGGCAAGATCGGCAAGTCCCTGAAGAACGTCGTCTCGCCGGACGAGGTGTTCGCGTCCTACGGCGCCGACACCCTGCGCCTGTACGAGATGGCGATGGGGCCGCTGGACATGTCCCGCCCCTGGGAGACGCGGGCCGTCGTCGGCCAGTACCGGCTGCTGCAGCGGCTGTGGCGCAACGTGCTGGACGAGGCGACCGGCGAGGTCACCGTCACGGACGACGCGCCGGACGAGGCCACGCTGCGCGCCACCCACAAGGCGGTGGACGGTGTGCGCCAGGACCTGGAGGCGCTGCGGTTCAACACGGCCATCGCGAAGATCACCGAGCTGAACAACCACGTCACCAAGCTGCCGGCCGTCCCGCGCGTCACGGCGGAGACGCTGGTGCTGCTGATCGCACCGCTCGCCCCGCACATCGCGGAGGAGCTGTGGCAGCGGCTCGGCCACCGGGAGAGCGTCACGGGCGCCGGCTTCCCGGTCGCCGACCCGGCGTACCTGGTGGACGAGACGGTGACGTGCGTCGTCCAGGTGCGCGGCAAGGTCAGGGCGCGTCTCGAGGTCGCCCCCGACATCGCCGAGGCGGACCTGGAGGCGCTGGCGCTGGCGGCCCCGGCGATCGTGGACACGCTCGGCGGCGCGGCCGTCCGCAGGGTGATCGTGCGGGCGCCGAAGCTGGTGAACATCGTCCCGGCGTGACCACCGGGCTGCCCGGCTCCCGCACGGCCCTGCTGAACCGTCCGCTCCCGGCCTACTCTGGGTGGGGAGACCGGGAAGCGGCGTGATGTGAGGTGGGCCGGGCATGGAGATCGTCGTCGCCGGAGTGCTGGCACTGACGCTCCTGGTGTTCGTGACGCTGGTGGTGCGCGGCGTGCGCACGGTGCGGCGCGGTGTGGAGCGGGCGCGGCAGGAGGTGAGCCGTACGCTCGCCGGTGCCGCGCTGGCCGCCCGCGCCGCGCAGCCGGGCGCGCTCGGGGACGTGGCGCGCGTCCGGCGGGACCTGCGGCTCAGCATGGACAGCACGCGGGCGGCGCTGCGGGCCAGCGCGCCCACGGACCCGGCGCTGGGCGAGGCGCTCGCCCTGTTCGCGCAACTTGAGGACCACGCGCACCAGTTGGACGGCGAGCTGGCGGCGCTCGGCGGCGGTGAGCCGGACCGTGCGCGGGTCACCGCCCGGCTGCCCGAACTGCGGGAGCGCACCGACCGTGCGCGGCGCTCGGCGGACGCGCTGCGGTTCGCCGCGCAGGACCGGGCGCGGCGGCACGGCGCCGAGGACGCCGACGCGCTGCACGAGCGGATCGGCATGGAGGCGGAGGCCCTGCGGCACTGGACGCCCGTGGGCGAGACGCCGGCGCCCGTCGAGCCGGGGGAGGAACGGCCGGGCCTCACCGGGCGGTTCAGGAAGCGGCGCTCCTAGGGCCTGTCCGGCGGATCTTGCCTGTCTCGCGACGCCGGCTACGGCACCTCGCTGCGTTGCCGTATCGCGCGAATACGGTCGGGGTATGAGCTGCGATTCGGCGCCTTGCGATGCACCGCATCCGACGCCGCGAGCCGCGCCAAGACCCGCCGGACAGACCCTAGGGTCCCGTCGGGCGGTCGCGCAGCGGATGCGGTGGGGCGCGCGCCTGCGGGTACGCTCCGGGGCATGTCCCCAACCGTCGCCATCGTCACCGATTCCACGGCCTACCTGCCGCCCGAGCAGGTGGCGCGGCACGGGATCACCGTCGTACCGCTGACCGTCGTCCTCGACGGCCGGGCGCTGCTCGACGGCACGGGCGAGACGGCGCGGCGGCTGACGCGGGCGCTGGAGCGGCGGCAGGCCGTGACCACGTCGCGGCCGGGTCCCGAGGTGTTCGCCGAGGCGTACCGGGAGGCGGCGCGGGCGGGCGCGGAGGGCATCGTGTCGGTGCACCTGTCGTCGGAGATCTCGGGGACGCACGACGCGGCGGTCGTCGCGGCCCGCACGGCGCCGGTGCCGGTGCGGGTGGTGGACACGGGGCTGATCGCGATGGCGCTCGGGTTCTGCGTGCTGGCGGCGGCCGGGGCGGCGGCGGCCGGGGCGGACGCCGACCAGGCGGCGGCCGAGGCGCGGAAGCGGGCGGACGCGGCGCGGGCGTACTTCTACGTCGACACGCTGGAGCACCTGCGGCGCGGCGGGCGGATCGGGACGGCGCGCGCGCTGCTCGGCTCGGCCCTCGCCGTCAAGCCGCTGCTCGAACTGACGGACGGGCGGATCGAGTTGCGGGAGAAGGTCCGCACGGCGTCGCGGGCCATCGCGCGCCTTGAGGAGCTGGCCGTGGAGCACGCGGGGAGCGGCCCCGTCGATGTCGCCGTGCACCATCTGGCGGCTGGGGAACGGGCGGCGCAGCTCGCGGAACGGCTGGGGCAGCGGCTGCCGGGCGCGGCGGAGCTGCACGTCAGCGAGGTCGGCGCGGTCCTCGGGGCGCACACCGGGCCGGGGCTGCTGGGGGCGGTCGTCGTCCCGCGCTGAGGCGGCGGGCGGCCCGTTCAGGCGGGGCGGACGTCCTTGGCGAAGCAGCGGGTCCAGGGCTCGCCCACGTACGTGCCGTACGGGGGGATGGGTATGGCGCGGTGGGCGGGACGTCCGCGACGTCCCGCCCACCGCGCGCCGGGGGTCAGTCGTCGTCCCCGTCGTCCCCGTCGTCGTCGCTGTCGTCCTGGCCGTCGTCGTCCCGGTCGTCGGCGTCGTTGCGGTCGTCGTCCCGCTCGTGCGCCGTGACGGTGCCGGTGGCCGGGTCGATCCGCACCTCGTGCTCCGTGCCGTCGTCACCGCGCAGCTCGACCTCCCAGGCGCCGTCGTCGAAGGAGATCTCGCGGACCGCGGCGCCGGTCTCCTCCTCGGCGATCCGGGCCGCGTCGGCCGCGTCGTCCGCCTCGCCCGAGGCGTCGGCCGCGCCGTTCGCGTCGGCGGTGTCGTCGGCGTCGTCATCGTCGTCGGTCACGGTGCGGCTGCCGACGACCTCGGTGCCGTCCTGGCTGACCCGGACCTCGTACCGCTCGCCGTCGTCGCCGAGGACGTCGATCTCCCAGACCCGGCCGTTCCCGTCGTCGCCGTCGAGGTCCACGTCGGTGACCGTGCCGGCGTGCTCGGCGAGCGCCGCTTCGACGGCCGCCGCGATGGCGCCCGCGGCCGGGTCGGCCGCCGCGCCGCCGTCGTCGGTACCCGCGTCGTCCGTGCTCGCGCCCCCGTCGTCGTTCCGGTCGTCGGTGTCGTCGCCGCCGGTCCGCGCCCCCGACACGGTGGTCGCCCCGGCCGCGGCCTGCTCGTCGTCCTCGGTCGCCAGCGCGGCGCCGGTGAGCACGGCGCCCCCGAGCACGGCACCCGTGACGGCGACGGCGATGATGGCGGTGCGCTTCATGAGGAACCTCCCCGATCCCCACCGGCCCGCTGCCGGTGAACTGGGAACAGCGTGGCGAATCGTCCCTGAAGCGGACCTGAAGGCGGCTGAAGAAGTCTTCAGGACGGTTTTGCGAAGCTGGTCCCATGCGTGTGCTGATCGTGGAGGACGAGAAGCGGCTCGCCCGCTCGCTCGCCGGGGGGCTGGCCGCCGAGGGCTTCGCCGTGGACGTGGCCCACACCGGCACGGACGGGCTGCACCTCGCGACCGAGCGGCCGTACGACCTGATCGTCCTGGACATCATGCTGCCCGGGATGAACGGCTACCGGGTCTGCGCCGCCCTGCGCGCCGCCGGGGACGAGACGCCGATCCTCATGCTCACGGCCAAGGACGGCGAGTACGACGAGGCCGAGGGCCTCGACACCGGGGCCGACGACTACCTGACCAAGCCGTTCTCCTACGTGGTGCTCCTCGCCCGCGTCCGCGCGCTGCTGCGGCGGCGGGGGAACGGGCGCGGCGCCGCGGCCGAACGGCGCGTCGGCGACCTGACCGTCGACCCGCTCACGCGCCGCGTCACGCGCGGCGGGCGCGAGGTGACGCTCACGGCGAAGGAGTTCACCGTGCTCGCGCACCTCGCGGACCGGGCCGGCGAGGTCGTGTCCAAGGCCGACATCCTCGAACACGGCTGGGACTTCGCCTACGACGGCGACCCGAACGTCGTGGAGGTCCACATCAGCGCGCTGCGCCGCAAGCTCGGCCCCGGGCTGATCACGACGGTGCGCGGCGCCGGGTACCGGCTGGCGGACCCCCGTGGCTAGCGTCAGGGCGCGCGCCGCCATGGGCGCGACGCTCGTGGTGGCGCTCGCGCTCCTCGGCGTCGGCTGGCTGATGCTGTCCACGCTGCGCGACAACCTGAGCGCGCAGGGCGCGCTCCAGGCCGAGGTCACGGCGCGGGACGTGGCGGGGCGGCTCGTCACGACGACGGAGATCGCCGACCTCGACCTGGACGACGACACGCCCGTGCAGGTCGTGGGGCGGGACGGGGATGTGCTGCTCGCGGCGACGGAGGGTCTCGAGTCGATCTCCGGGACGGGGACGGACGCGGTCGTGCCGAGTGCGCCGGACCGCCCGGCGGCGACGCCGAGTCCGAGCCCGGACCAGTCGGACGACGATGACGACGGGGACGACGGGGACGACGGGGACGACGACGGCGACGACTCGGACGACGACACCGACACGGACACCGGCACCGGGAACCGGCTGGCCCCCGGCGAGGTCGGCGACGAGGTCGGGCGCTCCGACGGGCGGGCCGTCATCGACGGCCGGGAGCACGCCTACCACTTCGCGAGCATCGAGCTGACCACCCCGCGCGGCGTCGAGGCCGTCGTGTACGCGGGGGCGCCGACCGGTCTCGAGGAGGTCGCGGTGGACAGCGTCCGCACCTCCCTGCTGGTCGTCGGCCCCGCCCTCCTCGCCGTGGTCGGCGCGGTCACCTGGGCGGTGACGCGCCGCGCGTTCCGGCCCGTCGAGGGCATCAGGACCGAGATGGCCGCCATCACACGATCGGGTGATCTCAGCCGGCGTGTGCCGGAGCCCGCCGCACGGGACGAGATCGGGCGGCTCGCCGTGACGACCAACGAGACCCTGGCCGCCCTCGAGGCGTCCGTGGAGCGGCAGCGGCGGTTCGTCGCCGACGCGTCGCACGAGCTGCGCAGCCCGATCGCCTCGCTGCGCACCCAGCTCGAAGTGGGCGCGGCCCACCCCGAACTGCTGGACGTGCCGGGCGCCGTCGCCGACACCGTACGGCTCCAGACCCTCGCGGCGGACCTGCTGCTGCTCGCCCGCCTCGACGCGGGGGAGCGGCCGGCGCCCAGGGCCGTGGACGTCGCGGCCCTGGTGGCGGACGAGGCGGCGCGCCGCACCGGCGACCCGCACCCGCTGCGCGTGGACCTGCCGGACGGCGGCCCCGGGCCGGTCGTGTCGGGCTCGCCCGCGCAGCTCTCCCGGGTCCTCGGCAACCTCCTGGACAACGCCCAGCGGCACGCCGCCTCCGCCGTCCGCGTGACCGTGGCGCGGCGCGGCGACCGTGCGGTGATCGAGGTGGCGGACGACGGCGCGGGGGTGCCCGAGGCGGACCGGGAGCGGATCTTCCGCCGGTTCGTCCGGCTCGACGACGCCCGCAGCCGTGACGACGGCGGCGCGGGGCTCGGCCTGGCCATCGCCCGGGACGTCGCCGAGCGGCACGGCGGGACGCTGACGGTCGGGCGGGCGCCGGAGGGCGGGGCGCTGTTCACCGTCCGACTGCCCGGGGCGGACCCGTCCGCCCCGGCGCGGTGACGCCCGAACGCGCGGTGCGGAAAAACCATTGGCTGCGCCCGGCGGGGGCGGGAGACTCGCGGGATGGGCCATGTCGAAGTAGCGCATGTCGAGTACCTGCTGCCGGACGGGCGGGTGCTGCTGGACGACGTCTCGTTCCGCGTCGGTGAGGGGGACGCCGCCGCGCTGGTCGGCCCGAACGGCGCCGGCAAGACCACGCTGCTGCGCCTGGTCGCCGGTGATCTGAAGCCGCACGCGGGGACGGTCACGGTCAGCGGCGGCCTCGGCGTGATGCCGCAGTTCGTCGGCAGCGTCCGGGACGAGCGGACCGTGCGCGACCTGCTGGTGTCCGTCGCCAGGGAGCCGGTGCGGGCCGCGGCGCGCGCGGTGGACGACGCCGAGCTGGCCGTGATGGAGCGGGACGACGAGGCGGCCCAGCTCGCCTACGCGCAGGCCCTCGCCGACTGGGCCGAGGTGCGCGGCTACGAGGCCGAGACGATGTGGGACATGTGCACGACGGCGGCGCTCGGCACGCCGTACGAGAAGGCGCAATGGCGCCAGGTGCGCACCCTCTCCGGCGGCGAGCAGAAACGGCTCGTGCTGGAGGCGCTGCTGCGCGGCCCCGACGAGGTGCTGCTGCTCGACGAGCCGGACAACTACCTCGACGTGCCGGGCAAGCGGTGGCTGGAGGAGCGGATCGCGGAGACCCGCAAGACCGTGCTGTTCGTCTCGCACGACCGGGAGCTGCTGGCCAGGGCGGCGCGGCGCATCGTCAGCGTGGAGCCGGGGCCGGCCGGGTCCGACGTGTGGGTGCACGGCGGCGGGTTCGGCACGTACCACGCGGCGCGCGAGCAGCGGTTCGAGCGGTACGAGGAGCTGCGGCGGCGCTGGGACGAGAAGCGCGCCCAGCTCAAGCGGCTCGTGCTGGACATGCGGCAGTTCGCCGCGCGCAGCGACGAGATGGCGTCCCGCTACCGGGCGGCGCAGACCCGGCTGCGGAAGTTCGAGGAGGCGGGGCCGCCGCCGCAGCCGCCCCGCAAGCAGGACATCAGGATGCGGCTGCGCGGCGGGCGGACCGGCGTGCGGGCCATCACCTGCGGCGGTCTCGAGCTGACCGGGCTGATGCGGCCGTTCGACCTGGAGGTCTTCCACGGGGAGCGCGTCGCCGTCCTCGGGTCCAACGGCTCGGGCAAGTCGCACTTCCTGCGGCTGCTGGCCGGCGAGGACGTGGCGCACTCCGGCACGTGGCGGCTCGGGGCGCGCGTGGTGCCGGGGCACTTCGCGCAGACCCACGCCCACCCGGAGCTGAACGGCCGCACGCTGCTCGACATCCTGTGGACGGAGCACGCGAGGGACCGGGGCGCCGCGACGTCGGCGCTGCGCCGCTACGAGCTGGACCGGGCGGCGGAGCAGCCGTTCGACCGGCTGTCGGGCGGGCAGCAGGCGCGGTTCCAGATCCTGCTGCTGGAACTGGCGGGCACCACCGCGCTGCTGCTGGACGAGCCGACGGACAACCTGGACCTGGAGAGCGCCGAGGCGCTGCAGGAGGGTCTTGAACGGTACGAGGGGACGGTGCTCGCCGTGACGCACGACCGGTGGTTCGCGCGGTCGTTCGACCGGTTCCTGGTGTTCGGCGCGGACGGCCGGGTGCGGGAGACGTCCGGGCCGGTGTGGGACGAGGGGCGGGTGTCCCGCGCGCGGTGAGGCGTGCCGCCGGGCCGCGCCGGCCGGGGCATCTTGACGTTCCGTGACGATTCCCGCGATAGTCGAGGGGTGACGGTCACGTTTGGTGATCGACGACGCGGGGGATGATCGCTGAGAGTAGCGATCCATGAACGGAAGGTGGAGGTCAGGGCATGGCGGACACGGAACTCTTCCTCCGGGCCTCCGACACGGCCCCCGACGGGACGCTGGAGCGCATGCTCTCCGTCGTCGGCACGGGCGCCCTGGAGGTGTGCGCGGCCCCCGAGGGGCTCGGCGCGCGGGTCCTCGGCGTGACCGTGTGGGACGCGCTGGAGCCCGACCCGGCGCCGGGGCAGGTGGTGCTCGCCGTCGGTGTCGACCCCGGCTCGTTCGCGGCGGTCGACCTGCTGCGCACGGCGGGCAGGTGCGGCGCGGCGGCCGTGGTGTTCCGGCAGGGCACGGGCGGACCACCGGGCCCGGCCCTGCGGGCGACGGCGCGCGAGGCCGGTGTCGCCGTGCTGCTGCGCACCGCCTGGGCCGGGTGGGCGCAGCTCGTCGGGTCGCTCCGGGCCTGGCTGGCCGCCGGCGGTGTCCCCGCCGACCCGGAGATCGAACGGGTCGCGCTCGGCGACCTCGACGGGCTCGCCGAGGCGGTCGCCGCCCTGGTCGGGGGCGCCGTGACCATCGAGGACGTGCACTCCCGCGTCCTCGCCTACTCCACGACCGGCGCCGACGTGGACGAGATCCGCATGCTGACGATCCTCGGCCGGCGCGTCCCCGAGTGGCGGGTGGCGGCGCTGCGCGAGGCCGGGTTCTTCTCCGCGCTGTGGGGCTCGGGGGACGTGGTGCACCGGCCGGCCGAGGGCGCGGTGCCGGAACGGCTCGCCGTCGCGGTCTCGTCGGCCGGCGAGATCCTCGGGTCCATCTGGGTCGCGGCGGCCGGCGGTCCCCTGCCGCCCGGCGCGGCGGCGACCCTGCGGGCGGCAGCCAGGGCGGCGGCACCCCACCTGCTGCACCACAGGTCGCGGCGGGCGGGCGAGGCGCGGGCCGTGCAGGAGGCGGCGCGTGCGCTGCTCGACGGGCACGTGCCCGCCGGCGACCCGGTGGCCCGCATGGGGCTGCGGGCCGACCGGCCGTGCGCGGTGCTCGCCGTGGGCGCGGACACCGGAGCCGACCCGGACCCGGCCGCCGAGCCGGGGACGGCCGCCGAACCCGACGCGGGGACGGCACCGGACGGCGCGGGGGACGGCGGGCGGCTCCACGACCTGCTCGCCCTGCACTGCGCGGCGTACGGGCAGCGGGCCTTCGTCATCCCCACCGGGCGGGACGCCCTCGTGCTGATCGCCGACCTGGCCCCCGACGCGGAGCGGGCCGCCGCGCAGGCCGCGCAGCGCGGATCGTTCCTCGCGCAGCAGCTCTCCGGCGTCACCGGCCGCCGGGTGCGGGTCGGTGTCGGTGAGGTCGCCGCCCGGCCCGACCGCGCCCCCGAGTCCCGGCGGGACGCCGAACTGGCGCTGCGCGCCCTCCGGTTCAGCCGCTCGGCCACCATCGGGGAGCGGGCCACGGCCCGCGTCGGCGACCTCGCCGAGACCGTCGCGCTGCTGAGCGTCGCGGACACCCTCCGCGCCACGGACCTGCCGTCCGACACCCCAGTGGCCCGCCTCGTGGCGTACGACGCGCGGCACAGGGGCGGACTGCTGCCGACCCTGCGCGCCTACCTCGACCACTTCGGCGACCTCCCGGCGGCGGCCCGGGCCCTGGGCGTCCACCCCAACACCTTCCGCTACCGCGTCCAGCGGCTCCACGACACCTGCGGCATCGACCTGTCGGACCCGGACAGCCGCCTGCTGGCCCACATACAGATCCGGCTGCTCGGCCCCACGGAATGACACCGCCGGAAACGGCGGCTGCCACCCGGCCCGGACGGCGACACGGTCCCGCACATTCGTGCGGCGGCACCAGGCTTCGTTCCACCTTTCGTGCGGAGGCACGAAACGCGGTGGCGAACGGCCGGCCGTTGGGCCGCCGTACGGCCCGGCGCGGGGAAAACCGTGGGGCCGTATGAAGACGCGGCCGACCGGCCGCGTGCAGCATGAAGCACCCCACGAACCAAGCCATGACCAGCCGGAAGGTGCGGTGTGAACGACTCCGAAACGACGCGGCGGCGCGAGGACATCCTGCGCGCGGCCGTGCGGCAACGGCTCCTCGACCCCGAGGACGCCCTGCTCGCCGGATTCATCGACCTCGACGGCGTGGCGGCGAGCGTCGCCTCGCTCCACCACGCCTTCCCGTCGTCCGTGACCGTCCTGCACACCTTCGCCGCCAAGGCGAACAGCCTCGTGCCCGTCCTGGCCGAGCTGCGCGCCCTCGGCATGGGCTGCGAGGTGGCCAGCCCCGGCGAACTCGCCCAGGCCCTGGCCGCCGGCTTCGCGCCCGAGCGGATCGTGTTCGACTCCCCGGCCAAGACGACCGCCGAGCTGACCCACGCCCTGGACCTCGGCATCGCCGTCAACGCCGACAACTTCCAGGAACTGGAGCGCATCGACGCCCTCCTCGCCAACCGCCCCACCCCCTCCGCCTCGCGGCTCGGGGTCCGCGTCAACCCGCAGGTCGGGACCGGGTCCATCGCCGCGATGAGCACCGCCACCGCCACCTCGAAGTTCGGCATCCCGCTCCGCGACGAGGGCAACGAGGAACGCCTTCTGCGCCTGTACCGCGAGCGCCCCTACCTCACCCAGGTCCACGTCCACGCCGGGTCGCAGGGCGTGCCGCTGGAGCTGATCGCCCAGGCGGTCGCGCGGGCCGTCGCGTTCGCCGACGCCGTGAACGCCACGGCCGGCCGCCGGCAGGTCACCGGCATCGACATCGGCGGCGGCCTGCCCGTCAACTTCGGCGGGGACACCGTGACCCCCACCTACGACGAGTACGTCGGGCAGCTCCGCCGCCACGCGCCGGGCCTCTTCACCGGCGGCTACGCGATCACGACCGAGTTCGGCCGGTCCCTGCTCGCCAAGAACGGCTTCATCGCCGCCTACGTCGAGTACACGAAGAGCGCCGGCGGCCGTCCCATCGCCATCACCCACGCCGGCGCGCAGGTCGCCACCCGCACCGTGTTCGCGCCCGCGTCCTGGCCGCTGCGGGTCACCGCACACGACGCGACCGGCGCCGCGAAGGACGGCCCCGCCACCGCCCAGGACATCGCGGGACCCTGCTGCTTCGCCGGCGACGTCCTCGCCCACGGCTGCGAGGTGCCCCTCCTCGAACCGGGCGACCTCGTCGCCGTCCTCGACACCGGCGCCTACTACTTCTCCACCCCGTTCCAGTACAACAGCCTGCCCGAGCCGGCCGTTCACGGAGCCAGGGGCGGCGGCGACGGCACGGAGCCCGTCTTCGAGACCCTCCGCACCGCCCAGACCGTCGCCGACATCCTCGCCCGCACCACCACCCCCACCGGCCCGAGCACGGAGGCCGCCGTCCCCGCCGGCTGACCGGCCCACCCGCCCCGGCACCCGCACCCGCCGCCGTACGGAAGCACGGAACGAACGACAGCCCCACCGCACAGCACCAAGCACACGCACCGAAGGAACACCCCATGAGCGACGTGGATCTCGTCCCCGCAGGCCGGCCGCCCACCGCACCGGCCGGCACGCCAGGGCCCGCCCCCGCCCCCTCGGGACGTACGGCCGTCCGCCGCCGGGCGGTCGCCGTCTGCGCCGCCGCCGGACTCGTCCTGTCGGCCGTACTCGGCCCGTTCGTCGACGCCCCCACCCTGTGGGGCCTCGTCCCGATCGTGCTGTACGCCGTCCTGGCCCTGCTCGGCATGGACATCATGGTCGCCACCGTCGTGGCCATCGTGTCGGCGCTGCTGATCGTCCACCCGAGCCCGAGCGCGACGGCCGACATGCTCGGCGCGTCCCTCGCCGACCAGGTGACGATGATCGGCCTCATCATCATGCTCGGCGCCGGAGTCGGCGAGGTCCTGCGCGCCACCGGCGTCGCGGCCACGATCGTGCGCGGCGTGATGCGCGTCGTCGGCGAGCGGAACCGCACCGCCGTGACGCTCGGCGTCATGCTGTCCTGTCTGCTGCTCGTCGCGAGCCTCGGCACCCTCGCCGGCGCCCTGGCCATCGCCGCGCCCCTGCTGCTGCCCATCGTGGCGCGGCTCGGGTTCACGCGGTCGGCGACGGCCGCCATGATGTTCATCGGCGGCTGCGCGGGGCTCGCCCTCGCGCCGTTCGCCGGGTCCAACGTCGCGATCATGGACGCCGCCGACGTCGGCTACCTCACCTACCTGATCCACGGCGCCGGGCCGCTCGCCGTCCTGTCCGTCGTCGCCGGCCTGCTCATCGTGCCCTGGATGCAGCGGCGCACCGAGGGCACCGGCGACCTCCACGACGAGGAGATCACCGGCGACTCCGAGGACGCCGTGCCCGACGGCCGCAGCAGGCGGGCGACCGCCGTGTTCGCGCTGGTCCTGGTCGCGAGCGTCGTGTACGCGGTGATGGCCGAGGCCGGCACGGCGTTCCCGCTGCTCGCGCTGCCGGTGATGGGCGTGGCGGCGGCCCTGGCCGGCGGGATGACGCCGACCGAGGCTGCGCGGACGGTCTACCGGGGCGCGGCGCGGCTCGTGGACGTGTTCCTGCTGTTCTGGCTGCTGGCGGCCCTGTTCAAGGTGGTGGACGACCTCGCGCCGTTCCAGGTCGTCCTCGACACCTGGGGCGACGACCTCGGCGGGATGCCGCCGTTCCTGTTCGCCCTGGTCATCGGCCTGCTGGGCTGGGTCGGCGTGCCGGGCGCGACGGCCGCGCAGGTCGTGCTCCTCGACCAGGTCTTCGGAGGGCTGGCCGCCGACGTCGGTGTCGGCGCGGGGGCGTGGGTGATCGTGCTGCTCTTCGCGTCGAAGGCCGACACGTACGGGCCCTTCCCCAACGCCAACATGGTCGGCGCCATGGGCCTGGCCCGCTCCGACCGGCTCAACAACATGATGCTCACCGGTTTCCTCGTCCTGGTCCCCGCCTGCCTGATGTACGCGGCGATCCTGTTCGGCGAGACGGTCTGACGGGGAGGCTCACATGACCGACCACGACATCGTCATCAACGGCGGCACGGTCGTCGACGGCACCGGGACCCCGGGCCGCCGGCTGTCGGTGGGCGTCACGGGCGGCCGGATCTCCGCGCTGTCCCCCGGCCGCCTGACCGGGCGGCGCGAGATCGACGCGACCGGGCAGACCGTCACCCCCGGCTTCATCGACCTGCACTCGCACGCCGACTTCGCCGTCGAACCCGACCCGGGCGCCGACACGCAGATCACGCAGGGCGTCACCACCCTCGTCACCGGCAACTGCGGGCACTCGCCGTTCCCGCTCGACGCCGACGGGACACGCCCGCGCTCCGGCGTGCTGGACGGCTCGGCGCTGAGCTGGACGTGGCGGGACGCGGCCGGCTTCGGGGAGGCCATGACGCGCGTCGCCCCGGCCGTGAACCTCGCCCTCCAGGTCGGGCACAACGCGATCCGCCTCGCCGTCCTCGGCATGGACGACCGCCCGCCGAACGAGGACGAACTGCGCCGCATGTGCGACCTCGTCACGCAGGCCGCCCGGCAGGGCGCGGTCGGGTTCTCCACCGGCCTGATCTACATGCCCGGCGTGTTCGCGTCGCCCGAGGAGGTGCGGGCGCTGGTCGCCGCCGCCGCGTCCGCCGGGCTGCTCTACTCCACACACATACGGAACGAGACGTTCCACGTCATCGACGCCGTGCGCGAGGCGATCGGCGCCGCCGAGGCCGGCGGCGCCCGCCTGGAGATCTCCCACCTGAAGGCCATGGGGCCGGAGAACCACGGCGCCGTCACCGAGGCGCTCGCCCTGATCGACGCCGCACGCGAGCGCGGCGTCGACGTCACCGCCGACGTGTACCCGTACACCGCGTCGAGCACCGGCCTCGTGTCCCGCCTGCCCGCCTGGGCCGTCGACGGCGGCGTGGAGCCGACACTCGCCCGGCTCGCCGACCCGCCGGTCAGGGAGAAGATCGCGGCCGAGCTGCGGGCGCGGTTCGGCCGCGACATCGACCCGGAGGGCGTCGTCATCGCCGCGCTCCCCGAGGGCCGCTACAGCGGCAGCGTCGGCCGCTCCCTCGCGGACATCGGCCGCGCCGAGGGCACCGACCCGGCGGAGGCGGCGCTGCGGGTGCTGGAGCACCACCGCCTCGGCGTCGGCATCGTCAACCACGCGATGAGCGAGGCGGACGTCGAGACGGTGCTGCGGCACCCGTGGGTGTCGGTCGCCAGCGACGGCTGGGTGATGACGGCCGAACGCACCGGCCGCCCGCACCCGCGCAGCTTCGGCACGTTCTCCCGCGTCCTGGGCCGGTACGTCAGGGAGCGGGGCGTGCTCCCGCTGGAGGAGGCGGTGCGGCGGATGACGTCCCTGCCCGCCGCGCGCATCCGGGCGGCGGACCGGGGCGTGCTGCGGGTCGGGGCGGCGGCCGACATCGCCGTGTTCGACGCGGCGACGGTGACCGACCGCGCGACGTACGAGGAGCCGTGGCAGCTCTCCACGGGCTTCTCGACGGTGCTGGTGAACGGCGTCGCCGCCCTCCTCGACGGCGCCCTCACCCCGCACCGCGCCGGCCGCGTCATCACCCCGTCCCCGGCCGCCGCGTCCTGACGGCCGCCCGACGGCGTCCTCCCCCGGGGGACGCCGTCGGCAGGCGGTAGCATCCCCGGCAGAACGTTCCGGACGCCGACGCCGAGGAGGGCGTGCACCCGATGGCGGGAGAACCGCAGGCCGACTGCCTGTTCTGCAAGATCGTGGCCGGTGACGTCCCCGCCACCGTCGTCCGCGAGACGGACACCACCGTCGCCTTCCGCGACATCAACCCGCAGGCACCGACGCACGTCCTCGTGATCCCCCGCGCCCACCACCCGAACGCCGCCGCCCTCGCCGAGGCCGCGCCCGACGTCCTGGCCGTGATGATGCGCGAGGCCCGCGAGATCGCCGCAGGCGACGGGATCGAGGGCACCGGCTACCGCGTCGTGTTCAACACGGGCAGCGGCGCCGGGCAGACCGTCTTCCACGTCCACGCGCACGTGCTCGGCGGACGCGGCCTGGAGTGGCCTCCCGGCTGACTAGTGCCGCGTCAGGCAAGGTTTGCCCGTCAAGGAGCGGCGTCCGGTGCGGTGCATCGCAAGGCGCCGGATCGAAGCTCATACCCGTCGTATTCGCGCGATTCGGCAACGCAGCGAGGTGCCGTGCCGGGCGACGCGACGGGGCGAACCTTGCCTGACGCGGCACTAGCGCTGCCCGCGCCCGTATGTACGCGATCCGCAGGAAGGGTGCACGGCGCCCGTGTCCGCCCGCGAACTGGTGGTCCTCGGCACCGCCAGCCAGGTACCGACCCGGCACCGCAACCACAACGGCTACGCCCTGCGCTGGGACGGCGAGACGATCCTCTTCGACCCGGGCGAGGGCACGCAGCGGCAGATGACCCTCGCCGGGGTCACCGCGACCTCCCTCACCCGCGTGTGCGTCACCCACTTCCACGGCGACCACGCGCTCGGCCTCGCCGGGGTGATCCAGCGCATCAACCTCGACCGCGTCCCGCACCCCGTGCCGATCCACCACCCGGCGAGCGGCCGGGAGTTCCTCGACCGCCTGCGGTACGCCACCCCGTACCACGAGACGGCCGAGGTCGTTCCGGCCCCGGTCACGGAGGAGGGGCCGCAGGCCGTCAGCGGCATCGCCGGCTTCACGCTCACCGCGCACCGGCTGTCCCACCCCGTCGAGTGCTTCGGCTACCGGCTCACCGAGCCGGACGGCGTCCGCATGCTGCCGGACCGGCTCGCGGCGCACGGCATCGCGGGCCCGGACGTGGGCCGGCTGGGCCGCGCGGGCAGTCTGCGCGGCGTCACCCTGGCGGAGGTCAGCGAGACGCGGCCGGGCCAGCGGTTCGCGTTCGTCATGGACACGCGGCTGTGCGACGGCGTGTGGGCGCTGGCCGAAGGCTGCGACCTGCTGGTCATCGAGTCCACCTTCCTGGCCGCCGACGAGGCGCTGGCCAGGGAGTACGGCCACCTGACGGCGGGCCAGGCGGCCCGCGTGGCGAGCGAGTCCGGCGTGCGGCACCTGGTGCTGACGCACTTCTCGCAGCGCTACACGGACCCCGGGGCGTTCGCGCGGGAGGCCCGCGAGGCCGGCTACGACGGCGACCTCACCGTCGCGGAGGACCTGGCACGCGTCCCGGTACCGCCCCGCCGCTGATCCCGCACGTGCGGTCGGCGGTCAGGCGAGGGTGGTGTCGTCGTGTGCTTCGAGGATCGCGCGCAGTCCCGAGGCGATCTGCTCGCGCTGCCGCGCGCCGAGCGCCGAGAGGATCCGCTCGTACTCCCGCAGATGTGTCGTGATCATGTCGTCCGCGACAGCCTTGCCGTGCTCGGTGAGGCGGATCTGCACGGAACGCCGGTCGGCGCTCTCGCGCACCCGCTCGACCAGGCCCTTGTCCTCCAGGCGGTCGATCCGGTTCGTGACGGCGCCCGCGGTCACCATGGCCGCCTTGAGGAAGGCGCCGGCCGTGAGCGTGTAGGGCGGCCCTGAGCGGCGCAGCGTGAAGAGCATGTCGATCTCGCCCATGGCGAGGCCGAACGCGTCGCGCAGCTTCCTGAAGTGCTGCTCGTGGACGCGCTGCATCCGCTGGATGCGCCCCATCACCTCCATCGGTTCCAGCGCGGCGGACAGGTCCGGCCGTTCCTCGCGCCACTGCCCGACGATCAGATCCACCGCATCGGCCACGTACGGACCTCCTCCTGCGCTCAATTGATTTCACCTTAAGAGACTTGACGTTGAAAGGGCAAGAGTGATCTCCTTCAACGTTAAGAGACCTAGTATTGAAATATTTGCTCGGTCGCCCGCCTGTCTGGAGCCCCACGATGCCCCTGCTGCTCGATCCCGCCGCCCAGGACCTCCTCTTCCGCACGGCCCGCACCGCGAACACGTTCACCGCCGAGCCGGTGTCCGACGCGCAGATGCGGGCCGTCTACGACCTGGTCAAGTACGGTCCGACCGCGTTCAACACGGCCCCCTTGCGCGTCGTCCTCATCCGCACGCCCGAGGCGCGCGCACGGCTGCTGCCGCACATGGACGAGGGGAACCGCGCCAAGACCGGGTCGGCTCCGCTGGTCGCGCTGCTCGCCACCGACCACGAGTTCCACGAGGAGCTGCCCCGGCTGGTGCCCCATGCCCCGCAGGCGAAGGACGCGTACTTCTCCGAACGGCCGGTGCGTGAGCGGACCGCCGCGCTGAACGGCGCCCTGCAGGCCGCGTACTTCCTGATCGGCGTCCGGGCGGCCGGGCTCGCGGCGGGGCCGATGACCGGCTACGACGCCGAAGGGCTGCGCAAGGAGTTCCTGGACGAGGACCACGTCCCGCTGATGGTCGTCAACATAGGCCGCCCGGGCCCCGACGCCTGGTTCCCGCGGCTGCCGAGGCTCAGCTACGACGAGGTCGTGACCGCCGTATGAGCGCCACCGACAGCACGGCCGGAGTCGGATCGGACACGCCCGGCCGGCGCCTGCCGGCCGGGCACGGTGAGGCCGTCCCGCGGATCCCCGTCCTCTGGCTGGCGTTGCTGGCCACTCCGGTGGCCGCGGCCAACAACGCGCCGGTCCTGATCCTCGGCGACATGAGCCGGTCGCTCGGGGTGTCCACGGAGACCGCGTCGTGGCTGGTCACCCTGTCGGCGCTCGCCCTGGCCGTCGCCACACCGCTGATGGGCGCGCTGATCCGCCGGCGCGGCACCCGCCCGGCGCTGTGGCTGGGAGCCGCGCTCGTGCTCGCCGGCACCCTGGTGGTCGCCACGTCCCCGTGGCTGCCGCTCACCCTGGCCGGCCGTGTCGCGCAGGCCGCGGGCGGCGCGGGCATGATGGCCGTCGCGCTGAACCTGGCGGGCACCGTCCGCCGGATGGGCGTGATCAGCGCTGGGTCCGGGATGCTGGGCGCGGTGGGACCGCTGCTCGGCCAGCATCTGACCGGCGCGATCTCCTGGCGGGCCGCGCTGTCCGTCCTCGCGGTCACACTCCTGGCCGTGCCCGCGGTGAGCCGCGGCGCCCGGCACGCGCGGCCCCCGGAGGAGCGCTTCGACACCCGGGGCGCGGTCCTGCTGGCCGTGCTGTCCGGCGGACTCGTCCTGCTGCCGTCGAACCCGTTGCCCGCCATGGTGCCGGCGGTACTCGCCACGATCCTGCTGGCCGTACACGTCCGACGCCGCCCGGAGGGCTCCGTCCCGGCGGTCGCCCTGCGCTCCCCCCGGTTCCGTGGCGCAGTCCTCGTCACCATCGGCCTGTCCACGTCGTACTTCACCCTGCTCTACGCGATCCCGGACCTGCTGGGCGACCGGGCGGGCTGGTCGGCCGGCGCGGTGGCGACGGGCCAGATGACGGCCATGCTCGCCGGCTCGGCGCTCACCCTGGCCTTCGCCGCGCACGCGGCCCGCATGAGCCGGAACGCGATACGCGCGGTCCTGCTCACGGCGGGCGCGCTGGCCGCGCTCACGGCCGCCCTCGCTCACGGGGCGGTCGCACTGCTCCTCGCCATCGGCGCAGCCGTCTTCACGGCGACCTCTGCCAACGGGATCCAGGGCGCCGAGGCCGCCTCGTCCGTCCCCGGGCGCGAACGCGCCACCGCCCTCGGTCTTTTCACCCTCGTCTACCTGATGGGCGGCGCCCTGGGACCCGCCCTGGCGACGGCGATGGTGCTCGACTGAGGCCGGTCACGGCCGCCGTGGGTGCGCGGTCCCGCTCCCGACGTACCGGAGCGGGACCATCGGCCGAGTGGTGGCGCGTTCGCCGGACGCCCGCGTCAGCGGAAGCCGGCGCGGGTCAGGAGGCGGTCCGCCGCCGTGACCGAGTCGACCAGGGGGTGCAGCGCCAGCGCGCGCAGCGCGGCGTCACGCGAACGGGTGACCGCCGCGTCGATCGTGGCCCGCTCCACGGCCTTGACCTGGAGCATCAGGCCCGTCTCGCCGAGCCCCGGCATCACGCACGGCACCGGGTGCGCGCCCTGGCCGTCCACCTCGCACACCGTCTCCACGATGGACTGGACCGGCAGCGCGGGGACCGTGCCGCCGTTGCGGACGTTGAGGACGAGCCGGGTCCTGCGGTCCCCGGCGATGGCCCGCATCAGCGCCAGCGCGACATGCTCGTACCCGCCACCCTCGAGATCGGCCGCGTCGCGCGGCCGGGTGTCACCCCCGGCGGCGCGCGCCTCCGCGCCGTACGTCTCCTCCCGCTCCCGGCGCGCACGCTCCCACAACTCCAGCGCGCGCCCCGGCTCGTGCGCCGCCGCGGCGAAGAACGCGCCCTGCTGCCGGTCCAGGAACTCCCCGCGCGTCCGTTCCGCCGAGCCCGCGGCCGCCCGCGTCTCCCGCGCGAAGTAGTAGTAGTGCAGGTACTCGTTGGGCAGCGACCCCAGCGCCCGCAGCAGGGAGCCGCCGAACAGCCGGCCCTCCTCGAACGACGCCAGCGCCGCGTCGTCCGCGAGCAGCCCCGGCAGCAGGTCGTTCCCCCGGTGCGTGAGCGACAGCAGCCACCCGAGGTGGTTCAGCCCGACATAGGCGAACGCCACCTCGTCCGGGTCCGCGCCCGCCGCCCGCGCGGCACGCCGCACCAGACCCACCGGCGAGTCGCAGATGCCGATGACCCGGTGCCCCAGCACACCCGACATGGCCTCGGTGACCATGCCCGCCGGGTTGGTGAAGTTGATGACCCACGCGTCCGGCGCGACCGCGGCCACCCGTTCGGCGATCCGCAGGGCCTCGGGCACCGTCCGCAGCCCGTACAGGACACCGCCGGCGCCCACCGTCTCCTGCCCGAGCAGGCCCTCGGCCAGCGGCCCCCGCTCGTCCGCGATGCGGCCCGCCGTGCCGCCGACCCGCATCGCGCAGAACACGAAGTCCGCGCCGCGCAGCGCGTCGTCCAGGCCCTCCGCGACCCGGACGCGCGGCGCGCCCGGCACCCCCGCCGCCAGCTCCGCGAGCACCGCGGCGATCACCCCGGCCCGCGCCGGGTCCGTGTCGTGCAGCACCACCTCGTCCGGGCGACCGCCGGGCCGATCGGGACCGCCTGTCAGAAGCGCCCTGTATACCAGGGGTACGCGGAACCCACCGCCGCCGATGATCACAAGCCTCATGAGCCGGAAGCTACCGCAGGAGAGACGGTGACCGACAGGAACGCCGACCACCCGCCGGCCGCCGACCGGCGGCGCCCGTGCCGCGGGATCGACCCGCTCGCCGCCGTCAGGACGCCGGACGGGCCGCCGTTCGACGTCTTCCTCACCGGCACCGTCTTCCTCGACATCGTCTTCACCGGCCTGCGCGCCGCGCCCGAGCGCGGCAGCGAGACGTGGGCGAGCGGTATGGGCTCCAGCCCCGGCGGTGTCGCCAACATGGCGACGGCCCTCGCGCGCCTCGGCCTGCGCACGTCGCTGGCCGCCGCGTTCGGCGACGACAAGTACGGCGAGTACTGCTGGGAGACGCTGGAGCGCGGCGAGGGCATCGACCTGTCGCGCTCCGGCGTGGTCCCCGGCTGGCACTCCCCGGTGACCGTCTCCATGGCGTACGAGGGCGAGCGCACCATGGTCACCCACGGGCACGACGCCCCGGCCGCCCCCGCGGGCACGCCGCTCGGCGCCGGCGGCCCGCCGCCCGCCCGCTCCTGCGTCGCCTCGCTGACGCCGGGGCGCCCCCAGGAGTGGATCGGCGAGGCCGCCCGCGCGGGCAGCCTGGTCTTCGCCGACGTCGGGTGGGACGACACCGGCGCCTGGGACCTGGCCGCCCTGCCCGACCTGGCGCACTGCGAGGCGTTCCTGCCGAACGCGGCCGAGGCCATGCGCTACACCCGCACCGACAGCCCGGCCGCGGCGGCCCGCGCCCTGACGGAGCGGGTGCCGCTCGCCGTCGTCACCATGGGCGCCGACGGCGCGGTCGCCGCCGACGGCCGGACCGGCGAGATCGCCGAGGTCCCCGCGATCGTGGTGGACGCCCTGGACACCACCGGCGCCGGCGACGTGTTCACCGCCGGCTTCGTCACGGGCACGCTCGCCGGCTGGCCGCTGGCCGACCGGCTGGCCCTGGCCGGCCTCACGGCGGCGCTGTCCGTCCAGGAGTTCGGCGGGTCGCTGTCCGCGCCCGGCTGGGGCGAGGTCGCCGCGTGGTGGCGGCTGGTGCGGTCGGCCGGGCCGGACGCCGGCGCCGGGCCGTTCGGGCGCGAGCGGGAGCGGTACGCGTTCCTCGCCTCCCTGCTGCCGGGACCCGCCCCGGCCTGGCCGCGCCGCCGTGCCGTCCCCACTCTCGGCTTCCGCGGCTGACGCCCTGCCCGCCCGGCCGTGGGTCAAGCCGTGTGTCAAGACGGCGGGGCCTGGGCCGACGTCCGGGGCGGCGGCGGCCGTTCGCCCCGTATTCCCTGTGGCGGTCCGGGCGCCGCGTCGTACCCTGGAGGCCCGGCAGTCCAGTGCAGAGAGGGATGAGCAGGCCGGTCCCGCGGCCACCCATGACCCAGACACCCACACACCAGCCGGCGGCAGGTGCCGCCGAGGCGACCGCGCGGTTCACCGTGCCCGCCAAGCACCCCATGGTCACGGTGCTCGGTTCGGGGGACGCGCTGCTGCGCGTCATCGAGGACGCCTTCCCCGCCACCGACATCCACGTCAGGGGCAACGAGATCAGCGCCACCGGCGACCGCGCCGAGGTCGCCCTGGTCCAGCGCCTCTTCGACGAGATGATGCTCGTCCTGCGCACCGGCCAGCCGCTCACCGAGGACGCGGTGGAACGCTCCATCGCCATGCTGCGCGGCTCCGGCGAGGGCGAGGGCGCGAGCCCCGCCCAGGTCCTCACGCAGAACATCCTCTCCAACCGCGGCAAGACCATCCGCCCGAAGACCCTCAACCAGAAGCGGTACGTCGACGCGATCGACACCCACACGATCGTCTTCGGCATCGGCCCGGCCGGCACCGGCAAGACCTACCTCGCCATGGCGAAGGCCGTCCAGGCCCTCCAGTCGAAGCAGGTCAACCGCATCATCCTCACCCGGCCCGCCGTCGAGGCCGGCGAGCGCCTCGGCTTCCTGCCGGGCACGCTCTACGAGAAGATCGACCCCTACCTGCGGCCCCTCTACGACGCGCTGCACGACATGCTCGACCCCGACTCCATCCCCCGCCTCCTCAGTGCGGGGACGATCGAGGTCGCGCCGCTGGCGTACATGCGCGGCCGGACGCTGAACGACGCGTTCATCATCCTCGACGAGGCGCAGAACACGAACCCCGAGCAGATGAAGATGTTCCTCACCCGCCTCGGGTTCGAGTCCAGGATCGTCATCACGGGCGACGTCACGCAGGTCGACCTGCCCGGCGGCACCAAGAGCGGCCTGCGGCAGGTCCAGGAGATCCTCGACGGCGTGGACGACGTGCACTTCGCGCGCCTCACCTCGCAGGACGTGGTGCGGCACAAGCTCGTCGGCCGCATCGTGGACGCGTACGACCGTTACGACGACCGGCACGGAAAGTAGCCGCCCACCACCATGGCGATCGAGGTCAACAACGAGTCCGGCACGGACTTCGACGAGAAGGCCGTCCTCGACATCGCGCGGCACGCCCTCGCCCGGATGCGGATCCACCCGCTGTCCGAGCTGTCGGTGATCGCGGTGGACGAGGCGGCGATGGAGCAGCTCCACCTCCAGTGGATGGACCTCCCGGGACCGACCGACGTGATGTCGTTCCCGATGGACGAGCTGCGCCCCCCCGCCAAGGACGACGAGGAACCCGTGCCGGGTCTCCTCGGGGACATCGTGCTGTGCCCCGAGGTGGCCCGGCGGCAGGGCGCCGACGCGCCGACGCGGCACTCCATGGACGACGAGCTGCAGCTCCTCACCGTCCACGGGGTCCTCCACCTCCTCGGCTACGACCACGAGGAGCCCGGCGAGAAGGCCGAGATGTTCGGCCTGCAGAAGGCCATCGTGGACGGCTGGCGCGAGGCACGCGGCCTCACGGGTCCGTCCCCGGCCCCCACCACGACATGACGGCCACCCTGCTGCTCGGCGTCGTCGGCCTGCTGGCCCTGGCGTGGCTCGCCTCCTGCGCGGAGGCGGGGCTCGCCGTCATCACGTCCTACCGCGCCGAGGAGGCCGAACGGGCCGGCCGGCGCGGCGCGGCCCGGCTCGCGCTCGTCGCCGCCGACTCCACCCGCTACCTGAACCTGGCGCTCCTGCTGCGCGTGTGCAGCGAGATGCTGGCCGCCGTCATGGTGACCCACGCGTGCCTCCAGGAGTTCGGCGAGGTGTGGGAGGCGGTGCTCGTGGCGTTCGCCGTGATGGTGCTGCTGTCGTTCGTGGCGGTCGGCGTGTCGCCGCGCACCATCGGGCGGCAGCACCCGGTCGCCACGACGGCCGCCGCGAGCTACGTCCTGGTGCCGCTGGCGCGCGTCCTCGGCCCCCTGACGCAGTTCCTCATCCTCGTGGGCAACGCCCTCACGCCCGGCAAGGGCTTCCGGCGCGGCCCGTTCGCGTCCGAGGCGGAGCTGCGGGCCATGGTCGACCTGGCCGAGCGCGAGTCCCTCATCGAGGACGAGGAGCGCCGCATGGTGCACTCCGTCTTCGAGCTGGGCGACACGCTCGTGCGCGAGGTCATGGTGCCGCGCACCGACGTCCTGTCCATCGACCGGCACAAGACGCTGCGGCAGGGCCTCACCCTGGCGCTGCGGTCGGGGTTCTCCCGCATCCCGGTCACCGGGGAGAGCGACGACGACATCGTCGGCATCGTCTACCTGAAGGACCTCGCGCGGCGCGTGCACGTCAGCCGGGAGGCGGAGACCCGGCTCGTCGAGACGGTCGCGAGGCCCGCGACGTTCGTCCCCGACACGAAGAACGCGGGCGACCTCCTGCGGGAGATGCAGCGCGACCACATCCATGTCGCCGTCGTCATCGACGAGTACGGCGGCACGGCGGGTCTCGTCACCATCGAGGACATCCTGGAGGAGATCGTCGGCGAGATCACCGACGAGTACGACACGGAGCTGCCGCCCGTCGAGGACCTCGGCGACGGCACGCGCCGCGTCACCGCCCGGCTCGACATCGGCGACCTCGGCGAGCTGTACGGACTGCTGCTGGAGGACGAGGACGTCGAGACCGTCGGCGGGCTGCTCGCCAAGGCCCTGGGGCGCGTGCCGATCCCGGGCGCGAGCGCGGTCGTGGAGGTCACGTCCGAGCAGGCGGCGCCGCACCACCAGGGGCCGGTGCCGGCGGCGCTGCGGCTGACCGCCGAGTCGACGGCCGGGCGGCGCAACCGCATCGACCGCGTCCTGGTCGAACCGCTCGCGCCCGAACCCGCGTCCGCCGCCACGGAGCGCGAACCCGAGGACTGACCCGAGCCCCGCCCTCACCGTGCGCGGTCACCCGAACGGGGGGCCGCGCATGGCCGTACGGGCGTCCTGATGGCGCCATGGGAGGCATGTACACGCATCTTCGGGCGGCAGCCGTCACGGGGGTCGCCCTCCTGGGACTGACCGTGCTGCCTGCTGAGCGCTCCGCCGGCTCCGGCGCCCTCCCGGAGCCCCGCCTGCGCGCCGCGCTGCTGGACACCATGGACTTCCCCGAGGGCTGGGCCGGCGACAGCGCCCGTTCGGCCGCCGAGCGCGGCTTCGGGGTGCCGGAGCCGAGCGAACGGGACTGCCGCGGCCTGTTCGACAGCGCCGAGGAGACGACGGCGCGCGCCGGGTTCGCGCGGACGGAGAGCGGCCCGTTCGTCACGACCGTGCTGGCGGCGCACGAGAGCGCGGCGGCGGCGCGCGCGGCGCTGGACGCGTTCGACGACACGGCGGAGCGCTGCCGCACCTTCCACACCCGCGAGGGTCCCGGCGGCGGCGCGGCCACCGTCTCGTACCACGCGGCCGAGCTGGACGTGGGGCGGCTCGGCGAGGAGAGCACCGCCGTCCGTTTCGAGCGCCGCGTGGACGGCCCGGCGCACGGTGCGCCGGTGGTCGCCGACGTGGTGATCGCCCGGGTCGGCGCGCAGGTCGTACGGGTCGCGCAGGCCGGCCGGGCCGACCGGGGCGCGGGCGATCTCGCGGCCATGGCGGACCGCGCCGTCGAGAAGCTCGAACAGGTCGCGGACGGCCAGGACCCGCTGCCGCCGGCCGGCCAGCCCGGCACGACCGACCTGTGACCCGGGCCGGGCGGCGGAGGGCTTAGGCTCGGCCGCATGAGTGAAGCCCCGACCGACGCCCGTCCCGGCCCGAACCCCGAGGACCGCAAGATCATCACCCTGGCGCGCAGCGCGCGTGCCCGCACCGGGGTCCCGGAGGGCGCCGCCGTACGGGACGAGACGGGCCGCACCTATGTCGCCGCGACCGTCGCCCTCGACTCGCTGCGGCTGAGCGCCCTGCGGACGGCCGTCGCGATGGCGGTCGCCAGCGGCGCCGCCTCGCTGGAGGCCGCGGCCGTCGTGACGGCGGCCGACGCCCTGCCGGACGACGACCTGGCGGCCGTGCGGGACCTCGGCGGCGCGGGCACTCCCGTGCTGCTGGCTGGCCCGGACGGCGCGGTCCGTGCGACGATCCCCGCGTCATGAGCAGCAGCCCGAGCACCCCCAGCACCCCGGCGCGCGACGGAGCGGACCACCGTTCCGGCTTCGCCTGTTTCGTCGGCCGCCCCAACGCCGGCAAGTCCACGCTGACCAACGCCCTGGTCGGCACCAAGATCGCGATCACCTCGAACCGGCCGCAGACCACGCGGCACTCGGTGCGCGGCATCGTGCACCGGCCCGACGCGCAGCTCGTCCTCGTGGACACCCCGGGCCTGCACCGTCCGCGCACCCTCCTCGGTCAGCGGCTGAACGACGTGGTGCGCACCACGTGGGCGGAGGTCGACGTGATCGGCTTCTGCCTCCCGGCGAACGAGAAGATCGGCCCGGGCGACCGCTTCATCGCGAAGGAACTGGCCGCGATCACCCGCACCCCGAAGATCGCCGTCGTCACCAAGACGGACCTGGTGACCAGCGAGGCGCTGGCCGAGCAGCTCATCGCCATCGACCAGCTCGGCCGTTCGGCGGGCTTCGAGTGGGCCGAGATCGTGCCGGTGTCGGCCGTGGCGGACCGGCAGGTCGGGCTGCTGGCCGACCTGCTCGTCCCGCTGCTGCCGGAGGGGCCGCCCCTGTACCCGGAGGGCGACCTGACGGACGAGCCGGAGCAGGTCATGATCGCCGAGCTGATCCGCGAGGCGGCGCTCGAGGGTGTGCGCGACGAGTTGCCGCACTCCATCGCGGTCGTGGTCGAGGAGATGCTGCCCCGCGAGGACCGCCCCGCCGACCGCCCGCTGCTCGACATCCACGCCAACCTCTACATCGAGCGCCCGAGCCAGAAGGGCATCGTCATCGGCCCGAAGGGCAAGCGCCTCAAGGATGTCGGCACGACGGCCCGCCGCCACATCGAGGCGCTGCTCGGCACCCCGGTCTTCCTCGACCTGCACGTGAAGGTGGCCAAGGACTGGCAACGCGACCCGAAACAACTGCGCCGCCTCGGCTTCTGACCGAGGGCCGGAGGACGGTGAGGACGCGGTGCGGCGACGTGAGGTGCTGGCCGGGCTCGCGGTCTCGGCCGCCGTCGGGGCACCGTTCGGTGCCCTCGCGCGGCCGGGTGGGCCTCCGGTCGGTGAGCTGCTGGTCGCCGGGCTGCGGGACGCGATGCTCGGGCTCGGCGAGGCTCCCGTCGCGACCTCGGCCGAGTCCCTCGGGGCCGAAGTCACCGCCGCGCTCGCCGACTTCGACGCGTGCCGTTACAGCGGTCTCGCCGTACGGCTGCCGCGCCTGATCAGAACCGGGCACGCGCTCACCGCGGACGGTGCGACGGCGGGACGGCACGGCCTGCTGGCGAGGAGCTATCTGCTGGCCACGCGCATGCTGGTGAAGATGGACGAGCAGCAACTCGGCCGGCTGGCGGCCGATCGCGCGCGTCAGTTCGCCGAACACGCGGAGGATGTCCTCGCCGTCGCCGAGTCGGCCCGCCAGATGGCCGTGCTCGCCAGGAAGGCCGGCCGGCACCGGGAGGCACTGTCACTCGCGCTGGCCGGCGCCGACGATCCGGGTCTGCGGCGGGCCGGGCGGGCCGGGGTCGCCCTCCGGGGGCTCCTCGTGCAGAGCGCGGCCTACACGCTGGCCCGGCGGGGGGACCGGGATGGGATGCGGGCGCTCACCGATGAGGCCGCGGCCCTCGCACAGGGGCTCGTCGGCGGGAACCCGCCGCGTGCGGACGCCGACGGATTCAGCCCGCTCACCGTGCAACTCCACCGGATCTCCGCAGAGAACCACGCGGGCGATCCGTCAGCGGCGCTCGCCGCGGCGCGGGCACTCCCGTTGAAGGCGCTGCCGAGTGTCGAACGCCGCTCCCGCGCGCTCGGCGATCTCGCGGTCACCTACGACCGGCTCGGCCTGCGCGACGAGTGCGTGCGCACGCTGCTGGTCGCCGAACGCTGCGCCCCGCAGGAGACCCGCGCCCGGCCGGCGACGAAAGCGCTCGTCAGCAGCCTGTTGGCCTCGGGCCCCACGACGCCGGAGCTGCGCGGCCTGGCCCTCCGCAGCGCCGTTCCTGTGTGACGGACGGGATCAGCGGCGGGTGTGCCAGAACGCCTTTGCCGTCACCGCCGCGCGTGGCCAGCCGCGGTCGTGTGTCAGGTGGCGGCGTACGGCCTGGACCGTCCGTGCCTCGCCGGCGATGTACGCCGCGCCCGGTCCGTCCGGCAGCGGCAGGTCCGCCACGGCCGCGAGCAGGCCGGGGGAGGCGACGGCGGACGCGCCGTCGCGGAAGCGCCAGGTCACCGGCCCCGGCAGCGGCAGCCGTTCGGCCGGGGACGCGACCTCCACGACCGTGCGCACCGTGGCGCCCTCGGCCAGCAGCGCCCGCAGCATCGGCCCGAAGGCGACGGACGCCGTCTCGTCCCCGGCGAACAGGTGATACGGCGCCGGGCGCGCGACGAGGCGGCCGCTCGGCCTGCTCAGCAGCACCCGGTCGCCGGGGCGTACGGCGCGCGCCCAGCGTGCGCCGGGTCCCTCGCCGCCATGGTCCAGGATCCGCAGGTCGATGCCGTCGTCGGTGCGGTCCCAGACCGAGTACGTGCGGCGCGGTCCCAGCAGGCCGCCGGTCAGGACCTCGACCTCCTGGCCCGGCGTCCAGCGCAGCGGGCCGCACACGATCCGGACGCCCCGGATGCGGCCGGCGGCCGAGGGGGCGACGGCCGTGACCGTGCCGGTGACCGGCAGGAGGTCCCGTACGCTCACGAGGCCGCGCCCCGTCCGTCCGTGCCCGGGCGCAGCCACAGCAGGACCGGGACGGCGAGTACCGCGACGGCCGCGGCGGTGACGCGGAAGCCGACCGCCATGCCGCCGGTGAAGTCGCCGGTGCCGGCGAGCGCGGTGCCCATCGTGGCGACGCCGAGGGCGCTGCCGAGTTCGCGGACCGCGCTGTTGAGACCTGAGCCGAGGCCCGCGCGGGCCGGCGGCAGGGCGCCGACGATCCCGGCGGACAGCACCGGCATCGACAGGCCCATGCCGACCGACATGACGAGCAGCAGCAGGGCGTACAGCGGGTAGGGCGTGTCCCGGTCGATCAGGGACAGCAGCGCGAGGCCGGTCGTGAGGGACAGCAGCCCCGTGGCGACGAGCGGCCGGGTGCCGAAACGTCGCGCCAGGCCGATGCTGCGGCGTGCGACGATCAGCATGCCGAGGGCCAGCGGCCCTATGGCGACGCCGGTGAGCGCCGGGCCGTAGTCCTTCGCGTAGTGCAGGTACTGCGCGTTGACGAAGAAGAGGGCGAACAGGCCGAAGAACGTCAGGCCGACGCCCAGCGCGCCCGCGCGCACTCCGGGGATCGCGAACAGCCGCAGGTCGATCAGCGGGTGCGGTGACCGCAGCGCGTGCGCCGAGAACACGGCCAGCAGCACGGCGGCCACGGCGAACGCCCCCAGCACGAGGGGCGAGTCCCAGCCGCGTTCCGGCCCCTCGAAGACGCCGACGAGCAGGGCGACGAACCCGGCGCACAGCAGCAGTGTCCCGATCGGGTCGGCGTCGGCCGGGTGCCGCTCGCCGGGCGGCGCGAGGCGGGCCGTCAGCACCAGCAGGACGGCCGCGACCGGCGCGGCGCACCAGAACAGGCCGCGCCAGGGCAGGTATTGCAGGACGAGTCCGCCGCCGAGGTTGCCCACCATCCCGGCGACGCCGGTGGCGGCCGTCCACGCCGCGATGGTCTGCGGCCTGCGTCCGGGCGAGACCTGGAGCGCGAGCGACAGGGTCGCCGGCATGACGAGCGCGGCCCCGGCGCCGGTCAGGGCACGGGCCGCGACGAGGAACCACGGTCCCGGGGCCAGCGCGGACAGCAGGCAGCCGGCCGCCATGACGCCGAGGCCGGTGAGCAGCGCCCCCTTGCGGCCCCGCCGGTCCCCGAGGGCACCGGCCGGTATGAGGAGGCAGGCGAAGACGATGACGTAGGCGTCCACGGTCCACAGGAGCTGGGTGGACGTGGGGCGGAGGGAGTCGGCGGCCAGTTCGGGCAGGGCCAGGTTCACGGCCGCCACGAGGGCGACGCAGAGGATCACGGAGGCGTACATCAGCGGCAGGACGCCGCGCCGCGCGGTGGCCGGGGCGTCCGGCGGCGAGGTCCTGGGCGGTGCGAGAACGGTCATACCGGGTACCGTGGCACCGCTGCGGATTGACTTCAAATGCACTCTGGACAAGGGGAAAGTGCACGTCATGCAATCGACTTCGGGGCGGCTCGATCTCAACCTCCTGATCGCCCTCGACGCGCTGCTGGAGGAGCGGAGCGTCGCGGGCGCCGCGCACCGGCTGAGCCTGTCCAGCCCGGCGATGAGCCGCGCCCTCGGCCGCATCCGCAAGGCGCTGGGCGACCCGGTGCTCGTCAGGTCCGGGCACGCCATGGTGCCGACGCCCCGCGCGATCGCCCTGCGCTCCGAGGTGCGGGAACTGGTGGAGCGCGCGCAGGCCGTCCTCACCCCGGCCGGCGCCGTCCGCCCCGAGACCCTGGAGCGCACCTTCACACTCCTCGCCGACGACGCGCTGCACACGACCGTCGGCCGCCGCCTCCTGGAGCACGTGCGCACCGCCGCCCCCGGCGTCGTCCTGCGGCTCGTCCCCGAGGGGCCGGGCGACTCGCTGCTGCTGCGGGAGGGCGCCGTGGACCTGGAGATCGGAGTCGTGTCCGACCCGGCGCCCGGGACGCGGGCGGAGATGCTGTTCCGCGACGAGAACGTGGGGGTCGTCCGGTGCGGGCACCCGCTGCTCGACGGCCCGGTCACCGTGGAGCGGTACGCCGCGGCCGACCACATCACGGCGTCGCGGCGCGGCAGGCTGCACGGCCCCATCGACGACCTCCTCGCCGAACGGGGGCTGCGCCGCCGCGTCGTGGCATCCGTCCCCACGCTGACGTCCGCCCTGCTGCTGGCGTCGAGCACCGACCTGGTGGCCCGCACGGCCCGCCGCCTGCCGGGCGACCAGACGCGGCGGCTCGGCCTCGCCACCTTCCCGATCCCGCTCGACCTGCCGGGCCTCGTCATCTCGCAGGCGTGGCACGCGCGTTTCGACGCCGACCCGGCGCACCGCTGGCTGCGGGCCTGCGTGCGGCGGATCGCCGCCTCGCTCCCCGACGGCGGGGACGACGGCGTGGCATCATCGCGCGGGTGACCAGCAGAACCGCCGACACCGAACGCCTGCGCGACCTCGCGCGGCTGCGCCGCGTCCGTGACCGCATCGACCGGGAGTACGCGCAGCCGCTCGACGTGGAGGCGCTCGCCCGCGGCGTGAACATGTCGGCCGGGCATCTGAGCCGCCGGTTCAGGGCCGCGTACGGCGAATCGCCCTACAGCTACCTGATGACGCGGCGCATCGAACGCGCGATGACGCTGCTGCGCCGCGGCGACCTCGGCGTCACGGAGGTGTGCTTCGAGGTCGGCTGCTCGTCGCTCGGCACGTTCAGCACCCGGTTCAGCGAGCTGGTCGGCATGCCGCCCAGCGTCTACCGGAGCCGGGCGGCGGACGGCGGCGCGGGGCTGCCGGCGTGCGTGGCGAAACAGGTCACCAGGCCGATGCGCAACCGGGAGTCCCCGATGCCGCCGCCCACCGTGGAGTGACGCCGGTCAGGCGTTGTCGGGGAACAGGTGGTCCTCGACGGACTCCCTGCTGGTGTTCCAGTACGTGACGAGCGGGTTGTCGTCGATGTTCACGAAGCCGCCGGGCATCGGGACCTCGATCGGCGGGGCGGCCGGGTCGTCCTCCGCCGTGCGGCCCTGGAGGAGGACGGACATCGACGGCACCGCGTCGGTCGGCGCGTCGATCCGGAACAGGAGCAGGCCCGCGTACGCCTCATCGCCCGGTGCGATCGTCACGTCCTCCATCGCGGACTCCAGCGGGCCGATGTAGTCGTCGCGGTCGTAGAAGATGACGAGCGGATAGGCGTAGAGCGCGCAGGTCTCGTCGCCGGTGTTGGTGGCGGTGAGCAGCATGTGCTGCGCGGAGTCGTTCTCGTAGAGCGTCGTGGTGAGTTCGACCGTCGTGTCCGTGCAGGCGGCGACGGGGGCGCCGGATGGGGCGGACGGGGCGAAGGCCGTGGTGGACAGGACGGCGGCGAGCGCCGCCGCCGTCAGGACGCCGGTACTCCGGCTGATTCGGACAGTGCGCATGGTGACCCCCCAAGTGCGTTCATTCCATGGCCGGTCGGTCAGGCCGACCCAGGGATGATGCGACAGCGGGCGGCCGTTCGAACCTCTGCGGAGGGGACCGTTACAGAGCCGTTCCACGCGCCGATAGGCTGGGCGCATGGCTTCCGCACTTGTCCTGGGGTACGACCCGCAGGCGATACCCGGTGTTGACGCCGAGGCGCTGCGCGCGGCTCTCGACGCGGAACTCGCCCGGTTCGGCGAGCACGGCATCGACGCGGCCATGACGCTGGTCGCCTTCGACGCCGCCGCCGAATCCGTCCTCGCCCGGTCCCTGGGCGAGCGCCCGTGGGACGTGGTGGTCATCGGCGCCGGGGTCCGGAAGACCGAACCGCTGCTTCCGCTGTTCGAGCGGATGGTGAACCTGATCCGCCGCCACGCGCCCGGCGCCGCCATCGCGTTCAACACGAACGGCGGGGACAGCGTCGAGGCGGCGCGGCGGTGGCTCTGACCGGGACCCTGGTGCCCGTCCCCGTCAGAGCGGGCTCAGACGGGCCTTGAGCAGGCAGAACTCGTTGCCCTCCGGGTCGGCGAGCACATGCCACTGCTCCTCGCCGGTCTGGCCGATGTCGGCCCGGCGCGCACCGAGGGCCAGGAGGCGTTCCAGCTCGGCGTCCTGGTCGCGGTCGGAGGCGTTGACGTCGAAGTGCAGCCGGGACTTTCCCTGCCGCGGCTCGTCCCTGGGGCTGAGGATGATCGTGGGCTGCGCGCCGCCGAACCCCTCGCGCGGGCCGATCTCCAGGGCGCCGCCCTCCTCCTCGCCGAGGACGACGAAGTCCAGGACCTCGCACCAGAACCGCGCCAGCAGTTCCGGGTCGCGGCATTCGAGGACGAGCTCACTGATACGGCACGCCATGGAGGGGACCTGCTTTCCGTCTTCCGTCGGGGGACTTCGGGCCGGCCGCGCGCGGGGCCTCGAAGACCCCGCGGCGGCGACGCGCCCGGAGACCGTACCCGGTGGGGCGGCCGGGTGCGAAGGATTTCCGCGAGCCTCACGCCGCCCGGACGAGGCGGTTGGCGAAAGTCGACATCGTGTACGCGCCGATGCCGAGGACGACCTCCAGGGCGTTGCGCTCGGTGTAGCCGTGTGCCAGCAGGGCCTCGACCGCGTCGTCGGCCACGCCGCCGGTGGTGGCCAGGACGTCCAGGGTGAATGTCCGGACCGCCGCGAGCCGTTCGTCTGACGGGGCGCGACCCTCGCGCAGGGCGGTGACGAGGTCCTGGTCCGCGCCGAGCTTGCGGAGTCTGCCGGTGTGGATGGCGACGCAGACGTGGCAGTCGTTGCGCACGGCGACCGTCATGATGACGACCTCCCTGGCCAGCGGGTCGAGCGTGCAGTTCTCGAAACTCGCGCTCATGGCCAGGAATCCGTTGAGCAGTTCGGGCGACGCGGCGAGTCGCGCGACGGCGTCCGGCACCGCGCCGCCCCACGCCTCGGCCACGGACCGCATGGCGGGACGCGACGCCTCCGGGGCGTTCTCCACGCTGAGTGCGGCGAACATGGCACCCTCCTAAAATGGTCAGTATGGTTGACGACCAGAAGGTAAACCAGATTGACCATTCGGTCAAGGATGACCGGGCGAGGCCCGGCTACGAGCTGCCGCTCCTGCTGTTCGCGGGGTTCCGCACGCTCATCGACGAGGTGCACGCGGAGCTGTCCCGGCAGGGCCACCCGGACGCGCGTCCCGCGCACGGGTTCGCCCTGCAGGCGATCGGCCCCGACGGCAGCGCCGCCAGCGACATCGCCCGCCGCCTCGGGATCTCCAAACAGGCGGCCGGCAAGACCGTCGACCGCCTGGTCGCCCTCGGCTACGCCGAACGCGCCGACGACCCCGCCGACGCCCGCCGCAGGCTCGTACGGCTGACCGGGCGGGGCCGCGACTTCCTGGCCCGCTCGGCCGCGTCCTTCGACCGGCTGCGCGCGGAGTGGGCCGCCGCCCTCGGCGAGGAACGCCTGCGCGCGATCGAGGACGACCTGCACGCCGTGGCGGCGCCCGGAGCGTTCCGCCTCGACGCGGCCGGCTGGATCGGCGGCATGGGCTGACCCCGGGCGCCGCGCCCCGGCGGCGCGGTCAGTTCGACGCGGACGCGGCGGCCACCGCCATCAGGTGTTCCGTCTCGTCGGGGCCGAGACCCAGGGCGCGGCCCGCGGCGGTGAGCGCCGCGCGTTCCGCCGCACGGTAGGGGCCGTCGGCGAGCGCGATCCGCGCGCCGCCCAGCACCAGCGACTCCCGCCCCGGCCCGGCCAGGTGCGGCGCGATCGCGGCCAGCGTCTCGTGGACCTCGCGGTCGAGCAGCGGCGCCTGCCGGCACGCCAGCGCCGCGTGCAGGGTGAGGAGGCGCTCCTCCGTGCAGTCGGCGAAGCCGGCGTCCCGCACCGCGGCGACGGCGGCGCGGCGGGCCGGCGCCTCGCACCCGCCGGCGGAGAGCACCGTGAGCGCCACGGCGTGCACGGCCTCCCGCAGCAGCCCGGACAGCCGCGTCGTCGTGGGCGTGTCCAGCACGGACGGCGGGGCGTGGCGGCGGCAGGCGGCGCACTCCACGACCGGCCCGACCGCGCCGCGCGGCACGAGCGGCACCCCGAGCAGCGCGAACCGCCGTCTGCCGCTGAGGAGCTGGTAGCAGCGGTCACCACCGCAGCCGTCGCACCAGAAGTCGCCGTCGTCGATCACGCGCCAGGACGTGCGGACCCCTGCGATCCGCGCTCCGCTGGAGAGCACCACGCCGTACCTCCGTTACCCGCTGGCAACATTGCCGTGGGCGTGATGTTAACCACACACCGGGCACGGCGTCAGTAGTGCGTCCGCACCAACCGGCCGCCGTACCCGGTGAGGTGCGGGGATCAGTCCGCCCGGGAAGGCGAGGTGCGGGTCGCCCGGTTGACGGCGGAGACGACGGCCTTGAGGGACGCCCGGACGATGTTCGCGTCGATCCCGACGCCCCACAGCACCCGGTCGCCCACGGCGCACTCGATGTACGCGGCGGCCTTGGAGCCCGCGCCCTCGCTCATCGTGTGCTCCACGTAGTCCAGGAGCCGTACGTCGTCCGCCACGACACCGGCCGACGCCAGCGCGTCGAAGAACGCGGCGAGCGGCCCGTTCCCCGTACCCGTCAGGACGGTGTCGGCGCCGTCCACGACGGCTTCGACGGTCAGCGCGTCCTGGCCCTCGCTCGTCGTGGAGGTCTGCGCGTCGCGCAGCGCGATCCGCCCCCACGGCGCCCGCCCGTCGCCCTCGGCGGCCGGCAGGTACTCGTCGGCGAACGCCGACCAGATCTGTCCGGGCGTGACCTCGCCGCCCTCGGCGTCCGTCCGCTCCTGGATGATCCGGGAGAACTCCACCTGCATGCGCCGCGGCAGGTCCAGGCTGTGGTCGTTCTTCAGGACGTAGGCGACACCGCCCTTGCCGGACTGCGAGTTGACGCGGATCACGGCCTCGTAGGAGCGGCCCACGTCCTTCGGGTCGATCGGCAGGTACGGGACGGCCCACGGCTCGTCGGGCCGCTGCGCCTCGAAGCCCTTCTTGATCGCGTCCTGGTGCGAGCCGGAGAACGCCGTGTAGACGAGGTCGCCGACGTACGGGTGGCGCGGCGGGACCTCCATCTGGTTGCAGTACTCCCAGGTGCGGCGCACCTCGTCGATCCGCGAGAAGTCGATCTGCGGGTCCACGCCCTGCGAGAACAGGTTCATGCCCAGGGTGACGAGGTCGACGTTGCCGGTGCGCTCGCCCTGCCCGAACAGGCAGCCCTCGACCCGGTCCACGCCCGCCATCACGGACAGTTCGGCGGCGGCGACGGCGGTGCCGCGGTCGTTGTGCGGATGCGCGGACAGGCACACCCACTCCCGGCGCGACAGGTGGCGCGACATCCACTCCATGCGGTCCGCGTACGTGGAGGGCGTGGAGCGCTCGACGGTCGCCGGCAGGTTCAGGATGATCTCGCGGCCCTCGCCCGGCTGCCACACGTCCATGACGCCCTCGCAGATCTCCAGGGCGAAGTCCAGCTCGGTGTCGGTGAAGATCTCGGGGCTGTACTGGTAGCCGAAGACGGTGCGGTCGTCCAGCAGCTTGTCGGCGTACTCCATGACGAGGCGCGTGCCGTCGACCGCGATCCGCTTCACCTCGTCGCGCCCGGCGCGGAACACGACGCGGCGGAACGTGGGGGCCGTCGCGTTGTACAGGTGGACGGTGGCGTGGTGGGCGCCGGCCAGGGACTCGACGGTGCGGGCGATCAGGTCCTCGCGGGCCTGGGTGAGCACGGAGATCGTCACGTCCTCCGGGATCGCGTCCTCCTCGATGATCGAGCGGACGAACGCGAAGTCCGTCTGCCCGGACGCGGGGAAGCCGACCTCGATCTCCTTGTAGCCCATCGCGACCAGCAGGTCGAACATCGCCCGCTTGCGGGCGGGCGACATCGGGTCGATCAGCGACTGGTTGCCGTCGCGCAGGTCCGTGGACAGCCAGCGCGGCGCCTTCGTGATGCGGCGGGCGGGCCAGGTCCGGTCGGGGATGTCCACCGCGTCGAACGGCCGGTACTTGTGGATCGGCATCCCGGACGGCCGCTGGCGTACGGTGGCGGCGGTCAGCGGCGTGGGGTCGGTCGTGCTCATGGGCGGGCTCCTCGCGAGGGTTCGGGCGAACGACGGCCGACGGCAACGCCGGACTCCGCGGGGAGGGGGTCGGCCTACGACTACAGACCCTCGCCGCGGCGGCTAAGGAGAAGAATCCCGAAACGCATCGCTGGACCAGCCTAACCCCGCCCGTCCCGGCCGCCCGCGCCGTATCAGCATCCGAGACGCACGTCACAGGGGTCGCGCCCCTGCCCGCGCCGGGCGTACGCCCGGGGGAGTAGCCCCCCGTACGGCACGCCGCCGGGCGTATCCGGGACTTCGCTCCGGCGACCGACGCGCGGGCCACCGCCCGCCGGAAGCCTTGTCGGTGTCCGCACAGCCGTGCGGCACACCCGTGCACCGACACCGCGAGGAGACCGCCCGATGGGGGCCACGCTCACCGACCGACCGCCCACGCCACCGCCGGCGCCGCCGCGCTCACCGGGACGCCGCCGCGCGCTGCCCTGGGCCGTCATCGGCCTGTGGATCGCGGTGCTCGCGCTCGCCCTGCCGTTCGCCGGGAAGCTCGGCGGCATCACGCGCGACGAGACCACCGACTACCTGCCGGGCGACGCCGAGTCCACCCGGGTCGTCACCCTCCAGGAACGGATGCCCGGCGGCGACACCACCGACATCGGCGTCGTCTACCGGCGCGACGGCGGACTGACCGCCGCCGACCGCGAGCGGGCCGACGAGCTGACCGCCGGCCTGGCCGCCGCCCACGACGCGGGACCCGCGCCCGAGGCGGCCGTCTCGGACGACGGCACCACCGCCCTGTATTCGTTCACCCTGCTCGGCCTCGACGAGGAGGCCGCGAGCGCCGCCGTCGAGGACTTCCGCGAACGCGTCCGCGACGGCCTGCCCGACGGCCTCACCGTCAACGTCGGCGGCCCCGCGGGACTCGGGTACGACAGCGAGGCGGTCTTCGAGTCGGCCGACAGGACGCTGATGCTGGCCACCGTCGCCGTCGTCGCTGTCCTCCTCGTCCTCACCTACCGCAGTCCCGTCCTGTGGCTGCTGCCGCTGATGTCGGTGGGCGTGGCGGCCATGACGTCCATGGCCGCCCTGTACCTGCTGGCCGAGGCGTTCGGCTTCACGGTCACGACCATGAGCAGCTCCATCATGACCGTGCTCGTCTTCGGCGCGGGCACGGACTACGCGCTGCTGCTGACCGCCCGCTACCGCGAGGAACTGCGCCGCCACCACGCCCCGGCCGACGCCATGCTGCGCGCCCTGCGCGGCTGCGGTCCCGCCCTCATCGCCTCGTCCGGCACCGTCGCCGCCGGCCTGCTGTGCCTGCTGGCCGCCGGCCTCAACTCCAGCCGCGGCCTCGGCCCGGTCGGCGCGGTCGCCGTCGCCTGCTCGCTCGCCGCGATGACGACACTGCTCCCGGCCCTGCTGGTGGTGTGCGGCCGGAAGGTCTTCTGGCCGCTGGTGCCCGCGTACGGCGACACCACGACGGAGGACAACGGCCGCCGGGGCTACTTCGCCCGCATGGGCGGCTCGGTGAGCCGCCGCCCGGTCGCCGTCCTCGCCGCCGGCGCCGTCCTGCTCGGCGGCCTCGCCCTCGGCGTCCTCGACCTGCCCGGCGCGCCCCGCAGCGAGGACACGTTCACCGACACACCCGAGTCCATCACCGCGATGACGGACCTGGCCGAGGCGTTCCCCGGCCACGGAACGCAGCCCCTCACCGTGATGGCCCGCACCGGGTCGGCGGCGGACGTCGTCGCGCGGGCCGAGGAGACGGCGGGCGTGGACCGCGCCGAGGAGGGACGGTCCGGCGAGGGCTGGACCGAGATCGCCGTGTGGGCCACGGACCCGCCCGAGTCGGACGGCGAGAAGGACACCGTGGACGCCCTGCGGAGCGGTCTCGACACGGTGTCCGGGGCCGACGCCGTCGTCGGCGGTTCGACGGCGGAGCAGCTCGACCTGGCCCGCGTCAGCGCCGACGACCAGCGCGTCGTCATCCCGCTCGTCCTCGGCGTCGTCCTGCTCATCCTGATCGCCCTGCTGCGCGGCGTCGTCGCACCCGTGCTGCTGCTGGGCGCGGTCGTCGCGTCGTGGGGCGCCGCGCTCGGCCTCGGCGCGCTGGTCTACGGGCCGGTGTTCGGGCTGGAGGGCATGGACCCGGGCGTCCCGCTGATCACGTTCGTCTTCTGCGTCGCGCTCGGCGTCGACTACGGCATCTTCCTGATGCACCGGCTGCGCGAGGAGACCCTCGGCGGGCTGACGACACGTCAGGCATCGCTGACGGCGCTGCGGACGACGGGCGGCGTGATCGCCTCCGCAGGTCTCGTGCTCGCCGCGACGTTCGGCGTCCTCATGTCGCTGCCCATGGTGATGATGTTCCAGATGGGCTTCGTCGTGGCGGTCGGCGTACTGCTCGACACGTTCCTCGTCCGGCCCTACATCCTGACCGCCGTCACCTGGCTGCTCGGCCGCCGCGTGTGGTGGCCCGGCCCCATGGCGCGCCGGGCGGATGACCGATGATGGCGCCGTGCCCGCACACCCGCTGATACGCCCGTTCCTCCCGGAGGAGGCGGACACCGTTCCGCCCCTCCGGGAGGACGCCCTGGTCGCCGCCGTCGTCGGGGTCGTGTGCGCCGTGACGACGCTGGTCCGCGCGCCCGACGGCGTCGCGCTCGACGCGCGGGGCTGGCTGCTTCTCGCCGCCACCGTCGTGCCCCTGGTGTGGCGGCGGCGCGCGCCGTTCCGCGTGCTGCTCGTCCACCTGGCGGCCGACATCTTCTACCACGGCCTCGACTACGACCACATCGCACCGTTCGCCGCCACGGCCCTCGCGGTCTACTCGGTCGCGGTGGCGGGACCGCGCTGGCGGACGGTGGTGCTGAGCCACGTCCTGGTGTTCGCGGTCGTGGCCGTGTTCCTGATGACGCGTGAGGAAACCAGCCTGGAGACGCTGCGCGTCACCGGCTGGGTGCTGGCGTGCGTCATCCTCGGGGAGGTCATGCGGCTGCACGGCCAGTACGTCCTCGCGATCCGCGAGCGCGCAGAACGGGCCGAGCGCACCCGGGAGGAGGAGGCCGCCCGCCGCGTCGCGGAGGAACGCCTCCGCATCGCCCGCGACCTGCACGACCTGATCGCGCACAGCATCACCGTCATCGGCGTCCGCGTCTCCGTCGCCTCGCACCTCATCACGCACGACCCGGGACGCCTGGACCCGGGTGCCGTGGCGGCGGCGCTCGACGGCATCGCCGACACCTGCCGCGAGGCGCGCGCCGAACTCCGCACGACCCTGCGGGTCCTGCGCGGCGGCGCGTCGGGGGACGAGGAGCCGGACGACAGCGCGCCGCCGCCGGACCTGGACGGCATCGCCGACCTGGCCCGTACGGCGGAGGAGGCGGGGGCGCGCGTCGGCCTCACCGTCGCGGCCGGGGGCGGCGTGCCGCCGGTCGTCGGCGCGGCGGCGTACCGGATCGTGCAGGAGGCGCTGACGAACGCGGTCCGTCACGCCGGTCCCGGCGTCGCCGTCGACGTCGGCGTGGTCCGTGACGGCGACGCGCTGCGCATCGCCGTCACCGACGACGGCGGGCGGGCCGCCGTGCCCGCGGCCCGTACCGCGCCCGGCTACGGCATCACCGGCATGCGGGAGCGCGCCCGCAGCATCGGCGGTACGTTCACGGCCGCCCCCGCCCCGGCCGGCGGCTTCCGGGTCGAGGCACGGCTCCCGCTGCCGCCCGGCGGCGAGGACGGGGAACGGGCGGCGCACGGCGATCGGCGGAACGGGGAGAAGGCGTGAACGGGGACACGGAGATACGGGTGCTGCTCGCGGACGACCAGACGCTGGTGCGTTCGGCGTTCGCGATGCTCGTGGACTCGGCGCCCGGCATGACGGTCGTCGGCGAGGCGGGCACCGGCCGGGAGGCCGTCGAACGCGCCCGCTCCTGCCGCGCCGACCTCGTCGTGATGGACATCCGCATGCCCGACCTGGACGGCATCGAGGCCACCCGCCGCATCGCCGCCGACGACGACCTCGCGGGGGTGCGGGTCCTCGTCCTCACGACGTACGACACGGACGAGCACGTCGTCGAGGCGCTGCGGGCGGGCGCGTCCGGCTTCCTGGTGAAGGACACCCGCCCGGCCGACCTGCTCGACGGCATCCGCACCGTCGCGGCGGGGGACGCGCTGCTCTCCCCGGGGCCGACGGCCCGCCTGATCGCCCGCGCGCTGCGGGCTCCCGCGGTCCCGGCGGCGGACGGCGCGCTCCCGGCGGCGCTCGACCGCCTGTCGGGGCGCGAACGGCAGGTCCTCGCGCTGGTGGCGCGGGGCCTGAACAACGCGGAGATCGCGGCGGCCCTGTCCCTGTCGCCCCTGACGGCGAAGACGCACGTCAGCCGCATCATGGGCAAGCTCGCCGCACGGGACCGCGCGCAGCTCGTGATCCTCGCGTACGAGTCGGGCCTCATCACTCCCGGCGCGAACGGGGCACCGTGACGCCGGCCGCGTCCAGGCAGCAGCGCACGAAGTCCCGCACGACCGGCGCGCCGGGACCATCAACCGAGGGCCGGGCGACCCCGACGCCACTGGGGCTCACCCCGCGCACGGGCCGGTACGTGACGCCCGGGCGCGCGTAGAAGCGGGCGGCGGACGCCGGGGCGAGCGCGACGCCGTGGCCGTGTGCGACGGCGCTCAGCCAGTCGTCCGGCAGCTCGGTGACGGCGCCGACGCGGACGGGGCGGCCGTCGCGTTCGCCGGCGGCCAGCCAGTGGTCCCGCCACTCGCCGGTCCCGGCCGGGGCCGCCACGAACGGCTCGTCCCACAGGTCGCGGAACGGGATCACCTCCCGCCCCGCGAGCGGATGCCCGGCGGGCAGCGCGACCCAGCGGGGCTCGACGAACAGTGCCGTGGTCCGCAGCGCCTCCTGGCCGGGGAACGGCAGCCGCACCAGCGCCACGTCGACGGCTCCCGAGGCGAGCCCGGCGCTCGGGTCCGACCAGGGGGCCTGCCGCATCTCCGCCCGCCAGCCGGGCCGCCGCCGGGCGAACTCGGCGACGATCCACCGGGTCGCCTCGTTGGCCGCGCTCGCCAGGAATCCGACCCGCAGCGTCCTGGCCGCGCGGGCGGCGGCCTCCCGCGTCTCGCGCAGCACCGAGTCGAGCCCGTCGAGCAGCGCGGGCGCCCGCCGGGCCAGGGCGCGCCCCGGCTCCGTCAGCGTCATGCCGGTGCGGGAACGGTCGAACAGCGGCGTGCCAAGCCGGTCCTCCAACTGCCTGATCTGCCGGGTGAGGGACGGCTGCGAGACGAAGAGCCGGGCCGCCGCGCGGGTGATGGTGCCCTCCTCCGCGACGGCGACGAAGTAGCGCAGCAGCCGGGTGTCGAGATCCATGCGGCCAGGCTATGGAAGCGGGTATTGGACGCTGTCCCCGGGACGCCGGAAGGCTGCGGGCGAGGGGGCGGACGGGCCGCCGCCCGACCGGAAGGCGGACAGCATGGGCACGGCGTACGTGGCGGTCACGGTCATCACCGCGGCGGCCAACGGGGGCATCGCGGCGGCGGACCTGGCGCGGGCGCGCTTCGTCCTCGCCAACTCGGCGGAGGTGGGCGTCCCCCGTCCCTGGCTGCCGTGGCTCGCGGCGCTCAAGGCGGCGGGCGCGGCCGGGCTGGTCCTCGGGCTGCTCGGGCTTCGGCCCGTCGGCCTCGCGGCGGCCGCGGGTCTCGTCCTCTTCTACGTCGGCGCCGTCGCGGCGCACCTGCGTGCCCGCGTCCTGCACAACGTGGCCTTCCCCGCCGCCTACCTGGCGCTGGCCGTCGCCTCGCTGGTCCTCGCTGCGGCGCGCTGACGGGCTCAGCCGCCCCTGCGGTCGTCGCGGCGGGCCGGGCGGGGGCCGCCGGTCAGGTCGGGGCCGGCCGGGCCGTGGTCCCTGGGGAGCGCGTCCGGGGCCAGTTCGGCCGGTGGCGCGGTACCGGCGCCCGGCTCCGCCCGTACGGCCAGGATCGCGGTGTCGTCCTGGAGCCGGCCGTGCGTGTGGAGGATCACCGCGTCCTCCACGGCGCGCACCACGCTCAGCGGCGCGGTGTCCCCGTCGTCCGCGAGGTACGCCGCGAGGCGCGCCGCCACCGGCAGGAACCGCCCGGCGCGGTCGCGGGCCTCGGTCACCCCGTCCGTGAACAGCAGCAGCGTCTCCGACCGCTCGAACGGCACCCGCACCACCGGGGGCAGCTCCCCGGCGAACGTCGAGAGGCCCACCGGCGGGCCGTTCCCCTCCGGCAGGGGACGCACCCCGGACCGGCCGAGGACCAGCGGCGCGGGATGACCGAAATTGACCATGTCGATCCACCCCTCGTCCTCCGCCGGGAAGCCGATGAGCACCGCCGTCGCGAAACGTTCGAACGGCTGGCCGAGGTCGGCGCTGTACTGGTTGTGCCGCCGCATCCGGTTGTCGAGCCGTTCGGCGACCGTCCCCAGCTCCTCGTAGTACCCGGCCTCGCGGAACGTCCCGAGCAGCGCGGACGCCGCGTCCACCGCCGTCGTGCCCTTCCCCTGGATGTCGCCGAGCAGCACCCGCGTCCCGTGCGGCGACGGCTGCACGTCGAAGAAGTCGCCGCCGACCCGCGCGTCCGCGTCCGCCGCCAGGTAGGCGCTGGCCAGCGACAGGTTCCCCGTACGGCGCGGCAGCGGGCGCAGCACCGCGAGCCGTGTCGCCTCCGCCCCGTTCTCCAGGCCCAGCAGCCGGTGCTGTGCGCGCCGCCGCAGCCACGACGCCAGCACGGCGAGCAGCCCGCCCGCCACCACCAGCCAGAAGTCCGCCGGACCCTCCGCGTACTGGTACCCCCAGGCGCGGTCGAGCTGGTAGTAGCAGACGGCGGCGGCCGCGGCGAACAGCGCCGTCATCACCACCCCGCACAGCGCCGCCGCGATGCCGGGCACCAGCACGATCCACGTCACGATCCGCAGCTCGCCCGACGAGTTCCAGTCACCCACCACGATGGCCACCAGCAGCAGCGCGGGCAGCAGCCAGAACGGCGCGCGGCGCCCGGCGCGCAGCGGTCTGACCGCCCGGTCGTCCCGCCTGCGGCGGCGCCACCGCGCGACCCGGAGACTCGCAGTGGGCTTCACCTCTCCACCTTCGGCCACCCCGCCCCCGTACGCCCGGCGGGCCGCCGCGCGCATCGGCCGTCCAGGGCACACAGGGGAGGCACACCGGGGCACGGGCGGCGCGCGGCGCGTGCGCCAGAATGGACGCATGACCCTGTTCCGCGACGACGGCATCGTGCTGCGCACCCAGAAGCTGGGCGAGGCGGACCGGATCATCACCCTCCTCACGCGCGGTCACGGACGGGTGCGCGCGGTGGCGCGGGGCGTACGCCGGACGAAGTCGAAGTTCGGCGCGCGCCTGGAGCCGTTCACACACGTCGACGTGCAGTTCTTCGCGCGGGGGAGCGCGCTGGTCGGGCGCGGGCTGCCGCTGTGCACCCAGGCCGAGACCATCGCCCCTACGGCCGGCCCCTCGTCGGGGACTACCCCCGCTACACCGCCGGCACAGCCATGCTGGAGACGGCGGAACGGTTCACGGACCACGAGGGCGAGCCGAACGTCCAGCAGTACCTCCTCCTCGTCGGCGGCCTGCGGACCCTCGCCGCCGGGTCGCACGCGCCGGGGCTCGTCCTCGACGCGTTCCTGCTGCGGTCCCTCGCGGTCGGCGGCTACGCGCCCAGCTTCGACGCCTGCGCGCGCTGCGGCATGCCGGGGCCGAACCGGTTCTTCTCGGTCTCCGCGGGCGGCGCGGTGTGCGGCGACTGCCGTGTGCCGGGCAGCGTCGTGCCGTCGGGGGAGGCGCTGCGGCTGCTCGGCGCGCTCCTCACCGGCGACTGGGACACCGCCGACGCCGCCGAGGCCCGGCACGTGCGGGAGGGCAGCGGCCTCGTGTCGGCGTATCTCCACTGGCATCTGGAGCGCGGACTGCGCTCCCTGCGGTTCGTGGAGAAGGGCTGAGAGGACTACCCTCGGCGGCAGGATCGAAACGGACCCCCTGGAGTTCCCCTATGGCCCCCCGCGGAATGCTGCCCACCCGTCCCCGGCAGCGTCGCGCGTACCGCGCCCCCGACCCGCACCCGTCCGGCGCGCAGCCCCCCAAACTGCCCGGCGAGCTGGTGCCGGGGCACGTCGCCATCGTCATGGACGGCAACGGTCGCTGGGCCAAGCAGCGCGGTCTGCCGCGCACCGAGGGGCACAAGATCGGCGAGAGCGTCGTCCTCGACGTGGTCAAGGGCTGCATCGAGCTGGGGGTCAGGAACCTGTCGCTGTACGCCTTCTCCACGGAGAACTGGCGGCGCTCCCCGGACGAGGTCCGCTTCCTGATGGCGTTCAACCGCGAGGTCATCGACCGCCGCACCGACGAACTGGACGCGAT
Organism: Streptomyces sp. RFCAC02; assembly: GCF_004193175.1. Classification (NCBI taxonomy): domain Bacteria; kingdom Bacillati; phylum Actinomycetota; class Actinomycetes; order Kitasatosporales; family Streptomycetaceae; genus Streptomyces; species Streptomyces sp. RFCAC02. The sequence goes on along the minus strand of NZ_SAUH01000001.1, from coordinate 1,621,486 downwards.
GGGGGTCCGCATCCGCTGGGCGGGGCGTGAGCCGAAGCTGTGGAAATCGGTCGTCCGCAAGCTCCAGTACGCCGAGGAGCGCACCCGCGACAACGACGTGATGACCCTCTACATGTGCATCAACTACGGGGGCCGCGCCGAGATCGCCGACGCGGCGGCCCGTCTCGCCGAGGACGTGCGGGCCGGCCGCATATCGCCGGACAAGGTGAACGAGAAGACGTTCGCCCGCTACCTCTACTTCTCGGACATGCCGGACGTCGACCTGTTCCTCCGTCCCTCCGGGGAGCGGCGCACGTCCAACTACCTGATCTGGCAGAGCGCGTACGCGGAGATGGTCTACCAGGACGTGCTGTGGCCGGACTTCGACCGGCGCAACCTGTGGGACGCGTGCGTCGAGTACGCGTCGCGCGACCGGCGGTTCGGCGGCGCCGTGCCGAACGAGATCCCGCCGCAGGCCCGCTGACCCGCGCCCGGCCGGGGCGGCACCGGCCTACGGCCGCCCCGAGCGCGCGTACCAGCGGCCGTGCTGCCGCGTCACCTCGACGGGGCGGCCGAAGCAGGCGCTCAGCGCCTCGCCGGTGAGGACGTCCCCGACCGGCCCGCTCGCCAGCACCCGGCCCTCGCGCAGCAGCAGGGCGTGGCTGGTGGTGGGCGGCAGCTCCTCCAGGTGGTGGGTCACGGTGACGGTGGTGAGGTCCGGCCGTGTCGTGGCGAGGCGGGCGAGGGCGTCCACCAGGTCCTCGCGGGACGGCAGGTCGAGGGCGTTGAACGGCTCGTCGAGCAGCAGCAGCGACGGGTCCGGCATGAGGGCGCGCGCCACGAGGACGCGTGCCCGCTGCCCGCCCGAGCAGACGCCGAAGGGCCGGTCGGCGAAGTCCTTGCAGTCCAGCTCGGCGAGCAGCGCGCGGGCACGCTCGCGGACGGCGTCGTCGTAGGCGCGCCACAGCGGCTGCACGGTGCCGCTGGCCCCGGTCAGCACGACCGTGGTGGCGGTCTGGTCCTGCGGGACGCGCTGCGACGACGAGACGTGCCCGAGCCGCGCGCGCAGCTCCCGCACGTCCACCCGCCCGAGCCGGTGCCCGAGGATGCGGGCGGTGCCCGACGTGGGATGCGTGACGGCGCCGACGACCCGCAGGAGCGACGTCTTCCCCGCGCCGTTCGCGCCGAGGAGCGCCCAGTGCTCACCGGCGCCGATACGCAGCCCGACCCGGTCGAGGATGACCTGCCCGGTCACGTACCGCCGGACACTGACATCGTCGAGCTCGACGACGACGGACCGCTCCATACCGGCCACCTTCCACGGATAGGTGTACACACCACCCGAGAAGCTACCCCACTCCGCCGACCGGGGGGCTCAGACGGTGGGGAGGTGGGTGTTCGGGTGGCGGGCTGCCGGGGTGTGGGAGGGGAGTTCTGTCACGTGTACGCCCGCTTCCCGCAGTGTCTCTGTGCCTGTGCAGTCCGCGAACAGTGGTGGTTCGCGCCATGCCAGGACCACGGAGGGGATGCCCGCGCGCAGGATCAGGTCCGTGCAGGAGTGCGGGCGTGATGCGCGGGTCGTGCAGGGTTCCAGCGATGTGTAGAGCGTCGCCTTCGTGAGGCGCGGGTCGTCCGGGGGGAGTTTGGCCAGGGCCGCTTCCTCCGCGTGGTCGTGCGGGTCGCCCTCGCGGGACCAGCCGGTCGCCAGGACGTCCCCCGCCTCGCCGACGATCACCGCGCCGACCGAGTAGGCGGAGGAGGACGGCGGGCAGCGGCGTGCCAGGGCGGTCGCGAACGCCATCCAGCGGTCGTGGTCGTGGCCCGGCCGGGTGGCCGTGTAGCGCAGCAGGACGCAGTCACCGACGGGGCGCGTCTCCGTGAGGGTCAGGCGGTTCCCCGGCCCGTACGGGAAGCGGCCCGGGCGCGTGAATGGGGGCGCGGTCGCGTCGCCGACGAGGAACGGCGCGATCACCAGGTGCAGTTCGTCCACGAGGCCCGCTTCGAGGAACCGCGTGTGCACCGTCGCGCCGCCCTCGACCATCAGCCGCCGCACGCCGCGCCCGCGCAGGTCGGCGAGGACGCGGGCGAGGTCGAACGGGTCGCCGCCGTCCACGACGGGCGCCGCGCCGCCGAGGCGCGCCCGCGCGCGGGGGACGGCGGGGGTCGGGCAGTAGACCACCCTGTCGGCCGGTCCCGCCGTGAAGAACGCGGCGGCCGGGTCGAGGTCGCCCGAGCCGCTGAGGGCGGCCTTGAGGGGGTTCTCCGGCAGCCCCGCCGCGACGCGGGCGCGGCGGCGCGCGGCCGAGCGGACCAGCAGGCGCGGGTCGTCGGCGCGGATCGTGCCGGCGCCGACGAGGATCGCGTCGTGCGCGGCGCGCACCTCGTCCACCCGGTCGAGGTCGTCGGCGCCCGAGAGGACGAGGCGGTCGGGTGTCGCGTCGTCGATGCGCCCGTCGACGGACATGGCGACGGACAACAGGACGGACGGCAGGTCGGGGGTCGTCATGCGCTGCTCCGGGGGACGGCGTGCTGGCTGCCCGTCCAGTCTGTACGGGCACGGGAGGGAACGCGGGAGGTGGGCGTTGTGCGCGGCTCACCCCGGGAGATCGCTTGTGCGTGGCTTTCGCTTCATGACCATTGCGTTAAAAGAAGTGGCATTTCGATCGGTGAGGGTCGCATTTCAGTCGCACTCGTTGTGTCGTGTGCACGAGGAGGGGTCATTTTTCGGCCGTCGAACGGCTGTCGAAAGGACGCCGGACCGTCACCGGCGCGGTACCCGGCGGGCGACCGGAGTGCGGTGCACCCGAAGCGGGAACGACGTGCGAGTTGCTGTGCATTCGCCTTGTTCAGAAGACCGATTGACGGGTCGTGAGATCCGGGCGCGGGTGTGAATGCGCCGTCGGCCGCCGGGACCGCGACGTGGTCGGCCGTGCGCCGGACGTGCGGGGATCGCGTAACACCTCCCGAATGGCGCGGACACACAGGGACGACCGAAAACCGGTCCCATACGGTCTGGTGTGGTCGTCACTCGACCAACTACCGTGACACCCGCACCACAGCTCGCCCAAATGTCGTGCATTTAAGGAGAGTTACCATGAACAAGTCCCGTGACCTCGACATCCTCATCATCGGCGCCGACCTGGACATCCTGATCATCGGCTGACTTGGTTCCATGCGTCGCACCGATGGGGCGCGCGGCCTCCGTGGCCGCGCGCCCCATCGTTTCGCCGGAAAGGAAACGGCCGCCGGAGCCGTCAGCCAGGCCCGGCGGGATTGCGGAGCCGCACGGCCAGGAAGGACGGCTCCGCACACAGCCGCTCATGGAGCGCAGCGTCGATCTCCCGCAGCGCCGGCAGCGGACGCGGCTCGGTCAGCCGCTCCACCGTGAAGCCGGCGGCGAGCCACTCCGTCATGAGGGTCTCCAGCGTCAGCCGCCGGTACCGGATGGCTTCCGACGAGCCGGGGAGCGGGAGATCCACCCAGCTCCCGTCGAAGTACGAGCCGCCGAAGTGCCGCCAGTCGGCCGTGGGATGGGACGCCGAGAGCACCAGCCAGCCGCCGGGCCGCAGTACCCGGCGGATCTCCGCGAGCAGCCGGTCCCGCGCCTCGACGTGCGCGTGGACCAGCGCGCACACCGCCCCGTCGAACGAGGCGTCCGCCGCGAAGTGCAGTGGCGTCTCCAGGTCGTGCAGCCGCAGCTCGGCCCGGCCGCCGACCCGTTCCGCCGCGTGCCGCAGCAGCGCGGCGCTGCCGTCGACCCCGGTGACGCGCGCGCCCCTGGCCAGCAGCTCCGCCGCGTAGTACCCGGCCCCGCAGCCCACGTCCAGGACGTGGGCGCCGGTGACGTCCCCGGCGAGTTCGAGCACTGCCGGGCGGTCGATGTACGCGTTGTACGGGCTGGTGCCCGAGTGCCGGGCGAAGGCGTCACCGAGCGCGCCGTGGTACGCGTTCCCGGGACCGGGCGGCTGCGCACCGGCCCCGCTCACGGCTTGATCGCCACACCCGCCCACAGGCTGACATCGGCGTCCGTCAGCTCCTCGTCGTCCGTGCCCCCCGAGCCGACGCCGATGTCCTGCGGCCGCCAGCGGTGTGCCACGACGAGGCCGGGGTCCAGCAGCTCCAAGCCGTCGAACAGCGCCGCCACCTGCTCACGGCCGCGCAGATGCACCGGGTTCCCCGCGTCGCGGTAGACGCGGGCGATCCCGTCCCACATCTCCGGGTCCAGGTCGCCGGTCACGTGCGTGAGGGCGAGGGCGCTCCCCGACGGCAGCGCGTCCAGCAGCGGCCCGACGACCTCGCGCGGCTCGACCGCCAGGAAGTGCAGGAGCGCGTTCAGGCTGAGGGCGACCGGCCGGGTCAGGTCGAGTGTCTCCGCCAGCTCGGGCGCGGCCAGTATCGTCTCCGGCCGCGACGCGTCGGCGTGGATGTACGCCGTACGCCCCTCGGGGGAACTGGTCAGCAGCGCCTCGGCGTGCCGCAGGACGATGCGATCGTTGTCCGCGTAGACGACGCGGGCGTCCGGCGCGACGGACTGCGCGACCTCGTGCAGGTTCGGCGAGGTCGGGATGCCCGTGCCGATGTCCAGCCACTGGCGGATGCCGTGCTCGACGGCCAGCACCCGCGTGACCCGGTGCATGAACGCGCGGTTGGCGTGCGCGACGGTCCCGATGCGCGGATTGACGCGCAGCGCCTGCGCGGCGGCCTCACGGTCGGGCGCGTAGTTCGTCTTGCCGCCGAGCAGGAAGTCGTAGATCCGGGCCGTGTGGGCACGGTCGAGCCCCAGGTCCTGCATGGCGTCGATGGAGTCGTTCGGCACGTTTCCCTCCCTGCGCGACACTGCCGGGTGCGGCCAGTGAAGGCTCACCGTAACGCATGAGGCGCACCGACTGCCCTGTGCCGCAAGGAGGTTGGCGCGGGACGGCCGACCGGGTCAGGAGTCGGCGGATGCCGCGCAGTCCCCGCAGGTCCCGAAGATCTCCACCGTGTGACCCACGTCCACGAAGCCGTGCTCGCGCGCGATGGAGTCGGCCCACTTCTCCACGGCCGGCCCCTCCACCTCCACGGCCCTGCCGCAGGCACGGCACACCAGGTGGTGATGGTGGTCGTCGGTGCTGCACCGGCGGTACACCGCCTCGCCCTCGACGGTCCGCAGCACGTCGACCTCGCCCGCGTCGGCGAGGGACTGGAGGGTGCGGTACACCGTCGTCAGCCCGACCGAGTCGCCCCGGTGCTTCAGCATGTCGTGCAGCTCCTGGGCGCTGCGGAACTCGTCGACCTCCGCCAGCGCCGCCGCGACCGCCGCGCGCTGACGCGTCGAACGGCCGCGCACCGGCGGTCCTGCCGTCTCCACGTCGTTCTCCTCGCCTCGCCGTTCCGTGACCCCCGACACTCTCTCGGTCAGGGTAGCCTCTCCTCGCTCGTTTCCCGATCTCCGCCCGTCTGCCGGGAAGGCCCTACGGGCGCGTCGCGGGCACTCGCGCGCCCCCGAGCGCCTCCTCCGCGTCACGCCGCCGCGCGCGCCGCCGTGCCAGTGGCAGGGACGCCAGCGTCACCACGATGAACAGCCCCAGCGCCAGCAGCACGATCGTCCCGCCGGGCGGCACGTCCACGTAGTACGAGGTGACCGTTCCGGACACCGACACCAGCACGCCGAACACCATGGCCAGCACCAGCGTCATCGCGAACCCGCGCGTCGCCTGCTGCGCCGCCACCACCGGGATCACCATCAGCGCGCTGACCAGCAGCAGCCCGACCACCCGCATCGCCACGGTGACGGTCGCCGCCGCCGTCACGGCGAGCAGCAGGTTCAGCGCGCGCACCGGCAGGCCCGTCACCCGCGCGAACTCCTCGTCCTGGCAGACGGCGAACAGCTGCCGCCGCAGGCCCAGTGCCACGACCAGCACGAACACCGAGAGCCAGCAGATGGCCACGATGTCGGACGGCGAGACCGTCGTCACCGACCCCCACAGGTACGACGTCAGGTTCGCCGTCGACCCCCCGGGCGCCAGGTTGATGATCATCACACCGCCCGCCATGCCGCCGTAGAACAGCATCGCCAGCGCCACATCGCCCCGCGCCCGCCCGGACGACCGCAGCAGCTCCATCACGATCGCGCCGAGCGCCGACACCAGCACCGCCACCCACACCGGGTCGGCGTTCAGGAGGAAGCCGAGCGCGACGCCCGTGAGCGCCACGTGCCCGATCCCGTCGCCCATCAGCGCCTGCTGCCGCTGCACGAGGTAGATCCCGACGGCGGGCGCCGCGATGCCGATGAGCAGCGCGGCCAGCAGCGCCCGCTGCATGAAGGCGTAATCCAGCAGTTCGAACATGGCGATCACAGCATCCCGGTCTGGAGAGACGGCTCGGCGGACGGCGGCAGCTCGTCCTCGGGGTGGCAGGGGTGGCTCTCCGGTAACTGCGCCGGGTGGTCCACCGTCCGCTCCACGCGCCCGTGCGCGAGGACCACGGCCCGGTCGATGAGCGGTTCGAGCGGCCCCAGCTCGTGCAGCACCAGCAGGACGGACGTCCCCGCCGCCGCCAGCGTCCGCACCGTGTCCGCCAGGACCCGCTGGCTCGCCAGGTCGACGCCGGCCAGCGGCTCGTCCATGATCAGCAGCTCAGGCTCGACGGACAGCGCCCGCGCGATCAGCACCCGCTGGTGCTGGCCGCCCGACAGCGCCCCCACCGGGTCACGCGCCCGGTCGGCGAGACCCACCAGGTCCAGCGCGCGGTCCACCGCCGCACGGTCGGCCCTGCCGAGCGGCCGCAGCCGGTGCCGCGCCAGCCGCCCGGAGGTGACGACCTCGCGCACGGTCGCCGGTACGCCGCCGGCCGCCGTGGAGCGCTGCGGCACGTACCCGACGCGCCGCCACTCGCGGAACCGCCGCACCGGCGTCCCGAAGAGCGTGAGGTCGCCGTCGGTGACCGGGACCTGGCCCACGGTCGCGCGCACGGCCGTGGACTTCCCCGAGCCGTTGGCGCCGAGCAGGGCCACCACCTCGCCCCGGCCCACGGTCAGGTCGATGCCGCGCAGCACCGGTCGGCCGCCCAGCTCGGCGGTCACCCCGGTCAGCGATATGACGGGCTCCATGCTGCTCTCCGCTTCTTCCTTCAGTCGTGCCGTGGGCCGGTTCCCCGGGCGGACGCGTCAGGCCAGGGCCGCCCGGAGGGCGTCCAGGTTGGCGCGCATCACCTCGAAGTAGTCCGAGCCGGCCGAGTCGTCGGTGATGCCCTCGAGCGGGTCGAGCACCGCCGTCTCCAGACCGAGGTCCCCCGCGAGGGTACGCGCCGTGTCGTCGCTCACCAGTGTCTCGAAGAAGACGGTGGTGACGCCGTCCTCCTCCGCGATCTCCTGGAGCTCGCGCATGCGGGCCGCGCTGGGCTCGGACTCGGGGTCGAGGCCGCTGATGGCCTCCTGGTGCAGCCCGTAGCGCTCGGCGAGGTAGCCGAACGCGGCGTGCGTCGTGATGAACGTGTTGGACGGGAGATCGGCCAGCCCGGTCGTGAACTCCTCGTCCAGCTCGTTCAGCTCCGAGACGAGCTGCTCGGTGTTGGCCGCGTAGGTGTCGGCGTGGTCGGGGTCGGCGTCCGCGAGGGCGTCGCCGACGCCCTGGGCGACCTCGGCGTACCGCAGGGGATCGAGCCAGATGTGCGGGTCCTTGCCCTCGGTGCCGTGGTCGTGGCCGTCGCCCGACTCCTCCTCGGCGTGCTCGTCCTCGGCGTGCTCGTCGCCCTCGACGTCGTCGCCGTGCGTCTCCAGCGTGGTGAACGACGTGGCCTCCGCCACGTGCTCGGCGCCCGACTGCTCGACCGCGTCGTCCACGGTGGGCTGGAGGCCCTCCAGGTACACCACGAGGTCGGCCTCGGTCAGCGAGGCCGTCTGCCGGGGCGACAGTTCCAGATCATGGGGCTCGACGCCGGGCTCGGTGAGCGAGGTGACGTCCACCTGGTCGCCGCCGATCCGCTCGGCCAGGAACTGCAGCGGGTAGAACGAGGCGACCACGTCCAGCTTCCCGTCCGCGCTGCCTCCGCCCTCGTCGTCGCTGCCGCAGGCGGTCAGGGCCAGCAGGCCCAGCGCGGCCGCCCCGGCGGTGAGGGCGGAGCCGCCTATCCGTGAGCGGGAGCGTGAACGGGAATGGGCATGTATGCGGTGTCGAGCGATCATGACAGCCATTTTCAGATTAAATGGAAACGATTGTCAAATGATCCGGTGGACGATCTTCCGGCGGGCGGGGGCGCGCGGGGGTGACGGGACGGCGGCCGGGAGCGGCCGGTGACCCCCCGAACCGATTTGCCGCCGCCCCCACGGGCGCCGGTAACCTGTGGCAATTCCATCGTCGTCCTTCGTCCCGAAGAGAGCACCGTGGCCGCCGACAAGATCGAGACCATCGTCAGCCTCAGCAAGCGCCGTGGCTTCGTCTATCCCTGCAGCGAGATCTACGGCGGGCAGCGCGCCGCCTGGGACTACGGACCGCTCGGCGTGGAGCTGAAGGAGAACATCAAGCGCCAGTGGTGGCGCGCGATGGTCACCTCCCGGGACGACGTGGTCGGCATCGACTCCTCGGTCATCCTGGCCACCGAGGTGTGGGAGGCGTCCGGCCACGTCGCGACGTTCACCGACCCGCTGACCGAGTGCACCTCCTGCCACAAGCGGTTCCGCGCCGACCACCTGGAGGAGGCGTACGAGGAGAAGCACGGCCACCTCCCGCCCGGCGGCCTGAGCGAGCTGAACTGCCCCAACTGCGGCAACAAGGGCGTCTTCACCGAGCCCAAGCAGTTCTCCGGCCTGCTCGCCACCCACCTCGGCCCGACGCAGGACTCCGGCTCCATCGCCTACCTGCGCCCGGAGACGGCGCAGGGCATCTTCACGAACTTCGCCTCCGTCCGGCAGACCTCGCGCCGCAAGCCGCCGTTCGGCATCGCCCAGATGGGCAAGTCCTTCCGCAACGAGATCACGCCCGGCAACTTCATCTTCCGCACCCGCGAGTTCGAGCAGATGGAGATGGAGTTCTTCGTCAAGCCCGGCGAGGACGAGGAGTGGCAGACCTACTGGATGGAGCAGCGCTGGAACTGGTACCGCGACCTCGGCCTCTCCGAGGACAACATGCGCTGGTACGAGCACCCGAAGGAGAAGCTGTCCCACTACTCGAAGCGCACCGCCGACATCGAGTACCGCTTCAACTTCGCCGGCTCCGAGTTCGGTGAGCTGGAGGGCGTCGCCAACCGCACGGACTACGACCTCTCCGCCCACGCCAAGGCGTCCGGCCAGGACCTCACCTACTTCGACCAGGAGGCCGGCGAGCGCTGGACCCCGTACGTCATCGAGCCGGCGGCCGGTGTCGGGCGGGCGATGCTCGCGTTCATGCTGGACGCCTACCGCGAGGACGAGGCGCCCAACGCCAAGGGCAAGATGGAGAAGCGCGTCGTCATGGCGCTCGACCCGCGGCTCGCGCCGGTGAAGGTCGCCGTCCTCCCGCTGTCGCGCAACCCGCAGCTCTCCCCGAAGGCGAAGGACCTCGCCACGGCGCTCCGCAAGCACTGGAACATCGAGTTCGACGACGCGGGCGCCATCGGCCGCCGCTACCGCAGGCAGGACGAGATCGGGACGCCCTTCTGCGTCACCGTCGACTTCGATACGCTGGAGGACAATGCGGTCACCGTCCGCGAGCGGGACACGATGAAGCAGGAGCGTGTCTCCCTCGACCAGGTCGAGTCCTACCTCGCCGGCCGCCTCATCGGCTGCTGAGCCTTCCGGCCGGCGGCGGCCGGTCCCCCGGGTACCGCGCATCCCGGGGGCCGGTCGCCGCCTCCTGTTCTCCGCCCCCTTGCCCGTGTCTCGCACCGTTGCCATGGTGATGGGCATGACACCCATGAGCAGGCGGGCCGCGGTACGCGGGGCCGCCACATTCGCCGGCGCCTCCGCCCTGGCCGCCCATGCCGCTCCCGCCCGCGCCTCGGCCGAGGAGGACTCGGGGCGGGCGGGCGGCGACGACGGCCCGGGTGCCGGCGCGGTGGACGGCCGGGGCGCCACGGGGTGGACCGAGGCGGAGCTGCGGGACCGCCGCCGGGTCCTGGCCCTCGGTTTCACCGCGGCGGAGGCCGATTGCTGGCTGCTCGTCGCGCGGGCGGGCGCCGCGTTCTTCGCCCTCCCGGAAGTCCATCCCTCCGAGACCCCCGACGTCGTGGACGCCGTGCACGTCGTCCAGCGCATCCTGATGCAGCGCCCGGCCTACCGGCGGTACCGGGAGATGGGCGAGGCGGAGGAGCCGCCCCCCGCGGACTGAACGCCCGCGCCGGCCGTCAGGCGCGGGCCGGCGCCGGCGCCGGCAGGAACAGCGTGCCGCGCGTGCCGGCCCGCACCGTGCGGGACAGGACGACCAGCCAGGCGGCGGCGAGCAGTACGTACAGCACCACCGCCACCGCTCCCAGTGCGTCGGAACCGGTGTGGTCGGCGAGTGTCGCCGTGCCGGTCACGCAGGTGCCCACCGGGAAGGTGAAGCTCCACCAGGTCAGCGAGAACGGCAGGCGCCCGCCGCCGTCCGCGCGCACCGTGCGCCAGGTCACCGCCGTGGCGAGGACCAGCCAGACCATCGCGAAGCCCCACACGGGCAGCCCGTACAGCACGCCGAACACGCGTGCGCCCGTCGCGTACGGACCCGGCAGGACGTCGCGCGACGCGTCCCCGAGGACACCGGCGGCCGTCACCGACTGGCCGAGCGGCCCCAGCACGATCCACAGCGTCGGCAGCATGCCGACCGCACCCGGGCCGTGGTGGGTGAGGCGGTTCCACACCTGCGCGATGACCAGCAGGGCCGCGAGCAGGCTGACGCCGAAGAGGGCGTAGCAGGCGAGCAGCAGCGTCAGCCGGGCCTGCCCGGCCGGGACGTGCGCCACCAGCGGCGCGCCGGTGGCGGCGGAGACCATGGGCGGGACGACGGGCATCAGCCAGCCGGCGAACGCCGCGTCGCCGCCCGCGGGGCCGTGCCGGGTGATCACCCGGTAGGGGATCCACACGCACACCCCGAGGCCGAGGGCCGTGCCGGCCGCCCACAGGGTGGCGCCGACCGCGACGGCCGTGCCGGGGCCGATCCAGTCCCGGCCCAGCGAGACGGCGCCGGCGCCGACCGTCATCAGGGCCATGGGCGGCGCGCCCCAGAAGTACGCCATCACCGGGTGGTCGGCGTGCGCGCGGAACCGGTCGCCGTGGCGCGTGATGTGCAAGGTCCACGCGGCGGTGACCGCGACCAGCAGCGCGGCGGCCAGCGCCCACACGACGGTGGCGGCGGTGCGCAGGCCCGGGACGTGCACGGGGAGCGTGGCGGCCGCCGCGCCGGTGATGCCGGTGCCCATGATCGAGGCGTACCAGTTGGGACCCAGGTGCCGGAACGCGTCGGCCGGCCGGTCGAGCGCGGGGAGCAGCCGGCGCCCGGGCGGTGCGGGGGCCGGTACGGAGGCGCGTGGGCCGGTGGGCGGGGGAGCGGGGGGAGCGGTCCGGTGGAGCATGCTCCCAGGGTCGCGCGGGGCTCTCCGGGGCGGCAGAGCCCGATTCCCGATGCGTCCATAGACTGCGTCTATGCCCCTCCCGTACCGAGTGTCCGACCTGTCGGCCTTCGACCTGCTGCTGTCCGTGGCGGAGCTGGGCAGCATCGGGGCGGCGGCCCGCGCCCACGGCGTCACCCAGCCGACGGCCAGCGCGCGGCTGAGCGGCCTCGAACGGTCCCTCGGCCTCGCCCTGCTCGACCGCTCGGCGCGCGGTTCGACGCTCACCCGGGACGGCGCCCTGGTGGTGGACTGGGCGCGGACGGCCGTGACCGCCGCCGCGGCCCTGGACGAGGGCATCACCTCGCTGCGGGCGACCCGCGAGAGCCGGGTGCCGGTCGCGGCCAGCCTCACGGTGGCCGAGTACCTGCTGCCGCACTGGCTGGCGGCCCTGCGCCCGGCGGCAGAGGGCACCTCCGTCGCGCTGACCACCGGCAACTCGGACGAGGTCGCCGCGGCGGTGCGGTCCGGCGCGGCGCGCCTCGGCTTCGTGGAGGGCCCCGACGTGCCCGAGGGGCTGACGGCGCACCCGGTGGGGCGGGACACGCTGACCGTCATCGTGCGGCCGGGGCACCCGTGGGCGCGGCGGCGGTCGGGGATCACGGCCGACGAGCTGGCGGCGACGCCGCTCGCGAGCCGGGAACGCGGCTCGGGCACCCGGCGCTCCCTGGAGCGCGCCCTGGGCGCGCGCAGGCCCGCCGATCCTCTGCTCGAACTGTCCTCCACGACCGCGATCAAGGCGGCCGTCGCCGAGGGCGTGGCGCCCGCCGTCCTCAGCTCCCTGGCGGTCGCCGGGGAGCTGGCCGCCGGCACGCTGGTGCGCGTCCCGGTGCGGGACCTGGAGCTGGCCCGGGTGCTCCGGGTGATCCACCCGGCGGGCCGCGCCCTGACCGGCGCCGCCCGCACCCTGGCCGACATCGCCCGCCGCTCGGCCCGCCTCGGCTGAGCGGCGCGCACGCCGGGGACCGGCTCACCCCCGGCGCGGCTCAGGGAGTGTGGGGCCGGTCCACGCCGTTCCACATCTTCCCGGGCCACGGGCGGTCGGCGGCGCTGCCCCGGTTCTCCAGCTCGCCCCCGGCGGCCCGCAGGCGCGGCGCCCGGCCGGCTGCGCTGGCCTACCGGACGGACCCGGCCACGGCACCTCGCCGCGCCGCCGCATCGCGCGCGTGCGGCCGGCGCGGGCCGCGATCCGGCGCACCTGCGGGTCCGTCCGGCGGAGCCTGCCTGTCTGATGGCGCCGGCCTCGGTGCCCTGCCGCGCCGCCGCATCGCGCGCGTGCGGCCGGGGATCAGGCCGGGTCGGCGGGGGCGGCCCGCAGGAGTGCCCATATCTCGCCGGTGAGCCGCTGCCAGTCCTCGCCGTAGGTGTGGATCGCGGCGTGGACGGCATCGAGCGCGGCGGCCAGCGGATTGTCCCGCGCGGCGGCGAACACCGCGGGCAGGGCCATGTGCGGCTGGGACACGGGCCCGTCGGGGACGGGCGTACCGGTGGTGACGACGACCGCCTCCGTCACGACGACCGGCTTCGGCGGAGCGGGCTCGTCCAGCCGCACCGTTCCGGCGAACGTCCACCCCGCCGCCCTGAGCTTCTCGCCCATCGGGTCGGACGGGGGCGCGGCATCCGCGGCCGGCCGGGAGACCGACTCCTCCGGGCGTTCCTCGATCCGCTGCGCCGGAGCGGCCGGCGGGGGCGGCGGGGGAACCGGCCTGCCCACCGCGCGGTCCGGCACCGCCGGATCGCTCCCCAGCCGCTGGAACGCCCGGCCCCAGTCGTCGAACGGCGGCGGCAGGGGCCGGTCCCCGTCCAGGGCGTCGAGGGCGGCGGCGATCCAGTCCACGCCGGTCAGCCCGGCCTCCGCGCAGGCCCGGTGGGCGGCCAGCCTCGCGACGGCACGCTGCCCTCCGGTACCGGCGGCGTCGAGGGCGTGCACCAGGGCGCTGTCGAATTCGAGGACGCCGAGGACGTTGCTGTTCTTCGCGCGGCGCAGGGTCTGGCTCGGCTCCCGGCCGCCCCACCGCTGCAGCTCGGCCCGCTGGAGCATCTCCTGGTGGCGGCGCAGGCCCTTGGCCGCGTGGCGCTCCTCCTCCTCACCGGCCGCACGCCCCACCGGCGCAGGCGGCGGTGGCGGCGGCAGCTCACGGGCCCAGGCGTGCCAGTAGGCCGCCTGCTCACTGGTCTCCTTCACGACGCGCTGCGGCGCGGGCGGGGCCGGCCAGAACTGGAGCAGGTAGAGCTCGGCCCGCGCATCCTCCGTGCCGGTGCCGGGTGTGCGGCTCAGGTCCATGCCGGAGGCGCAGTACCGGACACGGTGGTCCGTCTCGGCGAGCCCGAGACCGTGCGTGTTCCCGCCGCCCCACTCCGCCAGCACCGTACGGCTCCCGAGAGGACGGAAGGAGACCTCGACGATCTCCTCCCACTCCTCCCGCAGGCCGGCGAGCGGCGGCTCGGAATCGTGGACCTCGACGGTGAACCCGACCGTGCCGCAGTCCAGGCCGGTGAGGAGGAACAGGCCCCCGGGGGTCCCGGCGCCGCACAGACCCTGCTCCTGGCCCGCGAACGCGTCCTCCATGACGAGGCCCGACGACTCGAAGTCGCTCTCCACGTAGATCTGCCCGTAGTCGATGTAGACCTCGCCCGACAGCGGAGTCCTCATCCCGTCCCCCCTTTTTTCTCGAACCCGGCTGGTGTGAGGAACCCTACGGTCCGCCACTGACACCGGCCCGGGGACCGCCCGATCGGCCCCTCCGGGATGGGGGAGAATGGGACGCATGGCCGCACCCCTGTTGCAGATCGGAGCGCACTCCGTCGATCCGCCCGTCGTCCTCGCGCCGATGGCGGGGATCACCAACGCCCCGTTCCGGACGCTGTGCCGGGAGTTCGCCGGGGGCCGCGGGCTGTTCGTCAGCGAGATGATCACCTCGCGCGCCCTGGTCGAGCGGAACGACAAGACCATGCGGCTCATTCACTTCGACGACACCGAGAAGCCCAGGTCCATCCAGCTCTACGGCGTCGATCCCGAGACGGTGGGCCGCGCGGTCCGCATGATCGCCGACGAGGACCTCGCCGACCACATCGACCTGAACTTCGGCTGCCCCGTCCCCAAGGTCACCCGGCGCGGCGGCGGCTCGGCGCTGCCGTACAAGCGGCCCCTGCTGCGCGCCATCCTCCGCGCCGCCGTGGGCAACGCGGGTGCCCTCCCGGTCACGATGAAGATGCGCAAGGGCATCGACGACGATCACCTCACCCACCTCGACGCCGGGCGCATCGCGGTCGACGAGGGCGTCACGGCCATCGCCCTGCACGGCCGCACGGCCGCCCAGCACTACGGCGGCGAGGCCGACTGGTCCGCCATCGCCCGCCTCAAGGAGGCTGTGCCGGAGATCCCCGTCCTCGGCAACGGCGACATCTGGTCCGCCGCCGACGCGGTCCGCATGGTCCGCGAGACCGGCTGCGACGGCGTGGTCGTCGGGCGCGGCTGCCTGGGGCGGCCGTGGCTGTTCGCCGACCTCGTGGCGGCGTTCGACGGGCGCGGCGAGGAGGCGTACGCCCGGCCGTCGCTGCGCGAGGTCGCCGACGTCATGCTGCGGCACGCGCGGCTGCTGGGGGAGTGGCTGGAGGACGAGTCGCGCGGCGTGATCGACTTCCGCAAGCACGTCGCCTGGTACACCAAGGGCTTCTCCGTCGGCTCGGACCTCCGGCGCCGCCTGGCCGTCACCTCGTCCCTGGACGAGCTGGCCGAGCTGCTGGCCGGCCTGGACCTCGACCAGCCGTGGCCGCCCGGCGCGGACGGCCCCCGCGGCCGCACCTCGGGCAAGAACCGCGTCGCCCTCCCCGACGGCTGGCTCGACGACCCGCTGGACTGCGCCGTCCCGGGCGCGGCGGCCGAGGACGACACCTCCGGCGGCTGAGACCCCGGCGCGCCCGGCCCTTCCGGCGTCCGGGGGACGTCAGGCGGGGCGGGTCAGCAGGTCGAGGGTCAGGGCCGCGGTCCAGCTGAAGTCGCGGGTCCCGCGTGCCTCGCCCGTGACCGGGTCGACGTACTCCGCGTACCCGGACGACTCGGCCGCCCGCACCATCCGGGCGCGCAGCGCGTCGGCCGTGGCGGTCGCCCCGTGGCGGCGCAGGCCGCGTTCCAGGAGCCAGTTCACGTTGAACCAGGCGGGGCCGCGCCAGTAGCGCGCCGGGTCGAACGACGCCCCGCACAGGTCGTAGCTCGGGACCAGGTCCGTCACCGAGCCGAGGCCGAAGTGCCGCCCGCGCACGGTCGCCAGCAGCCGGCCGGCCACCTCCTCCGGCAGGCCCGGCAGGATCAGCGGCAGGAGCCCGGCGGCGCTGCGCTCGGGGACCGGCTCGTTGTGCAGGACGTCGTGCGCGAGGAAGAGGCCGGCGTCCTCGTTCCACAGGCGCTTGAGGAGGGCCGTCGTGAGCTGCTCGCCGCGCACCAGGTGGTCGGACGGGTCGGCCCCGACGGCGGCGGCGATGCCGGCGAGCGCGTGCTCGGACGCGGTGAGGAGGGCGTTCAGACCGGGGTCCTCGACGGCGAACAGGGCCGCGCCGGCGTCGTCCGCGTAGTCGTGGTCGCGGTAGGCGGCGGCCAGGCGCACGTAGCGGCCGTAGTCGAGGTCGGTGGGCCGGTCGGCGGGGCAGCCGTGGTCGAGGTCGGCGCGGTGGAACGAGCCGGCGGCGGCCGGTTCGACGCGGGCGAGCGGCGGGTCCCAGCACGGGCTGTTGTCCATGCCGGACTCCCACGGGTGCACGATGGCGGCGAGGCCGCGCCCGCCGAGGTCGCGCCGCTCCGTGAGGTACCGCTGCCAGGCGACCAGCCGCGGGTAGATCCCGCGGAGGAACCCGCGCCGCTCGGACGCCGCCGGGTCCGCCTCGTGCACCAGCAGCGCGGCGAGCGCGTGCACCGGCGGCTGGACGATGCCGGACGTCTCGGCGCCGGCCGGGGCGCCCGCCGCCGCGCCGGCCGTGGAGGACCGCCAGAAGTCGGGGCTCGGGAAGTAGGCGCCGAGGGGCACGGCCGGATTGAACACGATGTGGGGGACGCGGCCGTCGGCCCACTGGGCGGCGAACAGCGTCTCCAGCTCGCGCTGGGCGCGGACGGGCGAGAGGTGCCGCAGTCCGATCGCGATGAAGGCCGAGTCCCAGCTCCACTGGTGCGGGTACAGCGCGCGGGAGGGGACCGTGGAGGACCCGGTCCAGTTGCCGGTGAGGACGCGGCGGGCGCCGTCGTATGCGATCGGGGTCGGCGGAAGGGGTGGGTGATCAGCGCATTCCACGTGTGCTCCGAGTGGACGTCGGCTTCGCCGCACGCACCCGGGCGGCGTCCTTTGTTTTGTCGAAGATACCGCCAGGTTACGTATGTTCAACACGCAAAACTACCCCTGTACTATCGGCGGCACAAGCTGAAGGAGGCGTGAAATCCGGCACAGGGAAGGCGAGTCGGCATGAACCAGGCGAGCGCGGGACACCTCCTCTCCCTGATCAGGAGCGGGCAGGCCACCACCCGGGGCGAGCTCCAGCGCGTCACGGGACTCTCGCGTTCCACCGTGGGCCACCGCCTCGATCAGCTCTTCACCGCCGGCTGGGTGCGGGAGACGGCGTCGGAGCCCGTGGAGTCGTCGTCGGGCGGCCGGCCGCCGGTCCGCCTCGAGTTCGACGCCTCCCACGCCGTGGTGCTCGCCGCCGACCTGGAGACCCGGCACGCGCGCGCCGCCGTCCTCGACCTCGACGGCACGGTGCTGGCCGAGCACACCGGGTCGCTCCTCATCAACCAGGGACCCGACCAGGCGCTCGACCGCCTGGCGCAGTGGTTCGCGCTGCTGCTGGAGAAGACGGGCCCCGGCGCGGGCGCGGTGTGCGGGATCGGCCTCTCGGTCCCCGGCCCCGTGGACGCGCCCAGCGCGCTCGTCGTGCAGCCGCCGATGATGCCCGGCTGGGACCGCTATCCGATCCGGGACGGCATGCGCCGGGCGTACGCCGCCCATGTGGGGGGTCCCGGCGCGGCCGGGGTGCCCGTCCTCGTGGAGAACGACGCGAACCTCATGGCGTACGCCGAGCAGCGCGCCGGCTTCTCCGACTGCCCGGCGTTCCTGCTCGTGAAGGTCTCCACCGGCATAGGGGCCGGCGTCGTCGTGAACGGCGAGATGTACCGGGGCTTCGACGGCGCCGCCGGTGACATAGGGCACGTCCGGCTGAGCGAGCACCCGCACGCGCTGTGCCGCTGCGGTTCGTACGGCTGCCTGGCGGCCGTCGCGAGCGGGCGCGCGCTGGCCGAGCAGCTCACGGCGGCGGGTGTGCCCACGGCGTCGGGGTCGGGGGTGCGGGATCAGCTCTCGATCGGGCAGCCCGACGCGGTACGGCTCGCGCGCGAGGCCGGACGGCTCGTCGGCGGCGTGCTCGCGACCGTCGTCACCCTGCTGAACCCGGGCGTCCTCATGATCGCCGGGGATCTGACG
The DNA here is from genome assembly GCF_004193175.1 of Streptomyces sp. RFCAC02. NCBI lineage: Bacteria > Bacillati > Actinomycetota > Actinomycetes > Kitasatosporales > Streptomycetaceae > Streptomyces > Streptomyces sp. RFCAC02. The sequence continues at coordinate 1,603,508 of NZ_SAUH01000001.1, read as the reverse complement.
GGACCGCCGTTCCTGACCGGAGTGCGGGAGCTGCTGTACCAGCGGGCGATGCCGCGCACCACCGCGTATCTGCAGGTCGTGACGTCGCGGCTGGGGGATCACGCCGGGGTGCGGGGGGCGGCCGCGATGGTGGTGGAGTCGCTGTACGCGCCGGACCGCGCGGACGCGCGCCTCGCGACGGCGGTCCGCGCCGCCTGACGCGCCGGCGCGCTCCCGTGAGGCGCGCAACAAAATGAGGGGCCGGAAGCTCAGATGAGCGTCGGGCGGGGTAGTCTCCCGTGCGAGAGGGCACCGTTGACCTCCCCGCCGCCCGGCCGTGGCGGCAGCGGCGGCGCTCCCCGCCGGTTGTGCGACCGGCGCGGGCGCCGCCGTCGGGCCGCCGGGACTCCCCCCACCCACCCTCACCGAGGGGGGTCCCGGCGGCCTGGGGGCACGAGAGGGGCGGCACCTTTGTGCGGAAGGAGCCGCCCCTCACTTCCCGGCCGTGCGGCCGGCCGGTCCCGCCGCCGTCAGTCGAACTGCCACTCGTCGCGCGCGTACTCCAGCACCGCCGGGTCCATCAGCGTGCTCGCCCGCACGTCGTCCGCCTGCCGCCGGTCCACGGGGAAGACGGTCGCCGCGGCGAGCACCGAGTCGTCGAGGAACCGCATCGGCGGCGCGTCGGGCGCGAGTTGCAGCTCGGGCGCCGTGTCGCCGTACTCCGCGAGCACGAAGCCCCAGTTCCCGAAGCTCGGCACGTCCACCTGGTACGGCAGGTCCGCGAACCCGGCCTCCCGCAGCGACGCGTTCACCGACCAGTAGGTCCTCGGCGCGAAGAACGGCGACCCCGCCTGGACGACGACCCGCGCGTCCGGCGCGAGGACGTTCGCCAGCATCGCGTACATCTCCACCGAGTACAGCTTCGCCGTCGCCGTGTCCTCCGGGTCGGGGAAGTCCACGATCACCGCGTCGTAGGGGCCGGCCGCGTTCCGCAGCCAGGTGAACGCGTCCTCGTTGCGCACCGTCACCCGGGGGTCGGACATGGCGTCGTCGTTGAGATCCCGCAACGGGCCGTAGGTGGCGGCCAGATCCGTCATCGCCGGGTCGAGCTCGACCAGCGTCACGTCCTCGACGTCCGGATAGCGCAGCACCTCGCGCAGCGCCAGGCCGTCCCCGCCGCCCAGGATCAGGACGTGCGCGCGGGACCAGGCCAGCGCCGGGTGCACCAGCGCCTCGTGGTAGCGGTACTCGTCGATCGAGGAGAACTGGAGGTCGCCGTTCAGGAAGAGCCGCAGATCGGTCCGCGACGTGAAGCCGACCGACTCGGTGAGGACGATCTCCTGGTACGGCGTGCGCTCCGCGTGCACGATCGGGTCGCGGTAGAGCTTCTGCCGGGCCGTCACCTCGATGTCGTCGGCCAGCACGTAGGCCGCCGTCAGCACGGCGAGGACCGCCGCGAGCCCGGCCGCGAGCGCGCCCTGCACCAGCCGCCGCAGCCGCCCCCTGAACACCCACAGCACGGACACGACGCCGGCCACCGCGTTCACCACGCCGACGACCAGCACGCCCTTGAGCTGCCCGAACGTCGGCAGCAGCAGGAGCGGGAAGCACAGCCCGCCGACGAGCGCGCCCAGGTAGTCCACCGCGAAGACGTCGGCGACCGCGCCGCCCGCCTCCTGCTTGCGGATGCGCTGCAGCATCGTCATCAGCAGCGGGATCTCGGCGCCGATCAGGAGGCCGACGACGAACGCGACGACCGTCATCGTCGGCGTGTAGATGCCGGCCCACGCGAAGATCACGTACAGGACGAGGACCGACAGCCCGCCGACGAGCGCGAGCAGGCCCTCCACGACGGCGAACGCGCCGACCGCGCGCCGCTGGAGCGGCTTAGCGGCGAGGGAGCCGATGCCCATCGCGAAGACCATGATGGCCAGCACGACGGACGTCTGGGTGATGGTGTTGCCGATCAGGTAGCCGCCGAGGGCCACCAGCGCCAGTTCGTAGACCAGGCCGCACGCCGCGCACACGAACACGGTCAGCAGCAGGAGGAACCGGGCCAGCCGGGGCCGCAGCGACGTCACGAGAGCGCCGCGCCGACCATCAGCGCGGTGCCGACGTACATCACGCCCTGGACCCACGCCACGGGGTGCGCCCGCCCGTCCCGGTCCTCCAGCACGGCGGCGCCCATCCGGCCCGGCGTGATGAAGCCGACGATCGCGAACACGACCGTCATCACGAGGACGCCGGCGAGCCCGTACACGGCGGTGCTGACGAGGCCGTAGTCGAGGCCCTCCTCGGACTCGGAGGCCAGGATGGCCTGCTGCACGACGATGCCGACGCCCAGCATCTGCCCGGCGAGCACGATCGCCGCGCCCTTGTTGCGCTCGCCCCACACGATCTTCGCGAGGTTGCCCGGCGTCACCAGGTCGAGCGCGACGAACGCGACGGCCATGACCACGATGCCGACGCCGCCGTACGCGAGCGTCTCACCGGCCGATTCGAATATGTCCCCCATAGCCCTGTCCCTCCGTGCCTTCCCTGGCTGCGTGCCCTGTCTGCCTGCATGTCATCGCGTACCGGCGTACCGGCCCCGGTCGTGCGCTACTTGCCCGAGCCGGGGCCGCCGCCCCGGAAGTCGCCGCCGCTGCTGCTCTGCGACGACGGCCAGTGGCTGACGTAGCTGCTGTAGTGGCTGCGGCCGGTCGCGTAGTCCTCGATGGCGATGACGCTGCCGCCGCCCGTGCGCGGACTGATGATCACGATGTCGTCGTCGTAGCGCAGGAACACCATGGAGTCGCCCGTCTCGCGGTCCATCGCGCCGCGTTCGCCCTCGATCTCGTCGGCGACGCGGTCCGGGGCGTCCTCGGTGTCCTGCCAACTGGCGGACGTCGAGGCGGGCCGGTAGTGGTCGGCTATCCAACTGCGCGGGACGTCGGGGTCGTCCGCGCCGCAGGCGGTGAGCAGCAGGGCGGCCGTGGCCGCCGTCGCGGCGGCGCCCGCGCGGGCGCGGGCGGTCACGCGGCACCGCCCGGGTAGATCGTGAGGGTGCCGGCCGGGACGCGCTCGCCGAGGGACGACTCCCAGTCGCCCGGCTCGCCGCCGGCCCCGGGGAACCGTTCGAAGGACAGGGAACGGCCGTTCGGACCCTCGTAGTCGGCGTACTCCACGCGGCCTGTCGCGCCGAGGCCCGTCGTGCCCTCGGTACGGAAGGCAGCCGTGCCGTGCTCGGTGCGGCGGTACGTGACGCCGTCGACCGTCAGGGTCGGGGCGCTCGGGACGAGGCCGTCGTCGGGGCGGCCGGTCCAGAGGGTGACCTCCAGGTCCGGGTCCTCCTCGACGGACAGCCAGCGGCGGCGGCCGTCACTGCCGTCGGCGCCGCTCATGGCGTCCACGAAGTGCTCGGACCAGGTGTAGCCGCCCTCCTTCAGCCGCAGCGAGCCCCGGACGAAGAGCTGTTCGCCGAGGTACTCGACCAGGTCGCCGGCCTTCAGCGTGCGGGGGTCGCCGCCGGTGTCACGGCCGGGCGCGAACGGGTCGGCCGGGGCCGGCGGTGGCGGCGTACGGCGCGCGGAGGCGCGGCGTGCCGCCCGTACGGCGACGACGATCGCCGCCGCGAGCGCGACGATTCCGACGATGGCGAGCGCGAGCCCCATGGACATCCCCCCTGTGACCGATCGGGTCCGCGCGGCACGGCCCGCACGGCTTCCTCCGAACGGCGGACACTATCGCACACGCGAGCGCGCGGCGGTCCGGGAGGGGCAACGATCCGTCAACGGTAGGGCATGGGCTGGACGGGGCCGATCCCTCCCTGCGGACCGTACGGCTGGGGCCCCTGCGGGCCGGGACCCTGCGTGAACTTGACGTACTGACGGAGCGTGAGCTGCCGGACGTACCGGATGGCGAGGACGGAGGCGACGATGCCGCTGATCCCGTTGAGGACGGAGACGTAGGACAGGAACTCCGTGCTGTCCAGCTCGTCCCAGTCGATGTACTCGTCGTCGTCACCGGCGGCGAACGGCGCGAAGCTGGTGAGCGCCGTGCACAGCCACAGCGTCCACCACGAGGTGACGGGACCGAGCCGCGGGTCGCCGCCCCAGGGGGTGCTGGAGCGCCAGATGTCGTTCGCGATCTGCTTGGGGAACCACAGGCAGACGACGGGGACGAACCACGAGCCGATGGCCCAGCCGCGCCCGAGCCGCTGCCCCACCGGGTCGAACACCTCGGCGTTCACCCGGCAGCGGTGGAACCAGACGATGAACACGATGCCGATGGCCAGCAGGCCGAGCCCCTGGAACGCCGCCGTGCCCTGCCAGAAGTCGAGGGCGTCGTCGGCCTCCGCCCAGTCGATCGTGGCCCAGCCGCCGTAGTCCTGCAGGTCGTTGACGACGTTGACCATCCGGATGCCGCCGATGATGCCGAGGCCCCAGATCGCGATGGCAATGCCGAGGAGCACGGACAGCGCCGTCGAGAGGCCCTGCGCGCCGGAGAAGTGGGCCGGGGGGCCGGTCACCACGTACGGCACGGGGTACGCGGCACCGGGCGGCGGCACGGGGCCGCCGGGCTGCGCCGGGTAGCCGTAGGGGGCGGGCGCGCCCTGCTGCGGAGGGACGTACGTGCCGCCGCCGGTGGTGCCGGCCCAGCCGTACGCGGGCGGGGACTGCGGCGGCCGCGGCGGCTGGGGCGGGGGCTGCGGGGCCTGGAGCGGGGGCGGTACGGGGACGCCGTTGCCGAGGGTGGCCGCGCCCGCCACGTCAGGGGACGTCCGGGCGCACACCGAGCACTTCCCGTCCGGTCCGGCGGCCGGCCGCTGCCGGCAGGTGACGCACTGCGCACTCATCTGACCCCCCGAGGTGACGACTTGTGACAAGACCCGCCGGACAGACCCTAGCAGCGGGCATGCACCCGCGCGGCCCCCTCAGGAAGCCGCCCCCGTGAAGTCGTAATGGACGCGCGTCAGCCGCTCGGAGACCTCCCACAGCCGCGCGGACATGGCGTCGTCCCGCGTCCAGGGCGCGCGCCACGCCCGCCCGCCGCCGGGCCGGCCGGGCGTGCGGGGACCCGCGTACGCGTCGGGCGGGAGCCCGGACGCGGTCGCCGCGTACAGCAGGGGGACGGCACCGGCCTCGGGGCGGGCGGCGAACAGGCCGTTGAGCACGCGCATGCCGCGCTCCCGCACGGCGCTGCCGGCGAGCCGCGGCCCCTTCGTCTGCAGCTCGGTCGCCGCCCAGCCGGGGTGCGCCGCCACCGCCACCAGACCGGAACCGGCGGCGCGGCGGGCCAGTTCATGGGTGAACAGGAGGTTCGCCGACTTGGAGCGCGCGTAGGCGACCCAGCGGTTGTGGCGGCGCCCGACGCCGGTGCCGGGATCCTCGCCGGGAGCCGGGCGGGACAGATCGACGTTGGCCATGAGGTGGAGGAAGCTGGAGACCGTCACCACGCGCGGGGACGGCGCGGCCAGCAGCGCAGGCAACAGCAGCCCGGTCAGGGCGAAATGGCCCAGATGGTTCACGCCGAAGTGGGTCTCGAAGCCGTCGCTCGTGCGCCCGTGGGGGACCGCCATGAGGCCCGCGTTGTTGATCAGGAGGTCGAGCCGCTCGCCGCGCCACTGGGCCGCGAACGCCCGCACCGACGACAGCTCGGCGAGGTCGAGGAGCCGCAGTTCGAGGCGGGCCTCGGGCACTTCGTCGCGCAGCCGGTCCAGCGCGGCCTGGCCCCGCTCGCGGTCGCGGCACGCGAGGACCGTGTGCGCGCCGCGGCGGGCCAGCTCGCGGGCGGTGACATGGCCGAGGCCGCTGTTCGCGCCGGTCACCACGACGGAGCGGCCCTTCAGATCGGGGATGTCACGTACCGTCCAGCCCATGCCCCACAGCGTAGTCGCTGCCGCCGACAGCGCGTCCCGGACGGGACCGGCGCGGGCGCGGGGCCGCCGCCCCGCGCCCGCGCCGCCCTTTTCACGCCGCCGCGGCCTCCCCGGTGCGGCGGACGGTCACCTCCGGGCGCAGCCTGCGGTCCTCGCCGACGGTCCGCGCGGGGCCGGTCAGCGTCAGCGGCACGGTGTGCCGGACATCGCCCACGGCGGCGGCGAACCGCAGCTCCACCGCGCCCGGGTCGACGACGCGCTCGCCCGGCGCCAGGGTGTACGCGGTCAGGTCGGCGTGGAAGCCGAACGTCACCTCGGCCGACTCGCCCGCCGCGAGCGGCACCCGCGCGTACCCGATGAGCCGGTCGACGGGCCGCGCCGTCCTGGCCACCGGGTCGTGCAGGTAGAGCTGCACGACCTCGGTGCCCGCGCGGTCACCGGTGTTGGTGACGGTGACCGTGACGTCGGCCCCGCCGTCCGTCGGCACGTCCGGGTGGCCGCCGTCCGCGCCGTGCCACGCGAAGGTCGTGTACGACAGGCCGTGCCCGAACGGGAAGAGCGGCGTCGGGTCGAGGTTGCTCGCGCCGCCGTGCTGACCGAGCGGGGGAGCGAGGTACGGCGCGGGCTGGCCGCCCGGGTGCCGGGGCACGCCGATGGGCAGGCGGCCCGACGGGTTGACGCGGCCGGCGAGCACGCCGGCGACGGCCGGGCCGCCCTCCTCGCCGGGGAAGAACGCCTGCACGCAGGCCGCCAGCCGGCCGGCCCAGCGGCCCAGCGCGTACGGCCTGCCGGTCAGCAGCACCAGGACGACGGGCACGCCGGTCGCGAGGGCGGCGTCGATCAGCTCGCCCTGTCCGTCCGGCAGTTCGAGGTCGAGCGCGTCGCAGCCCTCGCCCGAGGTGCCGCGTCCGAACAGGCCCGACCTGTCTCCCGCGACGACCACGCAGACGTCCGCGCCCGCGGCGTCGGCCGGCCCGGCGACGTGCTCGACGGCGGCTCCGGGCAGCTCCTCCCGCAGCGCTTCGAGCAGCGTCGGGATCTCCACGCCGAGGGGCAGCTCGGGATGCTGCACGCCGACGTGGCGCGGGAAGGTGTAGCAGCCGAGCATGGGCGCGACGGCGTCGGCGAGCGGCCCGACGACGGCGATCCGCCCGTCGGCGGCGAGGGGGAGGGCGCCGTCGCGGTTGGCCAGCAGCACGACCGACTCCTCGGCCATCCGCCGGGCGAGGGCGCGCATGTGCGGCGGGTCCAGGTCGATCGTCGTGTCGCCGTCGGCGAGCGCGGCGGGCGTCGGGTCCCAGTCGGTGTCGAGGAGGCCGAGTTCGGCCTTCTGGGTCAGGACGCGCAGGACGGAGCGGTCCACCAGCTCCTCCGGCACCTCGCCCGAGCGCACGGCCTTGAGGAGCGGTTCGCCGTAGCAGCGCTGCGCGGGCAGTTCGACGTCGATGCCGGCGGCGAGCGCGGCCCCCGCGGCCTCGGCGGGGGAGCCGGCGACGCCGTGCGTCAGCTCCAGGAACGACACGCTGAAGTAGTCGGAGACGACGGTGCCGGTGAAGCCCCACCGGTCGCGCAGCAGGCCGGTCAGCAGCGACGGGTCGGCGGACGCGGGCATGCCGTCGAGGTCGTGGTAGGCGGCCATGACGGACCGGGCGCCGCCCTCGCGCAGCGCCATCTCGAACGGCGGCAGCACGATGTCCGCCATCTCGCGCGGGCCGATCGGGACGGGCGCGTGGTTGCGGGCGCCGCGCGACGCGGCGTGGCCGGCGAAGTGCTTGAGGGTGGCGACGACGCCGGCGGACTCCAGGCCCCTGACGTACCCGGTGCCGATGGTGGCGACGAGGTAGGGGTCCTCGCCGATGGACTCCTCGGTACGGCCCCAGCGCGGGTCGCGGATCACGTCGAGGACGGGGGAGAGGCCCTGGTGGACGCCGACGCGCCGCATCGAGACGCCGATGAGCCGGGCCGCCTCCTCCACCAGGCCGGGGTCGAACGACGCGCCCCACGCCAGCGGCGTCGGGAAGACGGTGGCCCGCCAGGCGGTGAACCCGGTCAGGCACTCCTCGTGGACGACGGCGGGGATGCCGAAGCGGCTGAGCGCGACGATGCGGCGCTGGTCGTCGGCGAGCTGCCGCGCGCGTACGTCCGGTTCGACGGGGGCGGTGCCGAACGGGCGGGTGAACTGGCCGAGTCCGTTGACCGTGACGGTGTCGGGGTGCGGCGTTGAGGCGTTGATCACGTCCTGCATGGGCGCGACGTTGGCGTCGGCGGCACCTTCGGTGTCGCCGGGACTCTCGCCGTCGGAGCCCTCGTCGCCGCCGGCGTCGGAGCCGGGCCAGACGGCGACGAGCTGGGCGAGTTTCTCCTCCAGGGTGAGCCGGGCCAGGAGGTCCGCCGCGCGGTCGCGCGCCGGAAGGGTGGCGTCCTGCCAGGGGTGGTGCTGCATGAGACTCCTTGTCTGCACTGCTCGTGGTTGCGCCGCCCGCGGCGGCGGCGCTGTCACCCGGTCACTTGCCGCCGACGCCCATCAGGCCGCTGATGAGCTGTCTGCGCGCGAACAGGTACGCGGTGAAGATCGGCACGATGGACAGGACCACGGCCGCGAGCAGCGAGGGGACGTCCACGCGGAACTCGCCGACGAAGTCGTACAGACCGAGGGTGAGCACCCGGGTCTCCGGCGACTGGGTGAGGATCAGCGGGAAGAGGAAGCCGTTCCAGGCGTTCAGGGCCGAGAAGATCGCGGCCGTCGAGATGCCGGCGCGGGACACCGGCACGACGAGTTGGAGCAGCATCCGGGTGGGGCTCGCGCCGTCCAGGGCCATCGACTCGTACATCTCCTCGTCGATGTCGCGCATGGTGCCGACGAGGATCAGGACGCTCACCGGCAGGGAGAACGCGGCGGTGGGGAGGATGATGGCGAGCAGCGTGTCGTAGAGCTGCATCTGGGTGATGATCCAGTAGACGGGGATGATCACCGCCTGGGCCGGGATGGCGAGCCCGATCAGGAAGAGCTGGAAGGTGCGCTGCGACAGCCGGGACCGGTTGCGGACGATGACGTAGCTGACGGTGGCGGCCAGCACGACGACGATCAGGGCGCAGGAGACGGTCACGATCAGCGTGTTGAGGAGGTAGCGGGGGAAGTCGCCCTCCAGCACGTTGCGGTAGCTGTCGAAGGTGGGGTCGGTCGGTGGGTGGAGCGGCCCGTTGTCGAGGTACTCGGCGCGGGTCTGGAGCGTCGAGGAGACCATCGAGTACAGGGGTACGACGACGATGACCAGCCAGATGAACGCGCCGAGGAACCCGAGGTAGTTGAGGCGGGTCCAGCGGATGCGGCGACGGCCCGTGGCGCGTACGCGCGGGGTGCGGTCGTGCTGCGGTCCGGTCGTGCGTGCCGGTTCGGTGCCGGCGAGAGCGGTGTCGGTCTGGGTCACAACCCCTCCCGTGTGCTGCGCATCCTGCTGAAGCCGGTCAGGCGCACCAGGAGCAGTGAGGTCGCGGTGGCGACGACGACCAGGGCGGTGGCGACGGCGCTGGCGTAGCCGAGGTCGAACGTCTGGAACCCGGTCTCGTACATGAGGTACGGCACGATCGCCGTCGAGTCGCCGGGGCCGCCGCGCGTGAGGATGAGCACGGTGTCGAAGTAGGTGAGGGCGCCGACCACCATCAGCACGGTCGAGGTGACGATGGTGTTGCGGAGCTGGGGCAGCGTGATGCTGAAGAACTGCCGTACGGTGCCCGCGCCGTCGATGGAGGCGGCGTCGTAGAGCGATCTGGGGATCTGCCGGGCGCCGCCCTGGTAGATCAGCATGTGGAGCGGCACGAACTGCCAGCCGGTGACGAACAGGATCGCGGCGAACGCGCCCCGGTCGGTGCCGAGCAGGTCGGCGCTGTCGAGGTCGAACCACTCGGCGATGTCGGCGGCGAGCCCGAGGTTCGGGTCGAACAGGGTCCGCCACAGCAGCGCGAGCGCCACGGAGGAGGCGAGGAGCGGCAGGAAGAAGATGGCCGACATGACGGCGCGGTGCCGCTGGCGGCCGGCCGCCCACACGCCGAGGAGCAGCGTGATGGGGGTCTGGAAGACCCAGGTCAGGACGGTGAGGACGAGGCTCAGCCAGATGGCGTTGCCCATCCCGTCGTCCTCGAACATGCGCGACCAGTTGTCGAATCCGGTCCACTGCGGGTCGCTGAGGCCGTCCCAGTCGGTGAACGACAGGTAGACGACCATGACGAGCGGGACGAGCGCGAAGAACGCGAAGAACAGCACGCCGGGGATCGCCCAGGCAAGGCCCGGGCGACCCGCGCGCGGCGTGACGGAGGGTGTCTCCTTCACAGGGAAAACCGCCTAGAGTTCCTGCATGGCCGCGACGAAGCCCTCGGGGTCGAGGTCGCCGCTGAAGAGCTTCTCGATGTTGTCGAGCATCGGGATGGCGATGCCGGAGACGAGGGCCTGGTCCCAGGAGAGCGTGAAGCTCGGCGCGTTCATCACCATGTCGTACTGGAACTGGGCGAACTCGGGGGCGGGGGCGTCGTCGAGCAGCTCGGCCGCGTCGGTGGTGGTGGGGATGTCGCCGTTGTCCACGAGGGATCCGACGTACTCGTCGTCGGCGCCCATCCGCAGGAACTCGAGGGCGGCGTCGAGCCGTTCGCCGGTCACGTCGGAGTTGATCGACCAGTAGTTGGTCGGGTTGCCGACGACGGACGCGGGGTCGCCCTGGCCGTCGGGCATGGCGGGGAACGCCGTCCAGGCGAGGTCGTTGGTGGCGAAGTCGGGCTGGTTCGTGAGCTGGTTGGAGAACTCCCAGCTCCCCATCAGGTGCATGGCGGCGCCGCCCTGCGCGAAGAACGTCGAGACGCCGTCGTTGGTCTGGCTGACGGAGCGGAAGTCGTTGCCGAACGCGCCGCCCTCGACGAGTGCCTGCGCCTCCTCGACCGCCTGCAGGACGGCCGGGTCGCCCCAGCGGGATGAGTCGCCGTTGCGGATGGCGTCGAAGATCTCCGAGCCGCCGATCCGGTCGAGCAGGTACTCCAGCCACATCAGCTCGGTCCACGAGTCGGCGCCGCCGAGGGCGATCGGGGTGACGTCCTGCTCCTGGAACGTGTCGATCGCGGTCTGGAAGGCGTCCCAGTCGGACGGCGGTTCGAGCCCGGCGTCGGCGAACATCGTCTTGTTGTAGAAGAGGATGACCGGCTGCACGCCGCGCATCGGGATGCCGTAGTAGTGGCCGTCCACCGCGCCCGCGTCGAGGATCGACGGGATGAAGGACTCCTTCAGCTCGGTGTCCTCGGCGAGGGTGTCGGTGAGGTCGACCAGCATGTCCTCGTCGACGAAGTCGCTGATGCTGCCGCCGCCCCAGTTGAAGAAGATGTCGGGCGCGTTGGCGCCGCCCATGGCGGTGCGCATGCGCTCCTGGTAGTTCTCGCCGGGGATCTGGACGAGCTCGATGTCGATGTCCGAGGTCTCGTTGAACCGCTCGACGAGTTCCTCCTGCAGGACGGTCGAGCCGTCCTGGTAGACCCAGACCTCGAGCGTGTCCCCGTCGCCGCCGGGGCCGCCGCTGCCGCACGCGGCGAGACCGGACGCCGCGAGCGCGCACACGGCGGCGGTCGTGAGGGAGGTCCGTATCCGACGGGCCGGCCCTCTGGACCGCCGGGAAATGAGGCTTTGCATCGTCGCACACCTTCCGGAAACTCGCCGATAATTATCGGCCCAATGGCGTTGCAAGTTACGGGGGTGCGGCGGGCGCGTCAACGGTCCGGATGACAACAAGACGGTTACGCCCGCGCCCGGCGGACGGCGCGGACGGCCGCGCGCGGCGCCCGTGGTGGCCGGTTTCCGCCCGTGCCGGCGCCGGCGCCTTCCGGAAGCCGGCCGCCGGACGGATTCCGGGCATGCCGAAGGGCGCGCCGACCCCTGGGCGGGCGCGCGGGAGGCGGTGGCGTGACGTGTCCCCGCCCGGCCGGGCCGCCGGCGTCCCCCCGGCGGCCCGGCGGGTCAGCCGGCGGCCGGCGGCGCCGTGGAGGCGCGGACGATCAGCTCCGTCGCCAGTTCGAGGCGCGGCGTGTCCAGTTCCTCGCCGCGCGCCTGCCGCAGCACGGTGCGCGCGGCCATCTTGCCCATGTCGGCGAGCGGCTGGCGCACGGTCGTCAGCGGCGGCGCCGACCAGCGCATCTCCGGCAGGTCGTCGAACCCGACGACGCTCACGTCCTGCGGCACCCGCAGCCCGTGCTGCCGCAGCGCCTCCATCGCCCCCATGGCCATCTGGTCACTGGAGGCGAACACGGCCGTGGGCGGCTCGTCGAGTCCGAGCAGCTTCCGGCAGCCGTGGAAGCCGGACTCGTGGTAGAAGTCGCCCGGCACGACGAGCCGTTCGTCCACCGCGACGCCCGCCGACTCCAGCGCGGCCCGGTAGCCGTCCAGGCGCGCCCGGCTGCACAGCAGCCGCTTCGGCCCCTCGATGAACCCGATCCGCCGGTGCCCGAGCCCGAGCAGGTGCTCGGTCGCGGCGAGCCCGCCCGCCCAGTTGGTCGCCCCCACGGTCGGCGCGTGCAGGTCCTGCGCGCCCGCCGGGTCCACCACGACCAGCGGCACGCCGAGGCGGTGCAGCTCCTTGTGCAGCAGCGGTTCGAGGACGGAGGTCACCATGATCACGCCGTCCGACGCGCGCGCCCGCAGGTTCGTCATCCACTGCCGCGCCGCGCCCGCCCGGTCGTGGATCGCGGAGACGACCGTGCCGACGCCCGCGTCGTGCGCCACCTCCTCGACGCCCCGGATGATCTCCACGGCCCACGGGCTGTCGAGGTCGTTGAAGACCAGGTCGAGAAGCGCCGCGCGGTCGCCGGGCGCGTGCGCGCGGCGCCGGTAGCCGTACTGCCGCAGCAGGTCCTCGACCTTCGCGCGGGTCTCGGGGGCCACGTCGGAGCGGCCGTTGACCACGCGCGAGACGGTCGGCACGGAGACGCCGGCCTCCCGTGCGATGGCGGTGATGGTCACCTTGCGTTCCCCACTCATGTGGACCTCAACTTTCACACCCGAACACCCGGAAGTTTTTCAACATTATTCCGGAAGGGTTGACGGCCCCCGAGGGCGACCGTAGAACGGTGCCGTCAGCCTGCGGGGGCATGACAATTCCGAGAGGGGTACGGACATGAGTCCCCTGGTGCGCAGAGCCGCGGTCGTGTTCGCGGCCGGAGCGGCGTTGCTCTCCGGTTTCGCGGTGCACGGCGGCGCGCAGGCCCAGGAACGAGCGGCGGACGCGTCGGCGTCCGTCGCCGCCGAGGCGGCCACGCTCCGCGAGGCGGCGGCGGCCCACGGCAAGTTCGTCGGTACGGCGGTGGCCGACGGCCGGCTGGGCAACAGCACGTACACCGGCATCGCCGGGAGCCAGTTCAGCAGTGTGACGGCCGAGAACGTCATGAAGTGGGAGTCGATCGAGCCGTCGCGCGGTTCCTTCAGCTTCGCCGCGGGCGACCGTCTCGTGGACTTCGCCCAGTCCCACGACCAGCAGGTCTGGGGGCACACCCTGGTGTGGCACAGCCAGCTCCCCGACTGGGTGCGGAACGGTGGATTCAGCCCGGCGGTGCTGACCCAGGTCATGAACAACCACATCACCACCGTCATGGACCACTACGAGGGCGACGTCGCCTACTGGGACGTGGTCAACGAGGCGTTCAACGAGGACGGCTCGCTGCGGTCCTCCGTCTTCTCCGACACGCTGGGCCAGGGCTTCATCGCCGAGGCGTTCAGGACGGCCCGCGCGGCCGACCCGAACGCCAAGCTCTGCATCAACGACTACAACACGGAGGGCCTCGGCGCGAAGAGCAACGGCCTGTACAACCTGGTGTCCTCGCTCCTCTCGCAGGGCGTGCCGATCGACTGCGTCGGTTTCCAGTCGCACTTCATCCTCGACTCGATCCCGTCCAGCCTCCAGGCGAACATGCAGCGCTTCGCCGACCTCGGCCTCGAACTGGTCATCACCGAGCTGGACATCCGGATCACCCTCCCGGCCGACAGCTCCGAACTGCAGCGGCAGGGCCAGCAGTTCGCGAGCGTGACCAACACCTGCCTCGCCCTCGACGCCTGCAAGGGCGTGACGGTGTGGGGCTTCGGCGACGCGGACTCCTGGGTGCCCGGCGTCTTCGACGGACAGGGCGCGGCCTGCCTGTACGACAACAACTACCAGGCCAAGCCCGCCTTCGACGCGATGCTGACGGCCCTCGGCGGCACCCCGGGCGGCGGCGACCCCGACCCCGATCCCGGCGATCCGCCGGGCGACTGCCGGGCCACCTACACGGTCACGAACCGCTGGAACGCCGGCTCCGTCGTGCAGGTCAGCATCGTCACGGACTCGGCCCTGAGCGGCTGGAGCGTGACCTTCAGCCTGCCGTCGGGCCGGATCACCAGCGGCTGGAACGCCGCCTACGCCCAGTCCGGGACGTCGGTCACCGCGACGAACGTCTCGTACAACGGGTCGGTCGGCGCCGGCGGCACGCTGAGCTTCGGCTTCCAGACCGACAGCGGCGCGCAGTACGCCACCCCGACCGTCAGCCTGAACGGTGAGGCCTGCTCCGCCTGACCCCTCGCCGCACGGCACGCGCCCCCGGGGAGTGAACCGCATCATTCACTCCTCGGGGGCCGCGCCGCGCGTCGATGGCAGCCCGATTCCGGCGGCCAGCCGCGCGACGGCGTGCCCGAAGAACTCGGCGCGGGCGGTCACCACCCCCGTGTACTGCCCGAACACCTCCGCGCTGATGAGGCCGGTGAGCTGTGCCCAGGCCGCGACCAGCGCGGCCGTCGGCTGCGCCGGGAGGCCCGGCGCGTGCTCGGCCGCCAGCGCCTCGGCCTCGGCGCGCACGGCGGGCGGCAGCGGCTCCCACCCGGGGGGCGCGAGCAGTCCGTCGGCGTGCGCGTCGGCGACCACGGCGAGCAGCGCGAGCGGGAGCCTGCTCGCCGGCCCGACGGTGTCGCGGGGCGCCGCGTACCCCGGGACCGGGGTCCCGTGGACGAGCCCGTACTCGTGCGGGTGCGCGAGCGCCCACTCCCGCGCGGCCGCGCAGACCGCGACCCAGCGGGCCGCCGGGTCGGCCCGGTCGACGGCGCGCGCGGTCTCCTCGGCCGCCGCCCCCATCGCGTCGTACGCGTCCACGATCAGGGCCGTGAGCAGGTCGTCGCGGCTCGGGAAGTAGCGGTACAGCGCGGAGGACGCCACGCCGAGGACGCGCGCCACCGCGCGCAGCGACAGCCGCGCGGCTCCCTCGGCGGCGAGCTGCCGCCGCGCCTCCTCCTTGATCGCGGCGGTGATCTCCCGCCGCGCCCTCGCCCTGGCTCCTTCGATCGCGCTCATGGGAGGGCAGTCTGCCAGCCGATTGAGCACCGGCCAAGAAAGTGAGCACCGCTCTTGCCCGCGCGCCGCCGGCGTGCCATGCTCGTCCTGCGGCGAGAGCGGTGATCTCACTGTGGATCGCCGTACACGCGCACGTCCCGACGAGCCCGAGAGGCCACCGCCATGAGCAGCAGCCCCGCCCCGCACGTGAGGAAGCCCGGCCGGTTCACGGTGCGCGTCCTCAACCCGGCCGTCGCGTTCCTCACCCGGCGCGGCCTGAGCGTGTGGGGGTCCCGCGTCCTCGCGGTGAAGGGCCGGAAGAGCGGCGAGTGGCGCCGCACCCCGGTGAACCTGCTCACGCTCGACGGCGCGTACTACCTCGTCGCGCCGCGCGGGCACGTGCAGTGGACCCGCAACATGCGGGCGGCCGGCGGCGGCCGGCTCATCCTGGGCCGCCGCGAGGACGACTTCACGGCGACCGAGATCGCCGACGACGACAAGCCCGAGCTGCTGCGGGCCTACCTGAAGCGCTGGAAGGCGGAGGTCGGCGTCTTCTTCGACGGCGTCGGCCCCGGCTCGTCCGACGAGGAACTGCGCGCCATCGCGCCGAAGCACCCGGTGTTCCGCGTGACGTTCGTCTGAACGCGGTGGGTGCGCGCGCTCAGCGGCCGTCGGCCTCCGGGGCGTGGCGCCGCAGCCGCTCGGCAAGTGATCGCCGTGGGGGCCGCGCGACGATCTGCCCCCCGCGTGACCGGCCGGCCAGCCGTACCCGCAGGACCGGGTCGGCGCCCGGGCCGGACGCGGCCGCGACCTTGACCTGACCGCTGTTGCGTTCCAGGCCATCGGCCTCGACCACGACGCCGGGCCGGGTGATGAGGAGCAGTTCCCCGCCGAGACCGAGGTCCACCTCGATGTCGAGAACACCGTGTCGGATCAGCGCCTCGGTGAAGTCGAGCCGCACCTCACCCAGCTTGACGCGGATCTCCATGCGGCGCGGGACCGACCAGCGGCCGGTGCGCGCGATCCGGCCGCGCCCTTGGTCGATGCGCGCGAAGTCCGCGGCCCGCGACGGCACGCTCTCCGCCGGCAGGTCGGCGGTCAGCGGCGCCAGGTCGCCGAAGGTGCGGGCGGACAGGGCGGCCTCCAGGCGCTCGTCCAGCTCGTCCACCGTGAGCCGACCGTCGCCCGCGGCCGACCGCAGGATCTCCACGACGTGCTCGCGGTCCTGGTCGGAAGCCCTCAGCCCGTGCTGGGCATCGTCCCCGGAGGCGTCAGGAGCCGGTATGAGTCCACCCGTCATGCCCGCATTCTGCGCGCCGCGCCGCGCTCACCGCAAACGACGGACCGTCAGTGCGGGATGGCGTCGATCACGTCGCGGGCGCCCTGCCGCAGCAGCGCCACCGCCACCGACATGCCGAGCGCCGCCGGGTCGAGCGGCCCCGCCCACTCGTGGGCGTCGAGGACGGTCTTCCCGTCCGGCGAGAACACCCGCCCCCACAGCTGCAGCCGCCCGTCCCGCCCCGCCTTGGCGTAGCCGGCGATCGGGCTGTTGCAGTGGCCCTGGAGGACGTGCAGGAACGTGCGCTCCGCCGTCATCTCGCGCCAGGTGTCCGGGTCGCCGAGCGCGGCGACGGTCCCGATGACCGCCGCGTCGTCCTCGCGGCACTGGAGCCCGAGGACGCCCGCCCCTATCGGCGGGCACATCTCCTCGACGCCGAGCACCTGCGACGCGCGGTCCGCCATGCCGAGGCGCTCCAGGCCCGACAGGGCGAGCAGCAGCGCGTCCGCCTCGCCGGCGGCGAGCTTGGCGAGGCGGCTGTTGACGTTGCCCCGGATGCGGACGCACTCCAGGTGCGGGTGGGACGCGGCGATCTGGGCGGTGCGGCGGACGGACGAGGTGCCGACGCGGGCGCCGTCCGGGAGTTCGTCCAGCGTCAGGCCGTCCGGGTGGACCAGGACGTCGCGGATGTCGTCGCGCCGCAGGTAGGCGGCGAACACCGTGCCGGCGGGCAGCGGCCGGTCGGCCGGGACGTCCTTCATGCAGTGGACGGCGAGGTCGGCCTCGCCGGCGAGCAGCGCCGCGTCCACCTCCTTGGTGAACGCCCCCTTGCCGCCGAGCTGTCCGAGATGGCCGGTCCAGCGGTCGCCCGCCGTCGTCACCGGCACCACTTCGGTGCGCAACCCCGGGTGCAGCGCCGCCAGTTCGCCGCGCACCCGCTCGACCTGCGCGAGCGCCATGGGGGAGGAGCGGGACACGATCCGGATGCTCTCGACCGACATGCCCGCCAGCCTAGCCCGTGCGGGGACGCCCTCTTGCCGCACCGAACACACGGCCGGATACGTTGCCTCCCATGGCTGACGATTCCGTTCTGCTGGCCCGGATCGAGGCCGACGAGGCGCTGTTCCGCTCGCTCGAGTGGCATTGTG
The DNA here is from genome assembly GCF_004193175.1 of Streptomyces sp. RFCAC02. Classification (NCBI taxonomy): domain Bacteria; kingdom Bacillati; phylum Actinomycetota; class Actinomycetes; order Kitasatosporales; family Streptomycetaceae; genus Streptomyces; species Streptomyces sp. RFCAC02. Next base: position 1,585,925 of record NZ_SAUH01000001.1, on the reverse strand, counting down.
ACTTCGCGGTTTCACACCGGGTCCCCGTCGACGAACTGCTCCTCTCCTCGGGGGACCCCCTGGTCCCGGTCGCCCAATGCGGCGCCGGTGGCACCTACTTCCTGTGCGGGTCCTCGGACGCGGCCGAACGGCCCGTCCTGTACGTCACGTCCGAGGGCGTGGGCTGCCTGATCGCCGACAGCCTCCACGAGGCGCTGGAACTGCTGACGGGTGTCCCGTACTGGCGCGACTGCCTCCGCCGCATCGGCGACGCCCCCCTGCCCCCCGCCCAACTCGACGCATTGGAGACCGACTACCGCGACGCCGTACCCGACTCCGACCCCGTGCACCGCGAGGCCACCGCCCACGCGCTCGGCATCAGCACGCCCGCACGGACCACCCTGCTGTCGCGCCTTCGCGACGCGATCCGCAGGACACGCCCCCACTACGTCGTCCACACGGCGTTCGGCTGGCCCTACGACACCCTGTAGGCCCGCGGCGGCGCACGGAGCCTCCGGCCGGCCGGGCGGCGGAGGCTTCCGAGTTCACCCCCACGGGTGACGCGTGCCGCCCATGGTCACCTCGCGCCGACGGGCGCCACTCGCCCGTGACCGGTCGGGTGCGGCACTCCCCGCGCACCCGACCACGCCACGGAACCCCCGCGCACGACGTCAGGTCGCCGGCGGCTGCGGGGGCGGCGAACTCGGGACGTGGCCGCCCTTCGCCAGGCGGTCGGCGCGGCTGAGGGCGTTCGTCTCGCGCAGCCGGTCCTCCAGCTCCGGCCGGCGGTCGGGATTGCGGGGTGGGGTGCTCTGGTCGGCGTCCGTCATCGCTCCCGCCCCCGCCGGTCCGCCGCGTCGCCGGGCGTCGCGCCCGTGCACGGCCTCCTCGTGGTCGACACGTGGCTTCCCCTCTCCTTACCGGGACCCCTGGATCACCCGGGGTCGTGGTCTCCCCTCACAGAGTGACGGCCGCGGCGACCGGCAGGTAGTTGAAACGCGCCACAACAGGGGTGTGCGCCCGGCGCTTCCGACCGGCGTGCCAAGGCCGCGACACCCGGTACGGCGGCGGGCGCGGACGGCGGCGGCCGGGGGCGCCCGGCCCCACGGGGCACCGGGGACCCGCGCCGTCGTACGCCGCCGCAACCCCGGCGCGCGCACCACCCCCGCCCGTCCGCCGCCCGCCGCACGGACGGGCCAGCGGAAACAGCGCGCGCCGTACCCCCGCCCGCCCGGGCGCACCCGCCACGGCGCACGGCCCGCGCACGCCCCCCGGGCGGCCCCCCGCCGTCCCCCCGGGCGCGCCCCGTCCGCGCGGGGTGGCCGTCGCACAGTGGTCCGGTGACCGCCGGAGGGTCCCGGCGGGAAGGAGGAATGGCCGACAATCCACCGGGGCACTTGACATCCGCACGCGCCATCCGCATGAGACGGCTCCCGCCCGCGCGTGCCCCCGCGCCCCCCGGCGGCGGGGCAGGACGTGACGGAGGTGCCCCATGGCCGGTACGACGGACCGCGACCACGAGCTGCGTGACCAGCATCGTCAGCACGACCACCTCGGCCGCGCCCGCGCACGCCACGGCGAGCGGAACCACCGGGGCGACGTGGGCCGCCGCGTCGCCATGCGCCGCGAGGAGCTTGGCCTCACCCGCCAGGACGTCGCCGACCGCGCCCGGGTCGACCCCGAGTACCTGCGCTACCTGGAGGAGCAGCCCGCGTCCCCCACGTTCGGCTCCCTCACCCGCGTCGCCCGCGCCCTGGACACGACCGTCGCCGAACTGAACGGTGCCCGCGAAGTACGGGCCGACACCCCCCGCCCCGCCGGCACGGGCGAGCTGATCGAACTGGGCACCGACGAGTGCTACGACCTGCTCGCCCGCCACTCGGTCGGCCGAGTGGCCGTCACCACCCCGGACGGCCCCGCGATCGTGCCCGCCGGGTACCGCCTGATCGAGGGCGCCGTCCTGTTCCGCACGAGCAGCGCCGCGCCCCCGCCGTTCGACGACGACATGGCGTTCGAGGTGGACCTGCTGGACGAGGCGGAGGGCGTCGGCTGGAGCGTGCAGGTCCTCGGCCGCGCCACCCGCGTCACCGACCCGGGGCTGATCGCGCGTCTCGACGGGCTGACCGGCCACCGGCCGTGGAGCGGCGCCGGCGGCGAGCTGTGGGTGCGGCTGCGGCCGGTCCGCGTCTCGGGCCACCGGCTGCGCCTGCGTCCGGCCGCCGGCTGACCGGCCGCCCGTTTGCGGGCCGGGCCGCACCGGGTTCCCATGGACGGACGCCCCCGTGGACGGGCAGCAGGGGGCACGGACGGGGGTGGCTGCGCGCCCTCCCGGGAGGTGAGGCGGTCATGGTGGCGGTGCCGGAACTGTGGGCCTGCCGGGCGGTGGTCTTCGACACCGACGGGGTCATCACCGACTCGGCGCGGGCGCACGCCGCCGCGTGGAAGGAGACGTTCGACACCGTGCCTGGCGTCGACCCGCCGTTCGATCCCGACGCGGACTACCGCCGCTACGTCGACGGCAAGTCCCGCATGGACGGCGCCGAGTCGTTCCTCACCGCGCGCGGCACCGGTATCCCGTACGGCGATCCCGGCGACCCGCCCGGCACCGGCACCGTCCACGCCGTCGCAGCGGCCAAGGACCGGGTGTTCATGCGCGTCCTCGGCGAGGGCACCCTGGAGGCGTACCCCGGGACGGTGCGGCTGCTCCTCGCCCTGCACAGCGCCCGCGTCCGCTGCGCCGCCATCTCGTCGTCCCGCCACGCCCGCGACCTCCTCGCCCACGCCGGCGTCCGGTCGATGCTGCAGACCGTGGTGGACGGCAATGACATGGCCCGCCTCGGCCTGCCGGGCAAGCCGGATCCGGCGATCTTCCTGGAGGGCGCCCGCCGCGTCGGCGTGCCACCGGAGTCGGCGGCCGTCGTCGAGGACGCCATCGCGGGCGTGGAGGCCGGCAGGCGCGGCGGCTTCGCGCTGGTCGTGGGCGTGGACCGCACGGGCGGCCCGCGCGGCGCCGACGACCTGCGCGACGCGGGCGCGCACATCGTCGTCCGTGACCTGGGCGACCTGATCGCGGCACCGGCCGCGCGCGGCGGAGGGGATGCGGCATGACGGACGCCGACTGGATCTGGTCCTACGACGGGTACGACCCGCCCGCCGAACGCCTCCGCGAGGCGCTGTGCACCCTCGGCAACGGCTACTTCGCCACCCGGGGCGCAGCCCCCGAGGCCCCCGCCGGCCCCGCCCACTACCCGGGCACGTACGCCGCCGGCCTCTACAACCGCAAGCCCACCCTCCTCGCCGGCCGCCGCCTCGAACACGAGGACATGGTGAACCTGCCCAACTGGCTGCCGCTCCGCTTCCGCATCCACCCCGACGGCGGCCCGGACGGCGACTGGTTCACCCCCGACGACGCGGCGGGCGGCGAACTCCTCCTGCACCGGCAGGCCCTCGACATGCGGCGCGGCACCCTCAACCGCTGGATCCGCTACCGCGACGCGCACGGCCGCCACACCCACGTCGAGCAGTCCCGGCTCGTCCACATGGGCGACCCGCACCTCGCGGCGCTGCGCACGAAGTTCACCGCCGAGGACTGGGAGGGCACGGTCGAGGTCGAGTCGGCCATCGACGGCATGGTCGGCAACACCGGCGTGGCCCGCTACAGCGACCTGGCGAGCCACCACCTCACCGTCATGCAGACCGGCGCCGCCGCCGACGCGGACGACGACCCCGGCATCGTGTGGCTGCGCTGCCGCACCGGCGAGTCGGACATCCGGATCGTCGTCGCCGCAAGGACCCGCGCCGAACCGGACGGCGAGCCGGAGCACATCAGGACCCACCAGTCCGACTTCCGCGTCTCCCAGGTGCTGACGCTGCCGGTCGGGCCGGACCGCCCGGCCGCCGTCGAGAAGACGGTCGCCCTGCACACCTCGCGCGACCCCGCGATCAGCAGCCCGCTGTCGGCGGCGCTCGACCGGGTGCGCCGCGCCCCGGACTACGCCACGCTCCTCGACTCGCACCTGATGGCCTGGGACCGGCTGTGGCGGCACGCCGAGCTCGAGGTCCCGGGCGAGGCGGGGCACGTGCTGCGGCTGCACCTGTTCCACCTGCTCGGCACGCTGTCGCCGGCGCACACGGCCGAACTCGACGTCGGGGTCCCGGCGCGCGGCCTGCACGGGGAGGCGTACCGGGGGCACGTCTTCTGGGACGAGCTGTTCGTCCTGCCGTACCTGAACCTGCACTTCCCCGACCTGTCGCGCGCCCTCATGAACTACCGCTACCGGCGCCTGCCCGAGGCCATGCGGTCGGCGGCCGCGATCGGGCGGGGCGGCGCGATGTACCCGTGGCAGAGCGGCAGCGACGGCCGCGAGGAGACGCCCGAGGTGCACCTGAACCCGAAGTCGGGCCGCTGGCTGCCCGACAACTCCCGCCTGCAGCACCACGTCGGCTCGGCCGTCGCGTACAACGTGTGGCGCTACGGGCAGGTCACCGGCGACACGGAGTTCGCGCACTCGCGCGGCGCGGAGATGCTGTTCCAGATCGCCCGGTTCTGGGCCGAGTCGGCGGTGTACGACCGGCAGCACGAGCGGTACCGCATCCTCGGCGTCCTGGGTCCCGACGAGTACCACGACGGCTACCCGGACCGCGACACGTCGGGGCTCGACGACAACGCGTACACCAACGTCCTCGCCGCGTGGGTGCTCGCCCGCGCCGTGGACCTGGCCCGTACCCTGCCGCGCTCGCGGCGAGCGGAGGTGTTCGAGCGCGTCGAGCTGCGGGCGGGCGAGACCGACGAGTGGGACGACATCTCGCGGCGCCTGCGGGTCCCGTTCCACCGGGGCGTGGTCAGCCAGTTCGAGGGCTACGGCGACCTGGCCGAGCTGGACTGGGACGCGTACCGGAGCCGGTACGGGGACATCCGCCGCCTCGACCGCATCCTGGAGTCCGAGGGCGACAGCCCGAACCGCTACCAGGCGTCCAAGCAGGCCGACACGCTGATGCTGGGCTACCTGTTCCAGCCGCGCGAGCTGGCGGAGATCTTCCACCGCCTCGGCTACGCGGAGATGGACGACGACATGTGGCGCCGCACCGTCGACTACTACCTGGCCCGTACGAGCCACGGCTCGACGCTCAGCGGTGTCGTGCACGCGTGGGTGCTGGCCCGTACGCGGCACGGCGAGGCGTGGACGCACCTGCGGGACGCGCTCGCGAGCGACGTGGCCGACCTCCAGGGCGGCACGACGGAGGAGGGCATCCACCTGGGCGCCATGGCGGGCACGCTCGACCTGGTGCAGCGCGGTCTGACGGGCCTGGAGACGCGGGAGGGCGCCCTGCTGCTCGACCCGGCGCCGCTGCCGGAGCTGTCGGAGTACGCGTTCTCCGTGCGGTTCCGGGGCGTGGCGGTGCGGATGCGGCTGCAGCCCGGCCAGATGCGGATCTCCGTCCCGGAGTGGGAGGAGGCGCCGGCGTGCGTGGTGCTGCACGGCGACGCGGTGGAGATCGCCCCGGGCGAGGAGCGGCTGCTGCCGCTGTGACGGCCGTACGGCCGCTCCCCGCCGGGGGGCCGGTCAGTTCCCGGCGGGCGTGGCCCAGGAGACGAGCTGGACGACGACGCCGTTCGGGTCGGTGACCTGGAACAGGCGCTCGCCCCACGGCTCCTCGCGCGGCGCCATGGTGATGGTGACGCCCTCACCGCGGAGCCGTTCGTGCTCGGCGTCGAGGTCGTCCACGACGAACGCGATGATCAGGCCCGCCGCGTGCTGGTCCCTGAAGCCCTCGGGCAGGACCTCGATGCCACGGCGCAGGAAGACCACGTTCGGGGCGTCGGCGCGGCCGAGGGAGACGAACCCGTCGGCGGCCATGGCCTTCTCGAAGCCGAAGTGCCGGGTCAGGAAGGCGGCGGACGCGTCGATGTCGTCGACGGTGAGGGAGATGGCGGTGGCGGTGATGTCCATGGGGTCCTCCTGACACGGGGAAGCGAACTCCGTACAAGGTACACTGTACGTTGTACGGAGTAAAGTGCGGTCCGGCGCGGACGGAGGGCAGGATGGTGCCCATGGCCAAGGAACGAAGCGCGCCCGGCGACCCGGCACGGACCCTGGAACTGCTCTGGCGCGAGCCGGGGCAGGGCGGCCCCCGGCGCGGCCCCCGGCAGGGCCTCACGGTCGACGCCGTCGTCCACGCCGCCACGGAGCTGGCCGACACCGGCGGCCTCGACGCCCTGACCATGCGCGGCGTCGCCCAGCGCCTCGGCGTCACGCCGATGACGCTCTACACGTACGTCCCGGGCAAGACCGAACTGCTCGACCTCATGCTCGACGCCGCCTACCTGCGGATGCCGCGCGCCGGCCACGGGGACCGGCCGTGGCGGGCCAGGGTGGAGGCCGTCGCGCGCGACAACCGCGACCTGTTCCTGCGCCACCCCTGGGTGGCGACCCTGCCCACCACGCGCCCGCCGCTCGGCCCCGGCCTGATGGCGAAGTACGAGCACGAGCTTGAGGCGTTCGACGGCCTCGGGCTCGACGACGTCGAGATGGACGCGGCGCTCGCGTTCCTCCTCGGGTTCGTGCAGTCCGTCGCCCGCGCCGAGCTGGACACGCAGGCGGCGGCCCGCGCGGGCGCCCTGTCCGACGAGGAGTGGTGGGCGGCCAACGCGCCGCTGCTCGCGAAGGTCTTCGACCCCGGCCGCTTCCCCCTCGCGGCCCGCGTCGGAAGCGCGGCCGGCGAGGCCCACGGCGGCGTCTACGACCCGGGCCACGCGTTCACGTTCGGACTGCGGCGCGTCCTGGACGGCCTGGAGACCCTGATCCGGGAACGCGCTGCCTGAGGTCTGTCTGGGGCATGGGCCTCAGCGCCGGGCCTGCGGGACCTCCCCGCCGGGCGCGGCCTGGGGCGCGGTCATGTCGAGCAGGAGCATCGCGTCGTGGTCCGGTGTGCCGGGGTCGGCCGTGTAGACGCCGATGCGCTGGCCGGGAACGCCCTCGACGTGCAGGGTCTCGCAGGTGAGGGTGACCGTGCCGACCCGGGGGTGCCGGAACGTCTTGCGGGCGGACTTCCGGCCGGTGACCTCGTAGCGCTCCCACAGACCCGCGAAGTCGGGGCTCTTCAGCAGCAGCTCACCGACCAGACGGGTGAGGTCGGGCGCGTCGGGCGCGGTCCCGGCGACGGCGCGCAGCCGCGCGACGCAGCCGGCGACCCGGCTCTCCCAGTCCGGGAACAGGTCCCGGGCCGCCGGGTGGAGGAAGAGGTAGCGGGCGAGGTTGCGGTACCCGGCCGGCCAGTCCGCGAGGCCCGCGTACAGGTCGAGGCCGCCGGGGTTCCAGGCGAGTACGTCCATGCTGCGGCTGATCACGTAGGCCGGGTTCGGGCGCAGCGACTCCAGCAGCACCCTCAGGTGCGGGCGCACGGTGCGGCTCGGGGCCGGGGGCGGCTCCGGCATGTAGCGGGCGGCTCGGGCGGCGAGATCCCGCAAGTGCTGGTGCGCCTCGTCGTCCAGGCGCAGCGCGCGGGCGAGGGCGTCCAGGACGGCCGGGCTCGGCCGGGTCTCCTTGCCGCGCTCCAGGCGCACGTAGTAGTCGATGCTGATCCCGGCGAGGGTGGCCAGCTCCTCACGGCGCAGCCCGGGGGTGCGGCGCAGCCCGGTGCCGACGGTCAGGCCGACCTGTGCCGGGCTGGTCCGGGTGCGGCGGGCGCGCAGGAAACGGCCCAGCTCCGCGCCCTCGCCGCCACCGGTGGAGTGCTCGGATGCCATGCCTCCCAGTCTCACACCGGGCCGACTCGTACGGCAGTGCGGTGGGGGGCACTGTCATTACCCCGAACAGCTCGGCCTGCCCGCGGGCCGGCGCGGGCCGGAGGGTGGGTGAACGAGAAGCAGGGCGGAGGACGCCCAGACACCATGCGGAGAAGAGGACCACGTGCGAGCAGCAGTGATGTACGGAGCCGGGGACATCCGGATCGAACACCGTCCCGACCCGGTGATCCAGCAGCCCACCGATGCCGTCGTCCGCACCGTGCTGTCGTGCGTGTGCGGCTCCGACCTGTGGCCCTACGCGTCGATGCCCCCCGCCGGGACCGGCCGGCTCATGGGGCACGAGTTCCTCGGCGTCGTCGAGGAGACCGGCCCGGAGGTCACGGGTGTCCGGGCCGGTGACCTGGTCGTCGCACCGTTCACGTACTGCGACAGCACCTGCGACTACTGCGCCCGGGGCCTGACCTTCTCGTGCCGCAACGGCGGCCGGTACGGCACCGGCGGAGTGGACGGCGGCCAGGGCGAGGCGGTGCGCGTCCCGCAGGCCGACGGCACCCTCGTCAGGCTGCCCGTCGACGCCGGATCCGCGCTGCTGCCGTCGCTGCTGACCCTCTCCGACGTCATGGGCACGGGCCACCACGGCGCGGTCACCGCCGGCGTCGGCCCCGGTGACACGGTGCTGGTCATCGGCGACGGCGCGGTCGGCCTGTGCGCGGTGCTCGCCGCCGGACGCCTGGGCGCCGAGCGGATCGTCCTCATGGGCCGGCACACCGACCGCACCGACCTGGGCCGCGCGTTCGGCGCGACCGACGTCATCGCGGAACGCGGCGAGGAAGGCGTCGCCCGCGTACGCGACCTGACCGGCGGCGACGGCGTCGGCAAGGTCATCGAGGCCGTCGGCACCCGTGCGGCCCTGGAGACCGCCATCGCGGCCGCCGACGACGGCGGCACCATCAGCCGCCTGGGCATCCCGCAGTACGAGGAAGGCCCCGTCGGACCATCGACGGTCCTGCGGAACATCACCCTCACCGGCGGCGCCAGCCCGGCCCGGTCCTACATACCGGAGCTGCTCCCCGACGTCCTGGACGGCACGATCGACCCCGGGCGCGTCCTCGACGGGACGTTCACCCTGGACCAGGTCCCCGACGCCTACCGCGCGATGGCCGACCGCCGTGTCCTGAAGGCGCTCATCACCTTCTGAGGCCCACGCGGCGGGCGCGGTCAGTCGCCGTGGCGCTCGTACGGGACGACGGCGACCGGCATCTCCGCGTGGTGCAGCGCGGCGTGCGCCACCGAGCCGATGCGCATGCTGAGCAGGCCGCGGTTCGTACGGCGTCCGACGACGAGCAGCGCGGCCCGGCCGCCGGAGGCGGCGGCGAGGAGCTGTTCGCCCGCGTTGCCGAACCGCACGTCCTCGACGAGCCGCACGTCCGGATGCTGGAGCCGCCACGGGGCGAGGGCCTCGGCGAGGGCGGCCGTCTCGCGCGCCCCGGCCTCGGCGTGCGCGTCGCGCTGGTCGAGGTTCTCGGGGAGGTCGTCGCCGAAGAGGCCCGGCGCCCCGCCCCACACCCGGACGGCCCGCACCGCCGCGCCGCGCGCGACGGCGGTGGCGAACGCGAGCCCGAGCAGCGCGTCCCCGGGCGGCCCGAGGTCCCGCATGCCGACGACCACCTCGTCGCCCTCGGCGTCGGCGCCGTCCCCGCCCTCGCGCACGAGGACGACGGGCCGCTCGCTGTGCGCGATCACCGGAAGCCCGACCGACCCGGTGAGGAAGCCGACGAGGGGGGTACGGCCGTGGGACCCGAGGACCAGCAGCTCGGCCTCGCCGGACTTCTCGACCAGCCCGGCCGTGGCGGTCTCCGCCATCAGTTCCTGGCTGACGGCCACGTCGGGGTACCGGCGGGCGATGTCGGAACCGATGTCGTCGAGGAGCTGCCGCCCGACGCTGTCGTCGGGCACGGGCGCCATGTACAGGGACTCGTCCACCCACGCGTGCACGAGACGGAGCGGCAGACCACGCCGCCGCGCCTCCCGCGCGGCCCACTCCACGGCGGCACGGCTCTGCGGACTGCCGTCGACACCGACGATGACGGGCCGGCTCATGGGGCGACCCCCTTTCCCTGCGCGCGAGCGGCTGAGGTGTGGAACTCTCCTTGTGCCCACTCTCACCCGCCCCCGCACACACGGCGACCGCAGATGCCCCTGCCGGGTCCTCTCAGCGGGGTACCCAGGCCCGTAGGACCGCGGCCACGGACGCTGCCGTACAATCCGCCTTCCGCAGTTCTGCAGCAAGAGCGGTCACCCCGTCCTGGCTGAGTTTCGCCTGGATGCCGGAAGCGGTCAGGTAGCCGTGAGCCACGGCCACAGCGACGCGGAGGTTGGATCGTTCGAGCCACCGCAGCCTGCCGAGGGTGTGGACCAGGGCCGCCGCACGGGCGAAGGCACCGTGGTAGACGCTCTGGCCGGCCAGGACTGCCTTGTGGCGTTCGACCGCGGCAATGGGTACGCCGTAGTCGTCAGGAGCGGGGTCGTCCTGACCGGCTCGCCGAGCTACGTCGAGGATCCACGTCAGATCGATGACCAAGCTCATGCAGCAGACTCCAGGTCGTCCAAAAGATCGCCGTAGCCATCAAGGACTTCCTGGGCTCCGGCGAGGAACCGTTCTCGCAGCGGCTCGTTGTCCGCCTTGATCAGTTGTTCCACGTACTCGTTCACGGGCAGGTGCCGTGTCTCAGCGGCCTGCCGTGCCATCTCGGCCGCGTCTTCTTCAAGTCTCACGTTCAGCTGAACCTTGGCCATGTGTGAAAGCTAGCAGGTGATAGCGCGCTTGCTCGCTGGTTTGGTCACCTGCTTGCTCGGACGTCGTCTGTCTGGATGGCTTGCACAAAGGCCATCCATGTAGTTGCTCGGACTGCGAGGACCCCTCTGTCGGGATCCTTGGAGTCGCGGACGGGCATGACGCCGTGCTCAGCGGCGTGGCCGGGGGCGCACTGCACACAGTCGCCCCCGTTGCTGCCGCTGTACGAGGAACTGATCCACGTGGCTTTCGGTCTCATGCCCGTCTCTCCAGGTCGGTTCCGCCTCAGCGGACGGACTCGATGAACGCTCGCCACGCGGCGGCCTCGAACGCGAGGCGCGCGCGGTCGGGGGCCTTGGAGTCCCGCACCGGCATGACTCCGTACGTCGCAAGGTGTTCCGGCGCGCACTCCACACAGTCGCCCCCGTTGCCGCCACTGTACGACGACTTGACCCAAGTGTCAGCGACCTGGCTCTTGATGGGGGAATTCACGATCTGTACTCCTTGATCAGAGAGTTCATGAAGGCTACCGACTTGTCCGTGGACAGCGAACGCAGCCTCAATCGATCATAGAAAGAGATCGCGCTGCCGACGGTTTTCGGGGCGTCGTAGATCTTGCCCTCGTAGCGTCCGTCGGCGTAGACCAGGGACGGTACGCCCCCTTCGAACGCAAGCAGCGTGAAGGGGTGGAACATGCCGTCCGGCGCGCCCGCCGAGAACGGCAGCACTTGGGCGTTGACGTACGGCCTGTTCATGAAGTCCAGGAGGTACTCGACCTGCTCGGCCATGACTTTCTTTGTGCCGACCACGGTGCGCAGGCAGGCTTCGTGGAAGACGGCCCATACTTCGGGCGGGTCCTTCCGTTCGAAGACGCGGCGCCGAGCCATACGCGCTAGCACCTTCGACTCGATCGTTTCGTCGTCGGCTTTGGGATTCGCAGCCTTGAAGATGGCCTGCGCGTAGTCGGGGGTCTGCAGCAAACCCCAGATGAGACTGGAGGAGAAACCCAGTATCCGCGACGCCTTGTCCTCCAGGTCGAGGTAGGGCGCGAACCATGCCGCGTGGCCCAGGTCCTCCAGGCGGGAGCGCAGGCGTTCGAACATGCCGTGGGTGTTGAAGACCACGTCGCACTTCTGCGCGAAGTTCTCGCTGGGGAACACCGCCCCCGTCTCGACCTTCGTCACGTACGTCCTGCTGAACCCCGTGCCCTTCGCCACGTGTTCCTGCGTCAGCTTCCGTCCCAGCCGTACCTCTCTCAGGTCGTCTCCGAAACCGGGCATGGGATTCACCTGCTGAGGGATCTGCTCCTCATCCACGGCCCCACCTCCTTCATCGCGTGCTCCGATGGCTGCGCGCACGCCCCACCCCGTGAATACGGGCGTTCACTGGTCGTAATTCTATGAGTTCCGTGGTGTCCTGATCACACGCTGAGAGCAAGCCGGGCGGTCGGCCGCCCGGGCGGCGTCGGAAACACCGAAAGGAATCGGCCATGAGCGATCGAGCACTGCACGGGGACCCGGTGCCCCTGCCACCGACCGGGGCGAATCTCCCCGCGCCGACCGAGGACGCCGACGAGCTCTGCGCTGAGCTGCGCGAACTTCTCGGCCGGCACGGGATCAAGCTTCCGTCGCTCGCCGTCGACCCGGTGACCAGCGCAGGGATTTACTACAGCAGGCCGCTGTTGGAACTGGGCCGCTGCAATCTCGACACAGCAGCGCGACTCGTCGACCTTCTCCGCCGCATTCCCGAACAGGTGAACGCCCGGTGAGTGCCGCATCCGAGCTGCCCCGCGACGAGAACATCACACCGTCCGACGAGTCGGACGAAGAGGAGGGCGAGCGTCGGCTCACCCCCGAGGAGCTTTCCGCCGCCGTCGATGCCCTGGCCCGTCAGATCGACGCCCACATGGCGAAACTCCGCCGTATGCGCCCGGATCACCCGTGAGGTGAATAGCTGCGTTCACCCACGTTGTCTCCCGGGCGGTTCCCCGGCCCCCGGGACGACGGCGCGCCCGCCGTCCGTCACCCGACCGGAGCACGGCGTACGCCCGCCCCGGCCGCCCGCGGCGCAGGATGGACGGGTGCCCGCACCCCCGCCCGAGCCGCCCGGCGCCGACCTCCTGGAGGTCGGCGGACTCCGTCTCACCGAAGTGGCCGCGCCCCGCCCGCCGGCCGGTGAGCGGCTGGCCATGGACCGCCTGTGGAACGCGGCGGTCGCCGCCAACCCGAGCCTCTTCGACGGGCCGGTCGTCGCCTGCGCGGGCCTGTCCTGGGACGGGCCGCGCCGTCTGCACCTCTCCTGGGCGCGCACGACCTACCGCCACTTCCTGCTGCGCCGCGTCCCCGGCGCCGTCTCGTGGCTGCCGCCGCTGTTCGTCGCGGTGCTCCAGCCGGACGGTGACGGGCGCGTCGTCGTCGGCCGGTCGGCGGCGACCACGGCCGCGCCGGGCCGCTGGCAGCTCCCGGGCGGATCGGCCGAGCCGCCGGACGACGGCGTCCCGCTCGACGCCGCCGCCCTGCGCCGCCACGCGGCGCGCGAACTCGTGGAGGAGACCGGCCTCACCACCGACCCCGACGCCCTCGCCCTGCGGCTCGTCACCCGGGGCAGGAGGGGAACGGTCGGCGTCCTGTACGTCGCCCCCGCCCGGCCCGCGTCCGTCCTGCTGTCCCGCCACTCGGCCCTGGTCCGCACCGAGACGACACACGGGCGCGTCCCCGAGCTGGACCACATCACCCTGGTCGGCTCCCCACCAGAGCTGCGGGAACTCGACGGCCCCACCGCCGACTACCTGGAACCGGTGATCCGCCGCCGCCCCGCCCTCCTGAGCCAGGACGCGGAGTGACGGCGGACCCCGGGTCGTCACGCCGCCTCGTCGTCCCCCGGCGTGTCGCACAGCGCGTGATCGACGAGGTCGCTCGCGGCCTGCTCCTGCCGGAGCATGCTGTCGGCGGAGCCGGCGAGCGCCGTGGACATGGAGACGGTGACGGCGCGACCGCCGTCGGCCGTGACGCCGTTCAGACCGATGTAGCCGCTCTCGCCCCCTTCGTGGCTCCAGTAGGTGCCGCCGCAGGTCAGGGGCCGCTCGACCAGGCCGAGTCCGTAGCGCCCGTCCGGCCAGAACGTCTCCATCTCCTCGCCGACCGGGACGGTGTCCCGCATCTCGGCCAGCCGCGCCGGCGGCAGCAGGTCGCCGCCGAGGAGGGCGCGGAGGAAACGGTTGACGTCGGCGGTGGTGGAGACGTAGCCGCCGGGGTCGGGGACGATCACCTCGGTGAAGTCGACCCGTTCGCCGGAGGGGAAGACCTCGTAGCTGTGGGCGTGCGGACGGCGGAGCGTGGCTGTGTCGCCCGGCAGGTAGGTGTGGTGCATGCCGGACGGTTCGAGGACCCGGTCGGCGACCTCCCGGTGCCAGGGACGGCCCGTGACCTCCTCGATGATCAGGTCGAGCAGGACGTATCCCGTGTTGGAGTAGCCCCATCCCTCGCCGGGATCGAAGTCCGGGCTGTGCGCCATCGCCCGCGCGACGATCTCCTCGGGCGTGTAGGTGTCGTACCGGTGCTCGTAGTACTCCTCGGGGGTGGCGAAGCCGGGGAGGTCGTCGTGGATGCCGCTGGTGTGCTGGAGAAGGTTCCGGACGGTGATCAGGCTGCCGTCGTTGCCGTTGCCGTCCACGAGGCCCGGCAGCCATCGGTCCACCGTGTCGTCCAAAGACAGCCTGCCTTCGTCGACCAGTTGCAGGACCACGGTGGCCACCAGCGTCTTCCCGGTGCTGGCCATCCGGAAGTAGCCGTCGCGGGGCACCGGACGGTCCGTGCCCACCTCGGCGACACCGCTGGTCGCGACGAGGTCGCGGCCCGATCCCGTGGTCACGCGCGCCTGGACGCCGGTGACCCCGAGAGCCCGGATGGCGTCCGCGTCCCGGCGCAGGTCCTCCCGCCCGTATCCACGGGTGGCCGTCCCCTCGGCGACGGCGGGGAATTGGACGGCGAGGACCGCTCCGACGGTGACGAGTACGGTCGCGGCGGCGGCCGTCCACCGTCCGCCGGACTTGATGCTCCGCCGGAGCGGCTGGTTCGTTGATCGCATGCGCCGACACTAGGAAGGCAGGGTGCCGCACGTCGCTACCGCGGGCACCCGTGGGATAAGTACAGCCACCTGTAGCGCTGTCGGCGCACCCCTTGCCTAGGGTGATCCGCGGGAGTCCTCGGGACGGCAGAGGGAAGCGGAACACATGCTCGGTACGGTCGGCGTGGCCCGCGCGTGGTGGAACAGGGTGTGGGGCGGCGGGCGTTACCTGCTGGGCGCGCTGGTGAGCGCGGCAGTGACGCTCGTCGCCGTCCCCCTGCTGTGGGTCCCGTCGCTGGCACGGCGCCGGGCGGAACGGCACCGTCTGCGCGCGGCGGCGCTGCTGGGACGGCCGGCCGGCCCGCGCCCGTCCGCCGTACGCCGCGACCTCGCATGGCTGGCGACGCAGGTGGCCACCGGTCTGCCGGCGGGCGCGTTCGCCCTGCTGTGCCTGGGAGCCCTGGCCGCGACACCCGTCATCGCGTCGCTGTGGTGGGCGTTCCCCACGGCGCCATGGCTGCCGGTGATGAGCGATCCCATCACCGGCTGGGGCACCGCCCTGCCGCTCGGCCTGGTGAACCTCCTGGTCCTGGCCGCGCTCGCCGCCGTCACCCTCCCGCCGCTCGCCCGCGCGCACGCCCGGTGCTGCCTCGCCGTCCTGGCGCCGTCGCCCACGGAGCGGCTGGCCGGACGTGTCACCGAACTCTCACGGACCCGCGCGGACGTCCTGCAGGCGCACGGCGCGGAACTCCGCCGCATCGAACGCGACCTCCACGACGGCACCCAGGCCCGTCTCGTGGCCATCGCGATGCGGCTCGCCGTGGCGGGGGAGAGCTTCGCCGATGACCCCGGCAGGGCCGCCGTCCTGGTGCGGCAGGCCCACGCCGAGACCGAGGACGCGATGACCGAGCTGCGCTCCGTCATCCGGGCCGTCTATCCGCCGGTCCTGGCCGATCAGGGTCTCGCCGGCGCGCTCGGCACCCTCTCCACCAGGGCCGGGGTGCCGACCCGCATCGACGTCGGGCCGCTCGGCGAGGTCCCGGCGGCGGTCGAGGCAGTCGCCTGGTTCACCGTCACCGAGGCGCTCGCGAACATCGCCCGGCACAGCGGCGCCACCCGGGCGTCGGTCGGCGTCAGCCGTGACGGCGCGCTGCTCCGCGTGCGGGTCACGGACGACGGGGCCGGCGGGGCGGACGCCGCCCGCGGGTCGGGTCTTGACGGCATGCGCCGCCGGGCCGCCGCCCTGGACGGAACCATGGAGATCAGCAGCCCGCCGGGCGGGCCGACCGTCGTCACCGTCGAACTGCCGTGTTCCTAGTGCCGCGTCAGGCAAGGTTTGCCCGTCAAGGAGCGGCGTCCGGTGCGGTGCATCGCAAGGCGCCGGATCGCAGCTCATACCCGTCGTATTCGCGCGATTCGGCAACGCAGCGAGGTGCCGTGCCGGGCGACGCGACGGGGCGAACCTTGCCTGACGCGGCACTAGGGAAGGTCAGGCGGTCCGCAGGGTGTGGGGAAAGGTGACGCCCGTCAGTTCCTCGGACACGTCCCACAGGCGGCGTGCCACCCCGGTGTCCTTCGCCCGTGCCGAGCGGCCGACCAGCTCCGGTGCGCCGCGGCCCTCCAGGAAGCCGTCCGGGCCGACGTAGCTGTCGCCCGGGATGTCCGCCACGGCCGCGTACAGCGTCGGCAGGGCGCCTGCTTCGTCGCTCTGCGCGAGGAGGCCGGCCGCCGTCCTGCGGGCGAAGTCGCGCACCGGGCGGCGCTTGTCGGTCTTCAGCAGGTTCGTTGCCGCGAGGCCCGGGTGCGCGGCCGTCGCGATGACGGGGGAGCCGGCCTCGGTGAGGCGGCGCTGAAGTTCCGAGGTGAACAGCAGGTTGGCGAGCTTGGACTGCGCGTACGCGGGCATCGCCCGGTACCGCTTGCGCTCCCAGTTGAGGTCGTCGAAGTCGATCGCGCCCGTGCGGTGACCGGTGGACGAGAGGGTGACGACCCGCTGCCGTACGCGGGGGAGCAGCAGGTTCGTGAGGGCGAAGTGCCCCAGGTGGTTGGTGCCGAACTGCGACTCGAAGCCGTCGGCCGTGCGGAACAGCGGCGGGGTCATGATGCCCGCGTTGTTGATCAGGATGTCGAAGGGGTCGGTGAAGTCCTCGGCGAACGCGCGGACCGAGGCCAGGTCGGCGAGGTCGAGGCGGCGCACCTCGACGTCGCCCGTCATCGAGGCGGCGGCCGCCCGGCCCTTCTCGGGGGAGCGCACGGCCAGGACGACGCGGGCGCCCCGCGCGGCGAGTTCGCGGGCGGCGATCCGGCCGATCCCGCTGTTCGCGCCGGTGACGACGACGGTGCGGCCCGTCATGGCGGGGATGTCCGAGGCGCTGAATGTTGTCATGGGCTACAAAGTAGGCAGTGGCTACCAAGTTGTCAACGGCAACATTCGCGGGCTAGTCTGGGACCCGTGCCGGACACCCCGGGCGAGCAGCCCTACCACCACGGACGCCTCCGTACGGCACTGCTCGACGCCGCCGAGCGCCGGCTGCGGGAAGCCGGCGCGGACAAGCTGTCGCTGCGCGACCTCGCGCGGGAGACCGGCGTCAGCCACGCCGCGCCGCGCCGGCACTTCCAGGACCGGCAGGCCCTGCTCGACGCGCTCGCCGAGAACGGGTTCGTCCGTCTCGACACCGTGCTGCGCGCCGCCCTGGCCGGCGCGGACGAGGACTTCCCCGCACGCCTGCGGGCCACGGCGACGGCCTACGCCCGCTTCGCCACACAGAACGCGGCGCTCCTGGAGCTGATGTACGCCGGCAAGCACCGGCCGGGCGCGACCCGCGTCGTCGAGGCGGCCGCCGCGCCGTTCGGGCTGATGCGCGAACTGATCGTCCAGGGGCAGGAACAGGGCGTGCTGGAGGAGGGCGATCCCGACCGGGTCGGGATCGTCCTGTTCGCGACCATGCAGGGGATCGTCGCGCTGATCAACGGCGACTTCGTCGGGCCTGAACTGCTCGACGGGCTCGTGGAGACCGCGATCGGGCAGTTCCTCCGGGGTGCGGGCCCGCGCTGAGCGGGATCACCCGGATCAGAACGGCGGCGCAGCCTCCGAGTCCGGCAGCAGCGCGCCGACAGCCTTCTCCAGGTCGCTGTGGTCCAGCTCCCGGTCAGCGCCGACCTCGCCCCTGCCGTGCTGGACGGCCGCCCAGTCGTTCAGGGCCACGTCGCGGACGTTCCCGAGCGCGTCGGTGTACGCGCCCTCCGACTGGCCGGCCGGGACGGTCGTGCCGGCCGTGACGAGGGCCGCCGCGCCCTTGCTGACGTCCCACTGCTGGTCGAACAGCTCGTTCGTGAACTCCTTGTCCGCCAGCATCCCGGCGGCCGCGTCGCTGTTGCGGGCCGCCGTCTCCAGGAGGATGTCGGAGCCGCCGTTCGGCGAGGTGCGGTACTCGGGGTGGGTGGAGCTGAGGTTCTGCGTGTACAGGGCGGAGTCCGCCATGAGGCGGGCCATCGAATCGCCCGGCGGGTCGCTCGCCAGCGCGAGGAACGACGCGGTCTGCCCGTAGTCGCTGATGTAGTCGGCGGCGTCCTCCGCGCCCGGGTCCACGCGGTTGCCGTACTGGTTGTACCGGGGGTGCAGCATCCCGCTGACCTCGGCCGGCAAGCCGTGCTGCTCCGGGTCGAAGCCGCCGCGCTCCGGGTCGTACATCACGGTGAAGGCGTCGGCGAGGATCTGCGCCGTCGAGTCCTCCGTGCCGGTGATGGAACCCCAGTTCGAGGAGCCGGGATCGACCGGCGTGCGGCCGGCCGCCGCGAGGGTGAAGTCCCGCAGCCTGCCCTGGTCCAGGTTGTTGAAGAAGTAGTCGAGATAGTCGCGTTCCTGCTCGGTCAGCTTCCGGCCGTTCTGCGCGGCGGTGGTGAGCGACTGGAGCGTCTCCAGGTACGGGCGCATCGCCGCGTCGTCCGACGGGTCGGCCGCGTTGATGTGGTCGACGGCCCACTGGGCCATCTCCTCGCTGCTCCACAGCTGGAGCGGCCCACCGGTCAGGTCGTAGCCGAGGTCGCCGAGGTCGGCGCCGTACCGGGTCAGGGCCGCGCGGTAGCCCTCGATGGTGTCGGTGATCGCCGTCGCCACCTCCGTGGCGTGCTCGGCGACCTGCTTGACGTGGTGCTTCTTGATGGCCTCGGCGAGGTACGCGGGCCGCTGCGGGTCGAGGCCGAGGATCTCCCCGATCTGCTGGTAGTCGTAGGTGACGATGTGCCCCTTGGAGGGGTCGTACGGGTCGATGTAGGAGAGGAACTGCTGCCAGTTCTCCCACTCGCCCTCCGCGATCCCCACCTCGCGCTTCAGGACGTACTCCATGTTGGCGTCGTCCTCGGCGTAATCGACCATGCCGTGGATCGCGTCGTCCGTCTCTACGGCGATGTCCATCGCCTGGGACAGGAGGGTGGACACCTCGCCCATGTAGGTGCCGTCGTCCTGGAGGTCCCGGGTGGTCTCGCCGGCGCGTCCCTCGCCGTCCGCGAGCGCGGCGCCGTTCCACTCGCTGGAGTCCTCGGCGACCTGGCTCGCGGTCCGCGCGAGGTCGCCGATGGTGTCGGCCTCGCCGGCCGCCCTGCGGTAGACGGCGGCGGTCTCGGCCATGCTCTCGGCGTCGATCTCGTCCGAGAAGTCCTCCATCAGCGTCCAGGGCGACGTGCCGCCGTCCGCCCCCAGCCTCGCCTCGATGTCCTCGCGACCGAAGGTCACCTCTGACATGCGTCAACTCCCGCTGCCGGCCCGGCCACGCGACGCGGCCCCGAATGCCGCGATGGTAGGAGGCCCGGGGCGGGCCGTCCACGCGAAGGGGCGGAAGCTGAGCAGGACTTGAGGTGCGCGGCGCCTTCGGGGGAGTTATGCACGGAATGGGCGGGTACGGCGGCCGGTGCTGTTTCCCTCCGAGGAGACAGTGCGAAACACCGCCGGCGCCCGGACGGAGTGGCCGAAACCGGGCGGCAACCGTCCGGCGGGGCGCCGAGTCCCACCAGTACAGCCAGGCGGCGGGGCGTGCGTCCCGCCCGGAGCACAGGGGGAACCAGTGATCTCTTCCGTCACCAGGCATCTGGCACGCGGCCTCGCCGTGGCCGCGCTCGCCGCGGGCGCCGTCGTCGCCGTACCGGCCGGCGCGCAGGCCGCCGCCTGCCCGACCCAGGCGCCGCCCGCCAACCTCAACCCGTGGAGCGGGACCGACCGGGCCGTCGACGAGACCCCCGTGCGCAAGGGGCCGTCCGCCCAGTGCCTGCAGGTCGGCACGTACTACGAGGGCGACGACGTCACGGTCAACTGCTACGTCGTGAACGCCGCCGGCCGCTCCTGGTCGTACATCCGGGGCTACGGCTGGGTCCGCGACACCCACCTGCTCGACCACGGCGCCACCCACGAGTGCGTCATGTGATCCGGCCACGGCCGGCGACTTGCGCGAGACGCGCCCGAACGATGGGATCACGCCGGGGAACTGCCACGACCGGGTGAGCGAGGGGCGTCGATGCGACTGGACGCGGTGACGGTGCGTTACGGGCGGCGGGGGCCGCGGGTGCTCGACGGCGTCACGCTCGACCTCGCCCCCGGCACGGTCACCGCGGTCGTCGGCGGCAACGGCTCGGGCAAGTCGACGCTCCTCAAGGTGGCCGCGGGCCTGCTGCGGCCGGTGTCCGGCGGTGTCACGGGCCGTCCGCGCCGGGTCGGTTACGTGCCGGAGCGGCTCCCCGCGACGACGCGGCTCGCGGCCCGCCCGTACCTCGCGCACATGGGCCGCGTCCAGGGCCTGTCGACGGAGGCCGCCGCCCGCCGCGGCCGTGAGCTGCTGGACCGGCTCGCCGTCGAGGGCGACCTCGACGCGCCGATCGGCACCCTCTCCAAGGGCAACGCGCAGAAGATCGCCCTGGCACAGGCCCTCCTGTCCGACCCGGGCCTGCTGATCCTGGACGAGCCCTGGTCGGGCCTGGACGCCCGCGCCCACCGCACCCTCGCCGACTGCTTCGCCGAGTGGCGCGCGGCCGGCGTCGTCGTCCTGCTGACCGAGCACCGGCCCGGCACGGTCGAGGGGACCGCCGACGCCGTGCACCGGCTGGACGGCGGGCGCCTCACCGTACGAGCCCCGGGGGAACGGCCACCGGCGGGTGTCGCGGTGACGCTCGGCGCGGCGGCGGCCGATCCCGCCGGCGCCGCCCGGACGCTGGCGGCCATCCCCGGCGTGCTGTCGGTACGGCGGGACGGGACGCGCCTGCGGCTCGACGTCGCCGTGGGGCGTTCCGACGCCGTCCTCGCCGAGGCGCTGGCCGGCGGCCTCACCGTCGTCGAGGTCCGCCCGGTGCCCGGCGGCCGGGCGTGACGGCGGTCGCGCGGTACGCGCTCGCCGACTACCTCCGCTCCCAGCGGTTCGTCCCCCCGCTGGTGGCGTACCTCGGCTGCCTCGCCGTCCTGCACGCGGGCGGGGGCGACGCGCTGGCCGGCTACGGGATGTCCGCCGCCGCGCTGGTGCCGGTCACCGTGTGGCTGACCTTGACGCTCCACAACGCGGAGGACCCCGTCCAGACAGCCGTCACCGTGGTGAACGCGGGCGGCCGGTACCGGGTCGTGGCGGGCAGGACGGGCGCCGTGCTGGTGTGCGCCCTCGCGCTGACCGCCGCGTCGCTGGCCGCCCCGGTCCTCGCCGAGCGGCACCTGCCCCCGGCCGCCGACCTGGCGTGCGGCCTCCTCGCGCACCTGACGTGCGCCTTCGTGGCCGCCGGGCTCGGCGCGTGCTGTGCGCGGCCCGTCATCCGGCGGCAGGGCTACGCCTTCACGACCGCGCTGCTGCTGAGCCTCGTCGTGCTGGTCGCTCGGCCGGTGACGCCCGCGAATCAGACGATCAGACTGATCGCCGGAGCGCCGCCGCGCCCGCCCGCCGTCGATCTGCTGCTGCTCACGGGCGGGGCGGCCGTCATGCTGGCGGCACTCGTGGCGCTGGCGTCCTGGCTGTCGGCGCGCCGCGCCTGACGCGTCACCCGGCGAGGACGGCCGGCTTCAGCACGTCCTCGCACCACTGGCGGAAGCTGGTGGACGACCCGGTCTCCGGCGTCCGGCGCGCGGTGTCGTAGAGCCCCGCGTCCTTGGCCTCCGCCATGTCCACCAGGCCCTGGGCGACGGCGTCCGACATCCCGAATCCCGTCATCCGTGCCTTGAACTCCGCGCCCGGGATCTGCTGGTAACGGACGGGACGGCCGAGCACCTCGGACATGATGCGCGCCATGTCCTCGTAGGAGAGGTCTTCCGGGCCGAGCACCTGGACGTCCTCCACGCCGCTCCAGGAGCCGTCGAGGAGGAGACGGGCGGCCTTCGCCGCTATGTCGGTGATGGCGCAGGTCGGCGCCCGGTGGGTCGGGGAGTTGGGGGAGGTGAACAGGCCCCGGTCCCTGATGAGGGCGGTCTGGCGCAGCACGTTGTCCATGAACGACGGCAGCGCGAGCGCCCGGTAGTGCACGCCCGTCGAGGCGAGCAGGTCGTCCATGGCGAGGGACGCGGTGATGTGCCCCGCGTGGGCGGCCTGGGGCGTGCCCCGGCCGAGGGACGAGACGGCCACGACGCGCTTCACGCCCCGGGCCGTGAGGGCGGCGGCGGCCGGGCGGCTGAAGCCCACGTAGGCGTCTTCCATGGTCGCGGCGCGCGGGTCCGGCGGCACCAGCCAGAAGACGGAATCGGCGCCGGTGAACGCCTCGGTGACGACGTCCGGGTCGCCGTGCGAGCCCCGGACGGTCTCGACCCGGCCGCGCACGGCGTCCGGCAGGCGGGCGGGATCGCGCACGATGACGCGGACGGGCGCCCCGGCGGCGAGGAGGCGGTCGAGGACGAGGCGGCCGATGTTGCCGGTGGGGGTGGTGAGGACGATCAACGGTGCTCCAGAGGGGAAAGCCGGGGGAGGGCGAGGGGGCGCCTCGCCGCTGACGTTCCCCAGTCAACCGGCGGCCGGCCGCCGGCTGAAGGACCGATCCGAGCCCCACTGATACCGTGCGGGTATGAGTGATCTGGAGGTCAGGCAGCTCAGGTACTTCGTCGCCGTGGCCGAGGAACTCCACTTCGGGCGGGCGGCGGAACGGCTCGGCATGGCGCAGCCCCCGCTGTCCCGCGCGATCCGCGAACTGGAGCGGCAGCTCGGCGTCGCGCTGCTGGAGCGCACGACGCGCCGGGTCGCCCTCACCCCGGCCGGCGAGACCCTGCTGCGCGACGCCAGGACGGCACTCGACGCGGTGACGGCCGCCGCCCGGCGCGCCCGGCGGGCCGGGCAGCCGGAGCCCGCGCTGCGGCTGGCCCTGAAGGCCGACTACGACGGCGGGCTGCTGCCCGCCGTCCTCGCCGCCTACCGGGAGGAGACGGCCGCCCTCCCCGTGGACCTCGTGCTCGGCGGCCCCGGGCAGCAGGAACCGGCGCTGCGCGACGGCCGCGCCGATGTCGCGCTGCTGCCCCGCCCGTTCGACGAGGACGGGCTCGACATGGAGCCGTTCTGGACGGAGCCGCGCCTCCTCGCGGTCGCGGCGGGCGACCCGCTGGCCGCGCGGACGGACCTGTGCCTGGCGGACCTCGGGGGGCGCGTCCAGCCGAACGGGCGCCCCGCGGACCGGGAGGGCCTGTCCTCGCCCGCCGCGGTGGCCCGGCGGCGTCCGCTGGACCTGGCGCAGATCTTCAACCTGGTCGAACTGGGCGGCGCCGTCTGGTTCGTCCCCGAGTCGATCGCCCGCCGCCACCCGCGCCCCGGCATCGCGCTGCGGCCCGTCACGGACCTGCCGCCGCTCACCCTCGCCCTGGCCTGGCCGCGGGAGTCGCGCTCACCCGCCGTCGCGGCGTTCGTCCGCGCGGCCGGCGCCGTCGCCGCGGCGGCGGGCGCGTCCGTCAGGCCGGTGCCGCGCGGGTCGTGAAGGTCGCCACCGAGCGCGCCGGGTCCGGGTCGTCCAGGCACGCGCCCGTGATCAGGTCGAACCGCTGCTTGAGCAGCGGGGAGGCCACGAACGGCGTGCCGTCCGCCGTCCCGAGGAGGCCGCGGGACAGGACGGAGGCCCCCGTGAACGGGTCGCGGTTGTCGATGGCCCAGGTGTTCCCGTGGCGGTCGAGGAAGATCGCCGCCTGCCCGCCGTCCGGCAGCAGCGCCGCCACGCCCCGGCCGGGCGTGAGGTGCGTACGGTCGCAGACCGGGAGCCAGGAGCCGTCGGCCAGGCGGAGTTCGAGCGTCGTCGTCACGGTGCGGTCACCCTCTCGTCGGCGGCGCGCTCGGCGGTCCGCCGGTCCGTGATGGTCAACAGGGTCAGGTCGGGGCGGATCTGCTCGCGCTCGGGCGTGAACGAGATCGTCGGGTCGGGCGTGCCGGGCGCGTTCACGAACGACACGAACCGCCGCAGCCGCTCCGGGTCGTTCAAGGTCTCGGCCCACTCGTCGCGGTAGTTCGCGACGTGCGCGGTCATCAGCGACTCCAGCTCGTCGCAGATGCCGAGGGAGTCGTGCACCACGACATCCGTCACGTGGTCGAGCCCCATCCGCTCCAGCCAGACCGAGGTGCGCTCCAGACGGTCGGCGGTGCGGATGTAGAACATGAGGAACCGGTCGATCAGCCGCACCAGTTCGGCGTCCGACAGGTCCTGCGCCAGCAGGTCGGCGTGGCGCGGGGTGGCGCCGCCGTTGCCGCCGACGTACAGGTTCCAGCCGTTGGCCGTCGCGATGACGCCGAAGTCCTTGCCCATCGCCTCGGCGCACTCGCGCGCGCAGCCGGAGACGGCCGACTTCAGCTTGTGCGGCGACCGCAGGCCCCGGTAGCGCAGCTCCAGGTCGATGGCCATGCGCACGCTGTCCTGCACGCCGTAGCGGCACCACGTCGAGCCGACGCACGACTTCACCGTCCGCAGCGCCTTGCCGTACGCGTGACCCGACTCGAACCCGGCGGCCACGAGCCGCGCCCAGATCACCGGCAGTTGGTCCACGCTGGCGCCGAACAGGTCGATCCGCTGGCCGCCCGTGATCTTCGTGTAGAGCCCGAAGTCCCGGGCCACCTCGCCGATCACGATCAGCTTCTCCGGCGTGATCTCGCCGCCCGGGATGCGCGGGACGATCGAGTACGACCCGTTGCGCTGGAGGTTGGCGAGGAAGTGATCGTTCGTGTCCTGCAGCGCGGCCTGCTCGCCGTCCAGGACATAGCCCTCGGCGCCGATCGCCGGGGCGAGGGACGCGATGATCGACGCGACCGCCGGCTTGCACACCTCGCACCCGTCGCCGCCGCGCGCCTCCGGACGGCCGTGCCCGTCGAGCAGGGCGCGGTAGGACGTGACGCGCAGCGCGAGGACGATCTCGTACAGCTCCTGCCGGGTCTGCGCGAAGCAGCCGCACAGGCCCGTGTCCACCTCGACGCCCGCCGCCGTCAGCTCGTCGTTGACGAGCTGGCCCAGCACCTTGACGCAGCTCCCGCAGCCGGTGCCCGCCCTCGTGCAGCCCTTCACCTCGGGGACGGTCGTGCAGCCCCGCTCGGACACGGCGGCGCGGATCGCGCCCTTGGTGACGTTGTGGCAGCTGCAGACGACCGCCTCGTCCGGCAGGGCCGCCGGGCCGAGCGCGGCGGGCGGGGCGAGCCCGGCGGGCAGCACGAGCTGGTCGGGGGACGCGGGCGGCACCGTACCGGTGAGCGGGCGCAGCAGCCCGTACGACTCCGCGTCGCCGACGAGGACGCCGCCGAGCAGCGTGCCGTCCTGCCCGATCACGAGCTTGCGGTAGATCCCGGCGCGCGAGTCGGCGTACACGACGTCCAGGCAGCCCTCGGCCCGGCCGTGCGCGTCGCCGAAGGACGCCACGTCCACGCCGAGCAGCTTCAGCTTGGTGGAGGTGTCGGCGCCGGTGAACGGGGCCGGCGTGCGCCGCGCGATCGCGTCGGCCGCCGTCCGCGCCATCTCGTAGCCGGGCGCGACCAGGCCGTACACCATGCCGTCGGCGGCGCGGGCGCACTCGCCGATCGCGTACACGTCCGGGTCGGTGGTGGTGCGGCACAGCTCGTTCACGACGACGCCGCCGCGCTCGCCGATCTCGAGACCCGCCGCGCGGGCCAGGTCGTCGCGCGGGCGGACACCGGCCGAGAAGACGACCATCCCGGCCGGCACGGTCGAGCCGTCCGACAGGACGATGCCGGTGACGGCGCCCGCCGCGTCGGTCGTGATCTCCTGGCCGCCGACGCCCGTGTGCACCTCGACGCCCAGGCCCTCGACGGCGCGCCGCAGCGCCGTGCCGCCGCCGTCGTCCACCTGGACGGCCATCAGGCGCGGCGCGAACTCCACGACGTGCGTGTCGAGACCCAGGCCCTTCAGCGCGCCGGCCGCCTCAAGACCGAGGAGCCCGCCGCCGACGACCACGCCGGTGCCGACCGTCGCCGCGTGCGCCTCGATCGCCCTGACGTCCTCGATGGTGCGGTAGACGAAGCAGCCGTCCGCGTCGTGGCCCGGCACCGGCGGGACGAACGGGTAGGAGCCGGTCGCGAGGACCAGCGCGTCGTAGCGGAACACCGCGCCGGATGCCGCCGTCACCGTGCGGGCCGCCCGGTCGACGGCCGTCGCGGGGTCGCCGACGCGCAGCTCGATGCCGTGCTCCGCCATGAAGCCGTCCGGCACGAGCGACAGCTCGTCCACCGCCGTGCCGGAGAAGTAGGAGGTGAGGTGCACCCGGTCGTACGCGGGCCGCGGCTCCTCGCACAGGACGACGACGCGCGACGTGCGGGTCGTGCCCAGCTCGGCGAGCCGTTCCAGGAACTTCTGGCCCACCATGCCGTGGCCGATCAGCACGATCACGGGCCTGCCGTCCGCCCCGGGGGCAAGGTCGGGGCTCGCTGTGCGGCGTGCGGTGGTCATGGTCAGCACCCTCCGTCGTGGGTCAGCAGGTGGAGCAGGGGGGCGGTCGCGGGCAGCGCCTCGTCGGCCTCCCAGGCGCGGGCCAGGGACCCGACGCCGCCGAGGTCGCCGACGAGGACCCCGCCGCGCAGCCGGTCGTCGCGGACGACCAGGGCGCGGTAGGCGCCGCGCGTGGCGTCGTCCAGCCGCACCACGTCGTCGGGGGGGCCTGCGACGGGGCGGCCGAACGCGGCCAGGTCGAACGGCGCGGGGCCGTCCGGCAGGGTCAGTCGGACGAGCGCCCGCGTCCCGGCGTACCGGGCGTGCGGCGCGCCGCGCAGGATGTCGGCGAGGACGTCCGCCTGGTCCTGGGCGGCACCGGCCAGGCCGTAGGAGACGCCCGCGTGCTCGGCGCAGTCGCCGATGGCGTGGATCGCCGGGTCGCTCGTGGTGAGGCGGTCGTCCACCGTGACGCCGCCGGTCGCGCCGGTGGCGAGGCCCGCGTCCCGTGCGAGGCCCGCGCGGGGGCGGACGCCGCAGGCGAGGACGACGAGGTCGGCGGGGAGCTCGTAGCCGTCGGCGAGGCGCACGCCGCGCACCGCGCCGCCGTCGCCGGTGAGCAGCCCGCGCACCGCGCACTCGGTGTGGACCTCGACGCCGGCGCCGGCCAGGTGCGCTGCCAGCAGGCCGGCGGCGGCGGGGTCGAGGTGGCGGTCGAGGAGGTGCTCGCCGCGCTGCGCGAGGAACACGCGGGCGCCGCGCCGGGCCAGCGCCGCGGCGGCGAGGACGCCGAGCAGTCCGCCGCCGATGACGACGGCGGACGCGTCCGGCCGGGCGTCGAGGACGCCGCCGAGCGCGCGGCAGTCGTCCAGCGTGCGGAAGGCCCGTACGCCCTCGGGCAGGCCGCCGCCGGGCAGGCGCAGGCCGGTGAGGGGCGGCAGGACGGGGTTCGCGCCGGTGGCGAGGACCAGGGTGTCGTACGGCTCGGGCGCGCCGTCGTCGTCGCGGAGCACGAGGCGCCGGTCGCGGTCGATGCGCGCGGCGCGCACGCCGGCGTGCCAGGTGACGCCGTCCGCCGGTCCGGGGAGGGCGATCACGTCGGCGGGGTAGCGGCCGGCGAGCACGTCGGCGAGGAGGACGCGGTTGTAGGCGGGGTGGGGTTCCTCGGCGAGGACGGTCACGCGGGCGGCGGGCGCGAGCCGCGCCGCGAGGCGGGCGCCCGCGGGGCCGCCGCCGATGATCACGACGCGTCGCGCCGTCTCCGTTCCGCTCATGCCATCGAGAGTGCGGGGGCGCTGTTACCCGGCCGCATCACGGCCGTTTCCCGGGGGCAACGCTGCCCTCAGCGCGGGGCAGGCGCGGCTGTGAGCGGGCGCGGCCTGGGGCGTTCTGTGAGCTGGGTCGCCCTTCCCTGTTTTGTTCTTCCACTAAACATAAGCTAGTGATATAAAAGGCTTATGGATTTTCCTCGGGAGACCGCGACCGCGCTGGAGCAGGTGCTCCGCCTCTTCCGGCGGATCAACCCGCCGAGCGACCTGTCGCTGACCGCCGCCGCGACCCTCGCGGCACTCGACCACGGCGGCCCCCGCCGCCTCACCGAGCTGGCCACCGGCCAGGGCGTCACGCAACCCGCCATGTCGCAGCTCGTCTCCCGGCTGCAGGACGCCGGCTACGCCGACCGCGCCCCCGACCCCACCGACGGCCGGGTCGTCCTCGTCGGCATCACCGACGCCGGCCGCGACCTGCTGGCCCGCCGCAGGGACCGGCGCGCGGAACTGCTCGGCGTCCTGCTCGACCGCCTCACCCCCGAGGAGCGCGCCGCCCTGCGCGCCGCGCTCCCGGCGGTGGAGAGACTGACGCGGCTCGGCCTGGAAGATCCGCGCACCGTCCCCACACCCGAGAAGCACACTCCTGGAGCACGCTCATGAGTGGCCCCTCCACAGGGCAGTCAGCGGCGGCACCGGCCGTCAACCCGTTCAAGCAGCCGAAGGCCGTCTTCGCCGTCGCCTTCGCCTGCGTCGTCTCCTTCATGGGCATCGGGCTCGTCGACCCGATCCTGCCGGCCATCTCCGAGGACCTGGACGCGACGCCCAGCCAGGTGACGATGCTGTTCACCAGCTACCTCGTCGTCACCGCCGTCGCCATGCTCGTCACCGGCTGGGTCTCCAGCCGCATCGGCGCCAAGAAGACCCTCATCGTCGGCCTCGCGATCATCGTCGTGTTCGCCGCGCTCGCCGGCGCGTCCGGCAGCGTCGACGGCATCGTCGGCTTCCGCGCCGGCTGGGGCGTCGGCAACGCCCTGTTCATCGCCACCTCCCTCGCCGTCATCGTGGCGTCGGCGAGCGGCGGCTTCGTCGGCGCGATCGTCCTGTACGAGACGGCGCTCGGTGTCGGCATCGCCGTCGGCCCCCTGCTGGGCGGCCTGCTGGGCGAGGTGAGCTGGCGCGGCCCGTTCTTCGGCGTCGCCGTCCTCATGGCCATCGCCCTCCTCGCCACCGTCGTCCTCGTCGAACCCCTCCCCAAGCCGGCGAAGAAGACCAGCCTCGTGGCCCCGCTCGCCGCCCTGCGGCACCGCGGCCTGCTCACCCTGTCCCTGACCGCGCTCTGCTACAACTGGGCGTTCTTCACCCTGCTCGGCTACGCCCCGTTCCCCATGGAACTGGGCGCCATCCAGCTCGGCTTCGTCTTCACCGGGTGGGGCGCGCTGGTCGCCCTCTTCTCCGTCTTCGGCGCCCCGTGGCTCCAGCGGAAGCTCGGCCTCGCCCGCACCCTGTACGCGAACCTCACGCTGTTCGCCGTCGTCATGGCCGCCATCGCGATCTGGGTGAACGACAAGCCCGCCCTCATCGCGCTCGTCATCGTGGCCGGTGTCTTCTGCGGCGTGAACAACACCGTCACCACCCAGGCCGTCATGACGGTCTCCCCGGTGGAACGGCCCGTGGCGTCCGCCGCGTACGGCTTCGTCCGCTTCATCGGCGGCGGCCTCGCCCCGTACTTCGCGGGCAAGATGGTGGACAACTTCAACATCCACGTGCCGTTCTACGTCGGCGCCGGGGCGCTCCTCCTCGGCGTCGCCATCCTCGCCACCGCCCACGAGCTGCTGGGCAGGGCCGAGGCCGCGCAGGCCGCCGAGGCCGGCGGGCACGGCGCCCCGGCCGCCGAGGAGGCCACCCCGGCCGCGGCCGCCCCGGCCGGCGACGGCGTCATCGTCGCGGCCGTGGACGGCTCGCCGCTGGGCGCCGAGGTCGCCGCGCGGGCCGGGCGCCTCGCCCGCCTGAACGGCCGCGCCGTCCACGTCCTGCACGCCCGTGAACTCGGCTTCGGCGACGGCACGGCGGCCGAGAGCGAGGACGCGGCCGCCGCCGAGGCGCTGGTCCGGCGGCAGGTCGAGCGCCTGCGCGCCGACCTCGTCCCGGCCACCGGGCACGTCCTCGGCGACGCGGCCGACCACGGCGCGGTCGGCCGCATGATCGCCGAGTACGCCGACCGCGCCGGCGCCCGCGCCATCGTCATCGGCGCGCCGACGCACGGCGGGCTGCCCGCCCTGATGGACGCGAGCGCCAGCCGCGAGCTGTGGCGCCACGCGCGGTGCGACATCCACATCGTCAACCCGGCCGCCACCCGGCCCGCGGTGCACGAAGTGGCCTGACGCACCGGCACGGCACCGCGCGGCGGCCGGCGGCACCCCCCGGAGGGGCCGCCGGCCGCCGCGCGTTCCCGTTGTCGTACCCACCTGCTTGTATGGGGGCATGAACGGCATCACTTCCGCCCCGGGCGGTCACGGAGGCGTCACCGTCCACGGCACGGGCACCGTCCGCGCCGTCCCGGACCTGGCGCGCGTCAACCTGTCGATCCGGCAGACGCGGCAGGAGCCGTCCGAAGCCTTCCGGGAGACGCACGCGCTCGTCGCCCTGATACGCCAGGTGGTGCGCGGCCACGGCGTGCCGGACGACGCGGTCGCCACCTCCCGCCTCAACCTGCGCTCCTCCTGGAGCTACGGGCAGGACCGCCGCTTCCTCGGCTACGAGTGCGCGGCGTCGTTCGCCGTCGAGGTGCGGGACCTCGACCTGCTCGAACCGCTCCTCGTCCAGGTCGTCGACGCGGGCGCGCACCAGATCGACGGGGTCACCTTCGACGTGGCCGCCCGCGGCGAGCTCCAGTCCCGCGCCCGCCGCTCCGCCGTCGCCGACGCGCGTGCGAAGGCCGAGCTGTACGCCGAGGCCGCAGGGGCGCGGCTCGGCGCGGTCACCGCCATCGAGGACCGCGACCCGGCGGTGCCGCCCTCCGGCTACGGCGCCATGACGCGCTCCGCCGCCCCCGCACAGCCGGGCGGCCCCGGCGGCGAGGGCGACCTGATACCCGGCCGTCTGACGATCCGTTCCTCGGTGACCGCGACGTTCGCACTCCTCGTCTGACGCCCCGGGGCGACGACGCCGGGCCGGGTCAGCGCGCGGAGAAGTCCCGCAGCACAGGCAGGAAGTCGGTGGCCCGTCGGCCCTGAGACGGTCGTCGGCTCGGGCTCGTGCGGATGAGGCTCTCCGGTTCGGTGACGGCGGGTGCCGGCTCGACGACCCTCGTGCGACCTGGCCGGCATGGCTCCGGGGGATGTGGACGGGCCGACGGGTGGCTCGCGAGCCCGGGAGCCGTTGTTCCGGCCTCCGGCCGACGTGGGGGTCGGCACGGCAGAATGGTGCCGTGAGCGATGAAGACGTGGATCTGGCCGACCTGCTGGGAACCCAGGAGTCGGCCTGCCTCGAGTTCAAGAGCAGTCCCAAGCGCGAGGGCAGGCGGGGCGACGCCATCGGCCACGCGGTGTGCGCCATGGCCAATGACCTGAGTGGTCGTGGCGGGGGTGACATCCTCGTGGGAGTGGACGACAAAGGTATGCCCGTCGACGACATCGATCTGAGCGATCGCGCGCTTCTCCAGCTCACCGAGATACGGGACTCCGGCCTCATTCTCGATCGCCCGTCCCTCTCGGTTGAGCGGGCCGTCTACCGAGGCAAACCCGTCATCCGGCTCCACGTGGCCGCGTCCGCGACGCCGCCGGTGCGATACGACGGCGTTGTGTGGGTTCGCCCCGGCCCCACCACGCGTAAGGCCAACCGGGAGGACGAGCGGGTCCTCTCGGAGCGCCGACGTACCCAAGACCGTCCTTTCGATACGCGCCCGATGGAACTGGCCCGCGTCGATGACCTGGACCTGGACCTGTTCCAGCAGTCATATTTGCCTTCCATGGTCGATCCGGACGTCATCGAGGAGAACGGCCGCCCCATCGATCTTCAGCTCTCCTCGCTCCACCTCATGACCCACAGCGGCACGCCGACCGTGCTGGGTCTGTTGGTCGTCGGACTCGATCCCGCCGGTCATGTACCCGGAGCGTACGTCCAGTTCGTGCGCTACCAGGGCGTTGACCTCGATGCCCCGATCGTCGATGAGCAGGAGCTTCGGCAGAATCTGGTAGGACTCTCCGCACGTCTGGAACCCCTCCTGCGGAGCAATCTGCGCACGAGGCTTGTGGAGGACGGCTTCCGGGAGACGCCCCGACCGGACTATCCGCTGGAGGCACTGCGTGAGCTCTGCATGAACGCGCTCATGCACCGGAACTATGAGACGTCCTACGCGCCGACCCGGATCGTCTGGTTCGACGACCGAATCGAGATCACCAATCCTGGCGGACCGTTCGGGCAGGTCCGGGACGACAACTTCGACCGTGTCACCGATTACCGCAATCCGTCCCTGGCAGCCGCGATGAAAGGGCTTGGGTATGTGAACCGGTTCGGCCGGGGTATCGGGCGGGTGAGAAGGGCGCTGGAGGACAACGGGAATCCGCCCGCCGAGTTCCAGGTGGATGCTTCCTCGTGGGTTGTCGTGCTCAGGAGGGCCGTATGACATCGATTGCGTTGTTCAACAACAAGGGAGGCGTGGGAAAGACCACCCTCACCTACCACCTGGCGCACATGATCCGGCGTCTCGGTCCGAGTGTTCTCGCCATCGACCTGGATCCACAGGCGAACCTCACCTCCATGTGCCTGGATGAGACGGAGATCGAAGAGCTCTGGGAAAATCCTTCCGAGCTCATCGATCAAGGCGCGGTACCGGCGGGCCTCCCCGGGATCGGACGCGTTCGCAGCGGACAGACCATCGCCGATGCCGTCCGTCCCATCCTCGAAGGGGTGGGCGACATCGGGGCTGTCGAGCCCGTCAGGCTCCGGCCCGGCCTCTGGTTGCTGCCCGGCAGCCTCGATCTCAGCCGCTTCGAGGACAAACTGTCCAACGAATGGTCTCGTGCCTATGCGGGAGACGTCGCAGCCATCCGTACATCGACAGCTTTCCATCGGATCATGGAGCAGGCGGCGAAGGCCGTGGACGCGGATGTCGTGCTGATCGACATCGGCCCCAACCTGGGAGCCATCAACCGAGCCGCATTGATTTCAGCCGACACCGTACTGATGCCATTGGCCGCGGACCTGTTCTCGCTCAAGGGCCTCAGCAACCTGGGACCGACACTGCGCCAGTGGCGCGCTGACTGGCAACAGCTTGTGCTTCCCCGGGTGCCGCAGAACATCTCTGCACCCCAAGCCGATATGCGTCCCCTCGGATACGTGATCATGCAGCCGGAGATGCGGCTGGATCGACCGGTCAAGGCGTACGAACGGTGGCTCAAGAGAATTCCCTGGGTCTACTCCTCGGCAGTTCTCGACGAGACCCGGCCCACCCGCGAGGACGACCGCCATCGCATCGCGACCTTGCGGAATTACCGGAGCCTGATGCCTCTGGCGCACGACGCAAGGAAGCCGATGTTCGATCTGAAGCCGGCAGACGGAGCCCTGGGCAGCACTCAGCAGTACGTGAAGACCTGCTACAAGGAGTTCCGGACACTGTCCCGCGAGGTGCTCGCGCGGATCGGCGAGCCCTTGGATGAGGTCCGGCCACCGGCACCGGCCGGCCCGAGCCGGCTTTGACTCCTTTACGACGGATCGTCAGTGCCTTCGGCGGGCCGGTGTGCCGGGGCACCGGCCGCGCCCTGTGGTCAGTGGTGCTCCGTCGACGGTCCCTCCGGGCCGAGTGCGCCCTCGGGGACGGTGAGGCCGCCCGGCCGTTCCGCGATGGTGGCCAGGTCCCGCTGCATCAGCACGGTGTCGAGCCACCGTCCGTGCTTGTGCCCGACCGCGCGCAGCCGGCCCGCCTCCGTGAAACCGAGCCGGCGGTGCAGTGCCGGGGACGCGTCGCTCCCCGAGTCCGCGATGACGGCGACGATCTGGCGGACCCCGGCCCGCTCGCACCCCTCGACCAGCGCCGTCAGCAGGGCACGGCCGAGCCCGAGCCCGGTGCGGTCGGGCGCGAGGTAGATGCTGTTCTCGACGGTGTGCCGGTAGGCGGGCTGCGGGCGCCAGGGTCCTGCGTACGCGAATCCGGCGACGGCCCCGTTCATCTCCACCACGAGGAACGGCAGGCCGTGCGCGGCCGTGTCCGCCATCTTCCGGCGCCACTCCGTCGTCGTGAGGGGCTCCTCCCTGAAGGTGACGAGGGTCGAGACGACGTAGTGCGCGAAGATCGCCGTGATGGGGAACGCGTCGTCCGGCTCGGCCGGGCGGATCACCGGGGCCGCCGACCGGCCCGGTGCCGCAGGCCGGGGCGGCACGTGCGGAGTGGCGGTGGCGGGGTCGCTGTCGGCATGCATGCCTCCGACGCTACCGTGCCGCGCGCGGCCCGTGATTGTCGCCCGTTCGGGCTACTCTCCCGCCATGGAAATCGAACACCTGCCCGGCGCCGCGCTGGGCAGTCTTCTCGACGGCCCGCGTGCCCGTGGCGCGTTCCTGATGCGGGCGGTGCTGCGCCCCCCGTGGTGCGTGGCCGTGCGTGACGAGGCGCCGCTGACCGTCATCAGCGTGGTACGCGGCAGCGCGTGCGTCCACCCGCAGGGTGCGGGAGGCGTCGAACCGCTGACGGCGGGGGAACTGGCGCTCGTGCGCGGCCCCGCGCCCTACACCGTGGCCGACGACCCGGCGACCGAGCCGCAGGCCACGATCCGCCCGGGCGGGTGCAGCGTCGCCGCCGACGGCACCGACCTGTGCGAGGAGATGGACCTCGGTGTCAGGACATGGGGGAACACCCCGGACGGCGACGGGCCGACCGTCCTGCTGATCGGCACCTACCGGCTGCGCGGCGACCTCACCGGCCGCCTCCGGGATGCGCTGCCGCGCGTGCTGCCGCTGCGCCGCCACGCCTTCGACTCGCCGCTGCCCGCCCTGCTCGACGCGGAGATCCGCAGGGACGCGCCGGGCCAGGAGGTCGTCCTCGACCGGCTCCTCGACCTCCTCGTGATCGAGGCCCTGCGCACCTGGTACGCCAGCCCCGGCGCCGACGCGCCGCCCGGGGCGCACGCGCACAGCGATCCAGCGGTGGCGCGGGCGCTGCGGCTCCTGCACGACCATCCCGCGCACCCCTGGACGGTCGCCGGCCTGGCGGCCAAGGCCGGCGTCTCCCGGGCGGCGCTGGCACGGCGGTTCACCGCGCTGGTGGGGGAGCCGCCGATGACGTACCTGACCGGCCGGCGGCTGGGGATGGCGGCCGACCTGCTGCGCGAGCCGGACGCCACGCTGGACTCGGTCGCGCGGCGCGTCGGGTACGGCAGCGGTTTCGCCCTGAGCACGGCGTTCAAGCGGGAACGCGGCGTCCGTCCGAGTGAACACCGCGCGCAGGGACTCTCACCGACCGAGGGCGTTCCCCCCGGACCTCACGCTGTGTCCGGTTCTCTGCGGGTGTCGTAGACGACGACCGGTTCGGGGGTGGCCGTCACCGCGGTCATGAGGACGACGGACTCGTGCACCGCCGTGAGGGTGTGTCTGCTGTGCGGGACCTGCATGATGTGCCCCGCCTCCAAGTCCGCCGCCACACCGTCCGAGGCGACCAGCCTGACCCGGCCCCGCAGGATCTGGATGCTCGACGCGGGCGGCGCGTCGTGCTCCTCCAGCACCGACCCGGCGGTCAGCGCGATCACGCTCTGGCGCAGCGGCCCGTCGCGCAGGAACAGATGGGCGCTGCGCCCGTGGTCCGCGTCACGGGCCAGTGCCAGGTGCTCGTCGGCCAGCTCGGTGATGTCCTCCATCTCTCCATGCTGCCCCGGGAACGCCGCCCCGCAACTCGGGAATCACCGGACGCGCCCCTCACGTCACATCTGTCACACACGCCCCGCGGGTACCGCTTCCCCGGGCACCGCGCGGTCCGCCGCCGGCTTCGCGGCGACCCGCTCCACGCGCACCGCGCACACCTTGAACTCCGGCATCCGCGACGTCGGGTCGAGCGCCGGGTTCGTCACCGTGTTGGCCCGCCCCTCGCCAGGCCAGTGGAACGGCATGAACACCGTGTCCGGCCGGATGTCCGCGCTGATCCGCGCCGGCGCCACCGCACGCCCCCGCCGCGACACCACGGCGAGCGGTTCGCCGTCCACCGCGCCGAGCCGCTCCGCGAGCCGCGGGTGGACCTGCACGAACGGACCGGGCGCCGCCGCGTTCAGCTCGGCGACCCGCCGGGTCTGCGCGCCCGACTGGTACTGCGCCAGGACCCGTCCGGTCGTCAGCAGCAGCGGGTACTCCGCGCACGGCTCCTCCGCCGACGGCCGGTGGCTCACCGGCGCGAACCGCGCCCGCCCGTCCGGCGTCGCGAACCGGTCGAGGAACAGCCGCGGCGTCCCCGGGTGCCCCGGCTCGGGACACGGCCAGAACACCCCGTCCTCCGCCGCGATCCGGTCGTACGAGATGCCCGCGTAGTCGGCGACGCCGCCCGCCGACGCCCGCCGCAGCTCCGCGAACACCTCCTCCGCCACCACCGGGAACCCCGTCGCGTGCCCGAGGCGCGCGGCCAGCCCGTTCAGCACGTCGAGATCGCTGCGGCACCCGGGCGGCGCGTCCACCGCCTTGCGCCGCAGCAGCACCCGCCCCTCCAGATTGGTCAGCGTCCCCGTCTCCTCCGCCCACTGCGTCACGGGCAGGACCACGTCCGCCAGCCGCGCCGACTCCGACAGGACCACGTCGCACACGGCGAGGAAGTCCAGGGACCGCATCCGTTCCTCGATGTGCGCGGCGCGCGGCGCGGAGACGACCGGGTTCGACCCCATCAGCAGCAGCGCCCGCACCCCGTCGGGCGTGTCGCGGCCGAGGGCGTCCAGCAGCTCGTACGCGCTGCGCCCGGGACCCGGCAGCGACGCCGGGTCCACGCCCCACACACCGGCGACGTGCGCGCGGGCGGCCGGGTCGGCGAGGGACCGGTAGCCGGGGAGCTGGTCCGCCTTCTGCCCGTGCTCGCGCCCGCCCTGCCCGTTGCCCTGCCCGGTGAGGCAGCCGTACCCGGAGTACGGCCGGCCCGCCCGCCCGGTCGCCAGGCACAGGTTGATCCACGCGCCGACGGTGTCGGTGCCCTTCGACTGCTGTTCGGGGCCGCGCGCCGTGAGGACCATCGCGGCCTCCGGCTCGCAGAACATGCGGACGGCCTCCCGCAGCCGCGGCACGGGCACGCCGGTCACGCGTTCGACCAGTTCCGGCCAGTGCGCCATGGCGGCGGCGCGGGCCTCGGGCCAGCCGGTGGTCCGCTCCCGCACATAGCCCTCGTCGACCCTGCCCTCGGCGACGACGAGGTGGAGCAGCCCGAGCGCCAGCGCCAGGTCGGTCCCGGGGCGGGGCGCGAGGTGCAGGTCGGCCTGCTCGGCGGTCCTGGTGCGGCGCGGATCGACGACGATCAGGGTGCCGCCGTTCGCCCTCAGCTCGGTGAGGTACCGCAGCGCCGGCGGCATCGTCTCGGCCGGGTTGGATCCGACGAGGACGACGCAGCCGGTGCGCGGGATGTCGGCCAGCGGGAACGGCAGGCCGCGGTCGAGCCCGAACGCCCGGTTGCCCGCCGCCGCGGCCGACGACATGCAGAACCGCCCGTTGTAGTCGATCTGCGAGGTGCCGAGCACCACCCGCGCGAACTTCCCGAGCGCGTACGCCTTCTCGTTCGTCAGCCCGCCGCCGCCGAACACACCGACGGCGTCCGGGCCGTGCCGGTCGCGCACGCCCGCGAGCCCCGCGGCCACGCGGTCCAGCGCCTCCGGCCAGGACGCGGGGCGCAGCGCGCCGCCCGGAGTGTCGCGCACCAGCGGCTCGGTGAGGCGGGCACCGGCCGCGAGCACGGCGGGCGCGTTCTGGCCCTTCCCGCACAGGGCGCCGCGGTTTACGTCGAACGACTCGCGCGGCACCACGTCGAGCCCCGTGCCGTTCCGCCGCAGGCCCATCCCGCACTGCAGGGCGCAGTACGGGCAGTGCGTGGGCGTGACGGTCCCGGCGGTTGTGGTCGAGGTCACTGCGGTGTCGGCGCTCATGGCGCCATCGTGCGACGGGCGTGTTACGTGCGTGGAGCACCGGGAGTTACGCCCCCGGTGCGGTCGCCTCAGCCTCCGGGGTCCCGGGGCGTGAGGAACGGCACGGTCATTCGTGACTTGTCCGCAATACGTCCGAAACGCGCCGGGCGCACGCTGGCCGCATGAAGCCCGTCCGTCACGCCGCCGCCCCGCCGACGCTCGTCGCCGTCGCGCACGGGTCGCCCGACCCGCGCGCCCGCCAGACCATCCGCACCCTCGTGCGTCTCGTCGCCGCGATGCGGACCGGGCTGCGCGTCGAACTGGGCCACCTGGAGACGGACGAGCCGCTGCTCACCGACACGCTGGCCCGGCTGCGCGGCGACGCGGTGCTCGTACCGCTGCTGTTCAGCCGCGGCTACCACGTCAAGCACGACATCCCGTCGGTCGTCGCGGACGCCGCGCACCTCTCGGTCACGACGGCGGGCTGCCTCGGGCCGCACCCGCTGCTGGCCGAGGCCCTGCACAGCCGGCTGATCGAGGCGGGCTACCGGCCCGGCAGCGCGGTCGTCCTGGCGGCGGCCGGCTCGCGCGACCCCGAGTCGGCGGCGGGCACGGAGTACACGGCGCAGATGCTGTCGGCGCGGCTGGGCGGTGTCCCGGTGGTGCCGGCGTACGCGTCGGCCGCGGCGCCGACGGTGGGGGAGGCCGTCGAATCGCTGCGGGCGCGCGGCTGGCGCGATATCGCGATGGCCTCGTGCTTCACGGCCCCCGGCCTGTTCGCGACACGCTGCGCGGACGCGGCACCGGGCGTGGTGGCCCGCCCGCTGGGCAGCCACCCCGCGCTGGCCCGGCTGCTGCTGCACCGCTACGACCAGGCGCGGGGCGTACGGAGCACCGATCTGCCGCTGGCGGCGACCGCCTGACGCGGCGGTAGCGTCGTCCGGGTGAACATCGATCTCATCCACGACGTGCCCGACGGCCTGAGCCGGCGGGCACGGTCGTTCATCGGCGTCCACGGCGTCAGGGCCGGCGTCCGGCCCGTGGAGCAGCGCAGGCCGTGGTGGCTGGAGCGGGGAGTCCCCGCGGCGGTGATCGACCGGATGGCGGCGTACCAGAGGAGGTGGGGCGGTCTGGTCCTGCCGCCCGCGTCGCAGTACGAGGGCGGCCCCAAGTGCCTCGATCCGGACGGCCCCGAACCGGACGCGGGCGGATGGTGGTTCGAAGCCGGGACGCAGCGGACCGCCGTGCCCTACGGGTTCATGATCAGCCCGTCCGGTGAGTTCGGGATCCACGGGGACAGGTGGGTGCCGCTGCACGCGACCGTCGACGGCTGGGTGGAGGCGCTCGCCCTCACCCACCACGCGGCCATGTGGGCGCGGGGGATCACCAAGCTGTTCGGCGACGCCGTGGACGGCATCGACCTGGCCGGCTTCGAACCGGTGCGCGAGACGAGGGGCGTCGCCGACACCTGGTGGCGGGGCGCGGACTCCCTGGTGGTGCTTTACACCGGGGAGGCGGAACTGTACGACCACCCCGGGAGCCGCTGCGCGCTGATCTACTCGGGACTCGACGAGTGGGGCCTGCACGGCGGCACCTGACTCCGCGAACCCCGGCTCCTGGCCACGGCCGGTGCGGGCTCGGCGCTTCCCACCGGACCGGAGCCGAGGGCGAACCGGGCGCCCACCAGGTCGCGGAACGGCGCGTCAGGGGGGCGCCGGCCGCAGCCCGCTGCCGCGCGCCGTCGGTGTCCGGCACTCATCCGAGCACGGATCCCGTTGCGGGCCGCGCGCCGTCGGCCGATGTCCGGCCGCGCCCCGGCCGTGTGGCGGCGGCGACCGCGACGGCCGCGGTCAGGGGGTCGCGGGCCGGCCGGTCGAGGATGTCGGTGAGGTCGGGGCCCGTGCCGTCCAGGAAGCCGTGCCGGACGCCGGTCGCGATCGAGAGGAGCATGGGCGGCTGGAACGGCAGCAGTCCCGGCACGTCGTTCAGGAGCCTGCGCCGCAGCTCGCCCAGGCCGATCGTTTGGTGCGGGACGCCGAGCCGTTCGGCCACGTCCGCCGCCGTGATCGGCGTGCCGGTCAGGTCGTAGGTGCGGCCGCTGTGCCGTGCCGGGTCCGCCGCGACGACCGCGGCGGCCTCGGCGAGGTCCGCGCGGGTCACGGCGGCCAGGGCGCCGTCGCCGAACGCGGACTCCACCCCGTCGCCGGCCCACATCAGCAGCCCGCCGAAGAGTTCGGCGTACAGGCCGTTGCGCAGGATCGTCCACGGCAGGCCGCAGGCCCGCACGAGCCGTTCCGTCGCGCGGTGCGCCAGTGCGAAGCCGAGGTGGTCGCCCGCGCCGGTCAGGCTGGTGTAGACGACATGCCGGACGCCGTCGCGGACAGCGGCGTGCAGGACGGCCGCATGTCGCCCGACGACCCGGTCGTCCTCGGCCTCGCCGGCGGAGATCAGCACCAGGGTCGCCACCCCGGCGAGGTCGATGCCGGCGGGGTCGTCGAAGTCGAGCCGCCGCATCCCTTCCTTTGGGCTGCGGCTGCCGCCCGTCGCGGGCGCGCCGCGGGTACGCAGCGCCGCGAGAGTGGCCGAGCCGAGGTTCCCGCTCGCGCCGGTCACCAGGATCATGTCAGTCACGGATCTCCCCTTGTGGTTCTCTTCGGTAACTGGGCTGATCCTCATCCGCCCGCGTACCGCCGACAAGGAGGCAGTTCGATGTCACCCACGCACACGGAAGTAACCGCCCGGCCCGCCGGCGTCGGACCGTGCGGCCGCGCTGAACACCCGGACTGCGGCATCCGCGAGGTCCTGGACCGCATCGGCGACAAGTGGTCGGTGCTCGTGATCGTCGAACTCGCCGGCGGGCCGCGCCGCTTCCGGGAACTGCAACGGGCCATCGACGGCATCTCCCAGCGCATGCTCACCCTCACCGTCCGCAGGCTGGAGCGCGACGGACTCGTCGTCCGCACCGTCTACCCGACCGTCCCCGCCCAGGTCGACTACCGCCTGACGGAGACCGGGGCCGGCCTCACCCACCTGGTCAGGGCGCTCGCCGACTGGTCCCTCGCGCACCGCGACGTCATCGCCGAGGCACGGCACCGGTACGACCTGGCGCATCCCGGCCACGACATCCGGTAACAGGGACCGCCGCCGGCCACGCCGGGGCCGGGTCTTCCATGGCGTGGCGCCGTCGTGGTGGCCGGAAAGGACAGCATCGCGGGGCGTCGGCCGGCGGCACGGTCACGAGCGCGGAAGGCCGGGTTCCACCGGTGATGTCGGTGGTCGCGGTTACCGTCGAGTCATGCACACCGAACCGCACGGCGGCAGCCCGTACGGTGCGGCCGACGCCGCCCGGTTCGATCCCGAGCCGGACAAGCGGCCCGGCCGCACCGCCTTCCAGCGCGACCGTGCCCGCGTCCAGCACTCGGCCGCCCTGCGCCGGCTCGCCGGCAAGACGCAGATACTCACCCCCGACCCCGCAGCCGCCGGCGACCCCGCAGCCGACCTCGCGCCCCGCACCCGGCTCACGCACTCCCTCGAATGCGCCCAGATCGGCCGCGACCTCGGCGCCGCCTTCGGCTGCGACCCGGACATCGTGGAGGCCGCCTGCCTGGCGCACGACCTCGGCCACCCCCCGTTCGGCCACAACGGCGAACGCGCCCTCGACCGCATCGCCGCGCCCTGCGGCGGCTTCGAGGGCAACGCCCAGTCACTCCGCCTCCTCACCCGCCTCGAACCCAAGCGGTTCGCCCAGCACGACGGCGGCCGCCCCGTCGGCCTCAACCTCACCCGCGCCACCCTCGACGCCGCCACCAAGTACCCCTGGCCGCGCGGCGGCCACCCCACCGACCCCGCGTCGCCCAAGTTCGGCGTGTACGGGGACGACCTCGCCGTCTTCACCTGGCTGCGCGCCGGCGCCCCGCCCGCGACCCGCTGCTTCGAGGCGCAGGTCATGGACTGGTCCGACGACATCGCCTACTCCGTCCACGACCTGGAGGACGCCTTCCGCGCCGGCCACCTCGCCCCCGGCGCCCTGCGCTCGTCACCCGAGCGGGAGGCCGTCTTCGCCGTCGCCGCCCGCCGCTACGCGCCCGCCGGCACCGCACCGGCCGCCCTCGCCGACGCCCTCGACCGGCTCGTCGCACAGGACTGGTGGCCCACCGCCTACGACGGCACCGCCCTCGCCCAGGCCCGCCTGAAGAACACGACCAGCCAGCTCATCGGCCGGTTCTGCCTCGCCGCCGAACGGGCCACGCGCGTCCGCCACGGACCGGGACCCCTCCGCCGGTACGCCGCCGCGCTCGTCGTGCCGCTGCCCACCCGCCTCGAATGCGCCGTCGTGAAGGCCGTCGCCGACGTCCACGTCATGCAGCGGCCCGAACTGGAACGCCTCCGCATCCGCCAGCGCGCCCTGCTGACCGAGCTGGGCGAGGCGCTGCTGGCCCACGCCCCCGACGGCCTCGACCCCCAGTACCGCGCCCTCCACCTCGCCGCCGGCTCCGACACCGCCCGCCTGCGCGTCGTCGTCGACCAGATCGCCGCCCTCACCGACGCGTCAGCCCGCGCCCTCCACGCGCGGCTCACGCGCTCCCGCCCCACCTCCTGACCGGACGCGCGCCCGCGCGCGCCGCGAGCACGCCGCGTACCCCCTCACCTCTCGCCCTCTTCCGTGAACACCCCAGGTGAGGCAGGCTCTTGAGCCGGCGTTCGACGCCACTCGTGTACTGGAGGTGCGTGTATGGACGGAACCAGGACCGGCGCGAGCCACGCCGGCGGCGGTCACCGGACGTTCCTGATCGTCGGCGGCGGACTCGCCGGGGCCAAGGCCGCCCAGGCGCTGCGCGACGAGGGCTTCGCCGGCCGTGTCATCCTCGTCGGCGACGAGCACGAGGAGCCGTACGAACGCCCGCCGCTCTCCAAGGACTACCTCACCGGCCGCGCCACCCGCCGCAGCGTCTACGTCCACGAGCCGAGCTGGTACGCGCGCCACCGCGTCGAACTCCACCTCGGCCAGCCCGCCGTCGCCATCGACCGGGAGGCCCGCGAGGTCCGCCTCGGCGACGGCACCCGCCTGCCGTACGACGCGCTGCTCCTCGCCACCGGCGCCGAGCCGCGCCGCCTCGGCATCCCCGGCACCGACCTCGCCGGCGTCCACCACCTGCGGCGCCTCGCGCACGCCGACCACCTGCGCGGCGCCCTCACCGGCCGCGCCGCCCCGCGCGACGGCGACGCGCCGCTGGTCGTCGCGGGCGCGGGCTGGATCGGTCTCGAAGTGGCCGCCGCAGCCCGCACGCTGGGCGTGCCGGTGACGGTCGTGGAGCCGGCCCCGGCACCGCTGTACGGCGTCCTCGGCCCGGAGGTGGGCGAGGCCATCGCGGCCGTGCACCGCGAGCACGGGGTGACGTTCCG
The DNA here is from genome assembly GCF_004193175.1 of Streptomyces sp. RFCAC02. Lineage (NCBI taxonomy): Bacteria > Bacillati > Actinomycetota > Actinomycetes > Kitasatosporales > Streptomycetaceae > Streptomyces > Streptomyces sp. RFCAC02. The sequence continues at coordinate 1,542,749 of NZ_SAUH01000001.1, read as the reverse complement.
CTTCGGCACGCGGCTCGCGGAGATCACCGGGCGCGACGGCATGGTCGCCGGCGTCACCACCGAGGCGGGCGAGACGCTGCCGGCGCGCGCCGTCCTGGCCGCGATCGGCGCCGCGCCCCGCACCACCCTGGCCGCCTCGGCCGGCCTCGCCCTCGCCGACGGCCCGGGCGGCGGTGTCGCCGTCGACGCGTCGCTGCGCACCAGTGACCCGCACGTCTTCGCGGCGGGTGACGTCGCCGCCGTCGTGCGGCCCGGCGACGGCGGTCACCGGCGCGTCGAGCACTGGGCGAACGCCCTCAACTCGGGACCCGCCGCCGCCCGCGCGATGCTGGGCCGCGAGGTGACGTACGACCGCGTGCCGTACTTCTTCTCCGACCAGTACGACCTCGGTATCGAGTACTCCGGCTGGGCGCCCCCCGGCGGCTACGACCGGGTCGTGTGGCGCGGCGACGTCGCGAAGCGGACGTTCTGCGCGTTCTGGCTGGACGGCGCCCGCCGCGTCCTGGCCGGCATGACCGTGAACGTGTGGGACCTCACGGACACCGTGCAGGCGCTGATCCGCTCCGGCCGGCCCGCCGACCCGGACGCCCTGGCGGACGCGGAGACGCCCCTGGCCGAGCTGCTGCCCCCGGCCTGACGGCCCGCGCGGGGCGGGCTCACTGCCCGTCCCCGCCGAGGTCGAGGAGGGCGAAGCCGCCGCCCCCGCAGTCCCCGCAGGCAGCGCCGTCCCGGCTGCCGCTGCCGTGACAGCGGGGGCACAGGCCGTCGTGCCAGGTGGTGCCGTCCAGGGCGTGGTGCGGCCCCGGGTAGTGCGTGTCCGGCAGGACGCACTCCACCCGCGTGCGGGCATGGCGGCGTCCGCACAAGTCACTGCCCGCCGGCCGATGCCGTTCCCCGCGCATCATCGCCCTCCACCCTGGTCCCGATCGGGCCGCCACCGCGCGGCGGCCACCGCGGGGCCACCGTACTGGCCGGGTCGGACAATCACGGGCCGGAGGACGGCGAAGTGCCCCGGCGCCGGGCGACTGGGGGCACCACCCGATCCGCCCCCTTCACCGCGTCGATGGGGCCGGGGCGACCGGTTGGACCGGCGCCCCCCAGGACGGCGGACCCGTCGGAGGAAACCGGCCCGGCGGTCGGCCGCGTGACGGCGGTGGCCGGTACGCGCCGGCGTACGCCGCCACGGGTGGGCCGTCGCGCCCGGATTACGCTGCCCCCATGCCGATACGCACCGCCACCGTCCCCCTCGACACGATCTTCGACCTGCGCTGGTCCGTGCTGCGGCCGGGGCTGCCGCGCGAGACGGCCGCGTTCCCCGAGGACGCCCGCGAGGACACGTTCCACCTCGCAGCCCACGACGGCGACGACCCCCGCGTCCTGGCCTGCATCACGCTCTTCCCGGACGCCCACCCCCTCGGCACGGCGGCGTACCGGTTCCGCGGCATGGCCAGCGCCCCCGAGGCGCGCGGCCTCGGCTACGGCCACGCCGTCCTCGCGGCGGCGACGGCCGAGGCGGCCGCCCGCGGCTGCGACCTGCTGTGGTGCAACGGCCGCGTCGCCGCCCGCGCCTTCTACGAACGCCAGGGGTACGAGGTCGTCGGCGACGAGTTCGACCTGGAGGGCGTGGGGCCGCACCACGTGTTCGCCCGCCGCCTCGCCCCCTGACCCGCCCGGACGCCGCCGGGCTGCGGGACCGTCCCCGACCGGGCAGCATGACGCGTGCTGCCCGTTTTCATACACTTTCGGGCCGCGTCCTTCCGGAGAGGTGCGTGGGCGATGGCGAAGCAGACCGTTGCGGAACAGTTCGTGGACACCCTCGTGCGCTGCGGCGTGCGGCACCTCTACGGCGTGGTCGGCGACAGCCTCAACCCGGTCGTCGACGCCGTCCGCCGCACCTCCGGCATCTCCTGGGTCCAGGTGCGGCACGAGGAGACCGCCGCCTTCGCCGCCGGCGCCGAGGCGCAGCTCACCGGGCGCCTCGCCGCCTGCGCGGGATCCTGCGGACCGGGCAACCTGCACCTGATCAACGGCCTGTACGACGCCCACCGTTCCATGGCGCCGGTCCTCGCGCTCGCGTCCCACATCCCCAGCTCCGAGATCGGCACCAGCTACTTCCAGGAGACGCACCCGGACCGCCTGTTCCGCGACTGCAGCCACTACAGCGAGCTGATCTCCAACCCGCGCCAGATGCCGCGCGTGCTCCAGACCGCGATCCAGCACGCCGTGGGACGCGGCGGCGTCAGCGTCGTCGCGCTGCCCGGCGACATCGCCGCCGAGCAGGTGCCCGAGCGCGCCGAGGAGCACGCCCTCGTCACCTCGCGGCCGTCCGTCCGCCCGTCCGACGCGCAGATCGACGCCCTCGCCCGCATGGTGGACGACGCCCGCCGCGTCACCCTCTTCTGCGGCAGCGGCACGGCGGGGGCGCACGCCGAGGTGATGGAGTTCGCGGGCCGCGTGAAGGCGCCCGTCGGGCACGCGCTGCGCGGCAAGGAGTGGATCCAGTACGACAACCCGTACGACGTGGGGATGAGCGGCCTCCTCGGCTACGGCGCGGCGTACGAGGCGACCCACGAGTGCGACCTGCTGATCCTCCTCGGCACGGACTTCCCGTACAACGCCTTCCTGCCGCACGGCGACGTGCGCATCGTGCAGGTCGACGTGCGCGCCGAGCACCTCGGCCGCCGCTCCACGCTCGACCTCGCCGTGTGGGGCGACGTGAAGGAGACGCTGCGGTGCCTGACGCCGCGCGTGAAGGAGAAGAGCGACCGCAGATTCCTCGACCGGATGCTGAAGAAGCACAAGGAGACGCTGGAGGGCGTCGTCTCCGCGTACACCAAAAAGGTCGAGAAGCGCACGCCGATCCACCCGGAGTACGTGGCGGCCGTGCTGGACGACGAGGCGGCGGACGACGCCGTGTTCACCGTGGACACGGGCATGTGCAACGTGTGGGCCGCGCGCTACCTGACGCCGAACGGACGGCGGCGCGTCATCGGCTCGTTCTCGCACGGCTCGATGGCGAACGCGCTGCCCCAGGCGATCGGCGCGCAGTTCATCGACCCCAAGCGGCAGGTCGTGACGCTGTCGGGGGACGGCGGGTTCTCCATGCTGATGGGCGACTTCCTGACCCTCGTCCAGTACGAGCTGCCGGTGAAGGTCGTCCTGTTCAACAACTCGTCGCTCGGCATGGTGGAGCTGGAGATGATGGTCTCCGGCCTGCCCGCGCACGGCACGACGTACCGCAACCCGAGCTTCGCCGCGATCGCCGAGGCGGCGGGCGTGCACGCGCAGCGGGTCGAGAAGCCGAAGGACGTGCGCGGGGCGCTGCGCTCGGCGTTCAAGCACAAGGGGCCGGCCCTCGTCGAGGTGATCACCGACCCCAACGCGCTGTCGATCCCGCCGAAGATCAAGGCGGAGATGGTGACGGGCTTCGCGCTGTCGGCGAGCAAGGTGGTCCTGGAGGGCGGCGTGGGCCGCATGCTCCAGATGGCCCGCTCGAACATCCGCAACATCCCGCGCCCCTAGGGCCTGTCCGGCGGATCTTGCCTGTCTCGCGACGCCGGCTACGGCACCTCGCTGCGTTGCCGTATCGCGCGAATACGGTCGGGTATGAGCTGCGATCCGGCGCCTTGCGATGCACCGCATCCGACGCCGCGAGCCGCGCCAAGATCCGCCGGACAGACCCTAGAGCCCTGCCTCAACCGCTCGAACGACCCTCCCGCCCCCGCGGCGGGCGGGGGCGGGGTGGTGTCGTGGGGCCGCCGTAGACTTCTCGTGTGGCGGGCAGGATCAATGACGAGGACGTGAAGGCAGTACGGGACGCGGTCCCGATCGACGCCGTCGTGTCCGAGTACCTGCAGCTCAGGCCCGCCGGCGGCGGCAATCTCAAAGGGCTGTGCCCCTTCCACGACGAGAAGTCCCCCTCCTTCCAGGTGAGCCCCAGCAAGGGCCTGTACCACTGCTTCGGCTGCCAGGAGGGCGGCGACACCCTCGGCTTCGTCATGAAGATCGAGCACCTGTCGTTCGCCGAGGCCGTCGAGCGGCTCGCCGCCCAGGCCGGCATCACCCTCCGCTACGAGCAGGGCGGGTACAGCCCCGGCCGCCAGCAGGGCGAGCGGACCCGTCTCGTCGAGGTCCACAAGGTCGCCGCCCAGTACTACACCGAGCAGCTCGGCTCGCCCGAGGCGGAGATCGGCCGCCGGTTCCTCGGTGAGCGCGGTTTCGACGCGGCGGCGGCCGAGCACTTCGGCGTCGGGTACGCCCCGGCCGGCTGGGACCACCTGGTGCGGTTCCTGCGGGGGCGCGGCTTCACCGACCGCGAGCTGCTCCAGTCCGGTGTGGCGCAGGACGGCAGGCGTGGCCCGATCGACCGGTTCAGGGGGCGGCTGATCTGGCCGATCCGCGACATCACCGGCGAGGTCGTCGGCTTCGGCGCCCGCCGCCTGCGCGACGACGACAACGGCCCCAAGTACCTCAACACCCCCGAGACGCCGATCTACCGCAAGTCCCAGGTGCTCTACGGCATCGACCTGGCCAAGCGGGACATCGCGAAGACGAACCGCGCGGTCGTCGTCGAGGGGTACACGGACGTCATGGCGTGCCACCTCGCCGGCGTCACCACGGCCATCGCCACCTGCGGCACCGCGTTCGGCGGCGACCATGTCAAGATCCTGCGGCGCCTGCTGATGGACAGCTCGAGCGCCCACAGCGCGGGCGAGGTCGTCTTCACCTTCGACGGGGACGCCGCCGGGCAGAAGGCGGCGCTGCGGGCGTTCGAGGACGACCAGAAGTTCGCCGCGCACACCTTCATCGCCGTCTCGCCAGGCAACATGGACCCCTGCGAGCTGCGGCTCGCCCAGGGCGACGAGGCCGTCCGCGACCTGGTCGAGAACCGCTCGCCCCTGTTCGACTTCGCGATCAGGTCGATCGTCTCCCGGCACAACCTGGACACGGCCGAGGGGCGGTCGGCCGCCCTGGACTTCGCCGGGCCGCTCGTCGCGCAGATCAAGGACAGCGCCATCCAGCACGAGTACGCCGTCCGGCTCGCCGGGCTCGTCGGCATCCCGGACGAGCGGTTCGTCGTACGGCGCGTGGGCCAGCTCGCGCAGTGGCGCCGGCAGCGCGCCGCGGCCGGAGCCCCGGCGAACGCCCCGGCCCACGCCGGTGCCCGCGCCGCCGCGCCGCCGCCCGGGCGCGGCCCCGCGCCCGCGCAGGACGAGGCCGGCCCGCCGCGCCCCCGCACCGGCGGCCCCCCGCTGAACCTGCGCAGCCCCGCCCTGCTGGAGGAGCGGGAGCTGCTCAAGGTCGCTCTCCAGTTCCCGCAGCTCGTGGCGCCCGCGTTCGACGCGTACGGCGAGGACGAGTTCACCGCCGCCCCGTACGCCGTGGTGCGGCGCGCCATCCTCGACGCCGGCGGCGTCAGCGGCGCGGGGGACGAGGACGGCGGCGACTTCCTGGCCCGCGTGCGCGACGCCGCCCCCGACGACACCGTCCGCGTCCTCGTCAACGAACTGGCCGTCGAACCGCTGAACATGCCGCGCCGCCGCCGCGCCGAGGCCGACGTGTACGCGGGCAAGCGTCTCGTCCAGGTCCGGCTGGCCGCCGTGGACCGCCGGCTGCGCGACCTGGAGTCCGCCGCCCGCCGCGCCGAGGCCCAGGCGGGCAACGCCGAGGCGGCCGGCGAGATCCGCGCCGAGGCGTGGACCCTGGAGCAGTACCGCACGGCGCTCCGCGAACGGGGCGTCGCCGCCCTCTGACCGCCGCTGACCGGGCGCGGTGGACGCGGTGCGCGCCGGTGCTCCGCGCCGTCCCGCGCAGAAAGTCCGCGCACACCCCTCGTGGGCGCAGTGTGTCGTACCCCACACTGAGAGCGGTGCCGGCCGTTCCTCGTCCGCCGGCCCGCCGGTGTCCCCGCCGACGCCGCGCCTTCTCCGACCGCGTTCGCCCGCCCCCCTCCTTTTCCCGCCCGCGCACGCCGCCCGCGCCGCACACCGCCCGCCGGGCGGTGGCCGCCGCACCGCTTCGAGCCCCGCTGTTCCCGCTGCCCGCGTTCACCGGAGGTCCGTTCCGTGCAGTCCCTCACGCTCACCCCGCAGCTCCCGGACACCGCCGCCCGGCGGTCCGACGGCACCCCCGGCGCGGGTGACCTGTTCCGGCAGTACCTGCGGGAGATCGGTCGGATCCCGCTGCTCGGCGCGGCGGAGGAGGTCGAGCTCGCGCGTCGCGTGGAGGCCGGGCTGTTCGCGGAGGAGAGGCTGCTCGCCGGGAACGACCCCGCGACCGGCGCCCCGATCGACGACCGGCTCGCCCTGGACCTCGACCGGCTCGTGGTCCGCGGCCGGCTCGCGAAACGGCAGCTCATCGAGGCGAACCTGCGGCTGGTCGTCTCGGTGGCGAAACGGTACATCGGGCGCGGCCTCACGATGCTCGACCTGGTGCAGGAGGGCAACCTCGGGCTGATCCGCGCCGTCGAGAAGTTCGACTACACGCGGGGCTTCAAGTTCTCGACGTACGCGACGTGGTGGATACGGCAGGCCATGTCGCGCGCCATCGCCGACCAGGCCCGCACCATCCGGGTGCCCGTCCACGTCGTGGAGCTGATCAATCGCGTCATCCGCGTGCAGCGCCACCTGCTGCAGGAGCGCGGCCAGGAGCCGACCGCCGACGAGGTGGCCGTCCTCCTCGGGCTCACGCCCGCGCGCGTCGGGGAGATCCTGCGCCTGGCCCAGGACCCGGTGTCGCTGCAGGCGCCCATCGGCGACGAGGACGACGTGAACCTCGGCGACCTCATCGAGGACGCCGACATGCCATCGCCCGCCGAGAGCGCGGCGTTCCTGCTGCTGCGGGAGCAGTTGGAGGCGGTGCTGTCCACCCTGGGGGACCGGGAGCGGCGGGTCGTGGAGCTGCGGTACGGGCTGGTGGACGGGCGGCCGCGGACCCTGGAGGAGATCGGCCGCCTCTTCGGCGTGACCCGTGAACGCGTCCGGCAGATCGAACACAAGACGCTGTCGAAGCTGCGGGACCACACCTACGCGGGGCAGTTGCGCGGCTATCTGGATTGACCCGGCTTGCCCCTTTCGCTGATCACTCAGCGTGCTCAACTGTCGTTCTCTGGTGGCCGTTGTCCGGTTGTGACGTTGCAACGGGTTGTTTCTGTTGAAACATGCCTGAACAATCGCGTTCCTGAGTGGTTTCGCGCGTGTGACTTATTGGGGTCGCCCGGGGCGGAAGCTGAGAGGAAAAGCGCTATGTCAGTGCACGGAAGATGGCGGCGGCTGCGTGTGTCCGCCGCGGCGGCCCTGGCGGTCGGGCTGCTGGCCGCGGGGTGTGGCGGCGGGTCGGACAGCGGCGGCGGGAGCGGCGCCTCGGGCGACGCGGACACGCTGGTCGTGTTCACCGGCCAGGCCGGTGACTACCAGCGGAACTTCAACCCGTACTCCCCGACCAAGATCGAGGGTCCGGGCTCCATCTTCGAGCCGCTGTTCTTCTACAACATCGCGGCGAAGACCGACCCGGTGCCCCGGCTGGCCACCGAGTACTCGTTCAACGAGGACGGCACCGAGCTGTCCATCACCCTGCGCGAGGGCGTGACCTGGTCGGACGGCGAGGACTTCACCGCCGACGACGTCAAGTTCACGTTCGACATGCTGCTGGAGAACGAGGCGCTCAACACCTTCGGCTTCAACGGCGAGACCGAGGTCGTCGACCCGACGCACGTCAAGGTCACCTTCCCCGAGGCGTGGTTCCTGGACGGCGCGCAGCTCCTGAGCAAGGTGTGGATCGTCCCCGAGCACATCTGGTCGCAGATCGAGGACCCGGCGTCCGACACGATCGCCGAGCCGGTCGGCACCGGCCCGTACACGGTCGAGGACTTCAAGCCGCAGGCGTTCACCCTGGCCGCCAACGCGTCCTACTGGGACGGCGAGCCGGCCGTGCAGAACGTCCGCTACGTCGCCCTGTCCGGCAACCAGGCGGGTGCCGACGCGCTGGCCGCGAAGCAGATCGACTGGCAGACCGGCCCCGTCCCGAACATGGACAACGTGCCCGAGGCGTACCCGGGTTACGACGCCATCACCATCCCCATGAACCAGATGGTGCTGACGAGCTGCGCCAACACCGAGCTGGGCTGCGAGGGACCGCAGACCGACCCGGCCGTGCGCCAGGCGATCTACTACGCGATGAACCGCGACCAGCTCAACTCCCTCGCGTTCCAGGAGACCGCGAGCGACGTCTCCCCGAGCTTCGCGCTGCCCGAGCGTGACGCGGCCTACATCTCCGACGACCTGGAGAACCCGGTCGCGCCGAACGAGCCGGACGCCGACCGCGCCAACGAGATCCTCACGGACGCCGGCTACGAGATGGGCTCGGACGGCCTGTACGAGAAGGACGGCGAGAAGCTGTCCATCACCGTGCGCGTCGTCACCGGCTGGACCGACTACATCACGGCCGTCAACACCATGGCGGAGCAGCTGAAGGAAGCCGGCATCGAGCTGATCGTCCAGCAGGCCTCGTGGAACGAGACCATGGACGCCCGTGGCCGCGGCGACTTCCAGCTCCTCATCGACTCGCTGACCCCCGGCTCGACGCCCGACCCGTACTGGATCTACCAGAACTTCTTCGGCAGCGCGAACACGGCTCCGGTCGGCGAGACCGCCAACCCGAACTTCAGCCGCTACACCAACGACACGGTGGACGACGCGATCGACGCGATAGCGCAGATCAACCCGGAGGACACCGAGGCGCGGCTGCCGTACTACGAGACGATCCAGGCCGAGATCGAGCGGGACATGCCGTACATCCCGATCCTGACCGGCGGCACGACCTCGGAGTACCACAGCGACAAGTTCGAGGGCTGGCCCACGGAGGACAACCTGTACGCCTTCCCGGCGGTCTGGAGCAGCCCCGACCAGTCCCAGATCTACATGAACCTGAAGCCGGCCGGCGAGTAACCCCGGCGGTCTCACCCCCCTTCGCCTCCCCGGCGCGCCCCCTGCGCGCCGGGGAGGCTCCGTCTTGGGGGGACAATGGGGGGAGTCCCCGACGTCCACCCGGAGGTTCCCGCCCGTGTCCCCGCACACGCCGGCCGCCGCGGCGCACGGCACGGCCCTGCGCGCCGACTGCGCGAACTGCTTCGGCCTGTGCTGTGTCGCGCTGCCGTTCACCGCGTCCGCCGACTTCCCCGTCAGCAAGAACGCGGGCCGGCCGTGCACCAACCTCCGCGACGACTCCCGCTGCGGCATCCACGCCCGGCTCCGCGACGAGGGCTGGACCGGCTGCACGGTCTACGACTGCCACGGCGCCGGGCAGCGCGTGTCGCAGGTGACGTTCGGCGGCCTCGACTGGCGCGGCGACCCGGACCGCGCGCGGGGGATGTTCGCCGTCTTCCCGGTGATGCGCCACCTGCACGAACTCCTCCTGTACCTCACCGAGGCCCTGTCCCTCCAGGCCGCCCGCCCGCTGCGCGGCGCCCTGCGCTCCGCCCGCGACATGGTCGAGCGGCACGCATCGGGCGACCCGGCGGCCGTGGCAGCCGTCGACGTCCGGGCCGTCCGCGACGAGGTGAACGCCCTCCTGCTGCGCGTGAGCGACCTGGCCCGCGCCCGGGTGCCGGGCCGCCGCCGCGACCACCGCGGCGCCGACCTGATGGGCGCCCGCCTCCGGGGCGCCGACCTGCGCGGCGCGAGCCTCCGCGGCGCGCTGCTCATCGCGGCCGACCTGCGGAAGGCGGACCTGCGCGGCGCCGACCTGATCGGCGCCGACCTGCGGGACGCGGACCTGCGCGGCGCGGACCTCACGGACGCGCTGTTCGTGACCCGCCCCCAGCTCAGCGCGGCGCGCGGCGACGGCACGACGCGCCTTCCGCACCACCTGGAGCGCCCGTCCCACTGGTGACCCGCCACGGGCTGTCGCGGTGACGGCCCGGCTCGTACGATGACCACCACTCCAGCGCGGGGCTGGCCACGGTGGGCGGGGGGGGCGTTCGTGTCGGGTTCCGGGGACCGGATCGGGCCGCTGCGGCCGCAGGACCCCACCGAGATCGCGGGGTTCCGGCTGCGCGGGCGGCTCGGCACCGGCGGCATGGGCACCGTGTACCTGGCCGAGTCCGGCGGCGGGCGGCTCGTGGCGCTGAAGGTCGTGCACGCCCAGCTCGGCGAGGACCCCGTGTTCCGGCGGCGGTTCGAGCACGAGATCAGGGCGGCCGGCAGCGTGCGGGGCCGTTACGTCGTGCCGGTCCTCGGCAGCGACACCGAGGGGCCGGTGCCGTGGCTCGCCACCGCGTACGTACCGGGCCCGTCCCTCTCCGCCGCGGTGAACGCGCGCGGGCCGCTCCCGCCCGCCGCCGTCGTACGGCTGATCGCGGGCATGGCCCACGCCCTCGACGCCATGCACGCGGGCGGGGTGATCCACCGCGACCTGAAGCCGGGCAACGTGATGCTCGCCGACGACGGCCCGGCCGTCATCGACTTCGGCATCGCCCGCGCCGCCGACGCCACCGCCCTGACCAGCACCGGCGTCCGGGTCGGCACACCCGCGTTCATGGCGCCCGAGCAGATCGAGGGCGGCGCGCCGGTCACGGCGGCCGTGGACGTGTTCGCGCTCGGCCTGACGGCCCACTTCGCCGCCACGGGCGCGCACCCGTACGGCGAGGGCGCCACGTCCGCGCTGCTCTACCGCATCGTCAACGGGCGGCCCGACCTGTCCGCCTGCCCGCCCGCGCTGCGCGGGCTGATCGGGGACTGCCTGGCCAAGGACCCGGCGGCCCGCCCGACGCCCGCCCGCATCGCCGAGGCGTGCCGGGGGATCGGCGCGGCGCTCGGCGTCGGCGACCCGCTGCCGGGACCCGGCTGGCTGACCGACGTGTCCCGGGCGCCCACCGTTCCGGGGACGTCCCCCGGGCTGCCGCCGCATGTCCCGCCGCACATCATGTCCGCGCCGGACCCGGCGCCGCTGACGGCCCTGCGGCGGGACGGGACCCCCGGCACGGGCGGACGGCGGCGGGGGCGCGTCACCGGCTGGATCGTGGCGTCGTCGGTACTGCTCGTGGGGGCGATCGTCGCGGGCATCGCCCTGCTGCCCGACGGGGGAGGCGGGGGCGACGACGGCACGGGCACCGGCGGGACGGCCGACGGCGGCGCGACGATCGGCGTTCTCCTCGCGGACGACACGACGCGCACCTGGTCCGCCGACCGCGCGTACCTGGAGGAACGGATCGCCGTACTGTGCCCGGACTGCGCCGTCCGTACGTCCCACGCGGGCGGCGGGGCGGACGTCCAGCGGCAGCAGTTCGAGGAGCTGCTGGACGGGGGAGCGGACGCGATCGTGCTGGAGGCGGTCGATGTGTCCGCCACGTCCGAGTGGGTCGCGGACGCGAGGGCGCGCGACGTGCCGGTGGTGTCGTACGACAGGCCGGCCGGCGGCCCTGTCGCGGCCCACGTGGGCTACGACATGGAGCGGGTGGGCGAGGTGCAGGGCGAGGCGCTGCTCGACGCGCTGGGGGAGAGGGCGGACGGGGGCCGCGTCGTGATGATCAACGGCGCGCCCGCCGACCCGGCCGCCGAAGCCCTCGGCTCGGGCACGCGCGCCGCCCTCGACGGCACGGCGGATGTGGTGGACGAGCGGGGGGTCGACGGCTGGCAGCCGTCCGCGGCACGCGAGGCGATGTACACGGCGATCCAGGCCGTCGGCGTGGACGGTTTCGACGCGGTGTCCGTGGCGAACGAGGCGCTGGCGGCCGAGGTGATCCTGGCCCTGGAGGACGTGGGCGTCGACGTCCCGGTCGGCGGCCAGGACGCGGACGTCAACGCCCTGCAACGCCTCATCGACGGCCGCCAGACGTTCACGGTCTACAAGTCGCCGAAGCAGGAGGCGGAGACGGCGGCGGAGATCGCCGTCCGGCTGGCGCGCGACGAGGCCGTCGACGACCTGACACCGGACCGCCTGGACGACACCCCCGCCACTCTGCTCACCCCCGTCGCCGTGACGGCCGGGACGATCGCCGAAACGGTCGTGGCGGACGGCTACTTCACGACGTACGACATCTGCGTTCCACGCCTGACCGAGGCATGCGCGGACGTGGGCCTGACCTGAACCGCCGGCCCCTCAACGCACGGCCGCGAGGGCAGCGGCCAGCGCCGGGACATCGACCGGCCCGGTGGTGTCCACGCGGTGCACCGTCCCGAACCCGAGCGGTTCGGCGTTCCGCGACCACAGCTCCCAGTCCCCGCCGTAGCCCCCGGGGCGCTCGGCGTGCACGCCGTGCCGTCCTGCCATGCGCCGGGCGAACCGGCGGCGGGCCACCTCAAGCGGCACGTCGCACCAGACCTCGTGCGGTTCGGCGACTCCGGCGCGTTCGAGGCCGGCCCTCACGATCGGCCGCAGATGGGCCGGCCACGGACTCTCCACGACGGCCTCGCCCCGCGCGTCGCCGAGCAGCGTCCACAGGGTCTCCCCGGCGGCGATGCCCAGGCCCCGGCTCCACTCGCGATCAGGACACCCCGGCGCCCGGAGACCCGCGAGGGCGTCCGCCAGGGTCTCCTTGACCGCGTCCTTGCTGAAGAGCGGCAGGCCGAGCTCGGCCGCCAAGGCCCGCGCGAGTGTCGTCTTGCCCGCGCCGGGAAGCCCGTTGACCAGCACCGTGACCATCCGGTCACTCTAACGGCCCGCGGCTCCCGCCGGTGGGGTTCCGCGACAGGCGCTCGGCGGGCGGCCGAGCAGGGCGCGGAAGGCGGTGGTGAACGCGGCGGGGCTGTCGTAGCCGAGATCGGTCGCGATCCGGGTGACCGGCACGCCCGCGGCCAGGTGCCGCAGGGAGTGCACGATGCAGGCGCGCTGCCGCCACTGGGCGAAGCTCAGGCCGGTGGTGCCGCGGAAGAGACGGCCGAGGGTGCGTTCGCTGACGTTCAGGGCCGCGGCCCAGCGGGCGGGCGGATCGTGGATGTCGGGGGCGCGCAGGAAGGCGTCGCACAGCCGCCGCAGCCGGGGGTCGGCGGGCAGCGGGATGTCGAGGGGCAGCGGCGCCAGGTCGGCGAGTTCGTGCAGCAGCAGTTCGATCAGGGCGGCGTCGCGGCCGTGTTCGGCATAGCGCGGCTCCATGTCGACGGCCTCCAGGAGGAGTTCGCGCAGCAGCGGCGACACCTCGACGACGCGGCAGCGGCCGGGGAACCACGGCACGGCCGCGGGCTCGATGTACAGGCTGCGGGTGCTGACGTCGAGCATGGTGACCTGGTGCCGCGTGCGGGCCGGGATCAGCACCGCGCGGTCGGTGGGCACCGTCCACGTGCCCTCCGCCGTCGCCACCTCCATGACGCCCGTCGCGGCGTGGAGGACCTGGGCGCGGCGGTGTTCGTGGCGGGGCAGCAGGTGGCCCGGCGGGTAGTCGGTGCCGATGGCCAGGACGGCACGGTCGAGGGCGTCGACCTCGTCGACGTGGACATTGCGCACACGGCCAGGCTATCCCCCGTGGCGTCGGCTACGCGTAAACCGCTGGCGTTCATTCGATTGCCCGCCAGACGGGCGCGTCCGTAGCGTCGGCGCAGTGCTGACCCCCTACCTCGTCCTGTTCCTGTTCGGCTGCCTGACCGGCGTCACCACGGTGCTCTTCGGCTTCGGCGGCGGCTTCGTCACCGTCCCCGTCGTCTACGGCCTGTGGAGCGTCACCGCGGACTCAGGCACCGAGGCGATGCACGTGGCGGTGGCGACGTCGACGGCGGTCATGGTCGTCAACTCGCTCTTCGCGACGCTGACCCAGTGGCGGCAGGGCCGGCTGCGCCGGGAGTACCTCTGGCCGCTGGCGGCGTTCGTGACGGCCGGCGCGGCGGCCGGATCGTTCGCGGCGACCCGGATCGGCGACACGGCGCTGCGGGTGCTGTTCGCCGCGTACCTGCTGGTGACGATCGCCGACAGCCTGCTGCGCAGGGGATTCCTGTCCGTAGCGCAGGCACGGACGCCACGCCCGTTGAGCCGGCCGGCCAGGACGCTGGGCGGGGTCGGCATCGGCGCGGTCGCGGCCTGCCTGGGCGTGGGCGGCAGCGTCATGACCGTGCCGCTCCTGCGCCGCCGGGGCCTGCCGATGGCGGAGGCGACGGCGATGGCGAACCCGCTCAGCGTCCCCGTCGCCGTCGTCGGCACCACCGTCTACGCCCTGGCGGCGCCCACCCTCCACGCTCAGGGCGGACGGCTCGGCTACGTGGACCTGCTGGCCTGCGCGGCACTGCTCAGCGGCTCACTGCCCACCATCGCCCTCACCCGCCGCATCACACCCCGCATCCCGGACCGGGCGCATTCCCTCGCCTACATCGCCCTGCTGGCGACCGTCCTGCTCGCCCTGCTGGCGACAGGAACGTGATTCCGCTGTCGGTAGTGTGCGGAAATGACAAGAAGCGAACGACTCGCGGACCAGTTGGACCGGCACTGGCAGAAGAATGTCCGGCCACGGCTGCACGGTCTTTCCGACGAGGAGTACTTCTGGGAGCCGGTGCGCGGCTGCTGGAGCATCCGCCCGCGTGGCACGTCGGCCGAGCCGACGCCGGCGGGGTCGGGGGACTGGACGATGGACTTCGCGTCCCCCGACCCGGTGCCGGCGCCGGTGACCACGATCGCCTGGCGGCTGGCGCACCTCATCGTCTCCTGCCTGGGCTACCGGGTCGGATGGCACTTCGGCGGCCGGGACATCGACTTCGGGACGTTCGCCTACGCGGGGACCGCTGGCGGGGCGCTGGAACAGCTCGACGAGATGTACGGGAGATGGAACGAGGGGGTGCGCGGACTCTCGGACACCGACCTGGAGAATCCGCCCGCGGCGGGTCCCGAGCGGTTCCCCATGGAGGGCATCGTCCTGCACGTCAACAGGGAACTGATCCACCACGGCGCCGAGATCTGCCTGCTGCGCGACCTCTACCGCTGGCGGGACGCGGCCACGGTGCGGGATCCGGGCGTGAAGCCGCCGAAGGACTGGGCCCAGGGTTCGCCGGGCCAGTAGTACGTCACGCGGCCCTCGGCGGGGAGGTAGTGGGCTGTGTAGAGCGTGCCCGACTCCTCGTCGTCGCCGGACCGGTACAGCGGCGGCTTCAGCATCGCCGCGACGTCCGCGCCAGCGGCACGTATGGCGCGCAGCCGCTCCTGCGTCCGGGAGGCCCGTTCCTGCTCGTCGGTCACCGGGAGGTGCTGGTGATTGGCGGCGCAGGCGTCCGGCGCGATCGTCGGCGCCATGTCCGGCCCCACATACACCGTCACCGCCTTCGTGGCATCGACGAGGGTGAGGTTCTGCGGGACGGCGATCGGCAGGGACCGCAGCCTGGCGACCGCCTCATCGACGGTGTCGCACGTCTCCAGCAGGTAGCGCGTCACGATGAGGATGGCGAAGCCGTGTCCGTGGACGGAACGTCCGCCGTAGGTGAGCGAGACGGCGAGCCCTGCGTCGTTCATCCCGTCCAGCAGGCCCCACAGCACGTCCTGCATCCCGATCACGGGGCGCAGGTAGCAGGAGGAGACGATGTTGCCTTCGCACTGATCGGGCGGGAAGTCGTAGTTGCGCAGCAGGGTGCCGTCCCTGCCGATCTGGGTGCAGGCCGGGGAGAACGGCCGCAGTGCCGCGTGGGTGAGGAGGGCTTCCGCTCCGGGGCGGTCGAGCTGGCCGGCCAGGCGGTCGAGGACCGGGACCAGTTCCGGCATGTGCGCGCGGAACAGCGTCCGGACGCGGTCCGCGCCCTCCGGGGTCCGGCCCTCCTCGGTCAGCAGGCCCTCCATCTCCGGCCACAGGGCGCGGGCGTAGGCGGCCCACCGCCCGTCGCCACCGTCGCCGACCTCGAACGCCCGGAAGGTCTTGTGCTGTTGCCGCACGGCTGCCGCTCCTCTGTGGGAATTGGATGAAGTGCGGACAACTTAGTGAAATTGGGGCTGATTCACCAGGCGTCGGCCATCGAGGCCGATCGACAGATCAGCTTTCGCGCATCTCCTCCACGGCGTCGAGGAGGAGGCGCCAGGGGTAGGACTCGGGGTGTCCCTGGCCCGGCGGGTTGGGCTCGAAGCCGTCGGGTGCGCCGTACAGGACGCGTACGCCCGCGCCGCGCAGCGTTTCGATGGACCGGCCGAACTGCGGGTGGGTGGCGTAGGCCGAGTTGACGCACGGCATGACGGCCAGCGGCCACCGTTTGCCGATCGCCTCGCACGCGTGGGCCGTCACCCACGCCGTGGTCAGGCCCAGGGCGATCGTGTTCACGGTGTTGAGGGTCGCCGGGGCGATCGCGGTCACCGTGGCGGGCGGCCACCCGTCGTCGGCCTCACCCGGCCGACGCGGTCCGACGTGCACGGGCCGGCCCGTCAGCGCCTCAAGGCCGGCCAGCCGCTCCGCCTCCCAATCGGCGGCCATCGGAGTCAGCCCGACACACACATCCCACCCACGCACCTGGGCCTCCCGCACGGCACGCTCCAGATACCGGACGGGAGGCGCCGCGGAGGCAAGCAGATACAACACCCGATCACTCATGCCCGAAGTCCACCACACGGAGCCCAGGTGGCCCGGGGATTCGGTACCGGCACCCTCAAGTCGCCGGTAGCGCCCGCAGAGCAGCGTGCCAAGGGAAGGCGGCCGCGTCCCCGTGCTTCGGTACGTGGGGAACGAAACCGCCCTCACCGAGCAGTACGGTCACGCCAGCGCCACGCAGGAGCGCGACACTGGCGTCCCAAGCGGGATGCCGCGCCTGCGCCCGGTTCAGATAGGGCAGGCTGACGACCGGGACGTCCAGGCCGATGGCCTCCGTGAGAAGTCCAAGCGCCAGGGTGTCTGCGACGCCCTGCGCCCACTTGTTCATGGTGTTGAACGTCGTCGGGGCGGCCAGCACGGCATCAGCCGGTGGCCAACCCCGTTCCGTGCCGGGCAGACGGTACTCGACCCTGACTGGATGACCGGTCAGTGACTCCAACTCCACGAGTTCGGACTCAACCCACCGTGCGGCTGACGGAGTGAGACAAAGACACACGTCCCACCCGGCATCCATCGATAGCTGGGCAGCCGTACGCACCTGTTCCACTGGTGGGGCGGCACAGCCGATCAGGTACAGGACTCGAGAGGTCATTCCGGCAGTCCACAGCGAACCGCCGGCCTGCGCAATTGTCCGCTGCCATCCGTTCCGTTCGTCCCGCCTGGGAACCGGGGTACCGTCCAGGTGACAGCCAAGGGCGGTAACGGAGTTCAGCATGTCATCACCCACCGACGAACACGCCGGAGCCCGTATCAAGCGGATCCGCAAGGCGCGGCGTCTCACTCAGCGCGAGCTGGCCGCGAGGGCGCCCGTTTCCTACAGCACCATCACCAAGATCGAGCAGGGTGCGCTGCCCGCCAGCCCGGCCGTGCTGGGGGCCATCGCGCGGGCTCTGTCCGTGCCCGTCTCAGATCTCACGGGCCAGCCCTATCTGCACGACCTGCGTCGGGACCGCCTCGATCAGCTGATCCAGCCGATCCGTGCCGCCCTCGACGTGTATGACCTCGGCGACGACCCCGAGGTCACTCCCCGGACGGGCGCGGACCTGGCGGTGCACGCGGACACTCTCTGTGCTCTTGTGCGCGCGACCCGGCTCCAGCAGGTCGCGTCCGAACTGCCCGGACTCATTGTCGAGGCCACCGCCGCCGCGTACCGCGCTCCCTCGTCGGAGGCGTGGTCCACGCTGGCCAGTACGTACCGAACGGCCTACGACGTCACGACGAAGCTCGGGTATACGGACCTCTGCACGGTGGCGCTGGATCGTATGGAGTGGGCGGCGCAGCGGGCGTCCTCGCCGGTGCTCAGCGCGATGCGGCAGTACATGCGGTCTCTGGTGTACCTGCGATCTGCCGAGTACCGAACAGGTCAGAGGTTGGTATCCGCCGGGCTGGCGACGCTTCAGCAGGCCGATGCCGGGCGTGAACGCGATGTGGCTACGGGCCAGTTGCACCTAGGGGCGGCCGTGCTGCGCGCTCGGGCCAGGGATGGTGGGGCTGCCGAGGGACACATTGCCGAGGCGGCCCGGATCGCTGCGGTGACGGGCCGCGCCGAGCGGGTGCACTGGATGGCGTTCGGGCCGACGAACGTCGAAGTCCACCGGGTGGCGACACTGGCCGAACGCGACCTCTGCGACGATGCGGTGCGGGCTGCCGGGCAGTTCACCATCCCCGACGACTGGCCGGCGTCGCGGACGGCGCACCATCACGCCGAGGTGGCCCGGGCGCAACTGTGGTGCGGACAGCTCGACGGAGCTTTCGCGTCGCTCCGCGCGGCGCGAGCCGCTGGCGCACAGCAGACGAAGTACCACCCCCTGATCCGGGAGACCTACGCCGGGCTGGCGGCGGCCCGGCGCCAGCTCCCCGAATCTTTCGGGGCTTTCGGGGCGTGGCTCGGCGTCTAGCACATCTCGCGCTGGACGACGCCCTGATTGCCAGTGACGGGCTATCAGTCATCACTGATAGTTGGAGTGTGATTACGGGCGTTGTATGTGACAGTCGCCCCTACTGTCATATGGAGCCGCCTGTGAGGACACAGCAGTCGCCCGTCCCAGCCGCGAGGCGGGACGGCATTTCCGAAACCGTTCGGCCGGAACGGCCGCCGGGCCACCCGACCCACGCCAACGCGGGCGAGGCGGGAGCGGTGTCATGACCCTGAACCCCTACTGCGGCGGTTGTGGTGCGGCTGGTCCGGCGTTGACGGTGATTTCGTTGGTGCAGGCGGAGTCGGCGGCGGGGTGGGCGCAGCATGCGTGTCGGCCTTGTTTGCTCGCCTGTCGTCTGATTCCGGTGGTGCATCATCCGGTGTCGAGTTGGGGTGAGCCGCATCAGTGGCCGGAGGAGGTGCCGGACGTTCTGGTGGAGCGGTTGGCCGATCTGGCTCCGGGTGTGGCGCTTCAGCCGGTCGTGACGCGGCTGTTCGTCGCGGTGCGTGCGAAGGCCGTGCACGGGATCACGGCGGCGGTGGACGCGTTGCGGGCTGCTGTGGATGCGGCTCCGGGGCCGTTGTGTATGTACTGCGAGACCACCACCGGGCCATTGACGACCGTGGCGGCGGGGGAGGCGACGGCCGGTCCCGGGCGCGGGTTCCAGGCGTGCCACTCGTGTCTGGTGGAGCAGCGGCTTGTTCCGTTCCTCGCGCACCCGAGCAGCAGCCGTGGTGACCTGCACTACTGGCCCGACATCGTTCCCACCGACCTCGTGAGGCGGCTCGCCGATCTGGACGAGGACCAGTTGGCCGACGTCCAGCCCGCCATGGACCGGCTGTGGCCCGCCGCCACTCTGGCCGCCGCCCGCACCACCCGGGACCTGGAACGCGACGCGGCCCGTGCTATCGCCGCCGATGCCGTGGACGTTCTGCGCACCGCCGTCCGCGACATCGTCACCGAGACCGACCGGTGACCGCAGCCTGGATCACCCTCGGCCTGGCCGGTGCAGGACTCGCCGCCTGGGCCGGGCTGTTCGTCCACATCGCCCGGACCGTCGCCCGAGCACTCGACCACGACACCACCCCCTGAACCGGCGGCGCCCCCGCGCTGGCCATGAGCCGGAGGCGCCGCCACCCACGCGTCACGAGGTGCGCGGGAGGGCGGACGGAAATCGCTGTCCCAGCCCCGGTACCCGGATGTCTCCGGGGTTCGCCCAGCGTCACCCAGCCGAGGAGGGCGTCATCGTTTCCTGCTTGCGCAGTGCCCGGCGCTCTCGTCGGCGCAGGCGCAGAGCCGACTCATGAACTCGCGGTAGGTGTCCGGGGCATCGTGGTGCGTCTTGCGGGGCGGGCCGTCGATCCACTGGTCCCACAGGCCGCCCGGGGAGACGAACGGGGCTGCTCGATCGGTACCGAGTTTGGCGTCCAGGTGCAGGAGCGCGCCGATGGCGGCCGTCTGGTCGTAGAAGAGGTCGGGGCGCCGCAGGTAGTGGTCGAGGTACGCGGCCAGCAGGTCGGCGTCGGCGGGGGTACCGAACGCAGCGAGGGCGACGCAGTACGCCTGACCCGCGTAGGGTCCGCCGCTGGCGAGGAGGAGTTCGCCGAGACGTTCACGGAACTCGGTCCTGCCGGAGACAGCGACGAGCCAGGCCGCCGTTCTGCGTTCGCGCCAACCGCCTTCGAACAGGACGGTCAACTCCCGGGCCGTGATGCCGCCGGCGGCCTCACCGACCCTCCGCAGGAACTCGACGCGCCGGTCCTCGGCCATGCCCAGGAGCCCCCCACCGAGCTTGAGATACCGCCGGTCAGGCGTGACGAAGCGGCGAACCAGCCCAAGCAACTCGGGATCCTCACGGACATCACGCACAACCGCATCCTGGCCTGGACACCCCGATTCGGCCAACGCATTGAAACCACCCCCGCTTGCGCGGGGAGCACGCCGAACGAGCCGCGGTCGACATTGAGCCGCGCGGACCACCCCCGCCTGCGCGGGGAGCACGCGACCGGCGTCGCCATCCCGGCCGAGACGAGCGGACCACCCCCGCTCGCGCGGGGAGCACTCACCGACCTTCATCGACTCGCAGTCGGCCAACGGACCACCCCCGCTCGCGCGGGGAGCACCCGCCGCCGGCCGCGCCGAGGTCGGCGATCACCGGACCACCCCCGCTCGCGCGGGGAGCACAGGACACCGTCAAGAGTTCCGACGGCAAAGCTCGGACCACCCCCGCCTGCGCGGGGAGCACGCGCGGCCAAGCAATGGTCGCCGGGGCGGCGTCGGACCACCCCCGCCTGCGCGGGGAGCACGGAACCCCACGGGAACCCTCCGGGGACCCCCCCGGACCACCCCCGCCTGCGCGGGGAGCACCCTTGGTGAGCTGGGGTGTTAGGGGGACTTTGCCGTTTCGTGATTCGGCGTCTGCTGCCGCACCCGCCCATGGTCGCAGAGGTTCCCGGCCGGTCTGGTCGGAGTTGTGGGATTCAGGGTGCCGACAGCCGCCACAGTGATGTGACTTCCGCTCCGCGTGCCGCGTGGAGGGGGTCCGTCGTATCCCGTGCGCGGCGGTGGTTCGGGTGTGTGTCCATGCGGTCCACCACGTGCAGGCCCGCCGCTGCGATCGCCTCCGTGACCTCGTCCTCCCGCCTGAGTCCCAGCCGTTCCGCCAGGTCCGACAGGATCAGCCAGCCCTCGCCGCCCGGTTCCAGGTGGGCGGCGAGGCCGGTCAGGAAGGCGCGCAGCATGCCGCTGTCCGCGTCGTACACGCCCCGTTCCAGAGCCGACGACGGACTGCCCGGCAACCACGGCGGGTTGCAGACCACCACGTCGGCACGGCCCTCCGGGTAGAGCGCCGGCCCGTCGGCCACCTGCACGCGGTTGCCCAGGCCGAGCCGCCGTACGTTGTCCCGCGCGCACGCCCGCGCCCGTGCGCTGATGTCGGTCGCCGTGACACGCCCGACGCCCCGGCGCGCCAGTACCGTCGCGAGCACACCGGTCCCCGTGCCCAGGTCGAACGCCGTACGGCGCCCCGGCAGCGGCGCCCGCGCCACCAGGTCCACGTACTCGCCCCTGACCGGCGAGAAAACCCCGTAGTGCGGATGGACGCGCGCCCCCAGCGCCGGTACCTCCACGCCCCTCACCCGCCACTGCCGCGCCCCGATGACGCCCAGGAGTTCGGTCAACGAGACCACCATCGGCCCGCGCCCCGGCCCGTACGCCTCCGCGCAGGCCGCGCGTACATCCGGCGCTCTGCGCAGATCCAGGGCGTACGCGGCGTCCAGCAGCACGACGAGCCTGCCCAGGACCCGCGCCCGCTGCCCGCGCGCCGCCCGGTGGGCGCGATACATGTCGAGGGCCGTCGCCCCCGGCCGTCGGGGCGCCGCCCTGTCGAGGCGGCGGCCCATGGCGCGCAGCAGGTGGCGCGCGTTGTGGTAATCACCCCGCCACAGCAGGGCCGTGCCCCCGGCAGCGAGGCGGTGGGCGGTGTCGGCCGGCATGCGGTCGTCCGCCACGACGACACGGGCGGGCGGCGGGGTCGCGTTCTCGGAGTGCCAGCGCGCGGAACGTGCGGTGCGGTCCTCGGTCCAGCGGATGGTGGACACGACGTACTCCTCGTGAATCTCGAACGTGCGGGGCACGAAGAGCGCTTCGACGAGGAGGTGCGGCAAACACCCGGAACCGGCCCGCGCGGCGTGGGCCGGACCGGTGGAGCGGAGGAAAGGGGAAGAGCTACCGCTCCCGCGTCGAGGCGCGGGAGGAGATGTCGCCGAGAACCATGCCGAGCGTCACGGGGTCAGCCCTTCCGAGAGGTGTCGCACGAGACTCGCACGGCACCGCCCCGGCGGGCAAACCGCCAAGTCGCCGTGTCGACACGGCGGTAGCGGCCGGCTCAGGCGCCGAACGCGCCCGGGTGCGTCTCGTCCCGCACGGCCGCGTACTGCTGCCGCACGGCCGTGCCCACGGGCAGTTCGTCCCCGGGGTCGAGCACGTCGCCAGGCGCGGACGGCCACGCCGGCGGTTCCTGCGGCGTCAGCGTCCCGTCCGCCACGCCCTGCGCCCACGCCGCCTGCCGTGCCGCGCCGATCGCGGTGTAGTCCGCCGGGTCCGGCACGATGACCTGCGCCCCGAGGATCGCCGGGGCCAGGGCCTTGACGGCCGGCAGTTCGGCGGCCGGACCCAGCAGGAACACGCGGTCGATCCGCACTCCCCGGTCACGCAGTACGCCCGCCGCGTCCGCCAGTCCGCACAGCATGCCCTCGAACGCGGCACGCGCCAGATGCTCCGGCTTCATGCTCTCCCGCCGCAGCCCGGACAGCGTGCCGGCGGTGTGCGGCAGGTCGGGGGTGCGTTCGCCGGCGAGGTAGGGGAGGAACACCAGCCCGTGCGCGCCCGGCGTCGACCGCAGCGCGAGGTCGGAGAGGGCCGCGAGGTCGATGCCGAGGAGTTCGGCCGTGCCGCGCAGGACGCGCGTCGCGTTGAGGGTGCGGACGGCCGGCAGGTGGCGGCCCGTGGCGTCGGCGAACGACGTGATGGTGCCCGTCGAGTCGGTCAGCGCCTCGTCGTGCACCGCGCACACCGACCCGGAGGCGCCGAGGGACACGACCGCGTCCCCCGGGCCGACGCCGAGGCCGAGGGCCGCCGCCATCGTCTCGCCCGTGCCGGCCGGGATGAGGAGGCCCTCGGGCGTACGGCCGGCGGCCTCCGCGTGGCCGATGACCTCGGGCAGCGTCACCGGGTGGCCGAGGGCCAGCTCGGCCAGCTCGTACCGCCACGACTCGGAGGCGGCCGACCAGTAACCGGTCGCCGAGGCGCAGCCCCGGTCCGTGGTGCGGCGCTCCGGCCGGCCCAGGAGCTGCCACACGAGCCAGTCCTGGGCCTGCAGGACGGACCGCACGCGCTTCGCGGACTCCGGCTCCTCGCGGGCGAGCCGCCGCAGCCATGTGACGGGGTGCTTGGACTGCGGGACGCAGCCGACGGCCTCCGCCCACGCGGCAGGCCCGCCCAGCGCCTCCACGAGACCGAGCGCCGCGCCGCGCGCCCGGTCCTCGCCCGCTTCCAGATCGGGGCCGACGGGCTGGCCGTCCGCGTCGAGCGGGACGACGCCGAGGGGCTGCGCGGTGACGCCGATCGCCGTGACGCCCTCCAGCATGCCGCCGTCCGCGGCCTCGCCGAGCGACAGCAGCCAGGAGCCGGGAACGCTGTCGGCGGCCGGATGCTCCGCCAGCCCCTGCCGGATCACCTGCCCCGTGTCCGTGTCGCAGACGACGATGCGGGTGTGGACGGACGAGCTGTCGAGGCCGGCGACTATTCCCATGAGGCAGATGATGCCTCATCCCCCTGGGCGATCCGGCCATACGGTCATATCAGTGATACGGCCCACTGCGCGGCGGCCGTGCACGGGCGTCCCGCACGCCCGCACCCCGCCGACCGCGCCCCGGGCGTCCGGCTCACACGCCGGACTCGGCACCCCGCGGCTCGCCGACGACCTGCGCCGCCTCCACCGGGCGGCGCGCCTCGCGCCACTCGGCGGCCTTCCGCGCCACCGGCTCCGTCCAGCGGGTCGCGAACGGGCCGACGATCACGAGGATCAGCACGTACGCGGTCGCCACCGGTGCCACACGCGGCTCCGTCGCGGACGCCAGGCCCGCTATCACGATGGAGAACTCGCCGCGCGCCACGAGCGCGCCGCCGGCCCGCCACCGCCCGCGCGTCCCGATACCGGCGCGCCGTGCCGCGTACCAGCCGGTCGCGATCTTCGTGCCCGCCGTGACGATGGCGAGCAGCAGCGCCGGGACGATGACCGGCGGGATGTCCGACGGGTTCGTCGAGAGGCCGAAGAAGACGAAGAACACGGCCGCGAACAGGTCCCGCAGCGGCATGAACAGGCGCCGCGTGGTGTGCGCGACCTCCCCGGACAGGGCGATGCCGACGAGGAACGCGCCGACCGCCGCCGACACCTGGAGGCGCTGCGCGACACCGGCGACCAGCAGCGTCAGACCGAGGACGACGAGCAGCAGCATCTCCGCGTTGTCGGAGGAGACGGCCTTGCTGATGAACCGGCCGTGCCGCAGCGCCACGAACAGCGCCACGCCGGCCGTGCCGAGCGCTATCGCGAGCGTCAGACTGCCGCTGGCCAGCCCCACGCCGGCCAGGACGGTGGACAGCACCGGCAGGTAGACGGCCATCGTCAGGTCCTCGATGACGAGGATGCCGAGGATGACGGGCGTCTCGCGGTTGCCGAGCCGCTTCATCTCGGTGAGGATCTTCGCGATCACGCCGGACGACGAGATGTACGTGACGCCGGCGAGGGCGAGCGCGCCCACCGGCCCCCAGCCGAGGAGCAGGCCCGCGACCGCGCCCGGGGTGGCGTTCAGGACGAGGTCCACGATGCCGGACGGGTACTGCGTCTTGAGGCTGTCCACCAGCTCGGTCGCGGTGTACTCGAGGCCGAGCATGAGCAGCAGGAGGATGACGCCGATCTCGGCGCCGACCTCGATGAAGTCCTCCGTCGTGGACAGGGGGACGAGCCCGCCGTGTCCGAAGGCGAGTCCTATCAGCAGATACAGCGGGATGGGGGAGAGACTGAGCCGTCCCGCCAGACGTCCGACGAGCCCGAGGCCCAGGACGACGGCTCCAAGTTCGATCAGCATGGTAGTTGTGTCGTGCACGATCACCGCACCCTTCGATAGTCGAGGTCATTGACACGGCTCCGTGCAGCGCTGACCGCCGGCGGGCCCGTCGCCGGGGCCGCCCGGTGAACGCGGGTCACGCTCCCGCGATGATGTCGGCCAGATCGTCCACACCCTCCCGGGTGCCGACGACCAGCAACATGTCACCTGCCTCCAAACGGAAGTCCGGCCCGGGGGAGGGGTGCGCGCCGGTCCTGCGCAGCACGGCAACGATCGAGACGCCCGTCCTGGTCCTGGCCTTGGTGTCCCCCATGGGACGGCCGCGGTAGGGCGAGTCGGGCTCGATCGGGATGCGTTCGGTGACCAGGTCGAGGCCCAGTTCGGCCACCGGTATCGCGGCCTCGGCGGCCTGGGGCGCCATCACGGAGGCGAGCCGCGCCGCCTCCTCGGCCTCCAGCGGGACGGTGCAGGCGCACGCGTCGGGGTCCTCGGGGTCGAAGAAGCTCAGGAAGCGCCGCCCGTCGTCATGGGCGACGACCGAGATGTGTCGCCCGTCCCGGGTGGCCACGTCGTACTGGGTGCCGACGCCCGGCAACGGGGTGCGTCGCGTCACCATATGATCTGCCTCCTCAACCGCGGTCCCCGCCACCCTAACCCGGGCCTCCGACACGGAGGTAGCTCTCCGTGTGCGGCGCGAGGGCGGCTCCCGCCGTCCGCCCCATTGTCGGGGACATGCTGTGCGCGGTGAACTCCCTCTGTTCACAGGCTTGTTGAAACGCCGCACGGGCGTTCTCTCTGGCCTTGCGCCTGCCGGGGCGATCGATGCGGGATTTTGATCACCCGGATCGGCCCCTCCAGATTTGAAGTGTACCTGACGTCCGCACGGCTCTTTTGCAAAAACTCTTTGCAAAACTCCTCTGCGGTTCTAAGGTCTTCCCATGACCGCAGACGACTCCTGGAAACCGCAGGCCGACCCCGCCACCGACGTCGTCCTCGACGCGCGCGGGCTCCGGGTCCTCGCCCACCCGCTGCGCCTCCGGCTCCTCCGGCTGCTCCGCCAGGGACCCGCCACCGCCACCGGCCTCGCCCAGCGCACCGGCCTCACCTCCGGCGCCACCAGCTACCACATGCGGCAGCTCGCCGCCGTCGGCCTCGTCGCCGAGGACACCGAACGGGGCAACGCCCGCGACCGCTGGTGGCGCGCCGTCCACCGCCGCACCCTGTTCTCCGACCTCGACCTGGCGCACAGCGAGCCCGAGGCGACCCTCGCCTACCTGCTGTCCGTCGCCGCCTCCCACGCCGAGACCGCGCGGAACACGCTCGACGCACTCGACGCCATGCCGGAGCGGTGGCAGGAGGTCACCTGGTTCAGCGACGCCACCCTGCGCCTCACACCCGAGGAGACGAAGCGGATGCTCCACGAGGTGCACGAGGTCGTCTCCCGCTACCGGAACGAGACGGCCGAGGGCGTGCCCGACGCCCCGGAGGGCGCGGGCCGCGTGTCGCTGATCATGCAGCTCCTGCCGGACCCGCGGTCCGTGCCCGAGACCGACGGCGCGCGGTGATGGCGGGCGCGCGCCCCCTGGGCGGCCTGCTCGCCGCCGTCGCCGTCTCCCAGACGGGGACCCGGCTGTCGGCGATCGCCCTGCCGTGGTTCGTGCTGGCCTCCGGCGGCGGGGCGGCCCGCACCGGACTGGTCGCCTTCTGCGAGATGACGCCGTACGTCCTGGTCAAACTGCTGTCCGGGCCGGTCGTGGACCGGGCGGGTCCCCGCGTCGTGTCGTGGACCACCGATCTCGTCAGCGCTTCCTGCGTCCTGCTTGTTCCGCTGCTGCACGGTGCCGGGGCGCTGCCGTTCTGGCTGCTGCTGGTCCTCGTCGCGTGCATCGGAGCGGCACGCGGCCCCGGCGACCTGGCGAAAGGCGTCATGGTCCCGGCGGCGGCCGACCTGTCCGGCGTTCCCCTGGAACGGGCGACGGGCCTGTCCGGTGTCGTGGAACGGCTCGCCGGCACGGTCGGCCCGGCCGCCGGCGGCGCGCTGATCGCCGTGACCGGCGCCATGGCCGGCCTCGTGGCGAACGCGGTGTGCTTCGCGCTCGGCTCCCTCCTCATCGCCGCCGCCCTGCCGCGCGGCCTGGGCGGCAGGGCGGCGGGCGCGGCGCCGCGGGCGCCGGACCCGGCGGAGCGCGGGTCCGGGTACCGGCGGCGCTTCGCGGAAGGGCTGGCGTTCCTGCGCGGGGAGCCGATGCTCCTCGGCCTCGTCCTCCTCGTCGGCTTCACGAACTTCCTCGACGCCGCGTACAGCGCGGTCCTGCTGCCGGTATGGGCGCAGGAATCGGGGCACGGGACGCCCGCGATCGGCCTGCTCGCGGGCACCTTCGGGGGCGCGGCAGTGTGCGGAAGCCTGGTGGCCGCCACGTACGCGCACCGGCTGCGGCGGCGGCCGGTGTTCTTCCTGAGCTTCCTGATCGGCGGGGCGCCCAGGTTCCTGGCGCTGGCCTTCTCGGCCGACGGCACCGTGCCGCTGTGGGCGGTCGTACCCGTCTTCGCGGTCGGCGGTTTCGGCTCCGGCTTCCTCAACCCGATCATCGGCGCCATGTCGTTCGAGCGCATACCCCGGGACATGCTGGGCCGGGTACAGGCCATCGGCGCGTCGGTGGCGTTCGCCGGCATACCGCTCGGCGGCCTGATGGCCGGCGCCCTGGTGGGCACGGTCGGCATCGTCCCGGTGATCGTGGCGGCAGCCGTCCTCTACTTCACGGCGACGACAGCACCGGCACTGCTACCGGCCTGGCGCTCCATGGAACGCACACCCCAGCCACTGCCGACCCCCGCCTGACGCGACCCCCGCACCGGACAACGACGAGTCGGAAGACCACCCCCGCTGAGCTGCGGTTTCACCAGTTGTTGGCGGCCGCCGTCCAGCCGCACCCGGGCATCGTCGCGGAGCTTCGGTGGTTGTGCTGGCCGCAGGCCGTCCCGAGTGGTCGGTGGTGCCGGTGTGCTCCATAGTGGTGTCACGCGAACGGTGCAGCACCGGTCATCCACGGACGAACGGCGCGGAGGGAGAACCGGCATGTCGCGTGCGGTGAGATTCGGCGAGTACGGCGGCGTTGACGTCCTGCACGTCGACGACGTCGAGCGGCCCGAGCCCGGCCCCGGGCAGGTCCTCGTGCAGGTCAGGGCCGCCGGCATCAACCCCGGCGAGGCCGGTATCCGTGAGGGCCGCCTCCACTCGCTGTGGCCCGCGACGTTCCCCTCCGGCCAGGGCAGCGACCTCGCCGGCGTCGTCACCGACCGGGCTCCGGACGTCGCGGACTACGGCCCCGGCGACGAGGTGATCGGCTTCACCGACGACCGCGCCAGCCAGGCCGAGTACGTCGCCGTCGACGCGCGCAACCTCACCGCCCGCCCGGCCGGCGTGCCGTGGGAGGTGGCCGGGGCGCTGTTCGTCGCCGGCACGACCGCCTACGCGTGCGTCCGGGCCGTGAAGGTGACGCGCGGTGACCTCGTGGTCGTCGCCGGAGCCGCCGGCGGCGTCGGTACGCTCGCCGCCCAGCTCGCCCGCAACGCCGGCGCCACCGTCGTCGGCCTCGCCGGTCCCGCCCACCACGACTGGCTGGGCGAGCACGGCATCGTGCCCGTCGTCCACGGCGAGGGCGTCGCCGACCGGCTCCTCGCGACCGCCGGCCGCGCCCCCGACGCGTTCATCGACACCCACGGCGGCGGCTACGTCCGGCTCGCCATCGAACTCGGCGTCCGCGCGGACCGGATCAACACCACCATCGACTTCGAGGACGCCCGCCGCTACGGCACGTCGGCCGAGGGCAGCAGCGCGGCCGCCGATGCCCGGGTCCTCGCCGAACTGGCGGCGCAGCTCGACACCGGCGACCTCGACCTGCCGATCGCCCGCGCCTACCCGCTGGAGGAGGTCCGCGACGCCTACCGCGACCTGGCGGGCGGCCACACCCTCGGCAAGATCGTCCTGATCCCCTGATCCCCTGATCCCCTGATCCCGGCGTCCCGTGCCAGGCGGCGCCCGGTGCGACGTCGCCCCCCGCCGCGGCCCGCTCGGGCGCTCCGGGCAGACTCGCCCCGTACGGCACCACACGCACCACCCCAGGGGAGCAACCGATGGAGTACACACGGCTGGGCGGCTCGGGTCTCACGGTCTCGCGGATCGTGCTGGGCTGCATGAGCTTCGGCGACCCGGAACGCGGCCCCCACGCGTGGTCGCTCGGCATCGACGACGCCCGCCCCCTCGTCCGGGCCGCGATCGAGGCGGGCATCACCACCTTCGACACCGCGAACTCCTACTCCCTCGGCGACAGCGAGGTCATCACCGGCCGGCTGATCGGCGAGTTCGCGCGCCGCGACGACGTGGTCATCGCGACCAAGGTCTACGGCCGCATGGGCGACGGGCCGAAGGACAGCGGCCTGTCGCGCGCCGCGATCCTCACCCAGGCCGACGCCAGCCTGCGCCGCCTCGGCACCGACTACATCGACCTCTACCAGATCCACCGCTGGGACCCGGCCGTCCCGATCGAGGAGACGATGGAGGCGCTGAACGACCTGGTGCGCGCCGGGAAGGTCCGCTACATCGGGGCCTCGTCCATGTGGACGTGGCAGTTCGCGAAGGCCCAGCACGCCGCCGACCTGCACGGCTGGACCCGCTTCGTCTCCATGCAGGACCAGTACAGCCTGATCATGCGCGAGGAGGAGCGCGAGATGCTGCCGTACTGCGCCGACCAGGGCGTCGGCGTCCTGCCGTGGAGCCCCCTCGCGCGCGGCCGGCTCGCCCGCCCCGCCGGCGACACGTCGACGCACCGCAGCGGGACCGACCACTTCGGGCAGCAGCTCTACCGGCAGCAGGAGGAGTCCGACCGCCGCGTCATCGAGGAGGTCGGCGCCATCGCGGCCGAACGCGGCGTGACGCGCGCGCAGGTCGCCCTCGCCTGGGTGCTGCACCAGCACCCGGTCACCGCCCCGATCGTCGGCGTCACGAAGCGGACGCACCTCGACGACGCGGTCGCGTCCGTCGGCCTCGACCTGTCCGCCGAAGAGCTGGAACGGCTCGCCGCGCCCTACGTTCCGCGCCTGCCCGAAGGCTTCTGAGCGCCCCGGCGTGCGCGCCCCGCCGTGCGCCCCGTGCACTGGGCCCCGGTACATTCTCCGGAGGGCGGCCGTTCACCTCGCCGACGCGCGACAGAGGCCGGAACTTCGGACAGGCACGGGGCGTACGGGTGGTGGAGACGGCGGACAGCGTCCGGGACGAGCACGCGCCCCGCACACGGCGGACGCACCCCGCCGTCCTCGGCGCCCTGTGGCTCACCGCCGCCGTCCTCGCCGCCCACCGGCTCGCCGACGTACTGCGGCTGCCCTCCGGCACCCGCCTCGACGGCGTCCCGGCCTGGTTCCACGACACGTCGAGCCCTCTGTACGGCGACGGTGACGGCGGTGCCGGCTTCCTGGGCACGCCGTTCGCCGCGCTCGTGCTGAAACCGTTCGCCAGGGCCGCCGAAGACAGTCCTTCCCTATGGGCGTGCGGCATGCTCGCCCTCGCGGCGGCCCTGGCGTACGTGGCCGTACGTGCCGCCCCCGCCGTTCACCGGCCTTGGGCGCTGCCTGCTGCGTTCGCCCTGCTGACCCTCGCGATCCCGGTACGCGAAACCCTCACCGTCGCACACCTCGGGCTGCTCCCCGTCCTGCTCGCCCTGGCGGGCTGGCTGCTGTCCGCGCGCCACCCGGCGGGCGCCATCCCGCTGGGCCTGGCCGCCGCGTTCAGCCCCCCACTGATCCTCTTCGCCCCGCTCCTGCTGCTGACGGGTCGCCGCCCCGCCGCCGCGTGGGCCGCCGGCACGGCCGCCCTCGCCACGGCCCTCACCTGGGCTGCGGAACCCGACGCGTCCTCCACCTACTGGCTTCACCACACGGCCGGCACGGGCCTGACCCCCGCACCCGACGCCGTGACCAACCAGTCCCTCCACGGCGCCCTGCTGCGCCTCGGCCTCAACGGCCCGGGGGAGGCCGTCCTGTTCACGGCGCTGGCCGTCGCCGTCTGCGTCCTCGCACTGCGGCGCGCCACCCGCTACGCCCTCGACGGCCAGCCGCTCCTGGCCGCCGGCATCACCGGCTGCGCTGTACTGGCCGCCACCCCGGTCGCTCCCCAGCACGCGCAGATCTGGCTGCTCCTCACGCTGGCCGGACGCGTGGGGCGGCGCACGGGGGACCGTCCGGTGTGGCCCGTCGTCTGCGTCTTCGCGCTGACCCTCCACGGTGACGCGCTCGTCCCCAAGCTCGACTCCCTGGCCGTCGTCGGTGAGAACGTCCCGCTGCTGTGCGCCGTCCTGGCCGCCTGCGCCGTACGCTTTCTCACCCGCTACTCCGGCCTCTGGTCCCGCCCGGCCTCCGGAGGGCTCACCTCCCGGCCCAACCTCTTCCTGGAACTCGTCCTCATCCGCGTCGGCTACTGGGCGTACTCCTGGGTCCGCTCCTACGCGCGCGGCGACCGCGACACCGCCGAGGCGCACGGCCACCAGATCCTCGACATCGAACGCTTCCTGCACATCGACATCGAGCACGGCCTCAACCACGCCGTGGCCGACACCCCGTGGCTGTCGGCCGCCATGGACTTCGCCTACGCGTCATTCCACTTCGCGGTGCCGCTGACCATCCTCGGCTGGCTCCTCGTACGGCACCCCGGCACGTACCGCGCCGCGCGGCGCGCGCTCGGCTTCGTCACGCTGTTCGGCCTCGTGGGGTTCTGGCTCTACCCGCTCGCCCCGCCGCGCCTCATGCCGGGCCTCGGCTACATCGACACGGCGAACGGCCCGCAGGACCTCAACGACCCGCGCTACGGCGCCCTCACCGGCATCACGAACCCGTACGCCGCCATGCCGTCCCTGCACATCGGC
Source organism: Streptomyces sp. RFCAC02 (assembly GCF_004193175.1). Classification (NCBI taxonomy): domain Bacteria; kingdom Bacillati; phylum Actinomycetota; class Actinomycetes; order Kitasatosporales; family Streptomycetaceae; genus Streptomyces; species Streptomyces sp. RFCAC02. Next base: position 1,510,813 of record NZ_SAUH01000001.1, on the reverse strand, counting down.
TGGTCACTGTGGTGCGCCCTCATCCTGTGGCGCGCGGCGCCCTACCGCTGGCTGCGGATCGCGGGATTCGCGTACCCGGTGACGACGGCCTTCGTGATCATGGGCACGGGGAACCACTACCTGCTGGACGCGGTGGGCGGAGTGGCCGTCGTCCTGCTGGGCTTCCTGACATCGACCACGATCGGCCGCGCCATCGCCGCACACGAGAAGGCCGACACACTGCGCCGCCAGCACACCCCGGCTCCCACCCCACCCCCCACCCACACACCGACCCCGGAACCAACCCAACACGCCTGACCCACAGGGCCGCATTCGCTCGGACCGGTCCAGCCTGGGCGATGCGAATGACCCACGCGCCCCCGGGTGGGGCGCGTGGGTGGGGTGGAGTGCCGGTCAGCCGGGGGTGCTGGTGGTGACCAATGTGCCCTCGTGTTCGCTGTGTACCTCGGTGGGGCGCAGGTTGGCTCCCTCGATGTCCAGGTCGGGGAGTACGCGGTCGAGGGCGCGCGGCAGCCACCAGGCGCCCCGACCCGTGAGTGCCAGGACGGCCGGCACCAGTGTCATCCGCACCAGGAAGGCGTCCGCGAGGATGCCGGCGGCGAGGCCGAGCGCGATGGGTTTGATGCTGACGTCCTCCACGGTCACGAAGCCGGCGAAGACGGAGAACATGATCAGCGCCGCCGCCGTGACGACCCGCGCGCCGTGCCCGGTCCCGTCGATCACCGCCTCGCGCGGCCGGCCGGTGCGTGTGTACTCCTCCCTGATGCGGGACACGAGGAAGACCTCGTAGTCCATGGCCAGCCCGAACAGCACGCCGACCAGCACGATCGGGGTGAAGCTGAACACCGGGCCGCTCGTCGGCACCCCGAGCAGGTCGGCCAGCCACCCCCACTGGAAGACGGCGACCACCGTGCCGAGCGCCGCGCCCATGGACAGCAGGAACCCGACGGTCGCCTTGACCGGTACCACGACCGAGCGGAACACGAGGAGCAGCAGGACCAGCGCGAGGCCGAGCACGACCGCGGCGAACGGCAGCAGCGAGTCGCCGAGCCGGTCGGACAGGTCGATGGCGGCGGCCGTCGAGCCGGTGACGAGGACCTGCGCGTCGGCCTCGGCGGCGAGCGCGGGCGTGACGGAGCGGATGTCGCGGACGAGCTGCTGGGTGCTCTCGTCGCGCGGACCGTCCTCGGGCACGACGGTGATGACGGCGGTCCGGCCGTCCGTGGCGGGCTCGGGGTCGCCCACGGCCAGGATGCCCGGCTGGTCGAGCCCGGCCGCCACCTGTTCGGCCGCCGTCACGGGGTCGTCGCCGGCCTCGGTGCGGACGAGCACCAGCAGGCGGCCGTTGTTGCCAGGCCCGAAGGCGTCGGATATGAGGTCGTACGCCTTGCGCTGGGTGGTGTCGGGGGCGGCGGTGCCGTTGTCCGGCATGCCGAGTTCGAGCCGCAGCGCCGGGATCGCGACCACGAGCAGCCCCAGGGTGACGGCGAGTGTGGTGATCAGCGGCCGCCGGGTGACGAGGGCGGCCCAGCGCCGGCCGGCGGTGTCGGCGCCGGGCGCGGCGGTGCGTGCGGCACGGGAGCCCGGCTTCGGCCGCAGCCGGTCCCCGGCGAGCCCGAGGAGGGCCGGGAGCAGGGTGATGGCCACTGCCACGGCCAGCAGTACCGTCCAGGCGGCGGCGAGTCCCATCACGGTCAGGAAGGGGATGCCGACGACCGAAAGGCCGGCCAGCGCGATGATGACGGTGAGCCCGGCGAAGACGACGGCGCCCCCGGCGGTGGCGGTGGCACGGGCGGCCGACTCCTCGGCGGGCATGCCGGCGGCGAGTTGGGCGCGGTGCCGGGACAGGATCAGCAGGGCGTAGTCGATGCCGACGGCGAGGCCGATCATCAGGGCGAGGCTCGGCGCGGTGGAGGAGACGGCCGTCACGTTCGACGCGAGCAGCAGCCCCAGCAGGCCGATGACGAGACCGGCCAGCGCGGTGAGCAGCGGCAGGCCGGCCGCCAGGATCGAGCCGAACGTCGTGAGCAGCACGATGATGGCGACGCCGAGGCCGATCACCTCGCCGATGCCTGCCGATACTCCCGCGGTGCTGTAGACGCTGCCGCCCACCTCGGCGCGGAGTCCGGCGCTCTCCCGTGCCCGTTCGGCGATGTCCTCCAGGGCGGTGACGCTGGAGTCGGCGAGGTCGTCGCGCTTGATCGGGTAGAGCACCGGGGCGAGCGCCGTGCGTTCGTCGGCCGAGATGTTGCCCGCCTCGAAGGGGTCGACGGCCCTCTCCACCTGCGGTGCGGCGCCCGCCTCCCGCACCGCCTGTTCGATCGCGTCGCGGTAGGGCGGGTCGGTGACCGTGGCGCCCTCGGGGGCGACGAAGACGAGCTGCGCGGTGACGCCGGTGGCGGACGGCATGGCGCGTTCCAGGAGGTCGATGCCGTCCTGCGACTCGGTGCCGGGGAGGGTGGCCTCGCTGTCGAGCCGGGTGCCGATGACGGCGAACCCGCCGCCGACCAGGGCGGCCAGTAGCACCCAGCAGGTGATGAAGCGCCACCGTCGTCGGAAGGCCGTGCGGCCGAGGGCGTGGAGAAGGACGGACACGGGGGCTCGCTCTCAGTCGCTGGGGGTGGGGCCGAGCAGGAGGCGGATGGCGGTGGCCAGTGCCTGTTGCACCTGCTCGGGGCCGACGGACTCGGGGTCGACGAGGTGGTCGTTCGAGAGGCCGTTGGACAGGCAGTGCAGGATCAGCGCGGCGACTTCGGGATCGACCGCCGGTCGGGCGCCCGTGCGCTCCGCGACCTCGGCGACGGACCTGGCGGCCGCCGCGCGCTGCTCGCGCCGGAGTGCGGCGAGGACGGACCTGATCCGTTCGTCACGGGCCGCCTGGGCCGCGAACTCCAGGCCCAACTGGCCGCGCGCGCTCTCGTCCACGATGCGCCGCGCGACCAGGCGGGCGGCCTCGTCGGCGGCCGACGACGGATCGTCGGCCCCGGCCGTCCCTGAGCGTACGGCGGACAGCTCGTCCTCGGAGCCGGCGCCGAGGACGGCGCCGAAGAGTTCCTGCTTGCTGCCGAAGTTCGAGTAGACGGCGCCCTTGGTGAAGCCGGCGGCGCGCGCGATGTCCTCAAGACGGCTGTCGGCGTAGCCCCGTGCCTCGAAGACGCGGGAGGCGGCGGCGATCAGCCGGCGCCGCACCTCGTCGCGCGGTGTGCGAGGGACGGGATCTCGCAGTTCGTCATCGACCATGTCGCCAACGTAGCATACTCTCGGTACTGAATACTTCAGGTATTGAAATTCGTGTCACGCGCCCCTCGGAGGCATCCGCCCATGGCCCTGTTCACCCGGCCCGTCCGTCCCCTCGCCCTCGTGGTGACCGTCGCGGGCGGCCTGCTGCTCACCGCCCTCATCGCCTACGGGGCGCTGGCCGCCGTCACCGGCACCGGCGGATCCGCCGGTGCCGGCGATCCGGAGCGGCGCGGCTTCGGGGCGGTCGACGGGCGCCTCACCGTCGCCGTCGGCACGGGCGACGTCGAACTGCGCGCCGACGACGTCGCCGAGGTGGAGGTCACCCGCCGCTTCACCGGCCGTTCGCTGCTCGGCGACCGGCCCGAGGCGCGCTGGGACCGCGCGGGCGACACCCTCACCCTGGCCGACGAGTGCGGCCTGATCGGCTGGTGCGACATCAGCTACGAGATACGCGTCCCCCGGGGTGCGGCCGTCACCGTGGCCGGCGGCAGCGGCGCCGTCACCGCCGCCGGATTCGGCGCCGGCCTGGAGATCGCCACCGACAACGGCGCGGTGACCGTGACGGACAGCGCAGGGCCGCTGTCCGTGGAAACCGAGAACGGGCCCGTGCGCGGCACCGGGATCACCGCGGGGGAGGTCGGGGTCGGCACGGAGAACGGTGCGGTCGACCTGGCGTTCACCGCCGTCCCCGACACCGTGACGGCCGACACGGAGAACGGCGCGGTGGCCCTCGAACTCCCCGACACCGCTTACCGTCTGACCACCGCGACCGAGAGCGGCTCCGTGGACACGAGCGTGACGGAGGCCGCCGACAGCCCCCACACCGTGGACATCAGGACGGAGAACGGCACCATCACCGTCCACCCCACCGACTGACCGGACTCCGGACGTGGAACACGCTCGCTGCCTGCCCCGAAGGCGCAGACCGCGAGCGTGTTCCGATGAGGTGCGAATCAGCCGAGGGCGTTCCGCCGGGCGTCTCTGGCCGTCGCATGCGCGGCGGCCGCGGCTTCGAACTCGCCGCGCTCGCCCCGTGCGGCCAGCCTCCCAGCGGCCGCAAGGCGCTTGGCGCGCGCCGCGTACTCCCGCAGAGCCCCGTTGACCGCCTCCGACTTCGTCGAGGCACCCATGAACCGCATCGCCTCGGCCAGCAGGTCGTCATCAAGATCGATCCATGTCACGGACATACCGGCCCCTCTCCTCACCACACCGACCCGCGCAGCACGGGCCGTCCCCTCCGCGACTCGGTGAGGGGGTGGACGCGGGAGGCCAGGACGAGTGCCTGTGCCCCCTTCTGGATCCGATCCTTCTCCGCGTCGGTGAAGGAGAACTCCTCGGCCAGATCGTCCCACGAGACGGCCTGCGGGTCCTTGACGTGGTCAGTCATCGCGCTCTGCGCTCTCCGCTGATTCGCTTGAGATGTCCGGCGTACGCCTGCTCCGCCTGAGGCGCCGCGGGGCGAAGTGCTTCGCCGCGCGGACCGAGGCCGTGGCGGTGCGCGACCGCCGGCGGAGGACGCCGCGTGGATCATGATCGTGCAGTGTTCGGGCCAGCAGCGGGCCGGCGAGTGGGCTGTGCGGGCACTGGCCACGCTCCGTGCGCCCGCGCCTCCGGCTGAGGAGCAGGTCAGGACGGGGGACGGAAGGTGGGGCGGGTGGGACTCGAACCCACGGCCGACGGATTATGAGTCCGCTGCTCTAACCGGCTGAGCTACCGCCCCGGGACGGCGCGCCGCGTACATCTGTACGCGCCGTCTGCCGCAGCATAGCCGCTCATACGATCTCCCGCCCGGGCCGGGTGGACCGTACGCAGGGTGGGACTGCGGACACGGGGAGATCGGTTCCCGAAGTTCGCGGAGAGATGCACGAAAACGAAAGAAGGGTCCCGGACGGGACCCTTCGGTGTACTGCTCGGAGTGTGCTCCCCCGACTGGACTCGAACCAGTAACCTGCCGGTTAACAGCCGGCTGCTCTGCCAATTGAGCTACAGGGGACTGCGCCGCTCAGGTCCGTCGCCCCGGTCGTCCGGGGCGGCCCTCGCTGCGCCGCTTACATTAGCGCATGTGCCGGGGTGCTTCGAAATCGGTATCCGGGACATCCGGTTGCCGGGGGCGTGGCGAGCCACCGGAAGAACGGACCGAGTGAGAGGGGAAGCATCCATGCGCAAGCTGACATTCATCGCCGGAGCGGCCGTCGGGTACGTGCTGGGCGCGCGCGCCGGGCGTGAGCGGTACGAGCAGCTCCGCGCCGCCGGGCAGCGCGTCGCGCGGAACCCGGCGCTGCGCGGTGGTGTGGACAGTGCCGCGAGGACCGGGCGGCAGGCGGCGGCGCGGGCCGCCGGCGTGGTCGCGGACCGGGCGGGAGGGCGGCTGCCCGCGCCCGTCGCGGGCCGGTTGCGCGCGGTGAGCCGCCGTGCCTCGGGGCCGCAGGGCGACACCTGGAGCTGATGGGCGTCCGGCCCCGCGCCGTGCTTCGGCGGCGGGGCCGCCCGTCCCCTCCATTACACCCCCACCACCAGGGTGATTAGCGTATGTTCGGGATACCGGCGTACGGTCGGCATCCCGAACGGCCGCACGGGCGGGCCGACGGGTGGGGAGGACGGTCATGGGGCGGCACGTACCGGCGGTGAGCCGGGCACTCGACATTCTGGAGCTGTTCCTCGACGGCGACGGCGACGGCACCGCGTCCGCGCCCGAGATCACCCGCAGGCTCGGACTCCCGCGCACCACCGTCCACGAGCTGGTCACCACGCTGGCCGCACGCTCCTACCTCGTGCCCGTCCCCGGGCAGCCGGGACGCTACCGGCTCGGCGTCCGCACCTACCAGCTCGGCAGCCGGTACGCCGAACAGCTCGATCTCGCCGCCGAGGGCCAGCAGGTGGCGCGCGAGGTCGCCGAGACCTGCGGCGAGACCGTCCACGTGGCGGTCCTCGAGGACACCGACGTCATCTACATCGCGAAGGTCGACAGCACCCACGCCGTCCGGATGGTCTCGGCGACCGGCCGCCGGCTCCCGGCCCACTGCACGGCCGTCGGCAAGATGCTGCTCGCCTCCCTGCCGCCCGACGAGCTGGCCGCCCGGCTCCCCGCGGCCGGCCCGCTGCCCGCCATGACGCCCAACTCCCTCACCTCGGTCGAGGAGCTGCGCGCCGTCCTGGACCGGGTGCGCGAGCACGGCACGGCCTCCGAGCAGCGGGAATCCAACCCGGACGTGAGCTGCGTCGCCGCGCCCGTACGGGACCGCGCCGGGCGTGTCGTCGCGGCGCTCAGCATCTCCGTGCCCACGATCCGGTGGAGTGCCGAGCGGCAGGAGGAACTGTCCGGGCTCGCCGTGGCGGGCGCGGACCGGCTGTCGGAACGGCTGGGTCACCACCGGCCGGGGCGCACGGACTGAGGCCCCGGCGGCACCGGACGCACAGAGAGGGACACCAACGATGGAGATCGCGGTAGCGGCGCGCGCCGAACTGGGTGAGGGGCCGACGTGGGACCCGGTCGCCGGACGGCTGATCTGGGTGGACATCCTGTCCTCGCGGGTGCACCTGTTCGACCCGGCGACCGGGCGGCAGGAGGTGCGGGAGACGGACCAGCACGTCGGGGCCGCGAAACCGCGCGCCGGCGGCGGCCTGGTCGTCAACCTCCGTGACGGCGTGGGCCTGTACGACGCGGCGGGCGCGTTCTCCTGGCTGCTGCACGACCCGGTGGAAGGCCGCCGGGGCAACGACGCGGCGGTCGCCCCCGACGGCGCGCTGTGGGCCGGCAGCATGGCGTACGACGAACGGCCCGGCGGCGGCACCCTCGTGCGCGTCGCGCCGGACGGCACCGCCCGCACCGTGCTGCCCGACGCCACGGTCAGCAACGGCACCGGCTGGAGCCCGGACGGCTCGCTCATGTACTACATCGACACCCCCACGCGGCGCATCGACGTGTTCACCGTCACGGACGACGGCGGCGTGCGCGACCGGCGCACCCTCGTCGACGTGTCGGACGCCGCCGGATCGCCGGACGGCCTGACCGTGGACGCCGACGGGTGCGTGTGGGTGGCGTTCTGGGACGGCGGAGCGGTCCGCCGCTTCACCCCGGCCGGCGTGCTGGACCGTACGGTCGACGTGCCCGCGTCGCGGCCCACGGCCTGCGCGTTCGGCGGTCCCGGGCTCACGGACCTGTACGTCACGACCGCGCGGACCGGCCTCGCGCCGGACGCCGAGCCGGCCGCGGGCTCGGTGCTCGTACTGCCGGGCGCGGGGCAGGGGCTGCCGCAGCCGGCGTTCGCGGGCTGAGCCGCCGCCGGGCGGCGCGTGCCCCGATTCGGTACTGTCCGTCCTGTTGGCGCGGTTCAGGCCGCCGCGCCGTCCGCAGTCCGCCGCCCGTCCGGGAGGTCCCGATGTCAGCGAGTCCGTCCCCGCCCACCGCCGGCCGTGCCTGGCACCTCGTCTCCCGGCCGCACGGCTGGCCCGCGGCGGAGGACTTCGACCTCCGCCCCGTCCCGGTGGACCGCCCGGGACCCGGCGAGATCCTCGTCCGCAACCTGTTCCTGTCCGTCGATCCCGCCATGCGCGGCCGCATGAACGACGTGAAGTCGTACGCGCCGCCCTACCGCGTCGGTGAGCCGATGACCGGCGGCGCCGTCGGCGAGGTCGTCGTCTCCGAGGACCCGTCGTTCGCGCCGGGCGACCACGTCGTCCACCAGCTCGGCTGGCGCGAATGGGCGACGCTGCCGGCCCGCCAGGCGCTGCCCGTGCCGGCGGGCAAGGCGCCGCTGTCCGCGTACCTCGGCGTCCTCGGCATGACCGGCCTGACGGCCTACGCGGGCCTGCTTGAGGTCGGCGGACTGCGCGAGGGCGACCGGGTGTTCGTGTCCGGCGCGGCGGGCGCGGTCGGCAGCCAGGTCGGGCAGATCGCCCGGCTGAGGGGCGCGGCGCTGGTCGTGGGCAGCGCGGGGTCGGCCGAGAAGGTCCGGCTGCTGCGCGAGGAGTACGGGTTTGACGCGGCGTTCAACTACAAGGACGGGCCGGTCGCCGAGCAACTGGCGGAGGCGGCCCCCGACGGCATCGACCTGTACTTCGACAACGTCGGGGCCGACCACCTGGAGGCCGCCATCGGCGCGCTGACGGTCCACGGGCGGGCCGTCATCTGCGGCATGATCGCGCAGTACAACGCGACCGAGCCGCCCGCCGCGCCCCGCAACCTGGCGCAGATCGTGGCGAAGCGGCTGCGGGTCGAGGGCATGCTCGTGATGGACCACCAGAACCTGCGGCCCCGCTTCATCGAGGAGGTCGCCGGCTGGCTGGCGTCCGGCGCGCTGGCCTATCGGGAGACCCGGCGCGAGGGCATCGGCAACGCGCTGGACGCGTTCCTCGGCATGCTGCGCGGCGAGAACATCGGGAAGATGGTCGTCGCGCTGTAGGGGCGGCCCGTCACGCGGCCGTGCCGCCGGTCCGCCCGCGTGCGGCGCGGATCGCGAGGGCGAGACGGAGGGTGGCGGTGACCGCGCCGGCGACCGCGGCGGTCCAGAGCGCGATGTGGAGGTCCGGCACCCAGATCCGCAGGAAGCCGAGACGGTCCGTGGCGGCCAGGACGGCGAGGGCGGCGCAGGGCAGTGCGCCCAGGAGTCCCCAGGAGGCGGTCACGACGGCGCGGCGGCCGGGTCCGGTGGGCCGGGCCGGGCGGCGCAGGAGGACGAGTGAGCGTCCGGCCGCCAGTGTCAGCGCGAGCGCGAGGCCGGTGACGCCCCACACCGACGCGTGGTGGAGGAGTGCCGAGGGGGCGTCGGCCGGAGCGTCGCCGCCCGCGACGATGCGCGCCGCGCCGAACGCGACGGCCATCATCGCGTCGTTCTCCAGGAAGCCGTACAGGTTCTGCTCCAGGACCAGGGCGAGGTCCCGCTCCGGCAGGAGGAACAGCGCGGCCGAGTAGCCGGGGGTCACGCCCGCGTGCCAGACGGCGCCGTCGAGCGGGGCGTCCAGGCCGCCGACCTGCCAGCCGAGGCCGTAGCCGGTGCCCGCCCCGCCGGGGCGGAGGGTGGCCTCCTCGCGCATCAGGCGGACGGCGCCGGAGGAGAGGACGCCGTCGGTCGCGCGGAGCTGGAAGGAGGCGAACGCGGCCAGGTCGTCCAGTCCGCCGCCGGTGTAGCCGTAGCCCGCGCCGTGGTCGTCCACTCCGTCGGCGACGGCGGAGTGGACGCCCCACAGCAGTTGGTGCCCCGGGGGCAGGCCGCGGTCGCGGGCCGACGCCCGGTCGGCGAAGGCGCCGTCCATGCCGGCGGGGGAGAAGACCGCCTCCCGCAGCAGGTCCGCGAGGGGCTGCCCGGTGACGGCCTCGGCGACGGCGGTCAGCACGACGTAGTTGGCGCTGGAGTAGGCGTGGACGGTGCCGGGCGGGCCGAGCGGGTCGATGCCGTCCAGGGCGCCGACGCGGTCGGCGGCGGCGGGGCAGTCGGTCCGGAAGCAGTCCGTGACCAGGGGGATGGCGGACTCGGGGATTCCGGAGGTGTGGCCGAGCAGGTGGCGCACCGTCACCTTCCCGGCGTGTTCCGGGCCGCCGAACCGGAAGCCGGGCAGGTGCTCGGTGACCGGCTCGTCCAGCGCCAGCCGCCCGTCCTCGACCAGCGTCAGCACGGCGGTCGCGGTGATCGGCTTGCTCACCGATCCCCACAGGAAGGGCGTCGATGCGGTGACGGGCCGGCCGTCGCCGTCGGATCCCAGGACCCGCCGGTGGATCGGCCCGTCGGGGCCGACCACGGCGTAGGCGAGGCCGGGGGTGTCCGTGGCCGCCATCCGGTCGCGGACGTACGTGTCGAGGGTTTCCCAGCCGGCGGTGTCGGCGGGGCGCGCGGGTGCGGCGGTGGCCGTGGCGGACGGGAGCAGGCAGAGCAGCGCGGCGGCCGTGCACGCGGCGATGTTCCGCAGGCGTGACGGGCGTATGGGCGGGCGGGAAGGCATGGCGCGGTGACCTCTCGGGAGCGTGGCGAGCAGCAATAACCGTATGGCCGTATGGTTTTACCGTACGGTGATACGGTTATCAAGTGCCGAGAGTCGCCGACCACGAGGAGCGCCGCCGCCAGATCGCCCGTGCCGTACGGGATCTGATCGCCGGTCAGGGGCTCGACGCCGTCACGGTCGCCCGTACGGCCGCGGCGGCCGGCGTGTCCGTCGGGCTGGTCCAGCACTACTTCCGCAGCAAGGACGAGATGCTGCTGCACGCGTTCCACGAGATCAGCGCGCGTATCAGGGGACGCGTCGAGGAGCGGATCACCGCAGGCGTCGAACACCGGAGCCCCATCTCCCGCGTGCTGGCCGGCGCCATGGCCGAGTACCTTCCGCTGGACGACGAGCGCCGCACCGAGTTCCGTGTCACGCGGGCCTTCGCCGGCCGCGCACTCGACGCCCCCGCGCTGGCCGAAGTCGACGCCGAGGCGGGGCGGCGGCTGCGGGCGGACATCGCCCGCGCCGTCCACAACGGCAAGGAGTGCGGCGAGGTCGCCGAAGACCTCGACCCATGGCCCGTCGCCGTCCGGCTCGCCGCCGTGACGGAGGGGCTCGCGGCGCAGCTCCACCGGGATCCCGGTGGGGTGGACGGTGTCCCGGTGGACGAGCTGGCCGCGGCCGTCATCGGCGCCGAGCTCGGCACCGTGTTCACCGGCCGGTGCCGCCAGTACGCGAAGGCCGGGAAGCGGCGGGACGCGGACGGGCGCTGAGTCCGGCCCCCGGTCCGCCCCGGCCGGATTTTTCCGTCGCTGCACGCCCATTGACGGTGGCCTGCGTCACACCTACGGTCTCGTTCGTACATCCGATCCCTGTTCGAGATTCCGGACGGCCGAGCGTACGAGAACGGGTGGCGCATGTCTTTTTCCTCCCTGCCCCCTCCCGGCCCCAGCAGGCGGCGCGTGCTGGGCTCGCTGGCCGGTCTCGGCGGCCTGGGCGCCCTCGCCGCCGCCGGCTGCGCGGCACCGACCGGTACCGCCGCCGGCCGGACGCGGCTGCGGTACTGGCACCTCTTCGGCGGCGGCGACGGCGTCAACATGGCGGCGATGCTCGACGCGTTCCAGGCGGGCCACACCGGGTACGACCTCCAGCGCGCCTCCCTCGCCTGGGGCGCCCCGTACTACACGAAGCTCGCCATGGCGGGCGCCGGCGGCCGGGCGCCCGAGGTCGCGGCCATGCACCTGGCCCGCGTCCCCGGCTTCGCCCCCGGCCGGCTCCTCGACCCGTTCGACCTGGACCTGCTCGCGGAACACGGCGTGACCGAGGCCGACTTCCCCGCCGACATGTGGCGGCGCGGCACTTTCGGCGGCGAGCAGTACGCCGTACCGCTCGACACCCACCCCGTCGTCACCTACTACCAGACCGACATCTGCCGCGAGGCCGGGCTGCTCGACGACGACGGCCGGCTGAAGGAGATCAGGGGCACCGACGCCTTCCTTGCCGCCCTGCGCGCGGCGGGCGAGGTCACCGGCGGTCCGGGACTCGTCATCGAGACCCTCGGCCCCGACACCATCGGCCCCTGGCGGATCTTCTCCACCTTCTACGCCCAGACCGGCGGCGCGCTGCTCAGCGAGGACGGCACGGAGTCGGCGCTCGACGACGCGAAGGCCCTGCGGGCGATGGAGCTGATGCGCACCCTCACCGAGGAGGGCCTCGCCCACGAACGCGTCGACTACAACGGCTCGGTCGGCATCTTCGCCGCCGGCGAGACCGCCTTCTTCCTGAACGGCGACTGGGAGGTCTCCACCTTCACCAATGGCGGCCTGCCGTTCTCCATGGCCACCGTCCCCACCGTCTTCGACCGGCCCGCGGCGCAGGCCGACTGCCACTGCTTCGTCCTGCCGCACCAGGACGACCGGGGCGGCGCGGGGAACGAGGCGGCCCACGCGTTCGTCGCCTGGATGCTGAAGAACTCCGTGAGCTGGGCGGAGGGCGGCCACATACCGGCGTACCTGCCGACCCTGGACGAGCCGGCGTACCTCGACCTGCGGCCCCAGTCCGAGTACCGCGAGGCCATCGACACCGTCGCCCTGGACGCGCCCGCCTGGTTCGCCGGCTCCGCGTCCGCCCTGTGGATCGAACTGGGCGCCGTCCTCTCCGGCGTCCTCACCGGCTCCCGCACCCCCGAGGGCGCCCTGGACGAGATGAAGGACCGCCTGCGCGACCTCCTCGACACGCCGAACCCCTTCGGGGAGACCGTATGACCGCCACCACGCCCCCTCCCGCGCCCGCCCGGACGATACGGCGGCACTGGACCGAGCACGGCCTCGTGTTCACCCTGCCGTTCCTCGTCCTGTACGCCCTCTTCCTCGTGTGGCCGCTGCTGCTCGGCGTCCGCATGAGCCTCAGCAACGAGGACGTGGCGGGCACCCGCTCCGAGTTCATCGGACTCGACAACTACGCTGAGGCCCTGACCGACCCCGACGTGTGGTCCTCCCTGTGGAACACAGTCTGGTTCACGGCGCTGTCCACCGTGCCGCTGGTCGTCATGGGCCTCGTCCTCGCGCTCCTCGCGCACCACCTGCGGTTCGTGGACTGGCTGTGGCGGATGAGCTGGTTCGCGCCGTTCCTGCTGCCGTCCGGCGTCGTGTGCCTGCTGTGGCTGTGGGTCATCTACCCCTCCGACTTCGGCTTCGCCGACCAGCTCCTCGCCCGGTTCGGCCTGCACCCGGGCATCGGCTGGCTCACCGACACGCGGTACGCCATGCTGTCCATCGTCCTCACCACGGTGTGGTGGACGGTCGGCTTCAACTTCCTGCTCTACCTGGCCGCGCTCCAGGCCATCCCACAGCACCTGTACGAGGCGGCGTCGCTCGACGGCGCCGGTGCCTGGCACCGGCTGCGCCACATCACGCTCCCCATGCTGCGCCGCACCACGGGCGTCGTCGTGGTGCTGCAGCTCCTGGCGTCGCTCAAGATCTTCGACCAGGTGTACATCCTCACCGGCGGCGGCCCGGACGAGTCCACGAGACCGATCCTCCAGTACGTCTACCAGGCCGGGTTCACGAGCTACCGCATCGGCTACGCGTCGGCGGTCTCGTACATCTTCTTCGCCCTGATCGTCGTCGTGTCCCTGGTCCAGCTGCGGTTCAGCCGCCGCGCACGCGAGGAGAACGGCGCATGACAGCGACCGGGCGACAGCGCACCGGCGGGCACCGCAGCGACCGAGGAGGCACCGCCTCATGAGCACCCTCACCACCGCAGGCACCGCGGCCCCCGCGCGCGACGACGGCGCCGGCGGGCGCCGCCCCCGCTGGACCAGGGGGCGTGTGGCGCTCCTCGTGTGCGCCGCGCTGCTGGCCGTCCTGTGGCTGCTGCCGCTGGCCTGGGCGGTCGCCACATCGCTCAAGCCGGACGACGAGACGACCGACACCGGGCTGCACTGGATCGGTTCGCGCATCACCTTCGACGCCTACCGCCAGGTGTGGGAGTCGGGGGACCTGCCGCGCTGGCTGTTCAACACGGCGTACATCGCGTCGATGACGACGGTCCTGACGGTGCTGTGCACGGCGATGGCGGCGTACGGCTTCACACGCTGCGCGTTCCGGGGCCGCAAGGTCCTGTACGGGCTGGTGCTGGCCGGGATCATGGTGCCGCCGCAGGTGCTGATCGCGCCCCTCTTCGCGGAGATGGTGGCGCTCGACCTGGTCGACACGTACTGGGGCGTGATCCTGCCGCAGGTGGCCACGCCCGCGATGGTGTTCATCCTCGTGAAGTTCTTCGACGGCGTGCCGCGCGAACTGGAGGAGGCGGCGTACGTGGACGGCGCCGGCCGGTGGCGCGTGTTCTGGCGGATCGTCATGCCGCTGTCCCGGCCGGTGCTCGCGGCGGTGGCGATCTTCACGTTCATCCAGACGTGGAACAACTTCCTGTGGCCGTTCCTCGTCACCACCGACCCGAACGGGATGACGCTGCCGGTCGGGCTGGTCAACGTGCAGTCCTCGTACGGCGTGCGGTACGCGCAGGTCATGGCGTCGGTCGTGATCGGCGGGCTGCCGCTGCTGGTCGTGTTCGCGTTCTTCCAGCGGCAGATCGTGCGCGGTGTCGCCCACACGGGCATGGCGGGTCAGTGACCGGCGGCCGGGAACCATCCGTTGACGGCGGTTCGTTACCGACCTAAGTTCTGTTCGATACCGCGATCGGTGTTCGACCTGTCGAACCACCGGGCGCCCGCACGAGCACCTGGGACCCGCATGACCCACGCACCGCACACCGCCCGATTCACCCTCGACCCCGCCTTCACCGTCTCGCCCGTCGACCCGCGCATCTTCGGCTCGTTCGTCGAGCACCTGGGGCGCTGCGTGTACACCGGCGTCCACGAGCCGGGCCACCCCACGGCCGACGAGGCCGGCCTGCGCACCGACGTGCTCGACCTGGTGCGCGAGCTGGGCGTCACCGTCGTCCGCTACCCCGGCGGCAACTTCGTGTCCGGCTACAAGTGGGAGGACGGCGTCGGGCCGGCCGAGGAACGGCCGCGCCGCCTCGACCTGGCCTGGCGTTCCACCGAGACCAACCGGTTCGGCCTCGGCGAGTTCATGGACTTCGTGCGCAAGGCGGGCGCCGAGCCCATGATGGCGATCAACCTCGGCACGCGCGGTGTCGCCGAGGCGATCGAGCTCCAGGAGTACGCCAACCACCCCGGCGGCACCGAGCTGTCCGACCGCCGCGCCGCCCACGGCGACGCCGAGCCGTACGGCATCCGCCTGTGGTGCCTGGGCAACGAGATGGACGGCCCCTGGCAGACGGGCCACAAGACCGCCGACGAGTACGGCAGGATCGCCGCCGAGACGGCGCGGGCGATGCGGCAGATCGACCCCGGTGTCGAACTGGTCGTCTGCGGCAGCTCGTCGCAGGCCATGGAGACGTTCGCCGCGTGGGAGGCGACCGTCCTCGGGCACTCCTACGACCTCGTGGACCACATCTCGCTGCACGCCTACTACCAGGAGCAGGACGGCGACCGCGACTCGTTCCTCGCCTCGGCGGTGGACACCGAGTCGTTCATCGAGAACGTCGTCGCCACCTGCGACCACATCGGCGCCCGCCTGAAGTCCGACAAGCGGATCAACCTCTCGTTCGACGAGTGGAACGTCTGGTACCAGGACGGCGCGATCCCGTCCCTCTCCGGCGAGGGGCGCGGCGAGGACTGGGCGGAGGCCCCCCGCCTGCTGGAGGACAACTACAGCGTCACCGACGCCGTCGTCGTCGGCTCGCTCCTGATCGCGCTGCTGCGGCACGCCGACCGCGTGAAGGTCGCCTGCCAGGCCCAGTTGGTGAACGTCATCGCGCCCATCGCGACCGAGCCGGGCGGCAGGGCGTGGCGGCAGACGATCTTCCACCCGTTCGCGCAGACGTCGCGCCACGGCCGGGGCACCGTCCTCGACGTGCGCGTCGACAGCCCCCGGCACACCACGCGCAGGTTCGGCGAGGTGGACCTGCTGCACGCCACCGCCGTCCGGGACGAGGCCACCGGCGCCGTCACCGTGTTCGCGGTCAACCGCAGCCAGGACGAGGCCCTGCCGCTGGAGATCGCGCTGCGCGGCCTCGGGCTCGGCGAGGTCGTCGAGCACAGCGTGCTGGCCGACGCCGACCCAGACGCGCGCAACACCGCGGCGGAGCCCGACCGCGTCGTCCCGCGCCAGGTGACCGGCACGGTCCTCGGCGACGGCGGGGAGACCCTGAAGGCCACCCTCGAACCCCTCTCCTGGAACGTCATACGCCTCGCCTGACCGCCGTGCCGCGGTGTGTCACCGGCGCCCCCGCGGGCGGTCGGTGACACACCGCGGCGTGCGCGCGTCAGGTCGTCCCCGGGCCCGCAGTGGCCGGTGGACCCCGCGCAGCGATCAGTTCCGGCCACCGGCGACGGCATCCGGTCAGGCAATGGGATGTTCCGCGTCCCTCGGCGCACACCCGGAGTTCACATGGGGCGCCCAGAGTGCCTGCGGCAGAGATACAGGCATCCACGACCTGGGAGCGCGCCATGGGGCACGGACACCACCATCACCACGGCCACAGTCACGGTCACAGTCACGGTCACGACCATGACCACGAGCACGGCCACACGCACGGCCACGGCGAGGACGCCGGTCCGCTGCCCGCCGCGTTCGACACGGCGGTCCCGGACAGCGAGCTGACCCCCGACCAGCTCTCCCGCCGCTCCATGCTGCGCCGCGCGGGCCTGCTCGGCGCGGGCGTCGCCGGGGCGAGCGTCCTCGTGGGCACGGGATCGGCGGCCGCCGCCCAGCGCGGCGGCAACGGCAACGGCAACGGCCGGAGCAACGGGAACGGCAGCAACCGTCTCCTCTGGCTCGCCGGCGACCACCACATCCACACCCAGTACAGCCCCGACGGCCAGTACCGCGTCGTCGACCAGGTCGGCAACGCCGCCCGCTTCGGCCTCGACTGGATGGTCATCACCGACCACGGCAGCGTCACCCACTCCCGCATCGGCGTCGAGCGCGTCAACCCCGACATCAAGCGCGCCCGCGAGCAGTACGAGGACACCCTCGTCTTCCAGGGCCTGGAGTGGAACATCCCGGCCGCCGAGCACGGCACCGTCTTCGTCCACCCCGGCGACAACGAGGTGTCCGTCCTCAAGCAGTTCGAGACGGACTACGACGGCAGCGTCAAGAACGCCACCGGCAGCACCTCGGCCAACGAGGCCCTCGCCATCTCCGGGCTCGACTTCCTCGCCGAGCAGGTCCAGCGCCGCAAGGTCAAGGACGCCCTGATGCTCGCCAACCACCCCTCCCGCAAGGGCGTGGACTCCCCGCACGAGATCCGCGGCTGGCGCGACGCCCAGCCCGACATCGCGGTCGGCTTCGAGGGCGCCCCCGGCCACCAGGCCGGCGGCATCCCCGCCCCGCACGGCCCCGGCGAGGCCCGCGGCTCCTACGGCGGCAGCCCGGGCGCCGACTCCTTCGCCGGCTACCCCGCCGAGAGCTACCGCACCTGGGGCGGCTTCGACTGGATGACCGCCACCGTCGGCGGCCTGTGGGACAGCCTGCTGTCCGAGGGCAAGCCCTGGTGGATCACCGCCAACTCCGACTCCCACGTCGTCTACGCCGACACCTCCACCCGCCCCGACGGCTCCGACTACGACGAGAACGGGCAGCACGGCGACCCCGTCTACCGCGGCAGCGGCCTGAACCTCACCGCCAGCGACTTCTGGCCCGGCCAGTACAGCCGCACCCACGTCGGCGCGTACGGCTTCTCGTACGCGGCCGTCATGCAGGGCATCCGCGAGGGCCGCGTCTGGGTCGACCACGGCGGCCTGATCTCCGGTCTCAAGGCCGAGCTGCGCGGCGGCAACAAGTCCGCCACCCTCGGCGGCACCCTGAACGTCCGCCGCGGCACCCAGGTCGAGCTGCGCATCGAGATCGCCCTCGCCGGCGGCCCGAACGCCGCGCTCTTCGTCCCCGAGCTGGCCCGCGTGGACGTGATCCGCGGCCTCGTCACGGGCCGCCCGAGCGACCTCGACACGTTCCGGGCGCCCGACACGAAGGTCGTGAAGTCCTTCGACGTGGACGAGACGGAGGGCACCGTCACCTTCACCTACCGGCTCGGCCGCGTCGAGCGCGCCGGGTACGTCCGCCTGCGCGGCACCGACGGGAACCGCTCGCAGACCGGCCTGTACGGCGCCTCCGTCGACCCGGCGGGCCCGGCCCTCGACGTCCTCGGCGACGCGGACCCGTGGCTGGACCTGTGGTTCTACTCCAACCCGATCTGGGTGCTCCCCGAGTGACCGCCATCGGCCTCATCGGGGGCATCACCACGCTCCAGCGGGCCGACCACCTGCTGCGCCGGCTGGCGGACCGGCTCCCGCTGCCGGCCGGCGCGTACGCCACCACGCACGTCGTGCGCGATCCGGACCCCGGCGTCGCCCTGGCCCTGGTGTGCCCGGGACCCGTCCCGGGGCCGCTGGCCGGGGCGGCGGCCGAGGAGGGGCTGCGGGTGGTCACCGAGGCACCGTGGCTCACCGCCGCGGAGCGCCGCACGGCGGGCCGCGCGGTGGTCTTCCCCGGCTGGGACGGCCTCACCGGCAGCCTCACCCTGGCCGAGCTGTACGACCGCACCGCCGTCGCGCGGACCGACGTCCTGGGCGGCGGCGTCCCCGACGCGTCGGCCGTCCTGGAGACCCGGGACCACGTCAGGCCGCAGTGGGACGCCGGGGACCTGCTGCTGCGCCTGGCGCCGTCACGCGGCGGCCGGTTCGTACCGTTCGAGATCCCCGACCCGCACCCCTGCTGCGGCGGCCGGCACTGACACGGCGCACGCCCCGGCCGGAGACTTCCGGCCGGGGCGTGCGCGCGGGTGCGACGCGGGGGTCAGACGGTCACCGGTGGCCTTCGAAGGTCCACACGGCGCTGGCACCGGGGCCGATCGACAGGGTCGAGTCGCCGATCTGCTCCTCGGTCATGTAGCGCTGGTACTCGTTGAGCGACAGCTCGATCGACCGCAGGCCGACGTCCTCCAGCGCGACCGGGTCGAGCCGTATCTCGGTGAGACCGTCGTTCACGACGACGCTGCCGTTGCTCAGGGTCTCGACGTCGAAGCCGCCGGCCTCCAGGAGCGGGACGGTGTTGTCGAGGTCGCGCTCGGGGACCGCGATGCGGATCGCCGTGACGTCCTTCATCAGGTGGTCCTGGTACGTGTCGGGCAGGTACCGGGCACGGCTGGTGTCACCCGGGTAGCTCGCGGGACCGGTGTTGCTGCGCGGGTCGGCGAAGTACTCCGGCTGGTACTCCATCGCCCAGGGGTCGAACGCGTCGTACAGCACGCCCGTGGTGCGGATCGTGTCGAACCACGGCACGCGGACGCCGTCACCGAAGTCGCGGGTCTGCAGGTACTCGGCGGGCTCGGTGATGCCGAGGTCCGCGAGGTTCTCGGTCACCGTCGCCAGGCCGCCGGCGGTCTCGGTGGACAGGGCGAGGCCGGAGGCGCCGTACAGGGCGTCGTCACCGGGCAGGTCGCCCTCGCCGAAGAACTCGAGGTACGTCTCGCTGCCGTACAGATAGCGGCCGGTCCAGGTCAGGTCGCCCGCGACCGTCTCACGTACCTCGAAGGAGGCGAAGTCCCGCAGGAACTCCGAGTTCTCGATGGCGTCGGCCGTCTCCCGGCTGACCACCGCGTAGGCGTGGTTGTAGTGGAGCAGCTGCTCCTCGGCCGCCTGCCGGCTGTCGTCGGCCTGCGCCGCGCCCGTCCCGACCCCGACCGCCCCGGTCAACGCGGCGGCAAGTGTCAATCCCAGTCCGGCGGTTGCACGCATCATCCTGCTGATCTGCATGGCTGAGATGCTAGGGGGACGGCGGCCGGGGGAGAACGTTGCGCGTGTTACCAAAAAGAGGCAACGGGAAGCACCGCTTCCGGTGTTTCGGACGGCCGGCGGTCGTACCCGGGCGGCCGGGCGGGTAGCGTGCCGCCGTATGGGAACGGGTAGCGCTCTGTGGTCCTTCGTGCTCGTCGTCGGGCTGCTCACCGTCACCCCCGGTATCGACACCGCGCTCATCCTCCGCACCGCCGCCCTCGGTCACCGCCGGCGTGCCTGGGGCGTGGTCCTCGGGATCCAGGCCGGGACCCTGCTGTGGGGAACCCTCACCTCGCTCGGGCTGACGGCCCTGCTGACCGCCTCCCGGATGGCGTACGAGCTGCTGCGCTGGGCCGGCGTCGCCTACCTCCTGTGGCTCGGTGGACGGATGGTGTGGGAGACGCTGCGCCGCCGGGACGGCCGGCCCGGGGAGACGCGGGACGGCCGTCCCGCCCGCGACGGCCTGTTCGCCGGATGGCGGCAGGGGCTGGTCACGAACCTCCTCAACCCGAAGGTCGGCGTCTTCTACGTCGCCGTCCTGCCGCAGTTCGTCCCGGCCGGCGCCCCGCACTTCGCCACGGGGGTCCTGCTCGCCGGCGTGCACGTCCTGCTGGGGCTCGTCTGGTCGACCGCGCTGATCGGCCTGGCACGGACGCTGCGGGACCGGCTGCGGCGGCCCGCCGCCCGGCGTGTGCTGGATCGCGTCACCGGCACGGTCATCGTCGGCCTCGGCCTGCGCCTCGCCACGTCCGACTGACGCGCCCGGACGGGCCTCAGCGCACGGCGAACGCGTAGACCGTGCTGGACCGGTACGTCTCGCCCGGGCGCAGCACGGTGCTGGGGAACGACGGCCGGTTCGGGGAGTCCGGGCAGTGCTGGGTCTCCAGGCACAGCGCGTCCGTCTGCCGGTACGCGCGGCCCGAGCCGCCGGTGAGCGTGCCGTCGAGGAAGTTGCCGCTGTAGAGCTGGAGCGCGGGCTCGGTCGTCGCGACGGTCATGAGCCGGCCCGAGCCCGGGTCGTACAGTGTCGCGGCGTGCTCCGGCTCCTCGGTGACGCCCTTGTCGAGCAGCATGTTGTGGTCGTAGCCCTGGGCGCGCAGGAGCTGCGGGTGGCCGTCGCGCAGGTCGCGGCCGACGGGCTTGGCGCGGCGGAAGTCGAACGGCGTCCCGGCCACCGGGGCGATCTCGCCGGTCGGGATCAGGTGCTCGTCCACCGGTGTGTAGTGGGCGGCGGCGAGTCCGAGCCGGTGGTCGCCGACGCCGCCGCTGCCCTCGCCGGCCAGGTTGAAGTAGATGTGGCTCGTGAGGTTGACCACGGTGGGGGCGTCGGTGACGGCCCGGTAGTCGATGCGGAGGCTCCCGTCCTCGCCGAGCGTGTAGTCCACCTCGACGTCCAGCCGCCCGGGGTAGCCCTGGTCGCCGTGCGGGCTGGTGAGGGCGAGGGTGAGGCCGTGGCCGCCGTTCGGGCGCACGTCCCAGACGCGTTTGTCGAAGCCGTCCTCGCCGCCGTGGAGGCTGTTGGGGCCGTCGTTGACCGGCAGGTGGTACGTCGTGCCGTCGAGCGTGAAGCGGCCTTCGGCGATGCGGTTGCCGTAGCGGCCGATGAGCGCGCCGAAGTACGGCGAGGCGGTGGTGTAGGACACCAGGTCGGGGAAGCCGAGCGAGAGGTTGGCCACGTGCCCCGTGCGGTCGGGGCGCTCCAGGGTCTGCACGATGCCGCCGTAGTCGAGCACCCGCAGGAGGGTGCCGCCGCGCTCCAGCGTCCAGCGGTGCACGTCGGTGCCGTCGGCCAGCCGGCCGAAGACTTCGCGTCGGGTCGTGGACATGGGGCGCTGCTCCTTCGGGGACGGTTGACGGGTCGGCGGACCGGCGGGGAGCGGCGGTCCGGGGGAGTGGGGGCACGGGGCACCGGCGCGGGGAACGTGGCGTCACGCCCGGTACTCCGACCGTAGCGCCCCCCGTTCCCCGCCCCGGAACCGGCCCCTGCGCCGGGCCGCCCGGCCGTCACCGCACGGCGGACCTGCGCTTGTTCCACACGTCGAACGCGACCGCGAGCAGCAGCACCAGGCCCTTGATGACCTGCTGCCAGTCCTCGCCGATGGTGAGGAGCTGCATGCCGTTGTCGAGGACGCCGAGGACCAGGCCGCCGATGACGGCGCCGAGGACCGTGCCGACGCCGCCGCTCATCGACGCGCCGCCGATGAACGCCGCCGCGATGGCCTCCAGCTCGAACAGGTTGCCCGCGCCGGTGGTGGCGGTGCCGGTGCGGGCCGTGAAGACGCAGCCGGCCAGCGCCGCGAGGACGCCCATCGTCACGAACACGGTCATCGTGACGCGGCGGTCGCGCACGCCGGAGAGCTGGGCCGCGGCCCGGTTCCCGCCCAGGGCGTAGACGTGCCGGCCGATCACCGAGTCCCGCATGACCCAGCTCAGCAGCACCAGCAGCCCGCCGAGGATCAGCAGGACGACGGGCGCGCCGCGGTAGCTCGCCAGGGTCATCGTGAACGCCATGACGGCCGCCACGATGGCGGCGCATTTCAGCCAGAACAGCGGCGTGGCCGGAACGTCCAGGTCGTACGCGCGCTGCTGCTTCCTGCGGCGCCACTCCTGCGCCACGACCGCCGCGCAGACGGCCACCCCGAGGAGGACGGTGAGGTTGTGGTAGTTGGTGTCCGGTCCCGCCTCGGGGAGGAATCCCTGGTTGATGTCCTGGAAGCCCTGCGGCAGCCCGGACCAGGTGCGGCCCTCCAGCAGGATGCGGGTCGCGCCCCGGAACAGCAGCATTCCGGCCAGGGTGACGATGAACGACGGCAGGCCCACGTACGCGATCCAGAAGCCCTGCCACGCGCCGATCGCCGCGCCGGTGAGAAGGGCGGCGACGAGCGCGAGCTGCCACGGCATGCCGTGCTCCAGGATCAGGACGGCCGCCACCGCCCCGCTGAAGCCGGCCACGGACCCCACGGACAGGTCGATGTGCCCGTTGATGATGACGATCATCATCCCGATCGCGAGGATCAGGATGTAGCCGTTCTGGTTGATGAGGTTGCTGACGTTGCGGGGCAGGAGGATGTCGCCGCCCGTCCAGATCTGGAACACGATCAGCAAGGCCGCGAGCGCGATGAGCATGCCCCACTGGCGCATGTTCGCGCGCAGGGCGCCGAGCGCCTGGGCGGCGGGGCCGCCCCGTGCCGCGCCCTCCCGGTTCCGGCCGGGGCCGGTGGTGGTGCCCGTCATGTCACGCCTCCCTCTCCCCGGCGCCCCCGCCGGTGCTCGTCATCAGGCGCATCAGGGACTCCTGGCCGGCCTCCGCGCGGTCCAGGACGCCGGTGAGGCGGCCGCCGGCCAGGACGGCGATCCGGTCGCACAGGCCGAGGAGTTCGGCCAGCTCGGAGGAGATCACGACGACCGCCCTGCCCTCGGCGGCGAGCCGTCCGATGACCGTGTAGATCTCCGACCTGGCGCCCACGTCGATGCCGCGCGTCGGCTCGTCGAGGATCAGCACGTCCGGCTCGGTGTGGATCCAGCCGGACAGCACGACCTTCTGCTGGTTGCCGCCCGAGAGCCGGCCGACCGGCTCGAAGACGCTGGGCGTCCTGATCCGCATCGTGTCGCGGAACCGCTCCGCGAGCCGCGTCTCGGCGTGCTGGTCCACCAGGCCGCGCCGCGTGATGCGGGCGAGACCGGCCAGCGAGATGTTGCGGCCCACCGTGTCGGCCAGGTTCAGGCCGAACGTCTTGCGGTCCTCGGTGACGTACGCGAGCCCGTGCCCGATCGCCTCGGGAACGGTCCTGGTGGACACCTCGCGCCCGTGCAGCGCGACCGTGCCCCGCTCGTACCGGCCGAAGGAGCGCCCGAACAGGCTCATCGCCAGCTCCGTCCGCCCCGCGCCCATGAGCCCGGCCAGGCCGAGGATCTCGCCGTACCGCACGTCGAACGACACCGAGTCCACGACCCGCCGCCGCTCGTCCAGCGGGTGGCGGACCGTCCAGTCCCGCACCCGCAGCGCGACCTGCCCGGCCCGCTCGCCCGTGTAGGGGACGCGCTCGGGGTAGTACCGGTCGAGTTCGCGGCCCACCATGTCGCGGATGATCCGGTCCTCGGTCAGCACGGCCGGGGCGCCGGGGGAGGGCCGCACGGGGAGTGTCCCCGTGCTGCGGCCGTCGCGCAGCACCGTCACCGAGTCGGCGACGCTCAGCACCTCGCCCAGCTTGTGGCTGATGAGGACGCACGCGATGCCCTGGTCGCGCAGCTCCCGGACGAGGCCGAGGAGCTTCGCGCTGTCCTCGTCGTTGAGCGCCGCCGTCGGCTCGTCGAGGATCAGCAGCCTGACGCGCTTGGCCAGGGCCTTCGCGATCTCCACGAGCTGCTGGCGGCCCACGCCGAGCCCCGCGACCCGGGTCGCCGGGCGTTCCGCGAGGCCGACGCGCCGCATCAGTCGTTCCGTCTCGCGGAGGGTCTCGGACCAGCGGATGATCCCGGCGCGGCCGGCCCGTTCGTTGCCGAGGAACACGTTCTCGGCGATCGAGAGCTGGGGGACGAGGGCCAGCTCCTGGTGGATGATGACGATGCCGCGCCGCTCGCTCGCGCGGATGTCGCGGAACGCGCACGGCTCGCCGTCGAGGAGGATCTCCCCCTCGTAACTGCCGTGCGGGTGCACGCCGCTGAGGATCTTCATCAGGGTGGACTTGCCGGCGCCGTTCTCCCCGCAGACCGCGTGGATCTCGCCGTGCCGCACCGTCATGCTCACCCCGTCCAGGGCGCGCACCCCGGGAAACGTCTTGGTGATGCCGCGCATCTCCAGCACATGCCGCTCCATCGCGGGCTCCTCTCCGTAGGAAAAGGCGGCTGTCCGATGGGGAACGCGGCGGTGTCAGTCGAGGCCGAGGTCCGCCTCGGTGTAGTAGCCGTCCTCGATGACGAGCTGCCAGTTGTCCGCGTCGATGCTGACGGGTTCGAGGAGGTAGGCGGGGACGACCTTGTTGCCGTTGTCGTACGTCTCCGTGTCGTTGGCCTCGCACTCCTCGCCGCTGAGCAGCGCGTCGCCCATCGCGACGGCCCGGCGGGCGAGTTCGCGGGTGTCCTTGTAGACGGTCTGGGTCTGCTCGCCCGCGATAATGGACTGGAGGGACGCCACCTCCGCGTCCTGCCCGGTGATGACGGGCAGCGGCTGGTCGGCGGTCCCGTAGCCGACCGCCTCGACGGCTGCGAGGACGCCCAGGGAGATGCCGTCGTAGGGGGAGAGGATGGCGTCGAGGCGCTCGGTGCGGTAGTCCGCGGTGAGGATGTCGTCCATGCGGTCCTGCGCCTCTGCGCCGCTCCACCGCTCGGTGGTGAGCTGGTTCAGCTCGGTCTGCCCGGACCGCACGACGAGCTGCCCGCTGTCCAGGTAGGGCTCGAGGACGCTCATCGCGCCGTTGAAGAAGTAGCGGGTGTTGTTGTCGTCCGACGAGCCGGCGAACAGCTCGATGCTGAACGGCCCCTCGTCGCCGCCCTCGGTCAGCCCGAGCGCGTCCACGATGTACTGGCCCTGGAGGCGGCCGACCTTCTCGTTGTCGAACGTGGCGTAGCAGTCCACGTGGTCGGAGTTCAGCAGGAGCCGGTCGTAGCTGACGACGGGGATGCCGGCGTCGGCCGCCTGCTGGAGGACGTTGCCGAGGGACGCCCCGTTGATCGCGGCGATCACCAGGAGGTCCACACCCTGGCCGATCATGTTCTCGATCTGACTGATCTGGGTCTCGATCTGGTCCTCGCCGTACTGGAGGTCGGTGTCGTACCCGGCCTCCTCGAACTGGGCGACCATGTTCTCGCCATCGGCGATCCAGCGTTCGGAGGAGCGGGTCGGCATCGCGATGCCGACGGTCCCGCCCTCCTCGCCGGCTTCTCTGCGGTCCTCGGAACCGCCCTCGCTGTCCTGGCCGCAGGCGGCGAGGACGAGGGCGAGGGCGGCTGCGAGCGAGGCGGCGCGCGCTGCGGAGCGGACACGGGGCATGCGGACCACGTCCTTCGGTCGGTGGGTCGTGCCGGTGCGTTCCTCTTTCCGTGCGGTGCGGTCGCGCTGTTCCTCGGCGGTGCGGGGGGTGTCAGGCCGTGCGGTCGGCCTCGGGGACGGGGAAGCGGGTCAGCGGCCGGGGGAGGCGTGAGCCGGGCTCGGCCATGCCGGTGTCGGCGCCCAGCCGGGCCAGCAGGTCGAGGGCCAGCCGGCCGCGCCGCACCCGCTCCCTGGCGGTGGCGAGCGTGACGTCCCGCAGGTGCCCGCCGTACGGGTAGATGCCGGGCGCCTTGCTGAGGCCGAACTTGAGGTAGATCGGGCCACCCCTGCGGATCAGCTCGGCGATGTCGTACATCCGGACGTAGCCGCCGAGGTCGTCGGGCGCCTCCAGGTAGAAGTCGAGCGGCACGCCCGTGACCCGGCGTATCTCCGTGAGGTGTTCGAGCGTCAGGTCCGACGGGACGTTCACCGAGTCGGCGCCGAGCCGCTCGTGGACCGCGACGGCCGCCGGGTTCACGGGGCCGATCAGCGCGGACACCTTGAACGTCGTGTCCGCGGGCAGCGTGCCGTCCGCGCGCAGCCGGTGCAGCAGCCACAGCACGCCCTCGTCGGCGACCAGCAGGCAGCGCACCCCGAGCGCGGTCGCGCGCAGCGCGTCCTCCACGCAGCCGGCCACCGCGCTCTGGCCGCGCGCCCGCAGCCCCGCGCCGCCGGAGAGGGTGCGGGTCGAGCCGCCGATGTCCCAGGTGCCGCGCGGCCCGGTGAACAGGCACAGCTCGACGCCGGCGGCCTCGCACGCGGCCACCATCT
Source organism: Streptomyces sp. RFCAC02 (assembly GCF_004193175.1). Classification (NCBI taxonomy): domain Bacteria; kingdom Bacillati; phylum Actinomycetota; class Actinomycetes; order Kitasatosporales; family Streptomycetaceae; genus Streptomyces; species Streptomyces sp. RFCAC02. Next base: position 1,484,492 of record NZ_SAUH01000001.1, on the reverse strand, counting down.
CGGTGATCTCGGCGTCGGTCAGCATCCACACGCCGCTGCCCTGGCTGATGCGGTGCACGGGCACGTCGAGCCGCGCGGCCTCCTCCAGCACGGTGTGCACGGCCTCGGGGCCTTCCACGGACGGTATCTCGGTGCGCCACAGCCCTCCGTCGGGGAAGGAGTGCGGCGTCGCGTCGGCTGCGGCCGGCGCCGCGGCGGCGTAGCCGAGCGGCGCGAGGGCGGCCTCGCCGGGCCTGCGGGGGTGGGTGCGGCGGGTTCGGACACGATGCTCCCAGGGGGATCGGGGCGGTACGGGGTCGGGCGTGGGGGCGGGGTGTGCGGGGACGGGGGTCAGGGCCGCAGGAGAACCTTGCCCACCTCCGGGTCGCCGCTACCGACGAGGTCGATGGCCTCGGCGAAGGAGGGCAGGGGCAGTTGGTGGGTGACGAGGGGAGCGGGCCGCAGCAGCCCGAGGGCGAACGCGCGGGTGGCGTACGCCCAGGCCGCCGGTGTGGCGCCGAAGACGCTGGCGACGGTGAGCTGACTGACGGACAGGTGCACCGGGTCGATGCCGAGCGCGCCCGGCTCCGGCATGCCGGTGAGGACGACCCGGCCGCCGCGCCGCGCCAGGAGGCACGCGTCCCGCGCGGTGCCGCGCGCACCGGCCGTCTCCACGACGAGGTCGTAACCGCCGTGCAGCTCCGCCGCGGCGGCGGGCTCAGCCGTGCGGTCGGCGCCGAAGGACGCGGCCTGCTCCAGCGGGCGGGGGCGCGGGTCGACGGCCAGCAGCTCGGCCGGTGTCGAGGCGGCGAGGAGCTGGACGGCGAGCAGCCCGAGCGTCCCCGCGCCGACGACGGCCACCCGCTCGCCGGGCCTGGGGGCGGCGCGCAGGACGGCCGCCGCGACGACGGCGGCCGGCTCCAGCAGGGCCGCCGCGGTCAGGTCGGCGTCGTCGGGCAGCAGGTGCAGGAGGCGCGCGGGCAGCACGAGGTGGTCGGCGAACGCGCCGGGGCGCGTGAAGCCGGTCTCCTCGTAGCCGGCGGTGCACAGGCTCGTCTCGCCGGAGCGGCAGCGCTCGCACGTGCCGCAGGCGCGGAAGCCCTCGCCGACCGTGCGGCGGCCGATGAGCGCGGGGTCCACGCCGGAACCGACCGCCTCGACCGTTCCCGACCACTCGTGACCGGGAACGACCGGGTAGCGGACGTACCCTTCCGCGCGGGTGCCGTCCCTGACCTCCCGGTCGCTGGCGCAGATCCCGGCCGCGTGCACGGCGATCCGCACCTCGCCGGGCCCCGGCTCGGGACGGTCCACCGTCACGAGGCGCAGCGCGCCCGGCCGTTCGGCGAGGACGGCGCGCGAGAGGGACGCCCGGCCCGTCACCGGCGGTCCCGGCCCTTGCCGCCGTCGCGCTTGTGCCAGTCCTCGGCCCACAGGTCGAACCGCGCCTGCTGCTGCGGGAACTCGGCCGCTGCGTCCGTGTCGAGCTCGACCCCGAGGCCCGGCGCCTCGGACAGCTCGAAGTAGCCGTCGACGACCTCGGGCGCGCCCTTCACGACCTTCTTGATCTCCGCGTCGGCGAAGTCGTTGAAGTGCTCCAGGATCTTGAAGTTGGGGGTGCAGCCGGCGAGCTGGAGGTTCGCCGCCGTCAGCACGGAACCGCCGACGTTGTGCGGTGCGATCAGGACGTAGTGCGTCTCCGCCGTCGCGGCCAGCTTGCGCATCTCGCCGATGCCGCCGATGTGGCCGAGGTCGGGCTGGATGATGTCGACGGCCTGCGACTCGAACAGCTCGCGGAACTCGATGCGGTCGTGGATGCGCTCACCGGTCGCGACCGGCATCGACACCTTCTCGGCGACCTTGGCCAGCGCCTTCAGGTTCTCCGGCGGCACCGGCTCCTCCAGCCACGCCGGGGCGTACGGCTCCATCTCCCGCGCGAGCCGGACCGCCGTCGCCGGGCTGAAGCGGCCGTGCATCTCCAGCAGCAGTTCCGTCTCGGGGCCGATCGCGTCGCGCACCGCCTCGACCAGGGCGACGGACGTGCGGGTCTCGGCGTGGTCGAGCTCGAAGCTGCCGGTGCCGAACGGGTCGAACTTGAGGGCGCGGTAGCCGCGTTCCACGACCTTGCGGGCGGCGGCGTGGAAGGCGTCGGGGGTGCGTTCGCCGGTGTACCAGCCGTTGGCGTACGCCTTGACGCGGTGGCCGGGCGGGTTGGCCCGCCCGCCGAGGAGCTGCCACACCGGGACGCCGAGCGCCTTGCCCTTGATGTCCCAGCACGCCTGCTCGACGCACGCGATGCCGGACATGACGATCTCGCCGGCCCGCCCGTAGTCGCCGTACTTCATGCGGCGCACCAGGTCCTCGATCGCGAACGGGTCGGAGCCGGCGACATGGTTGGCCTCGGCCTCGCGCAGGTAGCCGATGAGCGCGTCCGTGTGACCCAGCATCCGGGTCTCGCCCACGCCCGTCAGTCCCTCGTCCGTATGGACCTGGACGTAGGTGAGGTTCCGCCACGGCGTTCCGACGACGTGCGTGCTGAGCCCGGTGATGCGCACGGCAAGCCAACCCTTCGAGCTGTTCGATATTTCGTTCAGTGTTCGAAATGCTGGCGTGAACGTTAGAAGGGCGGGCATACCCTGTCAATGTCTGTACCGAAGTTGACCGAAACGGCCCCCGGAGGGAGCGCCGCCGTCAGCCGGCGGTGATCTGTTCGTAGGCCAGGGCCGCCAGTTCGGCCTGGCCGGTGCGGCTCGGGTGGAACCAGTCCCACTCGCTCAGGTGGTCCGGCGTGAACGCGAAGCCGAAGACGGCGCCCCCGTCGTACCGGCACAGGTCGTCGGCCGAGCAGACGTCCTCGATGACCGCGTTGTACTCCTCCACGCGCTCCCGCACGGCCGCCCGCCGCTCGGTCGCCGCCGCGTCGTCCGTGCCCGCGCCGCCGAGCATGGACGGGCAGATGTCGGCCAGCCGCCACACGGCGCGCGCGACCGTGGAGTCCGTGCCCTCCGTGTAGAGGCGCAGCAGGTCCGGGACGCTCGACATGTACACCTGGGTGCGGGGCGACGCCTCCCGGACGATGTCCATCGTCTCCTCCAGCGCCGCGCGGAAGTCCGCGGGCTCCGTCATGCCGTCCAGGCCGTCGGCGCACGCGTCGTTCGCGCCGATCAGGACGGTGACCAGCTCCGGGTCGTGCGCCATGGCGGCGCTCGCCTGCGCGGGGAGGTCGGCGACGGTCGCCCCGGTCTCGGCGAGGTTCCACGTGTGGTCGGCGACCGCCTGCTCGTCGCCGCCGAGGAGTTGCAGGGCGACGCTCGACACGCTCGCGTCCGTGCCGGTGGCCCAGGACGCCTCCGGGCAGTCGCTCAGGACGGAGCAGGCGTCGAACGCCCGGGTGATCGAGTCGCCGATGGCCGCGACCGAGTCGGGATCGGTGTCCCAGGCCGGGGCCTGCCGCGCCGCCCGGTCCGGCGGGGCGGACTCCGCCCCGCCGCCCCCGCCGCCGCCGTCCGTACCGCCGCACGACGCCAGGGCGAGCACGGCGGCCACGACGGCGACGGCCTGCGGCGGGGCGGACGGGCGGCGGCGGGAGCGCATGCGATACCTCGGACGGGGTGGCGGCTCGGACGGGGATGGCTCGGACGGAGGAGGGAACCGGCGAACCGGTGACGGCGGAACGGCGGACGGGTCGCCGGACGGTAGCTTGGGACCTGGCGGTGAACGGTGCGCGGCGTGTGTCGGTGACCAGCGTAGAAGATGACTCGACGTCACGAGCTGTCCACTTCGTCAGGGTTCGTTAGGATTCGGCCGGAAAAAGTAGCGATGATGTGTGCCCTTCGTGTGTGGTCTCCGTCTCCCGGCGCGGCACGTCCGCGCCGCGGCGGTGGCCGCACGGCGGCGCGGCCAGGCGAGTGGAGGTCCCGGTGACGACACGTGGCGTTCTGTTTGTGCACTCCGCCCCCCGCGCGCTGTGTCCGCACATCGAGTGGGCCGTCGCCGGCGTCCTCGGCACCCGCGTGAGCCTCGACTGGACGAAACAGCCCGCGTCCCCCGGCACCTGGCGCGCCGAACTGTCCTGGCAGGGCGAGAGTGCCATCGCCTCCAACCTCGCCTCCGCGCTGCGCGGCTGGCACCTGCTGCGGTTCGAGGTCACCGCCGAGCCGTGCGCCACGGCCGAGGGCGCCCGCTACTGCTGCACGCCCGACCTCGGCATCTACCACGCCGTCACCGGCATCCACGGCGACATCATGATCCCCGAGGACCGGCTGCGGGCCGCGGCCGTGCGCGCGGCCCGGGGCGAGAGCGACCTCCAGGCCGAGGTGGCGCACCTGCTCGGCAAGCCGTGGGACGACGAACTGGAACCGTTCCGGCACGCCGGCGAGGGCGCGCCGGTCCGCTGGCTGCACCAGGTGGTCTGACGGCGGGCCTACCGTGCTGTCATGACCGAGCAGCCGCCCGCCTCCCCGCCGGGGGACCCCGCCGTCCGTGTCGCCGTCGCCGTTCTCGGCACCGGCATCATGGGCGCCGCGATGGCCCGCAGCCTCTGCCGCGCCGGCCACGACGTGCGCGTCTGGAACCGCACCCGCGCCAGGGCCGAGCCGCTCGCCGGGGCGGGCGCCCGTGTCGCGGACGATCCGGCCGACGCCGTCGCCGGCGCCGACGTCGTCCTGACCGTCCTGTACGACGGCGCGGCCACGCTCGACGCGATGCGGGCCGCCGCCGGCGGGCTCGCGGCGGGCACCGTGTGGATGCAGTCCACGACGGCGGGTCCCGAAGCCCTGGAACCGCTCGCCGCGTTCGCCCGGGAGCACGGCCTCGTGTTCGCGGACGTGCCGGTGCTCGGGACGCGGCAGCCCGCCGAGGACGGCACCCTCGTGGCGCTGGCCGCCGCGCCGCACGAAGCGCGGGACCGCCTCGCGCCCGTGCTGGACGCGGTGAGCGCCAGGACCGTGTGGGCGGGCGAACGGCCAGGGGACGCGTCCCGCCTGAAACTCGTCTGCAACAGCTGGGTGTTCGCCCTCACGCACGGCGCCGCCGAGGCCGTGTCCCTGGCCGAGGGCCTCGGCGTGGACCCGCGGCTGTTCCTCGACGCGGTCGGGGGCGGGCCGCTGGACGTGCCGTACCTGCGGGTCAAGTCGGCCGCGATGCTGTCGGGGGACCTGAGCCCCAGCTTCCGGGTGGAGACGGCGGTGAAGGACAGCCGGCTGATCGCGGAGGCCGCCCGCGCTGCCGGCCTGCGGCTCGACCTCGCCGAGGCGGGCACCGCGCGCTTCACCCGCGCCGCGTCCGCCGGGCACGGCGGCGAGGACATCGCGGCGTCCTACCACGCCAGTTTCAGCACGCCGCCCGACGCGTAGGGCCCGTCCCGCGTCAGCCGCGCGCGGTGCCGGGGACGAGGGCCGCGATCCCGCCGCCGTGCAGGATCACCGTCGTCCCGCAGGCGCACCGGCAGTAGTCCGTGCCGCCGTCCGACGTCGCGTGGTGGGACAGCAGGTGCCACGTCGGTTCGCGCAGGGCGGCGCGGCAGCCCCAGGGCACCAGGGGGCAGCAGTCAGTCGCGCACGGGCGAGGCGGTGGGGCGGTGGGCATCCTGGTCGTCCTCCGGGGGGCGCGCCGTCGTGAGGTGTCCTGGCGGGGCCGGTTCGCGCAGGGTGCGGAACAGCAGCCAGCTCAGGACCGGCATGAGGACGAGCGGGGTCAGCGCCGTCCGCAGCGACGTGGCGTCCGCGAGGCCGCCGACCAGCGGGCCCGCCAGGCCCCCGATGCTCACGGTCAGCCCGAGCGTGACGCCGGACGCCGTGCCGACGCGGGACGGCAGGTAGTCCTGCCCGAGGGTGACCTGGAGCGAGAACGGGACGTACAGGCCTGCGGAGGCCAGCGCCACGAACAGGTAGAGCACCGGCCCCGGCACGAGGAGGAGCCCGGCGACGGCGGCCACGGACGCGAGGTAGGCCCAGCGGCAGACCGCCACCCGGTTCCAGCGGCCGGCCAGGGAGCCGCCCAGCAGGGAGCCGGCCGCGCCGCCGAGGTAGAGGACGACGAGCGCCGCCGTGCCGGCCGCGGTGCCGCCGCCCACGCGTTCCTGGGCGTAGAGGGCGATGAACGTGCCGAGTCCCGTGTAGACGATCGAGCGGCAGACCACGGCGAGCGACAGGCGGAGGAACGCGGGCCGGTCGTCGTCGGCGGCGGTGACCGGCGCGGCGGCCCGCGCGCCGTCCCGTCCGAGCGACCGCAGCACCGGCACGCCGAGGGCGGCGCCGGCGAGGGCGGGCAGCGCGAGCAGCGGGGTGAGGGCCAGCCCGCCGGTGGCGACGACGGCGGCGACCAGGAGCGGTGCGAGGGCGAAGCCGATGGTGCCGCCGAGGGAGAACCGGCTCATGCCGGTGTGCCCGGGGCCGGCGGCGAGCCGCGCGACGCGGGCGGACTCCGGGTGGTAGGCGGCGACCCCGAGGCCCGAGAGGGCCACGCACGCGAGCGTCACGGCGTAGGAGTCGTGGACGCCGCACAGGGCGATGCCGGCCCCGGCGACGAGCGTGCTCACGGGCAGCAGCCAGGGCATCGCCCGGCGGTCGGTCAGCAGCCCGAACAGCGGCTGCACCAGTGACGAGAGCAGCGACGCGGCGAGGACGACGCCCGACACGGCGGCGTAGCCGTAGCCGCGTTCGTCGGCGAGGAAGGGGACGAGGGACGCCACCGCGCCCTGGTAGACGTCGACGCAGGCGTGTCCCAGGGACAGCAGCAGGATGGGTCGGTTTCTCGGCACGGTCCCCATGCTCGGCGGCCCACCCCCTGACGTACTTCCGATAATCTGCCGGATGATGACCGGAATCCGCCACGAGCCGCTCGCGCCCACCCGGACCCAGCGCCTGCCGCACGGCGCCGAGATCGGCACCCACGTCCACGACGAGCACCAGATCATCTACGCGGGCCGGGGCGTGCTGACGGTGACGACCGGCTCGGGGAGCTGGGTGGCCCCCTCCACCCGCGCGCTGTGGGTGCCGGCCGGCACCCCGCACTCCCACCAGGCCCACGGCGACCTGACCCTCCACCTCGTGGGCCTGCCGCCCGAGGACAACCCGCTCGGCCTCGGCGCACCGGCGGTGCTGGCCGTCCAGCCACTCCTGCGCGAGCTGATCCTCGCCCACACGCACACGCCCTACGACGGCAGCCCCGAACGCGCGCGGCTGCGCGCCGTCCTGCTCGACCGGCTCCGGACCGCACCCCTCTCGGCCCTGCACCTGCCCGCCCCCACGACCCCGCACATACGCGCCGTCTGCGCGCTGCTGCGCGCCGATCCGGCGGACAACCGCACGCTCGCCGTGCTCGGCAGGGAGGTCGGCGCGAGCGCCCGCACCCTCTCCCGGCTCTTCAGGGCCGACCTCGGGATGACGTTCCCGCAATGGCGCACCCAGCTCCGGCTGCACCACGCCCTCGTGCTGCTGGCCGAGGGACTGCCGGTGACGGCCGTCGCGCACCGGTGCGGCTGGTCGTCCGCCAGCGCGTTCATCGACGTCTTCCGCCGCGCGTTCGGCCACACGCCCGGCACGCACCGCGACCCGGCACCCCGCTGACCCTGTACGGCGGCGGCACGCGTGTGGTCGACTGGCGGGCATGCCCGATGACCTTCCGACACTCTCGTTCGACACCGCCGCGGACTTCGAGACGTGGCTCGCGGAACACCACGCGTCCTCGCCCGGGATCTGGCTGAAGCTGCGCAAGAAGACGCCGGGCGGCGCGGCGGGGTTCGACTACGCCCAGGCCCTCGACGTCGCCCTGTGCCACGGCTGGATCGACGGCCGGAAGGCGGCGTACGACGACCGGCACTGGCTCCAGCGGTTCACCCCGCGCCGCCCGGACAGCGCCTGGTCCAAGGTCAACCGGACGAAGGCCGAGGCGCTGATCGCCGACGGCCGCATGCGCCCGGCCGGGGCCGCCGAGATCGAGCGGGCCAGGGCGGACGGCCGCTGGGCCGCGGCGTACGACGGGATGGCCGGCTCGACGGTGCCGGACGACCTGGCCGCCGCGCTCGCGGCCAACCCGGCCGCCGCGGAGTTCTTCGCGAAGCTCGACGGCCGCAACCGCTACTCCGTCCTGTACCGCGTGCAGACGGCGAAGAAGGCGGAGACCAGGCAGCGGCGCATCGAGCAGTACGTGGCGATGCTCGCCGAGGGGCGGAGCATTCACCCCTGAGCCGGCGCGGCGCCGGCCAGGGGCGTGCCGGCGGGGGCGAAGCCGAGGAGCCGGTCGGTCGCGCGGTGGGCGCGGGCCGCGGCGGCGCGGTCGCCGTTCAACTGGATCGTGTGGTTCAGACTCATCATCACCCCGTACAGCTCGAAGACGAGCTGCGCCGGGTCGGTGCCGGCCGGCAGGTCGCCGGCGTGGACGGCACGGCGGATCTCCGCCGTCAGCCGCAGCGCCCACACGTGGAACTGCCGCTTGATCAGCGCGTGCACCGGCCCGGTGCGCCCGTCGTACTCGAACGTCACGCTGACGAACAGGCAGCCGCCGGGGAACACGTCCCGCTCCAGGTAGGAGATCCACGCCGCGCACACCGCGCGCAGCCGCGGCAGGCCCGGCGCCGCGGCCACGGCCGGGCGCCACACCTCGCGGTCGAACACCTCCGCCGCCCGCCGCATCGCGGCGACCTGCAGCGCCTCCTTCGTGCCGAAGTGCCCGAGCACACCGGACTTGCTCATGCCGAGATCGGTGGCCAGCCGGCCGATGGTGAGACCTTCCAGGCCCTCCAGGGACGCGAGGTCGACGCTGCGCTCGATGATCCGGTCACGGGTGCGGTTGGCCTCGGCGGCCGAGTGGCGCGGACTCATGCCGCTCATGATACGGACGACTGCCCACGGAGCGGAACGGTATGGCGTCCGACCGTTCGGTCGCTATATTGGCCCGCATGACGCGCATCATCGCCATGGGCCACTACCAGCCCGAGCACGTCCTGACCAACGACGACCTCGCCGGCATGGTCGAGACCAACGACGCCTGGATCCGCCAGCGCACGGGCATCGCCACCCGCCGCATAGCCCGCGAGGAGACGGTCACGGACCTCGCGGCCGAGGCCGCGGGCAAGGCCCTGGCCGCCTCCGGGCTCGACCCGGCCGACATCGGGCAGGTGACCGTCGCCACCTGCAGCGCCATGGAACGGGTGCCGTCCATCGCCGCCCAGGTCGCCGGCCGCCTCGGCATCCCGTCCGCCGTCTGCTTCGACCTCAACAACGGCTGCGCCGGCTTCACGACCGCGCTCGCCACCGTCGACCACTCCGTGCGCGCCGGGGCCGCCCGCAACGCCCTGGTCATCGGCGCCGAGAAGATGTCGGACGTCGTGGACTGGACCGACCGCTCCACCTGCATCCTGCTCGGCGACGGCGCGGGCGCCGCCGTCGTCGGCCCCGGCGACGAGGACGGCATCGGGCCGGTCGTCTGGGGCTCCGACCCCACGCGCGGCGACACCGTCCTGCTGAACGACGACTGGCACCCCACGTTCTCGCAGCAGGGCCAGGCCGTCTTCCGCTGGGCCACCACCGCGCTCGCCCCGCTGGCCCGCGAGGCGTGCGAACGGGCGGGCGTCGCGGTCGCCGACCTGGAGGGGATCGTCACCCACCAGGCGAACCTGCGCATCGTCGAATCCCTCGTCCGCCGGCTCGACGCGCCGCGGGCCGTCGTCGCGACGGACGTCGTGGACTCCGGCAACACCTCGGCCGCATCCGTGCCGCTGGCCCTGGCCAAGCTGGTGGAGCGGCGCGAGATCCGCTCCGGCGCGCCCGTGCTGCTGTTCGCGTTCGGCGGCGGCCTGTCCTGGGCCGGCCAGGTCGTGCGCTGCCCCTAGGGGCCGCCCGGCGGGTCTTGGCGCGGCCACCGCCCGCCGCTCAGCCCCGCGCGGCCGGACCGGTGGCCGTCGGCGTGCCCGGGCCGCGCACCGCGTCCCGGCCGCCGGGGACGGCCGGGACGCCGGGGACCGCCGCCGGGTGCCGGATGAGCCGCACGCACACCCACGACAGCACGGCGATCCCCGCCATGAAGCCCGCCACCAGCCACGGGCGGCCGCCGCCCAGCGTCAGCAGCGACCCGGCGATCAGCGGCGTCAGGCCGCCCAGGATCGCCGAGACCTGGTACGCCACCGACAGGCCCGTGTACCGCACACCGGTGCCGAACATCCGCGTGAACAGCGTCGGCTGCACCGCGAACATGACGGTCGGCCCCAGGTTGTAGCCGAGGATCAGGGCCAGGCAGATCACCAGCGTGTTCCGCGTGTCGAGCAGCAGGAAGAAGGGGAACGCGAACACGGCGGCGAACGCGGCCCCCCACAGGTACAGGCGCCGCTGCCCCAGCCGGTCCGACAGCCGGCCCGCCAGGGGACAGACCAGCAGGCCGACGGCCGACGCCACGAGCATGCCGTTCAGGGGCACCGCGTCGTCGAGGGCGAGCTGCGTCCCCACGTACGAGACGGCGAACGCGTTGACCACATTGGACGACACCGTCTCGGCGAGCCGGGCGCCGAGGGCGAGCAGCAGATTCCGGCGGTGCGACGACAGCAGCTCGGCCAGCGGCGGCCGCGCCGCCGTCGCCGCCGGGGCGGTGGCCCGCTCCCGCCGGAAGTCCCCCGACTCCTCGGTCCGCAGCCGCACGAACATGCCGACGCCCAGCATCAGCGCGCTGACCAGGAACGGGACGCGCCACCCCCAGGCCGTGAACTGCTCGTCGTCCAGGAGCCACCGGCACAGGCTGAACACGCCCGTCCCCAGCATGATCCCGGCGGACGCCGCCGTCTGCGGCAGGCTCCCGAAGAACCCGCGGCGCGCCGCAGGGGCGCTCTCGATCGTCAGCAGCGCCGCGCCGCCGTACTCGCCGCCGAGCCCGAAGCCCTGCACGAGGCGCAGCAGCGTCAGCAGGACCGGCGCCCACACGCCCGCCTGCCCGTACGTCGGCAGCAGCCCGATGAGGAACGTGGCGCCGCCGACCATCACCAGGGTCCACACCAGGGCCGCCTTGCGGCCGCGGCGGTCCCCGAGGTGCCCGAAGACGATGCCGCCGAGCGGCCGGGCGAAGAACCCGACGCTGAACGTCGCGAACGACGCGATGGTGCCGACGGCCGGGTCGGCGCCGGGGAAGAACAGGTCACCGAACACCAGCGCGGACGCCGTCCCGTAGATGAAGAAGTCGTACCACTCCAGCAGCGCCCCGGCGAAACTGCCGAGGACGACCGTCCGCATCCCGCCGCCGTGCGCGCGGTCCGGGCGGGCGCCGTTGCCTCGACCCATGGAGTACCCCTCGTCCGTGAGGTTGTGCGGTGTCGCGAAGGAGGAAGGCGCGGGGGCGGTGCCGTCACAACCGCCGCCCCCGCGCGCCCGGGTGTCAGTCCGCGACGGGGCCGCGCGCGGTGCGGCGCGGGTCGCAGACCTCGACGACGGCGGCGGCGTCCTGCCGGCCGTGCCCGGCGGCGCTCGCCGCCACCAGCGAGGACAGGCCGGCGGCGGCGACCGGCGTCGGCACCGACCAGCGGGCGGCGGCCTCGACCGCGAGCCGCACATCCTTGGCGGCCAGGTCCACGGAGAACCGGGACGCCAGGTCGTCCGCCATGATCCAGGGCAGGCGGGTCTCGCTCTGGAACGACCCGGCGCCCGTCTCCCGCAGCGCGGCGGCGAACGCGTCCGGCGCGATGCCGGCGCGGCGCGCCAGCACGTACCCCTCGGCGAGGACGGCGAGGTTGGTCATGCCGATGAGGTTCGAGACCAGCTTGAAGGTGGTCGCGCCCTCGACGCCGCCCAGGTCGTGCGTGCTGGAGGCGAGCCGCTCGAGCAGCGGGCGCACCCGCTCCACGGCCGCCGCGTCACCGCCGACGAAGGCCGGGACGTCGCCCTGCTCCGCGTGCGCGGGGGTGCGGCCGAGGGTGCAGGCGACGAACGCCGCGCCGTGGGCGGTCACGCGGTCCGCGATGGCGCGCGAGGTGACCGGGTCGATCGTGGACAGGTCGACGGCCACGGCGCCGGCGGCGAGGTGCGGCAGGTTCTCGTCCCAGAAGCCGGACACCAGCTCGGGCGTCGGCAGGGACGTGAAGACGACGTCCGCGCCCCGTACGGCGTCCGCCGCATCGCCCGCGGCCTCGGCGCCCGCGGCGACGCAGGCCGCCACGGCCGCTTCCGACAGGTCGAAGACACGGACCCGGAAGCCGCCGGACGCGAGACGGCGGCAGACCGCGCCGCCCATGGCGCCCGCGCCGACGAAGCCGACGACCGGACCGTCTTGAGAGGACTGGGACATGGGAGTACTCCTGGGGGCAGAGGTGGGTAAAGGGTAAAAGGGTTCGCTCGCGCGACGAAACGGGCGGGTCATGCCCTGCCGGCGGACACCACCGTGATGCGCTTCAGGACCTCGGCGTCCTCGTCGTCGACCGGCTTGCCGATCGGCTCCCAGCGGATGAGGAGGCAGGTCAGCAGCCCGAGTGCCGGGACGATCGAGAGCCAGAAGAACGCGTCCGTGCCCAGGTTGTCCCACAGCATCGGCCACAGGACCAGGCCGGCGATCGAGCCCGTCCGCATGATCGCGCGGGCGAAGCCGACACCGGCGGGCCGGATGCTCGGCGGGTAGGACAGCGTGGCGATCGTCATGCCGAGGCCGCCGGGGCCCGCCGCGTGCCCGAAGATGATCAGGCCGAGCAGGAGCAGCGCCAGCCACGGGGCGTTCGAGCCGAGGCCGCCCAGGGCCAGCAGGCAGACGGCGACGACGGCGAAACCGGCCATCGACAGGGTCCGCGCGCCGCGGCGCTGCACCCACAGGGAGCCGAGCAGGCCGCCGGTGATGCCGAACGCCGCGTTGACCAGCGCCGAGCCGCCGAGGCTCCCGCTGAGCCCGCCGGACAGGACGCCGCCGAGCGTGACCGGCAGGTAGATGCCGACCGCGTTGTACTGCCACGCCTGCATCGTCGCGACGACACAGCCGAGGATGGTGCGGCGCCGGTACGCCGGGCCGAACATGACGCGGTACGCGCCGCGCACCTTCGGGCTCTCCGAGCCGGGCGCCGAGCCCACCGCGTCGTCCGCGACGACGGCCGACACGCCGTACCGCTCCCGCAGGATGCGCACGGTCTCGTCCCACCGCTGCCGCCGGGCGGCCCACAGCGCGGACTCGCCGATGAACACGTACCGCAGCACCATCACCAGCAGGGACAGGGCGGCGCCGACGAGGATGCCGTACCGCCACAGGTCGGACTCGACGGAGGTGGCCTGGTGCAGCGGCAGCAGGACGAGGTAGACGACGGTGGTGGAGATGTACCAGCCCATCTGCCACAGGTTCACCGAGCGTCCCGACGACGAGCTCTTCGAGCCCGACAGCTCCACCACCGCCGAGGTGGCGAGCGGGAAGTCGATGCCGAGGCCGACGCCCATCACGACGCGGCAGGCGAGGACGAACCAGATGTTCGGCGCGAACGCCACGGCCGCCGCCGCGATCGCGCACAGGCCCATGCCCAGCAGGAACGAGCGGCGCTGCCCGAGCCGCTCGATGAGGGGCCTGGCCAGCAGCCCGCCGGCGAGGGCGGCGACGAGCACGGTGGCGTTGACGGCCGCGGCGGCGCCCGAGCTGATGCCGTACTCGTCGGCGATGTAGGAGTTCCCGAAGCCGATCATCGCGGCCTGGTAGGCGTCGATCAGGACTCCGCCGAGCGCGATGAGCGCGATGCCGGCGCCGCCGCGGCGGGCGGGGTGGGTGTTGACGAGGTCGACGACGTCCTGCGGGCGGCGGATGACCGCCGGTATAGAGCTGCTCATGTGCGTTCCACGGTGCGTGCGGGCGGGGGGTGGGACGTGCGGTGTCCTGCGTGGCGGCGGGCGGTCAGTCCGCGAGCCGCAGCAGGACCTTGATCGAGTCCGGCTCGGCGGCCCGCCGGTAGGCGGCGGGGGCGTCCGGCAGGGCGTACGTGTCGGTGATGAGGCCGGTCGTGTCGAACCGTCCGCCGGCCAGCCAGCCGATCGCGGTGTCGAAGTCGCCGGGGACGTACATCCCCGAGCCCAGCAGGTCGCGCTCGAAGCGCTGCATCGACGGCAGCGGGATCTCGCGCGGCCCGTCGGGGACACCCATCACGACGACGGGGCCGCCCGGCAGGACGCGGGTGGTCGCCTCCCGGAGCGTCACCGGCGCCGCGACGACGTCGATGACACCGGTGAACGACGCGCCCTCGGGCAGCTCGCCCGGCGCCACGGCCGCGTCCGCGCCGAACCGCAGCGCGAGCGCGCGCTTCGCCGGATCCGGCTCCTGCACGGTCAGCCGCCCGACGCCGCTGACGCGCAGCGCCTGGACGATCGTGAGGCCGATGGTCCCCGCGCCGATCACGAGCAGGTCCTCGCGGTCCGCCGGGTCGGGGATACGGCTCAGGCAGTGCACCGCGCAGGCGACCGGCTCGGCGAACGCCAGCTCGTCCAGGGGCAGGGACGCCGGCGCGACATGGACGTTCGCGGCGGGCACGACGTGCGTGGTGCGGCCGAAACCGGGCGCGCGGAAGCCCGCGACCTGCGGCGGTTCGCACAGGTTCGGCCGACCCGCGCGGCAGGCGCGGCACGTGCCGCAGGCCATGATCGGGTCGATGACGGCGCGGTCGCCGACGGCCACGCCCGTGACGTCGGGCGCGGTCCCGGTGACGACCGCCGACAGCTCGTGACCCGGCACGAGCGGCGGCTTGGCGAACGGGTGCCCGCCGTGCAGCACGTGCAGGTCGCTGCCGCAGATGCCGAGGTACTGGGGGGCGATCCGGACCTGGCCCGGGCCGAGCGGCGCGTCCGGCTCGTCGGCGGTCTCGGTCGCGACCTCGCCGGGGGCGGTGAAGACGATGCGGGAAACGGTGGTCATGGTGCGCGTCTCTCCGGGTGAGGGGGGTGGATGGCCGGGGCCGGGACGGGTCGGGGCGTCCCGGCCCCGGACGCTGCGGGTCAGCGGGCGGCGACCGCCTCGTCGACGATCTCGCCCAGCCGGCGCAGGCGCGGCACGGACACGTCACGCAGCACGGTCTCCGTGTCGCGGGCGCCGATGACGGACTGCCACACGGCGCGCCCGGCCAGGAAGCCGGAGGCGCCGGCGCGGCAGGCGACGCGGACCGCGTTGCCGAACCGGTCGGCGTGCACACCGGAGGAAAGGATCACCCACGGCATGACGACGGCGTCGTCGATGGCGCGGCAGGCGGACAGCAGGGTGGCGTCGTCGGCGTCGCCGCCGTACGGCATCTCGCCCTTGTACAGGTCCGCGCCGCTGTCGCCCAGTTCCTTCGCGGCCGCCACGATCGCGGCCTCGCGGTCGAAGGCCCAGCCGCGCCGGGGCGGGCGCACCACGGGCTCGATGATGCTGACGAGGCCGGCCGCGCGGCAGCGGGCGGTGAACTCGGCGACCATGGCGCGGCGCCCGGCCGGGTCCTCGTCCTGCCGCCACAGCACCAGCAGCTTGAGGGCGACGGCGCCGCGCGCCCTGGCCTCGGCCGGGTCCACGGCGTCGTCGATCGCGACGGCGTCCACCGGGATGCCGTTGCCGGGCAGGAACTCGTCGGCGGCGACGATGAGGCCGCAGTCCGGGTGCACGGCCTTCGCGTCGAGCACCGCGTCGTAGCTGAACTGCCGGTCGACGAGGACGCCGGACGCGTACGGGGACAGCACCTCGGTGGCCTTCACCTTGAAGTCGGTGAGGACCTGGTCGGACACCGGGGCGCCGGTGACGCCCGCGAACATCAGGCGCATCGCCTCGCGCTGGTCCACCGCCAGCATCGCGAAGCCGCCGGAGGGGCGGGCGATGTCGGCGAGGGTGGCGGCGGCCCGGTCGGTCGTTGCGGTCATGGGTTCTCGTTCTCCTCGTGGAGCGGGTGGGCGGGGTGCGGGTCAGGCGGCCGGTGCGGCGGCGGTCAGGAAGGCGTCCAGCTCGGCCGTGCCGGGGATGGCGCTGCGGCCGTCGAGGGCGCGGCAGGAGAGGGCCGCCGTGGCGTTGGCGTGCCGCAGCGCCTCGGACCAGTCGAGGCCGCGGCAGACGGCGGCGAGCAGCGCGCCGTGGAAGACGTCGCCGGCGCCGAGGGTGGAGACGATGCCGACGCCGGTGGCGGCCGGCGCGGTGGCGTGGCCGCCGGGCCACCAGGCGGCGCTGCCGCCCGCGCCGTGCGTGGCGACGACGGTGCCGGCGCCCTCGGCGAGCGCGCGGGCGGCGCAGTCGGCGACGGTGTCGGGGGCCGCGTCGGGCGTGGTGCCGTAGCGGGCCGTCAGCGACGCGGTGGTGGGGACGTACAGGTCGACCAGGCCGAGCCGCCCGTCGAGTCCTGCGACGTCGTTCCCGGCGTCCAGGGCGACGCGGGGCCTGCGGTCCGTGCCGGCGCGCCGCTCCAGGAGGTCCGCGACGGGCGCGAAGCCGAGGTGGTCGGTGTGCACCCAGCCGGCGCCGGCGACCAGGTCGGCCGCCGCCCCGGTGAGCGGGGGGAGCGGCGGGACGGCGCGTGTGGCGATGGACCGGGTGGCGCTGCCGGTGGCCGCGATGACGACGGACGACTGGGTGGGCGTCGCCGGGTCGCGCAGGGTGTGCGTGACGTCCACGCCCTCGGCGGCCAGCAGGTCGAGGGCCTGGGCGCCCTCGGCGTCGGTGCCGACCCGGCCGACGAACGCGACGGGCACGCCCTGCCTGGCCAGGACCACCGCCGCGGTGGCGGCGGGGCCGCCGCCGGTGATCGCCACGCGGTCGGCCAGGACGCGTTCGTCCGGCCCCGGGTGGCGGTCGACGAGGGCGAGCGCGTCGAGGGTCACCACCCCGACGCACACGACGGCGGCTTCAGGACCGGACATGCGGTACCTCACTGTTCCGGAAAGGACGGGATGTGTTCGTTAGATGACAACACTTTGGCGCTATTGGGAACATCGTGTCAAGTAACGAACAACCTCGGACCTGCTGGACAGCCCGCTGACGCACCGGGCGCACCCAAGGCCCGTCCGGTGAACCGCTCCTGGGTTTGTTAGATTTGTTTCAAAATCTGTTGCCGACCCGCCGACGAGGTGCCGTTCCGTGCCGCAAGACCCGCTGAAGTACCGGGCGGCCCCCGCTCGCCGCGACGAGGTCGTCGACGCCCTGCGCGAGACCGGCTTCCTGTCCATCGCGGACGCCGCCGCCCGCCTCGGCGTCTCCGAGATGACCGCGCGCCGCGACATCCGCCGCCTCGCCGCCGAGGGCAAGGTCATGGCCGTGCGCGGCGGCGTCGTCCTGCCGGCCGGCGCCCCCCGCGACCGCGCCGCCCCCGCGTACACCAGCCGCTCCACCGCCGACGTCGAGCAGAAACGCGCCGTCGGCCGGGCCGCCGCCGACTGCGTCCGCGACGACGACGTCATCGCCGTCGACGCCGGCACCACCGCCTACCAGCTCGCCGCCGCGCTCCCCGACACGTTCCACGGCACCGTCGTCACCCACTCGGTGCCCGTGATCGACCTCCTCATGGACCGGCCGGGCGCCCGGGGCATCGCCCTCGGCGGCGACCTGTTCGCGCCCAGCCGCGCGCTCGTCGGCTCCCTCACCGTCGACACCGCGCGGCGCCTCAAGGTCCGCACCTGCTACCTCGGCGCCGCCGGCGTGGACGAGCGCGGGATCTACGCCGCCGCCGACGTGGAGCGGCAGGTCAAGGAGACCCTCATGGACATAGCGGAACGGGTCGTCCTCCTCATCGGCCACACCAAGTTCACGACCACGGCGCCCGTCCTCCTGTGCGGCTGGGACCGCCTCGACGCCGTCGTCACCGACGCCGAGCCGCCGCCCGCCGTCCGCCGCAGGCTGGCCGCCGAACACGTGCGGCTCGTCCTCCCCGACGGCGAAGCGGGCGACTGACCCCAGCACGACGGCGGCCCGCCCCCGGACCGCGCCACGAGGGGCGCGACCGGGAGCGGGCCGCCGTACGGTGCGGGGGCAGGCCTCAGACCGTCCGCATGGCCAGGACCACGTTGTGGCCGCCGAAGCCGAACGAGTTGTTCACCGCGGCGATCGTGCCGGAGGGCAGCTCCCGCGCCTCGTCCCGCACGATGTCGGCGTCCACGTCCGGGTCGAGGTTGTCGACGTTGATCGTCGGGGGCGCCGTCCTGTGGTGCAGCGCCAGCACCGTCGCGACCGTCTCGATGCCGCCGGCGCCGCCCAGCAGGTGACCGGTCATCGACTTGGTCGCCGAGATCGCCATGTGGTCCAGGTCGTCACCGAGGACCGACCGCAGCGCCTTGACCTCCGCCAGGTCGCCCAGCGGCGTCGAGGTGGCGTGCGCGTTCACGTGGACGAGCTGCTCCGGCTTCAGGTCCGAACCGTCCAGCACGTGCCGCAGGGCGGCGGCGATGCCGCGGCCCGTCGGCTCGGGCTGCGCGATGTGGTGCGCGTCGCCCGACAGGCCCTGCCCGAGGACCTCGCAGTACACCCGCGCGCCACGCCGCCTGGCGTGCTCGGCGGACTCCAGCACGACCACGCCGGCGCCCTCGCCCAGCACGAAGCCGTCACGGTCCCGGTCGTAGGGCCGCGACACCTTCGCCGGGTCGCCCTCGTTCTTCGACAGCGCCATCATCGTGGCGAACGCCGCGATCGGCAGCGGGTGGATCGCCGCCTCCGTGCCGCCGGCCACCACCACGTCGGCCCGGCCCGTGCGGATCATCTCCACCGCGTAGCCCACGGCCTCGGCGCCCGAGGCGCACGCGCTGACCGGGGCGTGCGCGCCGGCCTGCGCGTTGATCTCCAGACCGACGTTGGCCGCCGGGCTGTTCGGCATGAGCATCGGCACGGTGTGCGGAGACACCCGCCGCGCACCCTTCTCGCGCAGCACGTCGTACTGGTCGAGCAGGGTCGTCACACCGCCGATGCCCGAGGCCACGACGGCGCCCACCCGCGTCGGGTCCAGCGCGTCGTCGTCACCGGCGCGGCCCGAGAAGCCCGCGTCCGCCCACGCCTCGCGCGTCGCCAGCAGCGCGAACTGCGCCGAGCGGTCCAGCTTCCTGGCCACCGGGCGCGGCAGCACCTCGGCCGGGTCCACGGCGGCCCTGGCGGCGATGCGGACCGGCAGATCCCGCGCCCACTCCTCCGTCAGGACCCCCACACCGGACCGGCCGGCGACCAGGCCCTCCCACGTCGTCGCGCTGTCGCCACCCAGCGGTGTGGTCGCGCCGACACCGGTGACAACCACCGTTCGATGGGTCGTGTTCACGGTCATCCGTAACTCTCCGCTAGTCGGGGATGATCGCCGGGCCGCCCCGCGGGGCGGCGACAGCGCTTGCGTCGTGGCACCGGGTCCGCCGGACGCGCCGGCGGAACCCGTCCGTCAGGACTGGTGGGCGTCGATGTACCCGACAGCGTCGCCGACCGTCTTCAGGTTCTTGACGTCGTCGTCCGGGATCTTGACGCCGAAGCGCTCCTCAGCGGCGACGACCACCTCGACCATGGACAGCGAGTCGACGTCGAGGTCGTCCGTGAACGACTTGTCCTCCGCGACCTCCTCGGCCGGGATGCCGGCGATCTCGTTCACGATGTCGGCGAGGCCCGCGAGGATCTCTTCCCTGGTGGCAGCCATTGCGGCGCTCCTTCGTTGTGGTGCGGTGGATACCGCGTTGATGACGATCCGCGGGAAGCGGATCTGCTTAGGGGAGGGTAACGACCGTGGCGGCGTACACCAGACCCGCCCCGAAGCCGATGACGAGCGCGGTGTCACCGCTCTTCGCCTGGCCGGTCGCCAGCATCCGCTCCATGGCGAGCGGAATGGAGGCGGCCGACGTGTTGCCGGTGGTCTCGATGTCGCGGGCGACCGCCACATGCTCCGGCAGCTTGAGGGTCTTCACCATCGAGTCGATGATCCGCATGTTGGCCTGGTGCGGGATGAAGACATCCAGATCATCGGCGGTGATCCCGGCGGCGTCCAGGGCCTGCTGGGCCACCTTCGCCATCTCGAACACCGCCCACCGGAAGACCGTCTGGCCCTCCTGCCGCAGCGCCGGGAACTTCACCTGCCCCGCCGAGTCCACCGGCAGATCGGACAGGTCCCCGATCCGGAACCGGTCCCACGGCACGGTCTGCTCGATGACGTTCGCCTTGTCGCCCTCCGAGCCCCACACCGAGGGACCCATCGACGGCTCGTCCGACGGGCCGAGCACCACCGCGCCCGCGCCGTCGCCGAACAGGAACGCCGTGGACCGGTCCTCCGGGTCGGTCAGGTCCGAGAGCCGCTCGACACCGATCACGAGGACGTGCCCCGCGGTGCCGTCGGTGATCAGGCCCTTGCCGACCGTCAGGCCGTAGCCGAAGCCCGCGCACGCGGCCGAGATGTCGAACGCCGCCGGCTTCCCGGCACCGATCCGGTGCGCGATCTCCGTCGCCGCCGACGGGGTCTGCATGAAGTGCGACACGGTCGACACGACGACCGCGTCGATCTGCTCCGCCGCGATGCCGGCCGCCGCGATCGCCTTGCCCGACGCCGCCACCGCCATCTCCACGACGGTCTCGCCCTCGCCCGCCCAGTGCCGGGTCACGATGCCCGACCGGGAACGGATCCACTCGTCGGACGAGTCGATGTGCTTCAGGATCTCCTCGTTCGGCACCACACGGACGGGGCGGTACCCGCCCACGCCGAGGATCCGCGCGTACGGCGCGCCCCGGCTCGGCCTCAGTTTGGCGGTCATCCGTCAGGCTCCTATTCGGCGGGGGACGCGGCGTGCTCCGCGATCAGCTCACGGGCCGCGGCGATGTCGTCCGGGGACTTCACGGCGAGCTGCGCGACACCCCTGAGGTTCCGCTTGGCCAGCCCGGCGAGCGTGCCGCCCGGGCACAGCTCGATCAGCGCGGTGGCACCGAGCCGGCGGAACGTCTCCATGCACAGGTCCCAGCGCACGGGGTTCGACACCTGCGTCACCAGGCGGCGCACGATCTCCCGGCCGTCGCCGACGACCTCGCCGTCGGCGTTCGACACGTACCGGACGGCCGGGTCGGCGATGGTGACGGCCTTCGCGGCCGCCTCCATGGCGGCCACGGCCGGCGCCATGTGGTGCGTGTGGAACGCCCCGGCCACCTTCAGCGGGATGACGCGGGACCGCTCCGGCTTGTCGGTGGCCAGCTCCGCGAGCTGCTCCAGCGTGCCGGCGGCGACGATCTGGCCCCCGCCGTTGTTGTTGGCCGCGGTCAGGCCGCACTTCTCCAGGCGCTCGGCGACCAGCTCCGGGTCACCGCCGAGGACGGCGGACATGCCTGTCCGCGTCACGGCGGCGGCCTCGGCCATCGCCGTGGAGCGGCTGCGCACCAGGGCCATCGTGTCGGCCTCGCTCAGCACGCCGGCGATCGCCGCGGCCGGCAGTTCGCCGACGCTGTGCCCCGCGACCGCGCCGAGCCGCGCGGCACCCGCCGTCGCGTCCGCGCCGTCGAACAGCGCGGCGGCCGACAGCAGCGCGCCGGCCACCAGCAGCGGCTGCGCCACGGCGGTGTCACGGATGGTGTCCTCATCGGCCTTCGTGCCGAGGTGGACGAGGTCGATGCCCGCGATGTCCGACCAGGCGCGCAGCCGGTCGGCGGTACCGGGGAGTTCGAGCCACGGATTCAGGAAGCCGGGCGTCTGGGAGCCCTGGCCGGGAGCGACGAGTACGAGCACGCTCTCACTCTCTCCCGGCCACGGGGTGCGCCGCCCGTGGTGACGAGAACGAAGAACAGTCGGAGGATTTGTAGGGCTCGAACAAACGTTACGGACGACCGTCCGCGTCGGCGAGCCGCCCCAGCATCAGGGCGACGCGGAGAGTGAACGCCGACCGCACGTCCGACGGCGGCCACCCGGTGACGTCAGTCACACGCCGGAGGCGGTACCGGACGGTGTTGGGGTGCACGAACAGCATCCGCGCGGCCCCCTCGAGACTGCTCGCCTGCTCCAGATAGACACTCAGCGTCTCCAGCAGCGCGGAGCCCGCCTCCTGGAGCGGTCTGTAGATCTCCTCCACCAGAAGGGTCCGCGCCGCCGGGTCGCCCGCCATGGCGCGCTCCGGCAGCAGGTCGTCCGCGAGGACGGGCCGCGGCGCGTCCGGCCACGCGGCGCACGCCCGCAGCCCGGCCGCGGCGGCCTGCGCCGACCGGGTCGCCGCCAGCAGGTCGCCGACGACCGGCCCCGCGACGACCGGCCCCGCCGCGAACGGCCCGATGAGCGCCTTCGCCGTCTGCACCGGGTCGTCGCTGCCGCCCACGATGACGACCAGGCGCTTGCCGAGGACACCGGTGAGGACCTGGAGCTTCGCGTACCTGGCGGCGCGGCGGATCGCCTCGACGGTCAGCTCGCTGTCGCCGTTCGGCGCGTTCCCGAGGACGACGGTGACGTGCTCGGGCGTGCGCCAGCCGAGGGCGGCCGCCCGCGACAGGTCGCTCTCGTCGGCCTCCCCGGACACCACCGCGTTCACGACGAGGGACTCGAGGCGCGCGTCCCAGGCGCCGCGGGCCTCGGCGGCCTGCGCGTACACCTGGGCGGTGGCGAACGCGATCTCCCGCGCGTACACCAGGAGCGCGCTGCGCAGCGACGCCTCGCCGCCGGGCGGCGCCAGCTCGTCCACGGCGGACTCGACGACCTCGATCGTGGTGCGCACCATCTCGACGGTCTGCCGCAGCGTGATGGCGCGGGTCAGCTCGCGCGGCGCCGTGCCGAAGACGTCGGTGCTGATCGCCTGCGGCGTCTCGGGGTGCCGGAACCACTCGGTGAACGCCGCGATACCGGCCTGCGCCACCAGCCCGATCCACGAACGGTTCTCCGGCGGCATGGCGCGGTACCACGGCAACTGCTCGTCCATCCGCGCGATCGCGGCGGCCGACAGCTTGCCGGAGGACTGTTCAAGACGGCGCACGGTCGCGGCGTGCGCTTCCTTCTCATCGGCATCGGACACGGGACCAGCCTGCCTCATTTCTCCCTCGGCCATACCCGGCGGGGGTGCCGGGCCGGGGCGACCGCCCGGCGCCCTGCGGCTACGGTGGGGGGCATGCTCGAAGTGAAGCGCGCGGGCGAGCGCCACCGCGGCGGCGAGCCGCACGCCGGGATCGACACACGCCACGCCTTCTCCTTCGCCGGCTTCTACGACCCCGACAACCTGCGGTTCGGCCCCCTGACCGCCTGCAACGAGGAACGTCTGGCACCGGGCGCCGGGTTCCCGCCGCACCGGCACCGCGACCTGGAGATCGTGACGTGGGTGATCGAGGGGGAGCTGACCCACGAGGACACCGACGGCAGGACCACCGCCGTACGACCCGGCGACGTGCAGCGCCTCACCCCCGGCTCGGGCACCCTCCACGGCGAGCACAACCGGGGCACGGAGCCGCTGCGGTTCCTGCAGATGTGGCTGGTGCCGGACGAGCCGGGCGGCGCCCCGGAGTACGAGGTGGTGCGCGGTCTCGCGGACGGCACTCCGTACGCCCTGCCGCGCACGGACGCGGCGCTGTACGTGCACCACCTCGACACGGGCACGCGGACGACCGTCCCCGACGCACACCGCGCATACGTGCACGTGGTGCGGGGCGCAGTGACACTGCACCCGGACGTCACGACAGCGACCCGCCTCACCCCCGGCGACTCGGCACGCCTCACAGCAGCGGGAACCCCACCCCTGCGAGCCGAGGAACCGACAGAACTACTGATCTGGCGATTCGGCGCCGCACTCACCCGCTGACCGTGGACTCCGGCGGTGCGGTGGTGAGACGGGAGCAAGTGGTGTTCCGACGACGGGTGGTGTCGCCGTTCGGGTGGCCGGTTCCGCGTGGGGTGCGGCGTGCCTCGGCTGTCGAGTTCGCGCGGTTGGTGGCTGTGGCCTCGGCGCGTGGCTACAGCAGGGTGGCGAGGGGAGCGGCGCCGGACGAGGCCGCGCCGGGTACCTGGTACGTGGTCGCGCCCGTCCTGTACGAAGCGACACCCGAGGCGGCGTGGAGGGGAGTCGTGCAGATCAGCAAGGGCTACTCCGGCCGACTGGCCGCGCACTTGGGACGAGCTGCCCGCGAAAGGACGGGAGGTGGTGGAGAGTTACAGGAAGCAGATCGGTAAGCTGCGGGATTCCCTGGCGGGTGGAAGGACAAGGGGCGCTGAGGCGGTGGACCGCCGCCCGCGTCCAGGGGCCCCGGTGGCGCCCGTCGCCGAGAAGGGTCTCGTTCAGTCACGTCCGACTTCAGGTCCCGTTCCGGGATCGCGGAAAGCCTGGCCGCCTCTGAAGGATGGTGTTCTTGAACGACATGACATCCCACCGCTCCGTCGCCGCTGCATCAGCGGGGTGTTCCGCCGGAGGGCTGCGTCCCGAGGTTCTGTACCAACTGGAACGCCTGCGCGGCGCGGTGCCTGACGACTTCGCGCCGCGCGAGGGGTGGACCGTCGTGACGCCGGTCGGCGAACGGCGGCTCCCGGCCGAGATCCAAGCCCTGCTGTCGATCGGCTGGCCGCAGGCCCACGTCCTGCTCGACGAGGACGACAGCGGACCGATCCAGTTCCCCATGATGCTCGAATTCGACGACGAGGACGGGCCGTCGGCGAGGGCATGGCTCCTCATCGGCATGACCAACACCCAGTTCTACTGGCTGGTGGACCTCGACGAGGCCGGAACAGGCGACCCGCCGGTCTACGAAATCGACCACGACTGGTACGACGACGGTGAGGACGAGTGCCTCGAACCGGAGCCGCTGTCGAGGTTGCTGGCCGACCTGAAGGCCGTGCCCCCGCCGTCCCCGGAGGACCTCTTCCCACGGGCCTGCGCGGTCGGAGACCTCGCGGCTGTCCGGGAGGTTCTGGCCGGCACACCCACACCCGCGCTCGGTCCACTGAACGACTCCGGGCTCACCCCCATGCACCTGGCCGTCATCGGCCGCTCCGCCGCCGTCGTGCGGACCCTGGCCGAGGCAGGCGCCGATCCGGGTGCGGCGCTCCGCGAGACCTGCAGGATTCCCTGGACGTATCGCCACCCGCAACGGCACTGCGACAGATTCGGAGACCTGAGCGCCGGCGTCACGCCTCTGCACCTGGCCGTCGCCGGCAACTTCCACGTCATCCCCGGCCCCGACATCACCCCCGACGTCATCGAAGCCCTCCTCGCCGCGGGCGCCGACCCCAACGCGGCCGACGAGTACGGCCGCACACCGCTCCACGCCGCGGTCACCCTCACCGGACCGGACGCGCTGGCAGCCGTGCGGCTCCTCGTGGAAGCCGGCGGTGACCCCCATGCGCGACAGAGGGGGGTCCCCAGCCACGTGAGGTACTCGGCGCGCGATTACACGCCCATGACCCTCGCCGATGAACTCGGTCGCACCGAAGCAGCCGACCTGCTGAAGAACGCGAAACGGACGCTGTACCACCGAGCGCAGGCGAAGGCCGGTCGGCAGCAACGGTGAGGAAGGCCACCGTGGGGTACGGGGCGCCGCGTCTCGGCGCCCCGTGAAACGCTTCGTCCCCGGCCGCCTGCCCATCCGGCAAGAACTCGCCCGCCACGGTGTGACCGGCCCGGCCGCCTGCTCATTCGGTACTCGTGGGCTCCGGCGGTGCGGTGGTGAGACCGGACGCTTCGAGGCAGCCCAGCTCCTCCGCGACGGCCCGTGCCACCGAGTTCGTGACGGTCAGGCTCGCGTCGGCGTCCCCGCCCGCCGGCCGGGACAGCATGAGGAAATTGGCGCGCAGCGTCTCCTCCGGGCCGCCCGGGCAGAGGAAGAAGATGTCGCCGGACTCGGCGGTCACGTAAGCGGCCGGGCCGGTGCCCTGTTCGCCGGTAGGCACGTCGTACCAGGTGAACGTCATCTCTGCGTAGCTGTCCACGGTCATGTCGGTCGTGTCCGTGAGAGTGCAGAACATGTGTGGCCCGTCCGGGGCGTCACGGAGCTGTCCGGCGAACGCCTCCAGGTCCGGGGCGGGCGCACTGCCGTCCTCGTCGGCCGGTCCGCCCCCCTCGTCGATGGCGACGGGCAGACCGGATAACTGCTCCAGCGCCTCGTACGCCGGCTCGTCCAGCGTGCCGTCGCAGACCTCGGCGACAGGCCGCCACACTCCGCCGATGACGGAGCCGGACATCAGCCCCTCGCCCGACGCGCACCCCGTCAGCAGCACCGCCGTCAGGACGAGCCCCGCGGCCCGGGAAACACCGTGCGCACCCCGCTCAGCCGACGCGCGTTTCCTGATCCTCGCCGAAGCCATATGCGTCCTTGGTGTTGTTGGTCAACTGCACCGTCTGCTCAGCGGTGTACCCGTGCTCCAGTGCCCATTCCTCATACTCGGCCGCCACGTTTCCGAGTTGGGTACGGCTGTCCTGATAGAGGTTTCCTGTTGCGACGGCGGTCAGCGCCTGGTTCTCCAACTCGGTGTTGCCGCCGAACACCTGCTGCACCACGAACTCCCCGAGGAATTTCTCGCCGGCACCCGTCACGATGGGTACCGCGACCGTCGCCCCGGTGCTCGCCACCAGCACCACATTGGTGGTCGCGACCCCGACGCCCACGACCGAGCGCGCCCCGGCGGCCCCCCAGGCCAGCGCGTCCTTCTCCGCCTCCTTGGCCGCCGCACCGGAGCCGTAGTCGGACCGGATCTGGTCGACCCGGGCATGGTCGAGGAGTCCCCGCACCTCGGCGCCCGTCATGAGCGCGTGCTGCCCGCGTGCGAACCCCGTGCGTACGCGACGCCGCTGAAACGATCCTCCTCGGTGCCCATGGCATCCCGCAGCGCCTGCGCGATCAGCGCGTCCTCCTCGGCGGCACGGGTCAGGACGTCACGGATGCGGTCACCGATCTCCCGTACGGCCGCCTGCTGGCGTTCGTACACCTCGCTCTGCTCGTCGTAGCGGCCGGTGACGCGACCCCGAGCGTCGACATGGACCCCCAGTTCGGGAGCCTCCACCTCGATGATCGTCACCAGCGCGTCCTGGCAGCTCTTCAGCCGCTCACGGGCGTCCCGCAGGAGGTCGCGCATCGTGCCCGCCTCCGTGCAGGCCGCCTCGACCTGCGCGGCACGGTCGACGACGACAGGGATGCTCGCGCCGGCGTTCTCCCCCCGCCAGGTGCCGGCGCGGGCGTACCGGGCCATGGTCTCGCCGGTGTCGAGGAGTTCCTCCAGCCGCCGGTGCTGCGTCTCCCACTCCTCGACGGCGGCGCCCAGGTGGTTGAGCGGCAGGTCGAGCAGGGTTTCGACGGTGTACGCGCGGGACATCCGCGTCTCCTTCCTGAGAACGCGCCGAAGGTCAGACCGCTCGCTGGTCGCGTCCGCCGGGGGAGAGGTTCAGCCGCTGGAGTTCGGCGGCCCGCTCCAGGTCGGCGGCACTGTTCAGCGTGTACGTCTCGCGCAGGTGCTGTTCGATGATCACGCAGTCCCGGTGCAGCGCTTCGGTCCTGGTCTCCCAGCGCGCGACCAGGTCGAGCAGCGCGGAGCCGGTCTCGAACCCCGGAGTCGACAGCAGGGTCCCGGACAGATGGGTCGCGTTCCTGGTCGAGTTGTCCGACCGCGCCATGACGTCCGCGATGGTCGCCGCGCAGTCCTCGACGGTCGCCAGGTCCGCCTCGTGGATCTCCAGGACCGCGCCCGCTCCACCGCCCCCGGCCGGGGACTCCGTACCGTTCAGCCGCGTCCGCGCGACCTCTTCCCGTGCCGCCGCCTGGATGCGCGCCCAGTCGTCGTCGAACGAATCCACGAGTCCCCCCACCCCACGAGGCTCCATCGATCATCGCGGACCACACCCTAGAGCAGGCGCACGCGGTGAGGAATCGCGCCGTCCCGATCGCGAAGAGGTGAAGGGCCGGACACCGGCCGGGAGTTGGGCCGAACCCCGTCAGCCGCGCAGTTCGGTCAGGACCGCGTCCGTGAAGGGGGGCCATGCCTCTGCCGCCCAGGTGCCGAAGGGGCGGTCCGTCAGTGCCACGCAGGCCGCCGCCGCGTCCGGGTCCACCCACAGGAACGTGCCCGACTGGCCGAAGTGGCCGAACGTCCTGGGCGAGGACGTCGCGCCCGTCCAGTGCGGCGACTTGTGGTCCCGCAGCGAGAAGCCGAGGCCCCAGTCGTTGGGCCGCTGGTGGCCGAAGCCGGGCAGGACGCCGTTCAGGCCGGGGAAGACCACGGACGTCGCCGCGTCGAGCGTCTCGCGGGCCACCAGACGCGGCGCCAGCAGTTCGGCGGCGAAGCGCAGCAGGTCGTCCAGGGTCGAGACGCCGTCCTTCGCGGGCGAGCCGGACAGCTCCGTGCCGGTCATGCCGAGCGGCTCCAGGACCGCCTGCCGCAGGTACTCGGGGAACGCGATCCCCGTCGCCGCGGCGACGTGCGAGCCGAGGACCTCGAAGCCCGCGTTCGAGTAGAGGCGGCGCGTGCCGGGCGCGGCCACGACCCGGTGCTCGTCGAACGCGAGGCCCGACGCGTGCGCCAGCAGGTGCCGTACGGTCGAGCCCTCGGGACCCGCCGGCTCGTCCAGCTCGACGGCGCCCTCCTCCACGGCGATCAGCACGGCGTACGCGGCCAGCGGCTTCGTCACCGAGGCCAGCGCGAACGGCCGCCCGCCCGGCCCGCGGGCGGCCCGCCGCCCGTCCGCCGTGACCACACCCGCCGCCACCTCCGACACCGGCCAGGTGTCGATCAACTCCAGGCTTCGCATGTCGGTGAGCCTACGCGCGCCCCCGGCGGGACCCGACGGCGGATCCGTCCGCGAAAAGGACTTGCGTAGAGTGCACTCGAACTCTCTAGCGTGCTTCCCATGACACTCGCCGCCGCTCCCGCGCACGTCCGGGCCTCGGCCCCGGAGACCCGTCTGCCGGCCGCCGACCGCGTCGAACGGTGCGCGTCCGAGGAACGCCCGCCGCCGCGCCCCGACGGCCAGGACCACTACACCATCAGCGAGGTCGCCGCCCACACCGGGCTGTCCGTCCACACCCTGCGCTGGTACGAGCGCATCGGCCTCATGCCGCACGTGGACCGCTCGCACACCGGGCAGCGCCGCTACAGCAACCAGGATCTCGGCTGGCTCGCCTTCGTCGGCAAGCTGCGCCTCACCGGCATGGCCGTCGCCGACATGGTCCGTTACGCCGAACTCGTCCGCCGGGGCGACGGCACGGAGGCCGAACGCCGTGCCCTGCTGGAGGAGACCCGCGAGGAGGTGGTGCGCCGCATCGCCGAACTCGACAGCACCCTCGCGCTCCTCGACCACAAGATCGGCGTCTACCGCGAGCTGGAGCACCGAGCCGGCGACGGACACCGTGACGACGGAAGGATGAGTGTCTCCGCATGAGTGCCGCCGCCCCCCGCCTCACGACCGTCCCGCTCGGCACCGGAGGACCCCTCGTCGGCGTCCAGGGCCTCGGCTGCATGGGCATGAGCTTCGGGTACGGCCCGACCGACGCGGACGCCGCACGCGCCACCCTGGAGCGCGCCCTCGACCTCGGCGTCACCCTGTACGACACGGCCGAGCTGTACGGCATGGGGGAGAACGAACGGTTCCTCGCGCCGTTCGTCGCCGCGCACCGGGACGAGATCACCATCGCCACGAAGTTCGGGCTGACGCTCGCCCCGGACGACCCGGGCGCCCGCCGCATCACCAATGACCCGGCCGAGCTGCGCGCGTCCGCCGAGGCCAGTCTGCGGCGCCTCGGCGTCGATGTGATCGACCTGTACTACATGCACCGCCGCGACCCGGCCGTGCCGCTGGAGGAGACCGTCGGCGCCATGGCGGAGCTGGTCGCCGAGGGCAAGGTGCGCCACCTCGGCCTGAGCGAGGTCACCGGCGCCGAGCTGCGCGCCGCGCACGCCGTCCACCCGATCGCGGCCGTGCAGTCGGAGTGGTCCCTGTTCTCCCGGGACGTGGAACGCAGCGCGGTGCCGGCGGCGCGGGATCTCGGCGTCGCGTTCGTGCCGTACTCGCCGCTCGGCCGCGGCTTCCTCACCGGCTCGTTCGCCGACGCCACGACCGATCTCCACCCGTCCGACTCGCGCAGGCGCCAGCCGCGGTTCTCCGGGGAGAACGCCGTCGCCAACCGTGCGCTCCTCGAACCGGTCCGCCGCGTCGCCGAGGCCCATGGCGCCACCCCGGGGCAGGTCGCCCTCGCCTGGGTCCACCAGCAGGCGCCGCGCTGGGGGATGACGGTCGTCCCGATCCCCGGCACCCGCAGGGCGGGCCGCGTCGAGGAGAACGTCGCCGCCGCCGGCATCACGCTCGGCGACGACGAGCTGGCCGTCCTCGACACGATCGGTGACCGGGTCGCGGGGACCCAGTACCCGGACATGAACGTCACGGCGGCGGGCCGCGAGTAGTCCGCGCTCAGAGTTCGGCCAGCAGCTCCGTCTTCTTGGTGGTGAACTCCTGGTCGGTCAGCAGACCGGCCGAATGCAGGTCGCCCAGGTGCCGTATGCGGGCGGCGATGTCGGCCGGGTCGGCGCGGTGGGAGCGGTGGCGGCGCGTCCCCTCGTCCGCCGCCTCCGCGGCCCGGATCGCCTCCAGGACGGCCGCGGCCAGCGGCAGCGACTCGTGGACCAGGCCGTAGCCGAGGCCGAAGACGACGGCCGCCGGGTCCTGGTCGGCGGCCGGTCCTGCCTCGTCGTCGCCGTCGCCCTCCGCCCGGTCGTGGCCGCCGGGCCGGGGGGCCGCGGCGCCGCCGCGCCGCAGCAGCCGCAGGTAGCCCCCGGCGATCTCGGGCGAGCGCCACTGGACGCCCTCCAGGTCGCCGACGGCGAACGCCTGGTCCCCGGCCTTCCACTTCGCCGACGAGGCGCCCGTCCAGAACCAGCGGAAGGCCACCTCCTTGCCGTCGAAGGAGACCTTGCCGTCGTACGCCTTGAACTGGAGCGGCGCGGCCGGCGCCGGCACCAGGTAGTCGTCCGCCTCCTCGGCGGCCGCGGGGCCGAGCGCGGACCGCAGCTCCCCCGCGTAGTAGTCGGCCAGCGTCTCGCGCTCGGCGGGCAGGACGAGCCGGTACGGGTCGGACGCCTCCCGCAACTGCCCCGCCGCCGCGTCCAGCAGCGGATCGGCCCCCCGTCTCGGTACGGCGTGCAGGACGACGGTGCCCCTGCGTTTCCCCGGTGCCAGTTCGACCGAACTCAACGCCTCGTAGGGGATGCGGCGCTCACCCAGCACCTGGAGCAGCTTCGGCGTGCGTATTCCCCGTTCGAAGCGGATGAGCACGGAGTCGGTGTCGAACTCCCAAGTGGAGTGGATTCCGGCCAGCACATCACCCATGCGGGTCATCGTATGCGCCGGGACTGACGAAGACGCGTCCCCCGGGCAAGTGTGTTCGGCCGTACACGCGCGTCCGCCCGCCGGCAGCCTCTCACGCCGCGACGGCCGGGGCGCAGGTGCCGGGAGAAGCGCAGGAACGCACGCCGGGGGCGCACATCTCCTCGTCCACGCGCCCCGCGCCGATGCCGGCCATGGCGGCGAGGCTCAGCCCGCCCGGTTCGAAGTAGCCGCTGTGGCCGCCCGTCTCGCCGGCGTCCAGGACGCGCGCGCCGAACGCCGGGTCGACCGGGTCGGTACCGAAGCCGAACGGCCCCAGCTCCAGGTGCGGCACGTCCTCGATCCAGTCGTCGGCGGCGCGCAGCGCCCACACGCGGGCCGTGGTGCGCAGGTCCGTGACGTCCGAGGCGCGCATGCCGGGGCTGCCCGCGACCGCGATGTCCGTGACCCGCGACGGCAGGTCCGGCGCCGCGATGCCGCACACCACCGACCCGTAGCTGTGGCAGAACAGCGCCACCGGCGCCGACCCCGGCAGTCCCTCGACGGCGCGCGCGAGCCGGGCGGCGCCCGCCGCGGCGAGCCCGGAGGTGGCGGCCGACATGTGGATGCCGACCGGGGTGTCGTAGTCCGCCCATGCGATCACGGCCGTCGACTCGCCGGGCGGGAGCTGCTCGTTCTCCGCCTCCCACAGCGCCTGCGCCATGCCGGACGGCGCCGTGTACCGGCCGTTCGTCCGCTCGAACGTCAGCAGGTTCGTGTCCACGCCGGGCACGACGAGGGAGATCCGCTCCGCCGTCTCCAGGTCGCCGAACACCTCGGCGGCCCGCCCCCGCCCGGTCGGGTCGAACGCGAGGATCTGCCGGCCGGGCGTCAGCATCGACTCGTACCGGTGCATGCGCCGGCCCGCCTCCTGCTGTCCGGCGGGGGAGAGGCGCGGGTCGTGCATCCGCGCGCGCTCGGCGTCCCTGGCGTCGGCGAGCGCGTACCGGTTCGCGAGGTAGCGCAGGGAGACGGGTACGCCGGGCAGGTTGCCGACGACGAGGGAATGGTCGGCGGCCAGCTCGCCGCGCCGCGCGGGGGACAGGCCCTCGAAGAACCGCGCGACATCGGCGGGGGAGGCGGTGGCCGGGTCGGGGAGCCGCTCACCGGCGGCCGAGGCGCGCGCCCAGGCGAGCAGCTCGGCCTCGTACGCGTCCGGCTTTCCCTCGGCCGCTCCGCGTGCCATCCAGCCGGCCGTCGCCAGGATGACGAACACCAGGGCCAGCGGCAGGAGCACGGGCAGGAGAGCGCCGGAATCGGCGGCGGACAGATCTCGGGGTACAGGGCGAAAGATCAACACTGCCGCGCAATCATACGGGGGCCGCGCTACCCCTCGTACCCACGTCCGAAACGTGGGAGCAGGTCACGGCTGGGGCCGCCCGCGCACGGCGACGGCCGCCGCGCCCCCGGATGGGGACACGGCGGCCGTCACACCGCGACCGCGGTTTCGCTCAGGCGTCGCCGCCGGCCGAACCCGGGTCCGCAGCCGCCACGTCGAGGAGCTGGTAGCGGTCGATGGCCTGCTTCAGGACGGACCGGTCGATCCGGCCCTCCTTCGCCAGCTCCGTCAGCACGGCCACCACGATCGACTGCGCGTCGATGTGGAAGAACCGGCGGGCCGCGCCGCGGGTGTCGGCGAAGCCGAAGCCGTCACCGCCGAGCGACTGGTACGTGCCCGGCACCCAGCGCGCGATCTGGTCGGGAACGGACCGCATCCAGTCGGAGACGGCCACGAACGGACCCTCGGAGCTCTGGAGTTTGCGCGTGACGTACGGCACACGCTGCTCCTCCTCGGGGTGCAGCAGGTTGTGCTGCTCGGCCTCGACCGCGTCGCGGCGCAGCTCGTTCCACGAGGTGGCGGACCACACGTCGGCCTTGACGTTCCACTCCTCGGCGAGGAGGCGCTGCGCCTCCACGGCCCAGGTGACGCCGATGCCGGACGCGAGGATCTGCGCCGGGATGCTGCCCGCGGTGCCCGCGGACACGCGGTGCAGGCCCCGCACGATGCCGTCCACGTCCACGTCCGCCGGCTCGGCGGGCTGGGCGATCGGCTCGTTGTACACGGTGAGGTAGTAGAAGACGTCCTCGGAGTTCTCGCCGTACATGCGGCGCAGGCCGTCCTTCACGATGTGCGCGATCTCGTACCCGTAGGCCGGGTCGTAGGCGACGCACGCCGGGTTGGTCGAGGCGAGGAGCTGCGAGTGGCCGTCGGCGTGCTGCGTGCCCTCACCGGTCAGCGTCGTACGGCCGGCGGTCGCACCCAGGACGAAACCGCGCCCGAGCTGGTCGCCGAACTGCCAGAACTGGTCACCGGTCCGCTGGAAACCGAACATCGAGTAGAAGATGTAGATCGGGATCAGCGGTTCGCCGTGCGTCGCGTACGCGGAGCCGGCCGCGACCAGGGAGGCCGTGGACCCCGCCTCGGTGATGCCGTCGTGCAGCATCTGCCCGGTCGGCGACTCCTTGTAGGCGAGGAGCAGGTTCCGGTCGACGGACTCGTAGTTCTGCCCGGCCGGGTTGTAGATCTTCGCCGACGGGAACATGGCGTCCATGCCGAACGTGCGGTACTCGTCCGGCGCGATCGTCACGAACCGCTTGCCGATCTCCTTGTCCCGCATCAGCTCCTTCAGCAGGCGGGCGAACGCCATCGTGGTGGCGACCTCCTGCTTCCCGGAACCCTTGCGGACAGTGGCGTACGCCTTGTCGTCCGGCAGCGCGAGCGCCTTCGACCGTACGACGCGCCGCGGTACGAAACCGCCGAGGGCCTCCCGCCGCTCCTTCATGTAGCGGATCTCGGGGGAGTCCGCGCCCGGGTGGTAGTAGGGCGGGACGCCGCCCTCCAGCGCGCTGTCCGGGATGGGCAGGCCGAGCCGGTCGCGCAGGCCCTTGGCGTCCGCCACCGTCAGCTTCTTCATCTGGTGCGTCGCGTTGCGGCCCTCGAAGGACGGACCGAGCGTCCAGCCCTTGACGGTCTGCGCCAGGATGACGGTCGGCCGGCCGGTGTGCTCGGTGGCCGCCTTGTAGGCCGCGTACACCTTGCGGGCGTCGTGGCCGCCGCGGCCGGTCGCGAGCCGCACCATGTCCTCGTCGGACAGGCCCTCGGCCATCGCGGCGAGCCGCGGGTCGGAGCCGAAGAAGTGCTCCCGCATGTACGCGCCGGTCTCGGTCGCGTACGTCTGGAACTGTCCGTCCGGCGTCGAGTTCAGGCGCTCCACGAGGACGCCGTCGCGGTCCTGCGCGAGCAGCGCGTCCCAGGAGCTGTCCCAGACGAGCTTGATCACGTTCCAGCCGGCGCCGCGGAACTGGCCCTCCAGCTCCTGGATGATCTTGCCGTTGCCGCGCACCGGGCCGTCGAGCCGCTGCAGGTTGCAGTTGACGACCCAGGTGAGGTTGTCGAGCTTCTCGCGGGCGGCCAGGGAGAGCTGGCCGAGCGACTCCGGCTCGTCCATCTCGCCGTCGCCGAGGAACGCCCACACGCGGGACTTCGAGGTGTCCGCGATGCCGCGGGCGTGCATGTAGCGGTTCATGCGGGCCTGGTAGATCGAGCTGATCGGCCCGAGCCCCATCGAGACGGTCGGGAACTCCCAGAAGTCCGGCATCATCCGCGGGTGCGGGTAGCTGGACAGGCCGTGCGGGGCCTTGGAACGCTCCTGCCGGAAGGCGTCGAGGGCCTCCTCGGACAGGACGCCGTGGAGGTACGCGCGGGCGTACATGCCCGGGGACGCGTGCCCCTGGAAGTAGACCTGGTCACCGCCGTCGCCGTGGTCCTTGCCGCGGAAGAAGTGGTTCCAGGCGACGTCGTAGAGCACGGCCGACGACCCGAAGGTGGCGATGTGGCCGCCCACGCCGATCCCCGGCCGCTGCGCGCGGGTGACCATGACGGCGGCGTTCCACCGGTTCGCGGCGAGGACCCGGCGTTCCAGCTCCTCGTCGCCCGGGTACTCGGGCTCATCGCTCGTGGCGATGCTGTTCACGTAGTCGGTGCCGCGCGTCTCGGGCACGGCCACCTGCTGCTGACGGGCGCGCTCGATCAGGCGGAGCATGAGATAGCGGGCCCGCTCCCGGCCCCGCTCATCGACGGCAGCGTCGAGTGAGTCGAGCCACTCCTGAGTCTCCTCAGGGTCGAGATCCGGGACCTGGCTGGAAAGGCCGCCCATGACGATCGGGTTGCGATCTGATCCGGAAGCCACGCTGTTCCTTCACTGTGAGTTGTCTGCTCTGCATGTGTCGCGCCGCCTCCATCGTGGACCCCGGACGGCGAAACGTCATCTCTACTGGGCGGTAACCAAGGGGAACCTTCACTCCGCGTCGATCACGCCCGGCCCGCGTCCCGGCCGACCGGCCCACCCTACGCCCGCGCCCCCCGACCACCGCGAACGCCTGTTCACCGAGGGCGGCCGGGACAGGGCCAAGCCGTCAACGTTTGGGCGTGCTCGGCCGTCGGGTACTTGCGCGATCCGCCCGTCGCGTGTGGACTACGCCCCAAGCCGCGCGTGCGCGCGCGGCCGACCCGTACCCTCTTCTCAGAAGAATCTCCAGCAGTTTCCGAAGCGGTATCCGGGGAGGTCTCCCCGGCAGAGGGACTGCCCGACACAGGACAGGAGCAATCCGTGAGCGCGACCGCGGACCACGCGGAAGAGCGGACCAACCCCGCCGCCAGGCTGGGTTTCCAGCCCGGACAGGTGGTCCAGGAGCTCGGCTGGGACGAAGACGTCGAGCAGGCTCTCCGCGAGGGCATCGAAGCCATCACGGGCCAGGACCTCGTCGACGAGACGTATGACGACGTGGCCGACGCGGTGGTGCTGTGGTTCCGCGAGGATGACGGCGATCTGACCGACGCGCTGGTGGACGCCACGACCATGATCGACCCGGGCGCGCCGGTGTGGCTGCTCACGCCGAAGACGGGCCGGGACGGCTACGTCGAGCCCAGCGAGATCGGTGAGGCCGCCCAGACCGCGGGACTCGCCCAGACCAGCACCGTCAACGCGGGCAAGGACTGGTCGGGCAGCCGCCTGGTGACGCCCAAGGCAGCCGGCAAGAAGTAGCCGCCGCCCCTGCCCGGCCGCCGGCCGGGCAGGGCGCGTGGCGGCAGTGGCACACGGGTCCCCGGGGGCAGCAGGCACGCTTCCGGGGACCTCGTCGTAGGCTGGTCGGCGACCTCCTTTACCTCCTGCCGAGAAACGGATTACGCGCACATGGCGATCGAGCCGGGCACCAAGGCCCCCGACTTCCAGCTCAAGGACCAGCACGGCCGGACCGTCTCCCTGAGCGACTTCCGGGGCGAGAAGAACGTCGTCGTCCTCTTCTTCCCCTTCGCCTTCACCGGCGTGTGCACCGGTGAGCTGTGCGCCCTGCGCGACGAGCTGCCCACCTTCGTCAACGACGACGTGCAGCTCCTCGCCGTCTCCAACGACTCGCCGTTCGCCCTGCGCGTATTCGGTGAGCGCGAGGGCCTGGAGTACCCGCTGCTGTCGGACTTCTGGCCGCACGGCGAGGTCTCCCGCGCCTACGGCGTCTTCGACGAGGAGAAGGGCTGCGCGGTGCGCGGCACCTTCATCGTCGACAAGGAGGGCCTCGTGCGCTGGACCGTCGTCAACGGCCTGCCCGACGCGCGCGACCTGGACGCGTACGTCTCGGCCCTCCGGGCGCTCTAGCCCGCAGCCCTGCCCGCCCCGCGGAAGACTGGACATTCTGTGCTTCTCAAAACCTTCGGCTGGTCCTTCGGCATCACCATCGTCGGCCTGGCCGCCGCCCTTCTGCTGTGGGGCTGGCAGGGCTTCGCCGTCGTCGCGATCCTGACCATCCTGGAGATCTCCCTCTCGTTCGACAACGCCGTCGTCAACGCCGGCGTGCTCAAGCGGATGAACGAGTTCTGGCAGAAGATCTTCCTCACCATCGGCATCCTCATCGCCGTGTTCGGCATGCGGCTGGTCTTCCCGGTCGCCATCGTGTCGCTGACGGCGCGCGTCGGGCCGATCGAGGCCGTCCGGCTGGCCCTGGACGACCCCGACAAGTACTCGCAGATGGTCACCGACGCCCACCCGGCCATCGCGGCGTTCGGCGGCATGTTCCTGCTGATGATCTTCCTGGAGTTCATCTTCGAGGAGCGCGAGAACAAGTGGCTCGGCTGGATCGAGCGCCCGCTGTCGAAGCTGGGCCGCATCGACGCCGTGTCCGTCGGCATCTCGCTGGTCGTGCTGCTGCTCACCGCCAGCTTCGTCGCGAACCACGCCCACCAGCACGGCGACACCCACGTCGACAAGGCCGAGACGGTCCTGCTCGCCGGCGTCGCTGGACTCATCACCTACCTTGTTGTCGGCGGTCTTTCCGGGTACTTCGAGGACCGTCTTGAGGACGACGAGGAGCGCGCCGACGAGGCCGAGGAGGCGGCACGCCGCGCCGGCAAGGCCCCCACGGCGGTCGGCCTCGCGGGCCGCGCCGCGTTCTTCCTCTTCCTGTACCTGGAGGTCCTGGACGCGTCGTTCTCCTTCGACGGCGTGATCGGCGCGTTCGCCGTCACCAACGAGATCTTCGAGATGGCGCTCGGTCTCGGCATCGGCGCCCTGTACGTCAGGTCGCTCACGATCTACCTCGTCCGCCAGGGCACCCTCGACGACTACCGGTACCTGGAGCACGGCGCCCACTACGCGATCGGCGCCCTGGCCGTCATGCTGCTGATCAGCATCCGCTGGCCGCTGCCCGAGGTCGTCACGGGCACCGTCGGCGTCGTCCTGATCGCCCTCGCCTTCTGGTCGTCGGTACGGGCCAACCGCATCGACGCGGCACGCGAGGGCAGTGACGGGCCACCGAAGACGAGCGTGTCGGCCGGCGCCTGACACGCGGCGCCGGGGGGCGCACACGGCCGGGGCGTGTGCCCCGTGCGACGGGTGTGCACCGCCCGGCACCGGGGGAAGCCTTCACGGAGCGGGACGGCCTGCAGGCCGCCCCGCTCCCGGGCTGTCGGGGGCGGGGGCGCCGTCGGCATGGACAGTGAGCGTGGAAGGGGTGGGGCGGCCATGGCCTCCCTGTGGTCGTACTGGCGGCGCGGCGAATCCGCGAAGCAGAAGTTCGACACCGTGGGCGGCATGTCCACCTACGCGATGGAGCTGACGCGCCGCTCGCCCGTCGTGGCGCTGACGGACGCCGGGGCGGACACCGGCACCCTGCGCGTCGAGCTGTCGTGGCGGATGCGCCACAACGCCGACTTCGACCCGGCGGCGCGCCGTGTGTGGCGGCAGCCGTGGAAGATCTTCAAGCCGGCCGAGATCCAGGGCCACTCCCAGGGTGTCGCCAGCCTCGACTTCGACCTGGCCTGCCTGTACGAGCTGAAGGACGGCTCGCGGGGTGTCGTGCAGTCCGTGGGCGGGCTGCTGGGCGACTTCAACGAGCCGCCGTACATCAAGCTGAGCGGCGACGACCGCTTCGGCACCGCGTCGGGCGAGCAGCTCTACGTGAACCTCGACCACAAGGACGAGTTCAAGCGGCTCCTGCTGTTCGTCTACATCTACGACGGTGTGCCCGCCTTCGACCGGGCCATCGCGGTCGTGTCGATCGCGGCGGCCGGCGGCCGGAACATCGAGATCGGCCTCACCGACGCCCCGAGCGGCGCCCGCTCGTGCGCGGTCGCGCTCATCGAGCACGACAAGGGCCGGCTGGTGGCGCGGCGCGAGGTCAAGTACGTCTACGGCTTCCAGGCCGAGATCGACCGCCTCTACGGGTGGGGCATGTCGTGGGGCCGCGGTTTCAAGGACGGCCGCCAGCGCGCCTGATCCGCCGAAACCGCACGAGCGTGCCGCATCACGCATGATCTTTGCGAATGCGACCAAAAGGATCCGGCCAGGTTGGCCGAAAGCGTGCTGTCCGCCCGTCGTGGCGCGCCGCTAGCCTTCACCGGCGATTCACACCACGGAGAAGGCGGCATGCGCACACTCACTCTCAAGTTTTCCAAGCTCTGGGGCACGCTTCTCGGCGTCGTCACGATCGTGGCCGCGACCACGCTGAGCACCGCGACGCCGGCCTCGGCCCTCAGCGTCAGCTTCACCTATGTCAACGGCAGCGACGGCGGCAAGACGATCCACGTCAAGGTGAGCGGCGACTTCGTCGGCTACGGGCAGTGGCTGTCCTACGGCGACACGCTGATCGCCGCCGACTCCACCCCGGACGGGTACGGCGTCGAGGCCCACCTCAGCAGCATCCGCACCGCCTCGACCCGGGGGCTCGCCTCCCCCATCGTGGTCCGGGAGACGGGGAACCTCCCGGAGAACCACAGCTACAGCATGTGGGTCTGCCTGGTGAAGGGCAGCACCAGCTACTGCTCGGACACCGTCACCGCGGTCTCCTGACCGGACCCCACCGCCCTGTTCTCCAGGCCGATCGCGACCGGGACCACCGGACGCGATCGGCCTGCGGCGTGCCGGGACGGACGTCAGGAGCCGGTCGCGCACAGCTCCTGGTCCACGAGCGCCATCATGGCCGCCTGCGTGCCCCGGTCGCCGTCGCCGGTGGCGTACACGACGGCGGTCCCGCTCCCGTCAGGTGTCGCCCCCGCCAGGGCGCGGTAGCCGAGGAGCTCGCCCACGTGCCCGTAGTAGCTGCCGCCGCAGGACAGCGGGATCTCGGCCACGCCGAGTCCGTAGTCGACGCCCAGGTCGGGCGCGGGCACGGTCGCCGTCATCTCGGCCAGCTCCGCCGGCTCCAGCAGCCGCCCGTCGAAGAGCGCGGCGAAGAAACGGTTCAGGTCGTGCGTGGTGCTGATGATCGAGCCGGAGCCGACGGCCATGCTCGGGTTCAGCAGCGTGACGTCGATCGCGGCATCGGTGCCGAAGCCGGTGTACGCGCGGGCGTGCGGGCCGAGGATGAACGGGAAGGAGCCGGGCGCCGAGGTGTCCGCCAGGCCCAGCGGCCGGATGATGCGGTCGGTCACCTCCCGCTCCCAGCTCCGGCCGGTGACCTCGTGGACGATCATCGCGGCGAGGATGTAGTTGGTGTTCGAGTACGACCACTCGGTCTCGGGCAGCGGCTGCCGCAGCGCCAGCCCCACCAGCTCCTCCGGCGTGAAGGTGCGGAACCGGTCGGACCGGTACCCGTCGGCGGTGAGCAGCGCGTCCGCCTCCGGCAGGACGTCGGGGATGCCGCTGGTGTGCTGCAGGAGCTGCCGTACGGTGATCTCCCGCCCGTCGACGCCGTCGGCCCTGACCAGGCCCGGCAGCCACCGCTCCACGGTGTCGTCCAGGGACAGCCGGCCCTCGGCGACGAGCTGCAGGACGACCGTGGCGGTGAACGTCTTCGTGGCGCTGCCGATCCTGAACCTGCCGTCCGGCGGCATCCGCCGGTCGGTGCCGAGCGCGGCGGTCCCGGCGCGCGCGCTGTCGCTCCCGTCCGGGGAGGTCACCTCGGCCGCCACACCGACGACACCCGTGTCGTGGACCGCGTCCACCGCCCGCTGGAGCGGATCGGCGTCCCGGGGCTGTGCCGTCGCCGCCGTCGCCGGCACGGCCGACGCGGTGACGAGGAGCGCGCTCAGCCCGGCCAGCGCGAGCAGGCCCCGTCGCCGTCTGCGCGTCACATGCATGGTGGTCCCTTCCGTCCGGCGGCCCCGGCTGCTCGCAGCCGGGGCCGTTGATCGGTGACCATCCCATCAGCGGACGGGGGACCCGCCATCAGGCGTTCTCCCCGATCTTGACCCCGACGCCGCGAGGTGCGGACCCCGGGGACACCCCGGTGCCGGTCTCGGGGGCGTCCCGGACGGCTCACACCGTGCGGTCGGCCCGCTGCTCCGGGCCGGGAAGGAACTGCGGCCCCTGCGGCGGCAGCGTGAAACCGGGGTCGGGCTGCGGGTAGCCGTACCCGGAGGACCCGGCAGCGGCGGCGGGGCGGGCGGTCGCGCCGGTCCCCTCGGCCGGCGCCGGAGCGTGGTCGGGCGGGGCGGCGGAACGCTCGGTGGTGGGCGTCGCGAGGTCGGACGCGGCCTCGGGAAGGGGCGCGGCCGTGCCCTGCGCGGACGTGCCGGTGCCCGGCGTACGCCGCGCCGCGCCGACACCGAACTCGCCGGCCAGCGCCACCAGGCCGCCCCTGACACCCCGCCCCACGGCCCGGAACTCCCAGCCGTCCCCGGCACGCGCCAGCTCACCGGCCACCATCGCCGTCTCCAGGGCGCCGGGCGCCAGCGGGAACACCGCGAGGACGGTCGCGCCCGGCGCGTCCTGCACGAGCAGCCGGGGGGCGCTGTCCGGCGCGTGGAAACCGGCGTCCGCCGACACCGCGAGCACGACCCGGCTCACCCCGGCGTCCAGATCGCCGAGATCGACCTCGACGGTCTCGCGCAACCCGGCCGCGTCCCGGCGGCGCGCGAGGCGCCGGATCCGGCCACTCGGGTGCCGCGGCTGGTTGTAGAAGACGAAATCCCCCTCGGAGCGCACCCGCCCCCCGCTCCCCAGCGCCAGCGCGGACAGATCGATGTCCGGAACCCCCGGCTCGGCTCCGGTGGGTGTCCACCGCAACACGGCGCGTACCACGGCGGCCGGCAGGTGAATTGCAGTCCCTTTGTCCAACGGGTGCGTCATGTGAGGAATCCTGCCTGTCGCCATACTTCCGAAACATTGGCGCGATTACGATGGGCCGAGGGGCGGCCGGTGAGCCAGCGGGGCGACCGGCGCAGTGTTTCGAAACCGGGGGTAGGCCATGCGGCACTACGGGCATCTCGCGCCTGCGCGGCGTCGCGCGCTGTTCCACCAGGAGCCGGCCGATTTCGGACCGGAATCGCCCGTGCGGACCCTGGGGGTCGCTCTCGGGGCGACACTCTACAGTCCGGCGACCCGGCCGCGGCTGGTCGCCGACATCCGCAAACAGGCCGCCGCCGGCGTCGTGTCGATGGTGCTGTGCCTGGAGGACTCCATATCCGACGCCGAGGTCCCCGGCGCCGAGGAGAACCTGGTGCGCCAGTTCCACGCCCTGCGGCGGGACGCGCCGCCGCCCGGCGCCCCGGCGCAGCCGCCCCTGCTGTTCGTACGGGTCCGCACGCCCGACCAGATCCCGGACCTCGTCCGCCGCATGGGGCCGGGCGCCGACCTGCTGACCGGCTTCGTCATCCCGAAGTTCACCGCCGAACGCGGCCCCGCGTTCCTGGAGGCCCTCACCGCGGCCGAGGTCGTGTGCGGGCGGCGGCTGCTGGCCATGCCGGTCC
The DNA here is from genome assembly GCF_004193175.1 of Streptomyces sp. RFCAC02. Taxonomy (NCBI): domain Bacteria; kingdom Bacillati; phylum Actinomycetota; class Actinomycetes; order Kitasatosporales; family Streptomycetaceae; genus Streptomyces; species Streptomyces sp. RFCAC02. The sequence goes on along the minus strand of NZ_SAUH01000001.1, from coordinate 1,442,156 downwards.
TCGAATCCCCCGAGCTGCTGCACATGGAGACCCGCGCCGACGGCCTGCGCGGCGCGGCCCTCGTCCTCGACAAGTACCGGGACCGCGTGCCCGCCGTCCGCCTCGGCGTCACCGACTTCTGCTCCGCGTACGGCCTGCGCCGCACCCCCGACATGACGGCGTACGACGTGCACCTCGTCGCGTCCGTCATCGCGGACGTCGTGAACGTCCTCGGCCGCGCGGACGGCTCGGGGTTCACCGTCACCGGCCCGGTGTGGGAGTACTTCAGGCCGCAGCGGCGCATGTTCAAGCCGCAGCTCCGCAACAGCCCGTTCACCGGCCGCGCCGAGGACCTGCGGACCCGCCTCATCGAGCACGACATGGACGGGCTGCTGCGCGAGATCGGCCTCGACCGCGCCAACGGCCTCCTGGGCAAGACCTGCATCCACCCCTCGCACGTGGCGCCCGTGCACGCGCTGTCCGTCGTCACGCACGAGGAGTTCAGCGACGCCGCCGACATCCTCGGCACCGGCCCGGACGGCGGGGGCGTGCTGCGCTCGGCGTACACCAACAAGATGAACGAAGTGAAGCCCCACCGCGCATGGGCCGAGCGCACCATGCTGCGCGCCGAGGTGTTCGGCGTCGCCAGGGAGGGCGTCGACTTCGTGGACCTTCTCGCGGCAGGAATCGCATGACCACCACGACGGACACGACAGCGGACACCGGCGCGGACGGCATATGGACGGGGGAGTGGGTCGCCCGGCGGCTCGGTGTCGGGCTGCGCGGCCCCGGCACCCGTGACCTCCTGGGGCTCGCCCTGCGGCGCAACCCGAAGCGCGCCCACCTCCTCGTCTCCACGGTCCTCGGCAAGCACGTGCCGCAGGACCCGCGCACGGTGCACGCCGCCGGGGTGCGCCTCGGCGGGCTCGTGCGGGACCTGCTGGACGACGGCGACGCCCCCCGCGCCGTCGTCCTCGGCTACGCGGAGACCGCCACGGGGCTCGGGCACAGTGTCGCCGACGGCCTGGGCGCCGCCGCCTGCCTGCACTCGACGCGCCGCCCGGTGCCGGGGATCGTCCCGGCGGGCGGCTTCGAGGAGGAGCACAGCCACCACACGTCGCACCTGCTGCTGCCGTCCGACCCGGCGCTGCTCACCGGGGACGGGCCGCTCGTCCTGGTGGACGACGAGCTGAGCACCGGCCGCACCGTCCGCAACACCATCGCCGCGCTGCACCGCGCCCGCCCCCGCACCCGGTACGTCGTCGCGGCGCTCGTGGACATGCGGACGGACGCGGACCGGGCCGCGCTGGCGAAGTTCGCCGCCGAGCTCGGCGCCACCGTGGAGGTCGCCGCGCTCGTGCGGGGCGCCGTCGACCTGCCCGCCGACGTGCTGGGGCGGGCCGCCGAGCTGGTCGCGGAGGCGGAGGCACGCGCGGTGGACACCACCGCCGCCGGGGCACGCGCGGCCGCCGTCCGCGTCGACCTCGGCTGGCCCGCGCGCGTCCCGGACAGCGGCCGGCACGGCTTCACCGCCGCCCACACCGCGCGCCTCACCGCCGCGCTGCCCGGCATCGCGGCCCGCGTCGCCACAGCCCTCCCGCCGGACGCCCGCGACATCCTGGTCCTCGGCACGGAGGAGCTGATGTACGCCCCGCTGCGCGTCGCCGCCGCCCTCGCCGACGGCCTGGAGCGCGCCGGCAGCCCCGCCCGGGTCCGGTTCTCCACCACGACCCGCAGCCCCGTCGTCCCCATAGACGACCCCGGCTACGCGATACGCACCCGCATCGCGTTCCCCGCCCACGACGACCCGGCGGACGGACCCGGCACCCGCTACGCGTACAACGTGGCCGGCCGGCCCTGGGACGCCGTCGTCGTCATCACCGACACGGCGGGCGACACCCCCGCCCTCCACGCCCCCGGCGGCCTCCTCGACCGCCTCGCCGCCCACACCCCGCACCTCCTGGTCGCCACCGTCCCCGACCGCCGTCTCGCCGAACCGCTGCGCGGCCCCGCGTTCTCCTCCTACGACCCGCAGGACGTCGGCTGGCTCCTGCAGGACCTCTCCGACGTCACGCTGGAGGCCCCCGCGGAGGAACGCGAGGAGGCCATCCAGTCCGGCGGCGCCCACTACGCCGAGTCCCTGCCCGTCGAGTACCAGCCGAGCCCCGAGTACCAGCGGCTCTTCCACGCCGCCCTCGACACGTCCGCCGGCCGCGTCGCCCGCGCCGTCGGCACCGTCACGGAGGCGGTCCTCGCCGAACGCGCCCCCGCCGGCCCGTCCTCGTCTCCCTCGCCCGCGCCGGCACCCCCGTCGGCGTCCTCATGCGCCGCTGGGCGCACCACGCCCACGGCATCGACCTGCCGCACTACGCCATCTCCATCGTGCGCGGCCAGGGCATCGACACGGCCGCCCTGCGCTGGCTCGCCGCCCACCACGACCCGGCCGACGTCGTGTTCGTCGACGGCTGGACGGGCAAGGGCGCCATCACCCGCGAACTCGCCGCCGCCCTCGCCCCGTTCCCCGGCTTCGACCCGGGCCTCGCCGTCCTCGCCGACCCCGGCGGCTGCGTCACCACCTACGGCACGCGCGACGACTTCCTCATCCCGTCCGCCTGCCTCAACTCCACCGTCTCCGGGCTGATCTCCCGGACCGTGCTGCGCGCCGACCTCGTCGGCCCCGACGACTTCCACGGCGGCAAGCACTACCGCGAACTGGCCGCCGCCGACGTGTCCCGGCACTTCGTCGACACGGTCGCGGCCCGGTTCACCGACCCCGCCGTCGCCGCCGGCGTCACCGCCGACACCGCCGCCCTCCTCGCCGCCGACCGCACCCCCACCTGGGACGGCTGGCGCGCCGTGGAACGCATCAGCGACGCCTACGGCATCGGCGACGTCAACCTCGTCAAGCCCGGCGTCGGCGAGACGACCCGCGTCCTGCTGCGCCGCGTCCCGTGGCGGGTCCTCGCCCGCAGGGGCGCCGGCAGCGACCTCGACCACATCCGGCTGCTGGCCGAACAGCGCGGCGTGCCCGTCGAGGAGACCGACGGCCTCCCCTACAGTTGCGTCGGCCTGATCCACCCCCGCTACACCAAGGGCGCCACCGGCGCGGACGGAAAGGCGGCCCAGTGACCGCGTCCCCCACCGTGATCGCGAGCGATCTCGACCGCACCCTCATCTACTCGCCCGCCGCGCTCGCCCTGCCGGGACCGGACGCCGCCGCGCCCCGGCTGCTGTGCGTCGAGGTGTACGAGGGGCGGCCGCAGTCGTTCATGACCGAGACGGCGGCCGGGCTCTACGCCGCGCTGCTGGACGACCCGCGCGCCGTCGTCGTACCGACCACGACCCGCACCCGCCTCCAGTACCGCCGCATCAACTTCCCCGGCCCCACCCCGCGGTACGCGATCTGCGCCAACGGCGGCCACCTCCTCGTGGACGGGGAGACCGACCACGACTGGAACGCCGCCGTCCGCCGCGCCATCGCCGCCGACTGCGCCCCCCGCGCCGAGATCGCCGACCGCCTGCGCGCGACCACCGACCCGGCCTGGCTGCTGAAGGAACGCGACGCCGAGGACCTGTTCGGCTACCTCGTCGTCGACCGCGCCCTCCTCCCCGACACCTGGGTCAAGGAGCTGACGGCGTGGGCCGAGCCGCGCGGCTGGACCGTGTCCCTCCAGGGCCGGAAGCTCTACACGGTGCCGCGCCCGCTCACCAAGTCGGCCGCCGTCGCCGAGGTCGCGCGCCGCACCGGGGCCGCCGCCGTCGTCGCCGCGGGCGACTCGCTCCTCGACGCCGACCTGCTGCTCGCGGCCGACCTGGGCTGGCGGCCCGGCCACGGCGAGCTGGCCGACAGCGGCTGGAGCGCCGCGCACGTCACCGCGCTCGACACGGTGGGCGTCCTCAGCGGTGAGCAGATCCTGCGGGCGTTCCGTGGACGGCTCGATCGCGCGCCCGGTCCCGCACACAGCGGCTGAGTTCCGGGGAACGCATCTCCCGCAGCCGCCGGCGCCGCTCGTCCTCCCGGTCGGCCTCGGGGTGCCGGGCGCGCCAGTACGGATTGTCGTGCGGCAACTGGCCGCTGACCCGCCCGTACATGCCGAACGTCAGCAGCACCAGGCCGATCGCGAAACTGAGGATGACGTTCTGCATGCGGAAGTCGAGGAAGTTCCAGCCGGTCTCCATGACCGCGAGGTTGAAGAAGCCGCTCAGCAGGAACAGCACCCCGAACAGCAGGTTCAGATTGGACGCGGTCTGCCCGCCCTTCAGCATGCCGAGGACGAGGATCAGGCCGACGACGACCGACAGGACGCTGAGCGCGCCGTTGCTGTTCAGGCCCCACACATTGTTGTCGCCCGTGTCGAAGAACCCGATGTCGGAGAACAGCCCGAAGATCCCGAACACGATCAGCGCGAGCCCCATCAGGCCCGAACCGATGCGGTAGACGAGGTTCAGCCGCCGGTCGGGCGGCGCCTTCCCGTTCAGCGACGCACCGCGGAACAGGGTGCGCGGCCCGCCCGGCAGCCGCGGCTGGGACCGGGGGTCGACGCCCGGGGGAGCGGTCATGGGGGCCTCCTCTCGTGGCCGTGGTACCCACGCCGCGTACCCGTCGAGGGCGGGACATAACGCCCGCGCCGCGCCCGTCAGCGGCCGGCGCGGATGTCCCGCACGACGGACGCCACCGCTGTACGGACGGCTTCCGTCTCGGTGAGGAACGACCAGTAGTCGGGGTGGCGCCCGCCGTGCTCAAGCGCCGCGACGGCCCGGCCGAGGCGCGCCGCGGCGGCGTCCAGCGGCCCGGCGTGCCGCGGGTCGGGGACGGTGCGGCCCGTCATCGCGAGGCGCTGCGCGTCCCGGACGGCGAACCGGGTCCTGTCGATCTCGGGCCGGGCGTCGGCGGCGACCTCGTTCAGCCGCTCCAGGCGGTCCTCGGCGGCGTCGAGGCCGTCCTGGGCGCCGTCGAGCAGTCCGTGGACGGCGGCGAGCCCGGTCGTCGCGGCACGGAACCGCTGCTCCGCCCGCGCCCCGGCGGCCTCCCGCAGCCGGTCGCGTGCCGCCGCCACCGACTCGGCCGCACGGGACGGCACCGTCTGCAGGTCGCGCCAGCATGGCGCGCTGAAGCGGCGCCGCAGCTCGCTGAGGACCGGCTCGACGCGCGCGACGTGGTGCTCGACGGCGTCCGCCCTGGTCCGCAGCGACGACAGGCGGCGGTCGATCTCGGCGGCCTGCTCGGGCAGCCGTTCCACCTCGGCGGCCAGCGCCCCCGCGCGGCGGCGTACGGCGTCGGCGCGGCGGATCGTCGCCTGCACGCCGTGCCGGCCCGCGCCCTCGCCGAGCAACCGCAGGTCGGGGCCGAGGGCGGCCAGCGCCGCGGCCTGCTCGTCGGTCCGCAGGCCGCCGGCGCGGGCGGCGTCCAGGGCGGCCGTCGCGGTGCGCAGGGCCTCCTTGGCGCGCTCCACGGCGGGGCCGACCTGCGCGAGCTGGGAGGCGGCACGTTCCTGCAGGGGGGCGACACGGTCGGCGAACCGGGCCAGCTCGCCGCGCGCACGCTCCAGGTCCGACTTCACGCCGGAGAACGCCCGCTGCGCGGCGCCGCCGTCGAGCCGTTCGGCGTCGAGGTCGTGCGTGTCCACGGTGCGGATGTAAGCGGCGCTCAGCCGGTCGACGCGCTCCGCGAGCGCGTCGAAGTCGGCCACGGCGCGGGCCGCCTCGGGCGAGGTGTCGGCGGCCCCGATCGTCTCGACGGCGATCCGCAGGTCGCGCTGCGCGGTGTCCACCTCGTAGAACGCGGCGGCCGCGGCGTCCTTGGCCTCCTGCGCGGCGGCCCGCACGTCCTCGGCGCGCCCGCGCCGCCACGGCCGGGACCCGCCGCTGAAGATCACCGGCATGAGCACGGCCAGTGAGAGATGGAGGCGCACCAGGCGCCGGACCGACACGGACGGTGACCGAACCGGCCAGGGGGGCACGGGTCCCCGCGTACGACGTCCAGCGGCCACGTGTCCCTCTCCCCACGACGACCCGATCGATCTCCCTGTGCCCCATTCTTCCACCCACCCGCGTTTGCCGGGCCGGGCCGGGGGCCATGTAGGCTGTGCCCTCAATCCCGGGGGTGCATAGCTCAGCGGTAGAGCGCCGCCCTTACAAGGCGGATGTCGGCGGTTCGAACCCGTCTGCACCCACCCGACACCACCTGACCGAACAGCGGTGAGCCCCGGCCCACGGGCCGGGGCCTCGTACGGATCACGCCGAAGACGACCGCCCCGGCGGGTCGTACAGAAAGAACCGCAGCGGCCGACCGGCCCGCGCACGCGCACGGTCGAACTCCTCGACCAGATACGCGTAACGCGGATCGACCCACTCCTCCGACTCCTCGGAACCGCCCTCACCCTGCTCGGGATCCATCTCGTCCGCCTCTCGTCGTGTGTCTTGAACGGCAGCCCTGAAGGGGCCGCCGTCTACTTCTTCTTCCCGTCAATCCCGCATTGGCGTCGTTGACGTGGCGTGGGCACCATCTTCGTATGCAGACGCGGATGAGAATTCTCGTGCTCGGTGGCGGGTGGTTTCTCGGTCGGTGTGTCGTGGAGCAGGCGTTGGCGCGGCAGTGGGATGTTGCGACGTTCAGCCGTGGCCGCACGGGCACCGATGTGCCGGGGGTCCGGGCGCTCCGGGGTGACAGGACGTCGGAGGACGACCTGAAGCATCTGGCTGATGCGGGGCCTTGGGACGCCGTGGTGGACACGAGCAGTGCGGATTTCGCCCCGCGCCGTGTGCTGGCGGGCGCTCGCGCACTGGAACCGGTCGCCGGGCGCTATGTGTACGTGTCGACGGTCAACGCCTACGCGGGCTGGCCGAACGAGTCGCTCACCGAGGAGTCACGTCTGCTGCCCGCTCCTGCGGACGCGGACGACGAGTTCGGCCGGTCAGAGTCACCGGCGACGTATTACGGGATGCAGAAGGCCGGTTCCGAGCGGGCGGTGGTCAGCACGTTCGGACAGGGGCGGTCCGTTGTTCTGCGGCCCGGCGTCATCCTCGGTCCGGGCGAGTACGTGGGACGGCTGCCCTGGTGGTTGCGTCGGGCGGAGCGCGGCGGCACAATCCTGGCGCCGGGGGAGCCGGCGCACTCGATCCAGCCGGTGGACGTGCGGGACGTGGCGCGGTTCGCCCTCGACCGGGCGGCCGTCCCGGGTGGTGGGGCGTACAACGTGGCCGCGCCGATCGGGCACGAGACGATGGGCGGGTTCCTGGACGCCTGTCTCGCGGTCACCGGCAGACGTGGCGAACTGCGCTGGGCACCGGACCGGTTCCTCATCGAACACGGTGTGCGGCAGTGGTCCGAACTGCCGCTCTGGCGCACCGCACCCGGGACCTGGTCGGTGGATGCCGGGACCGCGCACGCCGCCGGACTGCGGTGCCGCCCGCTGCGGGAGACCGTCGCGGACACCTGGAAGTGGCTGCGCGACGGCGGACGCCCCGTGGAACACCCCCGATGGGCCGAGCACGGCATCGCCCCCGACAGGGAGACCGCCCTCCTCACCACGCTCGGCCCCACCTGATCGTCGGGCGCATCGGGCTACGGAGAAGGTGAGTTGCGGCCTATGCTGGCATGTGACTGGTCGGCCGGTTTGGACGGGGATCGCCGTGTATGACGTCAGTTCGCCGGGGGAGAGGCTGCGGGACGTACGTCTCAGTCGTGGATTCACTCAGCAACGTCTCGCCGTGGAAGCAGGCTTGAGCGTCGGTGTGGTGAAGAAGGTCGAACGCGGCGGCACCGCGCGGCTGGAGACCTACCACGCGCTTGCCCGCGCTCTCGGTGTACGGACGTCCCGCCTGCTCGACGCCGGGGCGCCCCATCGTGAACAGCGTGACGACGGTGACAATCTGCCGCTCCTCGGCCTCCGCCAGGTCATCGCGCCCCCGGTGACCGCCGACGGGCCGCTGGGGCTGACCGCCGTGACGGGGGCCGACGAGGAACCGGATCTGCGCCGGTTGTGGCGCACTGCCGACGGCCTGGCCGACACCTATTACCGCGACGACTACGGCACGGTTGCCGAGTTGCTGCCGTCGCTCGTGCGCTCGGCGCATTCGGCGGTACGTCATTTCGAGGGTGCCGCTCAGCACGGGGACGCGTTGCGGCTGCGCGCCCGTGTGCTGCAGATGGCCGGTCGCTACCTGGTGCAGGTCCGCGCGTACGACCTGGCGCACATGGCGCTCAGGGACGCTGTGCGGGACGCGGCTGCGGCGGGCGACCAGGGCGGTGTGGCGGCGGCCGTCTACCAGCAGGGATGGCTGCTGATCCGGCAGGGACGGCTCGATGAGGCCGAGGCGGTGTCGGTGGTGACGGCTGACGCGTCGGAGCCGCGCCTGTCCCGGGCGTCGCGGGAGGCCCTGGGCGCGTGGGGGAAGCTCCTCGTCCACGGTTCGTCGGCCGCCGCGCGGAACAACCGCCCGGGTGAGGCGAGGGACATGCTGCGTCTGGCGCGTGCCGCCGGTGTGGCGCTCGGCGGCGGGCAGGCGGTCAGTACGGCGACCTGGGGCCGCTTCGACTGGCGGACGGTGGCGTACCAGGCCATCGAGAACCACATGGTGGCCGACAACCCGCACCGGGCGCTGGCGCTTGCCTCCCGGATGCCGCCACCGCCCAAGGGCGCGACGTTCGGCCGTCGGCACATGCTCACGGTGGCCCAGGCGCACGCCGCGCTCCGGGCCGGGGACGAGGCCATGGCGATCCTGCTCGGCCTGTCCCGGACATCCCCGCAGTGGCTGCGGCACCAGCGACTCGCGCGGGACGTGTTCGGAACGGCACGGAAGCGGCAGCGGGTCATGACACGCGACCAACGCGAACTGGCGGCACTCCTGCACGCGGAGTAAGGGACATGGAACGTGTCCCCCCGGCCTCGATTTCCCTCCGGGAGGACACGGTCCGCGTCTGTCATCAGGTGTGCACTTTCCGTAATTTCTCGGGAAAGTCTCACCTTGGAGTCGTCACATGACAACGAACGTTCCTGTTCCACGCCGGACGCCGCACGACGGTCGTCCCTGGTATCTGGGCGCGCCCGTGCCCCTGCCGGTGCGGGAGGAGCAGCCGCACATCACGGTGATCACCGGTCTTGAGGGGCCGGTCGTGCCGTTGCCGTCGTCGCCGGAGGTGGTGGCGGAGGAGGGAGCCGGTGATGCGGAGGACGTGTCGTGAGCGCCGAGGTCCGCTGTGGTTCGTGCGGTGCGACGGGGCCGGTGCTGACGGCGATCTCGCTCGTCGAGAGCGGGTCCGGTACGGGGTGGTCGCAGCACGCGTGTCGTGACTGTCTCGTCCGCTGCCGCCTCATCCCTGTGGTGCATCATCCGGTGACGAGCCGGGGCGAGCCGCACCAGTGGCCGGTCGCGGTCCCGGACGAAACGGTGGAGCAGTTGGCCGACCTGGCGCCCGGAGTGACGCTCGGGCCGGTGGTGACGCGGCTGTTCGGTGCCGTGCGGGCCGGGGCCGAACACGGGATCGCCGCAGCCGTGGACGAGTTGCGGGCCGTCGCGGCGGGCGCGCGGGCGCGCTGCATGTACTGCGAGGCCACCGGCGGGCCGCTGACCACCGTCGCTGCGGGGGAGACGGCCGCCGGCCCCGGGCACGGGTACCAGGTGTGCCGCGCTTGCCTGGTCGGGCAGCGGCTGGTCCCGTTCCTCGCGCACCCCTCCACGGGACGCGGCGATCTGCACTACTGGCCGGAGATCGTCCCCGACGGCCTCGTGCGGCGGCTCGCCGACCTGGGGGAGGACGCGCTGGCGGACATCCGGCCCGCCGTGGAACGGCTGTTCCCCGCCGCCGTCGCCGCCGCGCGCCCGGCGGCGGAGCTGGAGCGGGACGCCGCGCGTGCCATCGCCGCCGATGCGGTGGATGTGCTGCGCGCGGCCGTCCGGGACGTGGTGCCGGAGGGCGGGAGGTGACCACCGCCCGGCATTGAACCGGCGGCGCTCCCTGTCGGCCATGGGCGGGGAGCGCCGCCATGACAAGGCGGATGTGTCCACGTACAGCCGATCGAACGGTACTGGCCCCGGTCATTGGGCCGGGCATCTGTCGTGCACTGGGCATTCGCGTCACCGCGCGCACCCCGGCCGCCGCCCCGGGGCGGGTCGGTGGCGGCGCCTCCGGCTCATGGCCGGCGCGAAGACGCCGCCGGATCAGGGGAGTGGGGTGTGTGCGGGGGCGCCCGCGAGCGCCACCGATGTGCAGAAGTGTGCGTGTGCATCACCGATACACGTGACTGCTGCAATGCGCCCTTGATGCCCGTCTCGCCACGCCATCAGGCTGACGGGCAAGAGGCCGTCATGCAGCTGGTGTTCATCGGGATCGACCCCAACACAGGCGACAAACAGAGCCCCACCGTATGGGTCGACCATGACGCGAGGGAACTCGTGCTCCAGGGTTGGAAGCCGGACGCCGCCCTCGAGGAGGCCTGTGCGGCGACCGAAGTCCCCGGACACGCCACGGGCATCCCGGAGAACGAGGCCGTGATCCGCATCCCCGCCAGGATGACGGACGTGATCAGGAAGGCATGCGATGACCTCGACCTCGCCACCCACGTTCGATGAGCTGATCGAGAACTGCCGGCACTCCGCCGTGCACCTGGAGATGCGGGACTCCTACGCCGTCGACTACGAGGACGCCGGGTTCCGCGCCTGGCGGGACGGCCACCGCCTCGACCCGGACGACCGCGCCTCCTGGTGGCGCCCCTGGCTCGACCTCATGGAGACCACCGTCGCGCGCGGCGTCGTCGTCCGCCGAGCCCGGATCGTGTCCGAGCCGGTCAGCGAGTACATCCGGTTCGAGCACAGCTTCACCTTCACCAACGTGGCGGCCGGCGAACAGGTGCGCTGGCTGCCGAGGCGACGAGCCTCGGACATCGCTCTGCCCGGGAACGACTTCTGGCTCTTCGACGAGACGTGGGTCCACTGGAACCACTTCGCGGGCGACGGCACCTGGACCGGCGAGGAGATCACCGACGACCCCGCCGCCGCGAAGTTCTGCGCAGAGGCGTTCGCAGCGGTGTGGGACCGCGCCACCCCGCACGACTCCTACGCAATCCACTGATACGCACACCGATCGGCCAGCCCATGTCCCTCTCCCCGTCGTCATCCGCTCAGGCTGCCCGTGCCGCCGTTGCCCGGCGGCTCCGCGACATGCGCAAGGGCGCCGGGCTGACGGTCGTTGAGCTGGCCGATCGGTGCGGCTGGCATCACGCGAAGACATCCCGGATCGAGAACGCCCGTACGGCGCCGTCCGCTCGGGACATCGACGCCTGGTGCCGCGCCTGCGGCCATCAGGAGGATGTGCCCGACGTCATCGCGCAGTCCCTCAACGCCGAGTCGGCGTACACCGAGTGGCGCCACCAGGTACGGAACGGACTCAAGGCGCTACAGGAGAACTGGGTTCAGTTCTTCCGGGACACCGGGACGTTCAAGGTGTACTCCTCCACGCTCATCCCTGGGCTCCTCCAGACCCAGGGGTACGCCGCCGCCCTGCTGAGTGGCATCGCCGACTTCCGCGGAGTGCCCGACGACGGAGAAGAGGCGGCTGCTGCCCGCGCTGAGCGGTCCCGGGTGATCTACGAGCGGGGGCACCGCTTCGTGCTGCTCGTCGAGGAGGGCGTCTTGCGGCATCAGATCGGGGACTCCTCGGCGATGGCCGCGCAGCTCGGCCACCTCCTCACGGCCGGCGCGTTGCCGGCGGTGGCCCTCGGAGTGGTGCCCGCCAGTACGCCGGCGCGCCGTATCCGCCCGGTGGAGACGTTCCACATCTACGACGACAGGCTCGTGTCCGTCGAGCTGGTGTCAGCGCAGGTGAACATCACGCAGCCCAGCGAGGTCGCGTTGTACCTGAAAGCGTTCGACCAACTGCGGCGGCTCGCGGTGTACGGCGATGACGCGCGGGCGCTGATCCTGGCGGCGCTTCAGGCCCTGTAGGTGGGCGAGGCCCCCGCTCGGGGAGGCAGGGGGCTGCCTACGGGGGCCTCGCGCTGGTGGGGGTGGTGCGACCCTACGCCCGGAGTGGCCGGATGGCGCCGCTCGTGCGGCCGGAAATCGTTCCCCGGTCGCGGTGTGTCGGCGTGTTGGCCCATGCCTCGGTCACGAGGTCGGACGGCCCCTCCCCATCGTCGTGACGGCGAGCGCGGTCAGGGACAGTGCCGAGCTGATCCAGGCCGCGTGGCGGTAGTCGCCCGTTGCCCCGGTGAGTGCGCCGGCGAGCAGAGGGCCGGTGAAGGCGCCCGTGTTCAGTGCCGCCGTCGCGAACGAGCCGCCCAGCGACGGTGCTTCGTGTGCCGCCCGCACCACGCGCGTGATCAGCGTCGAGCCCGCGCCGAACGACAGGCCGCCCTGTACGACCGCCAGTACGACCAGCCATCCCGCGTGCCCGCCGGTGAGCGCCAGTGCCGCCCAGCCGGCCGGCAGCGCGCACAGCACGACGAGCAGCCGGCCGCCGTCCGTACGGCCCGCCACGGTGACGCCCGCGAACGCCCCCGCGCCGAACGCCGCCAGCAGCCCCGGCACCGCGCCGTCCGGCAGGCCCGCCGCGTCCGTGCCGATGACCGCGAGGTAGGCGAACGTCGCGAACGTCGCCCCGTTCACCAGCGCCGCGAGGACGAGGGCGCGGCGCACCGGACGCGACCGCAGCGCGCGCAGCTCCCGCCGGACCCGTACGTTGTCCCGCCGCGCCGCGCCGGCCGGCGCCGACCTGAACACCAGCGCCAGCGCGGGCAGGCACAGCGCCGCGACGGCCCAGAACGCCGACCGCCAGCCCCACCACTCACCGAGCAGCGCGCCCGCCGGGACGCCCGCGACGCACGAGAGCGTCACGCCGGACAGCAGCGTGGCCATCGCCCTGCCGTGCCGCTCCGGTGGTACGACGGCCGTGGCGACGGACAGGGCGACCGCGAGGAAACCGGCGTTGGCGACGGCCGCGACGACCCGCGTGCCGAACAGCACGGGGAAGCTCGTGGTGACGGCGCCCAGGACGTGGACGGCGACGAACACGGTCAGGAACGCCGCAAGCGCCCGCCGCCTCGGCCACCGGGCACTCAGCGCGGCCATCACGGGCGCGCCCGCGATCATGCCGACGGCGTAGGCGGACGTGAGGCTCGCGGCGGCGCCGACCGGCACGGACAGGCCGTCGGCGATGCCCGGCACCAGGCCGGACAGCATGAACTCGGAGGTGCCCTGCGCGAAGACGGCGAGGGCCAGGGCATGGATGAACAGGGGCAACGGAATCGACTCCAGCGCGGATGACGCGGACGGGGATCTTCCGTGTGCCGGGATCGCGGGAAGGGACCGGACACACGGAGCGCGTGTCCGGCCGCGCGAAGGCGGGTCCGGCCGGAGGTCCGGCCGGTGTCACTCACCGATCAGTCGACGACCCGCCGCCGGGCGGCCGGCGGCTCCGTATGGTCGGACTCGGGGTTCATCACGCCGGGCAGCCTACGCGCGGGCGGGACCCCCGCTCAACCTGGCGCCGTGGCGCGGGCGCCGGTGTGCCGCGCCGACAGCCGGGTCGCGCGGCACACCCGGGCGGTTCACTCCCGTGTCGCCACCACGGCGCCGGGCCGGTGCCGCAGCGCCGCGCCGGAGGCGAGGAGCGTGGGGGCGGCCGTCAGCAGGAGCGCCGACGCGGCCACCACGGCGGGGAGCCACGCGGGACCGGCGGGCAGCACCGAGTCGAGCAGGCTCAGCGCCACCGGTACCAGCGTCGCCCCCGCGACGAGCGCCCCGAGTCCGATGCCCGCCACGGCGACGAGCGTCGACTCGACCGTCATCATCCGCAGCACCTGCCGCCGTCCGGCGCCGACGAGCCGGAGCAGGGCGAGTTCACGGCGCCGCTCGGCCGTCGCCAGCACCTGGGCGTTCACCAGGGCGATCGCCGCGTAGCCGACGACGACCCCGAGCACCAGGTTCGCCATCGTCGTCTGGGTCCCGTCCCGCTCCGCCGCGAGCGTCTCCCGTCCGTCGGCCCGCACGCCGGCCGTGGCCTCGATGGCCGCCGCCACGTCCGAGCGGTCGGTGCCCGCCGCCGTGCGCACCAGGATCTCCCGGACCGCGCCCGCGTCGGTGTGGGGGAGCAGGAGGGACACGGGCACGAGGGCCGTCTCGTAACCGGGGCGTGCCTCGATGGTCGCGGCCAGGGTGAGCCGGACCCGGGCGCCGTCGCCGAGCCGTACCGGGACGGTGTCGCCGATGCGGAGCCCGGCGGCGTACCGCGTGGGCAGGGCGATGGTGTCCCCGTCGAGGTCGGCGAGGCTGCCCTCGGCCGCCGTGAAGGACGTCGTGCGGTCGAGGCCGTCCGGTGTGACGCCCCACAGCGGCAGTTCGGTCGGCTGCGGACCCGCCTCCTCCTCGTCGGCGGGCGGCGCGGCGGCCGGGTCGGTGGCGGGTTCGAGGAAGCCGGTGCTGGTGAGCCGCGCGGTCGCTGCGGCGACGTCGGTCCGTTCCCCGATCGTCTCGACGAGGTCGGACGGCAGGCCGCCGGCGCCGGGGGAGACGACGAGATCGGCGCGCACCTGCTCCTCGGACGCCCGGCGTGCGCCCTCCTCCTCGCTGCTGTGGATGAGGACGAGGCTCAGCGCGAGCCCGGTGGCGAGCATGATCGGTGTGACGGCCGAGGCGACGCGCGAGAGCCGGGTACGGGTGTTCTCCACCGCCAGTTCCCCGGCGAGCCCGGCCACCCGCCGTGCCGGGCCGCGCAGCAGGGCCATGGCGGTGCGCACGAGGGGCGGACCGAGGAGCCCGACCGCCGCCGCCCAGACCATGACCGCGGGAGTGGCGACCCCGGCGGCGTCGGGGCCGTCGGAACCGGCGGTGCCCCGTGCCAGCAGCGCACCGCCTGCCAGGCACAGCACGCCGGTGACCAGCCGGATCCGGCTGAACGGGCGGCGTTCCACACTGGCTTCGGCGAGCGCCTCGGCCGGCCGGGTCCGCGCGGCGCCGCTCGCCGCGACCAGGGCCGCCGCCAGCGCCGTGAGCAGCACCGTCGCGCTGCCGAGGACCGGCGGCAGGGAGCCGGCACGGTAGGCGATCGCATCGGGGACGACCCCGGCGTCGGCGAACTCGCCGAGCAGCCACCGCCCGAACCGCTCCCCCGGGTACCGGGCCAGTGCCGTCGCGAGCACCGCGAGGACCAGGGTCTCGCCCGCGATCATGCGGCGGATACGGCCCGGTGTGGCGCCGATCGCCCGCAGCAGGGCCGTCTCGCGCTGCCGCTGGCGCAGCGCCAGGCCGAGCGTGCCCGACACCACGAAGACGGCGACCATCGCCGACAGTCCGCCGAACGCGGCGGCCAGCGGCACCAGGTCGCCCCCGTCCGCGATGACCGACGGGTCCTCGGCCCGGCCCCGCCCGTCGCCGGTCAGGACGGTGAGGGGACGGTCGGCCACCGGGTGCTCGGCGACGGCGGCGCGGACGTCCCGGGCCACCCGGTCGATGTCGGCGCCGGGTTCCGGGAACACGCCGGCGACGTCGAACGTGCCGGCACGCCCCGGGAGCAGGCCGGTGAGGCGGTCGGCCTCGGCGTCGGCCAGGAAGACGGTGCCGCCGTCCCCGGTTCCGGAGGCGACGCCCGACACGATGTAGTCCCGCGGGGTGCCGTTCACGCGCAGTCCGGCCCGGTCCCCCGGCCGCAGCCCCGCCTCGCGGGCGAGCTGCTCGCCGAGGACGATCCCGTCCGGCCCCGAGGGCGGCTCGCCCTCCGCGATCCGGTACGGCGTGAGCCGCGCGGACGACCAGCCGTGGGCCGTGACGTCCGTGCCGCCGTGGAGCACGGCGGCCACGGAGACATCCGTGACCACGTCCGCGACGCCGGGGACGGCGGCCACGATGCCGGCCGTGCCCGCGTCGGGCCGCACCCGCTCCGGGTACACCAACTCCTGCTCGGTCCCGTGGTACCGCTGGTCACCCGCGACCACGATCGGCGCGGCGGCGAGACGCTGCGGCGGGGCGGCGTTCCGTATGCCGGTCTCCAGCAGCCCCGCGCAGCCGATGACGACCGTGGCGCCGAGGAACAGCGCGATGAACGACGCGATGTGGCCCGTCGCGTGATGGCGCAGGTTGCCGAGGGCGATCCTCACCGCGGACCCCCGGCCGTGATGTGCCGGTCGGCCGCCGGACGGCCGAGACGCGCCATGCGCCCGGCCACCGCGTCCGCCGTGGGCCGGTCCAGCTCATCGGTGATCCGCCCGTCCGTCAGGAACAGCACGCGGTCGGCGCGGGCGGCGGCGACCGGGTCGTGCGTGACCATGACGACCGTCCTGCCGTCCTGCCGCACGGTGTCGCGCAGCAGGTCGAGCACATCCTGCGCGGTCCGGGTGTCGAGCGCGCCGGTGGGCTCGTCCGCGAAGACCACCGCGGGTCCGGTGACCAGCGCCCTCGCGATCGCGACCCGCTGCTGCTGGCCGCCGGACAGCTCGCCCGGCCTGCTGCGCAGCCGGTCGCCCAGGCCCACCCGGTCGAGCACGGCCCGGACCGCGGCCCGGTCGGGACGGCGGCCGGCCAGCCGCAGCGGCAGGGTGACGTTGTCGGACACGGTCAGTCCGGGCAGGAGGTTGAACGCCTGGAAGACGAAGCCGATGCGCTCACGGCGCAGCCGGGTCAGGCGGCGTTCACCGAGCCGGGTCAGCTCCACGCCGTCGAGGTGCACGGATCCCGACGTCGGCCGGTCGAGGCCGGCCGCGCACTGGAGGAAGGTGCTCTTGCCCGACCCCGAGGGGCCCATCACCGCGGTGAAACTGCCGCCCGCCAGCCGCACGTCCACGGTGTCGAGGGCGGTCACCGCGTTCCGTCTGCCATGGACCTTGCGCACGGCTTCGAGCCGTACGGCGTCCGTCTCCCCGTCCGGGGAGTCCTGTGTGCCTCTCATGCGGCCACCGTCGCGCACCCGGCTGAGGGCGCTCTGAGGTTTCACTGTCGCCGATCACGTCGTACACGTACTCGACTAAGCTCCCTAGTCCCGATCCCGACCGGCGGAGGGACCCCGGATGCCGCGACGCGACGAACCGCCCGCGCCCCGCATGGCCCGGACGATCCTGCACGTCGCGCTGCTGTGCTACTTCGGCATCACGGCCATGAACATCGGGGACGCCGGCCTGTCGCCCCTCGGCTCCGCGGCCGCCTTCGCCGCGATGGCGGCGGTCTACGCGCTGCAACTGGTGCACTCCGCGCCGGGCGCCCGCCGGGCACCGCTGCGCCGCACCGGCTGGACGCTCGGTCTGCAGGCGGCCCTCACGTACCTCCCGCTCGTCGTCTTCGACAGCGCCTGGGGATCGATGGCGGGGTTCCTCGCCGGATCGATCCTGCTGCTCCTGCCGCCCCCGTGGGCATGGCCGCTGTACGGGCTCGTCGGCATCAGCCTGCTCGTGCCGGGGATCCAGTGGGGCGATCCGCCCCGCACCATCGTCTATTACGTCCAGGCGACCCTGCTGACAGGACTGGTCACCTACGGCCTCACCCGGCTCACCGAGGTCGTCCGGGCGCTCCACGACACGCGGGAGGAACTGAGCAGGGCGGCCGTCTCCCGGGAGCGGCTGCGGTTCGCCCGCGACCTGCACGACCTGCTCGGCTACAGCCTCTCCGCCGTGGCGCTCAAGGGGGAGCTGATCCGGCGGCTCATCCCCGACCAGCCGGGGCGCGCCGTGACCGAGGTCGAGGACGTCCTCGTGATCACCCGCCAGGCGCTCGCCGATGTCCGCGCGGTCGCCAGCGGCTACCGGGACCTGTCGCTGGAGGAGGAGGTCCGCTCGGCGCGGACCACCCTGGACGCCGCGGGCATCACCGTGCACGCGGACGTCCGGCTCGGCACCGTGAGCGGCACGGTGGACACGGCGCTCGCGACCGTGCTGCGCGAGGGGGTGACGAACGTGCTGCGGCACAGCCGCGCGACCCGCTGCGGGATCGACGCGGCCGCCGTGGACGGGGTCGTGCGGCTGTCCCTGACCAATGACGGCGCGCACGGCGAGCCGTCCGGCCCGTCCGAGCCGGACGGCGGCAGCGGGCTCGGCAACCTGACCGCCCGGCTGCGGGCCGTCGGCGGCACCCTGACGTGGCGACGCGCTCCGGACGGCACGTTCCTGCTCGTCGCCGAGGCACCGGTCGGCCGGGCGGCACAGCGGACGCCCGGCGCCCCCGGCGTCCACACCGGCCCGGCGTCCTGAGCGCAGCCACCGGGCGCGCCCGAGCGGTTGCTACGCTCGGGCGGACGCCGTACCGCACGAACGGAGCACCGCCGTGATCCGCATCCTGCTGGCCGAGGACATGCACATGGTGCGCGGTGCCCTCGTCGCCCTGCTCGGCCTGGAGCACGATCTCGACGTGGTGAGCGAACTCGCGCGCGGCGACGAGATCCTGGCGGCCGCCCGCGCCACACGGCCCGACGTCGCGGTCATCGACATCGACCTGCCCGGTGTCGACGGGCTCACCGCCGCCGCGCGGCTGCACGAGGAGATGCCCTCGTGCCGGACCCTGATCCTCACCAGCCTCGGCCGCCCTGGCACCCTGCGACGCGCGCTGGCCGCCCGGGTCTCCGGGTTCCTGCTCAAGGACGAATCCCCGGAACGGCTCGCCGACGCGGTGCGCCGGGCGCACGCGGGACAGCGGGTCGTGGACCCCGAGCTGGCGCTCGCCGCGTGGGACGGCCTGGAGAGCCCGCTCACCGAGCGGGAGACGGAGGTGCTGCGACTGGCCGCGCAGGGGCACGAGGCGGTGGAGATAGCCGCGGCCCTGCACCTGACCCCGGGCACCGTGCGGAACTACCTGACCACCGTCGTCACCAAGCTGAACGCGCGCAACCGTGTCGACGCGATCCGCATAGCGCGGGAGTCCGACTGGCTCGTGTGAGGCCGCCCGGGCGGCGGGCTCAGTCCGCCGGACGTCCGACCGGCTCGGCGATCCCCGCCGCGACCAGGTGGCCGATGACGGCCGCCGTGACACGGGGCGGCAGCCGCAGGGCGGCCGACGCCGCCCCCGGCGTCACGGGCCAGGCCAGGAGGGAGGCCACCAGGGCCGCTTCCGACCGGTGCACGATCACCCGGTACGGCGAGCCGGCGTGCTTCAGCACCCACCCGGAGCCGCGGGTGGTCAGCAGCAGCGGACCCGCCGCACGCACCGGCTGCCGTTCGGACAACCGGACGCGCGGGAACGCGGCATGCCGCGCGACCGGCAGGGCCGAGAGCAGGGGACCGCGCAGGTCGTCCACGCCGAGGGTGTGGATCACGAGGTGGGAGAGCCGCCCCAGCACACGGGGGACGACCGGTTCGCCGTCCGCGGGCTCCGGCGTTCCCGTGAGCAGCACCGGCCCGAGGGCCATGCGGCGCAGCACCTCGCGGACGCGGGGTGACGGCCGGTCGACGCGGTCGGTCCCCCAGCGGCTGAGGAGGACCAGCGCGTCCCCGCCGCTCTCCTGGTCGAGTGTGACGTCCTCCGTCAGGGACCGGAGGTGGAACGTACGCGCCTCCGCGGCGATGCGTCGCATGGGGAACCTCGGGTGGGCGGTCGGGCGTCGGGTTCGGCCGGTACGGGCCGTCAGGAGGCGAGGCCCGCGAGCGCCGGCGGGTCCAGTGCCGGGTCGGCGGCCAGGACCGACCGGTGCAGCGCCCGGAGCCGGCGTGACGGTTCGATACCGAGTTCCCGGACGAACCTCGCGCGCAGGCACCGGTACACGTCCAGTGCCCGCGACTGCCTGCCGCTGCGGTGCAGCGCCAGCATGAGCTGGCCGTGCAGGTTCTCCTGGAAGGGGTGGAGGCTGGTGAGCGCGGTGAGTTCGCTGATCAGCCGGGCGTGCCGGCCGAGGTGGAGGTCGGCGCCGATCCGTGTCTCCAGGGCGGTCAGCCGCAGTTCGTCCAGCCGCAGCGCCTCCGCGCGCAGCGCGCCCCCGCCGCGTACGTCGTCCAGCGCCCGGCCGCGCCACAGCGCGAGTCCGGCCGTGAGCCGGCGCGACGCCTCCTCGTGGTCGCCCGCGGCGAGCGCGCGGGACGCGTCGCGCACGGACCGCTCGAAGTCGTGGACGTCCAGGACGGCGCCCGGCCCGCCGAGGCGGTAGCCGCCGTGGCCGCGGCTCAGGATCTGCTTCGGGTCCACCGCGTCCGGCAGCGTCACCACGGCGTCACCGATCCGGCGGCGCAGCTCCTTGACGTACGTCTGCACGGCGGCGGCCGGACGTCCTGGGGGCCGTCCCGCCCACAGTTCCTCCTCGATCGCGGCCATGCCGACCTCCCGCCCCAGGTTCGCCGCGAGCAGCGCCATCAGCCTGCGCTGCTGGCCGGCGCTGGGCGCCACGGGGACACCGCCGACCTGCACCGACAGCGGCCCCAGCAACCCGATCACGAAGTACTCCACGTCCGCTCCTCCCTGCCGGCACGACCCTGTCACGCGGCGGGGCGGGACCGACAGGGACGGCGTCACCGGTCCGCCCGTGGATCCGTCAGGGGCGGACCATGACGTCGTCATACGGCCGCCCGGAGACCGGGGGCCGACAGCGTCCGGCCCTCTGTGCGGGGTGCTTGTGACGACCGGGCAGCCGGGGCCGGGGTGCGGCGGGTGCCGTGCCCCGGCCCGGTCGGTGGTGCGTCAGTGGCCGTCGGCGGGGGTGATGGCCAGGTCCATTCCGGCCTCCACCTCGTCGAGGCGTGCCGTGCACTGCTCCGGGTCGTCGCCCCGCACGATCCAGTGGGCGAGGCGGTCGTCGTACGAGGCCGCCGGCGGCGCGGCCACCGGGGTGCCCGGCGCGGCCGTGACGACGAGCCGCTCCACCCAGTCGGGCTCGGACAGGTGTGCCGGGGCCGTCAGGCGGTCGAGGACACCGGTGCGGTCCGGGTAGAGGAACCGGATGGCGGCGGCTCGCTCACGGGTCGGCGTGAGCTGCGGACCGACCCCGGCGGCGATGTCCGCCGCGATCCCCGACAGGCTGAGGCCCATGGCCTCGCGGATCAGGATGTGCAGCAGGTCGCCGCCGATCCTGCCGTTGATCTCGACGATGCGCGGGCCGCGGGCCGTCAGCATGACCTCGATGCACAGCGTGCCGCGCGTCACGCCGACGGCGTCCACCGCCGCGGTGAGCAGGCCGGTCAGCTCGGGATCGGTCAGCAGCGGGTCGCGGGCGTCGACGCAGTGCCCGTACTCCTGGGCGGTCGGCGGCGGCCCGACGCGCTTGCGGGTGACGGCGATGATCCGGCTGTCGCCCGGGCCGAGGACGGCGACCTCCACGCTGATCTCGGGGCCGTCGAGGAACTCCTCCACGAGGACGCCTTGCGGACCGACCTGGCCGATGCCGCTGTAGGTCTCCTGGGTGGCCCGGTCGAACGCCACCCGCACCTCGGCCGCCGAATCCGCCCGCACCACGCCCGCGCTGGCCGCCTGCGACCGGGGCTTGAGCATGACGGGGAAACCGTTCGCCTCGGCCCAGGCGACGGCGGCGTCCGCGTCGTCCGCCAGGACCGAGCGCGCGGAGGGCACGCCGTGCACGTCCAGGAGGTGCCGCGTCCGCGCCTTGTCGCGGCACGCCTCCATCGACTCGGGCGTGGCGCCGGGCAGTCCGAGCTGGCGCGCGAGGACGGCCGTGGTGATGACATGGCCCTCCATGTACGTCATCACGCCGCTCAGGGGCTGCCGTTCGGCGTACGCCTTGACCGCGGCCGCCGTCGCCTCCGCGTCGCGGAGGTCCACCGCTATGTGGTCGGTCAGGTGAGGGCGCGCCCACTCGGGCGCGTGCTCGTCGACCAGGACGACAGGGCGGGCGGCGGCGATGTCGGCGAGGCAGGGCTCGCGGTAGGCGGCCGCGGCCACAGTGGGGCCGCCGGTGCCGAGGAGGAGAAGGGGGTTGGAAACGTGGTTCATGGGTGTCTCCGGGGGATTCGACGTGCTGATCATGATGCGAGGACCGGCGAGGTGCGCCTCGTCAGTCCGTTGAGGGGGACGGAGACGGCGGCTCCGGCGAGCCCGCAGCCGAACAGGGCCGCCGCGACGAGGAGATGGCCGCCTGCGGCCAGGCACCAGCCCGCGAGCAGCGGTGCGAGCAGCACGGAAGCGGCCATGGCCGTCCCCCAGATTCCGGCGTACAGGCCGCGGGCGTGGGGCGGGGATATGCGGTTCAGGACGTCGGCCGCCGCGACGAACGCCACGATCTCGCCGGGCACGGAGAGGACGACGGCGGCGGCGTAACCGGCCGCGCCGGACGCGAAGCCCGCC
Source organism: Streptomyces sp. RFCAC02 (assembly GCF_004193175.1). Lineage (NCBI taxonomy): Bacteria > Bacillati > Actinomycetota > Actinomycetes > Kitasatosporales > Streptomycetaceae > Streptomyces > Streptomyces sp. RFCAC02. The sequence continues at coordinate 1,419,980 of NZ_SAUH01000001.1, read as the reverse complement.
GATCCCATGCCGACGCCCAGCACGAGCGTGCCGGCGGCGAGCAGGCCGACCATGGGGGAGGGACCGGACGCGCGGCGCGCCAGCCAGCCGTTCATCAGCGGCGACAGGATGAGCACGGCCGCCGCTCCGGCCGCCTGTGACCATCCGTAGGCGGACGCGGGGAGGCCGTCCTCCGTCATCATCAGCGGCAGGATCGAGTACAGCGCCATCAGGGGGACGAACGCGCACAGGCTGATGAACCACAGCAGGACGAGCCGGACGTCGCCGAACGCGGCGCGGTAACTCCCGGACGGCGCCGGGTCGGTGGCGGCGCCGGGGGCGGTCAAGGGGACGGCCTTCAGCACGACGGCCGCGAACGCGGCGCAGACCGCCGCGTTGATCAGGAACAGCACGGGGAAGCCGAGCGGTGCGGCGAGCGCGCCGCCGACGGCGCCGGTCACGGCGGCGCCCAGGTTGGTGGCGAAGTGCCGCCAGCCGGCGATACGGGCGCGGGTCGGCTCGTCGGGCACGGTGTCGGCGATGACGGCGGCCACGATGGGGCGCGGCGAGTCGTAGACGAAACCGGCGACGAAGGACGCCGCCGCGAGCGACGCGACGGTGTGGCTCTGCGCCAGGACGGGGAAGACGGCGGCGGCTGTGACCATGGCGCCGGCCAGCGTGGCGCGGCGGCCGATGCGGTCGGCGAGGGCGCCGCACAGGAACTGGCCGGTGAGCCAGCCGGCGCCGAACAACGCCAGGATCACCGTGACGGCCCGGGAGCCGACGTCGCGGTCGGAGAGGTGGTAGGCGAGGTAGGGGTAGACGAATCCGGCGGCCCGGACGGCGAACGTGCCGATGAGCAGCACCCATACGGCGGCGGGCCAGGCGGCGGCACGCCCCTCGGTGGTGGGGGCGGGGGCGTGGTGACGGGGGACCCGGGGACCTTCGGCGCCGCGGGGGAGGGGCGCGGTGGGGCGGCAGGGGCGGTGGAAGGCGGCATGGAGCCTCCGCGGTTCATGGTGTCGTGTCGCCCGGGCTCAGGACCGGCCGGCGCGGGCGCCCGGGGAGGCCGGCGCCGCCGGCCGCGGGGGAGGCCGGCGCTTCGGGATCCGGATGCCGCGACCGCGTCCCGGCGGGCGGCGCGTGTCCGCCGGACCCGGCCGCGGAGGCGGCGGGTCCCGTGGCACGGTCGTCTTTCGGCCAAGAGCGTCAGGCGGGCTGATCCTAACAGGGGGCACCGCCGATGGACAGGGACGAACTCCCCCAATCTGCCTCTACGTTGACAGATGTCGCACGAGTTCCGCTTTCGTTCGTCCAAGCTTTGACGAAACGGCCCCGGGGCGGGGCTCCGCCCGCGTCCACCGGCCGACGTGGAGTGGCCGAAATCACACCCCGACGATCCGGGCGCGCGGCGTTTGCCGGAACGGCAACGTCACTCGGCACCGGCATGCGCACCACCCCATGATCGAACCGACGGGCCGCCCGCCGGCCCGCCGACGGAACAGCAGGAGGTCACCATGGAGCAGTCCACCCACCGTCTGGTCCCCACCCCGGCGGGGCGGACCCACCTGGTCGAACAGGGCAGCGGCCCGCTCGTCCTGCTGGTGCACGGGTTCCCCGAGTCCTGGTACTCCTGGCGCCGCCAGCTCCCGGCGCTCGCCGCCGCCGGATACCGCGCGGCGGCCATCGACGTACGCGGCTACGGCCGTTCGTCCCGGCCGGCGGACCCGGCGGCGTACCGCATGCTCGACCTCGTCGAGGACGCCGCGGCCGTGGTGCGCGCCCTCGGCGAGGAGACCGCCGTCGTCGTCGGCCACGACTGGGGCGCGACGATCGCCGCGAACTCCGCGCTCGTACGGCCCGACGTCTTCCGCGCCGCCGCCCTGCTGAGCGTCCCCTACACGCCGCGCGGCGGCCCCCGCCCCAGCGACGTGTTCGCCTCGATGGGCGGCGACGAGGAGTTCTACGTCTCCTACTTCCAGGAGCCCGGCCGCGCCGAGGCGGAGATCGAGCCCGACGTGCGGGGCTGGCTCGCCGGCTTCTACGCCGCCCTGTCCGCCGACACGATGCCGCACGACGGCGCGCCCGACCCGCACTTCGTGTCCCGCGGCGGGACGCTCCGCGACCGGTTCCCGGCGGGAGACGCCCCCGCCTGGCTCGGCGACGGCGACCTCGACGTGTACGCCGGGGAGTTCGAGCGGACCGGCCTCACCGGCGCGCTGGGCCGCTACCGGAACATGGACCGCGACTGGGAGGACCTGGCGCCCTGGGACGGCGCGCCCGTCACCTGCCCGTCCCTGTTCATCGGCGGTGCGCGGGATGCCTCGACAGCCTGGCTGTCCGACGCCATCGACGCCTTCCCCGCCACCCTGCCCGGCCTGCACGCCGCGCACCTCCTCGACGGCTGCGGTCACTGGGTGCAGCAGGAACGCCCCGACGAGGTGAACAGGCTCCTGACGGAGTGGCTCGCCACCCTGCCCGGCTGATCCGCCGCCGCCCCGGCCGGACCCGAAAAAGACGCGCACGGACCCTCAACAAGCGTGCCCCGTCCGGGGGATGCTCGGCGGATGACGACGATCCGCACCGTGCCAGCCGCCGTACTCGCCGCCGTCGCGCTCGCCGCCGGCCTGTCCGCCTGCTCCTCCGGCGACGACGGGGACGACGAGCCGGGCACCCCGAGCGCCGCCGCCGACACGCCGTCCTCCGACGCGGGCACGCCGACCGCCGACGACGCGCCGCCGCCCGACGAGGCCGAGGCGGCGGCCCTGGAGGGCGCCGTGCGCGGCTACATCGTCTCCACCACCGCGGGGAACGCGGACGCCGCCTGGCCGATGGTGTCCGAGCGCTGCCGGGACCGGTGGGGCCGTGAGGAGTTCGACGCCCTCGTCCGGGAGGCCGGCGACACCTACGGACCGCAGGAGGTGGAGGAGGTCACCGTCGACCGTCTTGAGGGCGGGCTCGCCCGCGTCACCTACACCGTCACGGCGGCGGAGATGAGCCGCGAGGAGCAGCCGTGGGCGAAGGAGGAGGGCCAGTGGAAGTTCGACGCCTGCTGACCGCCCGCCGAGCGCCCGCGCGACACTGGGGGGACGCACCACCGAGGAGGACCCCCGTGACGACAGCGGCCCGTGCCGGCCACCGCGTGCACCGCGACATCGCCTACGCGGCCCCCGCCGGCCGCGGCCACCTGCTGGACCTGTACGTCCCCGCGTCCGGCGGCGGCCCGTTCCCCCTGGTCGTCTTCCAGGCCGGGTCCGCCTTCCGCAGCGACGACACCAAGGGCGGTCCGCCGCCGGGCACCGCCGGGGACGACGAGCCGCTGTCGGCCGCTTCGCTCGCGCGCCGCTGGACGCCCCACGGGTACGCGGTCGCCGGGCTCAACGTCCGCAGCAGCGCGCAGGCGCCGTTCCCCGCGCAGGTCCACGACGTGAAGGCCGCGCTCCGCCACCTGCGCGCGAACGCGGGACGCCTCGGCCTCGACCCCGGCCGCTTCGCCACCATGGGCACCAGCAGCGGCGGCTGGGTCGCCACCATGGCGGGCGTCACGTCCGGCGACCCCCGGTTCGAGGGCGGCCTCGGCGACGCCGGGCACTCCAGCGCCGTACAGGCCGTCATCGACCTGTACGGGCCGACGGACTTCCTCGCGATGGACGCCCACCGCCCGCCCGGCGGGCAGGAGCACGACCCGGCCGACTCGCCCGAGTCCGCGCTGATGGGCTTCCCCATCCGGACGCGCCCCGACGCCGTGCGGGAGGCGAACCCGGCGGCCCACGTCACCGCCGGGAGCCCGCCGATCTGGATCGCCCACGGCACCGACGACCCGTACGTGCCCGCGCACCAGAGCGAGCTGCTGTTCGCGGCGTACGAGGCGGCCGGGGCCACCGCGACCCTGACGCTCGTCCCGCGCACCGGCCACACCGACACCTACCTGCCGTCGGCCGCGCGCTCGGCGGGCAGGACCGTCGCGCACACCACGGGCGGCACGACCACCCGCGCGGACGGCCCGGCGCCGACGTACGACACGCTCCTCGCGTTCCTCGACGAGCATCTGAGGCGGGCCTGAGCGGGGACCGGCGGCTCAGTCCAGGAACGCGTGGCCGTGGCGCGCCGCGAGGGCGGCCAGTTCGTCGTGCCCCGGGTCGCCGAACTCGTCCCGCAGCCGCCGGAACCCGGCCGCCTTGTCCTCGCCGAACCCGCGCGCGTGCTCCGCGTACCGGCCGGCCGACAGGAAGGCCGGCGGGGACGACTTCGTGTGGAACTTGTCCGCGTACATCACGAGCCGCTCCTCCGGGGTCTCGGCCAGGTAGTCGGCGACCGGCAGCGGCAGGCCCCGTGACGTGATGTCGTCGCGGGTGATGCCCACGCCCGTGTGGTGGGAGCAGAAGCGGCGGAGCCGTTCGGGGAAGCCCTCGGCGGCCAGCAGCTCGTCACCGAGGACGCCGTGGCGGATGTACCTGGCGTGGTCGAGGGACGTGCCGTCGGGGCCGTAGAGCCGGTACACGCCGATGTCGTGCAGGAGGCAGCCGGCCCGCACGAGGTCCGTGTCGAGGGCGGGGCCGCCGTACCGCGCGGCGAGGGCGTCCGCGATCCCGGCGACGATCCGGCAGTGCGTGTGCACGAGGTCGAACGCCGCGCGGCCCGGCGCATGCCGTTCGTGCAGGGCGCGGATCGCGGCCTCGTCCGGCAGGTCCATCACCGCAGGTCACCTCCTGGTTGAGGGGTCGTCCGCCGCCCCCGGGCCGGATCTGGCGCGGGGGACGGCGCTGTTCATATCCTCCGGGGCGTGGGAGGGTGGGGGTGAACGAGCCCGGTCCGGCGGGCTCGGGGTTTCCTCGCGGTCCCCGCGTTTCCGGACGGCCGCACGCCGCGCCGGGCTTCGCCCCCTGCCGAAAGGGGAACGCGGCGTGTCCGCCTTCACTCTGCACAGCACCACGACGACGGCCGGCGTGACCGTCCTGTCCCCGCGCGGGGACCTGGACTTCGACGCCCTGCCGGACGTGGAGCGCGCCCTCATGGAGCTGCCGTCCGCGCCCGGCGCGGTCGAACTCGACATGGCGGGTGTGCCGTTCATGGACCTGGCGGGTCTGCGGCTCCTGCACCGCCTCGCGCAGGAGGAGGCGCGGCTCGGCCGCCGTGTCACCGCGCGGGGCTGGCGGCGGCAGCCGAGGAAGCTGCTGCGGCTCGCCGGCACGCTCGCGCCGTCCGGCGGGGACCGGACGGCCGACCCGGTCGCCCGTGCCGTGCGGGCACTCACGGAAGACCGCTAGGGTCTGTCCGGCGCGCCGACAGTGGCAGCCGTCCGCCCGCCGGGGGTGTGCCGGCGGTCAGTGATCGGCGGGCCGGTCCGGGGCGACGAGGCGGCGTACGGCGTCGGTGATCGTCGCGCGCTGCTGCGCGGGCGGGACGAGGGAGTTGACGTCCTCGGTGTGGTGCTGCCACATGTTCGCGAGAGTCAGGACGAGCGCCAGGATCTCCGCGGCCGGCCTGTCCCGGCGGACGCTGCCGCGTCGCTGGGCGGCCTCGATGGCGGTGATCTTGTCCCGCATCGAGCGGGCCACGGCGTCGGACGCCGGCCGTTCGGTGCTCTCCAGCGCGTACCAGGTGAGGAAGCGCATGACCTGGGGGTGCTGCTGCCCGGCGTCGTGCAGGCGGCCGGCGTACTCGGGCAGGTCGTCGGCGTCGATGGGGACCGCGTCCACGGTCTGCTCGGCGATCGCCCCGTAGACGGCCTCGAACAGGCCCTCCTTGCCGGCGGCGAAGGAGTACACCAGGCCGGGGCTGATGCCCGCGCGTCCGGCGAGCCGGTCCACGCGGGCGCCGGCCACGCCGAACTCGGCGAACTCGGCGAGGGCGGCTTCCATCAGCTGCCTGCGCTTGCGGTCGGGGTCACGTGTCGCCATGCTTCCAGCCTTTCTTGCTGAACGTTCGTTTGACAAGTCGGATCGGGTCCTGCGTAGACTGAAGTAAATGAACGTTCATTCAAGGAGTGGCGTGGTGGATTCGCACTGGACCCCGGCCGACATCCCCGATCTCTCGGGCCGGACCGCACTGATCACCGGCGCCAACAGCGGCATCGGCCACCGCACCGCCCGGGTGCTGGCGGAACGCGGTGCCCGCGTCCTGCTCGCGGGACGGCGCCCGGAGCCCCTGGCGGATGCCGCCCGCCGCCTGCGCGCGGATGTCCCCGGCGCCCGCCTGGAGACCGTGGAGATCGACCTCGCCGACCTCGGCGCGATCCGCGAGGCGGCCGCCCCGCTCGCCGCGGCCGAGACCCTCGACCTCCTCGTCAACAACGCCGGTGTGATGGACGTCCCGGAGCGACGGCTGACCCGCGACGGGCTGGAACTCACGGTGGGCACCAACCACCTCGGCCACTTCGCGCTGACCGCGCACCTGATGCCCGCCCTGCGGCGCTCGGCGGCCGCCCGCGTCGTCACGGTCAGCGCCGTCGCCGCCGCCTGGCGCTCCGGTGATCTCGCGGATCTGATGAGCGAGCGCGGCTACCGCCCGATGAGCGCGTACGCGAAGTCCAAGCGCGCCAACGTCGTCTTCACCCGGGAACTCGCCCGCCGCCTCGCCGGCGGCGCGCACCGCGCCGTGGCCGTCCATCCGGGCTCTGCCATCACCGACCTGCAGCGTCACACCTCCACCAGCCGGACGGGGCGCCTGATCCTGGCTGTCGCCTCCCGTACCCTGATGGGCTCCGCCGACGGCGCGGCCTGGCCGTCCCTGTACGCCGCGACCCACCCCGGGGTCGTCAACGGGGCCTACCTCGGCCCGGCCGGACGCGACCAGACCTCCGGCACGCCCAAGCCGGTCCGGCTGCCCGCCGGGGCCGACGATCCCGACGTGGGGGCCTGGCTGTGGCGCGAGAGCGAGCGGCTGACCGGCGTCACCTTCCCGGTCCCCCAGAGCTGACCGCGCCCGGAAAGCAGGAAGGCCCGTGACCGGCTCCCCCGGATGCGTCCGTCACGAGAGATCCGGGGTCGGTGCGCGGGAACGGAGCCGGGCCGGTGCGCGTCCTCGTCGGTGACGGACGCCCGGCTCCAGGGGGGAGGCGGTGACAGGGCTCGCGGTCTTCATGTTCATCGCACTGCTGGCCGGGCTCGCGTGGCTCGGCCGGCCCGACAGGGGCGGTTCGTGGGGCGGCCCCGAGGACCGCCGACGCGGCGGCCGGAGCCGTCACCGGCCGGGCGGCGGGGACACCGGCTGGTTCGACGGCGGGAACGACGACGGGGGCGGCGGCGGTTGCGGAGGCGGCGGCGAGTGAGCCGCCCGGCAGGGACGGAGACGGCGTGACACTCATGGGGTACCTCGGCCTTGCCGCGCTGCTGGTCGGATGGACGCTGCTGGGCCTCTTCCCCACGTGATCCCGCCCGACCGGCGCGCCCGGCCCGAACTGCCGTGCCGGCACGGGGAACGGCCGGGCACCGGGCCGCGTCCCAGTGGATGACGGGCAATCAGCTCACGCGCGAAGGGGGTAGCGGCGTGATCCTGTTGGGGGCATTCGTTCTTGTCGCGCTGTTGGTCGGGATCGTCTGGTTCCGTGCGCCCGGCGCCGGTCCGCGGAAGCGGGACCACCGGAACGACGGCGGCTCGTCCGGCCACAGCCCCGGCGGCGGGTGCGGCGGCGGTACGGGCTGTGGCGGAGGCGGCGGCTGCGGAGGTGGTTGCGGCGGAGGAGGGTGACGGCGGACCCGGGCGCCCGGCGCCCGGCCGCCCCTACGATGACCGGAGATCCGAACCCGCGCAGTGAGGGGGACACGCGTGACGGAACCGGGGTCCGGCCCACCGCCCGCCGACCAGGTCCGGCCGCTCCAGCCGCAGGACCCGCGCGAGGTCGCCGGCCACGCCCTGCACGGCCGCCTCGGCACCGGCGGCATGGGCACCGTCTACTTCGCCACGGCCCCGGACGGCCGCCCGGTCGCCCTCAAGCTGGTGCACACCCAGCTCGCCGAGGACCCGCTGTTCCGGCGGCGGTTCGAGCACGAGGTCAGGGCGGCCCGGCGGGTGCACGGCCGGTTCCTGGTCCCGCCGGTCGCCAGCGACACCGACGCCGCCGTGCCCTGGCTGGCCACCGCGTACGTCCCGGGTCCCTCGCTGCTGACGGCCGTGGCCGCGCACGGTCCGCTGCCGCAGGACGCGGTGGTCCGGCTGACCGCCGGGGTCGCCGAGGCGCTGGCGACGATCCACGCGGCCGGGGTCGTGCACCGCGACCTCAAGCCGGGCAATGTGCTGCTGGCCGCCGACGGGCCGGCCGTCATCGACTTCGGCATCGCGCGTGCGGCCGACGCCACCTCGCTGACCAGCGCCGAGTCACGCGTCGGCACCCCGGCGTTCATGGCGCCCGAGCAGATCGTGGGCCACGGCTCGGTGACGGCCGCGGTGGACGTGTTCGCCCTCGGACTGACCGCCGCGTTCGCCGCCGCCGGCAGCCACCCGTTCGGTGAGGGTGCCACGCCCGCGCTCCTCTACCGGATCATCAACGAGGAGCCCGACCTGGGCGGCTGCCCGGCCGGGCTGCGCGACCTGATCGGCGCCTGCCTGGCGAAGGACCCCGGCGACCGCCCGGCCCCGGCCGCCGTCGTCGAGTCCTGCCGCGAACTGGCCGGGACGATGGGCCTGCCCGACCACCTGCCCGGCACCGGCTGGCTCCCCGCCCGGCTGGTCGCTACGGCCGCGCCGCCACCGGTCGCGCCGGCTCCCGCCCTGCCGCCGCACTATCCGCCGCACATCCTGTCCGCGCCGGTCCCCGGGCCGCTCACCACCGTCTCGCCGCACCGGCCGGCCACCCGGCCCGGCGGGCGCCGCGACGGCCGCCGGGCCGCTCTCGCGGCCCTGGGCACCGTGACCGCCGCCGTACTGGCCGTCGTCCTGACCGCCGTCCTGACCAGCGGCGGCGGCTCCGACGACGACCGCGCCGCTCAGGACGACCTGTCGCTCACCTCGTCGCCGCCGTCGTGGACCCCGGACCCGGAACCGCCGACGGCCGACAGGACCACTCCGGAACCGGATCCCGAGACCGAGACCGAGACCGAACCGGAGACCGAACCGGAGACGGAATCCGAGCCCGAACCCGACCCCACCACCGAGGAAGCGGCCGAGGAACCGCCCCCCGACGATGACGCCCGCGACACACCGGACAACACCCCGGCCGGCATCGAGATCCTCAGCTTCGTCACGCTCTACGACGACTCCTGTGCCTGCGAGGTCGGTTACGCCGAGATCGGGGTGGACGGCATCGACGCGGACTCCTGGGTCGTCGTGGACTGGTACCTGGACGGCACGTTCCAGGACGTCCGGATCTCCGACGACCTCGCCGGGCCGAGCGAGTTCGTCGCCCTGGAGTACCCCTACCCGACCGACGACTGCTTCCTGACCTACTCCATCGAGGCCACCCTCTACCCGTCCGGCCTCTCCGCCACCGCCGACTACAGTGCCTGCGCGGACTTCCCACCACCCCTCCTGGACTGAGACCGTGCCCGTGACCATGACTCGACGCTCAGGGAGGCCGCGCCGACCGTGACGGGTGACTGGCGGAAGGACCGGATCGGCAGCGCGCTCCGGGGTGAGAATCCGACGGTGCTGCGGCGGCTCGGGGCCGGCTTCGCGGTGGTCGGGGACGTTCAATTCCTGCCCGGATATTCGGTGCTGCTGGCCGATGACCCCGCTGTCGGGCGACTGTCGGAGCTGCCCCGGCGCAGGCGGTCGGCCTTCCTGGCCGACATGGACCGGCTCGGGGAGGCCGTCGAACGCGCCTGCGGCCGGCTGGATCCGGCCTTCCGGCGGGTCAACCTCGAAATCCTCGGGAACACCGACCCGTTCCTGCACGTGCATGTGTGGCCGCGGTACGCATGGGAGCCCGGCGGACTCGCGGGCGGACCCGTGTGGCTGTACCCGCGTGAGCGGTGGAGCGACGAACGGTACGCGCTCGGCCGGCGGCACGACGCGCTGCGCGGGGCGATCGGCGAGGAGCTGGACCGCCTCGCGGGCTGACGATCCGCAGCGCAGCGGGTTCGCCCGTGGATCGAGGAACGCGGGGAACGGACGGGTGCCCGGCGGCGTCCCTGTTGGTGACTGGCAATCAGTTCTCTTCTGCGTTGGGGGGCGCGTCGTGGACGGGTCGGGTTTTCTCTTCATCGCCGGGCTGTGGATCGGACCCGTCCTCCTCGCCGGGGTGTGGGTCGGGATCGTCTGGTTCGTCTTCTTCAGGCGCGGGGGTTCCGGGGGAAGACGCCGCCGGAACAACGGCGGCGGCTGGTCCGGCCACAGCGGTGGCGGCGGTTGCGGTGGCGGTTCGAGCTGCGGCGGAGGCGGCGGCGGTGGCGGGTGCGGGGGCGGCGGGGGTGGTGGCGGAGGAGGGGGCTGACCGGACACCGCGTGATCCCCGCCGGTGGCCGGGTACCCGTAGGTGAGTCCCAACTCGCCAATGAAAAACGGGAGTCACGTCATGCGGGAACTCGCGAGGGCAGGTTCCATGATCCCCGACGCCTGGCTGCCCTGGGTGCTCGTCGTCGGCGTCGTGTGCGTCGCCCTCGCCGTCCTCCTCGGGCGCCGTGAACTCCGAAGACAGCGGAAGGCGGTGGAATCGGGGCGCATGTCCCAGGAGGAGTACGACGCGCGGCGCCGCCGCGACCGTGAACGGCAGGGCACCATCATCCGGCGCAGCATGCGTGTCGGCATCCCGGTGGCCGTGATCCTCGCGCTGGTCGGCGTGGCGATGATGGTGACCGGGGAGCCGTCCGCCGGGCTGGCGTGCGTCGCGATGGCGGCGGGATACGGCCTGCTGTGGACGCTGCTGATCAAGTCGGCGCGGCGCCGGGGCCAGATCTGAGCGGGGCGCCCGGGGCGACCGGCCGCGGGCGCCCCGGGCGTTCAGGTCCCGGACACGGCCCCGGCGCTGTTGCGGTCGCCGACGAACCGGGCCGCGAGGCCCTTGATGAGGGAACCGACGGCGGCGATGCCGGCGGCGCCGGCCGTTTCCCAGTAGCTTGCCGAGAACAGATCGGCCGGACCGGCCGCGACCGCGACACCGGCGGCCGCCACGACGAAGGTCGTCACCACGCGTTCGGCGAGATCGACGACGTAGGTGCGGACCGTACGGATGAGACCGGGAGAGGCGAGATCGGACTGCATGGCGGGCTCCACTCGTCAGGAAGCGCTTTCTCCCAGCGTTCCCGCTGGTGAGCCGGTCACTGACGCGGCGCCGCACTGCCCGGCTTACGGGTGACCGTTCGTACGCGCACCCGATTACCGCCCCCCGCCGTGCGGGTGTTCACGGGAGCCTCATGCGCCGGGCGGCCGGTCGTACTGCTGACGCGTCGACGGACTGGTGGATCTTTCCTGGAAGGTCATCTCCCACGGGCCGGTGTCCACTGTGAAATCCCTCGTGAAACCCACCCACTTGCCCGCCAGCCTGCGTCCGGTCAGGTCTGCCAGCATCTGGATCGCCCCGTGATACACGGCTCCCTGGTAGTAGCCGTCCACTGCCGTCTGTTCGACCCAGTTACCCGTGATCACAGGGCCTTTCACCGTGAGATCGAGAGAGACCGGGGAGTCGTTCGACAGGGGCAGACTCTCCATGCTGATGCGGGATCCCTGTTGCTGGACGACGACGAAGTGTTCCCGGCTGACTTCGCCCTTCCGGGTGCTCGAATAGGTATACCTGCTCAACCAAATACCGGATACGTCGATGCCCGGGAGTTCTTCCGGGGCGGTGAGTTCCTCCTGCTCCAGGCCAAGCGCCTCGGCTATGGCCGGAAGCCATTCGCGGGGAGTCCGTTTCCCCTTTTCATAGCGGTAGATCTCCTGACGCCCCAGCGTGTTGGCGGCCACTCCTGCGGCGCGGCAGGTCTCCTTGGCCACCTTCTCCTGAGTCCAGCCGAGTTCTTCCCGCCGCTTGCGGATACGGTCACCGATGCCCATGACGAAGGAGTATGGCCTACGGCCGGCCTACAAGAGGCTGACTCCTGGTCGCTGGACGGGCACGCACCGCATGCGGGAACTTCGGGGCCATGGAGAGGAAAGCAACTCCGGCGCAGGCGGCTGCCCCCCATGTCGGCGCACTTGCCCAGGACACCAGGCGGGGCAAGGTCGGTCAGGTGGTGGAGCGCGAAGAGTCGCGTGTCTGTCTGCGGCCACCCGGCGGCGGCCCGAAGTGGGACGCCCGGCCGGAGGACGTGAGACCCCTGACCAGGGCCGAACACCTGAGCGCTCGCGTCGCCGAGGTGAACGCCCGCAGCCGCAGGGGCCGGGGATGAGCCGCCGGTCGATCATCAAGTCCGCCGACTGGGTGCTCACCGTGGGGGGTGGGGAGGGGGCACCAGGGGCGATCTTCAGTGTGGAATGCATGACATGCCATCAGGCGTCCGCGCCCGTTGACGACGATCGGGTCGCCGCCGAGTCGTGGGCGCTCAAGCACACGCTCATGAATCCCATGCACCGGTTGTTCAAGCTGCTCACGGAAAGTTACTGGCGAACCGGACCCGCCTCCGAGGAGTAGGCCGCGGCGATGCGGTGTGCGGGGTCGGCCTCAGTCCGTCGTGGGGACGGTGAAGAAGTCGATCATGCGTGCGAGGCCGTCGTCGCCGAACATCGTCTCCAGGCTGGCGGCCGACTCCGCGGCGGCGGCCTCGCCGCGGCGGAAGAGCGCCTTCTCGTAGCCGGTCAGCGCGGTCTCGGTGTCGCCGGGGTGCGCGGCGAGCGCGCGGCCCAGTTCGGCTCCGTCGAGCATGGCCAGGTTGGCGCCCTCCCCGGCGAAGGGGGACATCAGGTGCGCCGCGTCGCCGAGCAGCGTCACGCCCGGGACACGGGGCCACGCCTGTCCGACCGGCAGGGCGTGGATGCGGCGCGGCACCAGCGGGCCGTCCGCGTCCGCGACGAGACGGCGGAGGTCCTCGTCCCACCCGTCGAAGTGCGCGAGGACGGCGGCCTTGGCGGCGGCGGTGTCGGCGAAGTCGACGGTGTCCGGCCAGCCCTCGTCGGCCCGGAGGGCGGTGTACACGTGCAGGCTGCCGTCGGTCTCGCGGTGGGCCAGGCAGCCGCGCCGGTCGCCGAGGCAGAAGAAGAGCCCGCCGCCGACGACCGCGGCGGCGCGCGGGTGGCGGGTGTCCGCGTCCAGCAGGTCCGTCTCGACGAAGGAGATGCCGGTGTACGCGGGCACGGCGGCCGACAGCAGGGGCCGGACGCGCGACCAGGCGCCGTCGGCGCCGATGAGGAGGTCCGTGGTGATGGCCGAGCCGTCGGCGAACGTCACCTCGTGCCGGCCGCCGGTGAGCGGGCGGGCGGCGACGGCCTTGCGGCCCCAGCGGACCGTGCCGTCCGGCAGGGAGCCGAGGAGCAGGGCGCGCAGGTCGCCCCGGTCCACCTCGGGACGGCCCCGGCTCGCGGTGCCGGGTTCGTCGATGTGGACGGTGCCGTCCGGGCCGAGCAGGCGCATGGCCTCGCCGCCCTCGTGGATGATCCGGCGGAAGCCGTCGTGGAGGCCGGCCGCGCGCAGCGCCTCCTGGCCGGTGTCCTCGTGGATGTCGAGCATCCCGCCCTGGGTGCGGGCGGCGGCCGACGCCTCCAGGTCGAGGACGGCCGCCTCGATGCCGTTGACGTGCAGGACACGGGCCGCGGTGAGGCCGCCCAGGCCCGCGCCGATGATCGCGATGGGGAAGTGGGTACGCATGGGCACCTCCTGAATCGTGCGCCGGGGCGCGGTGGGCCGCCCGGGACGGAGGCCGGGGGCGTCGGGAGTCCCACCGTAACGAACGCGTTCGTCACGAACAAGTTCGTCCCAGGGTGTCGTGCCCCACGGTCCGGGTGGAGCGGGCAGGGATCAGGCGCCGGGGACGGGGGTGGCCACCACGCCGTTGATCAGTGCGTCGAAGTTCCAGGCCAGCCGTCCCCCGGCGCCGCTGATGAGGGCCGGCATGTGGGCCTTGATCGCCGGGTACGTGCTCTCGTCGGCGGCGTGCAGGGCGCGGGTGAGCGCGTCCCAGTCGTCCCGGGCCGCCGGGTCCTGTGCCCGGGTGGACTGCTCGGCCGCGGTGGCGGTGGCCGCAAGCAGCAGCGTGTCGACGCCCCAGGCCACCTGTCCGGCGGCGGCACCGCTGCGGGCGAGCAGGGCGAGGACGCGGTTCACCAGGCGCAGGTAGTTCGGGCCGCTGGGGCGCGCCACGAGGGCCGACCGGGCGAGCTGCGGATGCTGGAACAGCACCATGGTGTAGGAGGTCAGCACGGTCAGGAGCCGCCCGCGCCAGTCGTCCTCGCGTCCCTCGTCGGCGAGGTCGACCTCGCCGAGCAGCGCGTCGAGCACGGCAGCGTGGAGTTCGGCGGTGTTGGCGACGTACACGTAGAGCGAGGCCGGGCCGGTGTCCAGCTCCTGCGCCAGCCGGCGCATGGTGACCTTCTCCAGCCCGTCGGCGCGCATGATCCGCACGGCGGTGTCCACGATCCCCTGCCGGGACAGGGCGGGCTTCGCGGGACGCTCCCTGCGGCTGACCGGTTCTCCTCGCGTGCTCACGCGCCGATCGTAACGAACGCGTTCGTGCCGCCGGCCGTCACGCCGGTGCGTCCCGCTCGCCGGCCGTGGCGGCGGGAAGGGCGCGGGTGAGCATGTGCGACCGGCGCATGCGCCCGTCGGGCTCGAACCGGCCGAAGAAGCACACCTCGATCGCCAGGTCCTTGCCCCGCTGCGTCACGTGCAGGGTGTACCGGGCGGCGATCCGGTCCCCGTCCGCGATCGCCTCGTGCACCTCCACCCGGCTGCTGGGCCGGTTCTTGCGGACCGGGCGGGTGTGGGCGATGAGCGTGTCGCGGTCCATCCGGTGCCCGTCGGCGATCTGGACGATGTCCGGGGTGTGGTACCGGTCGACGATCCGTGCCGGGTCCTCGTCGCTCCGCAGCAGGTCCGCGGTGAACGAGGTGAAGAAGTCGGCGATGAACCGCCGGGGATCGGTGTCGCGGAGCGGGCGCATGGCGTTCTCCCGGGAAGCGGTGGCGTGCGCGGCGATCTCTTACGCGCTGTAAGATATGCGCTGACCCGAAACTCTGACAAGGTGTAAGGGATAGATGTGTCTCCGTCCCCCAACCGCCGCGCTGACGCCCGCCGCAGCAGGGCCGCCGTCCTCGACGCCGCCGTCCGGGTCCTCGACGCCGAGCCCGACGCCGGCCTCGCGGCGATCGCCGCCGCCGCGGGGCTGACCCGGCAGACGGTCTACGCGCACTTCCCCTCCCGGGAGCACCTGCTGCTCGCGGTCGTCGACCGGCTCACGGAGGAGACCGTCGAGGCCATGGACGCCGCCGACCCGGACACGGGACCCGCCGCGGACGCCCTGCTGCGCCTGCTCGACGCCGGAGCGCGGACGAGCCGGCGCCACCACCCCGTCCTGCTGCGGAGGATCGGCGAGCTTCCCGCCGGTCCGCGGGACGACGCGGAGCGGCACGCGCCCATCGCGGACCGGATCGGACGCGTCGTTGTGCGCGGCCGGGAGACGGGGGAGTTCGACGACCGGCTGCCCGTCGGCTGGCTGGTCGCCGCGGCCATCGCGCTGGCGCACACCGCGTACGGGGAGCAGGACGCCGGCCGGCTCACCGAGTCCGGGGCACGGGACGCGCTGCGCGTCGCCGTGCTCCGCCTCCTCGGCGCGGCCGGCGACCCGGACGGCCGTCCGTCGCGGCCCCGCTGAGCGTCAGGGGGCGGGCATGGTGGAGGGCGCGGTGCCCTGGTCGGGGTGGGAGGAGGGGCGCATCAGGCGGACGGCGATGAAGCCCGCCACGAGCAGCGCCACGAGCGACAGGCCGGTCGCGATCCAGCTCGCGCCCAGCAGGTGCCCGCCGAGGTAGCCGAGGCCGACGCTGTACACCGTCCACACGACGGCCGCCAGGGCCGACCAGGGCAGGAAGTCCCGCTTGCGGCGCCCGGCCACGCCGGCGCCGAGGCTCACCACGGCACGGCCCGCCGGCGCGAACCGCGCCAGCACGACCAGCGCGCCGCCGCCCCGCTTCAGCGCCGCCTCAAGACGCGACTGCGCCGTCCGCAGGCGGCGGGAACGGGAGATCGCGCCGTCGAAGCGCCGGCCGCCGTGCAGGGCGGCCACGTACGCCAGCAGGTCGCCGAGGACCGACGCGGTGATCGCGCACACGCAGAGCAGGAAGAGCTGGGGGAGGTGCGTGTTCGCGCCGGGGCCCGGCAGCCCGGCGACGTCGGCCGCCGTGCCGGCCGCCACCGTCGCCGCCGCCACGACCAGCGCGCCGCTGGGCAGGACGGGCACGAAGACATCGAGCAGGATGGACGCCGCGACGACGACGTAGATCCACGGGGCGTAGAGCAGTACCCCCAAGGTCTCCTGCACCATGCTCCCCGTTTCCCAGTGCGCCCACCCCGTCGTGCGGTCCCCTGCGGGTGGGCGGCGCGTAGCTTCTAGGACGCGCTGTCGAACGTATAGGTTCCGCCGTAAAGCGTACGCCTGCGTCCCTCACGCGGTGCACATGGGTGCGTGTGGCGCTGCTCTCGCACGGCCCGCGGGCAGGGTGGGTGCCAGCGGCGCGCCGACCGTGGCGCGCGGACGGTGTGCGAGGGAGTTGGGCAGTGGTGAGAACGCTGGTCACGGGCGGTTTGGCGGCGGCACTGGCGGCGGCGGCCCTCGCGGTCGCCCCCGCGGGCGCGGCCGACGCGGAGCACTGGCTGCGGGCGCGCGGCGAGTTCGCGCCGGTCGGCGAGGACGGGACGGTGCCGCAGGCGGTGACGTACGACGAGGCGCTCGTCCCGGCCGGGGCGGAGATCCGGGTCGGGCAGCGGGTGGTGGGGGAGCGGATGGTCGTCGACCTGTCGCTCGGCGGCCTGGTGCCCGGGCACGCGTACGGGGTGCACGTCCACACAGACCCGTGCGGCGCCGACCCGGAGGCGGCCGGGCCGCACTACCGGCACATGGAGTCCGGCCAGCCGCGGGCGGCGAACGAGGTGTGGCTCGACGTGACGGCGAACGGCGACGGCGGGGCGACGGCCGTGGCGACGCGGGAGTGGGTGTTCCGGTCCGGCGGCGCGGGCTCCGTCGTCCTGCACGAGCACCACAGCGACCAGGACGGCGGCGCGGGCAAGCGGGTGGCCTGCTTCACCGTGCCGTTCGCGGGGCCGGGCGAGTAACGGGAGCGGACGACCGGCCGCCGGCCTGGAGCGGGCGCACCAGGAGTACCAGGCGGGCGTTCGACGCCCGCGACCACGCGGCGGTGGAGTCGGTGTTCGCGCCCGGCTTCCACAGCCATCCGCTGGGCGCGGACGGGCACGCGGCCGTCGTCGCGGCGTGGCGGCGGCTCCACGGGGCGTACCCCCGGCATGTGGGTCGCCGTGGAGGACATGGTCGTCGAGGGCGGCACGGACGCCGTCCGCACGAGTGTGCACCGCGGTGAAGGGGGAGAGCTGTCCGTGATGCTGGAGATGTTCCGCGTACGGGACGGGCGCATCACGGAGCTGTGGGGCCTGTCCGGGGCACCGCGCCCCCGGGCCGGGGGTCAGGACTCGTCGATCACCACGAGGTAGGTGCCGTCGCCCGACGGTTCGACGGTGACGCGTTCCAGCGTGTCCACGGTGACGGTCGGCTTGTGCTCGGCGGCCCCGCGTCCGACGCCGATGACCCGCATGCCGGCCGCGCGGCCCGCCGCGACGCCGGCGGCCGAGTCCTCGAGGACCAGGCAGTCGGCGGGGTCGAGGCCGAGTTCGGCGGCGCCCTTGAGGAAGCCCTCGGGGTCCGGCTTGCTCGCGCCGACCTGCTCCGCCGTGACGCGTACCGCCGGCATCGGCAGCCCGGCCGCCGTCATGCGCGCGGTGGCGAGCGGCAGGTCGGCCGACGTGACGAGTGCGTGCGGCGCCCCGCGCAGCGCGGCGAGGAACTCGGGGGCGCCGGGCACGGGCACGATGCCGTCCACGTCCGCCATCTCCTTGGCGAGGTGGCGGCGGCCGTCCTCCAGGTTGCGTTCCATCGGGCGGTCGGGCAGCAGCTCCGCCATCGACGCCCACGCCTGCCGGCCGTGGACGAACGGCAGGATCGCCTCCGGGTCGAAGCCGTGCTCGACGGCCCACTCGCCCCACACCCGCGCGACGACGGCCTCGGAGTTCACGAGGGTGCCGTCCATGTCGAGGAGGAAGCCGCGGACGGTCAGTCGGGCGGTGCGCATGGCGGACGGCTCCAGACGGGGGGAGGGGGAACGGGGGCCGGGCGCTGCCGGTGAAGCCAGTGGCCCCGCCCAGCCTTGGTCGGGGACGAGGGCGGAACCACTTTGTTTTCACACGGTACAAAAGGGGGGTGCCGTTTGGCCAGTCCGGGCGCGCGTCTTCCGCGGCCGTTCACCGGCCGTTCGTTCGCCGCCCGGTCCCCCTCACGCGCGCCAGCGCGCCTCGCGGTCACCGCGCTCCGCGCTCAACTCGCCCACCAGCTCCGCCAGGTCGCGCGGCCGGTCTGGCCCCCACCAGTCGCCGAGCAGGCGGGCGAGCTGCCGCTCCCTGGCCGCCGCGAGCCGCGCCGCCACGGCCCGCCCCCGTTCCGTCGTGATGAGGTACGTGCCGTCCCGCACGGCCAGATGCCGCCTCTCCAACTGCCGGGCGGCCCGTGCCGCGACGCCGAGGGACAGGCGCGCGCGCCGGGCGAGCCGTTCCGGATCGACCCAGCCGTGCTCGTCCACGCGCAGCAGCAGCCAGCAGGCGGCCGGCAGCAGGTCCTCGCCCGCGTCGGCGGCGATCCGCCCGTACAGCTCGCGGCGCCCCGCGCGGCTGCCGAGGAGGGAAAGCGCCCGCGCGCACTCGTCGCACGACGACCGCTGCACCGGGTTCGGCGGAATCGTCTCGCCCATGTCGGGCGCCCGGACGCTGCCGCGCAGCGTGTCCTCCCGCAGCAGCCACGCCAGCAGGTGCGCCACGACCACGACGGGCACCGCGTACAGGAACACGTCCGTGATCGCGTCCGAGTACGCCGACAGCACGCGCGTCCGCACCCCGCCCGGCAGCCCGCCGACGCCCCGCGGGTCGCGCGCCAGCGACCCGGGGGTCACCCCGTCCGGCAGCCGCACGCCGCGCAGCGCGGCCGTGAGGTTGTCCGTGAGCCGGTTCGTGAAGACCGTCCCGAAGATCGCGACGCCGAAGGCCGCGCCGATCGACCGGAAGAACGTCACGCCCGAGGTGGCCACGCCCAGGTCCCGGTAGGGCACCGCGTTCTGCACGGCGAGGACGAGGACCTGCAGCACGAGCCCGATGCCGAGGCCGAAGACGGCGAACACGAGGCTCATCGCCAGGTTCGAGCTGTCCTCGTCCAGGGTGTGCAGCAGCAGCATCCCGACCGCCGTGACGGCCGTGCCCGCGACCGGGTACACCTTCCACCGGCCGGTGCGGCTGATGAGCTGCCCGGACACCGTGGACGACAGCAGCAGCCCGAAGACCACCGGCAGCAGGTGCACGCCCGACAGGGTCGGTGTCACGCCGTGCACGACCTGGAGGAACGTCGGCAGGTAGGTGAACGCGCCGAACATCGCCCACCCGATGACGAAGCCGATCGCGCAGCACAGCACGAACGTCCGCACCCGCGCGAGCGCCGGCGGCAGGACGGGCTCGGCGGCGCGCCGCTCCACCCGCACGAAGGCGGCGGCGCACAGCACGCCGAGGAGCGCCGTCAGCGCCACCTCCCAGGAGTCCCACTCCCAGGTCGAGCCGCCGAGCGACGTGACGACGACCAGGCAGGCGGCGGCCGCCGCGATGAGGAACGTGCCGGCGTAGTCGATGGTGTGACGCCTCGGCGGCACCGGCACGCGCAGGAAGGCGGCGATGACGACGAGCGCGACGAGCCCGACCGGGAGGTTGATGTAGAAGACCCAGCGCCAGCTCAGGTGGTCCACGAACAGGCCGCCGAGCAGCGGCCCCAGCACGCTCGTCGCGCCGAACGCCGCGCCGAACAGGCCCTGGTAGCGGCCGCGGTCCCGGGGCGGCACGAGGTCCCCGACGATCGCCATCGACAGGACGATCAGCCCGCCGCCGCCCAGGCCCTGCAGGAAGCGGAACGCGATGAGCTGCGGCATGTCCTGCGCCTGGCCGCACAGCGCCGAGCCGGCCAGGAAGATGACGATGGCGGCCTGGAACAGCCGCTTGCGTCCCCACTGGTCGCCCAGCTTGCCCCACAGCGGGGTGCCGGCGGTCGAGGCGAGGAGGTACGCGGTGACGACCCAGGAGAGGTGGTCGAGCCCGCCGAGGTCACCGACGATCGTCGGCAGGGCCGTCGCCACGATCGTCTGGTCGAGGGCGGCGAGGAACAGGCCGGAGAGCAGCGCCCCGAGCGACAGGTAGAGCCGGCCGTGTGCGGGGGACGCCGCGTCGGCGTCGTCGGGACGGGCGGCACCGGGCGGATCGGCGCGGGTGCCGGGGGAGGGGTGTGCGGTCATGGGCCGGGCCGCCTCCTCGCGTCGGGCCGGGGGAATGTCGATTCAGGAGGACTTTTCGGTGAGTTCCGTGGAGGCTTGATCGTTTTTCTTGGATGGCTACGGCCTCCTCGCCTTATTTTGTCGCTCTTGTCCCGCTTCGGCTTCTTGGGCAAGAGCCCTCCGCGACGCGTGGGGGTGGTGCATAATCGCTGCCAACGACGGGGACCGGGCACGGGACGCGGAGGGGGAAGGGGAGGCGTGGTGACCGACCAGCCCGACTGTTTGATCTGCGGTCGTCCCCCACTGGCCTCCGGGGACCCGGCCTGCGACTGCCTCACGCACTCCCTCTCCCGGCGCGTCGATCCGCCGTGCCACGGCCCGGATCCGGCCGACGTCGCCCTCTTCCCGCTGGACCCGCCGCCGAGGCGGCAGGCCGTCTGGAACCCGGTCCGCCCGCCGGCGCGCACCCCGGCGCCCGCGCAGCCGGCCGCGCCCCCCGCCCCCGACACCCCGGACGAACGCGTCCCCCGCGCGGCCGCGCGCCGTCCGCCGCCCGCCACGCACCGCAAGCCGCGCCGCCGCACCCGGGCCGCCCTGGCCGCCGGGGGAGCGGTGGCCGCCGTGGTGGGGACGACGGCGCTCGCCGCTTCCCTGCTCGGACAGGGCCGTCCGGGTGGCGGCGAGCGCGGCGCGACCGACGACCCGGCCCTGACCCTGCCGGACGGCGGCGGCGCCGAGGACGTGTGGACGTCCGACGACGGCGTCACCGCCCCTCCCCTCCCCACCGACGACCCCTCTGCCGACGGGCGCGGGCACACGGACGAGGAGCCCGACCCCGACACCGTGACCACCGGGCCGCAGGGCGACGGCGGCGGCACGGGCAGCGGCGAGCACGACGGCGCGGGCGGCGGGTCCGGCACCGGCACCCGGAGCACCTCCGGCTCCGGCGCCACCGCCGACCCCGGCGACCCGGCGGACGGCACGGAGCCGACGGCCCCCGAGGAGCCCGCGGAGGAGACGACCGAGCCGGCCGAACCCACCGACCCCGCGGAACCCACCGAGCCGGCCGACCCGACCGACCCCGCCGAACCCACCGAGCCGGCGGACCCCACGGACCCCACCGAGCCCGCGGAACCCACCGACCCCACGGACCCCACCGACCCCACCGAGCCGGCGGAACCCGTCCTCGCCCTGGGCGACGAGGGCACCGAGGTCGTCGAACTCCAGATGCGGCTCCGCCAGCTCGGCACCGTCTACACCGGCGACACCGACGGCGTGTTCGACGCCGAGACCCGCGCGGCCGTCGTCCTCTTCCAGCAGCGGTACGGCATCGAGGACGACCCCGAGGGCGTCTACGGCGCCGCCACCCGCGCCCTCCTGGAGCGGTACTCGACCGTCTGACGGCTCAGCCGCCGCCCGCCCCCGGCGGCTCGAACCGCGCCGCCGCGCCGAACGCGGCCCGCCGCGTCGCCCGCCGCAGCGCGCGCAGCACCGCCCCGCCGCACAGCAGCGTCAGCACCGTCGTCAGCAGGGCGCGCGGCACGTCCCAGCCGAGCGACGTGGCGAGGACGTACGCCCAGTACCGCCGCAGGTTCTCCGTCAGCGGATCGCCCGCCACGAACGAGATGCCGCTGCTGCCACCCGCCAGGTAGGGCCACCCCTGGAGGTTGATGACCAGCCCGTACGCCAGGGACGCCACCGCCCCGTACGCCGCCACCGCCAGCACCTCGGCACGGCCGCGCAGCCGCCCGCCGTCCGGGAGCAGCCCGGCCCCCATCGACACCCAGCCCATGGCCAGCATCTGGAACGGCAGCCACGGCCCGACGCCCCCCGTCAGCAGCGCCGACGCGAACAGCGTCACCGAGCCGAGCACGAACCCGAAACCCGGGCCGAGCGCCCGCCCGGCCACCACCATCAGGAAGAACATCGGCTCAAGACCGGCCGTGCCGGCGCCGAGCGGCCGCAGCGCCGCGCCCGCCGCCGCCAGCACCCCCAGCATGGCGACCGCCTTCGCGCCGAGCCCCGTGTCGGCGATCGTCGCCGCCACCACGGCCAGCATCAGCGGCAGCAGCAGCGCGAACAGCCACGGCGCGTCCGACGAGTGCGCCAGGTCGGAGCCGGGCGCCGCGAGCAGCGGCCAGCCGAAGCCGGCGACGCCGACCGCCGACACCAGCGCGAGCGCCGCCGCCGACCGCGGTCCGAGACCGATCACCGCGCCGCGCGTCACGACGCCGCCCCGCCGAGCGCCGCCGCGACCTGCCCGGTCGTCAGCCAGGGGACCCCGTCCCCGCCGTCCCCCAGCACCTTCGCCACCTGCGGCGCGAACGACGGCGAGCCCGTCACGACCTCGGCCGCCGGGCCGTCGGCGACGACCTCGCCGTCCGCGAGCACCACGACCCGGTGCGCGAGGTCGGCGGCCAGCTCCACGTCGTGCGTCGCGAGGACCACGCAGTGCCCGTCGGCGGCCAGGCCGCGCAGCACACCGGCCAGCCGTTCCTTGGCCGCGTAGTCGAGGCCGCGGGTCGGCTCGTCCAGCAGCAGGACGGGCGGCGCCGCCGTCAGGACCACGGCCAGGGCGAGCGCGAGCCGCTGCCCCTCGGACAGGTCCCTCGGGTGGGCGGCGGACCGTACCCCGGGCAGCAGGCGCGCCACGAGCGCGGCGCACGTCCCGGCTTGAGCTGCCGCGTCGGCGTCGGCCGCCGCGCACTCGGCCGCGACCGTCTCCTCGAACAGGAGGTCGCGCGGGTCCTGCGGGACCAGGCCGGCGTGCCGCAGCAGGACGGCGGGCGCGGCGCGGTGCGGGACGACCTGGGCGCCGCGCCCGGTGAGGGCGACGGTCCCGGACGCGGGCGCGTGCAGGCCGACGAGGGTGCGCAGCAGGGACGACTTGCCCGCGCCGTTGCGGCCCATCAGGGCGACCGTCTCCCCGGGCCTGACCACGAGGTCCACGCCGCGCAGCACCTCGGCGCGCCCGCGCCGCACCGTCAGCCCCCGCACGGTGAGCAGCGGCCCCGCGGCCGGGTCGGGCACGGCGGCCCCGGGCGCGGGGCGGCGGCCCGCGAGCCGTTCCCGAAGGGCGGGGGCGCGCCGCCGCGCGTCACGCACCGACAGCGGCGGCGGCGCCCACCCCGCCAACCGCCCCAGCTCCACCACGGGCGGTCTGACCGGAGAACGCGCGAGGAGGTCCGCCGGTTCCCCCAGCTCCGGCGGCTCGCCCGGCCCGCGCAACAGCAGGACGCTGTCCGCGTACTGGGCGACGCGCTCCAGCCGGTGCTCGGCCATCAGCACCGTCGTCCCCAGGTCGTGGACGAGCCGCTGGAGCACGGCGAGCACCTCCTCGGCCGCCGCCGGGTCCAGCGCGGACGTCGGCTCGTCCAGCACGAGGACGCGGGGGTGCGCAGTCAGGACGGAGCCGATCGCGACGCGCTGCTGCTGCCCGCCCGACAGCGTGGCGAGCGGCCGGTCGCGCAGGGCGGCGAGGCCGAGCAGGTCGAGCGTCTCCTCCACGCGCCGCCGCATCGTGTCCGGCGGTACGCCCAGGGACTCCATGCCGTAGGCGAGTTCGTCCTCGACGGTGTCGGTCACGAAGTGGGCGAGCGGGTCCTGCCCGACCGTCCCGACCACGTCGGCGAGGTCGCGCGGGCGGTGGGTGCGCGTGTCCCGCCCGGCGACCGTGACGCGGCCGCGCAGGGTGCCGCCGGTGAAGTGCGGCACGAGCCCGGACACCGCGCCGAGCAGCGTCGACTTGCCTGCCCCGAGGGGCCGACGAGCAGGCACAGTTCGCCCTCGGGGACGGTCAGGTCGAGGCCGGCCAGCGCTGGCCGGGCGGCCTCGGGGTAGGTGACGGAGACGTTCTCGAACCGGATCACCGCGCCCCCGCCCCCACCGGACGCGGTGCGCCGGGCCGGTGTGCCGTCGTCAGCGGGTGTGTCATCGGGTACGTCCTCCTCCGCACCGGTGCCCGGCCGCCGCGGTGCGGCCGCGGTGCTGCGGGCGGTGTGCGGTCCCGTCGGTGCCGTCGTCCCGCGCGTATCGCGTCGTGCTTTCGTCGTACGGTCATCGTTTCCGTCCACGCTCCGTCGGTGCGCCGTCCGCCACGGCCGGGCGCGGTGCGACGGCGGCGGGGAGCAGGCCGAGCAGGATCCCGGCCGCCGCGAGCGGCGGGAACGCCGGCGCCGTCACCGGCACCGCGGGCGGGTCCACGGCCAGGGGATCGGCGCCCGCCGCGTACACCATCACCGCGGCGACCGCCGCGCCCGCCCCCGCCACGAGCCACGCCCGCGCGCCCCACCGGTCCGGCCGGTACCGCGTCCGCGCCGTGCGCCGGCCGCCCAGCCACAGACCGGCCGCCGACGCCGCCGCCCCGGCGAGCAGCAGCGGCAGACCGTACGCCGCGCCGTCCGTGCCGAGCAGCCCGTAGCAGCCGGCGCACACCCCGAGGAGCCCCCGAGGGTCAGCGCGCCCGTCGCCCGCCGGACGCCGCGCGGCACACCGGCGGTACGGCCGTACCCCCGCGCGTCCATCGCGGCGGCCAGCGCGACGGACCGTTCGAGCGCCCCTTCGAGCACCGGACGCGCCACCTTGGCCAGCGCGCGCACCCCCCGGTCGCGCCGCCCCCGCAGGCGCCGCGCCGCCCGCATCCGCACCACGTCGGCCACCAGATGCGGCGCGAACGACATCGCCACGACCACGGCCACCCCCACCTCGTACAGCGCGCCCGGCAGGGACTTGAGGAGCCGCGCCGGGTTGGCCAGCGCGTTCGCCGCGCCCAGGCAGATCAGCAGCGCCGCGAGCCGCAGCCCGTCGCGCGCGGCGAACGCGACGGCCTCCGCCGTGACACGCCCGCCGAGCCGTACGCCCGCAGCCCAGTCCGGCAGCGGCACCTCCGGCAGCGTCACCAGCACCCGCGTGCCGCCGATCGGCGACCCCAGCGCCACCGCGAACACCACGCGCACCACGACCACGAACGCCCCGAGGACCAGCGCGTAGCGGAACGCCCGCGCCCACGGCGCGTCGGTCCGCCGCGCCGCCACCACGTACCCGGCGACGGCGATGACGAGGCCGAGGAGCAGCGGGTTCGTCGTCCGGGACGCGGCGGTCGCGAGGCCCAGCGCCCACAGCCACCACGCGCCCGCGTGCAGGGCGTTGCTCCGGGTCGCCACCGGGGCGAGGACGGCGGGCACGGCGGTCAGGCCCGCCCGCGCCGGGCCCGTACGACCGCGGCGCCGCCGAGCAGCGCGACGACGCCGGCACCGGCCGCCACGGTCCACACCGACCCGGCCCCCGACCCCTCGTCGCCCGACGCGGTGTCGCCCACCGCGTCGCCGCAACCCCGGGCGGGGTAGCCCGCGATGGCGCACAGCAGCGCCGACCCGTCGTAGCGCAGCGGCTCGGCGACCGAGGCGAGGACCTCGGCGGCGGTCGCGCCGTCCGGCAGGTCCGCGCACGCGGAACGGGCGGCCGGCGGCTCCTCGCCGTCCGGAGCGTCGTCCGCCGTGCCGAAGTCGATGACGACGCCCACCCGGGCCGCGCCGCCCGCGTCGTCCGTGCCGCAGAGCGCCGCGAAGTCCGGCGCCGTGCGCGGCCGTGCCTGCCCGGACGCCTCCTCGCTCACCGCGAACCGGAACCCGATCACGTCGCCCGCGTCCGGCCGCGCCGATCCCGGCCCCTCCAGGGCGTACGTCCAGCCCCCGTCACCGGCCTGCCAGAACGACCAGTAGCGGTACGCCGTGCCGTCCGCGCGGGCCGTGCCGGCGCCGCCCCCGAGCACGGGGACGGCGGCCAGCGCGACGCAGGCGAGCCCCCGCAGCACGGCCGCCGCCGCCCGCATGTCAGGCGTTCCCGTCCTCGTGCGAGCGGCGCCGGCGCACCACACCGCCGGCGACGGCCAGGAGCCCCAGCACGACGACCGCGCCGACGATGCCGCCGATCACCGTGGCGAGGGTGTCCGAGTCCTCCTCCTCGTCACCGGACGCGGCGCCGCTCTCCGGGGTCGGGCCCAGCTCGTTCAGCGCGGCCACGAGGTCCGTGCCGCCGAAGTCGGTGGCCGACGTGTCGGTGGCGTGGGCGGCGAGGATCAGCAGACCGAGGGCGGACGGGCTGGCCTGCAGGTCGGGCCAGGCCGCCGCGTTCTCGCGCAGCCAGGTCAGCGGCGCGCCCGCGGCGTCCCGGTGGCCGCCGGCCGCGAGCGCCAGGACCGTCTTCACGGTCGTGCCGTAGTCGGGCTGCTCGGCGTCGGCGGAGCCGGGGAGCGTGCTGACGAGGTGCTGGTCGTTGGCCGTGAGGAGCGCGGTGAGCTGCGCGCTGCCCGCCGAGGCGGCGGTGATGTGCGCGGGGACCTCCTCGGCCGTGCCGTCCGCCGGGTCGGTCGCGCCGTCGGTCGGCGTCCCCTCCTCGGTGTCCCCGCCCTCCGTGTCCTCGGTCCCGGTGTCCCCGGTCTCCGTGCCGCTCGTGTCGTCCTCTTCCTGCGTGCCGCAGTCCAGGGCCTCGGCCGGCGCCGCCTCCTCCGCGTCCGGGGACACGAGCAGCCCGGCGCCGTACAGCGCGAGCACGGCGTCGGCGGTGGCGGACGCGTTGCCCGTCAGCGCGCCGGTCTCCGCGTCCGGCTGCCAGGCGAACGAGCCCCGCTGGTCCTCCGCGGCGTCGCAGCCGAGCTGCAGCGCGCCCAGGGCGTCGTACGGCGAGTGGTCGTCCCGCACGACCTCGGCCGGGTCCTCGCCGGCCGAGACGAACGCGCCGATCACGACGGCCGTCGAGTTGGTGTCGCTGGCCATGCCCGGGTTGTAGCTCCAGCCGCCGTCCGCGTTCTGCACGCCGGTGAGCCACGTCAGGGCCGCGTCCACCGCGTCGTCGTGGCCGCCGAGCGCCGCCAGCGCCTGGGCGGCGAGCGCCGTCGCGTTCGAGTCGGCCGCCGACACGTCCTCGCACGGCACGGACGGATCGGCCCGGTAGCCGAGGAACGACCCGTCGGCGCACTGCTGCCCCGCCAGCCACTCCACCGCCTCGTCGGCCGGGGTGGCCCCGACCGCGTGCTGCGCGAGCAGCGCGATGGACTGCCGCCACACGCCGTCGGCCTGCGGATCGCCCGAACCGAACAGCCCGTCCGGCACCTGGTCGGCCGCCGAGGCGGCCTGCGGCGCGAGACCGGTCAGGGCCGCAAGCAGCGCGGCACCGCCGGCCAGGGCCACGGCACGGCGGCGCGCACGGGACGGCCGCCGCCCCTGACGGTGATGCGTGGTGTTCTGCACGCGGGAAGCCTTTCACTGTGCCGGTCACCGGCACGGCTTCCGTACGCGTCGCGGATCGTCGCCGCGCGTCGTCGGGCACCGGGCACAGCGCCGTACTCCTCGACGGTGGCGGCCGCCACCGTGGCGGCCGACGTGCCAGTGCGGCCGCGTACGGGCATCCCGGCTCACGCGCCCGCCGGGGCGGGGCGTACACGGTTGCGGGTCAGCGCCGGAATCGCACCGGCTTCCCCCATACGCGGATGAACTGCGTGGGTCACTCTATCGGCCGCACCCCGCGCGCCCCCACCCGCCCGCGCTCAGGCCGGCGGCTCCGCCGTCAGCCACGCGTCGAGACTCCCCGCGTCGCGCAGCCCGTCCCGCACCCGCCGCAGCTCCGCGTCCGTGAGCGGGATCGCGCGCAGCTCCCGCAGCGGCTCGCCGGCCGGCTCGCCCAGGGCCGTCGCCAGCTCGACGAGGACCGCCAGCGCCAGCGCCCGTTCGACGCCCGGCGCGTCCGCCCCGTGCCTGCGCACCCACGAGGTGACGGCGCGGAACGCGGCGCGGTCGTCGTTCTTGAAGTCGCGGAGGATCCGCGCGTTGTCGAGCACCCTGGCCAGTCCGCTCAGCTCCTTCGAGCCGCCGTACTCCAGCGTCGCCGGCTCGTCGCGCCGCACGAAGATCAGCGAGTTGCCGGACGGGTCCAGGAGCGTGAACCGGCTCTGGCCGGGCCGGAACCGCGTGATGCGCGGCCGCCCCGTCGCCGGCACCCTGCCGTGGGCGGCGCGCAGCGCCCGGGAGAACGCGGCGTGGTACGGCGCGGCGTCGTCCACCGCGACGAGGCAGCCGCCGCCGTCCGACCGGTCCGGGTCGTAGCCGGCCGGCGGCCTGCAGAAGTGCACCTCGAAACCGCCGAAGCGCAGGGCGAGGTACACGTACGGCCTGGTCTGCTCGTGGGTGACCTCGAAGCCGAGGGCACGGTAGAACGCCAGCGTCCCCGGCACGTCCGAGCACGGCAGCAGCGGCACCGTCGTCTCGTTCGGGCGCATCTCCGGCGGTGCTTCTCCCACCTGGTCCCCAACTCCCCTGCTGAGCACGTTGCTTGCGGACCCCGACCGTACGGCTCCGCCTGCAGCTAGTCAAACTTGACTAGTCGGGCCGCGCCGCGTGGCGGGAATCACGCGCCCCGTCGGAGTCGTCCCCGCCCGCGCGGGCTATGTTGATACCCACGAGTAGCGGTGCCGTCGTACCAACCCTGGGAGTTGCCGGGCGTGACCACGCAGCCAGCCGAGGACCGCCCCCTCCGCGTCGCACTGCTCAGCTACAAGGGCAACCCCTACTCCGGCGGCCAGGGCGTCTACGTCCGCCACCTCTCCCGCGAACTCACCGCGCTCGGCCACCGCGTCGAGGTCATCGGCGCGCAGCCCTACCCCGTGCTCGACGAGGGCGTCGTCCTGCGCCGCCTGCCGAGCCTCGACCTGTACCGGCAGCCCGACCCGTTCCGCACACCGCGCCGCGACGAGTACCGCGACTGGATCGACGTGCTGGAGGTCGCCGTCATGAAGACCGGCGGCTTCCCCGAACCGAGGACGTTCGCCCTCCGCGCCCGCCGCGAACTCATCGCGCGCCGCCGTGACTTCGACGTCGTCCACGACAACCAGACCCTCGCGCCCGGCCTCCTCGGCGCCACCCGCCGCGCCGGCCTGCCGCTCGTCACGACGATCCACCACCCCATCACCGTCGACCGCCGCCTCGAACTCGCCGCCGCCACGACGCGCGCCCGCCGCTGGTCCGTACGACGCTGGTACGCCTTCACGCGCATGCAGCGCCGCGTCGCCCGCCGCCTGCCGGCCGTCCTCACCGTCTCCGAGGCGTCCCGCCGCGAGATCCTGGACGACTTCGCCGTCCCGCCCGGCCGCGTCCACGTCGTGCCGATCGGCGCCGACACCCGCGTCTTCCACCCCGACCCGGCCGTGCCGCGCGTGCCCGGCAGGATCGTCACCACCTCCAGCGCCGACGCCCCCCTGAAGGGCCTGGTGCACCTGGTCGAGGCCCTCGCCAAACTCCGCACCGAACACCCCGCGGCCCACCTCGTCGTCGTGGGGAAGCGCCCCGCGGAAGGACCGGTCGCCGACGCGCTGGAACGTTTCGGCATCGGCGGCGCCGTCACCTTCCGCACCGGCGTCGGCGACTCGGATCTCGCCGACCTCGTGCGCGGCGCGCAGGTCGCGTGCGTGCCGTCCCTGTACGAGGGGTTCTGCCTGCCCGCCGCCGAGGCCATGGCCGCCGGCACCCCCCTGGTCGCCACCACCGGCGGCGCCATCCCCGAGGTCGCGGGACCGGACGGCGAGACGTGCCTCGCCGTCCCCCCGGGCGACGCCGGCGCCCTCGCCGCCGCCCTCGGCCGCATGCTCACCGACGACGCCCTGCGCGCCCGGCTCGCCGCCGCCGGACGCGAGCGCGTCCTCGCCCGCTTCACCTGGCGGCAGGCCGCACGCGCCACCGCCGAGCACTACCGGGCCGCGCTCGCCGCCACCCCCCGACCGCAGCCGTAACACCGCATCCCGCAGCCGACCGGAAGGGCGCAACGACACATGCTGACGGTGGACTTCACCCGGTTCCCCATCGCCGCCGGCGACCGGGTCCTCGACCTCGGCTGCGGCCAGGGCCGGCACGCCTTCGCCTGCTACCGGCGCGGCGCCCACACCGTCGCCCTCGACCGCAACGGCGACGACGTCCGCGAGGTCGCCGGCTGGTTCGCCGCCATGCGCGAGGCCGGCGAGGCACCCCCCGGCACGACGGCGACCGCCGTACGCGGCGACGCGCTCGCCCTGCCGTTCCCCGACGCCAGCTTCGACGCGATCATCGTCTCCGAGATCATGGAGCACGTCCCCGACGACAAGGGCCTGCTCGCCGAGGCCGTCCGCGTCCTGCGCCCCGGCGGCCGGATCGCCGTCACCGTCCCCCGCCACGGCCCGGAACGCGTCTGCTGGGCGCTGTCCGACGCCTACCACCAGGTCGAGGGCGGCCACATCCGCATCTACCGCGCCGACGAACTCCTCACCCGCATCCGCGAGGCCGGCCTCCGCCCGTACGGCACCCACCACGCGCACGCCCTCCACGCGCCCTACTGGTGGCTCAAGTGCGCCGTCGGCGTGGACAACGACAGGTCGCTCCCCGTCCGCGCCTACCACAAGCTGCTCGTGTGGGACATCATGAAGCGCCCGCTGCTCACCCGCGCCGCCGAGCACCTCCTCGACCCGGTCATCGGCAAGTCGTTCGTCGCCTACGCCACCAAGCCCAGGGAGCGCGGGTGATGGCCTTCGGGCACCGCGAACGGCCCGCGCCGGCCGGCGTCCTCACCGCCGCCGAGACCGCCGAGACCGCCGCCGCCATCGGCCGCGTCCAGCGCACGGACGGCGGCATACCGTGGTTCCGCGGCCACCACCTCGACCCCTGGGACCACGTCGAGGCCGCCATGGCCCTCGACGCGGCGGGCGAGCACGACCGCGCCGAGGCCGCGTACGACTGGCTGGCCCGCCACCAGAACGACGACGGCTCCTGGTACGCCGCCTACGCCGACGACGGCCCGGCCACCCCCGCCGACCGCGCCGCCGAGACCAACTTCTGCGCCTACCCGGCCGTCGGCGTCTACCACCACTGGCTCGCCACCGGCGACGAGGCGTTCCGCCGCCGCATGACGCCCGTCGTCACCGCCGCCGTCGAGTTCGTCCTGCGCTTCCAGCGGCCCGGCGGCGAACTCGGCTGGCGCCGCGACCCCGACGGCACCGCCGCCCCCGGCGCCCTCCTCACCGGCTCCGCCTCCGCCCACCACGCCCTGCGCTGCGCCCTCGCGCTCGCCGAACTGGCCGGCACGCCGCAGCCGGACTGGGAGCTGGCCGCCGGCCGCCTCGGGCACGCCGTCCGCGCCCACCCGGAACGGTTCCTCGACAAGTCCCGCTACTCCATGGACTGGTACTACCCGGTCCTCGCCGGAACCGTCCGCGGCGCCGCCGCCCACGCCCGCCTCGCCGCCCGCTGGGACGACTTCGTCGTGCCGGGCCTCGGCGTCCGCTGCGTCCACCCCAACCCCTGGGTGACGGGTGGCGAGAGCGCCGAACTCGCCCTCGCCCTGTGGGCGGCCGGACTCCCGCGCCGCGCCACCGAGATCCTCCGCTGCCTGGCCCGCCTCCGCACCGACGACGGCATGTACTGGACGGGCTACGTGTACGCCGACGACGCCATCTGGCCGGAGGAGCGCACCACATGGACGGCGGGCGCGGTCCTGCTGGCAGCGGCGGCACTCACCGGCGACCACGCCACCCGCACCGTCTTCTCCGGCGCCACCCTCCCCACCGGCCTGCCGCCCGACTGCTGCTGACGGACACCACCGCACCCGCACCGGTCACCGCATCGACCGGCGCTCCCTCAGCAGCGCGACGCCGTCCCCCTCCGGCTCGCGTGCGTCCCGCAGTCCATGCCCATCAGGCACAGCGGATGTTCGCCTGTGTCGCGCGTTGGCGGGAGACCGTGGCCGCGCGCGGGCAAGCCGCTGCTGACGTTGAAGAAGCGCACTGCCGCACTCGGCGTGGAGTCGGATCAGGTGGCCCAGGGCGCTACCGCCGCAAGGTCGGCTCCGACTCCGGGATCGACGGCACGCCGTGAGAACGGCCGGATCAGGCTGCTTCCCCGTCGCTGTCGGCGGCGGCCGTGTGTTCGTTCACCCACCGCACGGCGTTCGCGAGGTTCGCGGCGATGCCCGCGGGCTCATAGGAGAACCCGTTCCACTCCTCCAGTGCCCGGGGCTCGTCGGGGCGGAGGTGGCTGCCACCGCCGTGGAGCGGGCGGTGCCGGCGGTGGATGTCCAGTGGCGGGCGGCGGCGCCTGTGGTAGGCCGCGAGCGGGTCGTCGGCGTTGGCGCGGGGAACCGCACGGGACGGCTGGTTCGGTGGTCCGGGTCGGGAGTGCTTGCCCATGGCTTCGATGGTCTCAGGCGGCGACGGTGGTCGGCCGGGCTGCGGCGAGATCCGCCGCCCGGGCGCGGACCTCGTCCACCGCACCGGTCCGGAACGGGCGGGCGGCGTCCAGCAGGGTGTTGAGCCGGGAGGCCACGAGCGTGGAGTCGACGCGGGCGGCCTCGTCCAGCGCTTGGTGGGCGCCGAGGGCGATCTTGAGGGTGTCGCGGCGATCGAGGAAGAGGTCCATCCGGGTCCATCCGGCCAAGGTCTGGGCGGCTGCCTCGGTAAGCAGCGGGACCTGGATGCTGTCCAGTGTGGGTCCGGCGGCCGTCGAGCCGAGATCACCGGGTGTGAAGGGCTGGCCGACCACGTCGGAGATCACCGTGGCGAGCAGGACCGGGACCGGCGGGCGGGGGCGTTCGCCGTCGATCCATCGGCGGATGCGGGTGGCGTCCGGAGCGACCTGCCGGTGCCCTTGGCGGATCGCTTCCGCAGCCCCAGGCCGATCCGAAGGACTCCTGAGCCCGGACGGGGAGCGTGACGGCCCCCCGCCCGTGCTCCGATCATGCCTGGGACCAGCCATACGGGTGACGCACTGCTGACGGACACCACCGCACCCGCACCGGTCACCGCATCGACCGGCGCTCCCTCAGCAGCGCGACGCCGTCTCCCTCCAGGTCGTCGAGGTACGCCTCCCGCCCGGTCATGGCCATCACCAGGGCCAGGGTGGTGCCCGTCACGAGCGGCCCGGAACCGGACCTGAACGGGCCGTCGGTCGCGACGAGCCCGAGACCGGCGACGCGGCGCTTGGCGACCACCACCATGTCGGTCCCCCGGTAGTACGCGGCGACCCGCGTGACCGTACCGATCGGATGGGCGCGGCGTATGCCGAGCGGACGGCGGATGTCCTCACCGTGCACGATCGTCTCGCCGAGCATGGCCACCGGAGGCAGGGGCGGCTTCGTCCTGCTGGAGACGGCGCGCCGGAACCGTTCCAGCGTCTCGGCGGGCGTGGCCCCGAGCTGTTCGGCGAGCCGCACGGCCACCTGCCGGTCGAAGTCGAACCGGCAGCGGATCACCCCGGCCAGCCAGCGCGCGGGCGTGAGGCTCGCCCCGGCGGTGAGGTGCGCCAGCACCTCGCGCACGGACAACCCGGCGCAGAGCGACGGCGTCGCCCACCGCTCGTCGGACAGCCCCGCGAGATCGGCCGCCAGCGCGGCCCGCTCCTCATGGATCGCCGACCACAGCTCCGCTTTCGATCCCGCATCGGTCATGGGAAGGAACTCCTGTATCGAACGACACTTGGCCACACCCACACCGGAACAGACCTCCGCCCGGCGGGGCGTTCGCAGAGGAGACTCCGACACCGGCCGGAACTCATCGCCCACGACGGGACCTCCCGAAACCCCGACCCCGAGGCACCACACGCGGCCGGGACAGGGAAGCACCCGTCGGCGATGCTTGTCGCACCGTCCCCGCCGAGCCGACCCGGCCGATCCAGGAGCCTCCCGTGCAACTGCCCGATCCCGCCCCGCATCCGGAGATCCTGCGGTCCGCCGAGTCGTATCTGCGGCTCGCCGACCGGGCCGTCCCCGGGCTCGTCGAAGGGCTGTACATCCACGGCTCGCCGACGTACGGGGACTACTGTCCGGGGCACAGCGACATCGATTTCGCGGCCGTCCTCCGCCACCGTCCCTCGCCCGACGAGACCGCCCTGCTGGGGAGCGTCCTCGACGGGCTGCGGGACGCCCACCCCCGCCCGTACTTCGACGGGTTCCACATCACCCGCGCGGACTTGGCCGCCCCGCCCGCCGTCTGCCCGGACGTGCCCTGCGTCGCCGAGTGGCGTCACGAACCGGCCGCCCGGCACGGCCTCGACCCCGTCACCTGGCACGAACTCGCCCACCGGGCCATCGCCCTGCGCGGACCGCGCCTCACCCCGGCCGACGTCCATGACGACCCCGCCGGCCTGCGCGCCTTCACCCGGGACAACCTCGACACGTACTGGCGGCCCACCCTGGAGCGCGTCCGCGCCGCCGCCGACGCCCTGCCGGGGCTCCCCGAGGAGCGCGCCGCCGCGCTCTCCGCACAGATCACCGAGTGGTGCGTCCTCGGCATGGCGCGCCTGTACCACCTCCTGGCCACCGGGCGTTCCACGTCCAAGAGCGGCGCCGGCCGGCACGCCCGCGCCGTCCTCGACAGCGTGTGGCACCCCGTCATCGACGAGGCACTGCGCCTGCGCCACGGCACGGCCACCGGCCCGTCCCCCTACGGTGCCGATCCGGTCGTGCGGGTCCGTGACGCCATCGCGTTCACCGCCGTGGTCCTCGACCTGTCCCTCCGCCTGCCCGGCTGAACGCCGGAGCGGCGGTGGTCCGGGGACCACCGCCGCTCCGTGTGCTGCTTCCGGTCAGCCGCGCTGGATGCCGGAGGTGTCCTGCAGGACGCCGCGGCGGCCGTCCTGCGTCTGCGCCACGAGCTGCTGCCCGCGCTGCTCCACCGCCAGGTACCAGGTGCCGGGCGCCAGTTCGGCGATCGGCGTCGGCGCGCCGTCCTCGCCGTACAGCGGACGGGCCGCCGGGACGGCGAACCAGAACGGCTGGAAGTCCGAGCCGCCGGCCGGGGCCGGGGTGGCCGGGGCGGCCTGGGTGGCGGGGTAGCCGCCCTGGGTGCCGGGCGCCGGGTAGCCGTAGCCGGGCTGCCCGCCGTACGGCTGCTGCTGGCCGTAGCCCTGCGGCCGCGGGGCGCCCGTCAGCGGCGCCTGGAGACCCGGGACCAGCGGCGTCAGCACGGCGACCGCCGCCAGCGCCAGCGCCGCGAGCAGGCCGATGATCAGGCCCACGCCGACGTCGGCGCCGAAGCCGCCGCCCAGCGACCACAGGGCCGCCCACGCGGAGGTCACCGTGAGGGCGATGCCCCACTGGTCCAGGCGCAGACCGCCGAACTGGCGCTCACGGTTCGGGATGAAGCGGGAGATGGCGATCGCCGCCGCGCCCAGGATGCCGGCCAGGTAGACCGACGGCAGGACGGGGAAGATGTCGGACTCCCAGGCGTTCACGCCATCGCTGCCGCCGCCGTAGTCCCCGTAGTCCACTGTGTACGTGTCGAGGAATGAGGCGATGAAGAGCAGGACCGCTGCTCCGATCACTACTGCGTCGCCTCGGGAGAGCGAGCGGTTGTTCACGTCAGATCCTTCGTCGTTCTCGTCGTCATGGTCTGGTCGGGTGGGGCGCGCCCCATCCTAGGGACGCCGCAGGTGCCGGTGGTCCGGGGAGTGGGGACTGTTTCCTACACGACACGCTTGTGATGACGCCGTGATGTGCACCACGGTTCCCCCACGCCGGTCAGACGCCGGCCCCCGTACGCCGCAGGACACGCAGTGAAGCACGGCCGCCGGCCTCCTCGAACGCGCCCGAGTCCACCGCCCGCCGCCAGATCCGGTACGGCGCGCGGCCACCGTCCGCCGGGTCGGGGAAGACGTCGTGGATCACCAGGAGCCCACCGACGGCGAGCTTCGGCGCCCAGCCCTCGTAGTCGGCCGTCGCGGCGGCGTCCGTGTGGCCGCCGTCGACGAACACCAGGCCGAACCGGCCCCCGAGCGCCGCCGCCGCCCGCGCGGAACGGCCGACGACCGCGATCACATGGTCCTCCAGGCCGGCCGCGGCGATCGTGCGCCGGAACTCCGGCAGCGTGTCCATCCGCGCCCGGTCCGCCGCGTCGAGGAGGTCCTCGTCGTGGTACTCCTCGCCCGGCTGCTGCTCCTCGCTGCCCCGGTGGTGGTCCACGGTGACGACCACGGTGCCGGCGGCACGGGCCGCGTCCGCGAGGAGGAGCGTCGACTTGCCGCAGTAGGTGCCGATCTCCAGCAGCGGGAGGCCGAGCCGCGCCGCATCGCGGGCCGCCGCGTACAGGGCGGCGTCCTCACCGGGCGGCATGAAGCCCTTCGCCGCCTCGAAGGCGGCGGACACCCTGGCGTCCTTCGGCATGTCCTCGGCCACGCTGCCCCCTGTGGTACCCGGCCTGTCCGGGACATGCTGCCGTACGGTCCGGCGGCGGCGCGCACGGGGGGTGCGTCATCCGGTCTGGTCCAGGGGCGCCTGCTGGAGCGGCACCGGTTTCGTCACCGGCCGGGCGCCCGGTGCCGGATCGCCGTACGGCCCGTACCCGGGATCGGTCACGGGCGGCGCCGCGACCGCCTCGGGCTCGTGGACCCGCGGCGCGCGCGCCCCCCGCTCCGCCGGCACCGAGAGCCGCGCCAGCCCGCACGGCACCTGCGGCGTACTGAACGGCAGCAGCAGCTCACCGTCCGCCGTCCACCGCCCCGCGCCCGCCAACCACCCGACGGGGGCCGCCAGATGCCGCATCTCCCGCTGCCCCGGCCGCCACACGCCCACCCACTGCGCCTCCGGCGTCGCCACACGCACCGCGACCCCGCAGTCCTCCGGCACCAGCACCTGCCCCGGCTGCGCGGCGAACGGCACCACCCGCATCCCGTCGTCCTCCCGCAGCGCCTCCGGGAACCGCACGGGACGCCGGCTGCCCAGCACCCCCCACCCCACGCGCTCCCCGCCCGGCGCGTCCGAACGCACCACGAGCAGCCCGCTGTCCGGATCGGCGAGCAGCAGCCGGTCGTTGCTGCCCTCCGCGATCCGCAGCAGCTCCGCCGGCTCGCCGCCGTGCTCCACGTCCACGGTGACGGCGCGCGTGCGGCCGAGGGCGTCCGTGCGGTCCAGCGCCAGCAGACGCCCGTGCCGGTCCAGCCAGGCGCCGCCCGAGCAGCGCCCCGCGAGCACGGTGACCAGCTCCGGGCCGTACGCGCCGCCGCACACCAGCCACAGCGCCGTGCCCGCGACCTCGTCGCCCGCGTGCACCGGGACGCGCGGCACCAGCGCGTACACCCGGGTCCCGTCCGGCGCGGGCGGGACCAGCGTCAGCCCCGCGCACTCGACGGAGCCGAGCGGCAGTTCGCCCGTCTCGGGACCCGACGGGTACAGCAGCGAGAAGTGGCACCGCCCGTCGGCGCGCCGCCCGATCAGCACCCGCCCGTCCGCGAGCGGCATCAGCGCGCTGTCCGGCTCCTCGGGCTGCGTGCCGGGCAGCCGGACCGCGTACGGTTCGGGCCCGTCGAGCGTCCACCGCTCCGGGTACCAGCCGTCGCGGCCGTCGCCCGCGACGAGCCTGGCCGCGTACGAACCGTCCGCGGCGATGACCAGGGGCGTGGACCGCAGGCCCGGCAGGGACGCCGTGACCGACATCGGATCTCCTCGCTGCTGTGGGAAACACCACCCGGAACCGGACAAGTGGGGAAGACGGAACCGGACAAGGGGGACGCTAGGCAGCGCGCACCCGGCCGGACAACTCCGCCGGTCACCCTTCACACGCAAGGGTGAGCGCCGGGCACGCCCCGCGCGCCGCCGCACCACCGCCGGGGGAGCGGAACGGTTCCCCGGACGCGCGTTCCCGGGAGGCGGGTAGCCTGGGCGCGTGCCCCGACTCTCCGACGTGACCGCCGCCCTCGACACCCTCTGGCCCCGCGAACGGGCCGAGAGCTGGGACGCCGTCGGCCCGGTCTGCGGTGACCCGGACGCCGAGGTCCGGCGGGTGCTGTTCGCCGTCGACCCGGTCGCCGCGGTCGTGGACGAGGCCGTCGGCCTCGGCGCCGACCTCCTCGTCACCCACCACCCGCTCTACCTGCGGGGCACCACGACCGTCGCGGCCGACACGTTCAAGGGCCGCGTCGTGCACACGCTCATCCGCAACGGGATCGCCCTCCACGTCGCCCACACCAACGCGGACCGCGCCGACCCCGGCGTCTCCGACGCCCTCGCCGCCGCCCTCGGGCTGCGCGTCACGGGACCCCTCGTGCCCGACCCCGGCGACCCGGCGGGCCGCCGGGGCCTGGGCCGCGTCGGCGAGCTCGAACGGCCCCTGAGCGTCGCCGAGTTCGCCGAGCTGGCCGCCGCACGCCTCCCCGCCACCGCGCAGGGGATCCGCGCCGCCGGACCCGCCGGCGGCCCGGCCGTCCGCACGGTCGCCGTCTGCGGCGGCTCCGGCGACAGCCTGTTCGACGCCGTACGGGCGGCCGGCGTCGACGCGTACCTCACCGCCGACCTGCGCCACCACCCGGCGTCCGAGGCCGGCGAGCACTCGCCGCTCGTCCTCGTCGACGCCGCCCACTGGGCCACCGAGTGGCCCTGGTGCGCGCAGGCCGCCGCCCAGCTCGACGCCGTCGCCGACCGGGCCGGCTGGGACCTGCGCACCCACGTCTCGCACCGCGTCACCGACCCGTGGACCGTCCACCGGGCCGCCCCGTCCCCGCACACCACCCGCGCCCCCGGCACGACCGAAGGAGCCCCCAACTGAACGCCGCGCCCGCCGACCAGATCCGGCTGCTTGACGTCCAGGCCCTGGACGTCCGGCTGACCCAGCTCGCGCACCGCCGCGACACCCTCCCCGAGCACGCCGAGATCCGCGCCCTGGAGAGCGACCTCGCCCAGCAGCGTGCCCTCCTCGTCGCCGCCAGGACCGAGGAGAGCGACACCGCGCGCGAGCAGACCAAGGCCGAGCAGGACGTCGACCAGGTCCGCAAGCGCGCCGAACGCGACCGGCAGCGCCTGGAGTCCGGCCTCGTCACCAACCCGAAGGACCTCGCCGGGCTGCAGAGCGAGATCGAGTCCCTCGCGCGCCGCCAGGACGACCTGGAGAACGTCGTCCTGGAGATCATGGAGCGCCTGGAGGCCGCCCAGACCCGCGCCGCCGAACTGGCCGGGCGCGTCGCGGAGCTGGAGAGCGGCATCGCGTCGGCCGCCGAGCGCCGTGACGCCGCCACCGCCGGCATCGACACCGAGACGACGGCCGTCACCGCCGACCGCGCCAAGGCCGCCGCGGACATCCCCGCCGACCTGCTGAAGCTGTACGACCGGCTGCGCGGCCAGCAGGGCGGCGTCGGCGCGGCCCGCCTGTTCCAGCGCCGCTGCGAGGGCTGCCACCTCGAACTCGACATCACCGAGCTGAACGAGGTCCGCGCCGCCCCCGCCGACGCCGTCGTGCGCTGCGAGAACTGCAGCCGCATCCTCGTGCGCACCCCCGAGTCCGGCCTGTGACGGCGCCCGGTGGCCGCCGCCTCGTCGTCGAGGCGGACGGCGGCTCCCGCGGCAACCCGGGGCCGGCCGGCTACGGCGCGGTCGTCATGGACGCGGTGACCGGCGAAGTCCTCGCCGAAACCGCCGAGTTCCTCGGCACCTGCACCAACAACGTCGCCGAGTACCGTGGCCTGATCGCGGGCCTGCGCGCCGCGCACGCCCTCGCCCCGGACGCGGCGGTCCGCGTCCGTATGGACTCCAAGCTCGTCGTGGAGCAGATGTCGGGCCGCTGGAAGATCAAGCACCCCGACATGCGGCCCCTCGCGACCGAGGCGCGCGGCGTCTTCCCGGCCGGCGCGGTGAGTTACGAGTGGATCCCCCGCGAGCGCAACAAGCACGCCGACCGCCTCGCCAACGAGGCGATGGACGCCGGCCGGCGCGGCGAGACGTGGCGCCCCCGCGACGGCGCGGGTCAGCGGGGTCCCGTCGCCGAGGAGCCCGCGCCCGAGACACCGGCCGTGGGCTGGGGCCGCGCCGACGAGCCCGCCACCACGTTCCTGCTGCTGCGGCACGGCGAGACGGCGCTGACCCCCGAGAAGCGGTTCTCGGGCAGCGGCGGCTCCGACCCGTCCCTCACCGACACCGGCCTGCGGCAGGCGGAGGCAGCCGCCGCCGCCCTCGCCGCGCGCGGCGGCATCGCGGGCGTCGTCTCCTCGCCGCTGGCCCGCTGCCGCGAGACGGCCGAGGCCGTCGCCGTCCGCCTCGGCCTGGAGATCCGCTTCGACGACCACCTGCGCGAGACGGACTTCGGCGCCTGGGAGGGCCTGACGTTCGCCGAGGTCCAGGAGCGGTTCGGCGCCGACCTGGACACCTGGCTCGCCACCCCGGGGGAGGCAGCGCCGACCGGCGGCGAGAGCTTCACCGCCGTCGCCCGCCGCGCCGCCGTCGCCCGCGACAAGGCGATCGCCCGCTACGCCGGCCGCACCGTCCTCGTCGTCAGCCATGTCACGCCGATCAAGTCGCTGCTGTGCCTGGCGCTCGGCGCGCCGCCGGCGTCGATGTTCCGCCTGGAGCTGTCGCCGGCCGCCGTGTCGGAGATCGCGTACTGGCCGGACGGCGCGACGAGCGTCCGCCGCGTCAACGACACGGCGCACCTGGCGGGCCCGGCCGTGTGACACCGGCGCCGGGTCACGCGTCGCCCGCGAGGCGGCTCAGCGCCCGCATGGCCTCGCGCTCCAGCTCCGCGATCCGGTGCAGGACCTCGCCCGCCCGCGCGAGGCACCGCTCGTCACCCGTCCCGCCCGCCTCCGCTATCAGCGCCGCCGTCTCCGTCCACAGCCCGGCCGCCTCGGCGTACCGCCGGTGGCCGGTGCGCAGGTGCGGGCTGTCGAGCAGCGCGGCGCACTCGGCGAGGAAGTCGCGGTAGAGGTTGCGGAACAGGGCGCCGCCGGTGCCGGCCTCCTCCATCATGAACGCGATCCGCGGCAGGTCCCGCCCGGGCGCTGCCACACGCCGGAACCAGGCGGGGACCAGCGTCGCCGCCCTGTCGATGCCCCGGTGCCCGATGTTGGCGATGGGCGGGGCGAGGAAGGCGTCGGCGCACGCCGTGATCGCGGGCACGAGCACGTCGCGCGGCGCGGGCGGCGCGCCCGTCACGGTGAGGGTGAACGACCGGTGCCGCGCGCTCATCGGACCGCGCGCCGCCCTGGCCGCGGCGAGGGACGCCAGGCTCGTCGTCACCATGCCGCCCTGCTGCGCCGTGTCCACGAGGTGGGCGTCGCGGTCGTCGTAGCCGTGCAGGGCGACGATGTGGCCGCCGAAGCGCACTTTCGGCTCGAAGTGGTCCAGGTGGTGGCTGTCGAGCTGGAGCCCGACGGGGCGGCCGGCGTCGACGGCAGCCGTCACGTTCGCCCACGCCTTGCGGGGCGAGGCGGTCTCCTGGACGGCGAGTCCGAGACCGAGCCGGGCGGCCAGGTTCCTCGTCAGCTCGAACGGCTTGACGCGCCCCCCGAGGAAGGGGAGGTCCATGGCCTTGCTGTCCCAGTGGATGAACGACAGGCCGGAGCCGAGGCCGAACAGCATGGGCTCGGACAGGTCGAGCCCCTCGTGCCGCAGCAGTACGCCGAGGGCCGTCGTCTCGCAGTGCCGCGTGTCGCGGGCCTCGACGCCCGCCACCATGGTCATGCCGGGGTCTCCTCGATGGGTACGACGAGTCTGGTCATCAGCTCTTCCTCCGGCGCTTCTCCGGGACCGACGAGATAGCCCTCGCGCACGGGCGCCCGCGGGTGCAGACCGCGCTCGTGGACCGCGGCGAAGAGAGCGGTGTGCGCGAGCGGGAGTTCGGCGTAGGAGCCGATGTGCACGGTCTCGACGACAGGACCGCCGGGCAGCGTCTCGAACGCGACGCCGGGCACCCCGCCGTTCCCCTGCGGGCACTGTGCGGCGACGCCGATCTCCATCCCCTCGTCCACGTCCAACGGGTACAGCGCCCACAATGGCGGCTTCCAGGCGGTCCCCGCCCTGCCGAGCGCCGCCAGCAGCCGGCCCACGCACGCCCCGACCGCCGCCCCGATGCCCGGGGGATCGCAGACCGTACGCACCACGGCCAGCCGCCGTTCCGGCTCCTCGCCCACCGTCACCCCGTAACCGGGCAGGCCGCCGTCCGCAAGCCGCTCCAGCATCGCGATCCGTGCCCGGTCCCTGCTGATCCGCTCGGCGAGCCGGTCCCGTTCACCGCGCAGGATCGCCGCCCGCGCGTCCGGCCCGGCGGCCAGCGTCCGGGCGATCACGGCCAGCGGCAGGTCCATGTCCCGCAGCAGGGCGATGGTCAGGGCGTCCGGCGCCTGCCCGGGCGCGTAGTAGCGGTAGCCGGAACGGGCGTCCACGTGGACGGGCGTCAGCAGCCCCGTCTCGTCGTAGTGCCGCAACTGCTTGACACTGAGCCGGCACAGGCGGGCGAACCGCCCGATCGTCAGAAGTCCTTCCCGCACGCCGACCATGGTGGACCCTCCCCCTGTGGGAGAGTCCACCGCCGTCCCCTCGTTAACGCGTTGCCCGCCCCCACCCGGCCTGCGAACCTGGGGCGCGTGAACGCCTCATCCCACGACGTCTCCGCGCTCTTCGCCAGTGGCCGCCTCATCGCCATCCCGCGCCGCGCGGCCCGCCGCCGCCAGCTCCTCGACCACCTCGCCCGCACCCTGTTCGAACCGGGCCGCGCCTACACCGAGCCCGAGGTCAACGACGCGCTGGCCACCGTCCACGAGGACACGGCGGCACTGCGCCGCTACCTGGTCGAGGAGGGACACCTCCGCCGCACCCGGGACGGCTCCACGTACGAACGCACCCCGGCCGGCTGACTCACAGCTCCGTCACCACGATGTCGAGCTTCCCCGGCGCCGGC
This sequence comes from Streptomyces sp. RFCAC02, assembly GCF_004193175.1. Lineage (NCBI taxonomy): Bacteria > Bacillati > Actinomycetota > Actinomycetes > Kitasatosporales > Streptomycetaceae > Streptomyces > Streptomyces sp. RFCAC02. The sequence goes on along the minus strand of NZ_SAUH01000001.1, from coordinate 1,376,953 downwards.
GTCTCGACCGTGTGGCCGAGGTCGCGCAGCGCACCGGTCAGCTTCTCCGGCGTCCTCGGCAGCGGACCCGCCTGGAGCAGGCCGCGGACGAGGCGGCCCTTCGTCGCCTTGTTGAAGTGGGAGACGACCGACCGCTTCTCCACACCCCCGACGATCCGCGACTGGAGGACCCGCACGGTCACCGTGCGCCGCGCCACCTCGCCGCCGGGGCGCCACATCGCGGCGTACGCGGACGACCGCAGGTCCAGGACGACCCGCCCCGCCGCCTCCGCCTCCAGCGCGGCACCGAGCGGCCCGCGCCAGTACGTACCGAGCGCGCCGACACCCGGGAGCCGCACCCCGGCGGGGCAGCGGTACGACGGCACCCGGTCGGTGATCCGCAGGGCGCCCCACAGGCCGGAGAAGACGACGAGCGAGGCGCGCGCCCGCCGCCGGGCCGCGGCGTCGAGCGTGTCCAGGCCCAGCGCGTCGTACAGCACGCCGGTGTACAGCTCACCCGCCGGACGTGCGGGCGCCTCCCGCAGCCGGGCGTTCTTCGCGACCTCGCCGCGCAGCCCCTCGCTCAGCCCGAGGACGGCCCGCGCCTTCTCCTCGTCGCCGGAGCACAGCGTGACCAGATCGTCCAGGACGGCGGCGCGCGCCTCGGCGAGAGCGGGGAACGACAGGCCCGCCGGATCGAGCGGCGCCCCCGTCCCGTCGCCGGCCTTGCCTTCGGAAGGGGGGAGCAGTACGAGCACCGGCCCAGCGTACTGACCCGACGGGACTGTCGGCGGCCACGGGTAGGATGGCCGGTACGGCGGACGAGCCGGCCGGGCGGTCGCGTCGGGGTGCTCCGCATCCCGCCGAGGAACGTCCGGGCTCCACAGGGCAGGGTGGTAGGTAACGCCTACCTGGGGCGACCCACGGGACAGTGCCACAGAAAACAGACCGCCGGGGGCTTCGGCTCCCGGTAAGGGTGAAACGGTGGTGTAAGAGACCACCAGCGCCCAGGGTGACCTGGGCGGCTCGGTAAACCCCACCCGGAGCAAGGTCAGAAGGGGCCACCGCCACGGCGGCGGCCCTGCGCGGACGATCGAGGGCTGCCCGCCCGAGTCCGCGGGTAGGCCGCTGGAGGCCGGTGGTGACACCGGCCCTAGATGGATGACCGCCTCCCCCGGGCGCCGCGAGGCCCCGGGGAGACAGAACCCGGCGTACAGGCCGCCTCGTCCGCCGCCCCCCCTGCCCGGCCACGCCGGCACCTTCCCCGCACGGAACCGTCCCCCGTTCCACCCCCATACGGCGTAGGGCGCGCGGGTTCGCCCGGGAGGGCTCCCGGATACATCGTGGAAGTCACGGATCGTTCGCGTCCTCGGTGAAGAGGGAAGCCAAAAATCAGAGGATGTGGTCACCGTGGTCGAGTTCGGACATGTCGCACGCGACGCCATCGACAGCATGACTGCCCGCTTGCGGCCGCCCCTGCCGATCACCGTGGGACGGGCGTGCGTACCGATGACGGGACGTCGGGAAAGGGCTGGAGGCGCGACCGTCACCGTGCTTGCATGAACCTCATGGTGACCACCGACCGCTTACTCGCCTTCGCCGTGATGTCGTTCCTGCTGATCGTGATTCCCGGCCCGAGCGTGCTCTTCGTGGTCGGGCGGGCGCTGGCGCAGGGGCGCCGTGCCGCGCTGACCACGGTCGTGGGGAACACGCTCGGCGCGTACGTGCTCGTCGTGGCCGTGGGCCTCGGGATCGGGTCCATCGTGGAGCGCTCGATCCTCGTCTTCACAGCGCTCAAGCTGGCGGGGGCGGCCTACCTGGTGTACCTCGGACTCAAGGCATGGCGCGAACGCGGCGCGCTGCGGGCCGCCTTCACCGCCGGCGGGGCGGCGCACGGCGGACGGCGGACATTCTGGGAGGGGTTCGCGGTCGGTGTGACGAATCCCAAGACCATGGTGTTCTTCGCAGCAGTGCTGCCGCAGTACGTCGACCGCGACCAGGGGCAGGTCGCGCTCCAGATGCTCGTGCTCGGCCTGGTCTTCAACGTCATCGCGATCACGTCGGACACCGCATGGGGCCTGACAGCGGCCACCGCACGCGACTGGTTCGGCCGCTCACCGCAACGCCTCTCCATGGTCGGCGGTATCGGCGGCCTGACCATGATCGGCCTGGGCATCACCGTGGCCGCGACCGGCCGCAAGGACTGACCTCACCGTTCTCCCCATCGGATCCCGCCTGCCGAAGGTACGACAGGGCCAGCACCGCACCCCGGCCAACCGAACGGCCCCACCCCCGCTCGCGCGGGGAGAACTTGGTAAGCCTGGCTCCGACGCGCTCCAACGCCGGACCACTCCCGCTCGCGTGGGGAGAACACGAGATTCTCGGCGCCGGCCGCCGAAGACGGCGGACCACCCCCGCTCGCGCGGGGAGAACCCACCGTCCGACGCGAAAGTGAATGCGGTCGCCGGACCACCCCCGCTCGCGCGGGGAGAACGACGCGTTCCGTATGACCGTGGGCGAGGCGACCGGACCACCCCCGCTCGCGCGGGGAGAACGCCGTGCTGACGGTGACGGTGGTCCGGGCCGTCGGACCACCCCCGCTCGCGCGGGGAGAACAGCCACCACCGGTACGTCGAGCCGTCCCCGACCGGACCACCCCCGCTCGCGCGGGGAGAACGAGGGCGGTGGAGCAGCCCAGCGATAAGGCATCGGACCACCCCCGCTCGCGCGGGGAGAACCTGCGGATTCGTCCGACGGGCAGGGACACGGGCGGACCACCCCCGCTCGCGCGGGGAGAACCCCGGTATTGGGAGGCTATCGGCGTCGCATTTCGGACCACCCCCGCTCGCGCGGGGAGAACGTCGTACGCCAAGGGACGCCGGCGGCAATCATCGGACCACCCCCGCTCGCGCGGGGAGAACCGGGCGCGCGCCGGATGCGGACTCGGCCGGGGCGGACCACCCCCGCTCGCGCGGGGAGAACGGAGACCGCGGTCGCCGGGGTGGCGATCCGGTAGGACCACCCCCGCTCGCGCGGGGAGAACCGGCTGGCCGACTTGGGACACCGCCCCGAGGTCGGACCACCCCCGCTCGCGCGGGGAGAACCCCCGGCATCGACCTCGGGAACTCCGCCCAGACGGACCACCCCCGCTCGCGCGGGGAGAACCCACGTACCCAGGAGGCTGACGTGTCGTTACTCGGACCACCCCCGCTCGCGCGGGGAGAACAGCGGATTCACCACCCAGGAGATCCGGTTCCGCGGACCACCCCCGCTCGCGCGGGGAGAACGCGAACATGGCCCGCTCCTGGGAGCGCAGACGCGGACCACCCCCGCTCGCGCGGGGAGAACTTCAGCCTCGCGTCACTCCACCCTTTCGCCAGCGGACCACCCCCGCTCGCGCGGGGAGAACATCGGCAGGTGGTAGCCGCCCCGGGTGTCGGTCGGACCACCCCCGCTCGCGCGGGGAGAACACGTTCGGTCTCGGCGTGATCCGGCACCGGCACGGACCACCCCCGCTCGCGCGGGGAGAACCCTTTCTGACCTGCGGCGTCAGGAGCCCTTTGCCATTACTTGACCACAAGGTTTTTCCGTCACCCCCTCATGTTGTCAGACCTGTGTGGTTGAGTACGCAGCCCTGGGAAGTCGGCAGGAGCGAGGTAGTGGCGTGCTCGATGCGCGGTTGTGTGGGAAGTCCAGCGGGTTAGACGAGCCGTACCCCGTCATCGGGCATCTCATCGATACAGCGATGGTCTGTGGTGCGGTGTGGGACCGGATGCTGGCCGAGCGGCAGCGGCGATCGATCGCCCAGGCGTTGGGTATGCAGCCAGACCAGGCCAGGCGGACTTTGATGTTCTGGGCTGGTCTGCATGATCTCGGAAAGATCATGCCGCAGTTCCAGCACATGATCGCGCGAGACAGAGCGGAGCATTGTGCGTTCCTGCGTGAACCCACATATGCGCACAGTCATTCGATCGACAGCCCTGTCAGTAAGATTCGCCACGAGATCGCGACCCATCGGGCGCTGCCGCAGTTGATGGCTCAACTCGGCTATCCGATTACGGGCGGTCGGTTGTCGAAGCTTCTGCTGGCACAGGTCGCGCAGCTTCTCGGCGGGCACCATGGTCGCTACCCGACGGACAACGATCCGCGTGACCTGCGTGATCCGGTGCAGAACATGCCGGAGCTGGGTTCCGCTGCGTGGGCGGCTCAACGAAGTGAGCACGTCACGGCTCTGCATCACGTCCTGGGAGGCCCGCCGGCGTCGAACTGCGCTGCCATGCCGCTGACGCTCGCGGTCGTCGTCGCCGGCATGGTGATCGTGTCCGACTGGGTCGCCAGCCAGGAACACGTGATCAAGGCTCAGCAGAGGGCGATGGCGGACGTACCGGACTACGGTTCGGCGGCAACGTTGTGTGCTCATGCCTGCCGGGTCGCTGACGCGGCGGACGAGTTGCTGAGTGAAGCGGGCCTGGGCCGGGCGACATTCCGTGCCGGAAGTTTCCGCGATCTGTTCCCTGAGATCTCCTCGCCCTACCCGCTTCAGATGAGCGTTGAGGCGGGACTGACCTCCGCGCGGATGAGCGGTCCGGGCATCCTGCTGGTGACGGCTCCCACCGGTGAGGGCAAGACGGAAACCGCTCTGTACGCTGCTTCCTTGCTGGGGGCCGCGTCCGGCAGCAGTGGCCTGTTCTTCGCCCTTCCGACGCAGGCCACGGCGAACCAGATGTATGGCCGACTCGTGCAGTTCGCCAGGAACAACCTGCGAGAGTCCGCTCCACTGACTCTGCTCCACGGTGCCGCTGACCTTTTCGAGCCGTACGCGGCCCCACGGGATCCGGGGCGCGATGCGGAAGCCGAACCTCGTGTCGTCTCCGATTGCGAACCGGGCTCCGAACGGCACGAGTCCGTGACCGTTGAGGCCGGCAAGTGGCTTCGACGGCGTGGGCGGGGCATTCTCGCTCCGCTGGCTGTCGGCACCATCGACCAAGCGCTCATGGGTGTCCTGCCGCTGAAACGCAACGCGCTCCGTCACCTCGGCCTGTCCGCGAAGACAGTGATCATCGACGAGGCGCACGCCTTCGACGCCTACACCCACGCCCTGCTGCTCAGGCTCCTCGAATGGCTGGGCGCGCTGGGCACACCGGTCGTCCTGCTATCGGCGACTCTGACGGGCGAACTGGCCCAGGGCATGATCCGGTCCTACCTGTCCGGTGCCGACCCGGCGAACAGCTCACGGAAGCTACCTGCCCCCGCCTACCCGGGCTGGTTGTACGCGTCGGCACGGAGCGACCTCGTCATCGAGCCGGCCGGCCGGGTCATGAGCGACCGCAAACGTGATCTCGCTGTGGAAGTGCGCCACGTGACGCACACGTACGAACCGGCGCGGCAGAACGGCCGGCTGGCCGCCCTCTTCCACGAACTGGACGCGGTGTCCGACGACGGCGGATGTGTCGCGGTCATCTGTACGACCGTGGCAGAGGCGCAGCAGACCTACGCGGCACTCCGCGATCACTTGTACGCCCGTCACGGTGACGGTTACCTCGGCTGGGACGACCGATCCGCTGAAGACTGTGTGCGGGAGGATGCCGCCGCCGGTCCGCGACTCCGGTTGCTGCACGCCCGTTTCCCCGCTCGCCGACGGGCGGCGCTCACGGACGAGGCCGAGCGCTGGTTCGGGCGGACGGACAAGCAGGGCGTGCGCCGGCCAACCGGCGCGCGCGGCGCGATTCTTGTCGCGACGCAGGTGATCGAGCAGTCCCTCGACCTGGACTTCGACCTGGTGATCTCGGATCTCGCCCCCATGGCCATGCTGCTTCAGCGGGCAGGGCGGGTCTGGCGCCATCGAAGCCCGGGTCCCGTCCGCCCGGCTTGGTCGACGGAACCGCGTCTCGTCGTGCTGGCGCCGGTCGGGGAGGACGGTCGCCTGTCGGTTCCGGTGAGCTGGGGAGATGTGTACTCGGAGTCGTTGCTGCAGCGGACTCTGGAACTGTTCGAGCAGCGCGGAAGCGAACCCGTTGCCGTCCCGGGAGACGTGCAGGGCCTTGTGGACGCCGTCTATGCTGCCGAGTTCGTCTCGGTCGCCCCCGAGGTCCTCATGGAACGGGATTTCAAGCGCTTGGCGGACGACATGGCGAAGAACGCGCTGGCGACCATGGTGGCCCTGCCGCCGCCGGGACGCGCACTGTCACTGCATCCACTGACCGCCAGCGACGCCGACGAGGACCTGATCCGGACGAGGCTGGGTGCCGATTCGGTTCCCGTGTTGCCCATCTTCGAGACCGGTGACGGCAGGTGGCTGGACGAGCAGTGCACCGTGCCGCTGCCTGAGCGGGGGCGGGGAAGGGACGGCCGCTACACCATGGCGCAGGTGCGCGATCTGCTGTCGTACGTCGCGCCCCTCGCACACGGCAAGTGGCGGGCGGCCTGCGGACCGGCCAACGAGCCGCCCGCCGGCTGGAGCAAAGAACCGAGACTTGCCCGCTTGGTGCTCCTCCCACAGCGGGTGTCAGGTGGGGAGGTGACGGGTGATGTTGTGGGTGAGTTCCGAATTACGAGTGACTACACACTCGGGCTGGTGACGAAACGCGAATGATAGAGCAGCGCCACCGCGATTGTTCACCTTTCTGAGTTTGTTGAGAGCAGAGTCATCGCGCCGTTTACATTGCTCTCGGCCCAGTGGATAGGCCCCCGCTCGCGCGGGGAGGGGGATCGACAGATCCGTCCGCCCCGATTGTTCACCGGACCACCTCCGCCTCCGCGGAGCGCCTTCCCGTCCTTGCGGGAGCAACTCCAGGCTATGACCCTGCCGTCTGCCGGTGCCAGACGGCGTCTAATTGTTCGATCGAGGTGTTCGATTCCTGTGTCCTCCGGTCCGGCCCACGACGGCCGTTTCCCGCTCGACCTGCGGCCGTGGGTTCCCGTCCTCTCAGACGGCGTCACGAAGCGTGTGGGTTTACGCGAGCTGTTCCTCGACGCGCATCACTTCGACGGGCTCGCCGTCGCCCTGCCGCCGGCGGCCTCCGGCCTGATGCGGATCCTGTGCGCCATGGCGGCCCGCATCACGGGGCTTGCCGCCATGTCCGACCCCGATGCGTGGCTGGATCGACGGTACGAACTCCTGACGGACCCGAGGGCTTTCGACGAGGCCGACGTCGGCGAATACTTCGTCCAGCATGCCGACGGGCTGATGCTCCACGACGCCGACCGGCCGTTCCTGCAGGACCCGCGGCTGGCCGAGGACTGCCCCGGCACGTCCGGTGTCAACAAGCTCGTGCTGTCCCGCCCGGCCGGCAACAACCAGGTTTTCTTCGGACACTTCACTGACGCCGAGCCGGTCGCCCTCAGCTCGGCGGAGGCGGCGTTGCATCTCATCGCCCAGCTCTACTACGGACCGTCCGGGCAGTGCACTCCCCGGACCGTCGATGGGCAGCGCTTCGGGAACAGCATGGCCGGGCCGCTCCGACGCGCACTGTCCTGCCATCCGTTGGGACGCAATCTCTACGAGACCCTGTTGTTGGGGATTCCCGCGCCCGACACCTGGCCGCAGTCACCAGGTGATGAGGACCTGTGCCCGTGGGAGCAGTCACAGCCGACCGCGCCCCTGGACATGGCGCCCCGACCGGCGGCCGGGCCGTTGTCGATGCTCACCGGCCGGTTCCAGCACGCCGTTCTGCTGAGGCGGGCGCCCGACGCGGAGCAAGTGGTTGATACGACGATCACCTGGGCGCTCCGTGTCAACCGGCCCGAGGTCGCCGATCCGTACCTCATCTGGGACGAACGCAAGGACGGCGGTCTCCACCCCCGTGACGCGAAGGCCGAGCGTGCGCTGTGGCGGGACCTGGACGCCCTGGTCCTCCAGCAGCGGTCGGGTGGCGGGCGCCGTCCGAAGATCTTCGACACACTGACCGGCGGCCAACTCCCGGAACCTGTGTTCCGCGCGCTGCGGGTCATCGCCTACGGGTTCGACCAGGACGGTCAGACCAGAGACCGGACGTATTTCACCGCCATGACGCCGCCGCTGTTCGGTCTTCTCGACGCCTCCGACACGGGCGCGGACACCGCTCTCGCGCGCGGCGTCGAGACCGGCCGTGAGGCAGCGGAGAAGGCCGCGTGGCACCTGACCACCGCGCTGCGCGGCGCGTGGCGTGAGTACACCACCCCCTTCACCGATGACCGGGCCGCAGCCGGCAAAGCCATCGGCGGAAAGGCGGCGAAGGGAACGGGGCCGTGGCCGGACGCGGCCCTGGCCGCCTACTGGCCGGCCGCCGAGGAACTGTTCTGGAACCTGCTCGACTCCCAGGACTTCTCCACCTCCCTGCCCGACTTCGGACGGGTCGCTCTGCGGGTCTTCGACGAGGTCACGATGTCCGTGGCCGCCGAGCCCCGCGGCGCCAAGGCCAGGGAGCACGCCCGCGGCCTCGTACGGACATTGCTCACCGGCAGTACGCGGTAGGGCCGGCCACTCGCCACCTCGAACAGCCATCGACCACTCCCGACGAGAAGGAGGCACCCATGACGACGACTGACGAGGCGACCGTCGCTTCCGCAGGGCACGGAACGTCGTCGCCGCCGCGCGACGAACGTCTCAAGCCGTACGACACGTTCGTGGACCAGGTGCTGGCCGCATGCCGCGAACCCGGCACCCAACAGGCGCTCAGGCAAGGCCTCGCCAAACCCGTCAACGAGGTACCCGCTCGAACCCACGCCGCCCTGCTGCGTGCCGGTTTGGTCCCCGAGAACGCACGGGGAGCGAAACGGCGCGCCTACTACGCCGTTGCGGCCCTCATCGCCGCACGGCCCCGCGCCATGCGTGAGACGGACGCACGGGAGACGGAGTCCGCTCCCGAGTCCGGCACCGAGCCGACCGGCGCCACGCCCCCACCGTCCGCAACCGGGACACCGGACGTGAAGACCTCCTGGGGGAGCAGCCTGGGCGCTTGCCTCGCACAGGCCGTCACCCGCGAGGGAGCGGACCAGGCGAAGGAGGCCGGTGTCGAATCCCGGCTGCACTTGCTTGTGCGACAGGACATCGACGGCCTTCACCGCATGCTTCCGGCCGTGGTGCGCCAGATGTCGTCGAGCGGGGTTCCCGTGGACTACGGGCGTCTCCTGTACGACATCGCCGCATGGCCTTACACGCGCGGCAGGACGACCACACGGTGGCTCGAGGACTACTACCGGACGATCCGCCGGTCGCAGCAGTCCAGTTGACCCGTGCCACCGATCGATCGACACGACCATCACAGACGAAACGGGAATCTCGAAATGACCCCTCCCACGACAACCGCTTCCGCGTCGGACGCCGCACGGCCCGTGCCGCGCTTCCTGGACGTGCACATCACCCAGGCCCTCCCCTTCAGCAACGTCAACCGGGACGACCTCGGGTCCCCCAAGACCGTCGTCTTCGGCGGCACCACGCGGACACGCGTCTCCAGCCAGGCGTGGAAGCGGCCGACCCGGCTGGCTGTCGAGGCGCGCATGGGTGAGCGTGCCCTTCGGACGCGCAGACTGCCGCTCCAGGTGGCCAAGGCGTTGGTGCAGCGGGGGTGGTCCCAGGATCTCGCTGATCTGGCGGGTGCCCAGGTGATCCGGTCCACCGAATCCAAACTCGACCTGGAGAAGGATGGCGGCCAGACCGCGTCCCTCCTCTTCCTCCCCGACAACGCGGCCGAGGCCCTCGCCGACATCGCGGAGCAGGAGCGGGAGAAGCTGCAGAAGGCACTGGGCACGAAGGCGGCGGAGAAGGCACTGCTGCCGAAGGACGCCGTGCACGACGTCCTGAAGTCGCGCAACGGTTCCATCGCCCTCTTCGGACGCATGCTCGCGGAGATCCCCGGCGCCGGGGTCGACGGTGCCGTCCAGGTGGCCCACGCCTTCACCACGCACAGCACCTCCGTGCAGGCTGACTTCTTCACGGCCGTCGACGACGTCAGCCAGTGGGCCACAGACGCCGGCAGTGCCCACATGAACACGGCCGAATTCAGCAGCGGGATCTTCTACCGATACGCCACTCTGGACCTGCGCGACCTGGTGGCGAACGTCTCCGACACGGCTCTGGCCCGCGAGTTGGCTGACGCGTTCGTCACCGCGTTCATCGAGAGCCTGCCGTCTGCGAAGAAGACCTCCACGGCACCGCACACCGTTCCCGACCTCGTGCACTTGGTGGTCCGCTCCGACCGGCCGGTGTCCCTCGCCGCGGCGTTCGAGAAGCCGGTCGAGGCGGACGGCAGCGGCTGGGGCGCACGCTCGCGCCAGGCACTGAGTGCGTACGCCACAAAGCTCACCACACTGATCGGCACGTCCGGGACCGTGCACAGCGCCTATGCGGGCATCGACGACACCGGCCTGACCGGCCTCGGCGACCGGGAGGTCTCGTACTCCGCGCTGATCGAGGGTGCGCTCACGGCCGCATGGAGCAGGGACGGGAGCACCACCGCGTGAGCGGCTTTCTCCTGCACCTGAGTGGCCCGATGCAGGCGTGGGGCGAGCACAGCGCCTTCAACGACCGTGACACCACTGCGCACCCCACGCGTTCCGGGCTCATCGGAATGGCTGCGTCCGCCCTCGGTATCGCGCGCAAGGACGCGGTCACGGACCCCGACGACGGGTCCATGACGCCCTTCAGCCGTCTCACCCAACTGCGATTCACCGTGCGCCACGACCGCGGCGGGACCCGTATGAGGGATTTCCACACCGTGGGTGGCGGCTATCCGACGCACCGCACGGTACCGACGGCGAAAGGCGGACGGCGCGGCGCCGGCCAGGGCACCATCGTCTCGCATCGCCATTACCTCGCCGACGCCGCTTTCATGGTCGCGGTCACCTCACCGGCCGATCCGCAGGTCGCGGCTGAGTGCGCGCATGCACTGGCCACACCGCACTGGCCCCTCCACCTCGGACGACGTTCCTGCCCGCCCGGCGCACTGTTCGTCCTCGACGACGTGACGGACCCGGTGGCCGAACTGCTGCGCGTCCCGCTCGCCCGGGAACAAGCGGTCCATACCGGAGTGGAAAGGGTGAGGAGCGGACAGAGCGGCGACTCGACCGTCACCGTGCGATTCACTGCCGACACCCCGTTCCCCGCCGGCTTCCCCGAGGCCGTGTCCAGCAGAACCTCTGTCACCACGCTGAACGACGAACCCGTCCGGCTCACCGCCCGGGACCGCGTCCACCGGAGCCGCCCGTCCTACACCACGAGTTGCCGACTGCCGGGTCAGCTGTGTGGCGGCTACGGGCTCGACTATCTCGATGCGATCCGCGCCTATCTCCGGCCGTCCCCCTCCTCTGAACGGAACGACACATGAGCATCGCGGCACCTCCGGCCGCCCGCAGCGCCGTGACGGATACCGCCTGGCTGTCCCAACTGCGGCTCAACACGGCCAACAGGGCCGTGCGGCACGATCTCAGAGACGTCGGTGCTCTGCACCGTCGAGTCATGAGGCTGCTGCCGGACGACCTCGGCGACCGTCCGCGTTCACGCGCGGGCACTCTCTTCCGGCTGGAGGTGGTGGGGGAGGGGCCGCCCATCCTGCTGGTCCAGAGCCTCATGCCCGTCGATCCCGCGCGCCTCCCACTCGGCTACGCGGACGTCCGCACCAAGGACATGACCGCCTTGCTCACCGCGCTCCGCCCCGGAGTGACCGTCCGGTACCGGCTCGTCGGCAACACCGTGCGCCGCTGCGGACGAAACAGCACCGCGGGCCGCTGGAAGCAGGCCACCCCCCTGCACGGTGAGGACGCGGACCACTGGTGGGTCGAACGGGCATCCGTCGCCGGGCTCGTCCCGCGGTCCATCCTGTCCGATCCGGTGGAACCCCTCGTCGCATGGCAGCGCGCGGACGACCGGGCCACGGCCTCGGCCCCGGATCGTGGAAAGCCGCCGGGGAGCCGGCATGACGGTGAGGTGAGGGTGCCGCATCACGCCACCCGCTTCGACGGCGTGGCGACGGTCCACGACGCTGAAGCGCTGCGGAACGCCCTCCTGCACGGTATCGGCCGCGCCAAGTCGTACGGATGCGGCTTGCTCAGCATCGCTCCGAGCGGCCCCGCCGCCTGAAAGGAACACACGTGTCAACGGTTCCCGACAACAGCGGTCCGCCGCACGACAAGGCGACGGCCCGCCGCCGCATCGCCGCACCGACGCTTGCCATGCTGCCGCGCGTCGGAGATTCCCTGTCCTTCCTCTACGCGGATGTCGTCCGCATCGTCCAGGACGACACGGGGGTCTGCGCCGAGACGACCGCGGCGGATGGCGACATCACCCGGGTCTACTTACCGACATCCGCGCTCTCCTGCGTACTCCTCGGCCCCGGGACCTCCATCACGCAGCCGGCCATGGCGACGTTCGCCCGGCACGGGACGACCGTTGTGTGCAGTGGGTCCGGCGGCGTCCGGTGCTACTCGTCCACCGTCTCGGACGCGCTCACCACCCGGTGGCTGGAACACCAGGTGCACCACTGGAGCGATCCTGAGCGCCGTCTCGCCGTCGCGCGTCAGATGTACATCAAGCGCTTCAACATGCCCGTGCCGCCAACCGCGAGTCTGAACGCGCTGCGTGGCCTGGAGGGCCAACGGGTCAAGGCGCTGTACAAGCACCTCGCCCAGCAGCACCGCATCGGCCGTTTCCGCCGCAACTACGATCCCGCCGCCTGGGATGACCAGGACCCGGTGAACCGCGCCCTGTCCTCGGCGAACACCTGCCTGTACGGCATCGTGCACGCCGCGCTCGCGGCACTGGGCTGCTCACCCGCCCTGGGATTCGTGCACCAGGGCAAGCAACTCGCGATGGTCTATGACGTAGCCGATCTGTACAAGGCCGAACTCACCATTCCGCTCGCCTTCTCGCTGCACGACTCCCCGAACGCGGAGGCCATGGCCCGGCGCGGATTCCGTGAGGGACTACGACTGTTTCGACTGCTGCCGCGCATTGTCTCGGACATCCAGTCCCTGCTCGTGCCGGACGAGGCCGAGCCGACGCCCGAGGGGCAGGCCGTACAACTGGTGAACCTGTGGGACCCGGACGTCGGCTCGGTACCCGCCGGTGTGAACTACGCGGGGCAGGGCCGACCGGCCGATCCCGATGACGTGGACGAACCATTCCCGGACGATGACGCGGACCCCACCGCCGTGTCGTGACCTTCTCCCGAAAGCCACCGGCTCATGTCCTCCATCACTGTGCTCTCCACGACGGCGGTTCCGGACCATGTCCGCGGCGCCCTCACCCGTTGGATGATCGAACCCACACCCGGCCTCTACGTCGGCACTCTCTCAGCCCGTGTACGCGACGAACTGTGGCGCGTGGTAAGCGCGTCCATCGGTACGGGCGCGGCGGTCCTCGTGCATCCGGAGGCGAATGAACAGGGCTACGCCCTCCGAACGGCCGGTGAACGCCGCCGGGTCCCCGTCGATTTCGACGGTTTGACGCTCGTCGCCATCCGTCCCGAGGAAGGAGGGAAGGAACCGACTGCCTTGCCCGCGTAGCGATCGGGTGGCCCCTTGAGGATGCGTCGGTGGCGAGCCACCCTCCGGGCCAGCTGAACAGCGTAAGTCACCGAACCGGGGACGACGGTGGCGCTCATGCTCGGGCGTGAGCGCCACCCGCGCTGTGGGGATGCGCTCAGCGGCTCGGGGAAGACGACGTTCGCTGGGCGCGGCCCACCCCCGCTCGCGCGGGGAGAACGTCGAAGAACCGGCTGTCCGTATCCACCGGCACGGACCACCCCCGCTCGCGCGGGGAGAACTGGAAGAGGGTGAAGGAGTCCCGCGAGCGGCCCGGACCACCCCCGCTCGCGCGGGGAGAACTCGGCCAGCGTCGATTTCCCGGCGGCGATTTTCGGACCACCCCCGCTCGCGCGGGGAGAACTTCGTCCTCAACCGGGAGACCCGGGACAGGATCGGACCACCCCCGCTCGCGCGGGGAGAACGGCGACCCGATCCTCAGCCGCCCCGCGAAGGTCGGACCACCCCCGCTCGCGCGGGGAGAACGGCGCGGGCAGGTTGTTGTAGGCGTTGATGACCGGACCACCCCCGCTCGCGCGGGGAGAACACCCGCTCGGTGTGGAGGGCGCCGCTGCGGAACGGACCACCCCCGCTCGCGCGGGGAGAACACCCTCCCCTCCGGCGCGACCTACCTCCCCGACGGACCACCCCCGCTCGCGCGGGGAGAACACCGTCAACGACCTCGACGGCGACCTGATGACCGGACCACCCCCGCTCGCGCGGGGAGAACCGAGGCAGTGACGTCGCTGGTGCTCGTGAGGACGGACCACCCCCGCTCGCGCGGGGAGAACAGGGTCCGGCGAGTCGAGTCAGACATGGGTGCCGGACCACCCCCGCTCGCGCGGGGAGAACTCCTGGACGTCGCCGAACTCGCGCTGCTGCTGCGGACCACCCCCGCTCGCGCGGGGAGAACACCCACACCCGCACCGGCATCGGACCCGACAGCGGACCACCCCCGCTCGCGCGGGGAGAACGGGGCCTACTGGTGCTATCTCTGCGGGGCGGGCGGACCACCCCCGCTCGCGCGGGGAGAACCTCCGGGATATCTCGACCGATATAGGCGCGTACGGACCACCCCCGCTCGCGCGGGGAGAACGTCCGCATACGTACGGCACCCAACCCGGTCTCCGGACCACCCCCGCTCGCGCGGGGAGAACCTTGTCGGGTGTCGGGTTGCCGACGGGCATATCGGACCACCCCCGCTCGCGCGGGGAGAACGGCTTTGGAGCCGGTGACTCGCTCCCGGATCGCGGACCACCCCCGCTCGCGCGGGGAGAACGCGACCCCCGCGACCGGCTTCAGCATCCTCTTCGGACCACCCCCGCTCGCGCGGGGAGAACGAAGGAGGCGGACACATGTCCGACCCTACCCCCGGACCACCCCGCTCGCGCGGGGAGAACGGTGAAAGTGCGGGAGGCGCTCAACGTGGCTCCGGACCACCCCCGCTCGCGCGGGGAGAACCTTCACCCTGATCTCCGCCCGTTCTACGTGCACGGACCACCCCCGCTCGCGCGGGGAGAACCCTTCGCCACCTGCGGTGTTAGAGCGGGTTTGCCGTTTCTTTGCCTTTGTCGGGCGGTGTCATCTGTCCATGGTGACAGAAGTAGCGGGTGGTGGGGCGAGAGAGGGGCGGGAGGTGTCCAGAGCCAATTGCCTGGTGGTCGGCCGCGTATCGTCCTCGCATGGGTGCGCGGTTGCCGTTGTTGTTTCTTGATGTCGATGGGCCGCTCATTCCGTTCGGTGCCGTGTCGGGGCAGTATCCGACCTATGCGGTGGGGCTCGACACCAATCCGCTGCTCTGCCGCATCGATCCCGCGCATGGGCGGCGGTTGGCGGCGTTGCCGTGTGAGGTCGTCTGGGCCACTACGTGGAGGAGGATGCCAACGAGTGCATCGCTCCCCTTCTCGGACTGCCCCAACTGCCCGTCGTGTCCTGGCCGGAGCCGTCCGATGGCGACGAGCAGGACGGACGTGCCGGGTTGCACTGGAAGACGCGCACGCTCGTTGCTCGGGCGGAAGCGCGGCCGTTCGTCTGGGTCGATGACGAGATCACCGGCAACGACCGGGCGTGGGTCGCCGGCAACCACCCCGGACCCGCGCTGCTGCACCGTGTCGACCCACGTGTCGGCCTCACCGCCGACGACTACGCGGCCATCGACTCGTGGCTGCGGCACCCGTCGTGAGCAGGGCGCGCGGCTATGTCCGTTCCAGCGGTACGTGGGTGCCGGTGGTGATCAGGCCGGTTTCGTAGGCCACGATCACCGCCTGAACGCGGTCGCGGATGCCGAGTTTGGCGATGATCCGGGCGACGTGTGTCTTCACCGTCGCCTCGGCCAGGTGGAGGCGGGTCGCCAGTTCGGCGTTGCTCAGGCCCCTCGCCAGCAGGCCCAGGACCTCCAGTTCGCGCGGTGTGAGGGAGGCCAGGTCGCGGTGCAGGGGCGCCGTCTCGCTGCCGCGCTGCGCGAAGCGCTGTACGAGGCGGCGTGTGATCGCGGGTGCCAGCAGCGCGTCGCCGTCGCGGACCGTGCGGACCGCCGCCGTCAGGTGTTCCGGTGTCACGTCCTTCAGCAGGAAGCCGCTCGCCCCCGCCGACAGCGCCGCGTACACGTAGCGGTCCAGATCGAACGTCGTCAGCATGATGACGCGCGGCCTGTCGGGCGCGTCGGTGAGGATGCGGCGGGTCGCCTCCAGGCCGTCCATGCCGGGCATCCTGATGTCCATCAGAACCACGTCGGGGCGCGTACGGCGGACCGCCTCGACCGCCTCCGTCCCGTCGGTCGCCTCCGCGACGACGTCGATGCCGTCGGCGCGGAGGATCAGCCGGAACCCGGTACGGACGAGGGTCTGGTCGTCGGCGAGGAGCACGCGCAGCGGCTCGGTCACGGTGTCTCCAGGGGGATCAGGGCCTCCACACGGTAGCCGCCGGTCAGGCGCCGGCCCGTGGTCAGGGTTCCGCCGTAGACGGCGAGGCGTTCGCGCAGGCCGATCAGGCCCCGGCCGCTCCCGGGGGCGCCGTCCGCGCGCCCGCCCGTGTCGGTGACCTCCACCCGGAGGCGTTCCGGGCCGTAGTCGACGGTCACGGTGGCGGTGGCGCCGGACGCGTGCTTCACCGTGTTGGTCAGCGCCTCCTGGACCACGCGGTAGGCGGCGAGTTCGAGGCCCGGCGGGAGGGGGCGGGGCGGTCCCGTCACGGACAGGCCGACGGTCAGTCCCGCGTTCCTGACCCGTCCGACCAGCGGTTCGAGCTGGTCGAGGCCCGGCTGCGGGGCCAACTCGCCGCCGCCGTCCGCCGCGTCGCCGTCGTCGGCCATGGTGAGCAGCCCCATGACGTGGCGCAGCTCCGTCATGGCCGCCCGGCCGCCCGCCTCGACGGCGAGCAGCGCCTCGCCGGCCTCGTCGGGCGCGTCCTTCATGATCTTCCGTGCGGCACCGGCCTGGATGATCATCACGCTGACGTTGTGCGTGACGACGTCGTGCAGTTCGCGGGCGATCCTGGCCCGTTCGTGCTCGACGGCGCGGCGCAGCGCCTCGGCCTGTTCGCGTTCCAGGGCGGTGAGCCGGGCGCGGCCCTCGTCGCTGCGGAGTTTCCACGTGCGCAGGCCGACGGCGGCCATGGCCAACGGGATCAGGATCAGCAGGGCGGTGTACTCGTTGGGGACGATCGGTGTCACCGAGTTCCCCGAGGTGCTGACGAGGAGGACCGACACCGACAGCGCGGCGAGCGTCGCGGCGCGGTACGGGCTGTGCACGGCGGCGCTGTAGACGGCGATGATGAACGCGTAGAACGTGAGCCGCGCGACGCTCTGCGGTGTCGCCAGTGTCGCGGCCGTCACGACGCACAGGACGGCGAGCGGGTAGCGGCGGCGCAGCGCCAGGGTGCCCGACGCGATGGCGGCGAGGGCCACCATGAAGGCCATGCCGCCGGTGCCGGACGGGCGTTCCAGGACGTACTGCACATCGGGCGCGATCTGGCGCACGACGACCCTGTCGGCGTTGTCGATGCCGTAGTAGACGGTGGTGACCCCGAGCGCCAGCGCCAGCAGCGCGTCGAACTGCCGTGCGCGCCGGGTGGGTCGCAACGGCGGGACGCCCGGGGTCGCGGCGCCGCGGACCGTCCGGAGGGTGGCCTCCCGGAGTCGCCCCAGCGTCGTCGTCACGTCCATCACCGGTTCATTGTCGTCGTCGCCCGGGCCGGTGGGATCAGCCCGGCGGTCGTTCCGCGTACATCGCGCGCCTACATCGGACGGATGACGCCCCGGGGGATCGTCCCCGCACGGTACGGGATGGGGTCCGGGCGGCCGACGCGTGCGCGCGGTGCCCGCTCCTAGCGTTCGCGGAAGTCGAAGTCCCGTATCCGAGGAGCCCTTTCATGACCATGCCGGTGATCGAACTCCGCGAGGTGAGCCGTCGCTACGACGACGGCCCGCCCGCCCTGCACGGGGTGTCGCTGACCGTGGAGCCCGGCGAGGCCGTCGCGATCCTCGGCCCCTCCGGCAGCGGCAAGTCCACGCTGCTCAACCTGATCGCGGGCCTGGACCGGCCCGACACGGGCACCGTGACCGTGGCCGGTGTGCGGGTCGACCGGCTCGGCGAGGCCGGGTCGGCGCTCTACCGGCGCGCCGAGGTCGGCATGATCTTCCAGTTCTTCAACCTGCTCGACGACCTCACCGTCACCGACAACGTCGTGCTGCCCGCGCGCCTCGCCGGCATGGCGCGCGGCGAGGCGGGCCGCCGCGCGGCGGAACTCCTCGACCTGCTCGGCCTCGACCGGCACGCCCGCGCCCACCCGGGCCGGCTCTCCGGCGGCCAGCGGCAACGCGTCGCCGTCGCCCGCGCGTTGATGAACCGGCCCGCGCTGCTCCTGGCCGACGAGCCGACCGGCGCCCTCGACACGGCCGCCGGGCACGACGTCGGCGGGCTGCTGACGGCCCTGAACGCCGAGGGGCAGACCGTCGTCGTCGTCACGCACGACGAGGCGCTCGCCCGGTCGTGCACGAACCGCACGGTCCGTCTCGCGGACGGCCGGATCGTCGAGGACGTACGGACGCGGGAGGCCGTCCGATGAGCGCGCTCGGCGGGGTGGTGCGTGCCGGGGTGACGCGGCGCCGCATGCAGACGCTCGTGGTCGGGCTCGCCACGATGATGGCGGTGGCCGCCTCCATCCTCGGCGGCACGCTCATCGCGGTCTCCGGCGCGCCCTTCGGGGACGCCTTCGCCCGGCAGCACGGCGCGCACCTGTCCCTGCAGTTCGACGCGGGGGAGGTGAGCGCCGAGGAACTCGCGGGGACCGGGGACGCCGAGGGCGTGAGCGGCGCGGCCGGGCCGTTCCCCACGGCGACGGTCGCCCCGCGGTCGGACGGCCCGAACCCCGAGTGGCCGATGACCGTGGCAGGACGCGACGACCCGGGCCGTGAGGACGTGGACGCGGTGGAACTGCTCGACGGCCGGTGGGCCACGGCCCCCGGGGAGATCGTGGTGTCGGCCGACGCCCCGCTCATCGCGGTCCTGGGCATGGAGGTCACGTTCCCCGGCCTGTCCGACGGTCCCACGCTGACGGTGGTCGGCGTGGCCCGCTCGGTGACGGGAACCGCCGACGCGTGGGTCGTCCCGTCCCAGATGCCAGCCCTCACCGCGTCCGGCAGCGGCGGCTACCAGATGCTCTACCGCTTCGACGACGCCGGCACCGCCGCGCAGGTCGCGGCGGGCGGCGACGCCGTGACCGCCGGCCTGCCGGAGGATGCCGTCGTCGGCGAACAGTCGTGGCTGGCCGTCAAGGAATCCGTCGAACGTGACACCGCCGTGTACGTCCCGTTCCTCATGGCCTTCGGCGCCCTCGGGCTGATCATGTCGGTGCTCGTCGTCGGCAACATCGTCGCGTCGGCCGTCGGCACGGGCACCCGCCGCATCGGCGTCCTCAAGGCCGTCGGCTTCACTCCGGCCCAGGTCGTGCGGGCGTACGTGGGCCAGGCGCTGATCCCGGCCGCCGTCGGCACGGTCCTCGGCGTCGTCGCCGGCCACGTGTTCGCCGTCCCGGTGCTGGCCGAGGCCGGTGACGTGTACGGCGGCTCGTCCCTCGCCATCGACCCCCTGATCGACGTGGTGGTGATCGCCGGTGTGCTGGGCCTGGTCGCGGTGACCGCGTGGGCGAGCGCATGGCGGGCCGGGCGGCTGCGCACGGTGGACGCGCTCGCCGTCGGGCGTACGGCGTCGGCGGGGCGCGGCCGGTGGGCTGCCCGGCTGGCCGGACGGCTGCCGCTGCCGCAGCCGGTCGCGCTGGGCCTGGTCCGGCCCTTCGCGCGGCCCGCCCGCGCGCTGGCCATGGGCACGGCGGTCCTGTTCGGCGCGATCGCCGTCACGTTCACCGTGGGGATGGGGGCGACGCTCGGGCGGGTGATGGAGGCCAGGGCGCACGACGCCGCCGATGTCGTGGTGCCCGCGCCGATGCCGGACTTCGGTCCGGGGGAGCGGCCGGACGTCGATCAGGCGGCGGTCGCCGCAGCCATCGAGGCGAACACCGGAACCGGCGAGTTCTACAGCGCCTCGACGGTACGGGCGACCCTGGCCGGCAGGACCGGCACGATCGACGTGATCGCCTTCGACGGCGACGCGTCGTGGGGCGGCTACACGATGGTCTCCGGCCGCTGGCTCGACGGCCCCGGCGAGGCCGTTGTCCCGACCGGGTTCCTGACCACGACCGGGACCCGCATCGGCGACACCGTCACCCTGGACGGCCTCGCCGAGCCGGTCACCGTCAGCATCGTCGGCGAGGTCCTCGACCCCCGCAACGACGGCATGCAGGTCTTCACCGACGCCGCGACCATCGCGTCCGCGCAGCCCGATCCGTGGGAAACGAGCCACCACATCGCGGTCGCGCCCGGCACCGACCCGGCCCGCTACGCCGACGCGCTGAACAGGGAATTGGAGCCGCTGGGCGTCACCGCGCAGGTGGGCGGGCTCGACAGCAGCAGCAGTATGGTCCTCACCCTCAACGCGCTGTCCGGGGCACTGACGCTGATGCTCGTCGTCGTCGCCGCGCTCGGCGTGCTGAACGGCGTGCTGCTCGACACCCGCGAACGCGTCCGGGAGATCGGGATCCACAAGGCGCTCGGCATGGTCCCGCGGCAGACCGTCGCGATGGTCGTCACCTCGGTCGTGCTGACCGGGCTGATCGCGGGCGCCGTGGGCGTACCCCTCGGCGTCGCCCTGCACGGCCGGGTGCTCCCCGCCATGGGCGACACCGCGGGCCTCCGCCTCCCGGACTCCGTCCTCGCCGTCTACCACGCGACGGAACTGGTCCCCCTGGCGCTCGGCGGCCTCCTCATCGCGACGCTGGGCGCGCTCCTGCCCGCCGGCTGGGCCGCGAGGACACGGACCGCCACGGCACTGCGCACCGAGTAGGGCGGCCGTCACAGGATGATCACGAGTACTGCGCCGAACTTCCATGCCTGACAAGATCGTTGGCATGAAAATCGCGCCGCGCGCACGCGGTCTGCTCCTCACGAACGCAGCCCTTCTCCTGTTCGCCACCACCGCGTGCGGTTCGGACGACGGTGGTGGCGAACAGTCGGGCCGCGCCACCGGCACCGAGGAGGAGCTGCGCCGGGCCGTCGAGGCCAACATCGCCGCCATCAACGACGGTGACGCCGAGGCCGCCCGGGACGGCCAGTCGGCCGACTGCCGTGCGCAGGCCACCGCGGAGGACCTGTCCGAGGGGATCGCCCTCATCGCGGAGTTGCACGGGGAGGTGACGCTCGAGGAAGTCGAGATCGTCGAGTTCGACGGCACGAGCGCCCAGGTGCGGGGCGTCATCGGGGACGGCGCCTCCGGCACCACCGACGGCGGCGACATCGACTGGCTCTACCTGGAGCAGGCGGACTTCCTGCAGGGGTCTCTCGCTCCCGGTCAGACCATGCACCACCGTGAGCCGTACAGCGTCGACACGGCGGAGCACGGCCGCGACGTCACGGCCCGGGTCCTACGGTTCGGCGTCGACGCGGGCGACACCGTCCCGACCTGGGACGGGACCATCGAGTGACCCACCGCTGACCGCACCCCGGTCCCGGCCACGGCCTCAGACGGTGCTTGCCGCGGGCCGTGGCCCGGCGACGGTGTCGGGCTTCCCGGTGGCGCGGCGGCGCTCGGCCGACGCGCCGAGCCGGATCAGGAACAGCCCCAGCAGTACCCAGACGCCGAGGACGACCAGCGGCGCACCGGCACCGTTGCCGTCGAAGTAGGAGACCGATCGGAGCACCTGGCCGCCGGCGCCGGGCGGCAGCAACTGGCCGAGAGTCGCGGCCGGTTCGGGCAGCAGCTCGGGTGCGCTGGAGACGCCGGAGAACGGGTTGCCGAGCAGCATCATCAGCAGCGCGCCCAGGCCGATCCCGCCGAAGCCGAGCAGCGCCGCCAGGCCGGCGACCGTCGCACCGCCCGCCAGCGCGACGAGGGCGAAGGCCCCGGCCTCCGCCCACCAGTTGCCCGCCAGCACGCCGAGCCAGGTGTGCGCGATGCCGGCGGAGACGAGGCCGATCACGACGGCGGCGCCGGAGACGGCGGCCGCGGCGCGGGTCCCGCGCAGGCCGAGCACGGTGACGGCGGCGCCCATGGCGATGCCGGCCAACGCCATCGGCAGCACACTGGCGTTGAGCGCGGTGCCGCGCGGGTCCCCTTCGGGCAGCGGGACGACGTCCTCCGTCGGCACGGCGCGACCGCCCTGCTCGCCGACGGCGTCGGTGAGCAACTGTGCCACGGCCGGGCCGGCGGCGGACGCGGTCAGCAGACGCGTGCCCTGCTGGGTGGTCACGACGGCACCGTAGATCTCACGCTCCTCGATGGCGGCGCGGGCGGCGCCCTCGTCGGCGTAGGTGTGAACGTCGAAGGCGCCGTCGAGCTGCTCCAGCCGCGCCCTGACCGGCTCCGCCGCCTGTTCCGAGCGGCGTGCTCACCCACGTGCTGGAGGAGCAGGCCCGGCGCGAGGGCTCCGAGGACAGCGGCACCCTGGCCGAGCTGATCGTGCAGGTGTGGGGCGAATGCCTGCGCGACGAGTCGCTCGCCACCACCCTCCGGCACGGGTACGAGGACATGTACGCGGTGTGGAGCGACCTCGTCGCCACCTACCGGGCCGCGGGCCACCTGCCCGCCGACGTCCCCACCGAGCACCTCGTACGCACCCTGATGGCCCTGGTGCAGGGATTCATCGTCCAGCAGGCGCTGTTCGGCACCGTGAGCGGTGAGATGCTGCGCAACGGGCTGCGCACGCTGATGACGGCGGACGCCGCCGCTCAGTGACCGGAGCCGGACCCCGTCGTCGGGCCGCCGGCCCACTCCGCCTCCGAGGCCATGTCCTTGATGTACACGATCCCGTCGGTCGTGCTCAGGGAGGCCGGGGCGAGGGGGGAGTAGCCGAACCAGGGGGAGACGCGGGCGGCCGGGGGCGTGGTGGCGAGGGCGGAGGCCAGCTTCGGTGCGTCGATGAGGCAGTGGTCGCGCGGTAGTCCGTACAGCAGACCCTCCACCGTGTCCGGCGGCGGGGCGTCCACGTCCCGGTGCCGGATCGTGCCGAGCGCCGTCGCCAGGAAGCCGTACGCGCCGCCCAGGTGCCGGCTGACGAGCGCGCCGGCGCCCCACCACTCCACCGGCCCGCCCATCTGCATGCTGCTCGCGATCCGCTGGAAGTGGCCGTTGTGGCCGCCTGCCAGCGTCGGCCCCCGCTCGGCGAGGGCGAGGAGGTTGTCCGCCATCATCGCGTCGCGCAGCGCGCACAGGCGCGTCATGCGGGCGGGCGAGGGGTCGGCCATCCAGTAGTGGTACCGCAGCAGGCCGGTGGCCGTGCGCGCGCACAGGCGTGCCCGGTCCCATTCCTCCCGCGTGGACGCCTCGACGAGGTGCGGCCCCTGTGTGACCAGGAGAGTCGCCAAGTCGTCGGCGTGCAGCCGGAGTTCCCTGGCGTCGGCGGACCGGCCCACGGACTTGGCCGGGTTCCACATCGCCTCCGGTTCGGTCCACCGGGCGTCGTTGCCGAGCAGGCGGTCGAGCGTGTCCGTGGTGCAGGGGAGCAGGTCCGCGTCCATCCGGGCCGAGAGGTAGGAGTGCAGCATGGTGAGGGCCTGCCGGGGGCTCGCGGCGGCGGTGATCTCCAGCGGGCCGTCGAAGCCGGCGAAGCGGACCCGCTCGGACGCGGGACGGCCCTCGTTGTGGGCGCGCATCCACCGCACGAGGTCGCGGTTGCCCGTGAAGGCGCCCCACTCGTGGCTGAATCCGCGCTCCATGGCCTCCTCCAGGGTGCCCGTGCCCGAGGTGACGTAGGCGTCCACGGTCAGTCCCATCAGGCAGTCGGTCTCCAGCGCGATCGTGCGGTAGCCCTCCTGCTCCACGAGTTGCCGGAACAGGCGGTTGCGCAGTCCGAGCAGCGTGTCCTCGCCGTGGGTGGGCTCGCCCAGGGCCAACAGCCGGGGCCGGTCCGGGAACAGCGCCGCGACGGCGGAGGCGTCGACGGCATGGACGGCGGTGGTGACGTCGATGGTCATGGCTTACAAGCTATCGTTGAAGTCCCGATGGAGACTTTTCCGCGCTACCGTGGGAGTCATGGGGCAGAACCTTCAAAACGGCGGTCGGCTCAGGCCCGTCGACCTGGCGCGGCGGCACGGCCTGTCCACCCAGGCGGTGCGGAACTACGAGGAGGCCGGCATCCTCCCGGCCGCCGACCGCACGCCCCACGGCTACCGCGTCTACACGCCGCTGCACGCACTGGCGCTGCGCGCGTTCCTCGCCCTGCTGCCGGGGCACGGCCACCGGGCGGCCACGGCGATCATGCGGGCCGTGAACGAGGGCGCGGCCGACGAGGCGTTCCGCGTCATCGACGAGAGCCACGCCCAGCTCCTCGACGACCGCGGGACGCTCCGGGCCGTCGAGAACGCCCTCCGCGACCTCGACCCCGCCACGGCGTCCGGCCGGGGAACGGCGTCCGGGCACGGCGGCACGTTCATCGGGCCGCTGGCACGCAGGCTCGGCATCCGGCCCGCCACGCTGCGCGCGTGGGAACGTGCCGGGCTGGTCAGCCCGCGCCGCGACCCGGTGACCGGGTACCGCGTCTACAGCGAGGCCGACGTGCGGGACGCGCGGCTGACGCACCAACTCAGGCGCGGCGGCCACCTGCTGGAGCAGATCGCACCCCTGATCACGCAGGTACGGTCGGCCGGCGGCCTCGAACCGCTGGACGCCGTCCTGCGCGACTGGCACATCCGACTCGCCGCACGGGGCAGGGCATTGGTGGCCGGCGCCGCCGAACTGCACACGTACCTCGACGCGCGGGCCGGTCACCCGTCGGAGGACGGAAGGGCCGCGTCGCAGATGGCGCAGTAGAAGTGGTCGTCGCGGACGATGTTCCGGTGTCCGCAGTGCGCGCACCGCCTGAAGACGAAGACGTGGGTGAAGTGGCCGGGGTGCGGGATGCCCGCCGTGTCGAGTGCCGACTCCACGGCCGTCCACGACCCGGGTCCTGGGCAGTAGCCGGTCGACTGGTTCGTGATCCCGGCGACCTCCCAGCCGCCGCCGGGCCGCGCGGCGAACCCGATCTCCCCGGCACCCAGCACGGGGACGCCACCGGCGCAGACGACGTGCTCACTGCGCCGGGGCGCGAGCCGCAGCACCCCGTCGGTGGCGACGGTGAAGGTGAAGGGCTCGGCGATGTCCCCTGGGGACTGCCGGGAGAGCCACGCACCGAGCGCCCGCACGGAACCGATGGCAGCCCCGGCGCCCGGCGGAACCGCTCGCGCCAGATGCTCAGGCGGCCCGACGTACGGATAGGTCCTCATGCTTCCTCAGTGGTGTGCGGGACGGGTCCCCGTCCGAGCGGCACAGCGCGAGGCCGCCTTGACGCCCCGACTGTAGCCGGAACGGCTGTCGGCGGACCGGGGCCGGTCCTGTGGCCGACGACGCGGGCCTCGGCACCTGCCAGGGCGATACGGGCTTCCCCTGCCGACCGTATGTCCGAGCCGTGTGAGCCGGGACCGCCCGGGGTGCGGAGAGGCCCGTCGGTGTCGCCGCTGTGGCATCGGCCATGCGTACGCCATAGGCTGTATTGTGCAGAATACCTGCATGAAAACGTCTGTGACACGGCCTGTGGCTGCGTCTGGTCGGGAGGTCGATCGTGCTGCTCCGTTTCCGGGTGGCCAATCACCGGTCGATCCGTGATGAGCACGAGCTGTCACTGATCGGCACGGAATTCAACGAGGGCACCGCACGTGAGACGCCGCTGACCTTCAAAGGGCGACGGGTGACAGCGCTCCCCGCGCTCGGTGTCTTCGGCGCCAACGCGTCGGGCAAGTCGAACCTCCTCAGCGCCATCCGTTTCATGCGGGACGCGGTGCGCGACTCCTTCGCCGACTGGGCGAAGACCCCCGGAGTCGTCCCGCGTGAGCCTTTCAGGCTGGACCCGGCATGCCGGGAGGAGACGACGCTCTACGAGGTCGACCTGCTGCTCGGCCGTGACCCGGTCCGCTACACATACGGGTTCGAGCTGTCGGACGGACGCGTCGAAGCGGAGTGGCTGCACGCCTACCCGCATGGCAAGCGCAACGTCTGGTTCGACCGGGAAGCGGGCCGCGCCGACGACGGCGAGGATGAGTTCGTCTTCAAGGGCACGGGCTTCAAGGGACGGCGGGACGACCTCGTCGGGCTGACCCGCCCCAACGCGCTCTTCCTCTCCGTGGCAGCGGCGCTCAATGATCCCCAGTTGTCGCTCATGCACCGCTGGTTCATGGACAACCTCTGGCTGGTGACTCCGGGGACAGACATCGCGGCCCGCTCCGAATGGACGCAACGCCTGCTCGTCGACGCGCAGGGCTCCGCCGATCACCGCGATCGCATCGTGCGACTGCTCGCTGTCGCGGATCTCGGTCTGACCGGGATCGACGTCGACCGCGACACAGGTCGGGTCGGGTTCCGTCACCGGGCGACGGGCGGTGGGGAGGTCTCCATGGACTTCCTGACCGAGGAGTCGCTGGGCACGCACGCCTGGTTCGCCTTCCTGGGTCCCCTGCTGTCCGTTCTCGATTCCGGGGCGGTGCTCCTGGTGGACGAACTCGACTCGAGTCTCCATCCCACACTCGCCTCCGAGGTCGTGCGGCTGTTCCAGGACCGCGAGTCCAATCCGCGGGGAGCCCAGGTGATCTTCACGACACACGACGCCACCCTGCTGGGCAACGCGGTCCTCGACCGTCCCCTCGACCGCGATCAGGTGTGGATCACCACGAAGAAGCAGTCGGGCGAGACCGAGCTGTACGCCCTGACGGATGCCAAGCCCCGCAAGGAGGAGAACCTGGAGCGCGGCTATCTGCGGGGACGATACGGGGGAATCCCGCGCATCACCGCCGGGGAAATCAGCCGCGAGCTGTCGTGGCCGGGGACGAAGGCAACAGCGTGAGCACGCGGGACGGACAGCAGCGCAAGGGTCCTGCGAAACGTCGGAGACGCGGAACAGCAGATGACGAACGTCCCTTGATCCGCAGGCCGGGCACGAAGCTCCGTGCGGTTCGGGTCCTGTACGTGTCCTGCGAAGGGGAAAAGACCGAACCCGACTACTTGGACTACCTCACCGATGAGTTCGGTGACGGTGACGAGGGCCGGCCGCCCTTCCGCATCCAGCCGATCAGTCGGAGGAACGGCATGCTTCCGACGGAGACCGTGGAAGCGGTGCGCCGCTACGCCGATACGGACGAGGCATGGGTCCTCTTCGACCGCGATGGCGACGACCGTGACGCGAATATCCGGCGGGCGCTGAAGGAAGCCGCCGCAGCCAAGATCGAGGTGGGCTTCTCCCACCCATCCTTCGACCTGTGGTTGCTCCTGCACTTTCAGCCCTTCTCCGGAGCGCAGAGCGGCAGCAGCAGGATCGTTGTCGAGAAGCTGCGGAGCGCCAAGGGCGCAGAGGCGTTCGAGGACTACGACAAGCGCAACGACAAGAGCGTCAAGGGCGTGCGGCGCGACGCCCTGCGCGGCAAGCAGGAGACGGCCGTGGCGAACGCGCGGGCACTCGTCGGCTCCTGCGGACACGGCGCCTGCAAGGCGGGTCGTGCGAAAGCGGAGCCGGTGGGACGGGATGCCGCCGCCGAGCCGCTGCCTCAGTGGTCCGCACGCTCCGGACATGCCCCGGACTGCCCGGCCCTGAAGCGCGACCCGTCCACCGATGTCTGGCGACTGCTGGCGGCGCTCGGAATCGTTCCGCACATTCGCTGAACCGACCCGGCGGGGAAGACACCGGGTACTCGCTATTCGTCCAGGTGCCCCGCCCACGAGTTCGTGTGGATCGTGGGCGGGGGAGGGGATCGTCAGTCAGTTGAGTCGAACTGGCCGGCCTTCAGTGCCGTGGTGAAGGATGACCAGTCGTGTGTGGTGAAGGTGATGACCGGACTGGTGTGGTCCTTGGAGTCCCGGAGGTCCATGCCGTCGCCGGCGCGGTGCCGTGCTTCGACGCAGGCGCCGTTCTCGCCGCTGTAGCTGCTCTTGAACCATCCGGACCGGGATGCCCGCATCTCTGTACTTGTCCCTCTGCTAAGAAAGTTGATTGCTGATCTCTTCGATGAGCGCCTTGCTGGCCAGCTCACCCAGTGCTGCGGCGCGAAGATGGTTGAAGATGTCGGCGTGGAAGCCGATGTCCCCAGGATCTTCGAGGTAAGTGTGGCTCATGTGGCTTTCGAGCAGCACCACCTCCATGTCGGAGGGCTCGGGGAACCGGTAGATCTTGAAGGGATATGGGCCGCCACGGTAAGCGCTGACCGAGAATGGCAGCACTTGCAAGGTTACGTTCGCCAGGCTGGTCAAGTCGAGAAGGTGGCGGAGCTGCCCACGCAGCACCTTCGGGCCTCCGTACTGCTGGCGGAGTGCCGCTTCACCGAGGATGATCCACGCGGTGATGGGGTGCTCGGAGCGTGAGAGGGCCTTCTGGCGCTCCATCCGGATGTCGAGCTTCGTCTGCTTCTCCGGGGCGAGCGGTCCGGGTGCCCCGCCGCTGATGACAGCCTCGGCGTACTCCTTGGTCTGGAGCAGGCCATCGACCAGCCCCGGTTCGAATCCCCGGCAGTACGACGTGTCCTCCTCCAGGCCGATCAGGTCGATGAAGTCCTGCGGCAGGCGGTCTTCGAGGACCCGCCACCACCGCTGCTGACGGCTCTCGCGGGCGATCGACAGCCAGCCTTCGCGGACGCCTGGGTCCTTCACCTCGTAGAGGTCGAGAAGCGCCTTGAGGTCGAGGGGCCTTATCGGACTGCGACCCGATTCGATGCGCGAGATCTTCGAGATGTTGCAGCTCAGGTGCTCGGCCGCGTGCTCCAGGTGCAGGTGGTGACTCTCGCGCAGCCGTCGGAGATTCGTGCCCAGCACGCGGCGGCGCACGGTCGGTTTCGGGTCTTCCGGCATGATCCCTCCCTCAGTTGATCGTCAGAGTACCGCCCGGCCTGCGACGATCGAACGTGCAAGCCAACTTAGGTGCCCTAGTTGCACGGTGGCGCGTTCCTGGGTCATGCTGTCTGTGTGACCTCGCCCACACGGTGCGTGGCGGGGCCGCGCGGCGAACGCGTAACCCGCTCGATCGGGTCGCGCGGGCGTGCGCGTGCTGAGGGAGGTGTCGTGTCAGTTCCGGGTCAGCTCGTGCAACGGCAGGTGTTCGCATGGGAGTTGGTCGCGCAGGTGGTCGGCGTCGAGACGTGGCGGCGGACGGTCTCGCTCGTGCTGCGCGATTGGGACACGTCAGCGGACGCGGTTGAGGTCGTCCGACTGGGTGTGTCCGAGTTGCTGACGAATGTCGCGCGGCATGTGCCGGATCGGTGGTGCCGGTTGCGGGTGGCGGGCAGTGGTGGGCGGGTGGGGGTGTCGGTCAGTGATCGGTCACCTGTTCTGCCGGTCGTTTCCGAACCGGATTGGGACGCCGAGTCGGGGCGTGGGCTGTGGCTGTTGCGGTCGATGGCCGTCGAGTTCGGGTGCCGGCCGGGTGTGCGGGGTGGGAAGACCGTCTGGTTCGTGACCGGGGGAGAGTCGTGAGTCTGCCGGTGTTCGTGTGCGGTCGGCGGGTGCGGTTGCCGCCGTCGTTCCTCGTCCTCGCGCTGGATGTGGCCGCCCCGGTCGTGCGGTGCGAGCTGGCCGAACACCCGGCGGACCACGAGCACATGGCGTTCGCCGCCGAATGGCCCGGATCGCCCGACGAAGCCGTATGGGCCTCCTGGACCGATGCCGACCCCGAAGTCTGGTTCCGCGTCCTCCCGGACTGCGACACCGGCAGCGGGAACACCGGCCCCGAAGAAGAGTTCTGCACCCTCTACACCGGCCACATCCCCCACTGCTCCTGGGCGATCGAGGACCCGGAGACGGCCGTCGAGGTGCTTCTCGCCACCCTCCCGCCCACCACCTGAAGGAGACTCTGCGATGGTCAGTGCCCGGACCCGGCTCAGCCAGGCCCTGCGTGCCGCCGCCGAGGAAGGCAGGGACGAGATCGTCGCCGCCTACCTCGGTGGCGAAAGCCTCAACTCCCTCTGCCGCCGCTGGGGCGTATCGAGCACCTGGCTCACCACACGCCTGGACACCTGGGGCGTCCAACGCCGCACCCAGGCCGAAGCCTTCGCCGCACGGCGGCGGTGGGTGGGGTCAGCGGGAGAATGAGGCCAGGGTCAGCAGCAAGTGTGCTGATTCCTCGTGCAGGAAGTCCGAGTGTGCTCCGGACGGCAGCAGGCGGGTTGTTCTGCTGCCCGTGAAGCGCCAGTCCGCGTTCACCGTCACCAGGCGGTGGTCCAGAGTGTGGTGCGCGTACGGTTCGCAGACGGGCAGCAGGCGTGTCGAGAACTGCGGTACAGGAGCCGTGCCCACGCCGCTGTGACCGATGCCGGGCGCCGACTCCGCGCGCAGGTGCCAGAAGCCCGTGGCGCGGTCCCAGCGCGAACGGGTCAGGACGAGTGGCCCCCGCAGCGGTGCCGCCGGTGCGCCGTCCGTCCTGAACAGCGCGGGGAACAGCGTGTCGAAGCTGTCGCGCGGCGCCGCCATCTGGAAGACCAGGGCACTGTCCACCGTGAACGGGCGGCGCGGGTCGCCCGGGTTGCTCCAGCCGAGGACGCGCGGCACGTCCGGCCTCTCCGCCGCCCACTGCACCGCCTCGCACAGGAACCGCCCGCCGAACGAGTGCCCCAGCAGGTGGAGATACTGACCGTTCCGGTTGGCCAGGACGGCCGGCGCCGCCGGGTCGGCGCGGTGCGTGTCCAGGTAGCCGAGGAGGTGCCCGATGACGTGCGCCGCGTGCCCCGTGCCCGGGGCGCTCATGGCGTGCGCGCGGTCACGGATGCGGCGGTAACCCCCGAGCGACGGCAGGCTGGACGACGGCCAGCACACGACGACGCACCACGGCCGGAACCCGCCCGACAGCCCCCCGTACGGGCTCGGCCGGGCCGCCGCGAGCCGCCGCGCGAGACCCATCAGACGCGACGCGGCCCGCACCGCGCTGTCCGGGGACGTCTGCCAGCCGTGGACGTACAGGTAGAGGTCCGTCGCGCGCTCCGGGACGCGCAGCGTACGGGCCAGGTGGTCGGCGACACGCGACGGCGGCACGGGCACCGACGTGCCGGGGACGCACAGCCGCCCCCTCTCGTCCAGCCGGACGACGGCCGGCACCGGCGCGCGCGGCACGGCACGCCTCACGGCGCCGTCTCCAGCCTGCTGTCGATGCCGCAGTACAGGGAGTACGCGAGCGCCAGCGGGTTGTGGAAGCGCGCGGTGAACTCCCGCACCAGCGACAGCGCGATCTCGCCCGCCGTGTTCTCGCCGTGCAGGTAGCGGTCGAGGAAGGCGTACGCGTACTCGGACGCGAAGACCTGCGGCATGTCGATCTGCGGCCCGAGCACGCCGTCGGCGCCCAGGTCGACCAGGGCGCCGCCGAGGTACTTCAGCCCCGGCTCGGGCGATGCCTGGCCCGTCGAGCAGGCGTTGAGCAGCACGAACGGGCGGAACAGCGCGCCGTTCGACCCGTGGTGGCGGCGGCGCACGCGCAGCACCAGGTCGGCGTCGATGGCCAGGTCGTCGGAGAGGCTGACCGCCAGGCGCGGGGCCGACCGCTGCTCCCCGACGAACGTGCCGTGGCACCAGAAGTACATGACGTCGTCGTCGAGGACGGCGGCGGAGAACGCCTCGATGAGCCGCTCCGACTCCGTGCGCACGGTGAGGCGGGACCGCTCCTCCAGCAGCTTGCGGACGTCGGGCGCGCGGCCGATCAGGTCGAGGGTCGAGTCGGTGTTCAGGCTGGTGACGGGCATCGGGTGGCGGGCGGCCTCCGTCTCGACGGCCGGGTACGCCGAAGCGCCGGTCTGCTCGATCTGGTGCCGGTGGCCGAGGAACCCGTGGACGGGGTCGGCGCCCGGCACCTCGACCGCCAGCATCGGCCAGGGCAGGTGCAGGTCCGAGTCGAACGTGATCCGCAGCCCCTCGGCGCCGGCCAGCGTGTCGAGGAGGAATCGCCGGAACCCGCTGATGTCCCGCTCCCCGCCCTCCAGCAGGGTCTCCAGGAACCAGACGCCCTCGTCGGCCAGGTCGTCCACGATCCGGCGGACCCGCGCGGCGTGCCCGGAGGCGTCCACCGCGTCGTCGAACGGGCGGCCGAGCGGCATGCCCTCCTCGTCCCGCAGCTCGAAGCCGACCAGCTTCTCGTACCAGAGGGCGCGCAGGCGGGCGGCCCGGTCGAGGACCGCCGCGATCGGGACGGTCAGGTACGCGTGGTGCGTCCCGTTCTTCGGGGTGCGGGCACCGGGCTGGAACGCGGAGATGTGGAGCGTGTCCGGCGGGTGGGTGCGCAGCGTCACCACCAGGTCGAGGGGCTCCTTCACGCGGACCCGGCCGTCCGGGGCGCGGTCGCGCGGCGGCAGCGAGGTGAAGTCGAGCGACGGGTTGTGGCGGACGTCCACCGCGAGGTCCCTGGCCATGCCGCTACTCCCTTCCGGTGCCGGTCACGTCGAGGGTGGTTTCGAGATCCTGGAGCACGACGCCGACCTCGCGGTCGTACACCGTGAAACGCAGCCGGTGCGCGCCCGGTTCCGAGGCGGTGAACACGAAGACGGCCGGGTCGCCGCCGGTGGTGTGCTCGGCCACCGGGGGCGCGACGGTCGCGGCCGAGCGGGACGCGGCGATGAGGAGGAGCAGCGGCAGCGCGGGCGCGTCCGCCCCGCCGCCGGGTCCGGTGCGCTCCAGGCGGACTTCGAGGGTCGCTGACTCCCCGACGCGCACCTCGTCGGCCAGCAGCGTGATCCGGACGGCCCAGGCGGGCCGCAGTCCGGCGAGCCGCTCCCGCAGGGTGCGGACCTGCGGGTGGCCGGGGCCGAGGACGCGCGCCCAGTCGGCGGCGAACCGGGCGCCGGCCGCCGCCGCTCCCCGCGGGTCGCCGGCCGCCGCGCGGGCGAGGACGGCCCCCGTCTGGCTCGCGAGGGTGCCGGGGTGGTGGTCCCCGAGCACCTCGGCGCGCCCCGCGGCCACCGCCTCGGCCAGGTCCTCGGCCCGCGCCGGGTCGCCGGCCTCGGTGTACGCGCGGACCAGCGCGTCGACGCCGGTCGGGGTCCAGTGGTCGAGCACGTGGCGGTTGCAGGCGATGACGGTCGTGCGGGCCTGCCCGCCCAGCCGGTGCGCGGCGGCCAGGCCCTCCGGGGTGCCGGGCAGCCCCAGCGACGTCGTACGGGCGCGGTCGGCGATGACTGCTTCGAGCAGCGCGACGGCGCGCGGGGCGTCCCCCGCCTCCAGGCGGACGACGGCGAGGCGTTCCCGTGCGGCGAGGGTGTCCTCGTGGTCCGCGCCGAAGGCCGCGGTGGCGTCGGCGACCAGGGCCTCGCTCAGGGCGACGGCGCGCTCGGGGGAGCGGGCCGCGAGGGAGAGGGCGTGCGCGCCGCGGGCGCGCAGGGTGGCGCGGTGGCCGGGGCCGAGGACGCGCGCCAGGTCGCCGGCCACGGCGCAGTGGAGCTGGGCGGCCTGCGTGTGGTCCCCCGAGGCGCGGTACGCCCTGGCGAGGTCCGTGTACGCGTCGAGGGTGTCGGGACGGTCGGGGCCGAAGATCCGGGTGCGGTCGGCGGCCAGCGCCTCGAATTCGGCGATGGCCGCGGCGTACCGCCCGGCCTGTTCATGGGTGAACGCGATGGCGAACCGGCAGAACAGCGTGGCCGCGTGGTCCGGGCCGCGGTGCCGTTCGTGGTCCGCGAGGACGGCCGTCAGCACCTCGGCGGCCCGCTCGAACCCGCCCGCCTCCCGGTGGGTGACGCCGATCCACTCGCGCTGGTCGAGCGTGTCGGGGTGGTCGTCGCCGAGGAGCCGCGCCCGGTCCGCGGCCAGTTCGGTGTGGAGGGCCGTCGCGCGGTCGAAGAAGCCGGCCTCGGAGCACGCGATGGCGAGGTTGGAGCGGCGGGCGAGGGTGTCGGGGTGGTCGGGGCCGAGGACGCGGGCGGAGTCGGTGACGACCTGCTCGTAGAGGGTGATGGCGCGGTCGTGGTCGCCGGCGTCGCGGCAGGCGTAGGCGAGGTTGGCCCGGGCGGTGACGGTGTCGGGGTGGTCGGGTCCCTGGACACGGGCGCGGGTGGCGGCGATGGCCTCCATGTCGCGGACGGCCGCGGTGTGGTCACCGGCGAGCTGGCGGGCGTAAGCCAGGCCGTTGCGCTGTTCCAGGGTCTCGGGGTGGTCGGGACCGTGGATCCGCGCCGTGTCGGGCAGCAGGTCCTCGTAGAGGGCGATCGCCCGCCGGTGGTCGCCCCGGCCCCGTACGGCGGTGGCCAGTTCCCTGCGGGCGGCGAGGGTGGCGCCGTGGTCGGGGCCGTCGTTCCGCAGGCGGTCGGCGACGAGGTCCTCGTAGAGGGCGATCGCGCGGTCGTGGTCCTCCATGAGGTGGCACGTCCAGGCGACGTTCGAGCGGCTGACCAGGGTGTCGGGGTGGTCGGGGCCCTGGACGCGGGTGCGGTCGGCGACCAGCGCCTCGAACTCCGGCAGGGCCGTGGCGAAGTCCTGGAGGTCGAGCCGTACCCCGGCGAGCACGTCCCGCAGGCGGAGGGTGGCGTCGTGCGCGGGGCCTTGGACACGCTCCCGGTCCGCCAGCAGGTCGGCGTAGAGCCGGAGTGCCCGGGCGTGGTGCCGGGCCATGCGGTGGGCCTGGGCGAGGTTGTCCCGGCACAGCAGGGTGTCGGGGTGGTCGGGGCCGAGGACGCGGGCCGAGTCGGTGACGACCTGCTCGTAGAGGGTGATGGCGCGGTCGTGGTCGCCGGCGTCGCGGCAGGCCAGCGCGAGGTTGGCGCGGGCGGTGACGGTGTCGGGGTGGTCGGGTCCCTGGACGCGGGCGCGGTCGGCGGCGATGGCCTCCATGTCGCGGACGGCGGCGCCGCGGTCCCCGGCGAGCTGGCGCGTGTAGCCGAGGTCGTTGCGGCGGGTGAACGTCTCGGTGTCGTCCGGGCCGCGGAGCCGCTCCGTGTCCGCGACGAGTGCCTCGAACAGGGTCAGCGCCTCGGGGTACTGCCCGGCGGTGCGGCAGGCGGTGGCGTGGCTCACGCGGGTGGCGAGCGTGCCGGGGTGGTCGGGGCCGAGGACGCGGGCCGAGTCGCTGACGGCCTGCTCGTACAGGGTGATGGCGCGGTCGTGGTCGCCCGCGTCGAGGCAGGCCAGCGCGAGGTTGGCGCGGGCCATGAGGGTGTCGGGGTGGTCGGGTCCCTGGACGCGGGCGCGGTCGGCGGCGATGGCCTCCATGTCGCGGACGGCGGCGCCGCGGTCCCCGGCGAGCTGGCGCGTGTAACCGAGGTCGTTGCGCCGGGCCAGCGTCTGGAGGTGGTCGGGGCCGAGCAACCGCGTGCTGTCCGCGAGCAGCTCTTCGAACAGGGTCAGTGCCTCGGAGTACCGGGCGGCGGTGTGGCAGGCGGTGGCGTGGCTGACGCGGGTGGCGAGCGTGCTGCGGTGGTCGGGGCCGAGGACGCGGGCGAAATCGGCGACGGCCCGCTCGTAGAGGTCGATGGCGCGGTCGTGGTCGCCGGCGTCGAGGCAGGCCAGCGCGAGGTTGGCGCGGGCCATGAGGGTGTCGGGGTGGTCGGGTCCCTGGACGCGGGCGCGGTCGGCGGCGATCGACTCCATGTCGCGGACGGCCGCGGTGCGGTCCCCGGCGAGCTGGCGGGCGTAGCCGAGCTCGTTGCGGCGGGTGAACGTGTCGGCGTGGTCCGGGCCGCAGAGCCGCTCCGTGTCCGCGAGCAGCTCCTCCAACAGGACCACCGCACGCCGGAACCGGCCGGCCGAGCGGAAGGAGATGGCGAGATCGGCGCGGCGGATGAGGGTGTCGGGGTGGTCCGGTCCGAGGACGCGGGCGGAGTCGGCGACGGCCCGCTCGTAGAGGTCGACGGCGCGGTCGAACTCGCCGGCGTCGCCGCACGCGAAGGCGAGGTTGGCGCGGGCCATGAGCGTGTCGGGGTGGTCGGGTCCCTGGATGCGGGCGCGGTCGGCGGCGATGGCCTCCATGTCGCGGACGGCGGCCGCGTGGTCACCGGCGAGCTGGCGGGCGAACCCCAGGGCGTTGCGGGCGACCAGGGTCTCGGCGTGGTCGGGGCCGTGGACCCGCTCCGTGTCGGACAGCACCGCCTCGTACAGGGGGACGGCCCGCCGGTGGTCGCCCGAGTTCTGCACGATCTGGGCGAGGTACCTGCGCGTGGCGAGGGTGCCCGTGTGGGTGGCCCCCTCGACGCGCACGCGGTCGGCGACCAGGTCCTCGTAGAGGGCGATCGCACGGCCGTGGTCCTGCAGGAGGTGGCAGGTCCAGGCGACGTTGGAGCGGGTGATCATCGTGTCGGGATGGTCCGGCCCCTGCACGCGGACGCGGTCGTCGGCCAGCGCCTCGAACTCCCGCAGGGCCGTGGCGTGGTCCCTGGCGTCGAGCAGGGCGACGGCGAGCGTCTCCCGGCAGTCGAGGGTCAGGGGGTGGTCGCGGCCGAGGAGCCGTTCCCGGTCCGCCAGCAGCTCGCGGTAGAGCCGGACGGCCGTGTCGGTGTGCCGGGCGGCGCGGTGGGTGTAGGCGAGGTTGGCGCGGCGGGCGAGCGTGTCGGGGTGGTCGGGGCCGAGGACGCGGGCGGAGTCGGCGACGGCCTGCTCGTAGAGGCCGATGGCACGGTCGTGGTCGCCGGCGTCGCGGCAGGCGTAGGCGAGGTTCGACGTGGCGGCGAGGGTGTCGGGGTGGTCCGGCCCCTGGACGCGGGCGCGGTCGGCGGCGACGGCCTCCATGTCGGCCACGGCGGCGGCGTGCCGTCCGGCGAGCTGGCGGGCGTATCCGAGGGCGTTGCGCTGGTCCAGGGTCTCGGGGTGGTCGGGACCCCAGATCCGTCCCGCCTCCGCCACGCACTCCCCGTACAGCGCGATCGCCCGGGGGTGGTCCCCCGCGTCGCGGTGGGCGGACGCCAGCCACGAGCGGGCGTTCAGCACGTCGGGGTGGTCCGGGCCGTGCAGCCGCAGCCGGTCCGCGAGGATCTCCCCGAAGAGCCGCAGCGCGCCCGCGTGGTCGTCGGACCGCGCGAGGGCCTGGGCGAGGCCGACGCGGGCGGCGAGCGCCGCCGGGTGATCGGGGCCGTCGGCCTCGGCGCGGTCGGCGGCCAGCGCGGTGAAGTCCTCGACGGCCGCGGCGTACCGGCCCGCCAGCCGCCTGGCGGTCGCCAGCCCGTAGCGGCTGTCCATGGTGCTGGGGTGACGCGGCCCCAGCGTGCGGACGAACGCGGCGACCACCGGCTCGTACCAGGCGACGGCCCGGAGGTGGTCCCCCGCCTCCCGCAGGGCGTACGCCACGTTGTCCCACGCGACGAGGGTGGTCCGGTGCTCCGGCCCCCGCGTCCTGCGGTGGTGGGACAGGCACGCCTGGAACAGCCGGATCGCTCGCGCGTGCTGCCCGGCCGTCGTGCAGGCGAAGGCGAGGGAGTCCCGCGCGGTCAGGACCGCCGGGTGGCCGGCGCCCTGGACCCGGACCCGGTCGGCGACCGCCGCCTCGAACAGCGCGACGGCGCGCGCGTGGTCGCCCGCCGCGGACCAGGCCCAGGCCAGCTTCTCGCGCTCGTCCAGGACCGCGGGGTGGTCGGCGCCCTGCACGCGGACGCGGTCGGCGACCACCGCGGCCAGCTCCCGTACGGCGCTCGCGGGATCCCCGGCGCACTGCCGCGCGTAGGCGAGGTCCCCCCGGCTGGTGAGGGTGTCGGGGTGGTCGGCGCCCTGGGTCCGCTCGCGGTCCGCCACGATCGCGGTGAACCCGGCGAGCGCCGCGCGGTGGTCCTTCGCGACCCGCTGCGCGTGCGCGAGCCAGCCGCGGCTGGTCAGGGTGTCGGGGTGGTCGGCGCCCAGGACCCGGGTGCGGTCGGCGATCGCCGCCTCGTACAGGGCGATGGCGCGGGCGTGGTCGCCGGCGGCGCGGCAGGCGAACGCGAGGCCGTTCCTGCTGGTGAGGGTCGTCGCGTCGTCCTCGCCGCACAGGCGCGCGCGGTCGGCGACGAGCGCCTCGTACTCGGCGACGGCCGCGCGGTGGTCGCCCGCGGTCTGCAGCGCGTACGCCAGGGCGTCGCGGCTGGTGAGGGTGTCGGGGTGGCCGGGGCCGAGGACCCGCGTCCGGTCGGCGACGAGCGCCGCGCACTCGTCGACGGCCTCCTGGTGGTCGCCGGCCCGCCGCAGGGCGTGCGCGAGGGTGTGGCGGCTGGTGAGCGTACGGACGTCGTCGGGGCCGAGGATCCGCGCGCGGTCGGCGATCACGGCGCGGCACAGCTCCACGGCGTGCCGCGGGTCGCCGTCCAGGGCCATGGCCTCGGCCAGGGCGTCGCGGCTGTCGAGGGTGTCCGCGTGGTCCCGGCCGCGCAGCCGCGCCAGGCCGTCGGCGACGTCGCGCAGCAGCGGGATGGCGACGATCCGCTGGTCCCGTTCGGCGAGTTCGTCGGCGGCGCGCCGGTACAGCCGCAGCGTGTCCTCGTGGGGCGGCTCGTCCGCGGGGCGAGTGGCGGCGAGGGCCTGGATGTGGGGGAGCAGCTCCTGCCAGCGCGCCTGCACCGCGCGCTCGGTACGGGGGCCGTCGGGCAGGGCGCGGGCCAGCGTCTCCGCGGCCCAGGCGCGGCCCTCGTACGGCGAGGGGACGGCGTCGGCCGGGTCGCGCAGGACGGTCTGCACGAGCCGGTGCACCGTGACGGCCCGCTCGGTGAGCGTGATCATGTTGTAGTCGGCGAGCAGCCGCAGGGCGCTGTCGATGTCCGGGGTGCCGGGCGCGCCGGCGGGCGGGGTGAGCGCGTCGCGGGGGATGGCCTCGGGCGCGAACCAGGCCAGGGCGTGCAGCAGCGCGGACGCGAACGGGTCCGTCCCGTGGATGGCCCGCAGCGTCGTGCGCCAGATGCGGGCGATGGTGCGGGCCGCCCCGCCGCCCGGCCCGGCGGTGTCGAGGGTGGTGGCGGGGGCGTCGGCGAGGAGCGTCCGGTAGGCGGCGAACGAGGTGCCGGTCTGCCGCAGGTAGGAGCCCGCCTGGGCCAGGGCGAGGGGGAGGTGGCCCAGGTCGGCGGCGAGCAGGGCCGCGTCCCGCCGCTCGGCCGGCGTCTCGTCGCGGCCGGTGATGGCGAGGCCGCACAGGAGGTCCACCGACGACTCGGCGGCCAGCACGTCGAGCCGCAGCGGGGTGGCGCCGGTGCGCCAGCCGTCGGCGCGGCGGCTCGTGACGAGCTGGTGGCCGTGGCCGTGGAGGCGGCCGAGATAGAGGTTGAGGACCCCGGGGTCCTCGGCGTTGTCGAAGACGAGGAGCCAGCCCTCGTGGGCACGCAGCCACAGCAGCGCCCACTCCGTCTGCTGTTTCGGCAGCGCGGTCAGCGCCCAGCCGGGGTGGAGGAAGACGGCGAGGTCGGCGAGGGCGGCGTCCACCTGCTCGCGGCTCTCGGCCGTGATCCACCACACGACGGTGTAGTCGCGGCGGTGGGTGCGGGCGTAGCGCAGGGCCAGGGTGGTCTTGCCGACGCCGCCGAGGCCGTGCAGGGCGCGCGGCTGCGCGATGACGCCCTCGCCGCAGGTCAGGGCGTGGCGGATGCTCTCCAGGTCGCCGCCGCGGCCGACGAAGACGTCGGCCGCGCTCTGCGGCAGGTTGTCGAGGCCGGGAGGCGGGGGATGCGTGCGGCGGCGGCGACGGCTTCCGGGGGGAGGCCGGTGCGCTGCTCGCTGTGGGGGTTGCCGCCGGAGTCGGCGGCGGCGTGGACGCTGCGCGGCGTGGCGGCCTCGTCGTCGGGCCGGCGGCCGGACTCCCGCCGGTGCGGTCCGCCGGGTCCCTGACGGTGCAGTCGCTCCGCGGTGATCACGTTGCCGAGCCCCCCTGCCCGAACTTGCCTGCCGCGCAGGATAGTCAGCCGGTCGGCCGGGGACAAGCGGTGATCGGGCCGCGTCCGTGCGCGACGGCCGGTGCGCGGCGGGCCGCCGGCCTGCATTCACTCGTTCGGGTGAGCGTGGGCCGCCCGGCGGGTGCCGTCCGGCCCCGCGGGCGCCGGGCCGGACGGACCGCGTACCGGACCGGTGACGATTGTCAGTGGTGGCCGTTACGGTCGGTGCATGACCTTCGATCCCGCCGACGCGGCGTTCCTCGACGACCCCTACCCGGTGTTCGCGGGCCTGCGGGCGCGCGGTCCGGTGCACCGGCACGACGGCCTCGGGCTGCCGGTCGCCGTCTCGCACGCCGCCTGCGCCGAGGTGCTGCGCGACCGCGCGGTGGGCCGTGTCTGGCGGGACAGGGAGCCGGCCGCCGCCTTCCCCGCGTTCAACCTCCTCCACCGCAACTCGCTCCTGGAGATGGAGCCGCCGCGGCACACCCGGCTGCGCCGGCTGGTCTCCGCCGCCTTCAACCGGGGGCACACCGCGCGGCTCACCCCGTGGGTGCGGTCGGTGGCCGACGGCCTGGTGGATCGGCTCGCGGCCGCCATCGCGGCGGACGGGTCGGCCGACCTCATGGCGCACGTGGCGGCCGTGCTGCCCGTCGAGGTGATCGCCGAGCTGCTCGGCGTCCCCGCCGCCGACCGGCCGCACCTCACCACCTGGTCGCACGCGATCGTCAAGATGTACGAGTACGGCCTCCCGCCGGAGCGCGCCGCGGCGGCGGAGCGGGCGGCCGGCGAGTTCGCGGACTTCCTCACCGCGCTCGCGGCCGACCGTGCCCGCCGCCCCGGGGACGACCTGATCAGCGACCTCGTCGCGGTCCGCGACGCCGGCGACCGCCTGTCGTCCGACGAACTCGTGGGGACCGCCGTGCTCCTTCTGATGGCCGGCCACGAGGCCACGGTCAACGTCGTCGGCAACGGCGTGCTCGCCCTCCTGTGCCACCGGGACCAGTGGGACCGGCTCGTCGCCGATCCCGGGCTCCTGCCGACGGCGGTGGAGGAGCTGATCCGCTACGACGCGCCGCTCCAGTTGTTCGAGCGGACGGCGACGGCGCCGGTCACCGTCGCCGGGCACCGGCTGGAGCCGGGCGAAAGAATCGCCGCCCTGCTCGGCGCGGCCGGGCGCGACCCCGCCGTCTTCGCCGCGCCCGACACCCTCGACATAGGCCGCGCGCCGAACCCGCATCTCGGGTTCGGCGCGGGCATCCACTACTGCGTCGGTGCCCCGCTGGCCCGCGCCGAAATCGCGGCGGCCCTCGGCGCGCTGGCCACCCGCCTGCCCGGCCTGCGCCTGGCGGGCGAGCCGGTCCGGCGCCCCGAGTTCGTCATCCGCGGCCTGCGGAGCCTGCCGGTGACGGCAGGCTGACGCGTCGTCACAGCGTCTTGACGGTCCCGCCGTCGATGACGTGGTCGGCGCCGGTGATGTTCCGGGCCACGTCGGACAGCAGGAAGGTGATCAGCGCGGCGACCTCCTCGGGCTCGGTGACGCGGCCCGTCGTGATGCCGAACGCCTCCGGTATCCGCGCGAGGAACGCCGCGTGCTCCATGCCCGCGCCGGCCGCGACCTCGCCGCCGAAGCCTGCCGGGTCCTCCCAGACCGCGGTCCGCACAACGCCGGGGGACACGGTGTTGACGCGAACCCCCCTCGGGCCGAACTCCTCGGCCAGGGACTTCCCCAGCGCGGCCAAGGCGGCCTTCGCCGCGCTGTAGGCGACGGGACCGGCCGCCGGCAGGCGGGAGTTGATCGAGGAGACGTTGACGATCGAGCCACGCCGCTCGATCAGGCTCGGCAGGGCGGCACGGCAGGCGCGGACGGCGCTCAGCAGGTTCAGCTCGAAGACCGCGTGCCACGCGTCGTCGGAGGTGTCGAGGAAGCCGGCCGGCCGTACGGCGTCGCCGGCTCCGACGTTGTTCACCAGCAGGTCGATCCCGTCGAACTCGGTGAGCGCGGCGTCCATGAGGGTGCGGACGCCCTCGGCGGTGCTCAGGTCGGCGGAGACGGCGAGGGTCGCCGCCTCCTTCAGCTCCGGGGTGACGGTCCGGGCGGCGCCGGCGACGCGGACGCCCTCGGCGGCCAGCGCCCGGACGGTGGCGAGGCCGATGCCCCGGCCGGCGCCGGTGACGACGGCGGTCCTGGTGGCGAGGTCGAGTTGCATGGGGACTCCATTCTTGAACTTGAGGTACAGAAAATGGGCGGAGAAACACCCTCCGGCGCACGGGCCGGAGGGCCGTCGGGGCGGGTGGGTCAGAGGGCGTCGACGGTGGCGTCGATGGCCCGGGTCAGGCGCTCGGGACCCTCCTCGACGCGGGCCAGGAGCTGCAGGCCGACGAGCGTCGCCAGCAGGGAGCTGCCGAGGGCGCGGGCGTCGCGGTCGGCGGCGATCTCGCCCCGGCGCTGCCCCTCTTCGACGAGCGCGCCGAGCGCGTCCTCCGTCCGCTCGAACATGCGGCGCACCAGGGCGGTCGCCGCCGCGTCCGTGCCGGCCCGCTCGGCCGCCGTGTTCACGGCCATGCAGCCGCGCCGGCCGGCGGCGGCGAGATCCGTCTCGGCGAGGAGGCGGAGCGCCGCGCGCAGCCGCTCCTTCACGGGACCGTCCCCGTCGAACAGGCGCGCCAGGGCCGCCGCCTGGCTGTCCCGGTAGCGGCGCAGGGCCTGCTCGAAGAGGGCGTGTTTGCTGCCGAACGCGTTGTAGAGGCTGCCCTTGCCGACGCCGAGGGCGTCCACGAGGTCCTGGGGGGAGGTGGCGGCGTACCCCTTGCTCCAGAACACCTCCATCGCCCGCTCCACCGCGGTGTCCGGATCGAACTGCTTCGGCCTGCCCATGCGGAGGAGCCCAGCACCGTTCTTGACCTCTAGGTCAAGAACGGGTGCCGGGCTCCTCCGGTCGGGCCGTGCCGGGGTCAGACCCGCGCGGGAGCGGTGCTCTCGGCGGTGTCGGCGGCGGGCTCGGCCGGCTCGTCGGACGAGGCCGCCGAGCGGTGCCGGATCGCCACCGCGGCGAGCAGCGCGCCGATGAGGCACAGGACGCCGGTGACCAGCGCGGCGGTGTGCAGGCCGTTCATGAACGCCTGGCCGCTGCCCTCCACGACCGCGGAGCGGAGCTGCTCCGGCATGCCGTCCGACACGGGCGGGATGCCCATGGCGACCGCGTCCTTCGCCTCCGCCATGCCGTCGGCCACGGCGCCGGGGACGCCCGCGCCGGTCAGTTCGCCCACGAGGGTGGAGCCGACCCGGCCGCTGATGAGCGAGACGAGGACGGAGGTGCCGAGGGCGCCGCCGATCTGCAGCGCGGTGGTCTGCAGGCCGCCGGCCACGCCGCCGTCCTGCACCGGCGCGTTCCCGACGATGGCGTCGGACGAGGCGGCCATCACCATGCCGACGCCGAGGCCGAGCGCGATGAACGGCGGCCACATCGTCGCGTACGAGGAGTCGGTGTCCCATGTCAGCAGCCCGAAGGTGGCCGCGGCCTGGAGCAGCATGCCGATCGGCATGGCCACCCGCGCGCCGAACCGTCCGGTGACGGCCGCGCCCAGCGGCGAGGCGACGACCGAGGCGAGGCTCAGCGGCAGCGTCCACACGCCGGCCTCGACGGGCGACAGGTCGCGGACGTTCTGCAGGTAGAGCATGACGAAGAAGATCGTGCCGAGCATCACGAAGAAGTTCAGTGCCGTGATGACCGTGCCGACGGTGAGCGCCGGGTTGCGGAACAGCCGCATCGGCAGCAGCGGATGCCGCACCCGGGTCTCGAACCAGCCGAAGACCAGCAGCAGCACGACGCCCGCGGCGATCGACCCGAGGGTGCCGGACGACGTCCAGCCCCACGTCTCGCCCTTGACGACACCGAAGACCACGGCCAGCAGGCCGGCCGCCAGCAGGACGACGCCGGTGATGTCGAACCGGTGGTGGCCGGTGGACGTCTTCGACTGCGGCATGACGATCGCGCTGAAGACGAGCGCGATGACGCCGATCGGCGCGTTGATGTAGAAGACGGACTCCCAGTTCACGTGCTCGACGAGCAGGCCGCCGACGATCGGGCCGAGCGCGGTGGACACCGACGACACCATGGCCCAGATGCCCACCGCCATGCCGAACTTCTTCGGCGGGAAGACGGCGCGCAGCGTGCCGAGCGTGTTGGGCATCAGCAGGGCGCCGAAGAAGCCCTGGACGGCGCGGAACGCGATGACGCCCGCGATCGACCCGGACAGCCCGATGGCCACCGAGGCGAGGGTGAAGCCCGCCACGCCGATGAGGTAGTACGTGCGCCGCCCGAAGCGGTCGCCGAGCTTGCCGCCGAGGATGAGGGCGGCGGCCAGCGCGAGCAGGTAGGAGTTGGTGACCCACTGGAGGTCGCCGGTCGAGGCGTTCAGGTCGCGGCCGATCTCCGGGTTCGCGATGGCGACGACGGAGCCGTCGAGGCCGACCATGAACAGGCCGAACGCGACCGCGAGCAGCGTCAGCCAGGGGTTGGACCGCAGCCGGCCGGACGGGGCAGCAGCCTGCGGCGGGGAGGAGGACGGCATGGTGGGGTGCCTTGTCTTGTCTCGGGGGTGGTGTCACTGAACGGGCGCACGGCCGTGCCCGCCCCCGGCGGTGTGCGCGGGGAGCGGGCACGGCTGTGTGCGGATCCGTCCGCCGCGCTGCGGGGCGGACGGGCGGGGGACGGGCGGCGGAGTGGTCAGCCGGCCGTCGGGTGGAGGTCGCGCGCGAGTGCCTCCAGCGCGCCGAGGACCGAGCCGAGGGCGTCGAGCTCCCCGTCGGTGCGCAGGCGCAGGGCGCGCGCGAGGTGGGCGACCTCCAGGTCCCGTACCTCGCCCAGCCGCCGCCGGGCCGTCGCCGTGGGGTGCAGGTGGACGATCCGCTTGTCGGCCGCGTCGTGGCGCCGCTCCAGCAGGTGCTGCTCGGTG
Organism: Streptomyces sp. RFCAC02; assembly: GCF_004193175.1. Classification (NCBI taxonomy): domain Bacteria; kingdom Bacillati; phylum Actinomycetota; class Actinomycetes; order Kitasatosporales; family Streptomycetaceae; genus Streptomyces; species Streptomyces sp. RFCAC02. Next base: position 1,332,186 of record NZ_SAUH01000001.1, on the reverse strand, counting down.
AGCTGGGAGACGAGGGCGCTGACGTTGTTCGGTTTCATCAGGAGCGCGTCCGCGGCCTCACGGACCGTGACGCCCTCCTGCTGGGAGACGAGCCGCAGCAGCGCGAGCTGTCCCTCGGGCGGCTTGGGGTGCGGGTAGTCCCGCGTGATCCGCCGCTCCAGTGCCCGGTGCAGCGCGGGCAGGACCGCCGCGAGGCCGGCGGCCACGCGGTCGGGATCCTGGACGGAAGCACGGGAATCGGACACGCCGCCGAGAATAGGTATCTCATCATAGGTATGTCAAACGAGGCGCTTCGGGGCAGTGGTCAGAACGTGCCGCGGCGCCGCTCGGAGATCAGCAGCCAGACCAGGTACGTCCCGCCGAGCAGGCCCGTCGCCACGCCCACCGGCATGGGCAGCGGGACGAGCCGCTGCGTGAGCCAGTCGGCGAGGACCAGGAGCGTCGCGCCGGTCAGGGCGGCGGCCAGCAGGTTCGGCCCCGGGGTGCGGGTGATGCGCCGCGCGACCTGGGGCGCGGCCAGCGCGATGAACGGAACGGGTCCCGCCGCCGCGACGGCGAGCCCGCACAGGCCGGTCGCCGACGCCAGCAGGACGAGCCGCGTCCGCTCGGGGCTGCCGCCGAGCGCCCCGGCCGTCGCGTCCCCCATCTCCAGCAGGGACAGGCGGCGCGAGCAGGACAGGATCACCGGCATGAGGACGAGCGCGCCGAGCCCGACGACCGTCACGTCCCGCCACTGCCGGCCGCCGAGGCTGCCGGTGAGCCAGGCGGCCGCCTGCGCGGCGTCCCCGAGCCCGGCGCGGCTCAGCAGATAGTCGTTGACCGCCCCGAGGAGGCCGGCGGCGCCGATGCCGACCAGGACCAGGCGCCCCCCGGACACGCCGCGGCGCCAGGCCAGCAGGTAGACGGCGAGGGCGGCCGCGAGGCCCCCGATCAGGGCGCCCGCCGCGATGGCCGCGGCCGACTCGTGGAGGACCAGGATCACGACGACGGCCCCGGTGGCCGCGCCGTGGCTGAACCCGATCAGGTCCGGGCTGCCCAGCGGATTGCGCGTGACGGACTGGAAGGCGGCGCCGCTCATCCCGAACGCCGCGCCGGCCAGCAGCCCGTCGAGCGCCCTCGGCAGCCGCAGCTCGTTCACGATGTAGTCGGCGCCCGGCGGTCCGTCGCCCAGCAGGGTCCGCACGACCTCGACCGGGGTCAGGGAGAACGTGCCGGTGCCCACCGCGAGGACGCCGACGGTGAGGCCCGCCGCCAGCAGGAGCACGCAGACCGCCGCGTACCGGGGGGCGACGCGGAACGACAGGCCGCGGAAGCGCACGACGCGCGGCGTCCGCCGCGGGGAGGCCGCCGGCGGCGCGGCGGGGGTCTCCGCAGGAGCGGTGGTCGGGGAGGCGTTCACAGGGCGGCCGTCCTTCGTCCGCGGACCAGCAGGATCAGGATGACGCTGCCGATGGCGGCGGTGACGAGCCCGACCTCGATCTCGGACGGGTACGCCACGAGCCGGCCGACCACGTCGGACAGCAGGAGCAGCGAGGCGGCCAGCAGCATGCTGTAGGGCACCGCCCAGCGCAGGTCGGGGCCGGTGAAGGCGCGCACCGCGTGCGGGATCATCAGGCCGACGAAGCCGATCGGCCCGCACAGCGCCGTCGTCGCCCCGCACAGCAGGGTGATGGCGACGACGCTGAGCCAGCGCGTGCGCTCCACGTGCGTGCCGAGGGCGCGGGCGGTGTCGTCGCCGAGGGCCAGGGCGTTGAGCGAGCCGGTGAGGAACAGGCCGAGGAGCACGCCGGCCACCAGGAACGGCAGGATCTGCACGAGCTGGCCGGTGTCCCGGCGGGCGAGGGTCCCGAGCGTCCAGAACCGCATGCTGTCCAGCGTCTCCAGGTCGAAGAGCTGGAGCCCCTTCACGTAGGCGAGGAGCGCCGCATTGAGCGCGGTGCCGGCCAGGACGAGTCGTACGGGGGTCGCCGACCGCCCGCCCGCGAGCGACTGGACGAGGACGGCGGCCGCGCCCGCGCCCACCAGTGCGAACCACGTGTACGCCGCGGGGGAGTCGAGGCCCAGGATGCCGATCGCGGTGACGACGGCGGCGGACGCGCCGGCGTTCACGCCGAGGAGGCCCGGGTCGGCGAGCGGGTTGCGGGTGAGGGCCTGCATGACCGTTCCCGCGAGGCCGAGGGCGGCGCCCGCGGCGAGGCCGATGAGCGTGCGGGGGACGCGGAGTTCGCGCACGACCTCGTCGTTCCGGGTGCCGGTGGGCGTGACCAGGGCGTGCCACACGTCGGCCGGCGGGATGGCGCGGGTGCCGACGCCGACGCTGAGCAGCGTCGCGACGGCCAGCAGGACCAGCGCGGCGATCAGGCCGTAGCCGAGCAGCGCGGCACGCCGGGACCGGACCGGCCGGGGGGCCGGAGCGGTACCGGATCCCGGGCCGGGTGAACGCATCAGCATGGGCTTAGCTTAGCCTTGCCTAAGTTACGATCCCGGCGAGGGCCGGTGCCGGTGGTTCCCGACCTCCACGGTTCCACCCACCGCCCCCGCCACGGCCGTTCACCCGGCCCGCCCGCAAGGAGTCCTCGTGCCAGTGCACCCACCGGCCGCCGCAGGGACGCGCCGCCCGCGTCTCACCCGGCCGCCCCGCACGCCCGGCCCGTGGCGACCCGTCGACACGGTGCCGAGCCCCCGGCTCGCCCCGCTCGTCCGGCGGCTCGACGCCGGCGCCGACCCGCGTACGACGCTCGACGACTTCTGGCGCGCCACCGGCGCCGAGGGCACCCCGCTGATCGACCCGGACGTACGCGGCGACGCGGCCTTCCGGACCGTCACCTTCCTGTGGCGCGGCGCCCCCGACACCACCGGCGTGCTCCTCGCGGTCAACAAGCTCCACGACCCGGCCGACCCGTGCGGCGCCCGGATGGAACTCGTGCCCGGCACCGACGTGTGGCACCTGGCGTACCGGCTGCGCGCCGACCACATCGCGTCCTACCGCATCGCCCCGCTCCACGCCGGCCGGCCGCTCCCGGCCGCCGGCGGACCGGAGCTGCGCGCGTGGCTCGGCAGCCACGGCACGCACGACCCGCTCAACCCCCGTACGCTGCCGACCCGCTGGAACGGCGCGCCGGGCTCCGTCCTCGCGCTGCCGGACGGCCCCTACGCCGCCGGCGCCCCCGCCCCGCGCCCCGGCACGGCCCGGGGGACCGTCACCCGGCACCGCCTCGCCCTCGCCGGCACGGAGCGCGACGTCTGGGTCTACCTGCCGCCGGGACACGACCCGCAGGCACCGGACGGCCCGCGCACGGCCGCCGGGCTCGTCGTCCTGTTCGACGGCGACATGTGGTTCCCGCACCTGCGCGCCGGGGACATGCTGGACGCGCTCGTCGCGGACGGCCGTACGCCCCCGCTCGCCGTGGTCGCGCCCGACGCGATCGACACGCCCACCCGCTTCCGCGAACTCGGCGAGCCGCAGGACTTCCTGCGCCCGCTCGCCGACACCCTCCTGCCATGGGCGCGGCGCTTCGGCGTCCCGGCAGGCCCGGACCGCACCCTCGTCGCCGGGCAGAGCCTCGGCGGCCTCGCCGCCCTGTACGCCGGCCTGACGATGCCCGACCGCTTCGGGTGCGTCCTGGCGCAGTCGCCGTCCCTGTGGTGGACGCCCCCCGGCGCGCCCGAACGGTCCGGCGGCGAGGCCACGTGGATGAGCGAGCAGTGGGCGTCGGCGCCCCGCACCGGGATCCGCGCCCGCCTCCAGGCCGGCCGCTACGAGGGCTCCATGGCCGCCCAGAGCACCGTCCTCCACGGCGTGCTGCGGGAACGCGGCCACGACGCCGGCCTCACCGTGGTCTCCGGGGGTCACGACTACGCCTGGTGGATCCCCGGCCTCGCCGACGGCCTCGCCGATCTGACCGGGCACTGGACCGGCGCCGCCCCCGCACTGACCGGCCGCCGCCCTTCCGACTTTCCCCCACCCCCACATTCATCCGATCCGCTCCACCGTTCCTGATGGGAAGAACCACCATGTCCAGCACCGTCCGCCGTCTCGCCGCCCTCCCGGCCGCGTTCCTCGCCGCCTCGCTCCTGCTCACCGCGTGCGGGGGCGACGACGAGGAGGACAACGCGGGCGGCTCGTCCGACGACGCCGGCTCGTCGTCATCCGAGACCCGCACCCTCACCGGCGCGGACGGCACCGAGGTCGAGATCCCGTCCGACCCGCAGCGCGTCGTGACGCTCAGCGAGCCGACCCTCGACGCCGCCCTCGCGCTCGGTGTCACCCCGGTCGGCACCAGCGCGGGCCGTGGCCAGGAGGGCGCCTCCGCGTACCTCGCCGAGGCGGGCGGCGCCGACATACCGGTCGTCGCCACCACGGCGGAGCCCGACCTGGAGGCGATCGCCGAGCTGGCCCCCGACCTGATCCTGGTGGACGAGACGGTGGGCGCCAAGACGATGGCCGAACAGCTGGGCGGCATCGCGCCGACGTTCTTCGCCAGCACGCAGCAGGACGGCTGGCGCGACGCCTTCACGACGGCCGCCGACGCCCTGAACCGCACCGACGAGGCGGACCAGGTCCTCGCGGACCTCGACGCCGGCATCGAGGAGGTCGCCGGGCAGCTCGGCGACAACGCGGGCGCCGTCACCAGCGTCATCCGCTGGCAGGAGGGCGCCCCGAGCGTCGTCGGCCAGGGCGAGGGTCACGTGGGGAGCGTCCTCGCGGCGCTCGGCCTGACACGCCCCGAGTCGCAGCAGAGCGCGGTGCAGGAGCACAGCGAGCCGGTCAGCCTGGAGGAGATCGAACTGATCGACGGCGACTGGCTGTTCTTCGGCACGCTCGGCACCGTGGAGGACGGCGGGACGGCGCTGGCCGAGGCGATGGACACCTCCGGCTTCGCCGACCTGGACGCGGTGACGTCCGACCACGTGGTCGTCGTCGACGGCTCGGCCTGGAACAGCTCCGGCGGCCCGCTGGCGGCACAGATCGTCCTCGACGACGTGGCCGAGGCGATGGCGGGCACCCCCGCCGAGTGACCCCGGCACCCGAGTCGGCATGAGGGCTTCCCGCGCGCGGGAAGCCCTCCTCACCGCTCGGACGCGGCGGACAGGAGCACGTCCACGAGCCTGTCCGCCGCGTCCGGGCGTCCGTGCGTCCTGGCCGCGTCCGCCATCGCCGCGCGCCGCGCCGGATCGGTGAGGAGCGGCCCGAGGGCGTCCCGCAGCCGGTCCGCCGTGACGTCACCCTCGAGGGCGACGGCCGCGCCCGCCGCCTCCAGGTGCCGCGCGTTGTGCGCCTGCTCGTTCCCCGCCGAGGAGGCGAGCGGCACGAACACGGCCGGCCTGCCGAGGGCGGTGAGTTCCGCGAGGGTGCCCGCGCCGCTCCGGGAGACGACGACGTCCGCGAGCGCCAGGACATCGGGGAGTTCCGGGCCGACGAAGCCGGTGAGGTGGTACCGGCCGGCGAGCCCCGGCGGGAGCGCCGCCGCGCCCGCGCGCAGCGCCTCGACGTTGGCCGGTCCGCACTGGTGCACCACGTTGCAGCGCTCCAGCAGCCAGGGGAGGGCGTCGGCGACGACACGGTTGATCTGCTGTGCGCCCTGGGCGCCGCCGGTGACGTAGAGCGTGGGGAGTCGCCGGTCGAAGCCGGCGAGGCCGAGCGCGGTGACGGCCCGGTCGGCGTGGCCGGTAAGGATCTCCGGCCGCACCGGGTTGCCCGTGACGACCGCGGCGGACCGTACGGCCTCGGGGAGCAGGGGCAGCGTCGACTCCGAGGAGACCGCGATCCGGGCCGCGGACCCGGCCAGTTTCCGGTTCGCCAGCCCGAGCCGCACCGTCTGTTCGTGCAGCACCAGCGGGCGCTTGCACAACCGCGCGGCGAGGCCCGCCGGGACGGCGACGTACCCGCCGGTCGCCAGTACGACGTCCGGCCGGAAAGCGCTGATCGCCTTCCGTGCCTGGGCGACGCCGAGGGGCACCCGGGCCATGTCCCTGACGTTGGCAGGGCCGAGCATCTTCACCGGGTTCGCGTGACGGCGGATCTTGCCCGTGGCGACCGTCGTGAACGCGATGCCCTCGGCGGGCGCGACCCGGGCCTCAAGACCGTCGGCGGTGCCGATCCACAGGACGTCGAGCGCACGTCCGCCGGCCGTCAGCCGGGCACGCAACGCGCGGACCGTGGTGAGTGCGGGATAGGTGTGCCCGCCGGTACCTCCTCCCGTGACGATGAGGCGGAAGGTGCTCGACGGAGGCGAAACGGGGTGGGTCACCCCGCGCACCCTAGTGGTTCCGCGACAGCTCGGGCGGGTCAGGCTTCGGTGTCCTGGGCGTTCCGCAGCCGTTTGTTCCGCATGCCCACGACCATCGTCGTCACGGCGGCCGTCGCCGCCAGTGCCGCCGGGACCATCCAGTTGCGGTTCAGCGTGTGGCCGAGCGCGTGGTCGAAGGACAGGGCGCCGGGACCCGCGACGGCGAGGCCGGCGGACGCCATGCCGAGGAACGCGGGGTACTCGTAGCCGCCGCTCTGCGCGAAGAAGCCGTCCGGCACGTGCACGGCCGCCGCGCCCGTCATCGCCCCGGCGGCGGCGGAACCGGCGGCCGGGGTCGCGAGGCCGAGGGCGAGGAGCACACCGCCGCCGGCCTCGGCCAGGCCCGTGGCCAGCGCGCTCGCCCGGCCGGGCTTGAAGCCGAGCGAGTCCATGAACTGCCCGGTGCCCTCGATGCCGCCCCCGCCGAACCATCCGAAGAGCTTCTGCGTGCCGTGCGCGGCCAGCACACCCCCCGTCCCCATGCGCAGGAGCAGCAGGCCCAGGTCACGGCGATCGGCACAGTTCATGACGGCTCCTTCGGCAGCGACGGTACGGACGGTCGGCGCCGAGTTCCCCGCCGCACACGTCTCACACCTGCCCGGGGCCGGTGCGCGGGTCAGGCTGCGCGTGCCGCGTTGCAGTGGGGGAGCAGGTGGTCGAGGCGTGCGATCGCGCGGGCCGTCATCGCGCGGCCCGTCCTCGCCTCGGTGAGCTGGCGTTCGAGGCGCTCGTCGATGGCGGCCAGCTCGTCCGCCGGCAGTCCGGCGGCGGCGGCGCCCGGCAGGACGGCGGGGGCGGCGGCCCAGCAGTTGTCGACGGACTCGCGGGCGTGCGCGACGAGGGTCCGCAGCTCGTCGTCGCCGATCAGGCCCGTGTACGAGGCGAGGAGCTGTCCGGTGCGCCGCTGCTCGGGCGCGAGGAACCAGTCGACGGGCAGGCCGCCGTTGGCCAGCAGTTCGTCGAACATGCCCTCCAGCTCGTGCAGCAGGCGGCTCACCTCCGCGGGCGGCACGCGGGCGACGGCCTGGCGGCGTCTGAGCAGGATCACGAGAGCCGCGCAGCCGGCGACACCGCCGAGCGCGCTGATGACGGACGCGATCGCGGCGATCCACAGGGGAACGGACGCTTCCGCCGCGTGTATCTCGTACATGGGCGGCAGGATGGCAGTGAAAGGTGGGCAACGGGGATTTCTTGAGCGGCATTTGAGGTTCCCGGACGTGTGCGCCGGGGGAGGTGCCGCGCCGCGGGCGGGGAATGGTTGATTCGCGAACGGAATCGGTTGCCGGGTGCCGTGGACCGACCGCGGACGGTCAGGCCGCGTCCGCCGCGCGCCGGGCGTCGTACGAGGCCCGCGCGCGGTTCAGGCGGGCCAGTTCGGCGTTGAACTGGGCGCCCGTCAGCAGGCTCAGGTTGCACACCCACAGCCACACGAGGAACACCACGATCCCCGCCAGCGAGCCGTACAGCCGGTTGTACGTGCCGACGTGCGACGCGTACAGGGCGAACCCGGCCGACGCGACCAGCCACAGGCCCACGGCCAGCGCGCCGCCCAGCATGCCGTGCGCCGGGACGCCGGGGTCCTTCGGCCCGTTGCGGAACAGCACGAGCACCAGGCCCGTTACCAGCAGCACCAGCAGGGGCCACTTCATCACCGACCAGGCAGCCGTCCCCGCCTCGTCGAAACCGAGCCAGCGGCCGACCGTCCGCACGACGCCGCCCGTCATGATCAGCACGGTGGCGCTGCCCACCAGGAGCCCGAGCAGGCCGAGCGCCGACAGCGTCGTGCGGGGGATCGCGCGCCACGGCGAGCGGGGGTCGCGCACGCCGTGCATGGCGTGCTGCACGCGCCGGAAGATGCTCAGGTAGTTGTAGCCGGACAGCAGGGCGCTGAAGCCGCCGACCGCCACCAGCAGCCAGGCGGCCGACCGCTGCTGCGCGAGGTCGTGCAGGGCGGACCAGACCTCGCCGCGCGAGTCGGCCGGGACGAGGGCGCTGACCTGCCCGATCAGCTCCTCGGCCGAGCCGGGGTCGGCGAGGCCGAGGATCGACAGGGCGACGAAGAGGGCCGGGAAGACGGCGAGGACGGAGTAGTACGTGAGCGCGGCGGCCCAGTGGTCGATGTCGTCGCGCCACAGGGAGACGGGGGTGCGGCGCAGCGCCGTGGCCCACCGCCCGCCCGACGCGGTCGCCCGGGGGGCCGGTGGCTCCGCCGGCGCGGTCGCCGGGGGGCCGGCCGGTGGCGGCGGCGGGATGGGGGAGGGTGTGACGCTCACGGTCCGTCCTGCGGGGTCGTACGGGGAGGGGGACGCGGGGAGGGCACGCCGGAGGGGCGCACCCCCGGACGCGGCGGCGCCGGCGTGCCGGGTGGGGCCGGCGCGCGGTGCCATGGGACAACCTTGCCAGTCCACGGCCGGGCGCCCGTTCCCGGACCTCCCGAATTCCACCAACGGCCGCCGTCATGCCGGGGAACCTGGCCCCGAGGGGGCGGGCCGATGCACCGGGGGGCGCGTACGGCCGAACGCGCGCTCCCGCAGGGCGCGTCCACGGTCCCGCGGACTGTGGTGAGGGACACGTCAGGAGGCCATCGAAAGGGCGTTAATCAGATGGTCTGGAAGTCAGGTCATGGGATGATTGGGTGGTTCCTGACGAGTACCGGAGAGGTGCATGAACCAGTCCGGCCACCAACCCGCGGCCGCCGTCCCCGACATCCCGCTCGACACACCCCTCGACGCACCGCCCGACCCGACGGTCGGCACCCCGCTCGCCACCGCGAGCCCCCGGCCCGCACCGGCCGGCACCGGAGCACCGCAGCTCTCCCGCCGGCAGCGGGCCGGACTGCTGCTCACCCTCATCCTCGGCAGCCTCTCCGCGCTGCCGCCCCTGTCCCTGGACACCTACCTCCCCGCCCTCCCCGAGGTCGGCGACGCCCTCGGCACCAGCGCGTCCACCGTCCAGCTCACCCTGACGGCCTGCCTCCTCGGCCTCGGCCTCGGCCAGTTGGTCGCCGGCCCGATGAGCGACCAGCTCGGCCGCCGCTGGCCGCTGCTGTGCGGCATGAGCGGTTACGTCGTCGCGTCCGCCGCCTGCGCCTTCGCGCCCAACGTGGAGACCCTGACCGTCTTCCGCTTCATCCAGGGTCTCGCCGGCTCGGCGGGCATCGTCATCGCCCGCGCCGTGGTGCGCGACCTGTTCAGCGGTGTCGCGATGGCCCGCTTCTTCTCCTCGCTGATGCTCGTCTCCGGTCTCGCGCCCATCCTGGCGCCCGTGTTCGGCGGCCAGCTCATGCGTTTCACCGACTGGCGCGGCATCTTCGTGATCCTGGCCGCCATCGGCGTCGTCCTCGTCGTGGCGGTCGCGCGCTGGCTCCCGGAGACCCTGCCGCGGGAGCGCCGCGACTCCGGCGGTGTGCGGCCCGCGCTGCGCTCGATGGGCGGCCTGTTCCGCGACCGGGTGTTCACCGGCCACCTCCTCGTGGGCGGCCTGACATTCGCGACACTCTTCGCATATGTGTCCGCATCGCCGTTCGTCGTCCAGGAAATTTACGGCGCGTCGCCGCAGACGTTCAGCATGCTGTTCATGGCCAACTCGATCTCCATGGTCGTGATGAGCCAGGTCAACGGAAAGATCCTCGTCGGCCGGGTGCCGACGCACCGCGTGATGACCGTCGGCCTCGTCCTCATCGTCGCCGACAGCGTGGCCCTGCTGCTCATGACCACCGGCGTCTTCGGCGACGTCGGCCTCTTCCCGATCTCGGCCGGACTGTTCGTCCTGATGGGCTCCATGCCCCTCGTCCTGCCGAACGCCAACTCCGAGGGCCTCGAACGCGCGCCCCACGCGGCCGGCGCCGCGTCCGCGCTGCTGGGCGCGTCGTCCTTCTTCGTCGGCGCCGTCGCCTCGCCGCTCGTCGGTATCGCGGGCGAGCACACCGCCGTGCCGATGGCCGTGGTCCAGCTCAGCGCCGTGTCCCTGGCGGCCCTGTGCTTCGCCGTCCTGGTCCGCCCCTGGCGGGCCGCCGCACGGTGACCGCACGGCCGCGCCGCGCGCCCTCGCCGGCGTGACGGGAGGGGCGCGCGGGGCACGCGGCAGCGCGCCCGGCGCGCCCCTCCCGATTACGCATCCGGAGACCCCGCAGGGCAGGATTGTCCGCCACAGCGGAATAAAACATCCGGCGGCGGCGCTCAACCGCTCACGGACCCGTAGACCAGTGAAAACGGCAGGGGGAGCATGGAACGCGAGAGCCACGAGAGCAGAATCCCCCGCTGGCTGCGCCGGGGTGCCAGGGGCGCGGCGGCCGGCGCCGCTGCCGCCGCGGCACGGGAGGACCTGCTGCTCGCGGCGGCGGCCGCCGGATTCCCGGTGGCGCCCGCGGCCCACCCCCAGGGGTACGGCTGTTCCTGCGAACGGATCGGCTGTCCCACGCCCGCGCGGCACCCCGTCTCCCTCGCCTGGCAGACACAGGCGACCACCGACCGCGACACCGTCCTCCACTGGCTGCGCGCCGACCCCCTGGCGAACTTCATCACCGCCACCGGCGCCGCCCACGACGTCCTGGACGTCCCCGCGCCCGCCGGGTACGCGGCGCTCGCCCGCCTCACCGACGCCGGGGTCCCGGTCGGCCCGGTCGCCGTCGCCGACCCGGACCGCGTCCTGTTCTTCACCGCCACCCGCGGCACCCCGGACGACGAGGACGAGTGGTGGCCCTGCGAGCTGGACTGCCACCCCGAGACCATGGACGAGCACCCGGGGCTGCGGTGGCACTGCCGCGGCAGCTACGTCCTCCTGCCGCCGTCCCGTGTGCCCCCGGGCGGCACCGGCAGCGTCCGCTGGCTCCACGGCCCCGAGCACCCGCTCCCCGAGCCGCTGACCCTGCTGGAGGCCCTCACCGACGCCTGCGCCGCCCACCTCGCGAGCGAGCCCGAGCAGGCCCCCGCCTGGCCCTGAGCGCACGGCACCGCACGAGCACCGCAGCACGGGAGAGGGGGCGCCGGCCGGCGCCCCCTCTCCCTCGTTCGTCCCCCCGCGCGGACTCCCGGCGGCGGCCCGCCGTCAGTGCCCCTCGGCGGCGACGGCGTCCTTGATCTGGCCGATCACCTGGACCTCGCCCTCGCCCTGCGGCACCACGGCGGCCTGTATCCCGACGAGGTGGAGCGTCATCCACTCCAGCCCGTCCTCCGGGTCCTCCTCCATGAGGGCCGCGGTCAGCTCGCCGATGCTCTCGGCCGGGATGACCTCGCCCGAGGCCATGGTGAGCCGCTGGTCGTGCTGGGTCGTGAACATGACGAAGGCGGAGCCGTCCGCCAGCCGCATGGCCAGCGGCGCGTAGTCCGGGTTCTCGTCGAGGTCGGGCGGCGAATCGCGGAACTCGGTCAGCGACTGGGCGCCGCTGTTCACCTGGTCGCGGTTCGCCCGGGTCTCGCTGGTGTAGGGGCCGGCCGCGAACGGGCCGGTCTCGCTCTGCAGGTAGACCGTGTACGCGGTGCTGATCTCGGACGGCTCGATCGCGAGCCCCGACTCCTCACCGACCGGTATGTCCTCCAGATAACCGTCCTCGTCCTCGGCGAACTCGGGGATCTGCGCGGCCGGCAGTGACGACAGGTACGTCACGCGCCAGTCCTCGTCGACCGAGTCGCGCGTGAAGAACATCAGCCAGCGGTTGTGGCCCTGGTTGGTGGCCGTGTCGGCGACGAAGAACTTCGGCCACGCCGCCTGCTGCGGGATGTGGAACTCCGTGTCGGACACCGCGAGCGGCTCGAAGTCGGGATCGTCCTCGCCGTACACGTCGTGCCGGGCGGTGAGGCCCGCGAAGTCGATGGCGCCGAGGCCGCCGTCCTCGATGTCCTTGTTGCGCTCGGCGTCGTTGACGCCCTTCGCCTCGTTGCTGATGTCGACGTAGCGGTCGAGCGCCGCCGCGGCCTCCTCGGGGGTGGCCGCCGGCACCACGGCCTCTTCGCCGTGCACCGTCATGCACCCCGACAGACCGCCCGCCAGCGCCAGCGTGGCCGTCACCGCCGCCGTCGCCCTGGCGAGCCGTGCTCGCAGCCGCATCGTGGCCCCTCCCCGTCGTCTCCAGTCCGGCCCACGCATCGTATCGACTCCGGCCGACAACGGCCGCACCCCCCGGGCGCGCATGCGATGATGCGGGCCGGGACGCGGGGGCGGGAGGCGGCGACGGTGGGGGACACGCGCACGGAGCCGGCCATGACGTTCCGCGCGGCCCTCGCGCGGCTGCGCGACGCGCAGAAGACGGCGCGCGGCGTCTCCCTCTACTCCCGGTACGTCAACCGGCCCGCCGGCCGCGTCTGCGCCGCCGCCGCCCACCGCGCCGGCCTCACCCCGAACGGGGTCACGGCCGCGAGCGCCCTGCTCAGCCTCGCCGGCGTCGCAGCCGTCGCGCTCCTGCCGCCGTCCTGGCCGCTGGCCGCCGGCGTCTGGGCGGCGCTGGCCGGCGGCTTCGCCCTCGACGCGGCCGACGGGCAGCTCGCCCGCCTGTGCGGCACCGGCAGCCCGGCGGGGGAGTGGCTCGACCACGCCGTGGACTGCGCGAAGATCACCGCGCTGCACACCGCCGTGCTCATCGCGTTCCACCGCCACTTCGCGCTGCCCGACGACGGCTGGCTGCTGGTGCCCCCGGTGTTCCAGCTCGCGCACATCATGATCTTCTTCGGCGGCCTGCTCGCGGACAAGCTGACGCCGCGCCCCGCCGCGCCCCCACCGCACGCCCCCCCGCCGTCCCGGCTGCGCGCGCTGGCGCTGCTGCCCGCCGACTACGGCACACTGTGCGCGCTGTTCCTGCTGCTGGGGGACGAGGGCCTGTTCCGCGCCGCGTACGCCGTCCTCGCGGGCGTCTACGTCGTGTTCTGCGCGGCGTTCTCCGTGCGGTGGTTCCGCGCGCTGTCGGCGGCCGGGGCGGCGGGCTCGGCGAGCGCCGCGAGCGCCGCCCGCAGGTGAGTGCTGGACGTGTGCACCGTGTAGGGGAAGTAGACGACCTCGACGCCCACGGCGGCGAAGTCCCGCTCCAGCCGCTCGCCCTTCGGGGTGCCGCGCCAGTCGTCGCCCTTGAACAGGACGTCGAACCGCACCTGTTCCCAGGTGACGAGCTTGTCCGGCACCGTCTCGACGAACGCGGCGTCCACGTACCGCACGCTGCGGACGATCTCCAGCCGCTCCACCAGCGGGATCACCGGCGCCCTGCCCTTCGCCAGCGCGGCCATCGCGTCCGAGACGACGCCGGCCACCAGGTAGTCGCAGCGGCTCCTGGCGTGGCGCAGCACGTTGAGATGGCCGATGTGGAACAGATCCCAGACCCCCGGCGCGTACCCCACCGTGTGCCCCGCCTGTGGCATGTGCACGACCCCCCACTGGCCGTCGCGGACGCTGCGCTCCACCATAGCCCCGCGCCGTCGCCCCGCGCGGTCGATCCCTGACAACGTGTGTAACTCCGGTGGAGAACGCGGATACTTCACGTAGTCGGGGAGGTCTTCAGGGGGAGGGCAGACATCGTGCGTCACACCAGTGTCCGCGGGGACGGCCGGGACGGCGGGAGACCGGGCCGCCGGTTCCTCCTGGTCTCCACCAACTACGCGCCCGAGCACGCCGGGATCGGCCCGTACGCCGCCCAGCTCGCCGAGCACCTCGCCGCCGACCGCGGCGCCGAGGTCCACGTCCTCGCCGGCCTGCCGCACTACCCGGCCTGGCGCACCGACCCGGAGTGGCGCGGCCGGTGGCGGGCCGTCGAGGAGCGCGCTGGCGTCCTCGTGCACCGCAGGCGGCACACCGTCCCGGCCCGGCAGACGGCGGCCCGCCGCGCCCTGTACGAGGGGTCGATCCTGCTGCACGGCCTGCTCGCCCCGCCGCGCATGGGCAGGCCCGACGCCGTCCTGGCGCAGATCCCGAGCCTGGCGGGCGGGGCGCTGGCGGCGCGCGCCGCCGGGCGGTGGGGCGTCCCGTTCGTACCGGTGGTGCAGGACCTGATGGGGGCCGCGGCGGCGCAGAGCGGCATCAGGGGCGGCGGCAGGGCCGCCGCCGCGGTGGCCGCCGCCGAGCGCCGGGTCCTCGCCGCCGCCACGCTCGTCGGCGTCATCCACGACAGCTTCAGGGAGCGCGTGCGGGCGCTCGGCGTCCCCGCCGACCGCGTGCGCCTCGTGCCGAACTGGTCGCACGTCCCCGCGCCGCCCGCCGACCCGGCCGGTCGCGCCCGGGTCCGCGCGCGCCTCGGCTGGGCGCCCGGCCGCACGGTGCTCCTGCACGCCGGCACGATGGGCCTGAAGCAGGGGCTCGACGTCCTCGTCGCGGCGGCCCGCCGCGCGCCGGAGCTGCACGTCGTCCTCATGGGGGACGGCAGCCAGCGCGTCCGGCTCGCCGCGCTGGCCGCCGCCGTGCCCAACGTGACGCTCCTCCCGCCGGTCGCGGACGCCGACTTCCCGGCCGTCCTCGCCGCAGCCGACGCGCTCGTGGTGACGCAGCGGGCCGCCGTGCTGGACATGAGCGTCCCCTCGAAACTGACGTCCTACTTCGCCGCGGGACGGCCCGTCATCGCCTCGGTCGCCGCCGCGGGCGGCACGGCCGACGAGGTCCGCAGGTCGGGCGGCGGTGTCCTCGTCCCGCCGGAGGACCCGGCGGCGCTCGCCGACGCCGCGCGCCGCCTCGCGGCCGACCCCGAGACCGCCGGCGAACTCGGCGCGCGCGGCGCGGCGTACGCCCGTGAGAACCTGTCGCGCACCGCCGGTCTGCGCCGGATCACGGCGATGCTGGACGAGGCTCTGGCCCTCGGCGCGCCGGTGCGTCAGGCTCTGGGGCGTGGCGGCACGAGAAGGGGAGCTCCCGCATGAGCGCAGCGCGCGAGGACGGCCGGGCACACGCCGCGCCGTACGACGAACCCGACCTGCTGCGCGACCAGTTCCGGCAGCTCCTGCGCTACCGGCTGCTGATCGTGTGCGGCATCCTCGTGGGGCTCGCGGGCGGCGGCTGGCTCGGGCTGAGCGCGAACGAGACGTACATCGCGACGGCCGAGGTGCGGTTACGGATGCCGACGGCCGACCCGTTCGCGGCGACCGCGTCCGTGGACCGGATCGCGATGGGCTCCGAGCGGCGCACCGCGACCGGTGACGTGGTCGCCCGGCGCGCCGCCGGGCTGCTCGGCGAGCCGGAGAGCGCAGCGGCCGCCCTCGGGAAGGGCCTGCAGGTCACGAACCCGCCCAACACGGAGGTCCTGCGGTTCGCCTACTCGGCGGGCGACCCGGCGCTCGCCGCCGAGCGGGCGAACGCCTTCGTCCGCGCCTACCTGGACAACCGGCAGGAGGACGCCGACCGGACGGTGGAGCAGGGCGTCGCGTCCCTGGAGGAGCGCCGCGAGCCGCTGCTCACCCGGCGCGACGAGCTGCAGGCCGAGCTGGAGGACCTGTACGAGAACACGACCGCCTACGACGGCGCCGTCGCGGACCTGTCGTCCCTGACGGGGCAGATCTCCGAGATCAACGCGTCGATCGCCGGTCTCCAGGCCCTCGACACGACGGGGGGCCGCGTCATCACGGAGGCCACGCCGCCCGGCAGCCCCGCCGGTCCCGGGCTGCCGCTGCTCCTCGGCCTCGGCTACGCCGTCGGCATCGGGCTCGGCCTGCTCGCGGCGTGGGTGCGGCTCGTGTTCGACCCCACGGTGCGCTCCCCGGGCGACGTCACGCGGGCGCTGCGTGCGCCGGTGCTCGGGGTCCTGCCGCGCACCGGGCGGGGGCACCCGGACCAGCTCCTCGCGGAGGGGAAGCTCGCGGAGGAGTACCGGTCCGTGGCGTTCCGGCTGGCGTACGACGAGGCGTTCGCGCGGCGCCGCCGGCTGCTGGTGGTCGCGCCGCGGGGCAGCATCGAGACGCCGCTGGCCGCCTCGGTCAACCTCACCGCCGCGTTCGCCGAGATGGGCATGGACGCGCTGCTCGTCGAGGCGGACCTGCGGACCCCGAGCCTGGGCGCGCAGTTGCGCGAGGCGGACGGCGTACGGCCCGGGTGGGCGGCCGGCGGCGCCGAGTACGGGGGGCCGCCGGGGTGGCCGGCCGGGCAGGTCCCGATCGACGCGGGGGAGTCGGGCATCTTCGACCTGGTGCCGGGCCGCCGTGTGCGGAACGTGCCGCGTGCCCTGACCTCGCCGGCCGCGACCCGGTTGATCGGCCACGCCGACACGAAGGGCCGTGTCGTGGTCGTCCTGGCGCCGGCGGTGCTCAGTTACGCCGACGCGATCGCGCTGACCGACCGGGTGGACGGCGTGCTGGTCGTGTGCGATCCGACGCAGGTGCGGCGCGACGACCTGGCGCGCGTGCGGGAGCTGGTCGTGGGCGCCGGGGGCGTGCTGCTCGGCGCGGTGCTGCACTCGTGGGGGAGCGGCGGCATCGACTTCGGAGAGGACGAGGAGGACGGCGCGGGGCGTGCCGGTGACGACCGCGACGTCCGGGGCGGGCACGACGGAGGGGGCACCCGTGACGGCGGCCCGGCGCACGCCCCGTACGCTGCCACCCAGCGTGTGCGCCCCCGCGCGCCGCACCGGGCGCCCGCGCCCGATCCGCGCGACACCGGGCAGGACACGCTCGGTCTGCGCGTCCTCGACCCAGCGGACCTGGAAGACGGCACCCCCCGGCAGTGACCAGACACGAATCCCTCCCGCCCGCGCCCGCCCCCGGCCCGGCGTCCGCGCCGAGCCCGGGGCAGGCCGCCGCCCGCGGCGCCGCGGCCTCGGTGGCCGACCAGGGCGTGGCGGCCCTCACCAACATCGCGGTCGTCATATGCGCCGCGCGCCAGTCGACGGCCGACGGGTTCGCGGCGTTCGCCGTCGTCCACACGGTCTTCGTGCTGCTCCTCGGCGCGGCCACGGCCTACGTCGGCCAGGCCCTGGTGCTGCGGCGCGGCACGGAACGGCAGCTCCAGCGGCACGCCCGCGCGTCCGTCCTGTTCACCCTCGGCGCCTCGGCGGCCCTCGGCGCGCTCCTGGCGGCGGTCGCGTCCGCCGCCGGCCGCGACGGCATCCCCGCGGGGCTCGCGGCCCTCGGCGCGGTCCTGCCGATCGTGCTCACGCAGGACAGCCTCCGGTACGCGTTCTCCCTGCTCGGGAAGCCCCAACTGGCCCTTGTGGCCGACGTGCTGCGTCTCGCCGTCGTGGTGCCCGTGCTGGCCGTCCAGCCCTACGGGACGGGTGCCGGCCGCATGGTCCTGGCGTGGGGGCTGTCGGCGCTGCCCGCGCTGCTGGTGGCCGGCGTGCTGCTGATCCACCGCACGCGCGGCGTCACGGGCGTACGGCCGATGACGCTGCTGGACCGCCGTCACCTGGGGCGGCGGTTCGTCACGGAGTTCGCCGTCGGCAGCGCCGCGTCGCAGACCGCCGTCGTGGGCATCGGCGTCGGCGCCGACGCGCCGGCGGTCGGCGCGCTGCGCGGCGCTGCCACGCTCTTCGGGCCGATGAACGTCCTGTTCACCTCCGCCACCGGCTTCGGCCCGCCCCTCCTGCGCCGCTGGGACGGCCCGCACGCCCAGGCGCGGGCGGCGGCGGGCGCGGGCGGCGCGCTGGCCGCGCTCGCCGCCGTGTGGGCCGGCGCGCTGTTCCTCCTGCCCGACGCCGCCGGACGCGCGCTGCTCGGCGACACCTGGGACGCGGCCCGCAGCCTGCTGCCCGCCACCGGCACCCAGTACGCGTTCATGGCCCTCGGCACGTGCGGCCTGCTCCTGCTGCGCGTCCTCAGCCCGCGCGCCACCCTGCCCCTGCAGATCATCTTCTCGGCGCTGTCGGTCGTCTGCCTCCTCACCGGCTACGCCGTCGGCGGCATGACCGGCGCCGCGTGGGGCCTGTGCGTGGGTTCGGCGGCCAAGGCGTGCGCCGCGTGGCTCCGCTGCGGCCTCGAACTGCGCCTCGCCCACCGCGCCCCGTGACGCCCGGCCCGCCGCCGCGTCACCGCAGCCGCGCCCTGCCCCCGTCCCGCAGTGTCGTCACGAGGGCCAGGCAGAAGAGCGCGATCCCGATGCGCCCGGACGCCTGGAGCAGGGAGCCGCGCAGGAGGATGAAGCTGTAGCCCGCGAGCACGGGCACGACGACCGCGAGGACGTTGCCGGGGGACGGGTCGTCCAGCGTGCGGCGTACGTAACGGCGGTCCGTACGCGCCGCCGCGTACCCCACACCGAGGAAGCCCGCCGTCATGCCGATGGGGCCGAAATCCAGCCACAATTCGGCCCACAGCGGGGACGACAGGTTCGCGCTGTCCGTGCCCATCCACCCGCCGACGAGGAAGCCGGTGTCCTCCGGCTTCCCCTCCCACACGGCGCGCGGCACGAAGAACAGCGCGGCCCCCGCGACCTGCCGGCCGTACGTGTGCCCGTTGCCGTCCGCCGCGTAGGTGAGGGTGTTCGCGAACATGCCGACCTGGTCGTAGTCCTTCACCACCAGCGGCTCCAGCAGCGTGTCCGCCTCGACCGGCTGCCGCCCGTCGTCCTCCCCGTAGCGGAACCTGTCCGTGAACGGGAAGACCAGCAGCGCGACCACCACGCCCAGCGCGAGCGAGGCCCGGTACATCACGGGGCTGCGCGGGAACACCGTGAACAGCAGCGCGAACAGCACCGTCAGGAACCAGTACCGCGGGTTCGACACCGGGTTGTTCACGATCACGTTGATGACGACGAGCCCCAGCCAGGGCAGGACCACGGACGGCCGCCGCCTCGCCCACGGGGACGTGACGAGCCACCGCGTCAGGAACAGCAGCGCCAGCATCGCCGGGACCGTCCCGAAGCCGCGCAGCAGCGCGTTCCCCGCCTCCCCGGCCGACGGGTCGCCGGCCGCCGTCACCTCGTCGAGGCCGGTGCTGATCTCCTCGCGGCTCGTGAAGAAGATGGCGGGGCCGCCGAGCCGGACGATCAGCAGCGCGCTGCCCGCGTACGCGAGCGCCACCAGCAGGTACAGCCGGGTCCTGTGCACCGTCGCGGCGGGCCGGCTCCCGCGGCGCGACGACGGCCGGTGCCGCGCGAGCAGCGCCCCCACGTCGAACGCGGCCATCCCGCACAGCACCAGCGCCGTCGCCAGGACCACGTCGCCGCGCGGGCCGAGCACCGGCGTCGGCTCGCGGCCCAGCACGCTCTGCGCGAGCGGCGCGATGCCCATCGCGAGGTAGCAGAACAGCCAGAACGCGCCCTGCACCAGCCGCCGGCGCCCCGAGAGGATCATCGCGCTCAGCCGCACCCCGGCGTAGCAGGCGACCGTGAGCTGGAGCCAGTACGCCGTGTCCCGCACGCCCTCGCCCGGCTGGGCGGCGACCGCGAGCGGCAGGGCGCCCACGAGGCCCGCGATCAGCGGGACGGACAGCGCCCGCGACAGGACCGCGCGCGGCGGCGCGCCCCTCGTCCGCCCCACCGGCTCGACCGCCATGGCACCCCCGCCGCCCGCCCGTCACCCGGCGGGCAGTCTAGGGCCTGTCCGGCGGATCTTGCCTGTCTCGCGACGCCGGCTACGGCACCTCGCTGCGTTGCCGTATCGCGCGAATACGACGGGTATGAGCTGCGATCCGGCGCCTTGCGATGCACCGCATCCGACGCCGCGAGCCGCGCCAAGACCCGCCGGACAGACCCTAGGGCCTGTCCGGCGCGCACCGGGTGCGCCGTGATCGGCGGAATATCGCCCCTCCGGCCGAGAAGAAGCGTTGCTACGCTCCCCGCCAGTCCCCCCAGTACCTGTGGTTCACCCGGACACCATCCGTCACTCCGGAGCGGTTCACCGGTCCGGCACCGGTTCAGCGCGTGCACGTCCGACACGGACATTCTGTGGAAAGGGGGATCGCCGATGCGATGGTTGCGGCGATTCGGTCTCATGGCTGCGGCGGTCGCGGCCCTCACGTTCGGTACCGGCGGGCAGGCGAGCGCCGCGGTGCCGCCCCACAACGTGGGCTGGCTGTACACGGCGAGCGGCAGCGGCGCGGCGTTCTTCGACGCCGACCTGGACGGCTGGCCGTCGTTCGAGAAGGTCACGGTGTGCGACAACACGTCGGACGGCCGGGGCGTCGTCGTCACGCTCGTGGGCACGGCGCCCAACGGTGACAACATGTTCGTCATCACCCGGGACCCGTCGAACAACGGAAGCTGCACGGCGGACTCGGGGAACCTGTTCGCCGACGGGTACTACGTGTACGTCACGGTCTGCGAGTACTGGGGCGACAACGAGGCGAACTGCCGGTACGGGACGGGTGTCGCGTAGAGCCCGACGACGGAACAGCGCCGGGGGCGTCCGGCGGGCCCCGCACCGCCCGCCGGACGCCCACCCCGTGCGGCGTCAGGCGTTCTTGTTCCAGTACACCTCGGTCACGCCCGACGCCCACACGACGGTGAGGCTGCCGTCGGCGTTGAGCGTGACGTCGGCCGACGGGGCGGGCCACAGCTCGTCGCCCCAGGTGTGGCACGTGGTCAGCTCGATGTGGCCGTGCTCGTCGATCGTGCCGGCGTCGCAGTAGTCGCGGTCCGTCCCGGCGTTCTCGTAGAACCGGGCGTCGGTCCCGTTGAGCCACAGGTTGTGCGACTCCATCGTGTCGTCCGGGTTCACGTACCAGTCGCCGGTCACGGCGGCCACGGACGGGATGGAGCCCCCGCCCGCACCGCCCTCCTGCGCCTCGTCCTCCCCGCCGGTCCCGCCCGCGCCGCTGCCGGTGCCGAACGCGCCGCCGTCACCGTCGTCGCCGCCGCAGCCGGGCAGTAGGAGCGCGGTCGCGGCGGCGACCGCCGGGACCACGAGGCGTCGGGATGTGCGCATGGTGTCCTCCCCCTCCGGTGTGTCGTCCGTCCGAGAGGCTAACCGCGCGGGCGCGCCACGCCGGTACCCGCCTCATGAGCTGTTTCGAATCCGTGAGACGTGGAACCGGGTGTTATGGCCTTTTCGGACAAGCTTCCTGACGTAGCCGCCACGTTCCGCTCCCTGATGCCGGAGCCCGACCGGCCCGGCCGCATCCTCGCGGCCGTCGACCGCATCGAGGCCACCCGGACGGCCGACCCGCTCCTCGGCCCCCTGCGCCGCGCCGTCCACGCGATCCCGCCCGACGTGCGGGACATCCTGCACGGCAAACCGCTCGGCCACCCGGCACACCCGGTCGCGGTCCAGATCCCCATCGGGACGTGGACCTCGGCCGCCGTCCTCGACCTCCTGCCGGGGAAGGGCAAGCGGCGCGGCGCCGGCCTGCTCGTGGCCATCGGCATCGTCTCCGCCGTCCCGGCCGCGCTCACCGGCCTGACGGACTGGGCCGACCTGCGCAAGCCGCAGATGCGCGTGGGGCTCGTCCACGCCGCGGCGAACACCGGCGGCCTGCTCCTGTACACCACCTCCCTGTGGCACCGGCTGCGCGGCCGGCGCATGGCGGGGCGGGCGTACGGGTTCGCCGGGCTGACGCTCGTCTCGCTCGGCGGGGCGCTCGGCGGGCACCTCGCCTACCGGCAGGCGTCCGGCGCGAACCACGCCGAGCAGGTCCCGGCCCGCGCGGACGGCGAGTGGCACGAGGTCGGCGTCCTCGACGACCTGCCGCTCGGGCGTGCCGTGCGGGCGGACGCGGGGGACATCCCGGTACTGGTCGTCCGCGAGGAGGACGGCGCGGTCCGCGTGCTGGCGGACCAGTGCTCGCACATGGGAGGACCGCTGTCGGACGGCGAGATCGAGAACGGCTGCGTGCGCTGCCCGTGGCACGGGAGCGTGTTCCGGCTCACGGACGGCTGGAACGTGCAGGGCCCCGCGACGGCGCCGCAGCCGGTGTTCGAGACGCGGGTGGTCGGCGGCCGGGTCCAGGCCCGTTTCCCGGAGAGTGCGAAGAAGAACGGTTAGCGGGTACCCGCGTCCGTGACACGGCAGAACGCACGAGAGCGCGCGGCGACGACGCCCGGCCGCAGGGCCGGGGACACCGCGCGGAAGCAGGGAGGAGACCGTCGTGCCGGACGACGAACTGATGGGTGACGAGGTCTACCAGCCCACGGAGTCCGTGGACCGGGAGGACGTCACCTACACCGGCGACCTGGAGAATGCGCTCGGTGAGCCGGACCTCGACGAGACCCTCGACGAGGGCTACTCGCCGCCCGAGAAGCCGCTCGCGGTGACCGGGCACGGTCTCACCGCCCGGGAGCAGGAGGAGGGCGAGACCCTCGACCAGCGCCTGTCGGAGGAGGTGCCGGACGTCCGGCCGCCGGACGGGGACGGCATCGGCGACCAGCAGGACGCGTGGGGCGAGCCGGTCGCCGACGGCGAGGCCGGCGGTGACCGGGCCGGCCGCCTGGTCTCCGCGGACGACGACCTGACGCCGCGCCGCCCCGACAGCGACGTCACGGCCTACGAGGTGGGCGTCGACGGCGGCGCGGCCGGCGCCGAGGAGGCGGCGATGCACATCGCCGACCTGGACGAGGCGGCGGGCACGGACGACGGCACGGTCTGACCGGCCGCCGCCCGCCGACCGGGACCGGCGGCGGCCGGGGAGCCGGCCACCACCCTCCCCGCCGCCGCCACCACACCGCCCGCCGGACCCCGGCGGGCGGTCACACGTCCGCCCGCGGGCGGGCCGCCAGCAGGCCGAGCCGTTCGTCCTGATCCTCGGCCGAACGCCTCCCCCCGCCCCCTTCCGTCCCGTAGGGTGATCACACTGACGGCTCGGAGCAGGGGGCGGGGGCGGTCCATGCGGGTACTGCACGTCGTCACGCTGCACACGCCCACCCACGCGTTCGGCGGCCCCACGCGGGTCGCGTTCCACCTCTGCCGCGGCCTGCGCGAGCGGGACGTCCGGGCCACGCTCGTCGCCCTCGCCGACGACTTCCCGACCGGGCCGCTGCCCCGCTCCGTGGACGGCGTGCCCGTACGGCTCTTCCGCGCCCGCCACGTCCTGCCCCGCTTCGAGGTCAGCGGCATCACGTCCCCCGCGCTCCTGGCCCGCGCCATGGCGTACGTCCGCTCCGCCGACGTCGTGCACGTCCACCTCATGCGGGACCTGATCACCCTCCCCATGGCCCTGCTCGCCCTGCGCGCCGGCACCCCGCTCGTCCTCCAGACCCACGGCATGATCGACCCGACGCCGCACCGCGTCGCCCGCCTCGTGGACCACCTCGGCGTCCGCCGCGTCCTGCGCCGCGCCGACGCCGTCCTGCACCTCACGGAGCAGGAGCGCGACGCGACCGCCGCCGTCCTCGCCCCGCACCCGATCGCGCCGCAGCACCGCCTCGTCAACGGCGTGCCGCCCCAGCCGCACCGCCGCCCCCTCCCGCCCGGCCCCCCCACCGTCCTCTACCTCGCGCGGATCCAGGCGGGGAAGCGCCCCGACGACTTCGTCCGCGCGATGCCGGCCGTCCTCGCGCGGCGGCCCGACACCCGCTTCGTCCTCGCCGGACCCGACACCGGCGCCCTCCCGGACACCCTCGCCCTCGCCGACGCGCTCGGAGTCCGCGCCTCCCTGGACCACCCCGGCGCCCTCGACGGCCCCGCCGTCCTCGACCGCCTCAAGGCCGCGACGGCGCTCGTCCTGCCCTCGACGCAGGACGCGTTCCCCCTGTCCGTCCTCGAAGCGCTGTCGGTCGGCACCCCCGTCGTGGTCCGCGCCGGCACGGGCCTCGCGCCGGACATCGCGCGCGCCGCCGCCGGCCGCGTCGCCGCCTCGGCCGACGCCATCCCGGACGCGATCCTCGGCCTGCTCGACCCCGCGGCGAACGACGCGGCCTCCCGCGCGGGCCGGCGCCTGGTCGAGGACCACTTCACCCTGCCCCGCGTCATCGACCGCCTCCTCACCCTCTACACCGGCGTCACCGGGGCCGCTCACCGAGAGGGGCGCCGTCCATGGCCTTCCCGCTGAACCTCGCCCGGCCGGACGGCGACACGTTCCCGTTCCCCACGTCACCGGTCATCGTGGCGGACCGGCTGCGCGGCCTCCGGCTGCGGCTGCCGCTCATCGGCGTCCTGTGGGCGCTCGTGGGGGCCGCGTACATCGCCGTCACGGCGTCGCTCCTGTTCGACGAGCCCCTTTTCGCCTTCGGCGGGGGCAGCCCGTTGGCCGCGACCGCCGCCTACCTCTTCCTGCCGTCCGTCGCGTTCGCCGCCAACCTGGTGGGGAACCAGGCGCTGCGCCAGATCTACGGGTTCGGCGAGAGCGAGGTGCCGCACGACAGCAACTCGTGCTTCGCGCCCACCAACGGCGGCGCCGTCCAGCGGTGCACCGGCTGCGCCGGCTTCCTCACCGGCATGGCCGCCGGCCACTTCCTCGTCCCCTGGGGGGCCGTGGCCGACGCGGCCTGGTGGCGGCAGGCCGTGCTGGGGCTCCTCCTGGTCATCTGCCTGCCCGTCGTCCGGATCCTGCGGTTCGACTGGATCCGCATGCGCGCCGCCCGCTCCTGGCGCCGCGACAGCCGGCGCGTCCTGCGCGAGGTCGTCGACGGCGGCACGCACGCCGTCGCCACGGTGACGGCGGCACGGCACACCGGCAAGTGGCTCGACAGGCTGCCCGTCTTCCGCCTGACCCTCACCTGGCCGCTGCCCGGCGGCGGCGAGCGGACGGCGGAGATCCGCGTCACCGAGTACCCGTGCTGGGCGCCGGCCGAGGGCAACACGTTCGACGTCTGGTACGACCCGGCCGCACCGGACGACGACTCCCGGGTCCTCCTGCACCGCCGCCTCGTCGGCCAGCGGTTCGCCGAGGACCCGGAGAAGCTCCGCGAACCGGCGCACGGCGAGACCGGCACGGGGCCGCTGCGCCCGTCCTGGTCACCGGAGAAGCCCACCGCGTCGGCCGGGGAACGGGTCCTCTTCTTCCTGATCGCCCTGCTGTGCGCGGGAGCCGGCGTCACCGCCGCCGCCCTCACCCCGGCGGCCTTCGACGCGCTGCCCTGGTACTCGGACCTGGCGATCGACGCGCAGGCGGTCCTCCTCGTCGCCAACGCCTGCGCATGGGGCGTACTGCTGCTGCGCAGACCGTGGTTCGCCCGGCACCGCACCAGCGTGGCGCTGGTGACGATGCTGCCGTTCACCGGGATCTTCACCCTCGGCCTCCTGGTGCTCGGCGAGGACCCGGTGTGGCTCTTCGAGTTCGACCGCACCATCGAGACGGTCACGGCCTGGCTGTACGGCGGGACGATGGCGGCCGGCCTCGTCACCTACCTCCTCAGCTTCGCCATGCTGCTGCGCGGCGGCCAACTGCTCAACGCGGGGATCGACGCGCCGCCGGAAGAGGTGGCCGAGGCCCTGCGCCACCACGATCCGGCGGCGATCGACCGGCTCCGCACCCGCTACGGCTACATCGCGGGCACGGCGACACTGAGCTGACCGCACCCGACCGCTGCCGGACCGTGCGCCGGAAGAGGGAGTGTACGAACGTACGCCCCGGGGGTTACGCTCGTCCGCATGGCCACGGACCACTTCGCGGGCGATCCGCGCACGAACCTGGAGCGCATGCTCGCCGGTGACCTCTACATCGCCGACGACCCCGAGATCTGGCGCAGGCAGCAGCGCGCCATGCGGCTCGCCGCCCGCTACCTCGCCGCCTACCCGGAGGACCCGGCCGCCGCACGGCCGCTGCTCGCCGACCTGCTCGGCTCCCTCGGCGACGGCGCCGAGGTGCGGCCGCCGCTCCATGTCGACTACGGAAGCAACATCACCATCGGCGCCCGGACCTTCGTCAACTACAACCTGACCGCCCTGGACGTCGCGCGGATCACCGTCGGCGAGGACTGCCAGATCGGCCCGAACGTCCAACTGCTCACGCCCACCCACCCTGTGGAGCCGGAGCCGCGCCGGGACAGGCTGGAGGCGGCCCTGCCGATCACCATCGGCGACAACGTCTGGCTCGGCGGCGGCGCCATCGTCTGCCCCGGCGTGACGATCAGCGACAATTCCGTCATCGGCGCCGGCGCGGTCGTGACGAGGGACGTGCCGGCGAACGTCGTCGCGGTCGGCAACCCGGCCCGCCCGATACGGGAGATCTGACCCGCACCCGATGGCCACAGGACACACCGACCCACGGCGGCGCGACCGCATCATCGACGCCACCCTCGACCACATCGCGGACGAGGGGGTCGCCGGCGTCTCGCACCGCAGGATCGCCGCCCGTGCCGGTGTGCCGCTGGGCTCGATGACCTACCACTTCGCGGGCATCGACGACCTCCTGAAGGAGGCCTTCACCCGCTTCGCCGACGAGATCGTCGCGCTGTTCGAACGGCACCTGGGCCGGGCCGACACCTCCGGCCAGGCCCGGGAAGCCGTCGTGGACCTCGTCCACACACTCTCCGAAGGCCCACCGCGCGGCCTGGTGCTGGCCCACGAGCTGTACACCCTCGCGGCCCGCCGCCCCGAGTACCGGGCGCTCACACAGACATGGATGCTGCGCAGCAGGGAACTGCTCCAGCGCCACTTCGACGCCGATACGGCACGGCAGGTGGACGCACTGATCGAGGGCCTGACACTGCACCGCGCACTGGACACGGAACCTCAGAGCCGCACCCTGACCCTGCTGGCCGTCACACGCATCACCGACCCCACGTAGACGGGGCTCCACGGTCAATCCGCCGATTCCGGGTGCTTCCGCCGGTGGCTGGCGTTGAAGCGGGCCTTTTTCTCGCGGTTTCCGCATGTGTTCATGTCGCACCATCGGCGGGTGCGGCTCCGGCTGGTGTCGAAGAAGGCGGCGCGGCACGTCGGTGAGGCGCACAGGGCCAGTCTTCCGTCCCGTGCGCCCGCGATGATGCCGATCGCGTCGGCCGCGATCACGCCGAGGGCGTCCTCCACGGCGGACGCCGGGCCGAGCCGCCAGCGCCGCTCGCCCTCGGGGTCAGGGCGGCCGTGGCCCCGCCCCGGGCGCTGCGGTCGTTGATGACGCGGACGGCGGACGCGGGGAGGGGGGCCTGGAGCGCGGCCGCTGTCGCGGCGGCGTGGATCGCCTCCCTCAGTTCCCGGGCGAGATCGAGCTGGGCGGTGGTGCAGGAGTCCACGCCGAGGCCGTAGACCGCGAGCCAGTCGACGAGTCGGCCCGGTGTGGGGATGCGCTCCACTGCGTCGCCGTGCCGTTCCGACAGGGTCCCCGTGAAGCTGGTCGCCAGCACCGTGCCGAGGCGGAAGTCGGGGAACCCATCACGCATGGAACCACCATAGCCGGTTGCGTTTCGATGTGAGAGGGTGGTGGAACCAGCTAAGACGGTTCCGCGATGGCCAGGAGGTCCCATGTCCCGTCCGACCAGCGACGTACACCCCTTCGAAGCCCGCGCGAGCGACGCCGACCTCGACGATCTGCGCGCACGACTGGCCGCGGCGCGGCTGCCCGAGGCGGAGACGGTCCGGGCCTCTGCCCCCGGCCGTGGCCGCTGGGAACAGGGCGTCCCGCTCGCCGACCTCGTCGATCTCGTGGACCACTGGCGCACCGGCTACGACTGGCGGTCGTTCGAGGAGCGTCTCGGCCGTATCGGCCAGTTCCGCACGACCATCGACGGCCTCGGCATCCACTTCCTGCACCGCCGTTCGGCACGCGCGGACGCCACCCCTCTGGTCATGACGCACGGCTGGCCGGGCAGCGTCGCCGAGTTCGTCGACGTGGTGGACGAGCTGGCGGATCCGGAGGACGCGGCCGCGCCGGCGTTCCACGTCGTGGCCCCGTCGCTGCCCGGCTTCGGTTTCAGCGACAGGCCGGCCACCACGGGGTGGGGCACCGAGAAGATCGCCGCCGCATGGGTCGAACTGATGGGCAGGCTGGGCTACGACAGGTTCCTGGCCCACGGCGGTGACTGGGGCGGCAATATCACCACCGTCCTCGGCGGCAGGTTCCCGGCGCATGTCCTCGGCATCCACTCGACGTTCGCCGAGGCGCCGCCCGGGGTGACGACGGACGGGCTGACGGCGGAGGAGCGCGCGTGGGCCGAGGAGACCTGCCACTTCTGGCGCCACCGCGCGGCGTACGCGAAGCAGCAGGCGACCCGGCCGCAGACCATCGGCTACGCGCTTGTCGACTCACCGGTCGGGCTGCTCGCCTGGATCCTCGACAAGTTCGCCGAGTGGTCGGACACCGGGGACAGCCCGTTCGAGACGATCTCCCGGGACCGCGTCCTCGACGACGTCACCCTGTACTGGCTGACGAGGACCGGCGCGTCGGCGGCCCGGATCTACCACGAGAGCCACAACTCGCTGGATCCCGCCCTCCGGGTCGACGTCCCGGCGGCGATCACCGTCTACCCCCGCGACATCGAGAGGTGCCCGCGCCCCTGGGCGGAGGAGCGGTACCGGCGGATCGTCCGGTGGGGGTCACCCGCGTCCGGCGGGCACTTCCCGTCGCTCGAGGTTCCCGGGTACTTCGTCGGGGACCTGCGCGAAGGTCTCGCGGCGGTGCTGGCCGCTCATCGGTGAACACGGCCGGGCGGCGGCCCGGTTGGACCAGGTGGTGTGTTGCGCGGCGCACGGGTGGGGACGCCAGTGCCGCGGCCAGGGCGAGCGCGCAGGCCAGCGCCGCCACTTCCGTCGGCCAGCCGTTGATCCACCCCACTCCCGGCCACTCCAGCAGGGGACGCAGTACGAGCGGGTGCAGTACGTAGAGGTACATGCCGCCCGTTCCCAGGAACGACAGGAACGGGACTCTGCCGCGGGGCATCAGGCGCAGCAGTGCGAGGGCTCCCGCCGTGCCGATCAGCAGGACGGCCGCACGGATCGACCAGTCGTACGCGGTGGGCAGCCCGTAGTCCGCCTCGTACGGCCCCTGCATGCGGAGCCAGGCGAAGGACACCCCGTCGCGTGTGCACCAGCCCGCGACGCCCAGGGCCGTGAGCACAGCGACGGCCGTCCAGCGGCTCCAGGTCACGCCGGGACGCAGCATGTCCGAGCCGGCCCCCTGCCGCAGACGGTGGCCGATGAGGAAGAACGGCAGGAAGCACAGCGTGCGCGACAGCGCCAGCCAGTCAGCGAGCAGTGGCACGTAACCGGCGCCCAGCGCGAGCGCCATGGAGAGGGACACCGGGCGGCGGAGCCGTACGATCCAGGGCAGCGCCGTCCGCCACAGCAGCAGCGACAGCAGGAACCACAGCCCCCACGCGGGCATGTCCACGTGCCACCACCACCGGCCCGTCAT
Source organism: Streptomyces sp. RFCAC02 (assembly GCF_004193175.1). NCBI lineage: Bacteria > Bacillati > Actinomycetota > Actinomycetes > Kitasatosporales > Streptomycetaceae > Streptomyces > Streptomyces sp. RFCAC02. Next base: position 1,302,842 of record NZ_SAUH01000001.1, on the reverse strand, counting down.
GGCCAGCCGCTGGAACGAGTGCAGCAGGCCCACCGCCAGGTACGGCACCAGCAGCGTCAGCCCCAGCCGCCGCAGCGAGCGGCGGGTCAGCGGCGCGGACGAGCTGAACCAGCCGGACAGCAGCGCGAGCAGCGGGACCCGCAGCGGCCAGGTCGCGACGTACAGCCACCGCAGCAGCCCGTGCTGCGTATCCGCGACGCCGTCCACCACGTGCCCGAAGACCACGAGGGCGCCGGCCACCCAGCGGACGGTGTCCCAGTACGGATCGCGGAGGGCGGCGCGGCGCGGGGAGTCGGAAGGATCGGTCACGGCCGGGACCGTACGGACGGCCGCGTGTCACGGGCGTCCGCCGCCGCGCCGATCCTCCCGCCTCCCCCCGGGGACGGACGGCGGTCAGGCGGGCGGTGACGGTTCCCGGCGCAGCTCCCGCGTCTTCACGCCGATCTGCCACCGGTAGAAGCTCATCGCCAGCGCGTGGTCGAGGCCGGCCCGCCCGTCCAGGAAGCCGCGCCGCCACACGTACGCGTAGCCGAACGACAGGAGCGGCTTGAACGGCGCCCGGTGGAACACCTGCCCCTGCCGGGTCTTCGCGCGCCTGACCTGCTCGCGGACCTCCGGGTGCGCCTCCAGCCACGCCTCCCAGTCGGAGTACCGGTTGTGCCGCTCGAACCAGGTGCGCACCGGGTCGCGGTCGTTGTGCTCGATCGTGGCGCGCAGCCGGTGCACGGGGTCGGCGAGCGGCTGGTAGTGGCCCTCCTGCTCGCCCATGCCGGGCGCCGCGAGGTCGTCCGGCTCGGGGAACCCGACCCGCCGCCGGTCCACGAGCGCGCGTTTGACGATCGTGTACCCGTGGCGCAGCCGCCGGCCGCCGAACCAGTACCCGAGCGGTATGTCGAACGCCGCCGGGCGCACCGGGCGGCCGTCGAGGAAGATCCGCCGCAGCTCCGCCAGCAGTTCGCCGCTCGCCGTCTCGTCGCCGTCGAGGAAGAGCACCCAGTCCGTCCCCGGATGGACGTGGTCGAGGATCCACTGCTTCTTCTTCGGGTAGCGGCCGTCCCACACGTAGGGGACGACCTCGGCGCCCGCTGCCTTCGCGAGCGCGCGGGTGTCGTCGGTGCTGTCCGAGTCCACGACGACGACGGCCGCCACGTGCCCGACGACCGAGCGCACGGTCGCGGTGATGCCGGCCGCCTCGTTCTTCGTGGGGATGGCCACCACGATGGGGAGCCGCGTCATCCCTCGTCCTCCAGCAGTTCGGCGTATTCGGGGCACAGGTGGGCGACGGCTTCCTCGGCGCCCGGGATCTCGCCCTCGCGCACGGCGGCCGCGACGCCGTCCGGGTCGTGCCGCTGGAGGTAGCCGAGGCGGTCGCACGCCTCCGTGCCGAGGCCGAGGATCGCGTCCGGGTCGGTGCCATCGGGCACGCGTCCTTCGAGGTACTCCTCCTGCTCCTCCGTCAGCCGCTCCCCGGCGTCGGTGTCGTCCCCGGCGTCACCGGGGTCACTGCCGGAGTCGCCGCTGTCGCCGGAGTCGCCGGACTCGCCCGGGTCGTCCGCCGGGTCCGGGGTGCCGGACGGGTCGGTCACCCCGCCGTCCGGCTCCGGCGCGCCGTCGTCCGCCGGGGACGCGGCGCCCTCCGTCGCCGCCGCGCGGTCACCGCCGTCGCCCCCGCCGGAACCGTCACCGCCACCGCCGCACGCCGCGAGCGCCCCCGCCAGCAGCAGCGCCGCCACGGCCGTCCGCGGGCGCCGCATCAGGCCGCCCCGAACGTGAGCAGGAGCTGCGGCCGGTTCGCCGACGACGACGCGTCCCGTGAACCGATCCACAGGCTGTCCGTCCCCTCACCGGTCAGCGCCACGTCGAACCCGCCGCCGAGAGCAGCCCGCACCGTCGCCAGGTCGAGCGGCACGGTGTACACGCCGCCCAGCGCGTCGGGCGACGACAGGCCGCCGATGGCCGTGTCGCCGAGCGCCGGCCGGTTGCCCCAGGACGTGCCGCTCTCGCTCCACGCGCCCTCCACCGGCACGACGGCGAAGTCGTCCACGGACCCCGCGACCGAGTCCCCGCTGACACGGACCCGCAGCGCCGCGCCCTTGAGGACCTGGCCCGGCGGCGCCGCCGGCAGATCGAACCCGAGATAGCTCTCGTACGCCGTCGAGCCGCGCACCGCGAGCTGCTGGTGCGTGCCGTACACGGTGCTCGCCGCCGCCGCGTTGACGTACGTGTCGGCGTCCGGCGCGACCTGCGTCACCGTGTCGGCGGGGACGGAGGCCGCCGCCCAGTGCGCCTGCACGCGGGCGGCCGAGAGCTGCGCCGGGTAGACGGCCGTCTCGTCGAGCTGCCCTTCGAAGTGGTCGCTGGACGGCCGGTTCGCCCAGTTGGCGAGGGAGTCGCCGCCGGTGCGCCAGTAACCCGTGATCGAACGGGCCGAGGTGAAGAGGGGGTTCGCGTTCACCTGGGCGCCGTCCACGTACAGCCGCATGCCGGCCGCGCCGATCGAGACCGCGACGTGGTGCCACTCGCCGTCGTTGTAGCGGCCCGGGGTGGTGAGGGTGCGGCTGCTGCCGCTGACGATGCCGAACGAGAGCTGCCCGTTGTCCAGCATGTACAGGTTCGGGTCGCGGCTGGTGCTGTCCTCCAGGGTCCGGTTGCCGAGCCCGATGAGCTTGCCGCCGCTGGTGGTCGTCGTCCTGAACCACGTCTCCAGCGTGAAGCGCGTCAGGCCCGCCGTCGGCCGGTCGGTGTAGGTGTACGCGTCCGCGCCGTCGTACCCGACCGACGCGGCGCCCGGACCCGGCACGGCCGCCGGGGTCGCGCCGCGCTCGGGGCCGCCCCGGTGCGTGCCGCTCATGCCGTTGCCCGAGGCGTCGGAGACGAAATTGCCCGCGGTCTCGTCGAACCGCCAGTACAGCAGCGGGTCGTCGGCCAGGACGGCGTCCGCGTACGGCTGCCCGCCGCTCGCCACGGTCACCGTCACCGGGGCCGACAGGGCGCTCGTGTTGCCGGCGCCGTCCGTCGCGCTGATCCGGTAGCTGTGGGTCTCGCCGGCCGCCACGTCCGGGTCGTCGAACGTGAACTGCGGGCGGGACCACGGCAGCGACGAGCCCTCGACCGTGTGCACGGGCGTGGTGCCGCCGTCCCGGTAGACCCGGTAGGTGAGGAGGCTGTCGTCCAGGTCCAGGCCGGCGCCCCACGTCACCGTCACGCTGTCGGCAGCCAGGCTCGCCGCGTGCGCCTCGGGTGTGCTCGGTGCCCCCGTGTCCGGGCCGGTCGCGAACCGGGTGAGGCCCCACTGCGCCTGCCCGTTGACCGTGGTGAAGCCGCCGCCGACCCACAGGAAGTCCCGGTTGTCGTCCGGGTGGCCGGTGGCGGGCAGCAGCACGCGCGGGCCGAGCTGTTCGCCGAGGCCGTCGTTCGTGTTGGGGAACCAGCCGAGCTTCGCCGGCCCCGACACCGACTGCGCGAACAGGTGGTACCGCTCCTGGTTCGGGAACTCGCCCATGCTGGAGCAGTCGTGCGCGTGGTGGCCGCTGTAGAGCACCCCGCCGTGGACCGTGACGCTCTGCGTCGCGCCGAGGCAGGTGTCGCGCCACCGCTGGTCGAACGTGTCGAGGCTGAGCGCGATCCGGCCGTCGAACACGCCGCCGCCGGTGCCCTCGGCGCCCACGTAGAAGCTCGTGTCGTCCGTCGCGATCGTCTGGACGGTCGACCTCGTCTCGATGAAGCCCTCCGGGTACGTCCTGACGTTGGCGCCCGTGTCGGCGTCCACGACCGCGAGGGCGTGCGAGTCGGCGCCGTTCATCTCGAAGAAGTCGCCGCCCAGCAGGACGTGTTCGCCGTCCGGGGTGACCGCGACGGCCTTCCCGATCTCGTCGGCGTCCGCCCGCCAGCCCGCGACCACGTCGCCGTCGGCCGTGACGGCGCCGAACCGCGAGCGGTCCTGCCCGTTCAGGGTGGTGAAGTCGCCGCCGAGGTACACCCGGTCGTCGGTGGCCGCGATGGACCGCACGATGCCGTTCGCGGCGACGGGGAACGTCCTGCGCTCGCAGCTCGGCAGGTCGAACGCGGCGACACTGGACGCGCCGACGCCGTCGACCGAGCCGAACGTGCCGCCCGCGTACAGCGTGTCCCCGTCCGGCGACACGGCGAGCGCCCGGATCGTGGCGCTGCCCGAGCCGACCGTGAACTCCAGGTCGCAGCCGGCGACCGGCTCGCCCGTGGCCGCGTCGAGGGCGACGAAGTTCGCCGCCGCCCGCTCCCCGGTGCCCGACTCGGCGCCCGGCGGCCGGACGGTCGAGAATGTGCCGCCCGCGTACACCACCCCGTCGGCGGCGGCCAGCGCGTACACGATGCCGTTGGTCTGCCAGGTCGGCAGGTCCTCGGCCGTCATGGTCAGCGGCGCCGTCAGCGCCGCCGCCTCAGGGGCCGCCGCCGGGCCCGGCAGCGCGCCCGCCGCGAGGCTCCCCGCCAGCACGGCGGCCGCCGCCCCGTACGTCATCAGGCGCGTCCGTGCCGCGCCGCCGCGCCTCCCGCGCGTCCGCCCGTTCACCACAGCTCCCGCCATCTCACCGTCGCCCTCACGCCCCGCCTCCACGACTCGCCTCCACCGCCCGGCCCTCACCGGTCGATCCGCACACTCGCGCCGCTCAACTCCGCGTCCAGCGCGGCGATGTCGGCCTCCACCATCAGCCCGGCCAGCTCCCGCCAGTGCACGGCGGGCCGCCAGCCCAGCAGGTCGGCCGCCTTCGACGCGTCCCCGACGAGCGCGTCCACCTCGCTCGGCCGCTCGTACTTCGGGTCGAACCGCACGTGCTCGCGCCATTCGAGGCCGCCGGCGGCGAACGCCGCGCCGAGGAAGTCCCGCACCGTCGCGGGCACTCCGGTGGCCACCACGTAGTCGTCCGGCTCGTCCCGCTGGAGCATGCGCCACATCGCCTCGACGTATTCGGGCGCGAAGCCCCAGTCCCGGACGGCGTCGAGGTTGCCGAGGTAGAGGCGCTCCTGGAGACCCGCGCGGATCCGGGCCACGGCACGCGTGATCTTGCGCGTCACGAACGTCTCGCCGCGCCGGGGCGACTCGTGGTTGAACAGGATGCCGTTCACCGCGAACAGTCCGTACGCCTCGCGGTAGTTGACGACCGACCAGTAGCCGTACACCTTGGCGCACCCGTACGGGCTGCGCGGGTGGAACGGCGTGCGCTCGTTCTGCGGCGGCGGCACCGACCCGAACATCTCCGACGACGACGCCTGGTACATCCGCGTCTCGATCCCGCTGGCCCGGATCGCCTCCAGCAGCCGCAGCGTCCCGAGCCCCGTCACGTCGCCCGTGTACAGCGGCGCGTCGAACGACACCCGCACGTGCGACTGGGCGCCCAGGTTGTAGACCTCGTCGGGCCGCACCTCGCGCAGCAGGTTGACGAGGGCGACGCCGTCCGAGAGGTCCGCGTGGTGCAGCACCAGCGAGCGGCCCGGTTCCTGCGGCCCCTGGTAGACGTGGTCGATGCGCTCGGTGTTGAACGACGAGGAGCGGCGCAGCAGTCCGTGCACCGTGTAGCCCTTGGCGATGAGCAGTTCGGCGAGGTACGAGCCGTCCTGCCCGGTCACCCCGGTGATGAGCGCGGTCCTGCCCCCGTCGCTTCCGTTGTCCCCGGTCATGCCCGTCCTTCCCGCGGCCGCGCGGGTCGCGCGCCCCCATTCCGACACTTCGCCGTACGGCGGCACCGCCGCGCTGGCACAATCCGGCCCATGACGAGCCAGCCGCAGCTCCCCGAACGGTCCCTTCTCCCGCGCGGCGCCCGGGTGTTCGTCGCCGGGCACCGGGGTCTCGCCGGGTCCGCGATCGCCCGCGCCCTCACCGACGAAGGACACGAGGTGCTCACCCGCACCCGCGATCAGCTCGACCTGCGCGACGCCGACCGCACCCGCGCGTGGCTGACCGCCGTGCGCCCCGACGCGGTCGTCCTGGCCGCCGCCCGGGTGGGCGGCATCCTCGCGAACGACCGCATGCCGGTGCCGTTCCTGGAGGACAACCTGCTGATCCAGCTCAGCGTCGTCGCGGGGGCGCACACCGCCGGCGTGAACCGGCTGCTGTTCCTCGGCTCGTCGTGCATCTACCCGCGGCTCGCGCCGCAGCCCATCCCGGAGGAGGCGCTGCTCACCGGCCCGCTGGAGCCGACGAACGAGGCGTACGCCGTGGCGAAGATCGCGGGCATCACCCAGATCCGCGCGTACCGGCGGCAGTTCGGCCGCTCGTACATCGCCGCCATGCCGACGAACCTCTACGGCCCGGGCGACAGCTTCGACCCGGAGACCTCGCACGTCCTGCCGGCGCTGGTCCGCCGCTTCCACGAGGCGTGCGAGGCGGGCCGCGACGAGGTCGTGCTGTGGGGGACGGGCAGGCCGCGCCGCGAGTTCCTGCACAGCTCGGACCTGGCGCGCGCCTGTGTGACGCTGCTCGCGGCGCACGACGGCGACACACCGGTGAACGTCGGCAGCGGCACCGACCTGACCATCGCCGACCTGGCCGCGACCGTGGCCCGCGTGACGGGCTTCGAGGGGCGGATCTCCTGGGACACCTCGAAGCCGGACGGCACCCCCCGCAAGCTGCTGGACACCGCGCGCCTGCGCGCCCTCGGCTTCGCGCCGCGCGTGCCGCTGGCCGAGGGCATCGCCGACACCTACCGCTGGTGGCTGGCGTCGGAGGCGCGGGACGGCGCCTGACCCGCCCGTGCCGGGACGCTGTGCGCGGCCCATCAGTACGCGCCGCGGCCGTCGAGGACGGCACGGAACGTCCGCGCCAGCACGTCCAGATCGCCGGTGACCGACCAGTTGTCGGTGTAGTGCAGGTCGAGGGCGAGGCCCTCGTCCCACGACAGGTCGGCGCGCCCGCTGACCTGCCACGGCCCGGTGAGGCCGGGCCGCACCAGCAGCCGCCGCAGCTCGACCGGGCCGTAGCGGGCGACCTCGTCGGGCAGCGGCGGGCGCGGCCCGACCAGCGCCATCTGGCCGCGCACCACGTTGACGAGCTGCGGCAGCTCGTCGAGCGACGTGCGGCGCAGCAGCCGCCCGACGCGGGTGACGCGCGGGTCGCGGCGGATCTTGAACAGCGGCCCGCCGCGGTACTCGTTCGCCGCTTCGAGCCCGGGCCGCCGCGCCTCCGCGTCGGGCACCATCGTGCGGAACTTCCACAGCGTGAACGGCTCGCCCTGCAGGCCGACGCGGGTCTGCCGGTGGAGGACGGGGCCGCGCGAGTCGCACCGGACGGCGAGCGCGAGGAGCAGCAGCAGCGGCGCGAGAGCGACGAGCGCGACGGCCGCCGCCGCGCGGTCGAGCACCGCCTTGGCCGCGGGCTGCGGCCCGCGGCGCAGCGGCGGCGCGACGTGGAGGAACGTCAGCCCGGCCGCGGTGGAGACGCTGACGCGGCGCGGCGCGACGTCGGTGAGCCCGGAGGCGACGGACAGGGTGAGGCCGGCGTCGTGCACGGACCAGCCGAGGCGCCGCAGCCGCTCCCCGGTGAGGAGCGCGCCGGGCACCGCGAGCACGAGGTCGGCGGCCTGGGCGCGGGCGGCGGCCAGGACGGTCGGCCCGTCGGGCGGCCCGGGCACCGGGCCGGGCACGGCCGGCACGGCCCCGTCGGTGGCGGGCAGGCGGCCCATCTCGGGGACGCCGCAGGTCAGGCCGCCGTCCTCGCCGACCAGGACGGTGCCGATGACGACGTACGCGTGGTCGGTGCGGGCGGCGAGCTGCGCCACGACACCGTCGACCGGCCCTGCCTCCCCGACGACCAGCACGCGCCGTACGGCCTCCGCCCGGTGGCGGCGCGCGGTCAGGTGGGCGTGGACGGCGGCGCCCGTCGCGCCGGTGACGGCGAGGGCGGGCAGCAGGGCGAGGAGGGCGGAGGCGATGTCGGAGTCCTCGCCGGTCATGGCGCGCAGGGCGGCGAGGAGGCCGACGAGGACGAGCCAGTCGTGGACGGTGGCGACGAGGCCGCGGTTCTCGCCGATGGTCTGGGCGCGGTAGCGGCGCTGGGCGGCGCGGACACCGGTCCACGCCAGGGCGGTGACGGTGGCGGCGGCCAGCGGCGAGTGCCCGGGGGCGGTGCGGTAGACGACGAGGACGGGCAATAAGACCCCGGCGGCGTCGGCCGTGACGGTGAGGGGCACGTACCAGGCGGTCCGTGCGGCGCGATCGGCGGACGGGGCGCGGCGGCGGGCGACGGTCCTCGCGGGCGGGACATCCTGTCTTCGGGCGATTCCGGAGCGTGAAGGAAGTGGACGACGCAAGACCGACCCCCTGACGTGCGGATGCGACGGTGCGGCGGTGGCACCGGTGCGGCGGCGGTGGGGGCGCAGCCGTGGAGCGGACACCGAAGGAGGGCGCGTCCTCATCTCCCCGTGAGTGCGCGCCCCTTGCCGCCCACGAGGCTAGGGCATGGGGGAGCTGTTCGGCCGGTGTTTGTGGGAACTTTCCGAAACCGCCCGGATCACTGGCCAAAACCTCCGGCGCCGTCCGCGCCGGCGTGCGCCCCGGCGTCCGTCCGGTCCGCCCCGAGGCCGGCGACGACGGCGGTCAGCGCCGCCGCGAACGCCTGTACGGGCAGGGGTGCCGGGGGCGCCCCCCAGTGGGCGAGGGAGACGCGCCGCCGCTCCCCGGGGAGCGGCTCGGTCGTCACGCCGGCGTGCCGGTGCGCCCGCAGCGCGAGGTCGGGCAGGACGCTGACGCCGAGCCCGGCGGCCACCAGCGCCTGGACGGCCACGTGGTCGTCCGTCTCGAACCTGATGCGCGGCGCGAAGCCGAGCCGGCCGCACATCGCGACGAGGTGCAGCCGGCAGCGTTCGCAGCCGGCGATCCAGGTGCCGTCCCGGTGCGCGGCGAGCCCGCCGTCCGGCGCGGGGGCGGCGCCGGCCGGTGCCACCAGGTGGACCGGCTCGTCCAGCAGCGGCGTGACGGTGGTGTTGCGCCGGTCGGCGGGGCGGGGTTCGTCGTGCTCGAATATCAGGGCGGCGTCGGCCTCCCCGGTGCGCAGGGCGGTCAGCGCCTCGGGCGGCTCGGCCTCGGTGAGGGCCACGGCGACGCCTGGGTGGTCCGCCGCCAGCCGCGCCACCGCCGGGGGGACGACGGTGGCCAGCGCCGAGGGGAACGCCGCGAGCCGCACCCGGCCCGCCCGCAGCCCGGCGTGCGCCGCGAGTTCGGCGCGGGCCGACGCGACCTGCCCGAGGATCTCCTCGGCGCGTGCCACGAGGAGCCGCGCCGCGTCGGTGAGGAGGATGCCGCGCCCGGCCCGCCGTACCAGCGGCACCCCTGCCTCGGCCTCCAGCTTCGCCAGGTGGTGGCTCACGGAGGGCTGGGCGTAGCCGAGCGCCTCGGCGGCCGCCGTCACCGAGCCCTCCTTGGCCACGGCGACCAGGACGCGCAGCCGCGTCAGGTCGAACAATCCGGACGTCATGGCCCGAACCCTAGCTCCGGTGGCCGCCGATTCATAGACAGCTTCGATGATCGTCGAGAAAACAGGCATTGGATCTATGGGTCGTGGCCTGTCATCGTGGTGACATGCGAGCACCGACCATCACCGACGCGCTCCGCGCCCGCCGACTGCTGGCCGACCACCTCCCCCCGACGCCCCTGTGGTCCTACCCGTCGCTGGACGCGGCGGTGGGCGGGGGCGCCACCGTGCTGCTGAAGCACGAGAACGTCCAGCCGACCGGGGCGTTCAAGGTCCGCGGCGGCCTCACGCTGCTGGCCGGCCTCGGCGCCGAGGAGCGCGCCCGGGGCATCGTCGGCTTCTCGACCGGCAACCACGCCCAGTCCCTCGCCTACGCGGCCCGCCACCACGGCGTGCCGTGCGTCATCGTCATGCCCGAGGCGCCCAACCCGGCGAAGGCCGCCGCGGTCCGCGCCCTGGGCGCCGAGCTGATCGAGTCCGGCGCCGACATGACGGGCGCGGCCGCCACGGCTGCGGCGGTCGCGGAGCGGCGCGGCATGCGGCTGGTCCACGCCGCGAACGAGCCCGCGCTGATCGCCGGTGTCGCGACCGCCTACCTGGAGATGTTCGACCAGGCGCCTGACCTCGACACGCTGGTGGTGCCGGTCGGCGGCGGCAGCGGCGCCGCGGCGGCCTGCCTGGTCGCCGCCGCGGTCGCGCCCCACTGCCGCGTCATCGGCGTGCAGTCGGCCGCCGCCCCCGCCGCGCACGACTCGTGGCGGGCGGGGACCCTCGTGGAACGCCCCATCCGCACGCGGGTGGAGGGCCTGGCCACCGGCAGCGGCTTCGCCCTCACCCAGGAGGTCATGCGGGCGCACCTCGCCGACTTCCTGCTCGTCCCCGACGACGCCATCGCGGCGGCCCAGTGGCTGCTGATGCGCGACGCGCACACCCTCGCGGAGGGGGCGGGGGCGACGGCCCTGGCCGCCGTGCTGACCCACCGGGACCGCGTCGCGGGCCGGCGGATCGGCGTGGTGTGCAGCGGCGGGAACGCGGCGGAGGCCGAGCTGCGCGCCTGCATGACCGAGGCGGCCTGACCGGTCCTGCTCCCCGGGGTCAGCGGCCGAGGAGCTTCTCGATCTCCGCCATCTGGCCGTCCGTCAGCGGGCCGAACGCCATCGCCCCGGCGTTCTCCTCGATCTGCTCCGGCGTCCTGGCCCCGGGGATCGGCACGGTGCGCGGGCTGCGCGCCCACAGCCACGCCAGCGCGCCCTGCGCCGGCGTGCGCCCCCCGGAGGTCAGCACCTCCCGCACCGCGTCGAACCGCTGCTGCCACTCCGCCGTGACCCGCCCGTCCTCGAAGAACGCGAGCCACGCCGGCGGCTTCGCCCGCAGGTCGCTGGCCGACGTCACGCTGCCGCCGCCGGAGTACTTGCCGGTCAGGGCGCCCATGGCGAGCGGTCCGCGCACGATGGCGGCGATGTCCAGCTCGTCGGCGAGCGCGAGCATCTCCGGGGCGTCGTCCAGGACGTTGCAGCCCACCTGGACGGACGCGCAGTGCGGCCCCTCGGCGAAGAACCGCGCGCGGTCGGGGTCGTCCGTGGACCAGCCGTAGGCCCGTATCAGCCCCTCGGCGACGAACGTCTCGCACGCCTCGCGCAGCTCGGCCGCGGCGTCGAGGGGGCCGCCGTTCACGTGGAACTGGTAGAGGTCGATGTGGTCCGTGCCCAGCCGCTTCAGGGACGCGGTCAGGGCCGACCTGGCGTACGCGGGGGTGAGCCCGGGCTCGTCCGCCATGGTCCTGGTGGCCTCGTCGAACACCGAGCCCCACTTCGTCGCCAGGACCACGCGGTCCCGCCGCCCGTCGGCCAGGGCGCGGCCGAGCACCCGCTCGGAGTGGCCGGCCCCGTAGACGTCCGCCGTGTCGAAGAACGTCACACCGAGGTCGAGGGCGCGGTGGATCGCGCGGACGGACTCCGCGTCGTCCACCGCGCCCCAGCCCAGCGGGGCGCCGGACGTGTCGTGCCACTCGCCGCCGATCGCCCAGCAGCCGAAGCCGAGGGCGCTCACCTCGATGCCGCTGCGTCCGAGCGTCCGCCGGGTGCCGTTGTCGCTGTTGCCGTGCTGATCTGTCATGCCCGGCAGTCTGGACGCTGGAGAACGCTCCATGGCAAGCCGCGTTCTCCCTCAGAGGGAGAAGACCGCCCAGGAGAAGCCGTCGGCCAGGATCCGCGCCCCCTCCACCGCCACACCCGTCCCCTCGATCAGCCCCGCGTGCGCCAGGCCGGGGCGCGGCAGCGGCAGCGACGCGGCGTCGCGGCGCGGGTTGATCACCACGAGGTAGCGGTCGCCCCGCACGTACACCAGCGGATAGCCGGTGTGCAGGACCTCGACGGACCCCCGGCTGCCCAGCTCGGGCGTGTTCCGGCGCAGTGAGATCAGCCGGCGCACCAGGTGCAGCAGCGAGCCCCGCTCCGCCCGCTGCGCCGCGACGGTGGGCCGGTCGGGGTCGGGGTCGAGCGGCAGGTAGAGGCGGTCGGCGGGCGCGGTGGAGAAGCCGGCGTTGGGGGAGCCGCCCCACTGCATCGGTGTACGGGAGCCGGCGCGGTTGTAGCCGGGCTCCAGCTCGCTCCCCTCGTGGTCGGGCAGCCCGGGGACGTACCGCATGCCGATCTCGTCGCCGTAGTAGATCGCGGGCAGCGTCGGCCAGGTGAGCTGGAACGCGAACGCCGGCGGCAACTGCTCCGCCGTGCGCGGGCCGCAGCACAGCCGGGAGAAGTCGTGGTTCGCGGTGGGCAGCGTGATGAACCCGCGGTCGCCGATCACCGCGGCGACGGACTGCCACGCCGTGACGAAGGGACCGGCCGAGCCGCCGCCGTCCGCGTCGAAGTACGCCTGCCGCGGCTGCCAGTGCGAGGCGACGGTGCCGGTCCCGTTGTTCCACAGCGAGCGCAGCGGCAGACCGTCGGACGGGCCGCCGAACTGGAGGAAGAAGTCGGAGTGGAAGCCCGCCGGCACGGACACCGCCGGGTCGCCCCACTCGGCGAGCAGCGCCGCCTGCGGGTGGGCGCCGTCGAGCCAGGTCCGCAGCTCCGTCCACAGCTTCCCGGTCTCGGTCAGGTCCGGGTCGTCCTTCACCAGCGAGTGCGCCATGTCCACGCGGAAACCGGACAGGCCGAGCCCCAGCCAGTGGTCCATGATCTCGCGCAGCGCCGCCCGGTTGGCGCGCGGCCCCTCGGCGTCGACGGGCTGCCGCCACGGCTCGTCCGGGTCGGGGCGGGCGTACCCGAAGTTGAGGGCGGGCTGGCTGTCGAAGAAGTTCGGCAGGTAGCTGCCGGGCCTGCGCCCGGGCGAGGGGACGAACCGGGGCGGGCGGCCGTCGGCCCAGATGTACCGGCCGTCCGCGGGGTCGTCGCGCGCCGCGATGAACCACGGGTGCTCGTCCGAGGTGTGGCCCGCGACGAGGTCGAGCAGGACGCGGATGCCGCGGGCGCGGGCGGCCTCGACCAGTTCGGCCAGGTCGTCCTCGGTGCCGTAGCGCGGTGCGACGGACAGGTAGTCCGACACGTCGTAGCCGGCGTCGCGGAACGGGGAGGCGAAGCAGGGGTTGAGCCAGACGGCCGTGACGCCGAGCCAGGCCAGGTGGTCCAGGTGCGCGGTGATGCCGGCGAAGTCGCCGACGCCGTCGCCGTCCGAGTCCGCGAAGCTCTGCGGATAGATCTGGTAGAGGACGGCGTCGGCCAGCCAGGACGGTGTGCTGCGCGGGGTCGGCAAGGCGAACCTCTCTCGGGGCCGGTGCGGGCGGGGCTGCGGTGCGGCGGCGGTGCGGCGGTCAGCCCTTCACGGCGCCCGACGTCAGCCCCGACACCACGGCGCGGCGGAACACCAGCACCAGCAGGGCGATCGGCAGGACCGAGACCGTGGCCGCCGCGAAGATCGTCCCGTACGGCACGGTGAACTGGCTGCCGAACAGCGCGAGTCCCACCGGCATCGTCCGGAAACGGTCGGCCGTGTTCAGGGTCAGCGCGATGAGGAACTCCGTCCAGCACGCGGTGAAGGTGAAGATCGCCGCCGTGAACACGCCGGGCGCCGCCTGCGGGATGATGATGGTCAGCACGGTGCGCAGCGGCGACGCGCCGTCCACCCATGCGACCTCCTCCATCTCCTTCGGGATCCCGAGGAAGAAGTTCCGCAGGATCCAGACGGCGAACGGCACGTTCAGCGCCGCGTACACGATGATCAGGCCCTGGTAGCTGTTGAGCCAGCCCAGATCGCGCATCAGCAGGAAAAGGGGCGCCGCCAGCGCGATCGTGGGGAACAGCGAGATCATCAGCAGCGAGATCATGACCGGCGCCTTGCCGCGCAGGGGCAGGCGTGCCAGCGCGTAGCCGGCGAAGGTGCTGAGGCCCAGCACCAGGATCGTCGCGGTGACGGAGACGACGGCGGAGTTCAGCAGGTAGACGCCGAAGTTGTTCTCGACGAACGCGTCCCGGTAGTTCGCGAGCGTCGCGTGGTCGGGCCACACGGTCGGCGGGTTCGCGCCGATCTCGTCCTGCGGCTTGAGGGAGCTGACCGCCATCCAGTACAGCGGCGCGGCGACGAACGCGGCGATGAGCAGCGCGGCGCCGTGGACCCAGGTGAAGCGCACCCGGAAACGTGGCTCGTGCGACGCCATGGTGTGAGTCCCTTCACGTGGGGGAGCAGGTGGGCACGCGGTACGGGGGCGGCGGCGCGGTCACGCGGTGCTCTCCTCGTCGCCCACCCGGGCCTTGAACGCCCTGAGGAACAGCAGGCACCCCACCAGGACCAGGCCGGCCGTGCTCGCCGCGACGGCCGCGCCGGGGCCGAAGTCGAGGTTGGTGAACATGACCTGCCAGCCCAGCAGCGCCAGTGACTCGGTGGCGTTGCCCGGGCCGCCGCCGGTCAGGACGAACGGCAGGTCGAAGATCCCGAACGCCTGGAGGATGCGGAACAGCACCGCGATCACGAGCGCAGGCCGCAGCAGCGGCAGCCGCACCCGCCAGAACGCCGTCCAGGCCCCCGCGCCGTCCACCTTGGCCGCCTCCACGACGTCCTTCGGCAGCATCATGAGGCCGGCGAGCACGATGATCGCCACGAACGGCGTCGTCTTCCACACGTCGGCCGCGGCCATCGACAGGATGGCGGGACCCGGCGTGCCGAGGAACTGCCGCGCCTCGCCCGTCAGTCCCTCGGAGACGGCGGTCAGGACGCCGTAGACGCCGTTGTACATGTACGCCCACAGCTGCGCGGACACGACCGTGATCATGGCCCAGGGCAGGAGCAGCAGCGCCATCATCCAGCCGCGGCTGCCGGAGAGGCGTTCGAGGACGAGCGCGATGAGCGTCCCGAGGACCAGCTCGGCCACCACCGTGCCGACCGTGTACAGCACCGTGAACGCCAGTGCGTGCTGCCAGCGCGCCGACCCGAGGAGCAGCGTGTAGTTGTCGGTGGTCACGCCGGACAGGTGGAAGCCGTTCGACGAGACCGTCACGTCGCTCAGGCTCATCGCGACGGAGAACCCGATGGGGAACAGCGTCACCGCGAGCACGACCACGAGCGCCGGGGCGGCGAAGAACCAGCCCATCCGGGCGAAGCGGCGCTCCAGCAGCGACTGGTGCCGGCCCGCGCGCCGGAGCCGGCCGCCCTCGCCGCCGGGCGGGGCGGCCGTGGCGGCGGTGCTGCCGCGCACGCCGCCCGCCGTGTCGCCGCGCGGCACGTACGACGGCGTCCCGGCGTCGTCGGGCGGTGGCCCGCCGGCCGGGGGTGCGCCCTCGGGGAGGTCGTCGCTCACGGGGTCTCCTCGTCTCCGGGGCGCCGCCCGCGGGCGACCGCCCGGCCGGTGGTGGTCACAGCGCCCGGCCGTCCAGTGCTCGTCCGATGTCGTCCGCCGCGGCCCGCAGGGCGTCCTTCGGGGTGGCGGACCCGGCGAGCGCGGCGTTGAGGTGCGTGTAGATGCCGCGGCTGATCTGCGGGTAGCGGGGCGTGTCCGCGGGGCGGGAGACGACCGGCACGTCGGCGGCGGCGGCGAGCGCGGGGTTGTCGCGCTGGAGGTCCTTGTCGTGCAGCACCTCGCTGAGGGCGGGGATCACGGTGTTCTCGGCGAGGATGCGCTGGGCCTCGGGACCGGTCATCCACTCGACGAACGCCAGGGACGCGCCGAGGGCCTCGCTGTGGGGGTTCACCATGAGGTTCCAGCCGCCGGCCCCGGACGGCCCCGGGCCGTCCTCGCCCTCGAACGCCGGCAGCGGCGACAGGCCGACCTTGCCCACGATGTGCGAGGTCTCCGGGTTGTTCGACTCGCCCCAGCCGTGCGCCCAGTTCCGGTGGAACGCGGCGTCGCCCTCAAGGAACGTCTGGAGCGACTGCTGCTCCTGGAAGCTGGTGGTCGCCGGGGGCGCCACACCGTCCTCGATCATGCCGCGCATGAACGACAGGACCCGCTCGTTCTCCGGCGAGTCGATGGCGGGCCGCTGCCCGTCCGCCGACACGCTGCGCCCGCCGCCGGCGGCCGACAGCTCGCTCCAGTTGACGGTGAGGCCCTCGTAGTTGGCCCACTGGCCGACGTAGCCGTAGCGCACGTCCCCGCTGTCCTGGAGCTTCGCCGCCGTCTCGGCGAGGTCCTCCCAGGTCTTCGGCACCGGCAGGTCGTGCTTCTCCAGCAGGTCCTTACGGTAGTAGAGGAAGCCGGAGTCGCTGTAGAAGGGGACGGCGACGTGCTCCCCCTCGTACTCCGTGGTGCGGGAGCGTTCCTCCTCGAACCGGTCCCAGTAGCCGTCCGGCAGGTGCTCGTCCAGCGGCAGGGCGAGGGTCGCGTCACCGAACTGCGCGGGCCACACGAGGTCGCCGTTGTAGACGTCCACGGCGCCGGAGCCGCCGGAGATCTCGGTGGTCAGCGTCGCCCGCATGGTGTCGGTGTTGTTGGGCGCGGGCTGGTAGGTGACGGTGATGTCCGGGTGTTTCTCCTCGAACGCGTCGATCAGCTTCTGCGGCAGCCCCTCGGGGCCGAAGTTGATCGCGTACCAGGTGATGGAACCCTTCGCGGGGCCGACCGCCCGGGGCTCGACCGCCGCCGAGCCATCACCCGAGCCGCCGCAGGCCGATGCCAGCAGGACCGTGATGACACAGAACACCGTGGCCCGTGCTCTGCGGTTGGACGTGCCCAGGACGTACTCCTTGGGTGGATGGCGCGCGGAACAGGGCATCAGCCTCCCGCGCCCGCACAGCACACCCAAGGAGAAAACGCGCTTATCGTGAAAAAGTCACCGGAACGCCGTCAGTGTCCCGGGCGGCTCAGGGCAGCGTCAGGATCTCGGCGCCGCCGTCCGTCACGACGAGCGTGTGTTCGAACTGGGCGGTGCGCCGCAGGTCGCGCGTGACGACCGTCCAGTTGTCGTCCCACATCTCCCACTCGTGCGTGCCGAGGGTGAGCATCGGCTCGATCGTGAACGTCATGCCGGGCTCCAGTTCCAGCGTCGCGTTCGGATCGTCGTAATGGGGGATGATCAGCCCGGAGTGGAACGCGGTGTGGACGCCGTGCCCGGTGAAGTCGCGCACCACGCCGTAGCCGAAGCGCTTCGCGTACGACTCGATGACGCGGCCGATCACGTTCACGCGCCGGCCGGGGCGCACCGCCTTGATCGCCCGGTCCAGCGACTCGCGGGTCCGCTCCACCAGCAGCCGCGACTCCTCGTCCACCGCGTCCTCGCCGCCCACGAGGTAGGTGGCGTTGGTGTCGCCGTGGACGCCGCCGACGAAGGCGGTCACGTCCAGGTTCACGATGTCGCCGGCGCGCAGCACCGTCGAGTCGGGGATGCCGTGGCAGATGACCTCGTTCACCGAGGTGCACAGAGACTTGGGGAATCCCCGGTAGCCCAGGGTCGAGGGGTACGCGCCGTGGTCGCACAGATAGGCGTGCGCGACCGCGTCCAGCTCGTCCGTCGTCACGCCCGGCGCGATGCGCGCCGCGGCCTCGGCCATCGCCCGGGCCGCGATCCGCCCGGCGACCCGCATCCGCTCCACCGTCTCCGCGTCCTGGACGTGCGGCCCGGTGTAGCGGGCCGGCGCGGGCCGCCCGACGTACTCCGGCCGGGGGATGGCCGAGGGGACGGAACGCCGCGGGGAGATCGTGCCGGGGGTGAGGAGTGACTGGCCAGACATGCGAAAAGTCTACGGGAGGCGGGGATCGGGGCAGGATGAGGAGATGACTCCCAACTTCGGACGGCTCTTCTCCCACCGGACCACCGGCCGGCCCGGCGAGTGGTTCTACTGCCTGAAGCACCGCGCGGTCGAGGAAGGCCCGGACTGCCCGGCCAAGGACCGCCTCGGCCCCTACCCGACCCGGGAGGAGGCGCAGCACGCGGTGGACACCGCCCGCGCCCGCGACGAGGCGTGGCGCACCGACCCCCGCTGGAACGACCGTCCCGCCCGGCGCGACGGCGACGGCGGCGGGGACGAAACGGACGGGTGACCCTCCCGGCCCGACGCCGGCGCCGGGTGGGAGGATGGCCGCCATGAGCGACACCCCGCCCGCGCCGAAGGCGCCGCCGAAAGATCCCTGGGACCTGCCGGACGTCTCCGACCTCGTCGTCGGTGTCCTCGGCGGCACCGGCGACCAGGGCCGCGGCCTCGCGCACCGGTTCGCCCGCGTCGGCCAGCGCGTCGTCATCGGCTCCCGCACGGCGGAGCGCGCCACCGCGGCCGCCGAGGAGATCACCGCCGACCTCGCGGCGCCCGGCGCCCCGGACACCGCGGCCGCAGGCGAGGTCACCGGCGCGGACAACGCCGCCTGCGCCCGCGCGAGCGACGTCGTGATCGTCGCCGTGCCCTGGGACGGCCACCGCGCCACCCTGGAGGGCCTGCGCGGTGACCTCGCGGGCAAGCTCGTCGTGGACTGCGTCAACCCGCTCGGCTTCGACAAGCACGGCGCCTACGCGCTCGTCCCCGAGGAGGGCAGCGCCGCCCAGCAGGCCGCCGCGATCCTGCCGGACTCCCGCGTCACCGCCGCGTTCCACCACCTGTCGGCCGTCCTGCTGCGCGACCCGTCCGTCGGCGCCATCGACACCGACGTCCTCGTCCTCGGCGACCGCCGGGCCGACTGCGAGATCGTGCAGGCGCTGGCCGGCCGCATCGAGGGCATGCGCGGGATCTACGCGGGCCGCCTCCGCAACGCCCACCAGGTCGAGGCGCTCGTCGCGAACCTCATCTCCACCAACCGGCGCTACAAGGCCCACGCCGGCCTGCGCGTCACCGATCTCTAGCCACCGGGAGCCACCCCATGCCGCCCGTGACCGCACGCCCCACGACCGCCGGCGCCACCGCCGAGGCCCGGCGGGCACGCAACCTCGCCCGCTACGCCCTGCTCGTGTGCGTGGCGACGGTCGCGGCGGCGGTCCTGTCCCTCGTCCGGGGGAACTGGATCGGCCTCGTCTGCTGGATCCTGATGGCCGGCCTCGCGTCGAACATGGGCTGGTACTACCTGCGCCGCTCCAAGGCCCGCACCCCGGCGCCCTGACACCCCAGCGCGCGGACGCCCGCCCGGCCCCCGGAGGGACCGGGCGGGCGCGCCGGGATCAGCGGAAGCTGTGCTCATCGGCCGGGTACGTCCCGCCGACGACCTCCTCCGCGTAGGACCGCGCCGCGTCGCCGAGCGCCGTCCGCAACTGCGCGAACTGCTTCACGAACCGGGGCGTGCGCCCGCCGGGCCAGTCCGTCATGCCGGCCATGTCCGTCCACACCAGGACCTGCGCGTCGCAGTCGGGACCCGCGCCGATGCCCACCGTCGGGATGTGCAGGCTGCGCGTGACCTCGGCCGCGAGCGGCGCCGTCACCAGTTCCAGGACCACGGCGAACGCGCCCGCGTCCTGCACCGCCTTCGCGTCCCGCAGGAGCTGCTGCGCGGCCTCCTCGCCCCGCCCCTGGACCGGATGGCCGCCGAAGGCGTGGACGGACTGCGGCGTCAGCCCGACATGGGCCATCACCGGGATGCCGGCCTCGACCAGCAGCCGGATCTGGTCGGCCGACCGCTCGCCGCCCTCCAGCTTGACCGCGCCGACCCCGGCCTCCTTGACCAGGTGCGTCGCGCTGCGCAGCGCCTGCGTGGCGCTCTCCTGGTACGAGCCGAACGGCAGGTCCGCCACGATCATGGCCCGCCGCGTCCCGCGCACGACGGCCGCCGACAGCATCGTCATCTGCTCCAGCGTCACCGGAACCGTGCTGTCGTAGCCGAGGTGGGCGTTGCCCGCCGAGTCACCGACGAGCATGACCGGGATCCCGGCCTCGTCGAACACCGAGGCCGTCATCGCGTCGTACGCGGTCAGCATCGGCCACTTCTCGCCGCGCGCCTTCGCGGCCGCTATGTCCCGTACGGTCACGCGGCGGCTGCCGCGGCCACCGTAGAGCGTCGGCGTCACGGCCGCACCGGCCGGCGCCTTCGCAGGCGTGGATGGCGTCATCACGCTGCTCCTGTTCCTGTCGTCTCGAAGCGCCAGACGGCGTCCCCGGATCGTCTTCCATGGTCGCACCGGCGGCCGGTCGCCGGAAGGGGGGCCGCGCGCAGGGGGGAGCCGCCGGCGCACACGGAGCGCAACTGCGCGCCTCCGTACGGCTGATATAACGGTTGTCCCGTGCACCCCCGTGACCGTCCCGCGCCGCGCCGCGGCCGTGGCGCGCGGGCGGTCCGGGCGAGGAAGCGACGGTCAGCGAGGGCAGTGGATGGCACGGGTGGAGACCCCGGACACACAGCGCGACCCGGACGCGGGTGACGACGGCGCGCCGGGCGGCACGGACGGCGCGACCGCCGCGGACCCCGGACGGCTGCGCCGGCTGCTGCGGCGCGGCTGCTGCGGCGACGCGGG
Source organism: Streptomyces sp. RFCAC02 (assembly GCF_004193175.1). Classification (NCBI taxonomy): domain Bacteria; kingdom Bacillati; phylum Actinomycetota; class Actinomycetes; order Kitasatosporales; family Streptomycetaceae; genus Streptomyces; species Streptomyces sp. RFCAC02. The sequence continues at coordinate 1,282,547 of NZ_SAUH01000001.1, read as the reverse complement.
GACGTCCGGGCGCGGCGGCTGGGGCGACCGTACGGGCCGGTGGCGCCGCGGACTGTGGCCCACCGCGCTCGCCCTCGCCCTCGCGCTCCTGATGCTGCTGCACTCCCGCGTGCCCAACAGCCTGGGCAATCTCGGCAGCCTCCTCCAGACGTTCCTGCCGTGGCTCGGCCTCGCGGTGCCCGTCCTCCTGCTGTGCGCGCTGCTGCGCCGCTCGTTCACCGCCCTCATCGCCGTGCTGCTGCCCGTCCTCGTCTGGCTGAACCTCTTCGGCGGCCTGCTCGTGGACAAGACGGGCCCCGGCGGCGCGCTCATGATCGTCAGCCACAACGTGGACGCGGACAACCCCGACCCCGAGGGCACCGCCCGGCGGCTCGCCGACTCCGGCGCCGACCTCATCGCCCTCCAGGAGGTGCCGCCGGACGCGGTCGCCGGGTACGAGGACGCCCTCGCCGCCGGCTACCCGTACCACTCCGTGCAGGGCACGGTCGGCCTGTGGAGCCGCTACCCGATGGGTGACGGCGAGCCGGTCGACATCGGGATGGACTGGCCGCGCGCCATGCGGGCCGTCGTCGACACGGACTTCGGCGACGTGGCCGTCTTCGTGGCGCACCTCCCGTCGGTCCGGGTGCAGTTCAGGGCCGGCTTCACGGCCGGGCAGCGCGACGAGGCGGCGGAGCTGCTCGGCCGGGCCGTCGCCGAGGAGGAGGTTCCGCTCGCCCTCGTCGCCGGCGACCTCAACGGCACGATGAACGACGGCGCGCTCGCCCCGCTGACGTCGAAGCTGCGCTCCACCCAGGGCGCGGCGGGCGCCGGGTTCGGCTTCTCGTGGCCCGCGGCGTTCCCCATGGCGCGCATCGACCAGATCCTCGTGCGGGACCTGGAGCCGGTGTCGTCCTGGACGCTCCCCGGGACGGGCAGCGACCACCTGCCGGTGGCAGCCCGCGTCAGCCCGTAGCCGGCGCGTCACGGTTCGCCGCCGTTCGTCCTGATTGTCGGGATCGCTCGGATCGCCCCGTCGTGCCGCTCTCGTCCCCTCTGCTCTACGTTGGAGGGAGGCGAGAGACGAGGGAGGCGGGAGGAGTGGCCAGGACCCGGTACGCGCCCGACCGAGGACTCACGCAGCGCATGGTTCTCACCATGTTCCTGATCGGGCTGCTGTGGGTCGTCTTCGTGGGCGTCCTGATCGCCGCCCTCGGGAACAGCTGGCCGATGATCGTGGTGATCGCCGGGGTCGTGTTCGTGCTCCAGTTCTGGTTCAGCGACCGGATCGCCGCGTTCGGCATGGGCGCCCGCGAGGTCACGCCCGCGCAGGCGCCCGAGCTGCACGGCGCCGTGGACCGGCTGTGCGCCCTCGCCGACATGCCCAAGCCGCGCGTCGCCATCGCCGCCACCGACGTGCCCAACGCGTTCGCCACCGGCCGCAGCCGCAAGAAGTCCCTGGTCTGCGCCACGACCGGCCTGCTGCGCCGCCTGGAGCCCGACGAGCTGGAGGGGGTGCTCGCCCACGAGCTGTCGCACGTGGCGCACCGCGACGTGGCGGTCATGACGGTCGCCGGGTTCCTCGGCGTCGTGGCGGGCCTCATCACCCGGATGGCCCTGTGGACCGGCCTCGGCCGCTCCCGCGGCAACAACCAGAACGTCGCGCTGATCCTCGTCCCGCTGGTCAGCGCCGTCGTCTACGTGATCAGCTTCCTGCTCACGCGGCTGCTCTCGCGCTACCGCGAGCTGTCCGCCGACCGGGCCGGGGCGCTGCTCACCGGCCGGCCCTCGGCCCTGGCGTCAGCGCTGACCAAGGTGTCGGGCCAGATGGGCCGCATCCCGACGCGCGACCTGCGGCAGGCGGAACCGTTCAACGCCTTCTTCTTCGCCCCGGCCGTCACCGGCGAGAGCCTGAGCAGGCTGCTCTCGTCCCACCCGACGCTGGAGCAGCGGCTCGACCGGCTCGCCCGCCTCTCGGGCGAGCTGGGCCGCCCCTGAGCGAGCAAGGAGCCGACGGTGGGTTTCCTCGACGTGATCCTGGGCCGCAGCAAGCCCGTGCGGCCCGACCTCGACCAGCTCTTCGGCCTGCCGTCGGCGGCCGTCACGCTGCAGGCGGCGGCCGGCTTCGCCCCGACGGGGCTCGGATCGGTGTGCTTCGCGAGCGTGGAGGGCGGCGCGTTCGCCCGGGTCAGGCAGGACGTCCGGCAGCTCTTGGACGCCGACACCCCGTCCGGGGGCGTGCCCGTGGAGTTCGAGCAGGACTCCTACGGCTACACCTGGGTCCTCTGCCGCCACACCCCCGACGCCCTGGCCGACCTGGTCAACGACCTGCACGCCATCAACACGCTGCTCCAGGAGTCCGGCTTCGGGCCACAGCTCCTGTGCTCCCTCACGGGCTTCGCCGGCCGGGACGACGGCGCGCCGCTCGGCCTCGTCTACCTGTACAAGCGCGGCACGTTCTACCCGTTCGCGCCCGTCCCCGGCGGGCACGAGCGCCGGGACAATGGCCTGGAGCTGCGGGTGCGCGGCGTCCTTGCGGACGACCTGCGGATCGAGGACGACCTCACGCGCTGGTTCCCCGTGTGGGGGGCGCCCGGCCTGTGACCGGCCGGGCGCCCGCGGGGGATCAGCCGGGCAGGCCGTCCTCGCGCCAGCGGTTCGTGATCGGCAGGCGCCGGTCCTTGCCGAAGCCCTTCGGGGAGATCTTCGTGCCCGGCGGGTACTGGCGCCGCTTGTACTCGGCCGTGTCGACGAGCTTCAGCACGCGCGTCACGAGGTCCGGGCCGAACCCGGCGGCGACGATCTCCGCCCGGCCCCGGTCGCCGTCGACGTACATCTCCAGCACGCGGTCCAGCGTGTCGTAGTCCGGCAGGGAGTCGGTGTCCACCTGGCCCGGGCTCAGCTCGGCGCTCGGCGGCTTGGTGATCGAGTTCTCCGGGATCGGGGGCGTCCCGCCGCTTCGGGCCGCCGCATCGTTCCGCCAGCGGGCGAGCCGGTAGACGCCCGTCTTGTACAGGTCCTTGATCGGGCCGTAGGCGCCGACCGAGTCGCCGTAGAGCGTCGAGTAGCCGACGGCCAGCTCGCTCTTGTTGCCCGGCGCGAGGACGAGGTGCCCCTCCTGGTTGGAGACGGCCATCAGCAGCGTGCCGCGCAGGCGCGACTGGAGGTTCTCCTCGGCCAGCCCGGTCAACTCGACGGAGGCCATGTACGCGTCGAACATCGGTCCGATCGGGACGGTCCGCAGCGACAGACCCGTGCGGTCGGCCAGCTCCCGCGCGTCGTCCAGGGAGTGCTCCGACGAGTAGCGCGACGGCATGGCGAGGCCGTACACGTTCTCCGCGCCCACGGCGTCGCAGGCGATGGCCGCCACGAGCGCCGAGTCGATGCCGCCCGAGAGGCCGATCAGGACGGACCTGAAGCCGTTCTTGCGGACGTACGCGGCCAGCCCGGTGACGAGCGCGCGGTACATCTCCTCCGCGTCCTCCATCCGCTCGGCCTCCCCGCCCGGGTACTCGGGCGTGTAGGGGGCGACGGGCGCGGCGGACAGAATCCGGTGGTCGATCCGCAGCCCGTCGTACGTCTCGCCGGACGGCGGTTCCTGCGCGGCGGCCGGGAGGTCCAGGTCGAGCAGCAGGCACTCCTCGGCGAACTGCGGGGCGCGCGCGACGACCTCGCCGGACGCGTCCACCACGATCGAGTCGCCGTCGAACACCAGCTCGTCCTGGCCGCCGACCATCGCCAGGTACGCCAGCGCGCAGCCGGCCTCGGTCGCGCGGCGGCGGACCAGGTCGAGGCGGGTGTCGTCCTTGGCCACCTCGTACGGGGAGGCGTTGATCGACAGCAGGAGGCCGGCACCGGCCGCCCGGGCCGCCGGGACGCGGCCCCCGTCCTGCCACAGGTCCTCGCAGATCGCGAGCGCGACGTCGACGCCGCCGACCCGGACCACCGGCATCGTGTCGCCGCGGACGAAGTAGCGGAACTCGTCGAACACCCCGTAGTTCGGCAGGTGGTGCTTAGCGAACGACAGGGCCACCTCGCCGCGGTGCAGGACGGCGGCGGCGTTGCGGGGCGCGCCGGCCGGCAGTCCGGCACGCGCCGGCGTGTCCTCGGAGCGGTCCAGGTAGCCGAGGACGACGGGCACATCGCCGAGGCCCTCGTCCCGCAGCCGGGCCGCGAGGTCGCGCAGCGCGGTGCGGCTGGCGGCCACGAACGAGGACCGCAGGGCGAGGTCCTCGACCGGGTAGCCGGTCAGCATCATCTCGGGGAAGGCGACCAGGTGCGCGCCCTGCTCGACACCGTGCCGCGTCCAGCGCAGGACGGCGTCGGCGTTGCCGGACAGGTCACCGACGGTCGCGTCGATCTGGTTGAGAGCGAGTCGTAGCTGAGGCACGCGGCCGAGTGTAATCGTCCGACTGACGCGATGAGGGCCGGGACGGCGGGGGCGGCGAACCGGCCACCCGGCGGCGGACGCGCGGCGCCCGCCGCTGCGCGGGCGCCAACGGTCGTTCTCCGGACCACACGACGTCAAAGAGAAGCCATAAAGCGACAGATGGCGATCGCAATCGGTCGGTGGCGGTGTCGGTCGTATCGGGGGTTACGACATTCGGTCACGATCGCCGGGGGCCGGATTGCGACTCGACCAGCACGGGCAGGGCTTCCCCGCTCCACCGTCCGGCATGCGCCGGACCCGGGGCGGCTGTCCGGCGGGGGCCGCGCCCGATCCGTCGGTGATCGCCCCGCGATCTCCGGCGGCCCCCGCACGCTCACCGGTGGGCACGAACGGTCCACGAGAGAAAGCGATCCAGCAGCGAGAACGAAGAGGAGCTTCCTCCATGCCCCAGGACATCGGTTTCTTCCTGCCTTTCCCGGCCCGCCGCAATCCCGCCGCCGACCGGGCGCGCGACCACCACATCGACTGGGTCCGCGCCCACCGCCTCGTCGGCACCGGCGCGGCCCTCGCCCGCTACCGCGACTGGGGACTCACCGACCTCGCCTCCTACGCCTACCCCGACGCCACCGGCGACGACCTCGACCTCGTGACCGACGCCGTCTGCCTCGGCTTCCCGCTGGACGACCAGTTCGACGGGCCGCTGGGCCGCGACCCGGAGGCCGCCGCCGCGTTCGCCGCCGCCCTGACCGCCATCCCCTACGCGCCCCCCGGCACCCGCCCCTCGCTGGACGCACCCGTCGCCCACGCGTACGCCGACGTGTGGCGCCGCAGCGCCGCCGGCATGTCGGACGCCTGGCGCGACCGCGCGGCCGGCAACCTGGCCCGCTTCTTCCACGCCTATGTCGAGGAGGCCACCAACCGCGCCCTCGGCGTGGCGCTCGACCAGGAGACGTACCTCGCCCTGCGGCGCGACACCGTCGGCACCGCCCCCTGCTTCGACCTCATCGAACGCGCCGGACACTTCGAGGTGCCCCCGGTCGCCCACCACAGCCGCGAGCTGAGGACCCTCACGCGCTGCGCGGGCGACGTCGTCTTCCTCTGCAACGACGTGCACTCCCTCGAACGCGAGGAGGCCCAGGGCGACCCGCACAACCTCGTCCTCATCCGGCAGCGCACCCTCGGCCGCGACCGGGCGGAGGCCATCGAGGACGTGGTCGGCCTGGTGCGGCGGCGGGTCCAGCTCTTCGTCGCACTCGCCGCCCGCCTGCCCCTCCTGTGCGCCGGGCCGTGGGGCCTCGACCGGACCGGACGGGACGCCGTGCTGAAGTACGCGGACGGCCTGCGCGCCTGGATGGCGGGCAACCAGCGCTGGGGTATCGCCACGGCCAGGTACGCGGGCGGGGCGGGGAGCGCCGGCGTCACCGCCGCCGTCCCCGCGCCGGCGGCGGGCCGGACGGCGGGCGCCGGCCCCCGCGTCAGCGTCCCCGCACCCGGCTCAGGAGCCCCCGCGGCCCCTCCGGTGCCGGTCGCGCCCGCCGCCCGCGCGTCCGCCCACGCCCCAGACCCCACCAGCGTCGGCTGACGCCCTCGCCCGGTGCCGTCGGCGCGGACGGCGGCACCGCCGTGCTCCCCGCACCGCCCCCGCCGGCGGGACGCGCGCGCACGCCGCCGTCCGCCCGGTCGCCGTCGGCCTGCTCCCCGCCGTCCCCGGCGCCGCCGTCCACCGTGCGCGGACCGAACTCGACGGGCAGCGCGTCCAGGTGGCGTGACCAGGTGGAGGAACTCCAGCTCAGGTCGTCCGGATCGACGGCGAGCCGGATGTCCGGCAGCCGCGCCAGCAGCACCTCGATCGCCGTCTGCGCGATGGCCCGCCCGATGTCCTGGCCCGGGCACTCGTGCGGCCCGCTGGTGAACGCGAGGTGCGACCGGTTCCCGTGCATCGGCGCCCACGGCGCGGGCCGCACCGCGGGATCGACGTTGGCCGCCGCCAGGCCGAGGAGTAACACGTCGCCCTTCGCGACGTTCTGCCCGCCCAGCTCCAGGTCCTGCGTCGCGAACCCGCCGGGGCACACGGAGATCGGCGGCTCGTCCCACAGCACCTGCTCCACGGCCGCGGGCAGCGTCATCTGGCCGCCGCGCACCGACATCTGGAACTTGGGGTGCGCCAGCACGAGCCGCAGCGTGTTGACGATGAGGTTGGTCGTCGTCTCGTTCCCGGCGACCATGACGAGCCGCAGGTGGTGGACGACCTCCTCGTCGCTCAGCTCCGCCGGGTGCGCCACCAGCCAGGACGCGAGGTCGTGCCCCGGGTCCTCCTTCTTGGCGGCGACGAGCGCGCGCAGCGTCTCCTGGATGTACCGGTCGGCGGTGACGGCGGCGTCCGTGCCGATGAGGAGCTGCCGGCTGGCCTCGACGAGCCGCGGCCCCTCCTCGTCGGGCAGGCCGAGGACCGTCGTCAGCGCGAGCATGGGGAGCTGCTGCGCGTACTGCGACAGCACCTCCGCCCGCCCCTGCCGCGAGAACCGGCCGATCAGCACCCGCGCGTACCGCTGGACGTGGCGGCGCAGGCCCCGCCGGTCGAAGCGGTCCAGGCTCTCGTTGACGGCGCTGCGGAGCCGCTCGTGGACGGCGCCGTCCTGGTGCGTGCAGTCGGGTCCCCACAGGAGCACCGGCGCGATGGGGGCGGCGGCGTCGACCTGGCCGTCCTGCCAGGCGGCCCAGTTCCGGCCGTCGCGGCTGAAGCGGCGCGGGTTGCGCGTCACGTCGAGGATCTCGTCGTAGCCGAGGACGAGCCACGCCGGCACGTCGCCCTCCAGCAGGACGGGCGCGACCGGCCCGTGCTCCCGGCGCAGCCGCTCGTAGAGGCCGGCCGGGTCGGCGGCGGCGGCCTGCCCGTACAGCCGCTGCACGCCGCCGGGGCCCGCGTCGTGGGCCGGGCAGCCCGGCGGCGGCACGCTGAACGGCGCGTGGTTCAGCGACGAGCCGGGCGGGAACGTCCCGGCGGGGAACGCGCCGGTCGTCGCTGCGCCGGCGGGGAACGGGTCGGGTGAGGGCGCGGTCACAGTGCCTCCGATGGGTCCGGGGTCGTGGCGGTGGCTGAAGCGGTGGCGGATTCGTAGAGGTGGCGCAGCAGCGTCAGCAGGACGTCCCGGCTCGAATCGAGCTTCCTCGCGTCGCAGTCGACCATCGGCACGTGGTCGGGCAGGTCGAGGGCGGCGCGGAGTTCCGCGAGCGGGTGGAGGGGCGCGTCGGGGAAGTTGTTGACGGCCACGACGAACGGGACGCCGTCCTCCTCCAGGCGGTCCATGGGCTGGAAGCAGTCCTCGAGGCGCCGGCTGTCCACCAGCACGACGGCGCCGAGCGCGCCGTCGATGACCCCGTTCCACAGGAACCAGAACCGCTGCTGCCCCGGCGTGCCGAAGAGGTAGAGCACGAGCCGCCCGCCGAACGTGATCCGGCCGAAGTCCATCGCGACGGTCGTCTCCCGCTTCTCCGGGATGCCCGCCAGGTCGTCCACGCCGACGCTGTCGCGGGTCATGGTCTCCTCCGTCGTCAGCGGGCGGATCTCGCTGACGGAGCCGACCATCGTCGTCTTGCCGACGCCGAACCCGCCGACGACGACGATCTTCACCGCCTGCTCGGCCGACTGCGGCAGGCGGTCCTCGCGGCGCGGTCCCGGGCGGCGGGCGGCCGCGTGGTCAGAGTCGTTGCAGGCCATCGATCAGCGCCTTCAGGGTCTCGATGTCGGGATCGGCGGCCTCCCGCCGCCGCTCCGCACGGGTCTGCCGCAGCTCCACATGGCCGGCGGCCGCAAGATCGGTCAGCAGGATCGTGATCGCGTTGAACGGGAGCCCGAGGTGCGCCGAGATCTCCGCCACCGACAGCGGGTACTGGCAGGCCCGCAGCAGCGCCGCCGCCTCGGGCGGAAGCTCCGGGTCGGGACCCGGGTCGGCGGCGTCCGGCACCGACCGCGTGATCACGAGCGTGACCAGGTCGAGGTGTAACGGATCACCGCCACCGCCCTCGCCGTCCGACTCGCTGCGGCCGCCGGTGACGACATACAGCGGGACGGGCCGGTCCTGGCGCGCCCCGCGGCTCGGCAGGGTCACGGCGCTGCCCGTTCCGGCGTCCTGGGGGCGCTGGACAGGTGCTCGCCGATGCGCAGGACGAGGTCCCGCATCCGCTGGCTCACCAGGCCCGGCTCCACGGTCGGGGAGGCGGTGACGGCGAGGTACGACCGCTCGCCGGCCGACATGAGGTAGAAGTACCCGCCGGCCATCTCCAGCAGGACCAGCCGCAGCGACTCGTCCTCGCCCGGCATCTCCCGCGCGACCGACTGGGCCAGACTCTTGATGCCGGACGCGGCGGCGGCGATCCGTTCGCTGCTGTCCCGGTCGTCGCCGTGCTGCGCCATGCACAGTCCGTCCGAGGACAGCAGCACGATGTGCCCGATGCCCGGGACCGTGGCGGCCAGGTCCCGCAGCATCCAGTCCATGTCCCTGAACCGGCCGGCGGTGCCGCCGCCGTTCCAGCCGTTTGCCCGACCGTCGAACCGACGCTGTGTCACGTGCTCTCACCCTTACTCTTCCGACGCTTTCCTCCGAGGCACCCTTCGCGACCGTGCCCGCGTCCTGGGCGGGCGGCGCGGCCGCTCAGGGGGCGGTGCCCTCCCCGCCGCCGTCGGCGGGTGTCCCTCCGTCGTGGGCGCGCAGCCCGGCGAAGAACGCATCCACCCACAGGCCGGGCGGCCGGTCGCCGGCGCTCTCCTGCCCGCCGGGCGCGCCGGTCGGCGGGCCGGCCGCCGGCTGCCGGTCGGCCTGCTCCGCCGCCCGGCGCGCCGCGCGCTCGGCGGCCTGCTGCTCGGCCTCCTCGACGGTCTGCCGGGGCCAGCGCTTGCTGGGGACGATCTCGGTGCGCTGGACGCGGCGGCGGCGCTGCGGCAGGCCGTTCGCGCCGCGCTCGTACAGCGGGCCGTCCTCGTCGCCGTCGGGGGCGACCAGGCTGCCGGGGACGGCGTGGCGCGTGGGCCAGTTGGGGCGCGGCCGCAGGGGCGGCAGGTCGTAGTGCAGGGGCGGGGCGGGGACGATCAGCTCGTTCGGCAGGAAGACGACCGCGCGGACGCCGCCGCACGTCGAGGGCCGCAGGGAGATGCGGACGCCGTAGTGCCCGGCGAGGATGCCGGCGACGCGCAGGCCGACCCGCGCGGTCTCGCCGAGGTCGGTGAGGTCCACGCCGTCCACGCCCTGCTGGAGCAGGAACTCGGCGCGCTTGCGCGACTCGGCGGTGAGGCCGGTGCCCTTGTCCTCGATGGAGATCTCGATGCCGAGGGCGACCTCCTCGCAGTTCATGACGACGGTGCTGCCCGGCGGCGAGTAGCGCGTGGCGTTGTCCAGCAGCTCGGCGACCAGCATGATCATCGACTCGGCGGCGTGCCCGGGCACGGCCACGTCGATGACGCGGTGCTGCTTGACGCGCAGGTACTCGATGATGGGGCCGCTGCCCGCCCGCATGATGTCGTGCAGCGTGATCGGGTCCTCCCAGCGCCGCAGCGGCGTGCCGCCGCCGAGGACGGCGAGGGAGGTCGCGAACCGGCCGGCGACGTTGATGCCGTGTTCGAGGCGCATCAGGTCGCCCAGCATCTCCGGCGTGTCGTGCCGGAACTCCATCGTCTGGATCTCCTTCTGGAGCCGATGGATCTCCGTCTGGATGCGGCAGGCGATGTTGACGATGGCGCGCTTGCCGGAGTCCCGCTGGTACTCCTTCTCGCGGAGCACGTCCAGCATCGCGAACATCATCCCGCGCAGCGCCCGGGTCAGCCGGGGGTGCGACGTGCTGTGCGGCGACAGGGGCGGCATCACGTCCTCCTCCAGCAGCCCCTGGGTCAGTTTCCGCAGGGCGCCGGGGAGGTGGTCGAACGCGGCGGTCTCGGCGTCGGCGAGCTGGTGCTCGATCCGCTCCTCCAGCTCGGCGATGCGCCGGCCGCGCCGGGCGGTCTCGCCCGCGGTGAGGGCCGCGGCGAGCGTGGCCGCGGCGCCGCACCACAGCAGCGGCGCGCGGGTGTCGCCGGGGACGAAGAACGCCGCCACGGCCACGCCGAGCGCCAGCAGGACGGGCGGCAGCAGCCACCGCCCCCCGGCGGGACCGGGCTGGCGAATGCGCTGTAACGATCCGGCGTGCACCATGAGCATCCTTAAACGGCCGTACGACAGACCGTAGCGACGGCAACTCGCTACGTGGCAGGGACAGTAGAGGGCCAGTGGCCCTTGCCGCAGGCAGTTGCGAAAACGTCCCCCGAACGAGGTCACCGGGACCCGGTCCGCCCCGTGCCGCCGTACGCAGCGGACGCCGGTGACCTGCGGTTCTCCGTGCCTCTCGGCGAACTGCTGCTTTCCGTGCATCATGGGCCAGGGCTTCCCCGGCCGCCACGGGCCGGGAACCCGGCGGTCGCGCGTGTGCAACGCCCGGGAAATCCTGTGATGGGATGCTCGGGAGTCCCGGATGCCCCGCGGCGGGGACGAGGCGGTTCTGACCAGCGAGGATGGGTGGAGATGGAGAAGCAGCAGGAGTTCGTGCTCCGCACGCTGGAGGAGCGGGACATCCGGTTCGTGCGCCTGTGGTTCACCGACGTGCTGGGCTTCCTGAAGTCGGTCGCCGTCGCCCCCGCCGAGCTTGAGCAGGCGTTCGACGAGGGCATCGGGTTCGACGGCTCGGCCATCGAGGGCTTCGCGCGCGTCCACGAGTCCGACATGATCGCCAAGCCGGCGCCGAGCACGTTCCAGATCCTGCCCTGGCGCGCCGAGGCCCCGGGCACGGCCCGCATGTTCTGCGACATCCTCATGCCGGACGGCTCCCCCTCGTACGCCGACCCGCGCTACGTGCTCAAGCGCGCGCTCGCCAAGAGCTCCGACCTCGGGTTCACCTTCTACACCCACCCCGAGATCGAGTTCTTCCTCCTGAAGGACCGGCCCGTCGACGGCTCGCAGCCCACGCCGGCCGACACCTCCGGCTACTTCGACCACACGCCGCAGAACATCGGCATGGACTTCCGCCGCCAGGCCATCACCATGCTGGAGTCGATGGGCATCTCCGTCGAGTTCTCCCACCACGAGGGCGCCCCCGGCCAGCAGGAGATCGACCTCAGGTACGCCGACGCGCTCTCCACGGCCGACAACATCATGACGTTCCGCCTGATCATGAAGCAGGTCGCGCTGGAGCAGGGCGTCCAGGCCACCTTCATGCCGAAACCTTTCTCGGAGTACCCCGGCTCCGGCATGCACACCCACCTGTCGCTCTTCGAGGGCGACCGGAACGCGTTCCACGAGACCGGCGCCGAGTACCAGCTCTCCAAGGTGGGCCGCTCGTTCATCGCGGGCCTGCTGCGGCACGCCGGCGAGATCTCCGCCGTCACCAACCAGTGGGTCAACTCCTACAAGCGCATCTGGGGCGGCACCCAGCGCACCGCCGGCGCGGGCGGCGAGGCGCCGTCGTACATCTGCTGGGGCCACAACAACCGCTCCGCCCTCATCCGCGTCCCGATGTACAAGCCGGGCAAGACCGGCTCCACCCGCATCGAGGTCCGCTCCCTCGACTCCGGAGCGAACCCGTACCTCGCCTACGCCGTCCTCCTCGCCGCCGGCCTGAAGGGCGTCGAGGAGGGGTACGAACTCCCGGCCGGCGCCGAGGACGACGTGTGGGCGCTCAGCGACCACGAGCGGCGCGCCCTCGGCATCGAGCCCCTCCCGCAGAACCTCGGCGAGGCGATCCACCTCATGCAGGGCAGCGAGCTCGTCGCGGAGACCCTCGGCGAGCACGTCTTCGACTTCTTCCTCCGCAACAAGCGCCAGGAGTGGGAGGAGTACCGCTCCGAGGTGACCGCGTTCGAGCTGCGCAAGAACCTCCCCGTCCTGTGACCGGCACGGCACGCCCCGCGGGCGCGCTGCTGGACACCGTCGCGTGGATCCTCACCGTGGACGGCCGCGTCCTGTGCGCGCGGCCCCGCGGCAAGGACGTCTTCTACGTCCCCGGCGGCAAGCGCGAGGGCGCCGAGACCGACGTCGAGACGCTGGTGCGCGAGGTCGAGGAGGAGCTGACCGTCCGCGTCGACCCCGCCACCGCCGTCCACTTCGGCACCTACGAGGCCCCCGGCGGGCCGCCCGGCGGACCACTGGTGCGGATGAGCTGCTGGACGGGCGCGTACGAGGGCACGCTCGCCCCGAGCGCCGAGATCGAGGAGCTGGCCTGGTTCCGCCACGCGGACCGGTCCCGTGTCCCGCCGGTGGACCGGCTCCTCTTCGACGACCTGCGGGCGGCCGGCGTCCTCGCCTGAACCCGCGCCCGCGGGCGTACGCTTCCCCGCAGGTCCACCGTGGTGCGAGTGACGACGCGAGAGGGTGATCCATCGGTGCCGGTCGAGGGGCGACGGGACAGCCGGTCGGGGCAGCTTGCGCGGCGGGGGTTCGCCGACCCCGCCACCGCGGTGCGGCTGCTGGACGACTCGGTGCTGGGGCAGGCGGCGGGGGACGGCGTCCTCCTCGACGCGCTCGGCGCCACCGCCGACCCGGACCTCGCGCTGCGCGCCCTCGTCCGCCTGGCCGAGGCCCTGCCGCCGCGGGAGCGCGCCGTCCTCCTCGACACCCTCCCCGCCGCCAAGCCGCTGCGGGACCGGCTCCTGGCCGTCCTGGGCGCCTCCGAGGGCCTCGGGGACCACCTGGCCCGCCACCCGGACCACTGGGCGGCGCTGGCCGCGTTCGAGCGGGCCGACCTGCACCCGGGCACCGCCGAGTTCGAGGCGGCCCTCGCGCCCGCCCGCGACGCCGACGCCCTGCGGGTGTCCTACCGCCGCGCCCTGCTCACCATCGCCGCCCGCGACCTCACCGGCACGAGCGGCTTCGCCGAGACGGCCGCCGAGCTGGCCGACCTCGCCACCGCGACGCTCCGCGCGGCCCTGCGCATCGCCGGGGACGAGGCGCCGGACGACGCGGCGGCCTGCCGGCTCGCCGTCATCGGCATGGGGAAGTGCGGCGGCCGGGAGCTGAACTACGTCTCCGACGTCGATGTCGTCTTCGTCGCCGAGCCGCCCGAAGGACCCGGCGGCGCGGGGGACGATGCCGAGGCCGGCGCCCTGCGGGCGGCGACCCGCCTCGCCGCCCGCATGATGCGGCTGTGCGCCGACACCACCGCCGAGGGCACCATCTGGCCCGTCGACGCGAACCTCCGCCCCGAGGGCCGCAACGGCCCCCTCGTCCGCACCCTGTCCAGCCACCTCGCGTACTACCGCCGCTGGGCCAAGACCTGGGAGTTCCAGGCCCTCCTGAAGGCCCGCCCGGTCGCCGGCGACGAGGAGCTGGGCGACGCCTACGGCGAGGCCATCGCGCCCCTCGTCTGGCAGGCCGCCGAGCGGGAGAACTTCGTGCCGGACGTGCAGCGGATGCGGCGGCGCGTCGAGGACTCCATCCCCGCCGGACAGGCCGAACGCGAACTGAAGCTCGGCCCCGGCGGCCTGCGCGACGTCGAGTTCGCCGTCCAGCTCCTCCAGCTCGTCCACGGCCGCAGCGACCCGACGCTGCGGCGGACCCCCACCCTGGAGGCGCTGGCCGCCCTCGAGGACGGCGGATACGTCGGCCGCGAGGACGCCAGGTCCCTCGACGCCTCCTACCGCTTCCTGCGCACCGTCGAGCACCGCATCCAGCTCCACCGCCTGCGCCGCACCCACCTCATGCCGACGGACACGGCCGACCTGCGGCGCCTGGGGCGCTCCCTCGGCCTCACGGGCGAGCCGGTCGCCGACCTGACCGCCGCCTGGCGCCGGCACACCTCGGCCGTGCGCCGCCTGCACGAGAAACTGTTCTACCGGCCGCTGCTCGACGCCGTCGCACGCCTCGACGCGGGGCACGAGGTGCGCTTCGGGCAGTCGGCCGCCAGGGAACGCCTCGTGGCCCTCGGCTACAGCGACCCGGCCGCCGCCCTGCGGCACCTCGGCGCCCTCGCGTCCGGCGTCACCCGCAAGGCGGCCATCCAGCGCACGCTGCTGCCCGTCCTGCTCGACCGCTTCGCCGACTCCGCCGATCCCGACGCGGGCCTCCTCAACTTCCGCAAGGTCTCCGACGCCCTCGGCAGCAGCCCCTGGTACCTGCGGCTCCTGCGCGACGAGGGCGCCGCCGCCGAGAACCTGGCCCGGGTGCTGTCCGCCGGCCGCTTCGCGCCCGACCTGCTGCTGCGCGCCCCCGAGGCCGTCGCCCTCCTCGGCGACCAGGAGGGCCTGCGCCCCCGCACCCGCGCCGCGCTCACGCAGGAGGTCCTGGCCGCCGTGCGCCGCGCCGGCGACCCGGAGCGGGCCGTCGCCGCGGCGCGCGGGGTCAGGCGCCGCGAGCTGTTCCGGACGGCCGCGGCGGACATCGTCGGCGCGTACGGCCCCGACGAGGTCGGCACCGCCCTCACCGACATCAACGCGGCCACCCTCACGGCCGCCCTGGAGGCCGCCACCGCCGCCGTCACGGGGCCGGACGGCGGCCCGCCCGCCTGCCGGCTCGCCGTGATCGCCATGGGCCGGTTCGGCGGCCACGAGCTGGGCTACGGCTCCGACGCGGACGTGATCTTCGTCCACGAGCCGCGCGACGGCGCCGACGACCAGCGCGCCGCCGCGGACGCCCTGGCCCTCGCCACCGGGATGACGCGCCTGCTGCGCCTGCCGAGCGTCGACCCGCCGCTCCTCGTGGACACGGACCTGCGGCCCGAGGGCAGGTCGGGGCCGCTCGTCCGCTCCCTCGCCAGCTACGCCGCGTACTACCGCCGCTGGTCCCTCGTGTGGGAGAGCCAGGCCCTGCTGCGCGCCGAGCCCGTCGCGGGGGACGCGGGGCTCGGGGAGCGCTTCGTCGCGCTGGTCGATCCGCTGCGCCACCCGGAGGGCGGCGTCGGC
This sequence comes from Streptomyces sp. RFCAC02, assembly GCF_004193175.1. NCBI lineage: Bacteria > Bacillati > Actinomycetota > Actinomycetes > Kitasatosporales > Streptomycetaceae > Streptomyces > Streptomyces sp. RFCAC02. Next base: position 1,267,263 of record NZ_SAUH01000001.1, on the reverse strand, counting down.
GACGACGCGGTGCGCGAGATCAGGCGGCTGAAGGCCCGCATGGAGGCCGAGCGGCTGCCGCGCGGCGCCGACCCGACGACGCACACCAAGCTGGGGCGCGGCGGTCTCTCCGACGTCGAGTGGACCGTGCAGCTCCTGCAGCTCCGGCACGCGGCCGACGTCCCCGGGCTGCGCACGACCCGGACGCGCGCGGCCCTCGCGGCGGCGGCGGACGCGGACCTGCTCGAGCGGGAGGAGGCGGACGTGCTGGACGAGGCGTGGCTGCTGGCCACCCGCGTGCGGAACGCGACGATGCTGGTCCGCGGCCGGCCGCTGGACACGTTCCCCGGCGACGGGCGGGAGACGGCGGCCGTCGCCCGGCTGCTGGGCTACGAGCCGGGGGCGGCGGGCCGCATGCTGGACGACTACCGGCGGGTCACGCGGCGTGCCCGCGCGGTGGTGGAGCGGCGGTTCTACTGAGCGGGTCCGGGGGGCACGCCCGCCGGGCCTACGGCTTCCCGCCCGGCCGTCCTCTCGGTTCCGGCCGTTCGGTGGTCTCCCGTACGCTCCGGGGCCGCTCCTCGGCGGTGCGTGCGGCGGTCGCGGGCCGGGCGGGGGCCGGGGCGGTGGCGGGCGGGGCGCCCGCGGCCGGTCCCGCGGCGACGTCGCGGGGCAGCCGGTAGCAGAGGCGGCCGTACCAGAGGCGGGAGACGAGGAACCCGAAGCCCAGACACACCAGGCCGCCCACGGCGTCCAGCCAGAAGTGGTTGGCCGTGGCGACGATCACGAGCAGGGTCAGGACCGGGTACAGGACGCCCAGCACGCGTATCCACAGCGGTTTGGCGAGGATCGCGATGGTGAGGCCGCACCACGTGGACCAGCCGATGTGCATGGACGGCATGGCGGCGTACTGGTTGGAGACCTCCGCCATGGTGGTGCCCTCGGCGGACAGGGATCCCCAGGTGTGGTGGACGGACGAGGTGTCGATGAAGTCCATGCCCGCCATGAGCCGCGGCGGGGCCAGGGGGAAGAAGTAGTAGCCGACCAGGGCGACGCCCGTGGTGACGAACAGCACGAGGCGCGTCGACCCGTACCGGCCGGGGTGCCACCGGAACAGCCAGATCAGCACGCCGATGGTGACGGCGAAGTGAAGCGTGGCGTAGTAGTAGTTCATCGGCACGATGAGCCAGGTCACCTTGGCTATCGCGTGGTTCACGGCGTGTTCGAAGTCGAGACCGATGCTGCCCTGGAGGTCCCAGACCCACCGGGCGTGGTCCTGCGCCTGCTCGACGCGGGCGGGTGCCGCGTTGCGGACGGCGGAGTAGACCGCGTAGCTGACCGCGATGAGCAGCAGCTCGAACCAGAGGCGGGGGCGGCGGACCGCGCGGAGGCGGCCGGCCGGTGCCGGGGGAGCGGTGGGCGCGTCCTCCGCGCGGGGGGACAGCGGCTTGCGTACGTTCACCCGGTTGTCTTTCGGCCTGACACTGATGTCCCCCATGGCTGCACAGTCTGCCAGAGACCTCCGTCCACCCGATCATCCTCCTGTCCTGTTGTCGGCCTCGCGGGGATCAGGGCCATTCGGGGGACGGGATCGGCGTGTCGGACGACGCGGGGTTCAGCGGCCGTCCGCGGGGGCCGCGGCGGTGGAGCCGCGGACGACGAGTTCGGGCATGAACACGAACTCGCTGGGCGGTGCCGGGGTGCCGCCGATCTCCTCCAGCAGCGCGCGTACGGCGGCCTGGCCCATGGCGGGCACGGGCTGCCGGATCGTCGTGAGCGGCGGGTCGGTGAAGGCGATGAGCGCCGAGTCGTCGAAGCCGATGACGGAGCACTCGTCGGGGACGGTGAGCCCCCGCTGCCGCGCGGCTCTGATGGCACCGAGTGCCATCATGTCGCTGGCGCACACGACGGCCGTGCAGCCGCGGGCGAGGAGGGCGCCGGCCGCCGCCTGGCCGCCCTCGAGCGTGTAGAGCGAGTGCTCGATCAGCTCGCGGGCCGCGTCCTCGGCCAGGCCGAGCTCGGCGGCCATGGCGTCGAGGAATCCCTCGATCTTGCGGCGCACGGGCACGAACCTGGCCGGTCCGAGTGCGAGCCCGATCCGCCGGTGGCCCAGGGAGACGAGGTGTGTTACCGCGAGCCGCATCGCCGCCCGGTCGTCGGGCGAGACGAAGGGCGCGCTGACCCTCGGGGAGTAGCCGTTGATGAGGACGAACGGCACTCCGTGCCCGCGGAGCCGTTCGTAGCGCTCCATGTCGGCGCTGGTGTCGGCGTGGAGCCCGGAGATGAAGATGATCCCGGAGACGCCGCGCTCGACCAGCATCTCGGTCAGCTCGTCCTCGGTGGAGCCGCCGGGTGTCTGGGTGGCGAGGACGGGCGTGTAACCCTGACGGGTGAGTGCCTGGCAGATGACTTGCGCGAAGGCCGGGAAGATCGGGTTCTCCAGCTCCGGGGTGATCAGCCCGACGAGGCCCGCGCTGCGTTCCCGCAGGCGGGCGGGCCGCTCGTAGCCGAGGAGGTCGAGAGCGGTCAGCACGGAGTCGCGGGTCGCGGCGGCGACGCCGGGCCTGCCGTTGAGGACTCGGCTGACGGTCGCTTCGCTGACCCCCGCCTGTGCTGCGATGTCAGCTAGCCGCGCGGTCACAGGTCCGGACTGTACCCGGCGCCGCCGACGCTGCCCACTGCCCGGGTGGGTACGCGCCACCGCGCGCGCCGTCCGGGCTTGCCGCCGCTCTGCAAGTTCTTCCAGCGCCCCCCGTGTCCACGGGCCGTCGGCGTCCGCGCGGCGCCGCCGGGGACGGCCGGGGGCCGGGCCGCCGGTGGCGCGGGCGTGCGCGCCCCGGCGTGCTCCCGGCGCGGTCACCCGTTCGGCTCAGCTCCGAGGCGGCTTTCAGAAAGTTGCCGCAAGGTCTTTCCAATCGTGTGGCCCGCTGTTACGTTCCTCCCGGTCCGGCGCCGCAGGGACGCGGCGCATAGGGTGGATGAAGCCCCCTAAAACGGGCGAAACGCTCGAAGGAGTTCACATGCGACGCAGCATAGGGACGACGGCCGTGGTCGCGGCCTTGGCGCTTGCCGCAACCGCTTGCGGCAGCGACGGCGGCGACGACAGCGGGGGCACCGGTTCCGCGGGCGGCGAGCTGTCCGGCACGGTCACCTTCTGGGACACGTCCAACGAGACCGAGGCCGAGGTCTTCCAGGCCGTCGCCGAGGACTTCGAGACCGAGCACCCGGGCGTCACCGTCGAGTACGTCAACGTCGGTTTCGACGACGCGCAGAACCGCTTCAAGAACGCGGCGGCGGCCAACGAGGCCCCCGACGTGATGAGGACCGAGGTGGCCTGGGTCGCCGACTTCGCCAGCCTCGGCTACCTCTACCCGCTGGACGGCACCGCGGCCGTCGACAACCAGGACGACTACCTGCCCACCGCCTGGGCGAGCACCCAGTACGACGGCGAGACGTACGCCGTCCCGCAGGTCACCGACACCCTGGCCCTGTTCTACAACAAGGCGCTCCTCGCCGACGCAGGCGTCGAGGTGCCCACCTCGCTCCAGCAGATCGTCGACGAGAAGGACGCCTACGAGGACGCGGGCACGACCCCCCTCTACGTGCGCGGCGACGACCCGTACTGGTTCCTCCCGTTCCTCTACGGCGAGGGCGGCGACCTCGTGGACGCCGGGGCGCAGCAGGTCACCGTCGACGACGCGGCCGGCGTGGCCGCCTTCGAGCGCATGCAGTCGCTCATCGACTCCGGCGCCGCCATCACCGACACCAGCGACGGCTGGGAGAACATGATGGCTGCCTTCGCCGACGGCGACGTCGCCATGATGATCAACGGCCCCTGGGCCATCGCCGACGCCACCGCCGCCCTCGGCGACGACCTCGGCGTCGCCGCCGTCCCGGCCGGCGGCGAGCAGCAGGCGTCCCCCCTCGGCGGCTGGAACTACGGCGTCTACGCCGGCACCCCCGAGGCCGACGCGTCGTTCGAGTTCGTCAAGTACATGAGTTCCGCCGCCACCCAGCAGCGCATCACCGACGAACTGAGCCTCCTGCCCACCCGCGCCTCCGTCTACGACGTGGACAGCGTCGCGTCCAACGAGATGGTGCAGTTCTTCAAGCCCGCCGTCGACGTCGCCCACGAACGCCCCTGGATCCCCGAGGCCCAGTCCCTGTTCGAGCCGCTGCGGGTCTCCATCGAGGCGATGCTGACCGGCTCGGCCTCCCCCGAGGAGGCCGCGCGGGACACCGGGGACGCGTACCGCGACCTCCTCGAAGACTGGCAGTGAGCGGAGCGGACCATGGCTGACGCCGTCACCCCGCAGAGCACGGTCCCGGCCCGGGCCACGGGTGCGCAGCGCACCCGCGGCCCGCGCCGCCGCGACACGGCGGCCCCCGGCCGCCTGCGCAGGAAGCTCGCCACGTACTGGTACGCCTGGGCGATGATCGCCCCGGTGGTCGCCGTGATCGCCGCCATCATCGGCTGGCCCCTCGTCCGCGGCGTCTGGCTGTCCCTCACCGACGCCGACGAACGCAACGTCGAACGCCACATCGGCGTCAACACCATCGAGGCGAGCTACGAGTTCGTCGGGCTCGACAACTACCGCGACATCCTCCAGGACAGCACCTTCTGGGACCGCCTCGGCTGGACCGTGCTGTGGACGGTCGCCTGCGTCGGCATCACGTTCACCCTCGGCCTGGCGCTCGCCGTCATGCTGAACCGTGCCCTCCGCGGCCGGACCGCCTACCGCATGGCCCTCATCCTGCCCTGGGCCATCCCCGCGTTCGTGTCGGTCTTCGCCTGGCGCATGCTCTTCAACGAGCGCAACGGCATCCTGAACGGCGTCCTCGACGGCGCCGGCATCGACGGCGTCCCCTGGCTGTCCGACCCCACCTGGGCCAAGACCGCCGTCATCGCCGTCAACGTCTGGCTGGGCGTGCCGTTCATGCTCATCGCGATGCTCGGCGCGCTCCAGTCCATCCCCGCCGAGCAGTACGAGGCCGCCGAGATGGACGGCGCGAACGCGTGGCAGCGCTTCACCAACATCACGCTGCCCGGCGTCCGGTCCGTCAGCATGACGGTCGTACTGCTCAGCACCGTCTGGACGTTCAACATGTTCCCGGTGATCTTCCTGCTGACCAGGGGCGGTCCGGCGGGCTCCACCGACATCCTGGTGACCGAGGCGTTCCGCCTGGCCTTCGTCGCCAGCCCCCGCGACTTCGCGAACTCCGCCGCCTGGGGCGTGCTCATCCTGCTGCTCCTCGTGCTGTTCGCGGTCGCCTACCGCAAGGCCCTCCGCAAACAGGGAGAGGTGTGGTGACGATGGCAACCGACACGACACAGGGACTCGGCCAGGGACCCGCGCCCGAGCCCGGCGGCCAGGTGCCGTCCCCGCGCTCCGGGCGGCCCGCCGGACCGCTGCCCGCCGGCACCGGCCGCCGCGGGGGCCGTACGCGGCCGCGCGGGGAACGGGGGCGCGCTGCCTCCATCGGACTGCACGCGGGCCTGCTGGCCGCCGCGTTCATCGCGCTGTTCCCGCCGTTCTGGCTGCTGGTGACGTCGTTCAAGCCGAAGAGCGAGACCTTCTCCCTCGCGTTCGTCTCGGACTTCACGTTCGACAACTACCGCCACGTCCTGGGCGACACCGCGTTCCCCACCTGGCTCGGCAACTCCGTCGTCATCGTCCTGACGACGACGGTGATCGGCGTGTTCATCTCCTCCACCACCGGATACGCGCTCAGCCGCTTCCGGTTCCCCGGGATGCGCCCGCTGATGTGGACCCTGCTGATCACGCAGATGTTCCCCGTCGCGATCCTCATCGTGCCGCTGTACAACCTGATGTCGAGCTACGGCCTGCTCAACCAGCCGGCGGCGCTCATCATCACCTACCTCACCATCGCCGTGCCGTTCTGCGCGTGGATGATGAAGGGCTTCTTCGACACCGTCCCCGTCTCCATCGACGAGTCGGGGCGCGTGGACGGCCTGTCGCCGTTCGGGACGTTCTGGCGGCTCATCATGCCGCTCGCCCGGCCGGGCCTCGCCGTCACCGGCTTCTACACGTTCGTCACCGCGTGGGCGGAGGTCGCGTACGCCACGGCCTTCATGACCGGCGAGGACAACCTGACCCTCGCCGGCGGCCTCCAGACGTTCGTGAACCAGCACACCCAGGACTGGCACTACATGACGGCCGCCGCGGTCCTCATCGCGGTACCCGCCGCCCTGGTCTTCGGCTATGCCCAGCGCCACCTGCAGGCGGGCCTCACCGCCGGCGCGACCAAGGCCTGAACCACCCGCCGGCCGGGCCGCGCACCATCCCGGCCGGCGCCCCCACGACCAGCCCGCTGCCTCAACGAGCACACCCAGGGACGACATGACCCAGCACCTCGCCGACCGCACACAGCCGACCCGCGGCCCCGGCCACGACCAGCGCCGCGACTGGTGGCGCGACGCTGTCATCTACCAGGTCTACCCCCGCTCATTCGCCGACGGCGACGGCGACGGCATGGGCGACCTCGCCGGCGCCCGCGAACGGCTGCCCTACCTGGCCGACCTCGGCGTGGACGCCGTGTGGCTCAGCCCGTTCTACGCCTCGCCGCAGGCCGACGCCGGCTACGACGTGGCGGACTACCGGGCCATCGACCCCATGTTCGGCGACCTGCACGACGCCGACGCGCTCATCCGCGAGGCGCACCGCCTCGGGCTGCGCGTCATCGTCGACCTGGTGCCCAACCACTCGTCGGACCGGCACGAGTGGTTCCAGCGCGCCCTGCGCGAGGGACCGGGCTCGCCCCTGCGCGACCGCTACCACTTCCGCCCCGGCCGCGGCGCGTCGGGCGACCTCCCCCCGAACGACTGGGAGTCCATCTTCGGCGGCCCCGCCTGGACCCGCGTCCCCGACCCCGACGGCACGCCGGGCGAGTGGTACCTGCACCTCTTCGCGCCCGAACAGCCCGACTTCAACTGGGACAACGAGGCGGTCCGCGACGAATTCCGCTCCGTCCTGCGGTTCTGGCTCGACATGGGCGTGGACGGCTTCCGCATCGACGTGGCGCACGGCCTCATCAAGGCCGCCGGCCTGCCCGACATGGGCCACACCGGGCAGCTCAAGCTCCTCGGCACGCAGGTCCTGCCGTTCTTCGACCAGGACGGCGTCCACGAGATCTACCGCTCCTGGCGCCGCATCCTCGACGAGTACCCGAACCAGCGCATCGGCGTCGCCGAGGCGTGGACCCCGAACGCCGGCCGCACCGCCCTGTACGTCCGGCCCGACGAGCTGCACCAGGCGTTCAACTTCCACTACCTCAACACCGCCTGGGACGCCGCCGCGCTGCGCGAGGTCATCGACGCGTCCCTCGACTCGATGCGGCCGGTCGGCGCCCCCACCACCTGGGTCCTGTCCAACCACGACGTCGTCCGCCACCGAACCCGCCTCGGCGGCGGCATCGCCCGCGCCCGCGCCGCGACCCTGCTGATGCTGGCGCTGCCCGGCTCGGCGTACGTCTACCAGGGCGAGGAACTCGGCCTGCCCGAGGTCACCGACCTGCCCGACGAGGCGCGCCAGGACCCGGCGTTCTTCCGGCGCGGCCCGCACGGCGACGGCTCGGGAGACGGGCAGGACGGGCTGCGGGACGGCTGCCGCGTACCCATCCCGTGGGCGGCGGACGGCACGTCGTACGGCTTCGGCGCTGGCGGGAGCTGGCTGCCGCAGCCCGACGGCTGGGGCGCCCACTCCGTCGCCGTCCAGACGGGCGACCCGGCGTCCACGCTGGAGCTGTACCGCTCCGCGCTCGCCCTGCGGCGCGCGCACGCCGCGCTCGGCGCGGGCGACGGCGTCGAGTGGCTGGACGCGCCGGCCGGCGTCCTCGCGTTCCGGCGGCGCGGCGCGGACGGCGTCTCGCTGGTGTGCGCCGTCAACACCGGTGCCGCCCCCGCCGAACTGCCCGGTGTCCTCACCGCGGGCGGGCACGCGCTGCTGACCAGCGACGGCTGGGACGGCACCGGGCCGCTGCCGGTGGACACCGCCGTCTGGTGGCAGGAGTGACACCGGGGACACGACACGACACCGGGTCCGGCCCCGAGCGGCCGGGCCCGGCGGCCGGGACCACCGCCCGGCTCGCCGACATCGCCGGGCAGGCCCGCGTCAGCGAGGCCACGGTCAGCCGTGTCCTCAACGGCCGGGCCGGTGTCGCCGCCGCCACCCGCCAGCGGGTCCTCGCCGCGCTCGACGTGCTCGGCTACGAACGCCCGCTGCGCCTGCGGCAGCGCAGCGCGGGCCTGATCGGGCTCGTCATACCCGAGCTGACCAACCCGATCTTCCCCGCGTTCGCGCAGGTCATCGAGCAGTCCCTCGCGGGACACGGCTACACCCCCGTGCTGTGCACCCAGTCACCCGGCGGCGCCACCGAGGACGAGCTCGTCGACCAGCTCGTGGAGCGCGGCGTCACCGGCATCGTGTTCCTCTCCGGCCTGCACGCCGACACCACGGCCGACCCCGCCCGCTACGCGCGCCTCAGCGGGCGGGGCGTCCCGTTCGTCCTCATCAACGGGTTCAACCCCCGGGTGGGCGCGCCGTTCGTCTCGCCCGACGACGCGGCCGCCACCCGGATCGCCGTACGGCACCTGCGGGCGCTCGGGCACGAGCGGATCGGGCTCGCCGTGGGGCCCCACCGCTTCGTGCCGGTGCAGCGGAAGGTGGAGGGCTTCCGCGCGGAGACCGCGGGGCGCGGCCCGGTGCACCACACGCTGTTCAGCGTCGAGGGCGGGCAGGCGGCGACCGTCGCGCTGCTCGACGCGGGCTGCACGGGCGTCGTCTGCGGCAGCGACATGATGGCCCTCGGCGCGATCCGCGCGGTACGGCAGCGGGGTCTCGACGTGCCCCGCGACGTCTCGGTGATCGGGTACGACGACTCGGACCTGTTCGCGTTCACCGACCCGCCGCTGACGACGCTGCGCCAGCCGGTGCGGGCCATGGCGGGAGCCGCGGTCAGCGCGCTGCTGGAGGAGATCGGCGGAGGGCTCGTGCAGCACACGGAGTTCGTGTTCCAGCCGGAGCTGGTGGTGCGCGGCTCCACGGCGAAGGCGGCGGGGCGTCGGGACTGAACGGCGCGTCAGGATCGGCGAGCACCGGCCCGCGGTGACCGGACGGAGGCGCGTGACGCAAGGATTTGCGTCGTCGTTGCGCGGGTGCGACACGTCTCCGACAAGGTGTTTTCGGTTGCGCCTGCCGCCTCTTGACCGCCCCACGGGGGCGATCTACGGTCTCACGTGCAAGTTCTTGCAGTCCGGCTCGCACCCCTCCCGCAGGAGGCGACATGCGCAGGACCCCCACCCGTACCCGATCCCCCCTCCGCCGGTTCACGAGCACCGTCCTGTCGTGCGTCCTCATGGCCGCGGGCACGGTGACCGCGCTGACCACGGCGGCACCGGCCGCCCGTGCCGCGCCGCCCGGCGGGAAGGACGTGACCGCCGTCCTGTTCAGCTGGGACTTCGACTCCGTGGCGCGCGAGTGCGCCGACCGCCTCGGCCCCGCCGGCTACGGCTTCGTCCAGGTCTCACCGCCGCAGGAGCACATCCAGGGCGACCAGTGGTGGACCGCCTACCAGCCCGTGAGCTACCGCGTCGGCGGCCGCCTGGGCGACCGGGAGCAGTTCGCGTCCATGGTGGACACCTGCCGGGACGCCGGAGTCGGCGTCATCGTGGACACGGTCATCAACCACATGACGTCCGGGGACGGCACCGGCACGGCCGGCTCCGTCTACACCAAGTACCACTACCCGGACGCCCCCTGGGACGACGGCGACTTCCACACCTGCCGCCGGGACATCAGCGACTACGGCGACCGCTCCGACGTCCAGGACTGCGAACTCGTCGGCCTCGCCGACCTGCGGACCGAAGACGACTCCGTCCGGCAGCGCATCGCCGCCTACATGAACGACCTGCTGTCCCTGGGTGTCGCGGGCTTCCGCGTCGACGCCGTGAAGCACATGCCGGCCGGCGATCTCGCCGCCGTCAAGTCCCTGCTGGACGACCCGGACGCCCCCTGGAAGCAGGAGGCGATCCACGGCGCGGGGGAGGCCGTGTCCCCGGACGAGTACCTGCCCATCGGCGACGTGCAGGAGTTCCGCTACGCGACCGACCTCAAGCGCGTGTTCCTGGACGAGGACCTGGCCCACCTGGAGAACTACGGCGAGGGCTGGGGCTACATGCCGGGCGACGGCAGCACCGTCTTCGTCAACAACCACGACACCGAGCGCAACGGCTCGACCCTGAGCTACAAGGACGGCGCCGACTACACCCTGGCCAACGTCTTCATGCTCGCCTGGCCCTACGGCTCCCCGGACGTGCACTCCGGCTACGAGTTCAGCGACAAGGACGCCGGGCCGCCGAACGGCGGGCGGGTCGACGCCTGCTGGGAGGACGGCTGGAAGTGCCAGCACGCCTGGCCGGAGATCGAGAGCATGGTCGGCTTCCGCAACGCCACGCACGGCCGCGCCGTGACCGACTGGTGGGACGACGGCGGCGACGCCATCGCCTTCGGCCGCGGCGACGCGGGCTTCGTCGCCATCAACCACGGGACGACCGCGCTGTCCCGCACGTTCGACACGTCGCTCGCCGCCGGGACGTACTGCGACGTGCAGAGCGGCCGGACGGTGACGGTGGACGGCTCGGGCCGGTTCACCGCCGGACTGGCGCCGGACACGGCCCTCGCGCTGCACACCGGCGCCCGCACCTGCGCCTCGTCCGCCGGGCAGGCGAGCACCGGGTGAGACGGCAGGACCGGCCCGTGGCGGTTCAGGCGCCGTGCCGGCCCCGCTTCTTCCGGCGGGGCCGGCCGGGCCACGTGGTCCGGCGCAGCGAGTCCGCCGCGCCGGGCGGCAGGAGTCCACCTCGTGGAAGCCGCCGTCCGTCACCATCACGGCGGCCCGCACACCCGCGAGCCCCTCGACGAGCCCCGCCCGCAGAGCCGGCAGGAACCCGGCGGGAAGCAGCCGCTCGGGCACGGCGCCGAACAGCTCGAACCCCCCGGCGGCACCGGGGGGTTCGAAGTCGGCGACGACACGTGCGAACGGCCCGCACGCGCCGACGTTCAGCCGCACACGGACGTGCACACCGGGGACGGCGCTCGGCAGTGCGTCCATGCCGCCAGCCCGAGCGCATCCCCCGGAGGGCGCGGGGGCCGGCGGGTCACCCGCCGAGCATCACGATCGACCCGTCGTCCCCGAGGCGCCCGGAGATGTCCGCCTGCGCGCCCTCCTCGGCCGCCACGACGAGCGTCCGCCCGTCCGCCGCCCCGGTCACGCCGCCCTCGGACCGCACGGACGTCACCTCGTCGCTGCCCGCCGCGACCAGGTACCAGGAGTCGGCGGGCGAGCGCCACAGGACGCCGCTCAGCACCGCGGGCCGCCGCGCGCCGCACGCCGTGTCGTCCTCGGCGGCCGCCGTCAGGGTCCCCGGCTCGCCGGGCTGCCCGGCCGGCGGCAGGAACTCCGTCAGGGACCGCGCCCCGAGGCCGCGCCACGTCTCGGCGCGCACGCACGCCCACCGCGCCTCGCCGCCGCCGTCGGGCAGCGACAGGCCGGCGTAGTCCCACAGGTTCACCGACCGGACGCCCGACCCGCTCACCCGCGGGAGGTGGCACGCCGTACGCGCCCACCGCTCCCGCGCCTCGGCCGACGCGGCGGCCGGCACCGGCGCGTCCGGCGCCCCGTACGTGAGCTGCGCGGGCACCAGTTCGCCCAGGTCGGCCAGCAGGTGCGGGTCCGGTTCGCCCTGGAGCGTGAGCGAGAGCACGGGGAAGCCGGCGCACAGGTCCCCGGTGGTCCGCGTCTCCCCGGTCTCGGCGGCCTGCCCGGCGTACGTCCGTACGGCGCCGGTGAGCCCGCTGTCGGTCACGGACAGCTCCGTGTCGCCCGAGCCGGGGGCCGCGAGGTCCGTGGTCGCCGCGCGGGACACCCAGGGGGCGGTCAGGTAGTGGGTGTTGCCGTCGCCCCGGCTGACCACCAGGGCCGACGCGGCCGCCGCACCGGCACCGTCCACCCGTGCGAAGTCCAGCAGGGCGCCGCCGCTGTCGGCGCCGACCGGCTCCGCGTAGCGCACGATGCGCAGCCCGTCGTACAGCAGGACCACCGACAGGCCGCCGGACTCGCCCGCGTACAGCAGTTGCGCGGGGCCGGGCGGCGGGCCGGTCTGCGTGCCGGGCGTCGCGGTGACGACGACATCGTCGCCCGGCCGTGCCCACACGGCCAGGGCGCGCCGCAGCAGGGCCGTGTCCTCCAGGGCGTCGCCGCGCGTGGGCCACACCGAGAAGTCCGTCCGCGCCGACTGCCGCCACGCCGCGTCCGGGATGCGGCGCAGCGCCCCCGGGTCGAGGGCGGCCTCGGCGTCCTCGTTCTGCGCGTACGGCGGGGCCGCGGCGCCGTCCTCGCCCCAGCCGCCGGGCAGGAACGCGGGGGTCGCCGCGAGGACGGCGAGGACCGCCGCGCCCGCCAGGACGGCGCGCCCGGTGCGGCGGCGGCGCGGCAGGTCGTCGGGGCGTGCCCGCAGCGCGCAGGGGTCGGCCGGCTCCGACGCGGCGACCACCGGGTCGAGCGCGTCGACGGCCGACAGGGCGGCGTCGACGGAGGCGCGGCTGACGCCGGCGGCGTCCAGGAGGCCGCGCACGGCGGGGTCCGGCAGGCCGTCCAGCCGGCGCAGCGCGAACACCGCGCGCGCCGCGGGGCTCAGCGGGGCGAGCGCCCGGTCGACGGCCGCCTCGTCCGCCCCGCCGCCGCCCGTGCCCGGGGTCAGCCGCAGGCCGACGACCTGGGGGAACAACCAGGGGCGCTGGAAGCGCAGTTCGCGCCGGCCGACGCGGAGGGGCCGGCCGGCCGCCAGGGCGGCGCGCAGGACACGCAGCCGCAGGCAGGCGTAGCCCGGGTCCCGGCCGCCGTCCGGCGTGTCGCCGGTCCGCTGCGCGGGGAGGGGCGCCGACTCGGTGGATCTGCCGCGGGGCAGCGCCCGTTGGGCGAGCGCGTGGGCGGCGATGACGCGCCGGTGGCGGGGAGGGAGGGCGGCAGCACCAGGTGGGCGAGCCGCACGAGACGGGGGTAGTGCTCGGCGAACGCGGCCTCGGCCTGCGCCCGGCCCACGGTCTCGGGAGGGGAAACATCGCTGCGGGACACACCCGCAGAACGAGCCGCCCGCCGGGCGGTTACGGCGGGGGAGCCGACGGTTCCGTCAGGGGCGTTGTCAGTGGGGGCGGTTACGGTGCGTACATGATGTCACGACAGATCCGTACCGCCGTCCGTCCGCCGTTCGACCGCCCGGCCCGTCAGCGGCCCTCCAGGTACGCGAGGACGGCGAGGACGCGCCGGTTGTCGTCGTCCGACGGCGGCAGGTCGAGCTTGGCGAAGATGTTGGACGTGTGCTTGGCGACGGCCCGTTCGGTCACGACGAGGCGCTCGGCGATCGCCGCGTTGGACCGGCCCTGCGCCATCAGCTCCATGACCTCCAGCTCGCGCGGGGTCAGGCGCTTCACGGGCGAGTCGGCGGTGCGCTGGGCCAGGAGCTGCTGGATCACCTGGGGGTCCATCGCGGTGCCGCCGGCCGCCACCCGCCGCACCGCGTCCACGAACTGGTCGGCGTCGAACACGCGGTCCTTCAGCAGGTATCCGACACCGCCACGGCCGTCGGCCAGCAGCTCCCGGGCGTACAGCTGCTCGACGTGCTGCGACAGCACGAGGACGGGCAGACCGGGCTGCTCCCGCCTGGCCTGCAGCGCGCACTGCAGCCCCTCGTCGGTGAACGAGGGCGGCAGCCGGACGTCGACGACGGCGACGTCCGGCTTCAGCTCGGCGAAGGCCCGGGTCAGCTCCGGGCCGTTGTCGACGGCCGCGGCGATCTCGAAGTCATGGGCCTCCAGCAGCCGGACGAGCCCGTCCCGCAGCAGGAACAGGTCTTCGGCCAGGAGGACTCGCATGTCCGTCAGCTTAGCGGCTGTCCCGGCGCCGTCAGCCGTTCGGGAGGACGGTGGCGAGGACGCCGGGCAGGGAGTGCCAGTCGGAGCTGGTCACGGTCGCGCCCTCGGCGGCCAGCAGCGCCAGCCGGTCCAGGGCCTCCGTCTCGGTCGGCGTGGTCGCGGAGATCGCCGGTTCGACGGCGTGCGCGTCCGTCATGACCAGCAGGTAGTTGCGGTCGTTGTACCAGGAGGTGTCGATGTCGCCGGCCACGTAGGCCGAGGCGTCGCCGTCGAAGACGACGAACCACGGCCGCAGCGTCTCGTCCGCGTACCGGCCGACGCGCGGGTCGCCGGCCTCCGCGCCGTGCACGGCGGGGAAGGCGGTCGTCGTGCCGAGGGTCCCGGCCGCGGCGGCGTCCCGCAGGTGCCCGGCGTACTCGACGTCCGTCCACAGCGAGTCGAACGGGTTGCCCTCCTCCACGGTCCCCGGGATCAGGTGCACGATGAACCGGCCGGCCAGCGCGTCGCGGGACGGCCAGCCGTCCTCCGTGACCGCCTCGTCGAGCGTGGCGTGGTCGCCGATCAGGTCGCCGGGGCCGAAGAGGGCGTCGCCCAGCGTCTCGTTCAGCAGCGCGTCGAAGTCGTCGGGGCCCCGGCCCAGGTTGTCGGCGAAGCCGTCCTTCAGCTCGATCTTGAGCTGGATCGGCCGGTGCCCGGGGTTGGCGTCGTGCCAGGCGCGGATGTCGGCGAGGCAGCCGGCCAGGCCCTGGTCGCGGGTGCCGGTGCGCAGCTCGGCCGCGGAGTCCGCGCCGACGCAGTTGCTGTCGTTCCAGAACGGGTTGCTGTGCGCGACGCGCCAGCCGCTGCCGAACGCGTTGGTCCACACGTCCAGTTCGAGCATGCCGGCGCCGGAGTCGAGCGCGTCGGCGAAGTAGGGGAAGGTGTCCTGGAGATAGGCGTTGTGCACGCCGACGGACGTGGTCGCCGCGTAGCCGAGCCCGTCGGTGTCGGCCGCCTGGGCGGGGAGGGAGAGGACCGCCGTCATGGCCGTCGCCGCCGTCACGGCCGCCGAACCGGTGATCAGCCGTATCGCACGCACGCGCATGTACCGCCGCCTTTGCTCGTATCGGAAGGTGAACGCGGCGACAGCGTACGGGAGTTCGAGTGCGGTGCGGTATACGGCCCGGTGCGGTCGGGGCGAACGGCGGGCCAACACCCCCCGTCCGCCCCGACCGTGGGCCGCCGGCCGCGGTCAGCGGCTCCGGCCGCCCGGGCCGGCCGGGGCCGCGGGGATCTCGATGGTGACCATCGTCGGCCCGCCCTCCGGGCTGCTCAGCGCCAGCAGGCCGTCGAAGGCGCCGAGCCGCCGCTCCAGGCCCCGCAGGCCCGAGCCGGCCATCAGGTCGGCGCCGCCGCGCCCGTTGTCGGTGATCGCGACCCGCAGGGCGCCCACCGACCGGTCGTAGACGATGTCCAGCCACACCTGGTCCGCGCCGGAGTGCTTCGCCGCGTTCGTCAGCACCTCGCTGATCGCGAAGTACGCGGCCGACTCGACGGCCTCCTCAAGACGCACGTCGAGGTCCACGTCCACCTCGACGGGGAGTTGCATCCGCAGGGCCAGCGCGCGGGCCGCGTCGCCGAGGCCGCGCTCCGCGAGCACCGGCGGGTGGATGCCCCGCACGAGGTCCCGCAGCTCGGTGAGGGCCTCGGCCGAGTTCGCCCTCGCCTGGGCCAGCAGGGTCCTGGCCTGCGCCGGGTCCTTCTCGATCAGCGCCTCCACGGCGCCGAGGCTCATGCCCATGGCGACCAGCCGGGCCTGCGCCCCGTCGTGCAGGTCGCGCTCGATGCGCCGCAGTTCGGCCGCCGAGTTGTCCAGGGCGTCGTGCCGTGTCTCCTGGAGGCGCGCCACACGCCGCGCGAGCTGCTGCTTCTCGGAGGCACCGTTCAGGGCGCCCGTCATCAGGAAGTGCCCCCGGATCAGCTGCGGGTTGAACCGCAGGGCGAGCAGCAGGAACCCCACGCCGACCACAGCGGCCAGGACCGCCGTGAACCACGAGTCGATCGGCACGAAGGTGTACCAGAACGTGCCGCCGGCGCTGTGGATCGGCACCCACACACCGCACAGCAGCACGATGCCGAACAGGAAGTAGCCGATCAGGCCGAGCGGCAGGACCGCGATGGTGAAGCCGGCGACCGCGTCGCACAGCAGCCAGCCCGCGTCCCGCCAGGTCGCCTCGTCCTTCAGCAGCGCCATCGTCCGGTCGACCTGCCGGGCCGGGCCGCTGTGCGTGCCCGCCGGCTCCGGCCGGTACGCCGCCGGGATGGTCACCCCGGACCAGCGCCGCGCCAGGTCGCGCCGCAGATCGGCGTGCGCCCGCATCGCGTCCACGACCAGGGGGGTCGTGAAAAGCCCGATGCCCACCGCGATCAGGCTCAGCGAGGTGATGAAGAAGACCAGCAGCACCACCGACAGGGGGATCGCGAGCACCATGAGGAGTGCTCCCTGTGCCGTCGCCCTGAGAGCATCCCGGACCCGTTGCCCGTTCATCCGCTTCGCACCGCCGTTCTTCCGTCTCCCGACACTGACGCCAGTCTGTCCGGCGGCGATCCCACGCGTCACGGGGGGAGGGAGGTCAGGGCGTGGTGTACCCAGATACACCACAGGCGCCCGCGGGACGGCGGGCGCCTGTGGTGTCCTCCCGGTACCGCTCCCGAGCTGCCGGCCGCGGACCGGGAGGACGTGTCGGGCGGCGCGGTGCCCCGCGCCGCGGTGGCCGCCTCAGACGAGGCCGGCGCTCTCCAGGTCGGTGCAGATGGTGTCCACCAGGAGACGGGTCACGACGTAGGGGTCGCAGTTGGCGTTGGGCCGGCGGTCCTCGATGTAGCCCTTCTTGTCCCGCTCGACCTGCCACGGGATCCGGACGGACGCGCCGCGGTTCGACACGCCGTAGCTGTACAGGTCCCACGGTGCGGTCTCGTGCGCGCCGGTGAGGCGGTCCTCGATGGCCGCGCCGTAGTTCTTCACGTGCTCCAGCGGCTTGCCGTCCTTGCCGAGGGCCTCGCACGCCGCGACGATCGCGTCGTAGCCCTCGCGCATGGCCTTCGTGGAGAAGTTGGTGTGGGCGCCGGCGCCGTTCCAGTCGCCCTTGACCGGCTTCGGGTCGAGCGTCGCGGAGACGCCGAAGTCCTCGGCCGTGCGGTACAGCAGCCAGCGCGCGATCCACAGCTGGTCGGAGACCTCCAGCGGCGCCAGCGGGCCGACCTGGAACTCCCACTGGCCCGGCATCACCTCGGCGTTGATGCCCGAGATGCCGAGACCGGCCTTCAGGCAGTTGTCCAGGTGCGCCTCGACGACGTCGCGGCCGTAGATCTCGTCCGCGCCGACGCCGCAGTAGTAGCCGCCCTGCGGGGCGGGGAAGCCGCCGCTCTCCGGGAAGCCGAGGGGGCGCGCGCCCTTGAAGAAGGTGTACTCCTGCTCGATGCCGAAGATCGGCTCCTGCCCGGCGAACCGCTCCGCGAGCGGGCGCAGCAGCGCCCGGGTGTTCGAGGCGTGGGGCACGTCGTCGACCGTCCAGACCTCGCACAGCACGAGGATGTCGTCGCCGCCGCGGATCGGGTCCGGGTAGGAGGCGACGGGCTTCAGCACGCAGTCCGACGCGTGGCCCTCGGCCTGGTTGGTGCTCGACCCGTCGAAGCCCCAGGTCGGGGGCTCGGTGCCGTCGGCGAGGATCTTCGTCTTCGACCGCAGCTTCGCGGTGGGCGACGTGCCGTCGATCCAGATGTACTCGGCCTTGTAGCTCACGGTCCGTGCCCCTCCATGAGGTCTTCGCGGGTGCGTCACAGTGTTGCGCCCACCCTCGCGACCTGCGGTTTCCCGCCAGTTGCCCGGTTGTTAAGGCGGTGTGAACCATCGCTCCCCCCGGTACGGGGCGCGGAGGCCGCGGGCCTTAGGGTGTGGGCGGACGTTCCGGCTGACCGTCGCGGCCGGTGGGAGAGGAGTACGCCGCATGAGGATCGGCCTGCTCGGCACGGGCCCCTGGGCGCACAGGACCCATGGCCCCGGCCTCGTGGAGCACCCGGAGGTGGAGCTCGCGGGCGTGTGGGGCCGCGACCCCGGCCGCGCCGCGGAGCTGGCGCAGGAGCTGGGCGCCCGCCCCTACGGGGACGTGGACGCGCTCCTCGCCGACTGCGACGCGGTGGCGTTCGCCGTGCCGCCGGACGTGCAGGCCCCGCTCGCCGTCCGCGCGGCCCGCGCGGGCCGCCACCTGCTGCTGGACAAGCCGGTCGCGACGGCGCCGGCCGCGGCCCGCGAGGTGGCGGAGGCGGCGGCCGCCGCGGGGGTGGCGTCGGTGGTGTTCTTCACGCTCCGGTTCGCGCCCGAGACCGCCGCGTGGGTCGCGGCGCAGAGCGCCACCGAGGGCTGGCTCACGGGCCGGGCCGACTGGTTCTCGCCGGTCTTCGGCGGCGGGGACTCGCCGTACACCGCGTCGCCCTGGCGCAGGGAGCGCGGCGCGCTGTGGGACGTCGGCCCGCACGCGCTGTCGGTGCTGCTGCCGCCGCTCGGCGACATCACGGGCACGGACGACGGCGTCGTCGCGGCCCGCGGCCCTGGGGACACGGTGCACATCGCTCTGCGGCACCGGACGGGCGCGTCGAGTTCCCTGTCGCTGTCGCACTCCGTTCCGCCGCAGGCCGCCGGTGTCAGTGCCGAGCTGCGCGGGGCCGCCGGGGTCTCCCGTCTCCCGGAGCGTGCGCCGGGCGGCGCGGTGCGCTCCTACCTGCGTGCTGTCGACGCCCTCCTGGAGTCGGTCCGCACGGGCGAGCCGCACGCCTGCGACGTGCGGTTCGGCGTGCGGGTCACGGAGATCCTGGCGGCGGCGGAGGCCGCTCTCCCGCCCGCGGAGGCGCCGGGCGCCTGACGGCCGGGCGCGGGAGGCTCCCCGTCCGGCGGTCGTATACGTTCCGCCGAACAGGTGCCGTGCGCCCGCGCGGCGGCCCCGGTGCGCGCCCGCGTGCGTCGCCCGTGGGAACAGTGGCGCATGCGGTTCGCCCGGTCCTCGCCCTCCCCGCAGCCCCCGCCCGACGCACCCGCCGTGCCCGGCGGGGCGGGCAGGCCCCCGGGGCGCCGCCTGGCCGCCGGACTGCTCGCGGGGGCGGGTCTCGTCGTCCTGAACCGCCATCTCGTCGGCTCGGCCGATCCGCCCGCCGACGCCCGCGCGGGCGACCCGGCCGGCCCCGTCCGCGAGACCCTCACCGGGACCGCCGGGCGCCGCCTCGCCCTCACCTTCGACGACGGACCGCACCCCGCCCACACGCCCGCCGTCCTCGACACGCTCCGCGCGCACGGGGTCCGCGCGACGTTCTTCGTCACCGGCGAGAACGCCGAGTGGCAGCCTGATCTCCTGCGGGCCGTCGCCGGCGACGGCCACCTCGTCGGCAACCACACCTGGAGCCACGCCCGCCTCGGTGACCTGTCGCGCGGGCGCGCACGCGACGAACTGGCCCGCACCGGCGACCTGATCGAACACGCTGTGGGCACGGCGCCCCGCCTGGCCCGTGCCCCGTACGGCGCGTGGACCGCCACCGCCGTCCGCGACTGCCGCGCCCTCGGCATGGAGCCCCTCGGCTGGTCCCTCGACACCGGTGACTGGACCCGTCCCGGCACCACTCGCATCGTGCGGGCACTGCTCGACGGCGTACGCCCCGGCGCGATCGTCCTCGCGCACGACGGGGGCGGCGACCGTACCCAGACGGTCGCCGCCCTCGCGTACTGCCTGCCCCGGCTGCTCGACCGGGGCTGGGACATCGTCCTGCCCGCCTGACACCGTCCCTCGGCCGGAACCACCCACGCCCCCGGACGGCACGGGCACGCCGCGCCCCCGCGGGCTCAGGCGCGCGGCTTGCGGCCCAGCGCCGCCGTGACCTCCTGCACATTGGCGAACCGGCGGTCGTCGTCCGGCAGTTGCCGGACGCTGTCGATCAACTGGTCCGGCGCGTGCGTCTCGGTGAGCGTGGCGAGCAGCGTCCCGCGTTCCGCCGGGAAGTCGGTGCGCCGCAGATGGCGGGCGAGGTCCGAGCGGAACGCCTCGTCCCTGGCCTCGTCGGCGTCGGCCGAACCGGGCGGCGGCACCGGGCCGTTCGCGAGCGCCGGATCGTCGTCCGCGGTCGGCTCCGGGTCGCGCCACTCCTCGGCGCGGGTGGCGTGATCGCCGCGCAGCATGCCCTGGAGTTCGTGCTTCATCTCGTCGTCGCGGTGCACGCTGAGACGGTTGTTGCCCCGTTGCTGCATGGCTTCCCTCCTCGCATCGGGTGCGGCATCCGGTCCCGTGGTCCGGGATCCCCTGTTCCGGGAAGGGGCGGGTACCCAGCGGTGTGCCCGTCCAACACGCGCGCCGCCGGCGGGCCGCCGGCCGGTTTGGGCGCGGCGGCGCGGGGCAGTCGTAGGTCCCGGCCGGATGAGCGGCCGGCCGGGGACGTACGGCCCCGGGTGCGGGCCCGCCGCGGACGGCAGGGAGGCGGCCCCGCGCCCGGGGCGGAGGCGGATCAGCTCTGGGCCAGCGAGCGCATGACGGAGTCGAGGTACTCCCGCTCGTCGCCGCCCCACCGCAGGACGTCCGGCACGGCGTGCCGGAGCTGCACGAGCCCGAGGAGCCCGCAGTACGCCTGGAGCGCTCGGCGCCGCGCCTCGGTCGCCGTGAGGCCGAGTTCCCCGAACACGTCGGTGAGACAGTCGAGTCGCCGCTCCGTGACGCGGCGGAGGGCGGGGCCGACGAGGGGGTGGCCGCCGTGCGCGAGGAGCGCCAGTTCGGTGCAGTCCTCGTGGCCGGTGACACGGGAGAACAACTCCCGCACCCGCTCGGCGGCGGGCGCGCCGGCCTTCGCCGTCTCGCTGATCTCGGCGAGGCGTTGCTCCTCCCAGCGGCGCAGCGCGGCCTCGATGAGCGCGTCGCGGTTGGCGAAGTGCCAGTAGAAGCTGCCCTTGGTGGCGCCGAGTCGCGTGGCGAGGGGCTCGATGGCGATCGACGCCAGTCCGCCTCCCTCGCGCATGGCGGCGAGCGCCGCGTCGGCCCAGTCCGCGGCGGTGAGGCGGCTGCGCGGGCCCCGCTGTTGTGGCATGCGGTTACCGTAACGTACCGTTAAACCGTACGGTAGCGTATGTCGGCTTCCGCCCCTCTCGTCGCCCTCCCGTGCCGGGCGAACCCCCCGCCGGGACCTGCCCCGTTACGGCGATGTGCGTAGCGTCCCTCCCCTCGGCGTCCGCTCAGTGGGCCTCGGGCTCCGCCGCGTCCTGCGGCCTGGCGGTGAGCGTCACGGTGTCACGGTCGGGGTCGGGACCCTGTTCGCGCACCTTCTCCACGGCTGCGAGGGAACCGCGCAGATCGCCGAGCCAGCCGTCCACATTCTGTTCGACCAGGCGGACGCACCACGACAGCGCCTCGCTGCGGCTGCGGGCCACGCCCGCCGCGATCAGCGTGTCGAGGACCATCCGCTCCGGCTGCCGCAGCCGCGTCATCACCGGCGCCGACACATGGGTGAACAACGACTTCTCGGTCCCGCAGACCGCCCCCCACGACACCTGCCGGCCGAAGCGGAGGTTGGCCTCCCGCGCCACCTCGACCCGCGCCCCCCGGGTGCGCTCGCGGAACTCCGTGATCCGCCCCTCGCACGCCGCCTGACGCTCCACCGCGCCCGGCTCGGGCCCGAGGTCCGGCTCGGGGAGCCGCCCGATGACCGTGATCTCCTCGCGGTCCGTGCTCACCTCGACCAGCTCGGTGAACCACGTCTGCGGCAGGCGCCCGATGATCCAGCCGCGCACTTCCTGCCGCGCTCTATCCGTAATCATGTAATCAACATTACAGCGCTCTGACCAGGCGCGGTGTCATCTTTTGCCTTCCCTTGACGTCCTGGACGGCCCTCGAATTACCCAAATGGGGCATTCGTCGCATACTGGAAGAGTCCATTGGCAGATCGAAGGAGGCTCAGCCGTATGACCGACGTCTCACACCGCCACAGGGGCGACCTGGCAGGACACCCCGACGAGATGGAGATGCGCGAGCGCTACTCCCGTGTGATGGGCGGCCGCGATGTCGTGCTCGTCGACGGTCCGGTGTTCCTGGCCGGTCTGTACGCCGCGATCTCGCCCCTGGTGCTGCACTTCAGCGGCCCTGGCGACCACCCGGACCTGGCAAACAACAACCTGATAGTGGGTCTGGCCGTCGCCGTCCTGGCCCTGGGCCTGAGCCGCGCGCCGGAGCGCATGTACGGCCTGAGCCACGCGATCATCATCATGGGCCTCTGGCTGATCGTCGCACCGTGGATCGTGGGTGCCGACCCGGATGCCGGGATCATCATCAACAACGCCATCGTCGGAGGACTGATCGCCCTCCTCGGCCTGGTGAGCGCGGCGGCGGCCCTGAAGGCGCGCCGCAACGCCCACAAGAGGGCCGAAGCCGGGACGCACACGCACACGCATCACGGCACCTCGGCGTCACACCGGTGAGCGCCCGACTCACCCCCACGATGCGGGACCGCACCCCGGCCTTCCGGCCGGAACGCGGTCCCGCACCTTTTTCACGCGCGGCCCTCACGCCCCGGCGCTGAGGGAGATCCAGTTGTCGGGCGGCAGTCCGGGGCGCCCGGGCACCGGGCGCCGCTCCTCCCGCCACCCGCCACCACCGCAGATGTCCGCCGCCACGCGACGCCAGAACGCGGCGGCCCCCGCGTTCTCCTTCTGGAACGCCACCTCCCAGGCCCCGGGAAAGCGGCCGACGACCTCCCGGACGGCCCGCAGCCCGACCCCGTCCCGCCGTGCGCCGCGCACGACGAAGAAACTGTTCATCACGCGCACCGGCCCATCGGCCCCCCGTACGAAGGCGAACCCGACGGGCAGCCCGCCGCTCAGCACGAGGAACGCGACCCACCCCGGCTCCCCACGGAGCACGGCATCGAGCCGCTCCCGCCGGAACTCACCACCGACCCCGGGCAGTTCTCCGGTGAACTCCGACATGTCATGCCGGAACAGGAGCCACAACCGCTCCACCACCGGACGATCCGTACTCCCGGCCACCCGAACCTCGATCCGCCGCATGCCCCGACCTTCGCTCCGACGAAGAGAAACTCCTGACACACGAAAGCCTCCCGGCACCCAACAGGACGCACGGGAGGCTCACTTGATCAACTCCGACACTCTACCCCCCACCCACCGACAAGGGCCGCCCCCATCGCGCACTACCAGAGCGCGTCCTCCGCCACCGGTCGGTCGTTGCATGTCTATGGAGGCCGGCTCCTCCACTGATCCGATCCCTCACCACCGAACGGGAAGCAGAACACCATGCAGCACCGTGTCCGAGCCGTCCTCCTCACCCCGAACGACACCATGCTGGTGATGCGGCGCATTCGCCCGGGAGTCGCCCCGTACTCGGTGATCGTCGGCGGCAAGGTCGAGCCGGCCGACGCCGGTCCCGAGGATGCCCTGCTCCGCGAGGTCCGTGAGGAGATCGCCGGCGAGCCCCGGATCGTGAGTCTCCTCCACACTCTCGTCACCGGTGACGAGCGGCAGGACTTCTACCTGGCCACCATCGAACGGTGGAGCTTCGAGGACCGCTGTGGCCCGGAGTTCAGCCAGGAGGGCCGGGGCGAGTACATCCTCCAGGAGATCCCTCTCACCACGGAGGCGATCGACGCCGCCAACCTCCTGCCCCCGGAGATCGCGGCTGTCCTGCGCGACGCCGTCGAGCAGGACGAACCCTTCTCCGCGGCCTTCGCGTAGCGAACTGTCCCGGGGGAGAAGGACGAGACACCGCTGCCCCGCCCGACCAGCGCGAGGTCGGCGGGCCGCAGGCGGGGGTCAGTCGGTGCTCGTCCTGATCAGCGCTCCGTGTTCGTTCCGCTCGTACGTGCGTCGTGTGTTCTTCTCGATCTTCCGGGTGACTTCTGAGTCGAGGTCCAGTCCGTTCATCTCCGCCAGGGCGGTCAGGTAGAGGAAGATGTCGGCCAGTTCTTCGCCCAGGTCGGGAAGCCCTTTGCGCCAGGCGGTGAAGGCTTCGCCGACCTCGGCTGTGAGGAGTCCGAACTCCAGCGGGGTGTCGGTGGTGTTGAAACCCTTGGAGAGTTTGTTCTCCCAGGCGAGCTTCTGGGCGGATGAGATGTCCACGACTTCTCCGAAGCGATACAGCGGGGGACGCCGCAGCCTAGCGTTAGCTGCGGGTCCGGCGTGCCGCTCCCCGCCGTGTCTACCCGGCAGGCGGGAGTTCGAGAGTCGTTGTGCCGAAGGTGAGCACCTTGGTGTAGTCCGCGAGAGTGGTGAAGACTCGCTGATAGCCGGTGACAAGCGCGGCGACTTCCCCAAGGCCGACGGACTCCCCATCGCGGTCGAGGAGCCGCTGATGAATAACGGGCGGGGGCGCGGTCAGATGGACGAACAGACCCTTGCGATTGATCACACTCTCCGCCAGGTCGAGCGCCTCGCTCCAGGTGATGCGTGACCTGCCGCGGTGCAGGGGGCCGTAGACCAGCTCACTGATGAAGCAGCGATCGAAGAGGATGCGGCCGGCACCGCTGAGGATCTCGCGGTACCGGGTGGCCAGGTCGAGATGGTCCGGCGTCCTGGGAGAGTGGATCACCCGGAAGCCGTGCTGCACTGCGAACCGCTCCGCGAGTGTGCTCTTCCCTACCCCGTCGGGACCTTCGAGGACGAGTGTGTCGTGGGTGGTGGCCATCTCTTCGAGGTTCACAGCGTCAGCCATGCCCGTACCGCTTCCAAGTCGGCGAGGTAAGCGTGGACGGCGTACTGGATCATGAGATTGCGCTGGTTCGGTTCGCGGCCGGAAGCGTGGGTGTATGTCGGGCGCGGATGGAACGCGGCGATCCGCACGCCGGAGGCGAGAGCGGCACCGATCAGAAGAGCGGTACCCGGCGGGGTCTCAGGTCCGGAGACGTCCGCCAGGAAGCGCGGCGCATCGCACGCTGTGGTGAAGTCACCGATGGCTTCAGCGATCGGGTCGGCGACAGCGAATCGGCGGGGCAGCGCGAGGCGATGCCCCGCCCCCAGACACAGGCGGGCGAGGCGATCGTGGCCCCACGCCGCGTAGGGGGACCCCTCGACGTAGACGAGTCCGTCCCTGCGGCGGGGCGTCGGCTGGGGGCAAGGAGACGGCAGCTCCAGTACGGCGTCGACCGCCGTGTCGAGCGCGGTGTCGATCTGAGACAGGTTCCGGGCACCGAAGGCGGCGTAGTGGGTCGCACCTTTCTGAGGCGAGGAGGACGGCGGTCCGAGGTGAGGTATCCGGATGGTATGCCTGGCTACGGCCTGGATGAGCGGGTCCGGGAAGTCGAGGGGAGCGCCGTTCTTGGTGAGGGAGTAGGTCTGGAAGTCGGTTGTGAACAGGAGCACAGGGACGCCGATAGCGGCGGCGTAGCCGATTTCCATGCAGACT
This sequence comes from Streptomyces sp. RFCAC02, assembly GCF_004193175.1. Taxonomy (NCBI): domain Bacteria; kingdom Bacillati; phylum Actinomycetota; class Actinomycetes; order Kitasatosporales; family Streptomycetaceae; genus Streptomyces; species Streptomyces sp. RFCAC02. The sequence goes on along the minus strand of NZ_SAUH01000001.1, from coordinate 1,241,921 downwards.
CCGTCGTCGAGGCTCGGTCCGTGGAGGATCGCGATCATCGCGTCGAGGCGGCCGAGGCGTTCCCGGTCCAGCTCGAACAGGCGACGGCCCTTGACCTCGGCGACCAGCTCCTCCTCGTCGGTGTCGCAGAAGGGCAGGAAGACCCGCTCGGAGCCGACCTTTTTGGCAAGCCGCTCGGCGAGCGCGGCAGCGAGGGCGCGGTCGTGAGCGGCGAAGAGCCGATGGGCTACGTAGATGGACACCGGAAGGAGCCCTCCGAATCGGTGATCAAGCACGGGGTCGCGCCGGGACAGGAAGGGGCGGAGCCGCCACGAAGTGGGCCGCTGCTTCCGTCGCTTCGGCCAGAGCCTGGGTGGGTGTAGCGCCCCGGGACCGGTGCGCTAGGAAGGCGCCGGCCAGGGTGTCACCGGCGCCCGACACCTCTCGTGGTGGCTGGGAAGGAGGCAACACCGAGGCGGCCTCTCGGCCGAAGGACCACACCCGGGCCGGGCGAGGCCCGTCGGTCACTACGACTTCCGGCAGAGCCGTCGTATCGGCGAGGGACTGAAGGAGCCGGTGTTCAGCGGCGTTGACGAACAGTGCGCTTGCCTGGTTGAGCCAGGGGGCGGCGGTCCGGATCATGGTCTCTGCACTGGTCAGAAAGAAGTCGATGCTGAAGGTGGCCCTGTGGTGCGTGAGTCGGCTGAGGACGGCTGCCGCATCAAGAGGGTGGCGGCAGCAGACGTGGTACTCGCCGTCCGGGTACCGCTCGATGTGCGCTAGAACGTGGTCGGTCAGTCGTTCGGCGACGCCGTAGGCGGCACGGACATTGATGAGTTCGCCCTGGAGGTTGTACCGCAGGTCGAAGCGGGTGGACGGCCCTTCGGCCTTACTGCACGCCGACCAGTCGATGCCGCCCAGCCCCGGCGCCTGTGGTACGTGGGCCAAATCCTGGCCCAGGACGCAGACCGGTGCGGCGTGGCGGCCAGCCCTGGCCGCCGCGAGCGCCACGAACAGTGCGGCTCCGCCGATACGAGCACCTCCACGGTGGTTCGGGTAGCGGGTCACGTCCCGGCTGACGTTGCCCAACACGTCGAGGCGCGTCACCCTCGGCCCCTCGTATGGGCAGCCCGGCCGCGGTGGGCGCAGCCGACGGCTCTGACGCACAGCGGCCTGTGGGCGCAAAGCTTCGGCGAGGGGCCGTTCAGGTACAGCCGCTTGAAGTAGATCAGGGTGAGGTGCACCCACCAGGTCGGCTCTGCACCCTCCGGGATGGTGACCTGGTGGTCGTGCTCGGCGGCCAGGGCGCGGAAATCGCGTGCCCGCGCGTGGACAGCGGCTTCCAGGACGTGACGCATCCGTTCGTGGGCCACCGCTCCGGGCGGCAGGTCGATCCCCAGAGCGGGCGCGAGTTTGCTGACCATGCCGGAGTCCACAGGGATGATTCCGCAGTGATATCCGCGAGCGGTGAGGATCGCGCACTGGGCCACCTTGTACGACGCCCCGTGCACGCGCTGTGTGAAGTCGCCGATCAGCTCGTCGTTGTCGGCCGACGCCGACAACGGATCAACGCCCTCCTTGCTCCAGCCTCGCAGCAGCTCGGCGAGCGAGCGCAGGTAGTCGATCCTCGTCCGGGCCAGACCGAGAGGGCGAACCAGCTCGGCGAGTTCGACCTCGGTCGCAGCCACCAGCGCGTCGAAGCCCAGGGCGTCCGCTGCCCGAATGACCTTCGCATAGGTGCCGACCATGCGGTAGGAGACCCGGGTGGACCAGCCGGCGGCGAGCATCCGCACGCGCGGGTCAGTGATCGTCATGGGCCACCACCGGTTGTTGTCGTGGTTGGCCTCGACTTCGGCCCGGACATCCGGCAGTGCGGCGGCTCGGGCAACGAGCCGGTGCACCCGTCGGATCTCCAGCGGCTTCACCGCCGAGCGGCGGACAGTGGTCATGCCGGGACTCCTGAACTGAGGCGGGCGGCGAGGAGGGCCATGGCGAGGTTCGAGGAGAAGACGGGTGTCCGGAGCCGCTGTTCCAGCTCGGTCACCGCCGCAAGGGTGTGCCACCCGGTACAGGACAGCACCACAGCCTGCGCCGCGTCGACCGCGCGCTGCGGAAGCTCCTCCACCAGTGCCAGGACCCTGTCGGTGGTGATCCGCGAATACCCGTCGTCCTGACCGAGGCTCGCGTGTCCCAGGACCTCGATACCGGTCTCCGCGAGCGCGCTGGCCTCGGCCTCTGTGACGTCGATTGGATAAGGCGTGCCGAGCACCACCTGCGTCACATCCGCAGCGGCCAGCGCAGCGAGCACCGCGTCGAACGCCGTGGTGACGCCTGCGGGCAGGTGCGGTCCGCCAGTGAACCCGGCCGATGTACACGCGAGGAGAACCGCGTCCAGCTCGACCTGGGACAGCGAGCCCAGTGCTTCCGCCGAGGCCGCCCGTAGCCCGTGCCAGAACGATGTATCGATGGCAGTCGTTCCAGAGGCTGGGACCAGCCGGGTGTGGTGGAAGACCGTGTTGCGCAAGCCGAGGCGCGGCAGCTCGGTCTCGACCGCCACATTCGCCCAGGGGAGCAGCAGCCCGATCCGCACGATCCGGTGGGCAGCCGCGTCAAGCGCCGCCAGGGTTGCGAGCGATCCGTCAGGCAGTTGGTGCAAGGCGCTCTCCGTAGATCATCCGTGGGGCATGTCCGGTGACCATGAGGTCGGCCGTGGTTCCGAGTGGAACGGCCGCATCCTGTTCCACGACCTGGATGGAGTACGAGCCGAGTCGTCGCCACCAAGTCCCGCCCTGCCCGATGAAGTAGGAGTGCAGGCCCGGCACCCGCAGGCCCGTGGGATACACCCGTTCCTTCATCGGCTGGTCCCAGGTGTGGTCGATGTCCGCCTTCCAGGTGACGAAGTGTTCGGCGGAGGGCAGCGGTTTCCGCTCGCCGAGGGCGGCCAGCGGCGTCCCGGGGAAGGCCCGTGCCAGACGGACGTTGGTGCGGTGGCACAGCAGACCGGCGTCGAGGATCGCTGACAGACCCTGGAGGTTGGCCGCATGGGTCCGGTGGGTCTCCCCGGGCAGGCCGTAGATCAAGTTGAGGCCGGGCAGAAGTGTCGGCAACCCCCCGGGACCACGAGTGGCCCCGGCCTCGTTGACGTTCTCGACCGCCCGCATGAGGACCTCGGGCGTGCACGTCAAGGTGTTCCGCTGGATGACGACGGGGTCGAACGACTCGATGCCCATGGGCGCGCAGTTGCCCTCGGTGCAGTAGGTAGCGACCAGCTTGGCGATGCGCCGACCGACGGGTGAGGCCACGGCGAGGGGGTCCGCGTTGTCGATGTGCAGGACTTCCAGCTCCGGGCACCGTTGGCGGATACCGTCCAGCAGGGCACGAATCGCCTCCTCGTCCCGGTTGCGGTAGGAGAAGAAGCAGGTCTGCTGGCCAAGTCGGAAGTTGCGGACTCCGCTGGCGTAGAGCTGCTCCACCTCGGTCACGACGTCGTCCACCTCGCGGAAGGCAACTAGCGGAGACTTGGCCGGTTCATTGCAGAAATCGCAGAACTTCCGGCGCGTGCAGCCCCGGTACAGCTCCAGTTCGGCGATCGGCCGCCAGGGCATCTGCTCGATCAGGCCCGTGAACGAGTCGCGGTCGCGCCGCATCTGCCGGTAGTCCGCCGGCCGGCGACTCCCTAGGAGGAGATCGCCCGACGTCACGGTATGGGTGTGGATGGCGTCGAACAGCCCGGCGTACTCAGCAGACGCCGCGGTGGCATACGTGGACAGCGGGCCCAGCAGGAAGCGGTGCCCTCGGGCGCAGGCGAGTGCTCGGGCAATCTCCGGCAACGACCCGTTCACTGCGTGGAGGTGAGTCGACGGGACCGCGTCGCCTGCTACCACAACGACGATCTCGGCGTCGCGCAGAAACTGAACGGCGTTGTTCCGGTTGACGGTGGTCGAGTATGTGAGCGGGTCGCTCTGGGGCGGCTCGACGGCCGGTTTCCCTCCTGCCAGACACCATCTCACGTCATCGATGGTCAAGTACCGGACGTCAGCCTCGGGGCGGGTTCGGCGCAGTGCGGACCAGGCGGCGCGCACGTAAGTCGACAGATAGGGCGGTACGCCGAGACCGCTGGGCTCGACGGTGAAGCAGTCCAGGATGACTACGGGCCGCATGTCTCTCCCTTCGGAGCCGGGGCGTCGGTGTGCTCCAGCGGGATGTACGCCGGGCGGCCGACAGCCCGCAGCGCTCCCAGTCTCATCACTCACCGGGCACGGGAGGAGGGGGTGAAGGGGTTGTTCGGTTGCACGGAGGTTGGTCTGTCATCCCTGAGTGTTCGACACTGAGACACAGAGTGATTGACAGGGCATCATCTACTCATGGGCGGTGATACGACGAGGGCAAGCGGGGGCAATACGGCCCTCATGGCCCGTATCAAGGAAGCGGGTTGCTCGAACGCGGCCTTGGCTCGGCGAGTCAACGAGTTGGGCGCCCTCCAGGGCGAGATCACGCGCTACGACAAGGCGTCGATCACCCGCTGGGTCCAGGGGATGACCCCCAAGGGCAAGTCCCCCCAGTTCATCGCCGAGGCGATCAGCAGCTTCTTGGGCCGGCCCGTTTCTCCCACCGACCTCGGGTTTCCGCAGCAGGCCCAGCGGTCCGTGGTTGCCCGTGCACTGTCGTACCGTGAAGACGTGGGCGAAACACTGCACACACTCGCGGAGCTGGGCTCCACGGACATCTCGCGACGCAGCCTGCTCGGGGCTGTCCCGTTCGTCGCGAGCGCTCTCACGGACCCGCAAAGGCAGTGGCTTCTGTGGCTCCTCGAAGACGAGCAGGCTCCTCACCTTGCCGCTGTGGCAGGAGGCGGACCCGTCGAGCAGGTCGGAGCCATGATCGATATGTTCGACCTGATGGACAACCGCTTTGGCGGCGGGAACGTTCGTCCCAGCATCGTCGGCTATCTCAGTACCCAGCTCACCCCCATGCTCCAGCAACGTGGTCTTCCCGCGAACCAGCGGCGCACCCTCTACGTCTACGCCGCGAAGTTGGCCGCCATGGCGGGCTGGTGCTCGTACGACACGGCTGATTACGGCCTTGCCGAGCGATACATGATCCAAGCACTTCGTCTGTGCGCCGAGGGCGGTGACCAGGTCCTCGGCGGACAGATCCTCGCGGGCATGTCCCACCTCGCGACCAGCCTCGGCAGTCCCCGGGAAGGCGTCGCCCTGGCCCGCGCCGGTATCGTGACCGCCAAGTCTTCGGGCAGTCCCCTCGGGCTCATGCGTCTTCACGCCATGGCTGCCCGTGGACACGCCATGCTGGGCGACTCCCGACAGGCAACAGCCTCGCTCGCTGCTGCCGGAGCCGCCATGGAGCGGAGTCGCGGCCCTGCCGAGGAGTCCCCCTGGGTCCGCTTCCTCGATCACCACTACCTGGAGGCCGAGGCCGCTCTCGTCCACCGTGATCTCGGCGAGGCGACGGAGGCCGAACGGCTCGCGGCAGCCTCGGTCCAGGCCAACGCGGACCGGCGTCGGCGGCAGGCGATCAGCAGCTCGGTGCTGGCGACCGCACTCCTTCAGCAGGATCGCCTGGATGAAGCGGTGGGCACGGCCAGTGGTGCACTGGACCTGCTCGGTGGAGTCCACAGCGAACGGTCCGTGCAGGCTCTGCGCGACTTCCGAGCCCGTCTCACCCCACGTCGCCACGAGACGATCGTCCGCGAGTTCGAGCGCAAGGCCCGCCCGGTGCTCGGTATGTCCGCCGCCTGAACCGAATTTCAGTAGCCCTGCGCAGTCGGTGCGTTCTGTCCTCGGTCCACGGGAAGGTTGACTCCCGTGACAGCGCGGGCCTGGTGGGAGAGCAAGAAGGCGATCACGTCCGCAACCTCCTCGGGACGCACCAGCTCACGCCCCGGGAACTCCGCAGTGAATCGCTCGTAGGCGACGGGATCCTCCTGCCGCATTCGGTCCCATCGCTTCCCCGGGATCATCATGGACCCAGGGGAGACGGCGTTCACACGGATGCCGTGCGGGCCCAGCTCACGTGCCAGTGAGGACACCATGTGGAGCTGTGCGGCCTTGCTTGCCCCGTACTGGGCCTGCGGCCCGGGCTTCCAGCCGGAGATCGATGACACGACCACGACCGACCCGCCCCCGGAAGCCCGGAGGTGAGGGGTGACGGATGCGGCGAGTCGGGCGAAGTGGCCGACGTTCAGGGCCCAGGTAACCGCCCAGTCCTCGGGAGTAGCTTCGGTGATACCTCGGCCCCGGGCACCTCCCGCGCAGGCGACGGCACCGTCAAGGCCGCCGAACGAGGCAGCAGCCGAGACCACGAACTGTTCCAGTCGTTCCGGTTCGGTGACGTCCAGCGGCTGGGTGAACAGCTCATCGCCGGCACCGAGAGATCGGCGTAGTCCGTCCAAGGACTCCGCCTTTCGCGCGCAGGCGGCGACCCGGGCTCCTTCGGCCAGTAGCAGGCGGACCACTTCCCCGCCCAAGCCTCTGGAACCACCCGTCACCACGAAGCGTCGGCCCGTGAATCTGCCTGCATCAGGGGACGAGCGCCTTGCCCGCTCCGTGTTGCCTGTCGTGCGTACAACCTCCGGCCCGCCGTGCCATCTGACGTGTTTCAAGCCATCCTCCCTGTGTCCTTCTTCTTCGCTCGTCGCAGCGGTTCTCTTGTGGTCGTGCCCGATTCGGGACAGACGCGCAGCCGGCGATCAGCCGGCCTCGGTGTCTCTTGCTCGGGCACAGCACGTCTCCGGCTTCGAGCCTGCCGCAACCCAGGCCGCGGAGCCGGGTTCGGGCAGTCCAACATGCATCGAGCGAAAGGCGGCGGCCGTGCTCCGCGCTTCTCGCCCACTCGGGAGGCACACCGTGTCCCAGGCACCACCCCCGCGAACCAGGCTCCTGCTGGCCGACACCCCGGATGCCGTCGGGCTGGCCAGGCTCCACATCACCAACGTTCTCGCCCGCTGGGGTGTGCCCCCAGACAGCGTCGAGACCGTCAAGCTTCTGGTGTCCGAGCTGGCGACCAACGCCGTCCGGCACCCGAATAGGAGGGAACAGCAGCGTTCCTCCGAGGCCGACCAGCACGCGGCCGGGACCTTCGAGATCATGCTGGATTCCGACAACGACACCATCCGGTTGTCGGTCTGGGATCGAGATGCTCGGCCGCCCGTTCTTCAGGAGGTCGGTGTCGAGGCCAGCGGAGGGCGAGGAGTCTTCCTCGTCGCCGCGATGAGCCGACGATGGGGCTGCTACCCCGCGAACGGGCGCCCGGGGAAGGTCGTGTGGGCGGAGGTGTCCGTCTGCCCCGAGGAGCGCCGCGCCGAGAGCGATTGGGCGGAGGTGTGATGGACCTGATTGTGCGGGTGGGTCACACGCTCGGGAGCGTGGCGCTGGTGGTGGCGGGTGTGTTTCTGGCGCTGTTTGCGATCTTTTTGTGGATCGTGCGGGCACTGGCCAGAGCGGAGGACGGGGAGTGAGTTGGGTGCCGAGCAGTGCGGCGCCGGCCGTGTCGGATGAGCACTCGTGGGTGATCGGGCCGTGCTAATTCTGGTGCGGCTACCGGCAGACGTTGATTCTGCGGGTTGGGACGATCTCGACAGAGCGGCCGGTGGCGCACGCGCCGTTGTACGCGTGCGGTCCGTGTCTGGAAGCGCTCGGTGCGGCGGTGGAGGACTACACTCACGCAGCCGGGCACCTGCCCATCGATGACGACGGGCGTGACGTCCCCCTGTACGCACCGCCGGAGTGGAACCGCCCTCGTGTGCTGCGGTCGCGGCCGGGAGGTAAACACCGCAGGCCGTCCACGCGGCTGGGGCTCGCGTGGTGGGAGCTGATCGCGGGCGGCGAATAACAGCCAGCGTGGTTACTCCCGCTTTCTGCCGGGGAGCCTCGACCACCGATGCTCCCCGTGGCAGCGGCCCGGTCGCCCGGGGGCTGGAAGAGATCTTGCGGATCATCTCCTGTCCGAGGCCCGCTGCCGACCGAGCCCAAAGATGTTGAGGGCCGCCGCCCTGTCCCAGGACGGCGGCCCTCAACGGCGGTTTCCCGGACACCCACGCAGGTAGCCGGAACCCCTGATTTAGATGTCGAAGTAGAGCTCGAACTCGTGCGGGTGGGGGCGGAGCTGCATCGGGGCGATCTCCTTCTCCCGCTTGAAGTCGATCCACGTCTCGATCAGGTCGGCCGTGAAGACGCCGCCGGCCTGCAGGTACTCGTTGTCCGCCTCCAGGGCCTCGAGGACCGCGGGGAGGGACGTCGGGACCTGCGGAAGCTCGGCGTGCTCCTCGGGGGCCAGCTCGTAGAGGTCCTTGTCGATCGGCTCCGCCGGCTCGATCTTGTTCTTGATGCCGTCGAGGCCCGCGAGCAGCAGCGCGGAGAACGCCAGGTACGGGTTGGACGACGGGTCCGGGGCGCGGAACTCGACGCGCTTCGCCTTCGGGTTCGAGCCCGTGATCGGGATACGCATGGCGGCCGAGCGGTTGCGCTGCGAGTAGACCAGGTTGACCGGGGCCTCGAAGCCGGGGACCAGGCGGTGGTACGAGTTCACCGTGGGGTTGGTGAACGCCAGCAGCGACGGGGCGTGCTTCAGGATGCCGCCGATGTAGTAGCGCGCCATGTCGGACAGGCCCGCGTAGCCCTGCTCGTCGTAGAAGAGGGGGCTGCCGCCCGCCCACAGCGACTGGTGGACGTGCATGCCGGAGCCGTTGTCGCCGAAGATCGGCTTCGGCATGAAGGTGGCGGTCTTGCCGTTGCGCCAGGCCACGTTCTTGACGATGTACTTGTACAGCATCAGGTCGTCGGCGGCGGCCAGCAGCGTGTTGAACTCGTAGTTGATCTCGGCCTGGCCGGCGGTGCCCACCTCGTGGTGCTGGCGCTCGACCTTGAGGCCGGCCTTGATCAGCTCCAGGGTGATCTCGGCGCGCAGGTCGGCGAAGTGGTCCACGGGCGGGACGGGGAAGTAGCCGCCCTTGTAGCGGACCTTGTAGCCGCGGTTGCCGCCCTCCTCGATGGCGCCGGTGTTCCAGGCGCCCGCGATGGAGTCGATGTGGTAGTAGCCGGCGTTCGACTTGGTCTCGAAGCGCACGTCGTCGAAGACGTAGAACTCGGCCTCGGGACCGAAGTAGGCCGTCTCCGCGATGCCGGAGGAGGCGAGGTACGCCTCGGCCTTCTTCGCCACGTTGCGCGGGTCACGGCTGTACGCCTCGCCGGTCACCGGGTCGTGGATGAAGAAGTTGATGTTGAGCGTGGAGTCCTTGCGGAACGGGTCGATCCGCGCGGTGGTCAGGTCGGGGACCAGCGCCATGTCCGACTCGTGGATGGCCTGGAAACCGCGGATCGACGAGCCGTCGAACATCACCTGCGCGGTCGGGTCGAACACCTCGGCCGGGATGGTCAGGTGCTGCATGATGCCCGGCAGGTCGCAGAAGCGGACATCGACGAATTTCACGTCGTTGTCCGCGATGTACTTGTTGATCTCGTCGGCGTTCTGGAACATCCGATGTCCTCCTAGCCCCGGCCGTGGAGGGACGGGGATGTGCAGCTCGGGGTACGGCCCGTGCGCGGGCCTGCCGCTGCGACCCTATGGACACGCCATTTCTCGGGCATGACTCACTTGTTTCACCGATGTTAACCGGACTTCTCGGCCGATACCGGTGACGGGCCGTGTGCGGCGCCGCGCTACCGTGGGGCCGTGGACAAGCGGCAGGCAATCGGCTCCTGGCTCTCCGGACCCCGCGCGGCGGCCGAGGACATGGGCGTGGACTTCGGCTACCGGGGCGAACGCCTCGGTCTCCCCGAGACGGGCCCCGGGTCCGTCGCCCGGTTCGGCAGGCGGCTGGCCGCCATCGCCGTGGACTGGGTGCTGTGCAATGTGATCGCATACGGTCTGCTCACCGATCGCGGCGACCCGGCCGCCGTGAGCGACTGGGCGCTCGCCGTCTTCGTGGTCATGTCCCTGATGACGGTCGGCACGCTCGGGTTCACGCCGGGCAAGCGGCTCCTCGGGCTGCGCGTCGTCGCGGTGGGCGGCGGCCGGCTCACGTTCCCCCGCGCGGCCCTCCGCACGGTGCTGCTGGGCCTCGCGGTCCCCGCGCTGATCTGGGACCGGGACATGCGCGGCATGCACGACCGGCTCGCCGGCGCCGTCGAGGTCCGCGCCTGACCGGCGAGCGGCGCCGTACGCGAACGGGCCGGCCCCCCGAGGGGAACCGGCCCGTTCACGTTCTCTCCGCCCGTCGGCGGGTCAGCGGCTGCGGGGCGGCTTGTTGCCCCTCGGCATCCGCATGCCCTTCGGGAGCGGCCCCTTGGGCAGCGGCATGTTGCTCATGAGGTCGCCCATCGCGCGGAGCCGGTCGTTCACCTCGGTGACGCGCGGCCCCGCCAGGACCCGCGGGTACTTCAGGATCGTGGTCCGCAGCTTCTTGAGCTCGACCTGCCCCTCGCCCTGCCCGATGAGCACGACGTGCACCGGCACGTCCGAGACCACGCGGTTCATCCGGCGGCGCTCGGCGGCGATCAGGGTCTTGAGCCGGTTCGGGTTGCCCTCGCCGACGAGGACCACGCCGCACTTGCCGACCGCGCGGTGCACGACGTCCTGCTGCCGGTTGGCCGCGATCGCCGGGGTGAACGCGATGCCGCGCTTCATGTTCTCGAGCACGGCGGCCGCTGCCCCCGGCTGTCCCTCCATCTGGCCGAACGCCGCGCGCTCGGCCCGCCGCCCGAAGACGATCGCCGTCGTCAGCAGGGCCACGAGGGCACCGAGAATGCCCAGGTAGATGGGGTGTCCGAGCAGGAATCCGATGATCAGGACCACCGCGAAGGTGCCCAGACCGACGGCGGAGATGATCCAGCCGATCCAGCGATCGGACCGCCGGGTCATCTTGTACGTCAGGGCGATCTGCTTGAGCCGCCCCGGATTCTCGGAATCCTGTTCCTTGTCCTTCCGCGCCATGCGCGCAAGTCTACGGGGCACCCCGCGCGCCGCCGCGCGCGGTGGCCCGGAAGAGCGGCTCAGGGGCGAGGTACGGGCAGGACGGCCGCCCGCCCGGTGCCGCCGCGGCCCGCCGCGACGGAGGCGAGCACGCGTTCGACCTCGCCGCGGGCCGCGGCCCGCTCGCGGTCGGCCAGTACGGCGGCGCGGGCGTTCTCGAGAGCCGTGCGCTGCCCGCCGCGCAGCAGCATCCCCTCCAGCGTGCGCAGCGTGCGCCGTACGGACGGACGCGCGGAAGCGGTGTTCGCCATGGCCGGACCCCTCCCCAGGGCGGTCGGACTGTATGTCCCGATGGTTGTCTGCCGGTGTTACGACGCCATGACCCGGGGGTCAAACCCGGTGAAAGCCCGGACGACGGCCGCCCCGCACCCCCGCGGCACGGCCGCCGTCCGCCCGCGCGACGTCAGGCCGCGGGAACGCCCTCGCGCCGCTCGACCGCCTGCCGGTACAGGCGGCCGGCGCGGTAGGAGGACCGCACCAGCGGCCCGGACATGACGCCCGCGTAGCCGATCTGCTCGGCCTCCTCCTGGAGCTCCACGAACTCGTGCGGCTTCACCCACCGCTCCACCGGGTGGTGCCGGGGCGTCGGCCGCAGGTACTGGGTGATCGTGATCAGCTCGCACCCGGCGGCGTGCATGTCGCGCAGGGCCTGGCTGACCTCCTCACGGGTCTCGCCGAGGCCGAGGATCAGGTTCGACTTGGTGACGAGCCCCGCCTCGCGCGCCAGCGTCAGCACCCGCAGGGACCGCTCGTAGCGGAACGCGGGACGGATGCGCTTGAAGATCCGCGGGACGGTCTCGACGTTGTGCGCGAGCACCTCGGGACGGCTGCCGAAGACCTCGGCGAGCTGCTCGGGCACCGCGTTGAAGTCGGGGATCAGCAGCTCGACGCCGGTGCCCGGGATCATGCCGTGGATCTGCCGCACGGTCTCCGCGTACAGCCACGCGCCGCCGTCCGGCAGGTCGTCGCGCGCGACCCCGGTGATCGTCGCGTACTTCAGTTCCATCCGCCGCACCGACTCGGCGACGCGGCGCGGCTCGTCCCGGTCGAGGTCGGCCGGGCGGCCGGTGTCGATCTGGCAGAAGTCGCAGCGCCGGGTGCACTGCTCGCCGCCGATCAGGAAGGTGGCCTCCCGGTCCTCCCAGCACTCGAAGATGTTGGGACAGCCCGCCTCCTGGCAGACCGTGTGGAGGCCCTCCCGCTTCACGAGGCCGTGGAGCTCCTTGTACTCGGGGCCCATCCTGGCGCGCGTCTTGATCCATTCGGGCTTGCGCTCGATGGGGGTCTGGCTGTTCCTCACTTCGAGGCGCAGCATCTTGCGGCCGTCGGGTGCGACAGCGGACACGTCCGGCTCCCTACCACTTTCGATTCTTCGGCGAACACCAGCGTACGCCTGTGCTTCTGGGGCTCCGCACGCCCGCCGGGCTGTGAGCCGGACGGTCGGAGGGGGAGCGGCGGATCAGACCGCGCGGGGCAGCGGTACGGCGGACTCGACGACCTCCCGCAGGTGTTCCTCCATGACGGGCAGCACCTCGCGCACCGTGACGTCGCGGCCGAGCTCCTGCGAGAGCGACGTCACACCCGCGTCCCGGATGCCGCACGGCACGATGCGGTCGAACGAGGTGTTGTCCGGGTCGCAGTTCAGGGCGAAGCCGTGCATGGTGACGCCCTTGGCGACACGGATGCCGATCGCGCACAGCTTGCGGTCCTCACCGCGCTGTCCCGCGTTCGACGGGGCGTACTCGGGGCCGTTCAGCCGCGGGTCGAACTCCTCGTCGTGCAGCCGGGGGTCGAAGTCGAGGGACAGGCCGCCGAGCGCCGCGGCCACCGCGCCGCCGGACCGGTCGTCGTCCACCGATTCGCCGAGGACCCACACGCCGCTGCGCCCCTCGACCCGCGTGGTGGCGAGGCCGAAGTCGGCGCACGTCCTGATGACGGCCTCCTCCAGACGCCGCACGTGGGCGATGACGTCCACCGGCCGCGGCAGCTTCAGGATGGGGTACCCGACGAGCTGGCCGGGGCCGTGCCAGGTGATCTTCCCGCCCCGGTCCACGTCGATGACGGGGGTGCCGTCGAGCGGACGTTCACTGTCCTCGGTACGCCGCCCGGCCGTGTACACGGGCTGGTGTTCGAGGAGGAGGCACGTGTCCGGGATCTCGTCCGCGAACCGGGCCGTGTGCACCCGCCGTTGCTCCTGCCATCCCGCGTGGTACTCCACGGCTTCCGTCCCGAAACCGAGATGGACAAAGCGCAGCTCGCTCACCGCGACCGCTCCTCTTTCCGGCGCGTCTTCCGGCGCGTCTTCCGGTGGTTGTTCCGGCGCATCCGCACTGATGCCCTGGTTCTCGCCTCCACTGTAAGCCCGCGCGTCCGGCCCTCCCGGGCCGGGCTCGTCCTCACACATATGGATGAACTCTGCGTCGCGCCCGCGAGGCGAACCGGTCGGACCAGTACATTCGCGCCGTTCCAGCCGCACAGCCGTAAGGCAGGAGACCGCATCGCCGATGTCCACGGAACGACCCGGAGGAACCCCCTCCCCCCAGTCCTCCCCACCGCGTACGCCGAACCGCCAGTTGGCCGCCCTGATCGCCGAGGCGGGGTTCTCCCACGCCGGCCTCGCCCGGCGGGTGGACCAGCTCGGCCTCGAACACGGCCTCGATCTCCGGTACGACAAGACGTCCGTCACCCGATGGCTGCGCGGCCAGCGCCCGCGCGGTACGACCCCGGCGCTCATCGCCGAGGTCTTCACCCGCCGGCTCGGTCGCCGGCTGTCCGCCCAGGACCTCGGTCTTGAGGCGTGCGCCCCAGTCTACGCGGGTCTCGAATTCGCGACCGGCCCGGCCGAGGCCGTCGACATCGTGTCGGGGCTGTGGCGCAAGGACTCCGGCAGCTACGCCGAACTGCGCAAGATCGCGTTCACACCCGCCGGGCTCGTGGTTCCCAGCCGCGACTGGCTCATCGGGCGCCCCGACGAACGGGTCGCCCGGGGCGAGCCCCCCGAACCCCAACCCCACGCCGGTCCCGCCACCGCCCCCGGCGGGTCCGGCCTGCCCACCGCCCGGGTGCCCGAACAGGTCCGCGGCTCCGGCCGCGCACCGCTGGGCGCCCCGCACGGCGCGGTCCGTCCGCCGGCGGGCCGGCCGCTGCGGCCCGGTGTGCTCGACAGGCTCGACCGCACGGCGGCCCTCGACCCGAGGGCGCCGCACACCGCCGACCGGCTGGACCGCGTGGAGCGCGGCCCGGGCCAGCGCGTCACGGGCGGCGACATCGCCGCGCTCCGCTCGGTCGCCGACCTCTTCCGCGGCCTCGACCAGACGTACGGCGGCGGCCACGCCCGCCAGGCCCTCGTCCGCTACCTCGAACACGAGCTGGAGCCCATGCTGCGCGGCTCCTACGGGGAGCAGGCCGGCCGCCGCCTGTTCGCCGCCGCAGCCGACCTGACGCGGCTGGCCGGCTGGACGGCGTACGACATCGCCGCCCACGGTCTCGCCCAGCGGTACTTCGTGCAGGCGCTGCGCCTCGCGCAGGCGGCGGGCGACCGGGCGTACGGCGGGTACGTCCTGGTGTCGATGAGCCGGCAGGCCGTCTACCTCGGGCACGGCCGCGAGGCGGTGCAGCTCGCGCGGGTGGCGCAGCAGGGGATGGGCGGCTCGGTGCCGCCCGTCGTCCAGGCGCTGCTGCACGCGGCCGAGGCGCGCGGGCACGGCCTGCTGGGCGAGGTGCGGGCCTGCACGGCCGCGCTCGCCAGGGCGGAGCGCGCCCTGGAGGCCGCACGGGCCGGGGACGAGGTGCCGCAGTGGGCGCGGTCGTTCGACGAGGCGCAGCTCGCGGACGAGTTCGGCCACTGCCACCGCGACCTCCAGCAGTACCGCTCGGCGGCGCGCCACGCGGAGCGGTCGCTGCAGTTGCGGGCGCCGGCGTTCGCGCGCAGCCGCCTGTTCTGCCGGGTGGTGCTGGCGTCGGCGCGCCTGGGTCTCGGGGACGTGGACCAGGCGTGTGCCCTGGCCGCCGAGGCGGCGCAGCAGGCGGCGGAGATGCGGTCGGCCCGGGCGTACGAGTACGTCCAGGACTTCGAGCGCCGTCTCGAACCCTTCCGTGACGCGGCGGCGGTCCGCGTGTACCGGGAGAAGGTGGCGGCCCTGGCGTGACACGCCCCGCACCCGGGCCGGTACGGCCCGGGGCGGGCGGGGGCGCGGCGTGGCGGCGGGGGCGCGCCGGGCCGCCCTCGTCACGCGTCCGCCGCCGTCCGGACGACGACGGCCCGCGCACCGGTGTCCCGTGCCGTGGGGGAGGGGACCGCGTCAGTCCCGGCCCACCGGTTCCGGCCCGCCGGCCGCCGCGGTGGCGCAGCGGCGTGCCAGGCGCGCGAAGGCGTCCCTCAGCTCGTCCGGACCGACGACCTCCATGTCGGCGTCGAACCGGCTCGCGGCGGCGGCGAGGCCGACCCACGACCAGGACTCCAGGACGAGCCGGCAGCGGTCGGGGCCGAGTTCCTCGACGACACCGTCGCGCACGTACGGCGCCACCTCGGCGGCGGGCAGCCCGAGGACGACCTCGCCCCGGCACGGCGCGTGCGCCGGGCCGCCGGCCCCCTCGAACCGGCCGGTGATGAAGGCGGCCACCGAGCCGCCGGGCAGGTCGCGCGGCGTGAAACGCGGTCCCGTCGGGACGCGCGGGGTGATCCGGTCCGCGCGGAAGGTCCGCCAGTCCTCCCGGTCGAGGTCCCAGGCGACGAGATACCAGCGCCCGCCCCAGGTGACGAGGTGGTGCGGTTCGACCCGGCGCACGGCCGGTGCCGCTGCGCCCGCCGGCGTGTGGTCGAAGCGCAGCACCTCGCGGGCGTGGACGGCGGCGCCGAGCGCCGCGAGCACCCCGCCGCCGACGCGCGGCGCGGGCCGGGGCGTGGCGCGTTCGACGGCGGTGACGTCGAGGGCGTCGATCCGGCGGCGCAGCCGGGCGGGCATGACCTGACGCACGGTGGTGAGCGCCCGTGCCGCCGCCTCCTCGATGCCGGCGCCCGTGGTGGCGGCGATCCGCAGGGCGACGGCCACGGCGACGGCCTGCTCGTCGTCGAACAGGAGCGGGGGCAGCTCCGCGCCCGCCCCGAGCCGGTACCCGCCGTCGGGTCCCTTGGCGGACAGGACGGGATAGCCGAGGTCGCGCAGGCGGTCGATGTCGCGGCGCACGGTGCGGGGGCTGACGTCCAGCCGCTCGGCCAGCAGCGCTCCCGGCCAGTCGCGGCGGACCTGGAGGAGCGAGAGCAGCGACAGCAGGCGCGCCGAGGTCTTCTGCATGATTCCCATCCTGCCCCCGGTAGAGGTCACGACCTGGCCGCTGCCGCTGGGACGGTGGTCACCGTGCGAGGCGCCGGGCCGCGGCTCCGCGCCGGCACGTTCCGTACCCGATCCGTCGAGAGAAGAGATCCACCATGTCCGTCAGCACCGTGACCCACCTGAACTTCCGGGGCGACGCCCGGGCGGCGCTCACCTTCTACCGGTCCGTCTTCGGCGGGGACCTCGCCGTCGTCACCCACGGGGACACCGGCGAGGCCCGGGTGCCGGCCGAGGCCGACCAGGTGTCCTGGGGACAGGTGACCGCCGAGGGCGGGTTCCGCGTCATGGCCTACGACGTGCCCTCGCACCTGCCGTGGGACCGGGGCGAGAACGCCTTCTTCGTCTCGGTCCGCGGCGCCGCGGCCGAGGAGATCACCGCCTACTGGGAGGGCCTGTCCGAGGGCGCGACGATCGTTCAGCCGCTCGGGCCGGCCGGCTGGGCGCCGCTGTACGGGATGCTGACCGACCGGTTCGGCGTCACCTGGGTCCTGGACGTCGCCGCCGCCTGACCGCGGCCCCACACGACAGGAGCTTCGGGACGTGACGACAGCGAATGCGGGGCGCCGCCGCCCGGCGGCCGTGCTCGGCACCCGCGCCCTGAACCGCGCCACACTCGCCAGGCACCTGCTCCTCGACCGCTCCCCGATGCCGCCCCTCGACGCCGTCGCGCACCTGTGCGGGCTCCAGGCGCAGGAGCCGCAGGAGCCGTTCACCGGGCTCTGGTCGCGGCTGCGGGCGTTCGACCCGGTGGCGTTCTCGGGGCTGCTGACCGGGCGGCGGGTCGTGCGGACGCACCTGATGCGCCGCACCGTCCACCTCGTCACCGCCGGGGACGCCCTGGCGTGGCGGTCTCGGCACGACGCCATGCTGCGCGGCCGTGTCCTCGGGACGTACCGCCGCGAGCTGGCGGGCGTCGACCTGGACGCGCTCGCGGCGGCGGGCCGGGCGGTGCTGGCCGACGGCGCGCCCCGTTCCATGACCGAGCTGGTACGGGCGGTCGCCGACCGGTGGCCGGGCCGCGCGCCGCGGGCGCTCGGCGAGATGCTGGTCGCCGCCCTCGTCCCCATGGCGCAGCTCCCGCCGCGCGGGGTGTGGCGGACGCGGGCGGGGGTGCGCAACGTGCCGCTCGCCGCCTGGCTGGGGCGCGAGCCCGACCCGCCGGACCCGGACGGGACCGACCGGGCGGGGCGGGAGCTGGTGCGGCGCTACCTGGCGGCGTTCGGCCCCGCCGCGTCGGCCGATCTGCGGGCCTGGTGCGGCCTCGCGGGGCTGCCGGCGGCGGTGGCCGCGCTGCGCGGGGAGCTGGTCTCCTTCCGCGACGAGCGGGGAAGGGAACTGCTCGACCTTCCCGACGCGCCGCGGCCGGACCCCGACACCCCGGCACCGGTGCGGTTCCTGCCCGCGTTCGACAACGCGCTCCTCGGCTACCACGA
This sequence comes from Streptomyces sp. RFCAC02, assembly GCF_004193175.1. Taxonomy (NCBI): domain Bacteria; kingdom Bacillati; phylum Actinomycetota; class Actinomycetes; order Kitasatosporales; family Streptomycetaceae; genus Streptomyces; species Streptomyces sp. RFCAC02. The sequence goes on along the minus strand of NZ_SAUH01000001.1, from coordinate 1,224,190 downwards.
CCGGAGCCGGATCGTGGACGACGCGCACCGCGGCCTGTCGGTGGCGGGCGCGCGCGTCGTCCTGGTCGACGGCCGGGTCGCCGCCACGTGGGACGTCGCCTCCGGGACGGTGACCGTCACCCCGCTGGACGGCCGTGGCTGGCCGGGGGCCGAGCGCGACGCCGTGGCCGAGGAGGGGCGGGCGCTGGCGTCGTTCCTCTCCGACGGCGACAGCGACCGCGTGGAGATCGCGGGCACTCCCCGCTGAGCGGGTTCACCACTCCCGCATGTGCCGCGTGACGACGGCGAGGACGCGTGCGCGCAGCTCCGGCTCCGCGGCCGGGTCGAGGTCCTCGGCCGTGAGGACGGCGTCGGTGAAGGCGTCCGGCCCCGCGGGCGGGGACTCGCGCAAACGCCGGGTGTCGGGCGGGGGAGGCAGAAACCGAGGTCGACGCAGAGTTCGTGGAGGAGCTGACCGACGCGCTCCCCGCGTTCGTCGTCCTGTGGCCGCATCGAAGCAGCATGCACCGTGCTCGGCCGGCGCGGTACCCCCGGGGACACCGCGCCGGCCGGGTCAGCCCGCCGGTACGGGGGCGGGGGAGGGGGCGGCGATCCCGCGCGGTTCCTGGTCGGCCGGCAGCCCCAGGTCCGTGAGCAGCGCGCGGGCCGCGCGCCGCGCCGACGCGAGGTCGCCGGCGAGGCCCGGCAGGTCGCGGTGGTCGCCGCACACGTACAGCCCGCCGAGCAGCCGCGCCGACCGCGGCCCGGTGTACGGCGGCGGCACGACCGGCACGGCGTACGGGTCGTGATGGACGGCCAGCAGCCGCCACTCGTCGGCCGGGACGCCGTACAGCTCGGCGAGCTGCGGTCGCGCCGCCTTGTCGAGGAGTTCGGCCGGCTCGCCCGCCCGGGCGCCGAGCGCGACCGAGGTGACGAGGGTGCGGCCGGCCGGCGCGCGGGACGGGTCGGCGGCCGAGGCGGGCAGCGAGTACGCCAGCGGCCCGCGGCCCGCCGTGTCGACGAGCAGCGCGGCGGCGCCCGTGAGCCGGCCGGGCGCGGCGTGGTGCAGGACGGTGACGGGCCGGAACTCGGGCACGCGCAGCCCCGGCAGCAGTCGCGCCGCCTCGGGCGCGCCGGTCGCGACGACGACGGCGCGGCACCCGAACGTCCCCAGTCCGGCCGTCCGCACCTCGGTGGTGGCCACGGAGGTGACGCGCGCGCCGGTGACGACGGCGCCGGCGGGCAGTCCGGCGGCGAGGAGGTCGGGCAGCGCGGCGGACCCGCCCGCGGGCAGTCCGATGCCGCGGCGCGCCACCGCGCGCAGCGTGAGGTCGCCGAGGCGGCTCGAGGTGGCGAGGTCGGCGTCGTGGAGGAGCGCGGCGAGCAGGGGACGCAGGACCCGCTCCGCCATGCGCGGGGGTATGCCGGGGGCCGCGAGGGCCTCCCGCGCGGTGGGTTCCTGCCGGGGCCGGGGGACGCGGGCGAGCGTGGCCAGGCCGGCGCGCAGCCAGGCGTGGTCGAACGCGGTGGGCAGCGGCCGCAGGCCCGGCGCGGCGCCGATGCGGTGCGGGTGGGGGCCGGTGCCGTGCAGAACGATCCCGCCGGTGAGGCGCCGCAGCGGCAGGGGGCGCGGCAGCCGGGCGAGGGCGGCCGATCCGGGCAGCGCCAGGCGGCTGCCCCGGTCGAGCCGGAAGCCGGCGTGTTCCTCGGTGGCCATGCGGCCCCCGATCCGTCCGGCGGCTTCGAGAACGGTGACGGTCAGGCCGGCGGCCGCCAGCTGCTGGGCGGCGGCGAGCCCCGCCGGGCCGGCTCCGACGACGACGACGTCGGACTCCGTGCGGTGCGGTCGGCGCTTGAGCACGTGGCCTCCTGGTGAGGTGGTCGGTGCGTCCGAGCGGCGGGCTCAGGACCGGGGTGGGGTCATGAGGGTTGTGGTGCCCGCTCGTGGCGCGGGCAACGCCCGAACCGCCTGTGACCCTCTCACGCGGTCCACGCCCGGTCAGGGCGCGTGCCCCGGGCACGGGGGCACACCGACGGCGCGCCGCCGGGCGCGGAACCCGCCGATGGCGCCGTGTCCCGCGTCGCCCGGCGGCGGCGCGGCGCGTTCGGTGCCCGGGTGAACGGTCAGGTCAGTGCCGCCCGTACCGCCGATTCCACCGTCGGGTGGCGGAACGTGAAGCCCGCCTCCAGCAGCCGCGCCGGAAGGACCCGCTGGCTGCCCAGCACGTCCTCGGCGAACTGCCCGAGCACCAGCCGCAGCAGCGGAGCCGGTACGGGGAAGACGGCCGGGCGGTGCAGCACCCGGGCCATCACGCGGGTGACCTCGCGGTTCGTCACCGGCTCGGGGCCGGTCAGGTTCACCGGCCCGGACAGCCCACCGCCCGCGTCGCCGTCGAGCGCAAGCAGGAACCGCAGCGCCGCCACGTGGTCGCCCAGCGAGATCGCCGACCAGTACTGCCGGCCGTCGCCGAGCCGCCCGCCCAGGCCGGCGCGGAACAGCGGGAACAGCCGCCCCCACGCCCCACCCGACCGCGCCACCACCAGGCCGGTCCGTGCGAGGACGGTACGGACGCCGGCGTCGGCCGCCGGCCGCGCCGCCGCCTCCCAGGCGACCGACACGTCCGCAAGGAACCCGCTGCCCGCGGGCGCCGACTCGTCCACCGCGCGGTCGCCCGTGTCGCCGTACCAGCCGATCGCGCTGCCGCACAGGAACGTCGCGGGCCGCCGGTCCAGGGACGCGATCGCGGCCGCGACGGCCGCCGTGCCGAGGACCCGGCTGTCCCGCAGCACCTGCTTGTAGTGGGTCGTCCAGCGGTGGTCCGCCACCCCGGCGCCCGCGAGATGGACCACGGCGTCGCAGCCGTCGATGGCGGCGGCCGTCATCTCCTGCTGCCGCCCGGACGGGTCCCAGCGCGCCTCGTCCGGGCGGGACGGGGCGCCGCGCACGAGCCGGACGACCCGGTGCCCGTCCCCGCGCAGCGCCCGGACGAGCGCGCCGCCGATGAGCCCGGACGAACCGGTGACCGCGATACGTGCCATGGCCCCATCCTCGCCGATCATGCCGACGCGGGGCCACCCGCCGCGTCCCGCGCCGCGCCCCCCGGCGCGCCGCCGCCGCGGAAGCGCGCCCACAGCGCCGGGTAGGCGGCCGCGAGCGCCGCCGGGTCGTCGAGGTCGGGGCGTACGCCCTCCGGCGCGCCCGGCGGTTCGGGCAGGCCGAGGTCCGGCAGCTCGTCGCCGGTGAGGCGCTCGTACGCGTCGTACGCCGCGAACCCGAACTCCTCCGCGTCCGCCGCCACCGCCGGGTCGAAGCCGGGCGGCAGCAGCCGCGCCAGCGCGTCCGGGTCCTGCAGCGCCCCCTCGAACACGTCGCGCCCCCCGGCGATCAGCAGACATCTGACGTTCTCGAACGTCTCGTCGTCCACCGGCGGCCCGTCCCCGGCCCCGACGACGACCTGCGCGGCACCCCACAGGTCCCACCGGTACGCCCGGCCGAGGCGCGACTCGACGTGGCGGGCGAAGTCGGTGACGGTCTCGGGGTCGAGGTCGCACAGCCGCTCCACGAGCAGGTCGGCGTGCGCGTCGGGGGCACCGTCCGCCGCGGCCCGCGTGCTGTCCACCAGCTCCCAGAAGTCCGACTCGTACATCACGCCACCAGCATCCGCGCCACGCGCCCGGACCGCACGCCGAACCGTCCCGGCGCGGGACGGCCGCACACCTCGGAAAACCTGACAGAGGATGACCGGTATCCCTGCGAGTCTCGGACCATCACCCCGCACGACCATGGGAAGGAACCCTGTGCAGCAGCAGACCGACGCCCCCCTCGCCGGCCGGACCGCCCTCGTCGCGGGCGCGACGCGCGGTGCCGGACGCGCCATCGCCGTCGCGCTGGGCGCCGCCGGCGCGACCGTCTACGTCACCGGCCGTACCACCCGTACGTCCGTCAGCGAGGTCGGCCGCGCGAGCGAGACCATCGAGGGCACGGCCGAACGCGTCACCGCCGCCGGTGGCGAGGGCGTCGCCGTCCCGACCGACCACCTCGACCCGGCGCAGGTCCGCGCCCTCGTCGCCCGGATCGACCGCGAGCAGGGGCGGCTCGACGTCCTCGTCAATGACATCTGGGGCGGCGAGCGCCTGATGGACTACCCCTTCACTCGCCCGATGTGGGAGCAGGACCTGGACAAGGGCCTGCGCATGCTGCGGCTCGGCGTCGAGACGCACCTCATCACGAGCCACTGCGCCCTCCCGCTCCTCACCCGCCGGCCGGGCGGGCTGCTGGTCGAGGTGACGGACGGCACCGCCGAGTCGAACGCCCGCTACCGCGAGCAGCTCTTCTACGACCTCACGAAGTACGCGCCGATCCGCATGGCGTTCGGCCTCGGCGAGGAGCTGGCGAAGGTGGGGTGCGCGGCGGTGTCCGTCACGCCGGGCTTCCTGCGGTCGGAGCAGATGCTGGAGGAGGCGTTCGGCGTCACGGAGGAGAACTGGCGGGACGCCATCGCGAAGGAACCGGTGTTCGCGGTCTCCGAGTCGCCCGCGTACGTGGGGCGGGCCGTCGCCGCGCTCGCGGCCGACCCCGGGGTGGCGCGCTGGAACGGCCGGTCCCTCTCCAGCGGGCAGCTCGCCCGGGTGTACGGCTTCACCGACACGGACGGGTCGCGGCCGGACGCGTGGTCGTACATCAGGGACAAGGTGTACGAGGGGAAGGACGTGGACGTGGCGGACTACCGGTGAGCCGCCGTCAGCGGTCGTAGAGCGCCGCCATGCCGCGCGCAGCCGCGGCGAGGTCCGCCCGCAGCTGCGGCGGACCCAGCACCTCGCACTCGGCGCCGAGTGCGAGGAACTGTTCGCGGGCCACGGCGAGGGACTCGACGCGCAGGACGGCGGTGATGCGGCCGGCCGCGTCCGGCGGTCCCGCGGCGGCCAGCGCCTCGGCGGCCGCCGTCCGGTCGGTGACCCGGTGCAGTGCCCGGACGCCGGCCGGGGTGAGGCGCAGTTCCACGGTCGCCGTCAGGAGGGAGCGGGCGAAGGCGGCCGACCGTTCGGCCCAGAAGTCCGGCAGGTCGAACGCCGGGTCACGGGTGAACGGATCGGCCGCCGGGACGGCCCGGGAGAACCGGTCGACCCGGTACACGCGCCACGCGTCCCCGCCCTCGTGGTCGGGCACCCTGGCGGCCAGGTACCAGACGCCGGCCTTCAGCACGAGACCGTACGGCTCCAGCGTCCGCGTGACCGCGGTGCCGTCCCGCCGGGCGTACCCGGCGGCGAGCCGTCGGTCCTCCCAGACGGCGGCGGCCACGGCGGGCAGCAGCGCGGGCGTCGCGGGCGGCTGCCACCAGCCGGGCGCATCGAGGTGGAACCGCTGCGCCGCGCTGCCGGCCGCGTCCCGCAGCTCGGGCCGCAGCGCCGCCGACACCTTCAGCCGTGCCGCCGACGCGGCGTCGGCGAGGCCGAGCGCGCGCAGCGCGGCGGGGACGCCGGAGAGGAACAGGGCCTCGGCCTCGTCGCGGCCGAGGCCGGTGAGGCGGGTGCGGTAGCCGTCGAGGAGCCGGTAGCCGCCGCCGCGGCCGCGGTCGGCGTAGACGGGGACGCCCGCCTCGGACAGGGCCTCCACGTCGCGGGCGACGGTACGGAGGGAGACGCCGAGTTCCGCGGCCAGCTCGCCGGCGGTCATGCCCCGGCGGGACTGGAGCAGCAGGACCAACGAGATGAGCCGGGCAGCGCGCACCGGCCCATCATGGCGGGACCGGCCCCGCCCGGGGAGGGGCGGGGGAGGTGAACCGTGAGGGCCGGGTCCCGGCCTTGGCGCGACATTCGGGACCCGGGCCTCCAGTGGGAACCGCACCGCGGGGCAGGACAGGAGCTTCGCGGCGGGCTCGCTTGCGGTGAAACCATAGCCCTCTGATCGATGATCGATCAAAGGGTTCGGGTCAAAAAATCATCGAATCGGAGAAATTGGCACGGGATGCCAGGCGCTCAGGCACGGGGTGCACAGTTCAGGACATGCTCCTTGACCAGCCGCCCGATCTCCGGGTCACGGCGGGTGAACGCGTCGACCAGCTCCTGGTGCTCCTCCGCGTACGACCGCTGCCGCGTCCCCAGCCAGCGGATCGACAGGGCCGTCCACACCTCGATGCCCAGGGACTCCCAGGTGTGGAGCAGGACGCTGTTGCCCGCGGCGCGGACCAGCGCCCGGTGGAACGCCACCGTGTGCCCGACCTGCGCCTCCGCGTCGGCCAGCCGGTCCGCCTCGTACAGCGCCGCGACCTCCGGCGACAGCTCCGAGACATCCCGCGCCAGCCGCTCCGCAGCCAGTTCGGCCGCCATCTGTTCGAGCCCGGCGCGGACCGGGTAGATCTCCTCCAGATCGGCGGCGGCCAGCGCGCGGACCCTGACCCCCTTGTTCGGCACCGACTCGATGAGCCGCAGCGCCTCCAGCTCGCGCAGCGCCTCGCGTACGGGCGTCTGGCTGACGCTCAGCTCGACGGCGATGCGCCGCTCCACGATCCGTTCGCCCGGCTGCCAGCGCCCGCTGACGATGCCCTCCACGATGTGCTCGCGGATCTGCTCGCGCAGCGAACGCACGATGGGCGGACTCATTCCGCACGCTCCTGTCCTGATTCGGCCCCGGCCCGGAACGGGTCGGGGGAGGCGGCGAGACGGCCGCGCCCCGCCCGGAGAGCTCCGGGCGGGGCGCGGCGCGGTCCTGCTGCCGGGTTACAGGCCGAGCTCACCCTCGAACTGGCCGGCCTCCAGACGCTCCTTCACGTCGCCCAGGTAGCGGGCGGCGTCGGCGCCGTCCACGAGCTGGTGGTCGTAGGAGAGCGTCAGGTAGACCATGTCGCGGATCGCGATGGTCTCGCCGAGGTCCGGGTGGTTCACCACCACGGGACGGCGCACCGTCGCCCCGATGCCCAGCTCGGCGACCTGCGGGTAGTTCACGATGATCGTGTCGAACAGCGCGCCGCGCGAACCGGTGTTGCTGATGGTGAAGGTGCCGCCGGACATGTCGTCGGGCGTCAGGCCCTTGCCGCGGACCTTCGCCGCCAGCTCCGCCGTCTTCTTCGCGATGCCGGCCAGCGACAGGTCGCCCGCACCCTTGATGACGGGGACCATCAGGCCCTTCTCGGAGTCCACGGCGATGCCGACGTTCTCCACGTCGTGGTACGTGACGGTGCCGTCGTCGTTGATCCGGGCGTTGATCGCCGGGTGGGCCTTCAGCGCCTCGGCCGCCGCCTTCACGAAGAACGGCATCGGCGACAGCTTCACGCCCTCGCGCGCCTGGAACGCCTCCTTGGCCTTCGCCCGCAGCCGCATCAGGCGCGTGACGTCGACCTCCACGACCGTGGAGAGCTGCGCCTGGTTCTGCAGCGCCTTGATCATGTTCTCGCCGATGACCTTGCGGATACGGCTCATCTTGACCGTCTGGCCGCGCAGCGGGGACGGCTGGACCGGCGCGGGACCGGACGGCCGCGCCGCGGTGGCGGCGGCCGCCGGGGCGGGGGCCTTCGCGGCCTCGGCCGCGGCCAGGACGTCCTGCTTGCGGATACGGCCGCCGACGCCCGAGCCCTTGACGGACGTGAGGTCGACACCGTTCTCCGAGGCCAGCTTCCGGACGAGCGGCGTGACGTACGCGCCGTCCGTCGCCGGGGCGGGCTCCTGGGCGCGGCGCGCGGCCGGGGCCTGCGCGGGCGCCTTCGGCTGCGCCGGCGCGGGGGCCGCGGCCGGAGCGGCGGGCTGCGCCGGGGCGGGGGCCTGTGCGGCCGGTGCGGGGGCCGGAGCAGCCGGGGCTGCGGGCTGCGGCTCGGGGGCCTTCGCCGGCTCGGGGGCGGCGGGCTCGGCCGGGGCCGGGGCGGCCGGAGCGGCCCCCGCGGCACCGATGACGCCGAGCTTCGCGCCGACCTCGGCCGTCTCGTCCTCGCCGACCGTGATCTCCAGCAGGGTGCCGGCGACGGGCGACGGGATCTCGGTGTCGACCTTGTCGGTGGAGACCTCGAGCAGCGGCTCGTCGGCCTCGACGCTCTCGCCGACCGCCTTGAGCCAGCGGGTGACGGTGCCCTCGGTGACGGACTCGCCGAGCGCCGGCAGGACCACGTCGGTGCCCTCGGCCGCGCCGCCGGACGGCTGCGCTGCGGGGGCCTCGGCCGGCTGGGCCGGGGCGGCGGGCTGGGCGGGCTGCGCCGGCTCGGGCTGCGGCGCGGCCTGCTCCTGCTGCGCCGGCGCCGGTGCGGCGGCGGGCGCGCCGGAACCGTCGTCGATGATCGCCAGTTCGGCGCCCACCTCGACGGTCTCGTCCTCGGCGACCTTGATCGACGCCAGGACACCGGCGGCGGGCGACGGGATCTCGGTGTCGACCTTGTCGGTGGAGACCTCGAGCAACGGCTCGTCGGCCTCCACGTGCTCGCCCTCGGCCTTGAGCCAGCGGGTGACGGTGCCCTCGGTCACGCTCTCGCCGAGCGCCGGAAGGGTTACGGAAACCGCCATGGTTTCTGTTGCTCCTTACGAAAAGTGGCGGATGGAAACGCGCTCCGGTGATGTCGCGCCAAGCTCAGTCATGGGAGTGCAGCGGCTTGCCGGCGAGCGCGAGGTGGGCCTCGCCGAGCGCCTCGTTCTGCGTGGGGTGGGCGTGGATGAGCTGAGCCACCTCGGACGGCAGCGCCTCCCAGTTGTAGATCAGCTGGGCCTCGCCGACCTGCTCACCGAGCCGGTCCCCGACCATGTGGACGCCGACGACGGCGCCGTCCCGGACGCGCACGAGCTTGATCTCGCCCGCCGTCTTCAGGATCTTGCTCCGGCCGTTGCCGGCCAGGTTGTACTTCAGCGTGACCACCTGGTCCGCGCCGTACCGCTCCTTGGCACGGGCCTCGGTGATCCCCACGGAGGCGACCTCCGGGTGGCAGTAGGTGACGCGCGGCACACCGTCGTAGTCGATCGGCACCGGCGTGAGGCCGGCCAGCCGCTCCGCCACGAGGATGCCCTCGGCGAACCCGACGTGCGCGAGCTGGAGCGTCGGGACGAGGTCGCCGACCGCCGAGATCGTCGGCACGTTGGTGCGGCAGTACTCGTCCACCAGGACGAAGCCGCGCTCCATGGCGACTCCGGCCTCCTCGTAGCCGAGGCCCTGCGAGACGGGGCCGCGCCCGATGGCGACGAGCAGCAGCTCCGCCTCGAACACCTTGCCGTTCGCCAGGGTGACGCGCACACCGTCGGCCGTGTACTCGGCGGACTGGAAGAAGGAGCCGAGGGAGAAGGCGATGCCCCGCTTGCGGAAAGCGCGCTCCAGGAGCTTGGAGCTGTTCTCGTCCTCGGCGGGGACGAGGTGCGGCAGCCCCTCGACGATCGTCACGTCGGTGCCGAACGACTTCCACGCGGACGCGAACTCGACACCGATCACACCGCCGCCCAGCACGATCGCGGACTTCGGCACCCGGTCGAGGACCAGCGCGTGGTCGGAGGAGATGATCCGGTCGCCGTCGATCGTCAGGCCCGGCAGGGACCTGGGGACGGAACCGGTGGCCAGCAGGACGTGCCGGCCGGTGTACGTCCGGCCGTTCACCTCGACGGCGGTGGGGGACGCGAGACGGCCCTCGCCCTCCACGTAGGTGATCTTCCGGGAGGCCACGAGGCCCTGGAGCCCCTTGTAGAGGCCGGCGATCACGCCGTCCTTGTACTTGTGGACCCCGGCGATGTCGATGCCGTCGAAGGTCGTCCTGACCCCGAACTCACTGCCCTCGCGCGCGGCGTCGGCGATCTCGCCGGCGTGCAGCAGGGCCTTGGTGGGGATGCAGCCGTTGTGCAGACAGGTGCCGCCCAGCTTGTTCTTCTCGATGAGGGCGACGTCCAGACCGAGCTGGGACGCCCGCAGGGCCGCGGCGTACCCGCCGCTGCCACCCCCGAGGATCACCAGGTCGTAAACGGTGCCGGCGTCGTTCGCCACGTCACGTTCCTCCAAGATGGGGTTGTCGGCCGCCGCTGTGGACGGCGGTGTGCGGCTCGCCTGGGTGGTTGAGCCGGGCCCTGTCCTGCCGGAGCCCATCTTCGCACGCTGCCCCGGAAGGCCGGACGCCGCCCGGTGCCCCGGGGCGGGGCGGCGTCCGGCACCGGATCAGCCGGCCAGTTCCCCGTCGGCGACGCGCTCGGCCAGCCGCACCAGGGTGCGGACGGCGGAGCCGGTGCCGCCCTTGGGCGTGTAGCCGAACGGGCCGCCCTCGTTGAACGCGGGACCCGCGATGTCCAGGTGGCCCCAGCGTGTGCCGTCGGTCACGAACTCCTGGAGGAAGACGCCCGCGGTCAGCCCGCCGCCCCAGCGCTCGCCGACGTTGGCGAGGTCGGCGACCGGGGACTTCAGGGTGTCCAGCAGGTCGGCGGGCAGCGGCAGCGGCCAGGACGCCTCGCCGGCCTGCCCCGCCGTCTCGTGCACCAGCGTCCGGAACGCGTCGTCGTTCGCCATGACGCCGAAGGTGCGCTTGCCGAGCGCCACCATCATGGCGCCGGTCAGGGTGGCGATGTCGACGAGGGCGTCGGGGGACTCCTCGCAGGCCCGCGCGAGGGCGTCGGCCATGACGAGGCGGCCCTCGGCGTCGGTGTTGAGAACCTCGACGGTCTTGCCGCCGTACATCGTCAGCACGTCGCCGGGCCGGGTGGAGCTGCCGGACGGCATGTTCTCGGCGAGCGCGAGCCAGCCCGTCACGTTCACCGCGAGCCCGAGGCGGGCGGCGGCGACGACCGTGGAGAACACGGCGGCGGCGCCGCCCATGTCGCACTTCATGGTCTCGTTCGCGCCGACCGGCTTCAGGGACAGGCCGCCGGAGTCGTAGGTGATCCCCTTGCCGACCAGGGCGAGGGTCGCGGCGGCGGCCGGGCTGCGCCAGGCGACGCGGACCAGGCGCGGCGGGGAGTCGGAGCCCTGGCCGACGCCGAGGATGCCGCCGTAGCCGCCCTCGGCGAGCCGCGTCTCGTCCAGGATCTCGACCTCGACGCCGTACTCGGGGGCCGCGCTCTCCACGAGGGCGGCGAACCGGGCGGGGTTGAGCGCGTTGGCCGGGGTGTTCACGAGGTCACGGGCGCGGGCGACCTCCTCGGCCACGACCAGCGCCCGTTCGGCGGCGGCGGTGTGCGACGCCTCGGCGGCGCCCGGGTCGAGCACGGTGATCCGTGCGAGCGGCCCGGCGCCCTCGTGGCCGCGGCCCTTGAACGCGGTGAACGTGTAGGCGCCCAGCAGCGCGCCCTCCGTCACGGCGGCGAGGGCGCCGTCGCCGTCCACGGGCAGCGCGAAGGCGGCGTGCTCGGAGCCGGCCAGGGCGCGGGCGGCCGCTCCGGCGGCGCGGCGCAGCGTCTCGGGCGCGTACGGCTCGCCCGCCTCGGGGGCGGCGCCGAGGCCGACGGCCACCACGAGCGGCGCCGGGACGCCGTCGGGCGTGGGCAGCCTGGTGATCTCCTCGGCCTCGCCCTTCGCGCCGACGGTGGCGAGGGCCGACGCGAGCCGGCCGCCGAACGCCTCGTCCACGGCAGCGGCGGCGGCCGGCCCGGGGGCGGGCACCGGACCCGAGCCGCCCTTGACGAGGCCGATGACGACGGCGTCGGCCGGGACCGAGGTCGCGGAGAGATTGCTGAGGGTCAGTTCAGTCACGGTGCTGTGGTTTCCGTTCCGTCGGGGTCGTCGGCAGCGGCCCGCGGCCCCGCGGCGCCTCCGGGGCGGTGGGGCGGCGGCATCAGAAGACTACGCCCGGCCTCCGGCGCACCGGGCGTACGCCGTACCGCGCCATCCGCGCCGCCGTGCGGGGGTGTTCAGGACGGATCCGTGTCCGTGAGGCCCAGCGACCGGACCGCGGCGTCGATCGCGGTGGCGAGGCGCGCGGGGTCGTGGCCCGCGCGCTCCCTCACCCGCAGGCCGAGGACGGTGGTGAAGAGCAGTTCGACGGCGTCGTCGATGTCGAGGCCGGCGGGCAGTTCGCCCCGGTGGCGGCCCGTGAGAAGGAGGCCGCGCAGCGCCTGCCGGGTGACGTCGAACGCGGCTTCGGTCCGCCGGCGGACCTCGTCGTCGGTCGTGCCCAGCTCGGTGGCCGTGTTGACCACGAAGCAGCCGCGTCCGTGTTCGGCCCCGGGCGGGCAGGTGACCAGCCACAGCATCCAGTCCCGCAGCACCCGGTGGACGGGCCGGCCGTCGGCGTCCGCGACCAGCCGGTCCCCGGCCCGGGCGGATTCGGTGGCCCGGTAGTGGTCGAGCGCGCGGAGGAACAGGGTGTGTTTGTCGGTGAACGTCCGGTACATGCTGCTCGGCGTGAGGTCGAGTTCGTCGCCGAGGTCGCGCACCGAGGTGGCGTTGTAGCCGCGGCGCCAGAAGAGCCCGGTCGCCCTGGCGACCGCGTCCCGCTCGTCGAACTGTCGTGGGCGTGCCATGCGCGCCAGCCTACCGGAGTTGTGGAGCGATCGTTCCCGTACTAGGGTCGCCCGGCGTATGGGAGCGATCGCTCCCGAACGACTGGAGGAGGCGTCGGTGACGACGACGGAACAGGCCCCCGCCCGGGCGGGCGACCCCGGGGAACCGGGACGGAACCACTGGCCGGCGGTCGCCGCCGTGGCCCTGGGCACCTTCCTGCTGGTGACGGCCGAACAACTGCCGATCGGGCTGCTGACCGGCGTGGGATCGGCGCTGTCGGTCTCCGAGGGCACGGCCGGGCTGATGGTGACGGTGCCCAGCCTGGTCGCCGCCGTCGCCGCGCCCGTGGTCCCGGTGCTCGTCGGCGGCATGGACCGGCGCCTGCTGCTGCTCGGGCTGATGGGGCTGATGACCCTCGCCAACGTCGCCTCGGCCCTGGCGCCGGGATTTGCCGTCCTCGTCGCGTCCCGGGTGCTGGTCGGGGTGGCGATCGGCGGCTTCTGGGCCGTCGCGAGCGGCCTCGCCGTCCGGCTCGTGACGCCGGCGCACGTGCCGCGGGCGACCGCGGTCGTCTTCGGCGGTGTCGGCGCGGCGAACGTGTTCGGCGTCCCGGTCGGCACCCTGCTCGGCGACCTCACGGGCTGGCGCGTCGCCTTCGCGTCGCTGAGCGCGCTGGCGCTCGTCGCCCTGCTCGCGCTGCTGGCCGTCCTGCCGCCGCTGGCCGCCACCCGTCCCGTCCGGCCGCGGTTCCTGGCCGAACAGTTCCGCAACCCGGGCGTGCGCGTCGGCATCCTCGCCACGCTGCTCGTCGTGACCGGCCACTTCGCGGCCTACACCTTCGTGAGCCCCGTGCTCCAGGACCTGGCGGGGATCGACGAACGGTTCGTCGGTCCGCTGCTGTTCGGGTTCGGCCTGGCGGGCATGGCGGGCAACTTCCTCGCCGGAGCGGCGCTGGCGCGCAGCCCCTACCGGACCGCGCTGGCCGTCGCCGTGGCCCTGGCGGTCGCGATACCGCTGTATCCGCTGCTCGGCCGGGGACCCGTCGGCGGTGCCGTCCTGCTGATCGTCTGGGGCCTGGCCTTCGGCGGTGTGTCGGTCAGCCTGCAGACCTGGATGATCAGGACGGCGCCGCAGGCCGTGGAGGCGGCCTCCGCCCTGTGGGTGGCGGTGTTCAACCTGTCGATCGGTCTCGGCGCGCTCCTGGGCGGTCTGATCATCGACTCGTTCGCCGTCGAGGGCGTCCTGTGCCTCGGGGGCGCCTGCGCCGTGGCGGCGGTCCTGACGGTGCGGCACGCCCGCGCCGAGGCGAGCCTGTGCTGACGGACCCGCACGCCGTCCCCGGTCCGCCGCGGCCGGGGACGGTCCCGGGTCAGGGCGCGCTCACCGTCCACACGATCAGCGCGACCGTCGCCGCCGTCTCGGCCGCCGCGCCCAGGACGTCACCCGTCAGGCCGCCGAAACGGCGCGCGCAGTGCCGCAGCAGCAGTTCGGCGGCGGCAAGACCCAGCGCGGTGGACAGCAGGCCGCCGAGCGCCCCGACCGCCGGGCGGTCCCACGCCAGGGCGCCCGCGACCGCCGCGCCGAACGCCACGGCGCACCCGACCGCGAGCGCGGCGCCCGTCGGCACCGTCCGCACCACGGCCGCGCCGAGCCCGTCCGGCCGGGCCGCCGGCGGCGCGTCCGTACGGCACGCCCAGGTCAGCGCCGCCCGCGCCACCACGACGGCGCACACGACCGCCGTCAGCGCGCGCGCCCGCCCGTGCCCGTACAGCTCGTACACCGCCGCGATCTGCGCCAGCAGCGTGAGGACAAGGACGAGCACCCCGAACGGCCCGATGTCGGAACGTTTCATCACCCGCAGCGCCTCACCGGCCGGCCGCCGGCTCCCCAGCCCGTCGGCGACGTCGGCGAGCCCGTCGAGGTGCAGGCCCCGGCTGAGCGCCGCGTGCAGCGCGACCGTGAGGACGGCGGTGAGCAGCCGGCCGGCCTCCAGTTCGAGGAGCAGCCAGGACAGCAGCGCGCAGGCCAGGCCGACGACGAGACCGGCGAGCGGCGCGGCCAGCATCCCGCCGCGCGCCGTCGGCCGGTCGAAGCGGGTGACACGGACGGGCAGCACGGTCAGCGTGCCGAACGCGAGGCGCAGCGCGCTGCGTACGTCCGTCCCGGTGGCGGGGGGTGGCCCGGCGGGAGGCGGGGGCGGCGTGGCGTTCATCGGACCGGAGCGTAGCGGTCGACGCTGTCGGCCATGGACGCGGTACTGGACTGGTGGGAGCGGAACATCGTCGACGCGGGCAAGCTGCCGATGCTGCTCGCGCTGCTCGCGTTCATCGTGACCTGGCTCGTGACACGGTGCGTGACACGCATGATCCGGGCCGGCCGCGGACCGTTCCACGACGTGTCGGCGGGCGGCCGGCACATCCACCACATGGTGCCGGGCGTGATCCTGATGTGCGTCGGCGGTTTCACGGGCGTCGGCACGGACGCCGACGGCTGGCCGGCCGCCGCGACGGCGATCGCCTTCGGCATCGGCGCCGGCCTGGTCATGGACGAGTTCGCGCTGATGCTGTACCTGCACGACGTGTACTGGTCGGCGGCGGGCCAGAAGAGCGTGGAGGCGGTCGTGCTGACGGCGGCGCTGTGCACGATCGCGCTGTGCGGCTTCCTCCCCTTCGGGGTGGACAGCGCGGGACCCGAGGAGTGGGCGGCCCGGGGGAGCTGGACGGTGACGCTGCTCGCCAACGTCGTGTTCGCCGTGGTCGCGCTGCTCAAGGGCAAGTACCGGCTGACGGTGTTCGGCGTGCTCGTGCCGTTCGTCGCGCTGATCGGCGCGGTACGGCTGGCACGCCCCGCATCGCTGTGGGCGCGGAAGGTGTACGCCCGCAGGCCGCGCACGGCGGCACGGGCCGACCGGCGGGAACGCGCGCACATGGCCCGCTGGGGACACCTGGAGCGGCGCCTCGACGACCTGCTCGGCGGCACCCCGACACACCCGCGCCCCGCGGGTCCCGGGGGCGGGACCGGCGGCCGGTGACGGAGCCGCGCCGCACCGCGACCAGCCCGCCGCGCCGCAGCCCTGCCAGGGCACGGCTGACGGTCACGCGTGTCAACCCCAGCGTGTCGGCGAGCGCCTGCTGCGCGCCGTCCGGCAGGGGGACCGGACCACCGCCCGGCGTCCCCGCGGCCCGCTCCGGCAGCCAGGCCGCGAGCCGCGCCCCGGCGGACCGCGTGGCCGTCGCGGTGTGGTGCCGCCGTCGATCGCGGCCACCTTGTCCAGCGCACAGGGCGTATCCCCCTCGCCGGACCGCAGCGCCAGGCAGCGGGAGGTGGCAGGCGGGCACACCGGCGTCGCACAGCACCCGCCCCGCGGGGACGTCGCGCGGCAGCGATCCGTCCCGCACCTGCCGCAGCACGGGTTCTGGGAGGCCGGCGAGCAGTGGGTTCTGGGCACCCGGTGCGTCATCGGACACGGACCGGGTCACACCGGCGGCCGTACCCTCGGCGGGTGCTGATCCTCGTCTGCTGACCCGCCTGCACGCGGAGGGCGTGCTCGTCGCCGCCGGACCGTGGGCGGACGACAGCGGGGCCGTCCTCGTCCTCGACACCGACCGCCCCGGCCCGGAGCGGATCGTGGCGGCCGACCCCTACTTCCGCACGCCGGGAGTCCGGGTGAGCGGCGTGCGGGAGTGCACGCCGGGGGTGGGTCCCGGCGGGGCCTGACGCGGCGTCACGTCGCGTCGGCCGCGACCGCCGGCGCGCTGTCGGCGGAGTGCCCGGGACGTTCCGGGAGTTCGGCGGCCAGGGCGGCGGCGGCCCGCACCAGCGGCAGCGCCAGCAGCGCGCCCGTGCCCTCGCCGACCGTCACCCCGTGGTCGAGCAGCGGCTCGGCGGCGAGCCGGTCCAGCGCCTTCGCCTGCCCCGGCTCGCCGCTCGCCTGCCCGGCGAGCCACCAGTCCGGCGCGCGGAACGCGATCCGCTGCCCCACCAGCGCGCACGCGGCCGACACCACGCCGTCCAGCAGCACCGGCGTCCGCCGCACGGCGCACTGGAGCAGGAAACCGGTCATCGCCGTCAGGTCGGCGCCGCCCACCGCGGCGAGCAGCCGCACCTGGTCGCCGAGGACCGGGCGGGCGCGCCGCAGACCGTCCCGGATCGCCGCGCACTTCCGCATCCACGCGAGGTCGTCGATGGGCATGCCGCCCCGGCCCGTCACGACCGACGCGTCCGTGCCGCACATGGCCGCGATCAGCACCCCGGCCGCCGTGGTGCCGCCGACCGACAGGTCGCCGAGGACGATCAGGTCCGTGCCGGCGTCGGCCTCCTCGTCGGCGACGGCCATGCCGAGGCGGAAGGCGCGCTCGGCCTCGTCGGCGGTCAGGGCGTCCTCGACGTCCAGCGCGCCCGAGCCGCGCCGGATCCGGTACCGGGTGACCTCGGCGGGCAGGCCGCCGGGGTCGCAGTCGAGCGAGGTGTCGATGACGCGCACCGGCACCCCCGCCCCGCGGGCGAGGACGGCGCCGGGGCTCGTGCCGTCGAGCAGCGCCCGCACCAGCGTCGCGGCGCTGCCGGCCGGCCGGGCCGACACCCCGCGGGCGGCGATGCCGTGGTCACCGGCGAACACGACGGCGGTGGTCCGCTCCAGGGGCCGCACCGGCACCCGGGACTGGACGGCCGCCAGCCAGGTGCCGATCCCGTCGAGCCGGCCGAGCGCCCCCGGGGCGAGGCCGACACGCGTCCGGCGCTCCTCGGCGCGGCGCCGGAGCCGGGCGCCGGGACGTTCGATGAGGTCGCCGAAGTCATGGAGGTTGAGGCCGCCGTCCGTCATGCGCACGAGACTACCGCCAGCCCGCACACCCTCCCGGCGGCCGACGCAGCACCCCACCTGCCGCAACGGACACGCGCCCCGGCCACGGCCGTTGGCCGGGCATCAGGTGACGCCGACGCACGCGCCGACGAGTTCCCCGGCCGGCTCGCGGGCTGCCCCGATCACGGTCGCCCCGCGTCGCGGCGGTGCACGGCCGCGCATGCATGAGGTGGTGCTCGCCGGCACGTCGGGTTGTGTGTCGGATTCCCGGAGGGGCGCGGGAATCGGGGACGGCCGGTCCGCATTCCCGGCGACTCGGCGCGGCCGCCTGCTACGTCGCTCCCCGGGCGCAGCGGCGCGCGGACGATCCTCGCCGGCGCGTCGGGTCCCCGGCGGGAACTCCTGCTCGTGCCCCGCAGGCACGGTGGACTGGCCGGTCCGCCGCGGAGTGCTCGCCCGTACCGGGTGGCACGCGCAGTTCTGGCCACCCGGGCGCGTTCGGGAGCGCCCCGTCCGCCACGGGGCGGTGTCGCGGTTCCCGCGCCCGGAAGGGAGTGGCCGGGGCTGGTGCGGCCGCCCCGCGTACGGGTGGCCTCCGCGAGAAGCGGGGCCGGTGCCCGCCCGCGCGGGTGCGGGAGGCGTTCCGCATGGCCGCGCGTGGCTCGGGCGGCCGTGCTGCGGTCCGGTCGCATCTCTCGCCCTCCTGTGAGGGGTCGGCGTACCGCGTGGCATGCGAGGGGGAGCCGGGCCGGTGCACGGCGGGCGGCCCCGCCGGGGGTGGTCGCCGTGCTGCGCGACCTCACGTCACGGGTCCGCGTCGCCACCCACCGGCGTGCCGTTTCCGGGCGGACAACGCGCGGCAGGGCCGCCCGCGCCGCCGCATCGCCTGCGCGCCCAGGGGAATCCGGCGACTCGTCGGACGCGGTCCCTCCGCCGGCGCGTGCACCGGGTCGGACATCCGTGCCCCGGCGTTCGACCTGCCGTACCTCCGGGCCGAACGGTCGTCCACCGGTGCTGCCCGTGCCGCACCCCGGTCGGCGCGGGCAGCACCGACCGGGGTGCGGCCGGCCGTCACGGGCGCAGTTGCAGTGCCGTTCCCGCCACCGTCAGCACGACCTGTTCGCACTCCGCCGCCACCGCCGCGTTCAGCCGGCCCAGTTCGTCGCGGAAACGGCGGCCGGCGGCCGTCGCGGGCACCACGCCCGAGCCGACCTCGTTGCTCACCGCCACCACCGTGCGGCGCGTCGCGCGCAGCGCGGACACGAGCGCGCCGGTCCGGTCGGCCAGGTCGCGCGGCGCGCCGGCGGCCCACCGCGCGTCGTCCCAGGCGCCCACCGCGTCCATCGCGTCGGTCAGCCACAGCGCCAGGCAGTCGATCAGCAGCGGCGGCCCGTCGTCCGCCGCCAGCAGCGGCACCAGGTCGCACGTCTCCACGGTCGACCAGCCCGGCGGGCGGCGTTCGCGATGCGCCGCCACCCGCGCCGCCCACTCCCCGTCGCCGTCGCGCCGGCCGCCCGTCGCCGCGTACACGACGCCGGGGAACGCGGCCAGTCGCCGCTCCGCCTCGGCCGACTTGCCCGACCGTGCGCCGCCGAGGACGAGCGTCCGGCGCGGCAGGTCGGGCACGAGCCGGAAGTCGCCCACCGTCACCGTCGTCCCGTCGGGGACGGCCCGCACGCCCGCCGCCGCGAGACGCCGGTGCGTCTCGGCGCCCGGCGGGACGTCGTGGTCCAGGTGCACGGCCACCAGGTCCGTCGTCAGCGCCGCCGCGCCCGCCGCCCGCAGCCGTGCCAGCGCGTCGGGGCGCCCCGTCACGTCCAGCAGGCACAGGTCGTACGGCGGCCCGCCGCCCGGCCCGGCCGGTGCCGCGCCCGGCGGCAGGTACAGCAGACGGCCGCCGTCGGGACCGGTCACCGCGTACCCCGTGCCGGGGACGTCCACGGCGACAGCGCGCACCCGGTGGCCGCTGATCAGCGCGAGATCGCGCCCGTCCGGCAGCCGCACGGCACCCGGCAGCCCGGCCGGCATCTCGGGCAGAGGCCCCCGCCCCGGGTGGGTCAGCAGGACCTGCCGCACCCCGGCCAGCGACCGCCCCGCGCGGGCGGCGGCCAGCGCCGCGCCGGGCGTGAGATCGATGAGCAGCACGTCGTCGATCAGCAGCGAGGTCGCCGTGCGGGCGTCGTCGCCCAGGGCGCGGGCGCACACGGCGCAGGGGCAGCCGGGACGGGGCAGGCCGGCGGGCGCGCCCGTGCCGAGCAGGGTGACCTCCATACGGTGATCCTCTCCGGTACGTCCCGATCGCCCCGCCCCGGCCCCGGCCCGCCGCGCCCCCGCCCGTCCGCGCACACCGGCGCCCGGCTCGCGCGCCGTACGGGCGGGGCGGGCACGCGCGGTGGTGCGCCACGGGCCGGACCGTGCTTTAGTCTGCGGGCAGGCAGTCGCGGCAGGGGATCAGGAGGCGGACATGACGTGGGAATGGCGCTTCGAACGGGCGGACGGCACGGCGACCGAACCGCCCCAGGATCCCGGTGACTTCGGCACCCAGGGCGACGCCGAGTCGTGGATCGGGGAGACCTGGCCCGAGCTGATCGAGGCCGGCGTGGACCAGGTGTCGCTCCTGGAGGACGGGACGAAGGTCTACGGCCCCATGGACCTGCACGCCGCGTCCGACGCCGGCTGAGTCCGCGCGGCGGCGGGGCGGGCACCGCCCGGGCCCTGCCGCCGCTCACGCCTCGCCGAGCGTGACCCGCGCGTCGCGCTTGTCGCCGTCCCGCGCGTAGCGGACGGACACCGTGTCGTCGGGCCGCTGCGCGGCGAGCGCCTCGGCGAGCGACACCACGTCGGTGACGGGTTCGCCCCCGAGTTCCACGACGACGTCGCCGGGCCGCAGCCCGGCCCGGTCGGCCGGCCCGTCGTCCGTCACCTCCACGACGGCGGCCCCGGCCGGCTCGAACCCGTCGCCGAGCACCGTCCGCACGGACACCCCGAGCGCGGCCTGCCCCGAGTCGACGACCCGGCCGTGCTCGATCATCTGGTCGGCCAGGAACGTCACCGTCGACGCCGGGATCGCGAAGCCGATGCCGGCCGCCTGGCCCCCGCCCATCCCCGGGTCGCGGGCGGCGAGCGTCGGGATGCCGATGACCTGCCCGGACAGGTTGACGAGGGCGCCGCCGCTGTTGCCCGGGTTGATCGCGGCCGACGTCTGCACCATGTTGCCGAGGGTGGCCCGCCCCTCGCCCTCGCTGACGGAACGCCCGACCGCCGACACGATGCCCTGCGTCACGCTGGACGACAGGCCCAGCGGATTGCCCATCGCGAGGACGATCTGCCCGACCGCCACCTTCCGCGAGTCGCCGAACGTCGCGGGCCGCAGCCGGTCCGGCGGGTCGTCGAGCGCGATGACCGCGAGGTCCTGGTCCGGGTAGGCCGCCACGAGGCGCGCCGCGAGCGGCTGCTGCCGTGTCGCCAGCAGCACCTCGAACTCCTCGCCCTCCCCGACCACGTGCGCGTTGGTGACGATGTGGCCCCGGTCGTCGTACACGACCCCGGAGCCGAGTCCGTCCTCCGTGGTGATCTGCACGACGGACGGCAGCACGTCCTGCACCACGTCCTGGTAGGCGTCCTGCAGGTCCTCGGTCCGCGTCGGCGCCGGGGCGCGCGTCGCGGTCCTGGCGGCCGCCGGCTCACCCGACGCGGTGGCGCCGGCGGTGCAGCCCGAGGCGCACGCGAACAGGGCCGCCACGCACAGGACGGCGGCGGCCGGCGGACGGGACCGGGGAAGGGACGTTCGCGCCATACGCCGCATTCTGGACGCTGGGGTGCCCGCGGCACGGCAGGGGCGCGCGCGTCGGCGCCCCGGTGGCGCAACCGGCGGGCCGGCCCGGACGCGTCAGCGGCGCGGTTCCTCGCCGCGCTTGATCTGCGGCCGCGGCAGCCGCATGCGCCGCATCTGGAGGGTCCGCATGAGGGCGTACGGGCCGGCGCCGCGCAGGTTCTCGTTCGGGAAGCGCGTCCTGAGCTGCTTCTTCAGGCGCCGCCACAGCAGCACCGAGTCGAGGACGATCGCCACGATCACGACCAGCCACAGCATCAGCGCGATGTTCCTGGCCTGCATCGACGGCAGCATGCTGAGGACGAGGATCACCACGGCGATCGGCAGGAAGTACTCGGCGACGTGCCACTTCGCGTCCACGTAGTCGCGCGCGTAGCGCCGGACCGGGCCGCGGTCACGGACCGGGAGGTGCCGTTCATCGCCCGACAGCAGGGCCTCCCGCTGCTTCGACAGCGCCGTGCGGCGCTGCTCACGGGCACGGCGGGCGGCCTCCTTGCGGTCCGCCGGGGCCTTGGCCGTGGCACGGCGCAGGGCCTCCGCCTCGCTGCGCTTGGGGGTGGGCCGGCCCTTCGGGGCCTGCGGGTCACGCGCCCGCTCCTCGCTCTCCGCGTCGGAGGCGGGGGCGGTCTCTTCTTTCGAACGGCTTCGGAACACCCCCCCAGCCTACGGGCTCCCCTTCCGCCCGGCCCGGGCGGAAGGGGAACGAATCGGCAACGCCGCGCCTCGTCGCCCGGGGCGAGCGCCGTCTCCACCCCAGGCGGGAGACGGCGTGCGCCGCGATCGTCCTGTGGGAGGAGTCATTCGCGGCCGGGCGGTGCGCTAATGGAGAGAGGCCCCGTAGGGTAGTAGGGGATCAGCAGTTTGGTCATCGGTTCGAGCCCGGCAGAAGGGGGCGCGCGAAGCCCATGAGCGGTGTCATGAAGCGGATGGGGATGATCTTCCGCGCGAAGGCCAACAAGGCCCTGGACAAGGCCGAGGACCCGCGCGAGACCCTCGACTACTCGTACCAGAAGCAACTGGAGCTGCTGCAGAAGGTACGCCGCGGCGTCGCCGACGTGGCCACGTCGCGCAAGCGCCTCGAACTCCAGCTCAACCAGCTCAACAACCAGTCCACCAAGCTGGAGGAGCAGGGCAAGAAGGCCCTCGCCCTCGGCCGCGAGGACCTGGCCCGTGAGGCCCTGACCCGCCGCGCCGGCCTCCAGCAGCAGATCAGCGACCTGCAGCAGCAGCACGAGACGCTGCAGACGGAGGAGAGCAAGCTGACGCTGGCCGCGCAGCGCCTCCAGGCGAAGGTGGACGCGTTCCGCACCCGCAAGGAGACCATCAAGGCCACCTACACCGCCGCGCAGGCCCAGACGCGCATCGGTGAGGCGTTCTCCGGCATCTCCGAGGAGATGGGCGACGTCGGCCTCGCCATCCAGCGCGCCGAGGACAAGACGGCGCAGATGCAGGCCCGCGCCGGCGCGATCGACGAGCTGCTCGCCTCGGGTGCCCTGGACGACCCGACCGGCTCCACGAAGGACGACCTGACGGCCGAGCTGGACCGGATCGCGGGGAACTCGGACGTAGAGTTCGAGCTGGAGCGGATGAAGGCGGAGCTGGCCGGCGGCAGCTCGGCCGGGCGCCAGGCCATCGAGGGCGGCTCGCCCGGCGCGGGCACCGAGCCGCAGGCCGGGCAGCAGCAGGAGTCCCCCCGGTTCGACAAGCAGTGAGCGGCCCACGAGACGGCCTGCCGCGAGGACGGGCGCGAGGAGTAGCGACGTGATCGTACGGATCATGGGGGAGGGGCAGGTCCGGCTGGACGACAGCCACCTCCCCGTGCTGAACAGGCTCGACGACGAACTGCTCGCCGAGGTGGAGAACGGCGACTCCACCGGTTTCCGCCGCACGCTCGACGCGCTGCTCGCCGCCGTGCGTGAGCTGGGCTCCCCCCTGCCGGACGACGCGCTCGAGCCGTCCGAGCTGATCCTGCCCGCCGCCGAGGCGTCCATCGACGAGGTGCGCGCGATGCTCACCGACGACGGACTCATCCCGGACTGACCGCCCCCGCCGCCCGTGAATCCCGAGCAAGGCATCCGTGTGGCCGGCTGGCTGCGGCGCCACCCGCTGGCGGCCGACGTCTGCGTCGCCGTGTTCGTGCTCGGGGGCGTCCTGTGCGCCACCGTCACCGTGTACGGGCACGGCGGCGGTGAGGGCTTCGGCAAGCGTCACCTCGCCCCGCACACCCTGCTGCTGACCGTGGCCGCCTGCGCGGCGCTCGTCGCGCGCCGCCGCCGTCCCGTGGCGGTGCTGGCCGCCGTCACGGGCCTCACCGTCCTCGAACTGGTCCTCGGCAGCTTCTCCTACGACCCGGACCAGCGCAGCACGGCCATGGTGATCGCGGTCGTCGTCGCCCTCCTCACGGTCGCCCTGCGCACCGACCGGGCCACCACGCGCCGCGCGGCGCTCCTGCCGCTCCTCGTGCTGCCGCCGGTCGCGATGGTGTTCGGCACCCGTCCCTGGTACTCGTCGGACAATCTCGGCGTCTTCGCCTGGACGGCCCTCGCCGCCGCGGTCGGGGAGGCCGCGAGGACGCGCCGCGCCATGTTCGAGGCCATCAAGGAGCGCGCGGAGCGGGCCGAGGCCACCCGCGAGGAGGAGGCCAGGCGCCGTGTCGCCGAGGAGCGGATGCGGATCGCCCGTGAGCTGCACGACGTCGTGGCCCATCACATCGCCCTGGTGAACGTGCAGGCCGGTGTCGCCTCGCACGTCATGGAGGCGCGGCCCGACCAGGCGAAGGAGGCCCTCGCCCACATCAGGGACGCCAGCCGCCGCGCCCTCGGGGAGCTGCAGAGCACGGTCGGGCTGCTGCGCCAGCAGGGCGAGCCGCTCGCGCCGACCGAACCGGCGCGCGGCCTGGCCGTCCTCGACGACCTGGTGGACGGCTTCCGCAACGCCGGCATGACCGTGTCGGTGGACGCCCCGGCGGCGGCCGGGCACCTCCCGTCGGCGGTCGACCTGGCGGCGTACCGGGTCGTCCAGGAGGCCCTGACCAACGTCCAGAAGCACGCCGGGCCGACCGCGACGGCCTGGGTCCGGATCGTCCGCACGGGGGGCCGGAGCGCTCCGGAGCTGACCGTCACGGTGGACGACGACGGGCCGGTGCCCGCCGCCGGGGACGGCCGTCCGCCCGGCCGGGACGCCGGCGGTGGGCACGGGCTCACCGGCATGCGGGAGCGCGCCGCCGCCCTGAGCGGCAGGTGCGAGGCGGCGCCGAAGGACGGCCGCGGCTTCCGGGTCCGTGTGATCCTGCCGCTGGAGCCGCCGCACCCGGACGCGGAGACGGTCACGGCGGCCCGCAGGACGTGCGGCTGGAGCGGGTTCGCGGCCGACCCCGCCGGGCGGCACGCGTGATACGTGTCGTCCTGGCCGACGACCAGGCCCTGCTGCGCAGCGCGTTCCGCGTCCTCGTGGACTCCGATCCGGGCATGACGGTGACGGGCGAGGCATCCGACGGGGCCGAGGCCGTACGGGTGGTCCGCGAGGCGGGCGCCGACGTCGTGCTGATGGACATCCGCATGCCCGGCACGGACGGCCTGGCCGCCACGCGCGCCATCGGCGCCGACCCGTCGCTGGCGGGTGTGCGGGTGGTGATCCTGACGACGTTCGAGTCCGACGACTACGTGGTCGAGGCGCTGCGCGCGGGCGCCTCGGGGTTCCTCGGCAAGGGCGCGGAGCCGGAGGAGCTGCTGCACGCCATCCGGCTCGCGGCGGCGGGGGAGTCGCTGCTGTCCCCGTCGGCGACCCGGGGCCTGATCGCCCGCTTCCTGGCGCGCGACGGGGCGGGGGGACCGCCGCTCGACGCCGCACGGCTCGACGTCCTCACCGCGCGCGAGCGCGAGGTGCTGGTGGAGGTCGCCGGGGGCCTGTCGAACGACGAGATCGCGCTGCGGCTCGGCGTGAGTCCCCTGACGGTCAAGACGCACATCAACCGCCTGCTGACGAAGCTGTCCGCGCGGGACCGCGCCCAGCTCGTCGTCACCGCCTACGAGACGGGCCTCGTACGCCCCCGCGCGGTCTGACACGCGGGAGTCACGGCGGGCGCTCTCACTGGAAGTAGGCCGACGGTATGTACGGGCGCGGGGGCCGCATGCCGCGCAGGCACAGGAATCCGTCGGTGCGCAGGGCCAGCCCGGCGGCCAGGCCCACGTCGAGCGCCCACTCCTGCTCCGTGGTCAGCCGGGGCACGGTGGCGGCGGTGCCCGGCGGCAGGCTGAGGAGCGCGGACGCGAGGAGACGGACGGCGATCCTGCGGGAGGTGGCGGCGAGGAGTTCGACGCCGCCGCTGTCCGCGTCCAGGTAGCAGTAGCCGCTGCCCGCCAGGTCGTCGGCGACGACGACGCGGCAGTGGCGCAGCAGCTCGTCGTGGTCCGGGCCGTGGGCGCTGCCCCGCAGCCGCCGGTCCACGGAGTCCATGAGGTCGCGCTGCGCCGGGCCGCCCTCGATGGCGGGGCCGTCCGGGACGGTGAGCCGTGACCCGTCGACCGTGCCGGACAGCGTCATGAGCGGGTGCAGCGTGAACCCGGCGCCCCGCAGCACCCGGGCCGCGGCCGGGTGGTCGCCCGCGCAGGCCATGCCGCGCAGGGTGCCGCGCGCGTAGCCGAGGACGTGGCGCACCAGCTCCGTGCCGACTCCCTTGCCGCGCGCCTCGGGGGCGACGGCCAGCAGGGTGAGGCCCCACAGGGTGTCGCGGCGGGCGGCGAGCGCCGCGCCGACGGGCCGCCCGGCGGCGTCCTCGGCGAGCCAGCAGCCCTCCGGGTCGGTGCCGGCGAGGTGCCGGACGACGCGGCGCCGGAGCGCGGGCCGGTCCGCCGCCGTGCCGTCGGCGCCCGTGCCGGCGGTCTCCCCGGCACCGGCGGCGGCGACGGCCCGTACGGCCTCGGCGTCCTCGCGGGTGTCCCGTACGCGGCGCAGCAGCATGCCCTCGATCCTTCCCGCCGCGCGGCTCCGGCGCACACCGGAGGGGGCCGGCCGGCCACGGCGGGCGGCCGGACCCGTGCGTCACGGCAGCGCGAGCATGCGCTCCAGGGCCAGCTTGGCGTAGTGCTCGGTCTCGGCGTCCACGCGGATGCGGTTCACGACCTTGCCGTCCGCGAGCGACTCCAGCGCCCAGACGAGGTGGGGCAGGTCGATGCGGTTCATCGTGGAGCAGAAGCAGACCGTGCGGTCCAGGAAGACGATCTCCTTGCCCTGCGGGGCGAAGCGGTCCGCGAGGCGGCGGACGAGGTTCAGCTCGGTCCCGATGGCCCAGCGGCTGCCCGCCGGCGCCTCCTCCAGCGTCCGGATGATGTGCTCGGTGGAGCCGACCCGGTCGGCCGCGGCGACGACCTCGTGCTTGCACTCGGGGTGGACCAGGACGTTGACGCCGGGGATGCGCTCGCGCACCTCCCGCACCGACTCCAGGGTGAACCGGCCGTGGACCGAGCAGTGCCCCCGCCACAGGATCATCCTCGCCCGCCGCAGCTCGTCGGCGGTGAGGCCGCCGTTCGGCTTGTGCGGGTTGTAGACGACGCAGTCCTCCAGGGACATGCCGAGGTCGCGCACGGCGGTGTTGCGG
Source organism: Streptomyces sp. RFCAC02 (assembly GCF_004193175.1). Classification (NCBI taxonomy): domain Bacteria; kingdom Bacillati; phylum Actinomycetota; class Actinomycetes; order Kitasatosporales; family Streptomycetaceae; genus Streptomyces; species Streptomyces sp. RFCAC02. The sequence continues at coordinate 1,197,603 of NZ_SAUH01000001.1, read as the reverse complement.
CCGAGGTGCTGGTCGGGCAGGAAGAGGACCTTGCCCTCGCCGTCGGGGCGCTGCGCGAAGGCCCATTCCAGGGCGCGGCGGGCGTTGGACGAGGTGCAGACGGTGCCGCCGTGGCGGCCGGTGAACGCCTTGATGTCGGCCGAGGAGTTCATGTAGGTGACCGGCACGGTGGAGCCGGCGACCCCGGCGTCGGTCAGCACGTCCCACGCCTCGGCGACCTGCTCGGCGTCGGCCATGTCGGCCATCGAGCAGCCGGCGGCGAGGTCGGGGAGGACGACGGCCTGGTCGTCGGAGGTGAGGATGTCGGCGGACTCCGCCATGAAGTGCACGCCGCAGAAGACGATGTACTCGGCCTGGGGGCGCGCCGCCGCGTCCCTGGCCAGCTTGAACGAGTCGCCCGTCACGTCGGCGAACTGCACCACCTCGTCCCGCTGGTAGTGGTGCCCGAGGACGAAGACGCGCTCGCCGAGCCGTTCCTTGGCCGCGCGCGCCCGTTCCACGAGGCCGGGGTCGGAGGGCGCCGGCAGGTCACCCGGACAGTCCACGCCGCGCTCGCTCGCCGGGTCGGACCCGCGGCCGAGCAGGAGGAGGGCCAGGGGGGAGGGGGTGACGTCCAGGCTCTGGGTGGTGGTCATGGCACCCACCCTTCTTTCCGTAGGAAGCCGACAAGACTTTTCGTCGTATTGACGCAATGGATGATAACCCGCTTCGCGTCAGTCTGACGATGCCGATTACGTCACTCCACCCCGGCGGCCGTGCCCGACCCGGGCGGTGTGTGCGAGCATGGCAACGGCGGTACAACGCTGGAGGACGCCGGAATAAAACCGGACGAGCGGCTGTTGCAGCCCGCTGCCAGAGCATTCCGAACGAGTACCGGGAGAGACGCAGATGTCCGTAACGGAAGAGACCGCCGTGAGCGACGGCATCATCCTTTCCGACGCGGCCGTGGCGAAGGTCAGGGGCCTGCTCGAGCAGGAGGGGCGCGACGACCTCGCGCTCCGGGTGGCGGTCCAGCCCGGGGGATGCTCCGGTCTGCGCTACCAGCTCTTCTTCGACGAGCGGTCCCTCGACGGCGACGTCGTGAAGGACTACGACGGCGTCAAGGTCGTCACCGACCGCATGAGCGCCCCCTACCTCGGCGGCGCGTCCATCGACTTCGTGGACACCATCGAGAAGCAGGGCTTCACCATCGACAACCCGAACGCGACCGGTTCCTGCGCCTGCGGCGACTCGTTCAGCTGACGGGGACCGGCCACCGGCCGGCCGCGCGGACGGAGGCGGCGACCCCCTGCGGGTCGCCGCCTCCGGCATGTCCGCGGCGGCTCAGCCGATGGCCGGCACGCCGTTCTCCAGGACGCGCACCTCCCGGTCGCCGACCGGCGCGTCAAGTTCCACATCCACGCTCTGCCGCTCGGCGACCAGGATGCACTGCTCGCCGGGGTCGCGCTCACCGACGGCGGCGACGCTCACCGTGATGCCGTCCGCCGTCTCCTCGGCCGTGCCGGCGTAGGTGTCGCAGACGCCGGCCCAGAAGGTGACGGTCAGGACGCGGTCCCCGGGCTCGTACGGTTCCACGGACGTGCCGGGGTCCAGGGGCTCGGCGGACCCGTCGGGTGCGTCGGGCGCCGGCTCCGCGGGACCGGCCTGCGTGCCGCCGTCCCCGCTCCCGCTCTCCTCGTACGCCACGGCCGGCTGCGCCGCCTCGTACGGGCCGCCGCCCTCCTGCCCGGCCGCACGGAACAGCCAGGACGGCACCAGCACCGGTTCGTCGTCCGAGTAGCGCAGGGCGTAGCCGAACTCGGCCGTCACCGGCACCGGTTGTGCCGCGGACACGGCGCACTCCACGGCGTCCGTCGGCTCCTCGGCCGCGGCCGCGCCGTCGTGGGGCAGGTCGGGGGCGGCCGGCGGCACGTCGCAGGGCCGGGCCGGCGCGACCTCACCGCCGGAGCCGTCGCTCCCCGCCTCCCCCGCGGTGGGGACGGACGCGTTGTGGGCGTCCAGGGCCTCCCGGGCGCCGGTCACGCCCCGCTCCTCGGCCTCGGCCGGGACGCCGAGCGCCCCCTGCGCGGCGACCACGGTCCCGCGCCCGTCCACGAGCACCGTCGTCTCCATCCCGCTCACGGGCAGCCCGTCGAGCAGCGGGAGGGCGCGGACGACACGGCTGCCGCCGGCCGTCCCGCCCGCCTCGACGACGGCCCGGTCCGGGTCGTCGAGTCCCAGCTCGGCGAGCAGGGGAGCGGCGGCCTCCAGGGCGTCGGACGGGTCGGGCGGCCCGGCACCGATGTCCACGGCCGTTCCGTCGGCCGGGTCCGCGATGTACGTGCCGCCGCCGTACGTCCAGGAGCCGGGCGCGGCGCGCTGCACGGTCAGGCTCGCGGCGTCCGCGTCGGGTCCCGCGGCCACCCAGGAGGCGCCGCCGTCGCGTACCTCCCCGTCGATGCCGAGCGCGCGGGCCAGGCCCGCCGCCGTCTGCCGGTCCACGTCCGCCGCACCGTCCTCGGCGAACCGGTACACCGCGGCGATGCCGGGGCCGTTTGGCAGGTCGCCCTCGGCGACGAGGAGCCGTCCGCCGCCGTCCGGGAGCAGCGGATCGGGGACCGCGGCGTCCCCGCCGCCGGCCTCCGGCCCGCCGGGCACGGCGTCCAGGGCCAGGAACTCGGAGGCCGAACCGGACGATCCGGCCGGTGCCTCGCCGCCGGGACCGCCGGAGCCGCCGGCCACGAGGACCCCGGCCGTCACGGCGGCGACGACCGCGGCGGCGGCGAGCACGGGCACGGCCCGCCGACGCCCCCGCCACCACGGCGCACCCGCCGTGTCCCCGGCGGCAGGGGCCTCCGGGACCCGCTCCTCCGGCCCGGTGTCCCGGCTCGGCGCACCGCCGTCCGTGCCGGACGGGGCAGGGTCCCCCGTCCGGGTGCTCGTGCCGGCATCACCGGTCGCCGCGTCCGCCGGTCCGGCCGTGTCCGGCCCCTCGCCGGCAGGACCCGGCACCGGGGCCGTACCGCCGTGTCCCGCCGTCGTCCCACCGGCGGGAATGTCGCCCGTCATGGCATCGCCTCTCGCAGCATCTCCGAACCGCCGTCGGTTCCACGCCCGTTGGACGGGCCCGCGGGACGGCCGGTTCCCGCCGGTAGCCTGGGTCCCTCCGATCACCTCCAGGAAGCAGACACACCGTGCGCATCGCCGTCTCGGGCTCCATCGCCAACGACCATCTGATGACGTTCCCCGGCCGGTTCGCGGACCAGCTCATCGGCGATCAACTGCACACCGTCTCCCTCTCCTTCCTGGTCGACACCCTGGAGGTGCGGCGCGGCGGCGTCGCGGCCAACATCTGCTTCGGCATGGGCCAGCTCGGCGCCTCACCGATCCTCGTCGGCGCCGCCGGGCAGGACTTCGAGGAGTACCGCGCCTGGCTCGACCGGCACGGCGTGGACACCGGCTCCGTCCGCATCTCCGACCTCCTGCACACCGCCCGCTTCGTGTGCACCACCGACGCGGACCACAACCAGATCGGCTCCTTCTACACCGGCGCCATGAGCGAGGCCCGCCTCATCGAGCTCCAGGCCGTCGCCGACCGGGTCGGCGCCCTCGACCTCGTGCACATCGGCGCGGACGACCCCGAGGCGATGCTCCGGCACACCGAGGAGTGCAGGACGCGCGGCATCCCGTTCGCCGCCGACTACTCCCAGCAGCTCGCCCGCATGGGCGGCGACGAGATCCGCGCCCTGACCGAGGGCGCCGCCCTCCTCTTCCACAACGAGTACGAGAAGTCCCTCATCGAGACGAAGACCGGCTGGTCCCCGGCCGACGTCCTCGCCCGCGTCGGCACCCGCGTCACCACCCTCGGCGCGCGCGGCGTCCGCATCGAACGGGCGGGTGAGCCCGACATCGAGGTCGGCTGCCCCCAGGAGCACGCCAAGGCGGACCCCACCGGCGTCGGCGACGGCTTCCGCGCCGGGTTCCTCGCCGGCCTCGTCTGGGGCGTCCCCCTCGAACGCGCCGCGCAGATCGGCTGCATGGTCGCCACCCTCGTCATCGAGACCGTCGGCACCCAGGAGTACACGCTGCGCCGCGACTCGTACATCGAGCGGTTCACCAAGGCGTACGGCGAGGAGGCCGCCGCCGAGGTCGTCGCCCACTTCGGCTGACCGGCCGGTCAGCTCTCCCGCCGCACCCGGTACGCGACGCCCCCGTCCGGCGCGGGTTCCCCGCCGAGGAACGTCTGCCCCCGCATGCCGCACCACGCCGGGATGTCGAGACGCGCCGCGGGGTCGTCGGCGAGGACGGTCACCGTCCCGCCGACCGGGACGTCACCGATGACGCGCGCCAGCTCGATCACCGGCAGCGGGCACAGCTTCCCCAGCGCGTCCACGGTCACCCCCGCCGCGTCCCGCACGGCGCGGGCGGCCGTGTCCGGTACGTCCGTGAGCTGGGCGCGCACCCCGGCCACCGCGTCCGGCAGGACGGCGAGGAAACGTTCCACCTCCTCGCGCGGCGTGCCCGGCGGCAGCGACACACGGACGTTCCCTTCCGACAGCACGCCCATGGCCCGCAGGACATGGCTCGGCGTCAGCGTGCCGGACACGCACGACGAACCCGACGAGACGGAGAAGCCCGCCCGGCCCAGCGCGTGCAGCAGGGCCTCGCCGTCCACGTACAGGCAGGAGAACGTGACGATGTGCGGCAGCCGCCGCACCGCGTCGCCCACCACCTCCACGTCCGGCACCCGGCGCGGCACCTCGGCCCGCACCAGGTCGACCAGCGCCGCCAGCCGGGCAGCCTCCGCCGCGGCCCCGGCCCGCACCGCGCGCAGCGACGCGGCCGCCGCCACGACGGCCGGCACGTTCTCGAAGCCGGGGGAGCGGCCGCCCTCCCGCTCGTCCAGCGGCGCGCGCGGCTTGAAACGCGCCCCCTTGCGCACCACGAGCAACCCGACACCCCCGGGACCGCCCCACTTGTGCGCGCTTCCCGCGAGCAGCGTCCACGCCCCCGGCACGGCCTCCCAGCCGAGCGACTGCGCCGCGTCCACCAGCAGCGGAACGCCCCGCGCCGCGCACTCGTCCGCGATCTCCGCCACCGGCTGCCGCGTCCCCACCTCGTGGTTGGCCGACTGGACGCACACCAGCGCCGCGCCGCCCCCGGCGTCGATCGCCTCGCCGACCGCGCCGGGCGCCACCCGGCCCGTGCGGTCGACCCCGATCTCCGCCGCATCGCCGCCCGCCTCCCGGTGGGCGTCGGCCGCATGGAGGACGGCCGAATGCTCGACCGCCGACACCAGCAGACGCCGGCTCACCCGGGCGCGGCCCGCCAGCGCCCCCAGGATCCCGGTGTGCAGCGCGTGCGTCCCCGAAGGAGTGAACGTCAGCTCGTCGGGACGGCAGCCGACGGCCTCGGCCGCCGTCTCCCTGGCGGCGTCGAGCAGCAACCGCGCCCGGCGGCCCTCCCGGTGGAGCCGACCGGGGTCGGCCCAGCCGTCGTCGAGTGCGGCGAGGAACGCCTCCCGCGCGACGGGGTGCAGGGGCAGGGACGAGGCTGCGTCGAAGGAAGGCACGCCCGGAACGCTAATACGTCCCGGTGTGTCGCAGGCATACCTCACCGGCCGAACGCCTTCGTCCCCTCCGGCGCGTTAGGCGCACCCTCCCCGCGTGCCGCGTGGGGGCGTCCAGTAGGGTTTGGTCCGCATAAACATCCAAACCCCTGCCCGTGTCAGGGCCGGCCCCCGCTCCGTGCGAAGGCAGCCCGGACCATGGGCGAGACTCTCGGGAAGGCGCTACGTGAGTCCCAACGGCTCCGACCGCTCGTCGCGGCGCCCGATGCGGCGGAGAATTCTGCCGCCGGCGCTCCTTGCGGGCCTGGTCCTGGCAACCGCGACAGGTTGCACATCCGAGGACTTCCCCCGCCTCGGCATGCCCACCCCCGTGACGGAGGAGGCACCCCGCATCCTGTCCCTCTGGCAGGGTTCGTGGGCCGCCGCGCTGGCAACGGGCGCGCTGGTCTGGGGCCTGATCCTGTGGAGCGTGTTCTTCCACCGGCGCTCGAGGACCAAGGTCGAGGTTCCGCCGCAGAACCGCTACAACCTCCCCATCGAGGCGCTCTACACGCTCGTCCCGATCATCATCGTCTCGGTCCTCTTCTACTTCACGGCGCGTGACCAGTCGGAGCTGCTGAAGAACCCCGACCGGCCGAAGAACGTGGTCAACGTCGTGGCCTTCCAGTGGAGCTGGGCGTTCAACTACATCCAGCCGGTCGGCGAGGGCGACGAGTACGCCGAGGACGCGCCGGAGCTGTCGGCCATCCCCGACCGCTTCGAGGACATCTACCCGGAGAACTCCGACGGCGTCCACGAGGTCGGCACGCCCGCGCAGCACGACCCCGACACGGGCGACCCCGGACCGACGCTGTACCTCCCGGTCGGCGAGGAGACGACGTTCATCATCACCTCCCGGGACGTCAACCACTCCTTCTGGGTGCTGCCGTTCCTGATGAAGATGGACGCCATCCCGGGTCACACGAACAGCTTCACCGTGACTCCGACCCAGGAGGGCACGTTCCGGGGCAAGTGCGCCGAACTGTGCGGCACCGACCATTCCAGCATGCTCTTCAACGTCAAGGTCGTCTCCCCCGAGGAGTACGACGCCTACCTCCAGAGCTTGGCGGACGAGGGCCAGACCGGCTACGTCCCGGCCGGCATCGCCCAGACGGACGCCGCCCGGAACGCCGAAACCAACGAGGGGCGAGCGTGAGTATCCTCGAAGAGCGCCAGTCGGCCGACACGGAGGCGCAGCCACCGATCGTCCGGCCCAAGCGGCCAGGCGCGACCGCCATCAAGTGGCTGACCACCACCGACCACAAGACGATCGGGACGCTGTACCTGGTCACGTCGTTCGCCTTCTTCATCTTCGGCGGCATCATGGCGCTCGTCATGCGCGCCGAGCTGGCACGGCCGGGACTCCAGGTCGTGTCGAAGGAGCAGTTCAACCAGCTCTTCACCATGCACGGCACGGTGATGCTGCTGATGTTCGCGACGCCGCTCTTCTCCGGCTTCGCGAACTGGATCATGCCGCTCCAGATCGGCGCGCCGGACGTGGCCTTCCCGCGTCTCAACATGCTCGCGTACTGGCTGTACCTCTTCGGCAGCCTCTTCGCGATCGCCGGCTTCCTCACCCCGCAGGGCGCCGCCGGCTTCGGCTGGTTCGCCTACTCGCCGCTGTCCGACGCGATCAGATCGCCCGGGCTCGGCTCCGACATGTGGATCATGGGCCTCGCCTTCTCCGGCTTCGGCACCATCCTCGGCTCGGTCAACTTCATCACGACGATCATCTGCATGCGCGCTCCCGGCATGACGATGTTCCGCATGCCGATCTTCACCTGGAACGTCCTGCTGACCGGTGTGCTGGTCCTGCTGGCCTTCCCGGTCCTGGCCGCCGCGCTGTTCGCCCTGGAGGCGGACCGGACGTTCGGGGCACACATCTTCGACGCGGCCAACGGCGGCGCGATCCTGTGGCAGCACCTCTTCTGGTTCTTCGGCCATCCCGAGGTGTACATCATCGCCCTGCCGTTCTTCGGCATCGTGTCCGAGGTCATCCCGGTGTTCAGCCGGAAGCCGATCTTCGGCTACATCGGCCTGGTCGCCGCGACCATCACCATCGCCGGCCTCTCGGTGACGGTGTGGGCGCACCACATGTACGTGACGGGCGCGGTCCTGCTGCCGTTCTTCTCCTTCATGACATTCCTCATCGCCGTCCCGACCGGTGTGAAGTTCTTCAACTGGATCGGCACGATGTGGAAGGGATCGCTGAGTTTCGAAACACCGATGCTCTGGTCGGTCGGCTTCCTGATCACCTTCCTCTTCGGTGGTCTGACGGGCGTCATCCTGGCGTCCCCGCCGCTCGACTTCGCCGTTTCCGACTCGTATTTCGTCGTCGCCCACTTCCACTACGTGGTTTTCGGAACCGTCGTCTTCGCGATGTTCGCCGGATTCCATTTCTGGTGGCCGAAGTGGACGGGCAAGATGCTCGACGAGCGGCTCGGCAAGATCACCTTCTGGACGCTGTTCATCGGCTTCCACGGGACCTTCCTCGTGCAGCACTGGCTGGGTGCCGAGGGCATGCCGCGCCGGTACGCCGACTACCTCGACGCCGACGGCTGGACCGCGCTGAACACCATCTCCACGATCAGCTCGTTCCTGCTCGGCCTGTCGATGCTGCCGTTCTTCTACAACATCTGGAAGACCTGGAAGTACGGCAAGCCGGTCGACGCCGACGACCCGTGGGGCTACGGCCGTTCCCTCGAATGGGCCACGTCCTGCCCGCCACCCCGGCACAACTTCATCACGCTGCCCAAGATCCGCTCCGAGTCGCCCGCGTTCGACCTGCACCACCCCGAGGTGTCGGCGCTCGACGAGCTGGAGAACGACGCCCGCCACGAGCTGGAGGCCGTCGGTGGTAAGGAGGCCGGACAGTGAGAATCCAGGGACACCTCTTCGCGTGGCTCGCGGTCTTCATGCTGGCCGTGGCCGTCGTCTACGGCATGTGGTCGAAGGAACCGGTCGGCACCACGGGCCTGTTCCTGGCGTTCGCCCTGTCGGCGATGATCGGGTTCTACCTGGTCTTCACCGCCCGGCGGGTGGACGCCGGCGCCCAGGACAACAAGAACGCGGACGTCGCCGACGACGCCGGTGAGGTCGGCTTCTTCAGCCCGCACAGCTGGGCGCCCCTGGCGCTCGCGGGCGGCGGCATGTTCGCCTTCATGTCCCCGGTCTTCGGCTGGTGGCTGCTCTACTTCACCTTCCCGCTGATCGGCTTCGGCCTCTGGCTGTGGGTGTACGAGTACTACCGGGGCGAGAACCAGAACCAGTAGCCCGCCCCACCGCACCACCACGGGACCCCCGTACGGCCTGTCCGTACGGGGGTCCCACCCGTATGCAGTCACCCAGCGTGCCGCTTCAGGTCAGCGTCCTTACGTTGTGTCCATGAGCCACAAAACTCGGATACAGCTCGGCTGCACGCTGGTACTGGCCCCGCTCGTGGCCGGGCTCACCGCGTGCGGCGGAGGCGCGAAGCCCCTGGCCGGCGAGGCGTACGACGCCGCCGGACAGCTCTCCTTCGGCACCGCCGGCGAACGCGACGGTGCCGAGGTCGATCCGGACACGCCCCTCAGCATCACCGCCAGGGACTCGGGCACCCGGATCACCGACGTGGTCGCCACCGACGGGGACGGCAGGACCCTGACCGGCGAACTGTCCGCCGACGGGCGCGGCTGGCGCTCCACGACGGCGCTCGCCGCCGAGGCCGAGTACACGGTGAAGGTGAGCACCGAGAACGGCGACGGCGACCCCGGACGCGGCGTCCACACCTTCAGGACGGGCGACTCGGAGGCTGATCGGCTCACCGTCGCCTTCGGCCCCGAGGCGGGCACGTACGGCGTCGGGCAGCCCATCACCGCGACGCTCAGCGAGGGGGTCGCCGACCCGGCCGAACGCGCCCTGGTCGAGAGTTCCCTGACGGTCACGTCGGAGCCGGCCGTCGAGGGCGCCTGGCACTGGGTGGACGACAAGGAGCTGCACTACCGTCCCCGCGAGTACTGGCCCGCCAACGCCTCCATCACCGTCACGTCCGGCCTGGACGGCCTGCCCATCGGCGACGAACTGCGCGGTGGGGAGACCAAGAAACTCACCCTGCGAACGGGTGACCGCATCGAGGCCGTGGCCGACATCAGCACCCACCACATGACCGTCTCGCGCAACGGCGAGGAGCTGCGGACGATCCCCATCACCACCGGCAAGGAGGGGTTCGCCACCCGCAACGGCATCAAGGTCGTCCTCGGACGCGAGCAGTACGTCCGCATGACCGGCACCAGCATCGGCATCCCCGCCGGCTCCGCCGAGTCCTACGACCTGCCGGTCTACTGGGCGGCCCGGCTGACCTGGAGCGGCGAGTACGTCCACGGGGCGCCCTGGTCGGTCGGCTCCCAGGGCTCGGCCAACGTCAGCCACGGCTGCACGGGCCTCAGCACGGAGAACGCCCAGTGGTTCTACGAGCTGGTGAAGCCGGGCGACATCGTGCAGCACGTCAACGGCTTCGGCGAGGACATGGCGCCGTTCGGCAACGGGTTCGGGGACTGGAACCTGTCCTGGGACGAGTGGCTCGCCGGCAGCGCCCTCGACGAGGCGTCCGGCGGCGGCACGGCACAGGGCGCGGGCGCCGACCGGGAGAAGGACTCCGGAGGCTCGGACGACGCGAAGGCCGCACGGCTCACCCCCGCCGTCTGACCCCGCGCCACCACGACGGCGGCGGCCGCCCCGGGATCCGGGACGGCCGCCGCCGTCGTCGTGGGTGCCCGGGAGGAGCCGTCCGGAGCAGCGTGCCCCGACCCGGGCGGGTGAATCACACCGTGGCCGGCAGGGCCGAACGCAGCAGCGCCGTCACCCCCGCGGCGAGGTCGGCCGGGTCCACCGGGTGGGCCACGGCGGCCTCGGCGCGGCTCCAGGTCGCCAGCCACGCGTCCTGCGGACGGCCGATGAGGACCAGGACCGGCGGGCAGCCGAAGATCTCGTCCTTGATCTGCCGGCACACCCCCATGCCGCCCGCGGGGACGGCCTCGCCGTCCAGCACGCAGGCGTCGACACCGCCCCGTTCGAGCTCCGTCAGGACGGCGGGCAGCGTGGCGCACTCGACGTACTCCACCGGCGGCAGGTCGGCCGCGGGCCGCCGGCCCACGGCGAGCCGCACCTGCTCACGGGTGTTCACATCGTCGCTGTAGACCAGCACCGTCGCGGTGCGCTGCATCGTTCCTCCGCGGGTCGCGTTGGGTCCGTTGCGCGGATGCTACTCCGTGGACACACCGAACCCCACCCCGAGACAAGTGCCGGAAGGGCGACCGACATAATGACGGGCGTGGCGACAGCAACAGCAGTAGAAACAGGGCACGCGACTCCCTCGGTCAACCGGCCGAACGTCACCAGCGTCGGTACGGTCATCTGGCTGAGTTCCGAGCTGATGTTCTTCGCGGCCCTCTTCGCGATGTACTTCACCCTGCGGTCGGTGATGGGTGCTGACTTCTGGCAGGAGAAGGCCGACGCGCTGAACCTGCCGTTCTCACTCACCAACACCACGATCCTGGTGCTCTCCTCCCTCACCTGCCAGCTCGGCGTCTTCGCGGCGGAACGCGGCGATGTGAAGAAGCTCCGCGGCTGGTTCGTGGTGACCTTCATCATGGGCGCGATCTTCATCGGCGGCCAGGTGACGGAGTACACCGAACTGGTGAGTCACGAGGGAATCTCGATCTCCTCCGACCCGTACGGTTCGGCCTTCTACCTCACCACCGGGTTCCACGGCCTGCACGTCCTCGGCGGACTGATCGCCTTCCTGCTCGTCCTCGGCAGGACGTACGCGGCGCGTCGGTTCACGCACGAGCAGGCCACCACGGCGATCGTCGTGTCGTACTACTGGCACTTCGTCGACGTCGTGTGGATCGGCCTGTTCGCCACCATCTACCTGATCCAGTAGGCGCCGGCCGCCGTTGCCGCACCGCACGCACGCACGCATGCTCGTCCCGACAGCAGCACCGACGCAGAAGATCCTGACACCGGGGTAATCCGTGAAAAAGCTCTCCGCACGACGGCGCCATCCGCTGGCGGCGTTCGTCGTCCTCCTCCTCGCGCTGGCGGCCACAGGGGGGCTGTACGCCGCATTCGCTCCCGCGGGTGAGGCCCAGGCCGACAACTCGGACCAGTCCCTTGCCATCGAGGAGGGCAAGCAGCTGTACGAAGTCGGCTGCTCAAGCTGCCATGGCAGCGGCGGTCAGGGCAGCAGTGACGGCCCCTCGCTGATCGGGGTGGGCGCCGCGGCGGTCGACTTCCAGGTCGGCACCGGCCGTATGCCCCTCCAGCAGCCCGGTCCGCAGGCGCCGGTCAAGCCGGCCGTGTACACGCAGACCGAGATCGACCAGCTCGCCGCCTACATCGCCTCGCTGGGCCCCGGCCCGGCCGTCCCCGAGGAGTCGGCGTACGACCCGGCCGACGGCGACGTCGCCCGCGGTGGCGAGCTGTTCCGCACGAACTGCTCGCAGTGCCACAACTTCACCGGCGAGGGCGGTGCCCTGACGCACGGCAAGGAAGCGCCCAACCTCCACGACGTGGATCCCCGCCACATCTACGAGGCCATGCTCACCGGGCCCCAGAACATGCCGTCCTTCCCGAACACCACGCTGACCGAGCAGGACAAGCGCGACATCATCGCCTGGCTGGACGAGGTCAACACATCGGACTCCGCGAACCCGGGCGGCTTCTCGCTCGGCGGCTACGGACCGGTCGGCGAGGGTCTGTTCGCCTGGACGATCGGCATCGGCGCACTCGTCGCCGTGGCCGTCTGGATCGGCGCCCGGAGCACTAAGGCCAGGAAGTCATGAACGACCACGACGAACACGACGACGCCTCGAAGGCGCAACAGCACGGCGCGCACGGCGACAACCTCCCCGAGCACCGGCAGGCGGCGGGCGACGGCGCGCTGACCCCGGCGGACGACCCGTTCGCCGACCCCGGTCTCCCGCCGCACGAGCCCCGCAGGCAGGACATCGACGAGCGGGCGGCCAAGCGCTCCGAGCGCACGGTGGCCCTGCTCTTCACGGTCTCGATCCTGGCGACCATCGGCTTCATCGCCTCCTACGTCGCCATCCCGATCGACGAGATCGTCTACATCTGGCCCTTCGGCCACGTCAGCGGTCTGAACTTCGCGCTCGGCCTGACGCTCGGCCTCGCGCTGTTCTGCATCGGCGCCGGCGCCGTGCACTGGGCGCGCACCCTGATGTCGGACGAGGAGATCGTCGACGAGCGGCACCCGGTCGAGGCCAGCCCCGAGGTCAGGGAGCACGTCTTCCAGGAGTTCCGCAAGGGCGCCGCCGAGTCGCAGATCGGCCGCCGCAAGCTGGTGCGCAACACCATGCTCGGCGCGGTCGCGGTCGTCCCGCTGGCCGGCGTCGTCCTGCTGCGCGACCTCGGCCCGCTGCCGCACGAGAAGCTCCGCCACACCAAGTGGAAGAAGGGCTCCCTCATCGTCAACGAGTCGACGATGGAGCCGCTGCGGCCGGAGGACATCACCGTCGGCTCCCTCACGCAGGCGATGCCCGAGGGCATGAGCCCGCACGACGAGGACTTCCACGAGGAGATCGCGAAGGCCGCCGTCATGCTGGTGCGCCTCGAACCGGAGGACATCAAGGACGCGAAGTCCGCCGACTGGGGTCACGAGGGCATCCTGTGCTTCTCGAAGATCTGCACGCACATCGGTTGCCCTGCGACCCTGTACGAGCAGCAGACCCACCACGCGCTGTGCCCCTGCCACCAGTCCACGTTCGACCTCTCGGACGGCGCCCGGGTCCTCTTCGGCCCCGCCGGTCACCCGCTGCCGCAGCTGCGTATCACTGTGAACGACGACGGTTACCTCGAAGCGCTCGGCGACTTCGAGGAGCCCCCCGGCCCGAGCTTCTGGGAGCGCGGATGAGTACGGCGACGGATTCCCCGACCACGTCGAGCACGCGGCGGCCGGGCACCAAGGCACCCGCGGGCGAGCGCGTCGCGGACTGGGCCGACGGCCGGCTGGGCCTCTACAGCCTGGCCAAGGCCAACATGCGCAAGATCTTCCCCGACCACTGGTCGTTCCTGCTGGGCGAGATCTGCCTCTACAGCTTCGTCATCATCATCCTGACCGGCGTGTACCTCACGCTGTTCTTCGTGCCGAGCATGGCGGAGACCGAGTACGTGGGCTCCTTCAAGCCGATGCAGGGCATCATGATGACGGAGGCGTACGCGTCGGCCCTCGACATCAGCTTCGACGTCCGCGGCGGTCTGCTGGTCCGGCAGATCCACCACTGGGCGGCGCTCATCTTCGTGGTCGGCATCTTCTTCCACATGATGCGCGTGTTCTTCACCGGCGCGTTCCGCAAGCCGCGTGAGATCAACTGGCTGTTCGGCTTCCTGCTGCTGGTCCTGGCGGTCTTCACCGGTCTGACGGGCTACTCGCTGCCGGACGACGCGCTGTCGGGCATCGGCATCCGCTTCATGGAGGGCGCGATCCTGTCCGTGCCGATCATCGGCACGTACCTCCAGATGTTCATCTTCGGCGGCGAGTTCCCCGGGCACGACATCATCCCGAGGTTCTTCATCGCGCACGTCCTGCTGCTGCCCGGCATCATGCTGGGGCTCGTGGTGGCGCACCTGATCCTGGTCGTCTACCACAAGCACACCCAGTACGCGGGACCCGGCAAGACCAACACGAACGTCGTCGGCCCGCCGCTGCTGCCGGTGTACATCGCGAAGGCCGGTGGCTTCTTCTTCCTGGTCTTCGGCGTCATCGCGGCGATCGCGGCGACCGTCACGATCAACCCGATCTGGGTCATGGGTCCCTACCGGCCGGACCAGGTGTCCACGGACGCCCAGCCGGACTGGTACCTGGGCTTCTCCGAGGGCCTGGTGCGCATGATGCCCGGCTGGGAGTGGGTCATCCCCGGCGGCTACACGCTGAACTTCGGTCTGCTGGTGCCGCTGGCCATCTTCCCGTCGATGCTCATCGCGATCGGCGCGTGGCCGTTCTTCGAGAGCTGGGTCACCCGGGACCCGCGCGAGCACCACATCGCGCAGCGCCCGCGCAACGCCCCGACGCGCACCGGGTTCGGCATGGCGTGGCTGACCGCGTTCGGCGTCACGATGCTGGCCGGCGGCAACGACGTGTGGGCCGTGAACTTCAACCTCTCGATCAACGCCATCACCTGGTTCTGCCGGGTCGGGTTCTTCGTCCTGCCGGTGATCGCGTTCTTCGTCACCCGGCGGATCTGTCTGGGACTCCAGCGGCGCGACCGGGACAAGGTCCTGCACGGCCGGGAGACCGGTGTCATCAAGCGGCTGCCGCACGGCGAGTTCATCGAGGTGCACGAGCCGCTGCCGCCGGAGAAGCTGCACGTCCTCACCTCGCACGACCAGCAGCAGCCGTACGAGATCGGTCCCGCGACCGACGAGAACGGCGTGCAGCGCAAGGTCGGCCCGGTCGACCGGATGCGTGCCCGCATCAGCCGCGGTTTCTACGGCGAGCAGGCGCAGATCCCGAAGCCGACGCGCGAGGAGTACAAGGAGATCACGAGCGGTCACGGGCACCACTGAGTCCCGTCCGAGCGATCACCGCGTCATGAGCGCCGCGGCCCCCACCTGCGAGGTGGGGGCCGCGGCGCTTCCGTTAGGCTCGCCCTGCCGGGGCCGCTCTCCCGCGGCCGGCCCGGCACCCCCGTACGGACGGCCGGAACGGCCGGCGTCCGCCCGATGTCCCGCCAGGAGTGATTCCCATGAGCGCTGTGTTCCCCGCAGGAGGCGACCACGCGGCGGCGCACGCCTGGCCGGACGTGCTGAGCACCCTGCTGGCGGGCCGTGACCTGCCGGCGTCGGCGACGGCGTGGGCGATGGACCGCATCATGTCGGGCGAGGCGACCGACGCCCAGATCGCCGGGTTCGCGGTGGCGCTGCGCGCCAAGGGCGAGACCGTCGAGGAGATGACGGGCCTCGTGAACGCCATGTACGGACACGCGAACCTGATCGAGGTGCCCGGGCCCGCCGTCGACATCGTCGGCACGGGCGGCGACCGCGCCCGTACGGTCAACATCTCGACGATGGCGTCGATCGTCGTCGCGGGGACGGGCGCCCGGGTCGTCAAGCACGGCAACCGGGCCGCGTCCAGCGCGAGCGGTGCCTCCGACGTGCTGGAGCAGCTCGGCATCGCGCTCGACCTGACGCCGGCGCGGGTCGCCGAGGTCGCGCTGGAGGCCGGCATCACGTACTGCCCGGCGGTCACGTTCCACCCGGCGCTGCGGCACGCGGCGGTGGCCAGGGGCGAGCTGGGCGTCGGCACCACGTTCAACTTCCTCGGGCCGCTGACGAACCCGGCGCGTGTCACGGCGCAGGCCACCGGTGTGGCGGACGCGCGGATGGCGCCGATCATGGCGGGGGTGCTCGCCGCGCGCGGCTCCTCGGCCCTGGTGTTCCGGGGCGACGACGGCCTGGACGAGCTGACCGTCACCGCCACCTCGACCGTGTGGGTGGTGCGGGACGGCGCGGTGCGGCAGGAGACGTTCGACCCGCGCGAGATCGGGGTGGCGCTGGCCCCGGTGGAGGCCCTGCGGGGTGCCGATCCGGCGCACAACGCCGAGGTGGCCAGGCGGGTGCTGGGCGGCGAGAGCGGTCCCGTGCGGGACGCGGTGCTGCTGAACGCGGCGGCCGCCCTCACGGCGCTCGCGCCGCGTGAGGTGCCGCTCGCCGAGCAGCTCGCCGACGGGATGGCGCGGGCGGCCGACTCGATCGACAGCGGGGCGGCGAAGTCGGCGCTCGAGCGCTGGGTGGCGGCGACCGCGCGGGCGTAGTGCTGCCTCGCGGGCGGGCGACCCCGCCCGCCCGCGACCCCCTTCTAGGGTCTGTCCGGCGGGTCTTGTCGCGGCTCGCGGCGTCGGATGCGGTGCATCGCAAGGCGCCGGATCGCAGCTCATACCCGTTCGTATTCGCGCGATGCGGCAACGCAGCGAGGTGCCGTAGCCGGCGTCGCGAGACAGGCAAGATCCGCCGGACAGGCCCTAGGAGTCGAGGCCGATCGAGAACGCGGCTTCGAGGTCGTGCTGCGAGTAGGTGCGGAACGCGATGTGCGTCTCCGTCGACTCGACGCCGGGGATCTTGCTGATGCGGCCGGGGATGACCTCGGCGAGCTGCTCGTGGTCGCGGACCCGGACCATGGCGATCAGGTCGTGCGGGCCGGTGACGGAGTAGACCTCGCTGACGGCGTCCAGGCCCGCGATGCGCTCGGCGACCTCGGGGACGCGGTCCACGGCGGTCTTGATCAGCACGATCGAGGTGATCACGGCTGGTCCCTTCGTCCTGTGGTCTGGGTGCGCAGACCTCACCTTAGCCCGCCGCGGCAGACGCGGCCGCTACCAGGCCGTAGGGTGAACGGGGAACACGGACAGGCTGACGGACGGTGTGCGCGGTGACGGAACCCACTGAGGGTGAGGAGGGGACGGGACGACCGGTGGCGGCGGAGCACGACGCCGGACCGGCCGAGACCCTCGACCGCCCCCTGCCCGAACGCGTCCGGCACCGGGTCATCGCCCTGGCCGGTGACGCGTTCGGGGGCCTGCGCATGGGCGAACTCCCTCTGTCACTGCGGCAGTACGCGCGGTTCACGCCGGCCCGGCGGATGAAGTTCGGCGGCAGCGCGATGGCCGCGGCCCTGGAGCGCGACGCGGACTTCCGCGCGCGGGTCGCCGACGTGCTGCGGCACACGGCGTCCGAGCTGGCCGAGGCCGTGGAGAGCGGGACGCCGCCGCCGGCCGCCGACCCCGTCGAGGTGGCCGCCGCCGCGTTCCTGCTCCGCCCGGCCGGCTGGGCCAAGCTCGTGGCGGCGGCGGGCGAGGAGGCGCAGCGCGCCCAGGAGGAGCGGGCTGGCCAGGAGCGGGAACGCGAACTCGCCAGGCTCCGCGACGAGCTGGCGCACGCGAGGTCCGCCGCCCGCGCGGACGCCGAGCGGCTGCGGGCCGAGGCGGAGGCCGCGCGGAAGGAGGCCGACGCCGTCCACCGCAAGCTGCGCGCCGCGCAGAGCGACGTACGGCGCGGCGAGGCGGCGCTGCGGAAGCTGCGTGCCGAGCTCGACGAGGTCC
Organism: Streptomyces sp. RFCAC02; assembly: GCF_004193175.1. Lineage (NCBI taxonomy): Bacteria > Bacillati > Actinomycetota > Actinomycetes > Kitasatosporales > Streptomycetaceae > Streptomyces > Streptomyces sp. RFCAC02. The sequence continues at coordinate 1,179,924 of NZ_SAUH01000001.1, read as the reverse complement.
GCGCCGAGGCGGCGGCCGGCCGTACCGCGGCGGAGAGCGAGGCGCGGCGGCTGCGGGGGCGGCTCGCCGAGGTCGAGTCGGCGCTGGAGTCGAGCCGCAGGGCGGTCCGCGAGGAGCGCGGTATCGAGGACATGCGGCTGCGGCTGCTGCTCGACACGGTCCTCGACGCCACCCAGGGGCTGCGGCGCGAACTGGCCCTCCCGCCGGTGCGCCTGAAGCCGGCGCAGACCGTGGACGCCGTGGAGCCGGGGGACGCGGGGCCGCAGGACATCGCGCACCGGGCGCTCGCGGGGGACGACCCGGCGCTTTTGGACCAACTGCTCGCGCTGCCGCAGGCGCACCTCGTCGTCGACGGCTACAACGTCACCAAGACCGGTTATCCGGCGCTGCCGCTGGAGAAGCAGCGGCTGCGGCTGATGGGCGGCCTCGCCGTGCTCGCGGCGCAGACCGGAGCGGAGATGACGTGTGTCTTCGACGGCGCCGAGCTGGCCGCCCCGGTGCTGCTGACGCCGCCGCGCGGGGTGCGGGTGCTGTTCAGCAGGCCGGGGGAGACGGCCGACGAGCTGATCCGGCGTCTGGTGCGCGCGGAGCCGCCCGGCCGTCCGGTGGTCGTCGTCTCGTCGGACCGCGAGGTCGCGGACGGCGTGGCCAGGTCGGGCGCGCGTCCCGTCGCGTCCACGCTGCTGCTGCGGCGGCTTGCCCGGACCTGATCCGGTACGGGCGGCCGGTACCGGTTGCCCGGTGCCGGGGGAGTCGTCCGGTTTCGGTGGAGCGGCGTGGTTCGCGGGCTCCGGTGGCGGTTTCGCGCGGTGCGGGCGCGACGCTGTGTGGGGACACGGCTGCGGCGCGTCGGTGGTAAGTAAAATAACAGCGCCGGGATTTGAACCTGCGAAAGTCCTGTCGCTAGGGTCAGGCGTCGAACCTTCGCGCGGTTGATCACCCCACCCGGGGTGACCGTGAAGGACCGCCGAATCCGCGGCTCGTGCCGTGGGCCGGGGTCGCACGTTCCACCGACCCGGCAGGCGGCTGAGGAAGAAGGAGACCGCCCCAGTGGCGTCCCACCGTCGTCCCAAGCAGCCGAGCCGCGCACGCATGACCATCTTCGGCGCCGCCGCCGGCGCCGCCGTCACCGTCGGCATCACCGCCACCTCCGCGCAGGCCGATCCGCAGCCGTCCATCGAGGACGTGCAGGCGGACGTCGACGCGCTCCACGATGAGGCGGAGGTCATCACTGAGGAGTACAACGGCGTCAAGGAGCGGGCCGACGAACTCGAGGCCCAGGTCGAGGACCTGCAGGACTCCGCGGCCCGCACCCAGGAGGAGCTGAACGAGCTGCGCTCCAGCCTCGGTTCGGTGGCGGCAGCGCAGTACCGCAACGGCGGCCTCGACCCGTCCGTACAGCTGTTCCTCGCCTCCGACCCCGACGCCTACCTCAGCCAGGCGTCCACCCTCGACCAGGTCAGCGGCCGGCAGGCCGAGACGCTGCAGACCATCGAGACGAAGCAGCGCCTCCTCGACCAGCAGCGCGACGAGGCCGCCGACGCGCTCGCCGAACTGGAGGACCTGCGCTCCGAGCTGGAGGACCAGCAGGAGGACATCCAGGACCGGCAGCGCGAGGCCCAGGAACTGCTGAACACCCTCACCGAGGAACAGCAGCAGCAGTTGGAGCAGGAGCGGCTGCAGCAGCAGCAGGAAGCGCTGGACCAGGTCTCGCGCGACTCCGGCCGCTCGGACGTCACCGTGGACGTCGAGGGCTCGGGCTACGCGGGGGCCGCGCTGAGCGCCGCCGCGACCAAGCTGGGCTCGCCGTACGTGTACGGCGCCGCCGGCCCGTCGTCATTCGACTGCTCCGGGCTCACGAGCTGGGCCTACGCCCAGGCCAACGTGTCCCTGCCGCGGACCTCGCAGGCCCAGGCGCAGATCGGCCCGCACCTCAGCCAGAGCGAACTCGTCCCCGGCGACCTGGTGTTCTTCTACGGCGACCTGCACCACGTCGGCCTGTACGCGGGCAACGGGCAGATCCTCCACGCGCCGCGCACCGGCTACAACGTCGAGTACCTCTCCATCAACGCGATGCCGTTCCAGTTCGGCGTGCACGTCGGCTGACCCGGGGCCGTGAGGCGCCGCCCGCGCCACGTTCCGGCTCGGCCGGACAGGTGATTGGAGCGTGGGCGCGCGCCCCCCTGCGCCCCCCGCGTGACCTGCGGTTGCGTCTCCCCGGGCGGCCGTGACGCTGTGTCGCGGTTTCGTCACTTGCCGTGGTGACGCGGCTACATTCTGCTCCGCTTTGGTCCCCACCGAAGGGAGCGCGGCCAGCAGTGGTCACCCACCGACGTCATCAGCACGCCCGTGGCAGGCGCGCGGCACGTGTCTCCGTGGTCTCCGTGGTGTCCGCCACCGCGGCGGCCGCCCTGACGGCCGCGCCCGTGCAGGCCCTCCCCGCGGCCCCGCCGCCCGACAGCGCGGCGGCGGCCCGCGCCGTGGACCGGCTGCTCGCCGACGCCGAACGCGCCGTCGAGGCGTACAACGGCACCGCGGAGCGCGTCGCCGACCTGGAGGCCGACCTGGAACGCACCCGCGACCGCGTCGCCCGCGGCCAGCAGGCCGTCAACGACCTGCGCGCCGACCTCGGTTCCGCCGCGGCGGCCCACTACCGCTTCGGCAGCATCGACCCGACGATCGCGCTGATGCTGTCCGACAGCCCCGACACCTACCTCGACCGCGTCATGGCGTTCGAGCGGGCCAGTGACCGCCGCTCCGGCGAACTGCGCGACCTGCTGGCCGCCCAGCGGACCCTGCAGCGCGTCCGCGCGGAGGCCGACGACCGGCTCGCCGAACTCGCCGCCGAGAAGGCCGAACTCGAACGCCGCAAGGACCGCGTGCAGCGCCGTCTCGCCGACGCGCGGGCCGAACTCGACCGCCTCACCGCCGAGGAGCGCGCCGCCCACGAGGCGGACCGCCGCGAGCGCGCCGAACGCCGCGCCGCGCGCGCCGCCCGCGAGCCGGCCCCCGCGGCCCCGGCCGCGCCGACCGCCGCGTCCGGACGCGCGGCGGACGCCGTGGCCGCCGCGCTCTCCGCCATCGGCAGCCCGTACGTGTGGGGCGCGACCGGCCCCTCGTCGTTCGACTGCTCCGGGCTCGTCCAGTGGGCCTGGGGCCGCGCCGGCGTCGCGCTGCCCCGCACGTCGCAGGCGCAGGCCGGCGCGGGCACGCGCGTCCCGCTGTCCGCCGCCCGGCCGGGCGACATCGTCGTCTACCGCGACGACGCGAGCCACGTCGCGCTGTACGTCGGCGGCGGGGAGGTCGTCCACGCGCCCTACCCCGGCGAGTCCGTCCGGCGGGACCCGGTCGGCATGATGCCGGTGACCGGTGTCGTCCGCCCGTGAGCCGTCGCCCCCCGGCGGCTCGGTATCGTCACACCCGATGCGCACTACGCTGATCGTCACCAACGACTTCCCGCCCCGGCCGGGCGGCATCCAGACGTTCCTGCACAGCATGGCCACCCGTCTCGACCCGGACCGCGTCGTCGTCTACGCCTCCACCTGGAAGCGCGACGCCGGGGGCCGCGCCGCCACCGCGGCGTTCGACGCGGAGCAGCCGTTCCGCGTCGTCCGGGACCGCGCCACGATGCTGCTGCCCACCCCGGCCGTGACCCGGCGCGCCGTCGCGCTGCTGCGGGAACACGGCTGCACCGCCGTGTGGTTCGGCGCCGCGGCGCCGCTCGGCCTGATGGCCCCGGCGCTGCGCTCGGCGGGCGCCAGCCGCCTCGTCGCCACGACGCACGGCCACGAGGCGGGCTGGGCGCAACTGCCCGGCCCGCGCCGCCTGCTGCGCCGCATCGGGGAGGCGACGGACACCCTCACCTACCTCGGCGCGTACACGCACTCCCGCATCGCGCCCGCGGTCGGCCCCGGACCCGCCGCCCGGATGGTCCAGCTCCCGCCGGGCGTGGACGAGAAGACGTTCCACCCCGACGCGGGCGGTGCCGCCGTGCGGGCCGAACTCGGCCTGACGGACCGCCCCGTCGTCGTGTGCGTCTCCCGCCTGGTGCCGCGCAAGGGCCAGGACACGCTGATCCGCGCGATGCCCCGCGTCCTGGCCGCCGAGCCGGACGCCGTGCTGCTCGTCGTCGGCGGCGGCCCGTACCGCGCCGACCTGGAGAAGCTGGCCGGCCGGCTGGGCGTGGCGCGGTCCGTCGTGTTCACCGGCGAGGTGCCGTGGGAGCGGCTGCCGGCGCACTTCGGCGCGGGCGACGTCTTCGCCATGCCCTGCCGCACCCGGTACGGCGGCCTGGACGTCGAGGGCCTCGGCATCGTCTACCTGGAGGCGTCGGCCAGCGGACTGCCCGTCGTCGCCGGGGACTCGGGCGGCGCGCCCGACGCCGTCCTCGACGGGGAGACGGGCTGGGTCGTGCGCGGCGGCGAGCGGACCGCCCCCGCCGAGACGGCCGACCGTCTGATCGCGCTCCTCGCCGACCCCGAGCTGCGGCGCCGCATGGGCGAACGGGGGCGCGCCTGGGTCGAGGAGCGCTGGCGCTGGGACCTGCTCGCCGAACGGCTGCGGGACCTGCTGGACGGCCCGGACGGCTCCTGAGCCGGACCGGGCCGCCGCGCCGTGGCTCCGGCACGGGCACCCGTTAGCCGGACGGGCCGGCCTCCGGACGATGGCGGCCCGGCCGCCCGCCCCCGTGGCGTGACAGGGCCGGGCCGGCCCGCCGCCCGGCCGTGACACCGGCCTCGGTGTCTCACCGCGTCGCCCCGGAACCGGTACCTCCTCGCAGGGGTGGTCGGGCACGCCGCCCGGACGGCGGGTGGTGGAGCCGCGTGCGCGTACCTGGTGCCGCGTCTCCGGGGGTTCCTCATCGCCCCGCGCGTGGTCGTGTCGCGTGTGCGCGGGCAGGGTGTCGCGCCGTCAGGTGACGGGTCCCGTCCGGGTGGGGCGTCCGGTGGTCCGGGGGGTCCGGCATGCGCGACGCCGGTCGTGCGAGCCGGCGGCTCCGGGATCGGCCACCGCCCGGCGCCCTGCGGCCGCATCGCGTCCGCGATGACCGGGGTGACGGGTGCGACCCGCGCCGGGCGCCCGGCGGTCCGCGAGCCGGTCCGGTCGGCTCCTGGAGGGCGCCCGGCTCCGCCCGCCGGGGCCGCGGCGCGGGACACGGGCGCTCCGGCGGAGGCGGGGTCGTACCGCTCGGCCGCTCCACCGGGTCGCCCTCGCGCGGTCTGCCGCGTGGCCGGCCGGTGGGAGCGGCCCCGGTGGTCCGCCCGGCGCGTTCTGTGCCGACGCGGTCGGCTCACGGGTGGGTCCGGCTTCCCCGGCCGAGCGGCCGGAGCCGCTGACCCGGGGCGGTGACGGCCCCGCGTGCACCGGCGCCACGTGGCCCCGGGCACCGCGCCGCGAGCCGGGGCGTCCGCAGGTTCCGGCACCTGGCCGGCCCCGTGCGCCGGAACCGGGATCCCGCGTCGCCGGTCGGCGGGATCCGAACGGCGGGCACGGGCGCTTCGCCGGGCGTCGGGCAGCGGCGACCCGTGGCGGGGCGCCCGTACGGGAACTGGTGCGGTGTCAGCGGGCTCGATGGCGGCCCGGTATCGCGCCCGCCCGGGGCAGGGACCCCGCGGTACCCGGTCGGCGGGGCACGTCCGGGTGGTGCGCCCGGCGGCTTCCGCGCCGGTCCGGACCGGCGCGGTGGACCGCCGTACCGCCTCAGCGCCGACCGGGACGCCGCGCCGCCGGACGGCACCGGTGCCCGCCCGGATCGCCCGGCAGACCCGGTGTCGGCCGGGCGCGGTAGCCTTCGCTGCAGACGGCGACACGAGCACGGACACGCTGCGAGGAGCGAGGGCGATGGCCGAACACACCAGGTCGAGCACCACCATCGAGGCCACCCCGGCCGAAGTGATGGCGGTGATCGCCGACTTCGGCCGCTACCCCGACTGGACGGGCGAGGTCAAGGAGGCCGAGGTCCTGGCGAGCGACGACCGCGGCCGCGCCGAGCAGGTCCGCCTCCTGCTGGACGCCGGCGCCATCAAGGACGAGCACACCCTCGCCTACACCTGGCACGGCCCGGACGAGGTGAGCTGGACGCTGGTCAGGTCCAAGATGCTGCGGGCCATGGACGGCTCGTACCGCCTGGCGCCGGTCGCCGGGGGCAAGCACACCGAGGTCACGTACCAGCTCACCGTGGACGTGAAGATCCCGATGCTCGGCAGCATCAAGCGCAAGGCCGAGAAGGTCATCATCGACCGCGCCCTGGAGGGGCTCAAGCGGCGCGTGGAGAGCCTGCCCGCGTCATGACGGACGCCGAGGGCGGCGGCCCCCGCGTCCTGTTCGTGACCGGCCCCGGCGGCGACGGGACCAGCACGGTCGCCGCCGCCACGGCGTTCGCCGCCGCGCGCGACGGCGCGGCCGTCCTGCTGCTGTCGGCCGAGCCCGCGGGCCGGCTCACCGGGCTGCTCGGCGCGGCACCGCCCGTCTGGCCGGCCCTGCCGCCCCCCGGCCCGCGCGGCGGCGGCCCCGACGCCGCGCGCGTCGACCCGGGCGCCGCGTTCCGCACCGCCGTCCTCGCGGGGCAGCGGCACGCCCGGCCCGTCCTCGACGCCCTCGGCGCCACCGACCTGGACGACGACGAGCTGACCGATCTGCCGGGCTCCCGCGACCTGGCCCTCCTGCACGCCGTCCGCACCGCGCACGACGCAGGCCGCCACGACCTGATCGTCGTGGACCTGCCGCCCGCCGCCGACGCCGTCCGCCTGCTGGCCCTCCCCGAGCAGTTGCGCCGCTACCTGCGCCGCCTCCTCCCGCCGGAACGCCGCACGGCCCGCGCGCTGCGGCCGTTCCTCGCGCAGCTCGTCGGCCTCCCGATGCCCGCCCAGGGCCTGTACGAGGCCGCCGACCGGTGGGACACGGCGCTCGCCGCACTGGCCCGGGTGGTGACGGGTCCCGGCGCCGCCGTACGCCTGGTCGCCGACCCGTCGCCGCGCTCCCTGGCCCTCCTGCACACGGCCCGCGCCGGGCTCGCCCTGCACGGCCTCGCGCTCGACGCGGTGATCGCCAACCGGCTGCCCCCCGAGGACACCGGAGCCCCGGGCGGCCGGGCCGCGCGGCGCCGCGCCGCGGCGGCAGCGCTCGCCGCCGGCCTGCCGGTGCCGGTCGTCGGCGTCCCCCTGCTGGACGACGAGCCGGGGCCCGGCGAACCGGCCGCCGTCCCCCCGCCGTTCCCGCCCGCGCCGCCGCCCGCCCCGGTGCTGGAGGACAGGCTCGCCGCCGACGGCCTGCTCGTCTGGCACCTGCCCGTGCCCGGCGCGCTGCGGGAGGAGACCGGGCTCGTCCGCCGCGGCGACGAACTCGTCGTCACCACCGGGCCGTTCCGCCGCGTCCTGTCCCTCCCGGCCGCCCTGCGGCGCTGCACGGTCGCCGGCGCGGCCCTGACGGACGAGGGCGCGCTCGCCGTGCGCTTCGCCCCCGATCCGGCGCGCTGGCCCGCCGGCGGTGCGGGCACCGGCTGAGGTGTGCCCCGGGCCGTCCCCCGGCGTACCGTCGATGGGGACGGCGGGGCGGCGACGGCGGCCCCGGCAGGACGCGGCAGGACGGAGTTCCCATGCACGACGACACGGCCGGTGGCGCCCCCGGCCAGGAGCCGGGCGGCGAGCGGCCCGACCCGGACGCCTGGGCGACGGCGGCCGAGGAGGACCTGCGCGCCGAACGGGCCCGGCGGCGCGCCCGCGCCGGCGCCCCGCCGGGGGACGCGGCCGAGGAGTTCCGGCGGCTCGCCGACGCGGTGACGGACCGTCTGACGGAGCTCGGTCTCGGCGCGGCCACCGGACCGCTGGCCGCCCGGGCGCGCGCCGTGCTGGAACCCGTCGTCGAGCGCAACGCCGAGGCGTTCCAGCACCTGGCCAACGCGGGCCAGGAACTCCTCGCGGCCTACCGCGCGGCCGCGCTCTCCCAGGAGGGCCGCTGGACGCGCGCCGCCCAGGAGCCCGACCGGCCCGGCACCGCGGGCCCGCGCGACGGGGCCGGCCGCACCGGAGGCGGCACGGACGGCGCGGACAGCGGTACCGACAGCGGTACGGAGACCGGCGGGGCCGGGAGCGGCGACGGTGGCGTGCGGGGCGAGGGAGACGACGGCCCCTCCGGCGCGGGACCGTCCCAGCGCATCGACCTGGACTGATCCTGCCGACAGGGGGGCGGTGCCCGGGACCCCGCTCCGGTACCGTGGGTCGGTAGCGGCTTTCACTCCATCACATGAGGGACACATGGGACTCACCATCGGCGTCGACATCGGCGGTACGAAGATCGCGGCCGGCGTGGTCGATGAAGACGGCACGATTCTCGACACCGGCCAGGTGGCGACCCCGCCCACTCCCGAGGGTGTCGTGGACGCCATCGCCGACGCCGTGAAGGCCGTGGGCAAGGACTCCTCCATCGAGGCGGTCGGCATCGGCGCCGCCGGCTACGTGGACGACAAGCGCGCCACCGTCCTGTTCGCGCCGAACATCTACTGGCGCCACGAGGCGCTCAAGGACAAGGTCGAGCAGCGCGTCGGCCTGCCCGTCGTCGTCGAGAACGACGCGAACGCCGCCGCCTGGGGCGAGTACCGCTTCGGCGCCGGCGCCGACCACGAGGACGTCATCTGCGTGACGCTCGGCACCGGCATCGGCGGCGGCATCATCATCGGCGGCCGGCTGTACCGGGGCCGGTTCGGTGTCGCGGGCGAGTTCGGGCACGTCCGGGTCGTCCCGGACGGCCTGCTGTGCGGCTGCGGGAGCCAGGGCTGCTGGGAGCAGTACGCGTCCGGCCGCGCCCTCGTCCGCTACGCCCAGCAGCGCGCCACCGCGACGCCGGAGGCCGCCGAGGTCCTGCTCGCGCAGGGCGACGGCACGCCCGAGGGCATCGAGGGCCGGCATGTGAGCGCCGCCGCCCGGGAGGGCGACCCGGTGGCGGTGGACTCGTTCCGCGAACTGGCGCGCTGGGCCGGCGCGGGCCTGGCCGACCTGGCCTCGCTGTTCGACCCGGCGGCGTTCATCGTGGGCGGCGGCGTCTCCGACGAGGGCGACCTCGTCCTCGAACCGATCCGCAAGTCGTACCGCAGGTGGCTGGTCGGGGCGCGGTTCCGGCCGCAGGCGCAGGTGCTGGCCGCGCAGCTCGGCGGCCGGGCCGGGCTCGTCGGCGCGGCGGACCTGGCCCGCCAGGGCTGAGCCGGCGCCCGGCGGCATGGCCGCGGACCTCAGGCTCCTCAGCTACAACGTCCGTTCCCTCCGTGACGACAGGGCCGCGCTGGTGCGGGTCATCAGGGCCTGCGCGCCCGACATCGTCTGTCTCCAGGAGGCGCCGCGCTTCGCCGGCCGGCGGTTCCACGCCGCCCGGCTCGCCCGGGCCACGGGCCTGGCCGTCGTCAGCGCCGGCCGCGCCGCGCGGGGGACGGCCGTCCTGGCCCGCCCCGCGCTGGCCGTCGGGACGGCCGCCACCGCCGGCCTGCCGCACACCCCGGGACTGCACCGGCGTGGCCTCGCCCTCGCGGTCCTGTGCCCCGCCCCCGGCGTGCGGCTCGGTGTCGTGAGCTGTCACCTCGGCCTGCGCGCCGCCGAACGCCGCGCGCACGCCCCCCTGGTCCTGGCGCATCTGGCCGCCCTCGGCGCACCCGCCGCCGTCCTCGCGGGAGATCTCAACGAGCGGCCCGGCGGCCCCGCCCACCGGCTGCTGACGGCCGGCTCCCTGCGGGACGCACGGGACGCGGCACCCGAGGGCGGCGGGCACACGTTCCCCGCGCGGGCGCCGGACCGCCGGATCGACATGGTGCTGACGACGGCAGCCGTGCGTGTCCTCGGCTGCGGGGTCCCGGCCACCGGCCCCGACCCGGCGGACCTGCGGCGTGCGACGGACCACCTGCCGGTGCTCGCCCGGCTGCGGCTGTGACACGGCGGGCCGGCGGGACCGTTCAGACGACCGCGCCGTTGCCCGGGTCGGTCCAGTCGTCGTCGTGACCGTCGCGCAGGCGCGTGACCAGCGCCGCGAAGCCCCCGAGGAAACCGCCCACCCCGAGCGTGACGATCCACCAGGTCATCTGCTGCTGGAGCAGCACCGAGAAGATCAGCAGGAGCGGCCCGCCGACCACCGCGATCCAGGCGAGCTTGGTCGACAGCGCCGCGGCCGGCAGGGGCGGCGGCTCCGGCGGGATGAAGTGGTCGTCCTCCTCGTCCTCCGGGGCCTCCCAGTCGCGCGGCCCCGCAGCGGCCCCGGACGGCGGGGACTCGCCGCTCGGCAGGACGCGGTCCACGGTGTCGGTGAGGTCGGTCTCCGCGGCCTTCGGCCACAGCCCCGGCGGATCGGCTGGCTCCTCGCCGTAACCGGCGACGATCGCGGCCCACGCGGCTTCCTCGTCGATCGGGTCGCGGCCGTCGCCGCGCTCCTGGTCACGTTCCGTCACGGGCAGTCTTCCTTGTCGCGAGCCGGGTGATGAAGGCGTCCGTCACCTGAAAGATACGCTCCGCGTCGTGGTCGAGGGTGGCCACGTGGAAGCTGTCCGGCAGGACGTGCTCGGCCATGTCGACCGAGGACACCGACGCCAGCACCCGCGCCGCGTCCGACGGCGGCACCACATGGTCGACCCGGCTGTGCAGCAGGGCCAACGGCTGCGTCACCTGGGGAAGTTCGGCACGGACCAGGGAGAGCAGGGCACGCAGCGAGTGGGCCGCGTGCAGCGGTACCCGGTCGTAGCCGGACTCGGCGGCGCCCGGCTTCGCGATGTCGGAGATCAGACCGCGCGTGCTCGGCACGAGGTGCCGCAGCACGGGCAGCGCAAGCCCCTGCGCGCGCGGAAATGTGATCGCCGGGTTGACGAGGACGACGCCGCTGACGGCCGCGCCGTGCCGTGCGGCGAGACGCAGCGCGAGGGCGCCGCCCATCGACAGGCCGCCGACGAAGACGTGCGCGCACCGCTCCCGCAGCCGTTCCAGCTCGCGGTCCACGGCCGCGTACCAGTCCTGCCAGCCGGTGCTCTGGAGGTCGCGCCACCGCGTGCCGTGCCCCGGCAGCAGGGGCAGTGACACGGTGACGTCCCGTCCCGCGAGGTGTTCGGCCCAGGGGCGCAGGGACTGCGGGGTGCCGGTGAAACCGTGGCAGAGCAGCATGCCGCTCGCCGCCGAACCGTCGTGGAAGAAGGGCTCAGCCCCGGGAAGAAGCCGCACGCGTCAACCCTACGCGGGCCGCTCCGGGGGGCGCCACGGGCGTGTAACCCCGTTAGTGTCGGGCAACGGTCACCACAGGAGGTCACACCGTGCTGTACGGGGCGATGAAGCACTCTCTCGGCGCTGGGCTCAAGGTCGTCTTCCGGCCCTGGATCGAGGGCAAGGAACACGTTCCGGCAAGCGGTCCGGCGATCCTCGCGAGCAATCACCTGTCGTTCTCCGACTCCTTCTTCCTGCCCGCGATGCTCGACCGCAGGGTCACCTTCATCGCCAAGGCCGAGTACTTCACCTCGCCGGGCGTGAAGGGGCGGCTGACGGCGGCGTTCTTCAAGGGCGTCGGCCAGCTCCCGGTGGACCGGGAGGGCGGGCGCAGCGCGTCGGAGGCGGCGATACGCAGCGGGATCGCCGTGCTGGAGCGCGGGGAGCTGTTCGGGATCTACCCGGAGGGCACGCGGTCGCCCGACGGGCGGCTGTACCGGGGGAAGCCGGGCGGCCTGGCGCGCATCGCCCTGGCCACCGGGGCGCCGGTCCTGCCGGTCGCGATGATCGACACGGAGAAGATCCAGCCGCCGGGCCGTGTCGTGCCGAAGCTGATGCGGCCGGGCATCAGGATCGGCGCGCCGCTCGACTTCAGCCGCTACCAGGGCATGGACGGTGACCGCTACATCCTGCGCTCGGTCACGGACGAGGTCATGTACGCCATCATGAAGCTGTCCGGCCAGGAGTATGTTGACGTCTACGCCACGGCCGCGAAGCGGGCCATGGCGGCGGAGAACGGTGCCGGGGAGGGGCCGGCGGCGGACGGGCGGGCCGGCGGGGAGGACTCCACCGGCTGACACCGCGCCCCCGCGGCGGCCCGGCGCTCCGGCGGGGGAGGGGCAGGGGTGGCCTTGCGGGTGATGGTGGTGGACGCGCACCCGGCGCGGCGGGACGCCGTGGTGCGCGACCTGACCGGGGCGGACATGGAGGTCGTCGCGACGGCCGGTGACGGACCGGCCGCCGTGCGGCGGGCACGGGCGGCGCGGCCCGACGTGCTGCTGCTCGGGCTCGACGTGCCGGGGCTGCCGGTCGCCGAGGTGTGCCGCGGGCTCGCGGGCCAGGTGCATGTCCTCGCGCTGTCCGCGGGCGGCGCGCAGGCGGACGTGCTGGCGGCGGCGCGGGCGGGCGCGGTGGGCTGTCTGCCGCGGACGGCCGGGGCCGGCGAGCTGGCCGACGCGGTACGGCGCGCCGCCGCCGGTGAGCCGGTGTTCGCGCCGCACCTCGCGGGGCTGCTGGTGGGGGAGTTCCGGCGGCTCGCCGTGGCGGCCGACCCCGCCGGCGCACCGGGCGGGGGACCGCGGCTGACGGCGCGGGAGACGGAGGTGCTGCGGCTGGTCGCGCAGGGTCTCGTCTACCGGCAGATAGCGGACCGCCTGGTCGTCTCGCACCGGACCGTCCGCAACCACGTGCAGAACGTCCTCGGGAAACTGCGGCTGCACGACCGCGACCAGCTCGCCCGCTGGGCACGCGACAACGGGCTCGCCGGCGACAGGTGAGCACACCGGCCGCCCCGCGTACCCGCGAGGAGGCCGGCGCGGCGGTTCCCGCCGCTGTTCCGCAGCCCCGGGGCCGACGTGGCCCGGACGTTCGCCCTCACCGGTCGCGCGCCGCGCCGGCCGCCTGCCGGGGGCGTGTCCCGGTGGCCGTTCGTCCGGCGGACCGCTTGTGCCCGCGCCCGGCCGCGGTCCGCTCCGGCGCGGTGGCGGCCCGGGCAGTGCGCCCGCCGGGCCGCACCGGATGCCATGCTCTCCACGAGCCGGCTCCCGGTAGGCGTGGCGCGTACCGATCCGACGTGGCCTCCGCCGCCGCGCGGCAAGTGCCGGTTCCGTCGTGTCGCGGCGTCGGCGGTGCTGTGGGGCCGCGCGTCGCGGGACGGCCGTCGGTGCCGGCGCCCCCGGTCACGCGCGGGGTGTCGGGCCGCCGAAGGCCAGGACCAGTGTGCGGCGGGTCAGCAGCCAGCCGTCGCCGGTCTGCTCGAAACGGTCCTCGTAGTGGCCGATGTTCGCCGGGTGGGGCGGTGGCGGGAGCGCGCCGTCCGTCCGGCCGTCCAGCCGGTACGTCACGAAGTACGTCGTGGCGCTGGCCGTCGAAGGGCTCTCGACGTCGACCAGGACATTGGTGCACAGCCGGCGGGAGAGACGGTCGGCCGGGCGGGCGCCGAAGTACGTCCGCAGCGCGGCGCGGCCGGCCACGTACCGGTCGCCACCCGGCCACTCCCACACCCCGTCCGGCGTGAACAGCCCGGCCACCGAGGCCGGCTCGCCGAGGTCGAGACGGCGGACGAAGTCCAGGACGACGCGCTCGCAGGCCCGTTCGGCGAGCAGCCGGTCCAGGGCGGAGAGTTCCATCGCCCCTTTGTACCGGCCGCCCGCCCGGAATCTCGCCCCCTTTTCCGCCGGCGCCCGCGCTCAGGCCGTCGAGCGCGGGCGCACCGTGCTGTCCTCGGACGCCAGCAGCTCCGCCACGATCCGCGGCCCGTCCAGCGTCAGCACCGACTCGGGATGGAACTGCACCCCCCACAGGCCGGGACCGCGCAGCGCGTGCACCTCGCCCGTCACCGCGTCGCGGCTCACCGCCACGCCCCGCGCCGCCAGGTCAGCGGCGGCCGTGTCGTCGCAGCGCGCGGTGTACGAGTTGTAGAAGCCGACGGTCTCCGGCCGCCCGAAGAAGTCCACCGTCTCCTGCGCCCCCTGGTACGGCCGCGCCTTGCGGACCACCGGCAGGCCGAGGTGGGCGGCGATCATCTCGTGGCCCAGGCACACGCCCACCACCGGGTGCCGGTGGTGGGCCAGCAGGTCGGCCGTCAGGCCGCGCAGCAGCGCCATCTTCGGGTCGCCCGTGTCGTTCGGGTCGCCGGGACCCGGGCCGATGACGACCGGCCCCTGGTGGGTGAGCGCACGCTCCCGCACACCGGGCGCGTCGTACCGGGCGACCGTGACCCGGGGGCCGGCCGAGCGCAGCAGGTGCGCCAGCATCGAGGTGAACGTGTCCTCGCCGTCGATCACCAGGACGCTGCCGCGCGGTGTGACGTCGCCGAGCGGCGTCCGCAGCCGCAGCCAGAACGGCGCGAGGCCCGCGCGCCGGCTCGCAAGCGCCGCCCGGACGCGCGGGTCGTCGGCCAGCCGCGGCGGCCCGTCCCCCGCGCCGCGCCCGCCGGCCGGGGCGGGCGGCCGCGCCACGACGCCGAGGGCGGCCAGGACGCCGGCGGCCTTCGCGTGGGTCTCGGCGACCTCGCCCGCCGGGTCGGAGTCGCGCACCAGCGTCGCCCCGACCGGGACGCGCAGCCGCCCGTCGGCCGCGCGGATGTCGGCGGTGCGGATCACGATCGGCGAGTCCAGCGTCCGCGCGCCGCCCGCGTCACGGCCGAGCAGCGCCAGCGCGCCGCCGTAGTAGCCGCGCCCGCCCCGCTCGTACCGGGCGATGACGCGGCACGCGTTCTCCACGGGGCTGCCGGTGACCGTCGCGGCGAACATCGTCTCCCGCAGCACGTCCCGCACGTCCAGGGTGCTGCGCCCCCGCAGCTCGTACTCGGTGTGCGCGAGGTGCGCCATCTCCCGCAGGCGCGGGCCGACGACGACACCGCCCTGGTCGCCGACGGCGCACATCATCTTCAGCTCCTCGTCGACGACCATGGAGAGTTCCTCGGTCTCCTTCGGATCGGCGAGGAAGTCGAGCAGCCCCTCGGCGCTCGGCCCCTGCGGCGGGTAGCGGTAGGTGCCGCTGATGGGGTTCATGACGACGGTGCCGCCGGTCATCCGGACGTGCACCTCGGGGCTCGCGCCGACGAGGACGCGGCTGCCGGTGTGCACGGCGAACGTCCAGTACGCGCCCCGCTCGGCGGCCAGCAGCCGGCGGAACAGGGCGAGCGCGTCGGCCCTGCCGAAGCCGGGGATGTGTCCGGTGAAGGTGCGGCGGACGACGAAGTTGGCGCCCTCGCCGGCGCCGATCTCCTCGCGCAGCACGTCGGCGACCACGCGCGCGTAGGCGTCGTCCGGCACGTCGAACGCGCCGTCCCGCACGGTGACGGCGTGGTCGGGCAGGGCGGCCAGCACGTCCGCCAGGGGCAGCCGCCGCACCCGCTCCGGGATCAGGACGGACAGCGGGGCCGCGTCGTCGGTGACGTGGAAACCGCGCTCGGTGATCTGCCGGAACGGCACCAGGGCGAGCGCCGTGCCGTCGCCGGGGAGGTCGGCGAGGCGCGCGACCTCCCGTACCGGGCCGGTCAGGACCTCGACGGTGTTCTCGTCGTGGCCGGGCGTGCGGCGGCGCAGGAGCGCGAACGGGGTCCGTCCGGCGATGAGGGCGGCCACGACGGCGGCGGCGCCGTCGGCTCCCTCGGCACCTGCGGTGGCGCGGGCACGCCGCGCGGGGGGTTGCGGGGATGCGTCCATGGGGGTCCCTTCCGGGTGGGAGGGACCGCCGCCGAACGCACCGAAGGCCGCCCCTCGGGCGGCCTTCGGTGTCGGTTCGCTCAGGAACGCGCAGTCACGGCGGCCGCCTCGGGGAGGGGCCACCACCACAGGGTGATCTGCTGCGCGGACATGGCGGGACTGTACCCCATGAGTGGCTCTCGTCTCACTCTCCGAGCCACGGGAATCGGGCCGTTGGCCACCCCGTAACCTTGTCACCGTGACCGTGAACGCTGACATCAGCACCAGCAGCTCCGCTCCCGCCGGCTGGCGGGACCTGCCCGCGGCGCAGCAGCCCGACTACCCCGACGCCGAGGCTCTGCGCGCTGTGACCGCCGACCTCCAGGGGTATCCGCCCCTCGTCTTCGCCGGGGAGTGCGACCAGCTGCGCGAGCGGATGGCCGCTGTGGCCCGCGGTGAGGCGTTCCTGCTGCAGGGCGGCGACTGCGCCGAGGCGTTCGACCAGGTGAGCGCCGACCAGATCCGGGCGAAGCTGAAGACGCTGCTCCAGATGAGCGCCGTCCTGACGTACGCGGCGGCGGTCCCGGTCGTGAAGGTCGGCCGGATCGCCGGCCAGTACTCGAAGCCGCGTTCCAAGCCGACCGAGACGCGGGACGGCGTGACGCTGCCGACGTACCGCGGCGACTCGGTGAACGGCGCCGAGTTCACCGCCGAGGCGCGGGTGCCCGACCCGGAGCGGCTGCGGCGCATGTACCACGCGTCCGCCTCCACCCTGAACCTCGTGCGCGGCTTCACCACCGGCGGCTACGCCGACCTGCGGCAGGTCCACGCGTGGAACCAGGACTTCGTGCGCAACTCCGCCTCCGGCCAGCGCTACGAAGCCCTGGCCCGCGAGATCGACAACGCGCTGAACTTCATGAAGGCGTGCGGCGCCGACCCGGCCGAGTTCCACTCGGTCGAGTTCTACGCCTCGCACGAGGCGCTGCTGCTGGACTACGAGGCGGCCCTCACGCGTGTCGACTCGCGCAGCGGCAAGCTGTACGACGTGTCGGGCCACATGGTGTGGATCGGCGAGCGCACGCGGCAGCTCGACGGCGCGCACATCGCGTACGCCGCCACGATCCGCAACCCCATCGGCGTCAAGCTCGGTCCGACGACCACGGCCGACGAGGCCCTGGCGCTGATCGACCGGCTCGACCCGGAGCGCGAGCCGGGGCGGCTCACGTTCATCACGCGGATGGGCGCCGACCGCATCCGGGACGCCCTGCCGGGCCTCGTGGAGCGGGTCACGGCGGCCGGCGCGCAGGTCGCGTGGGTGTGCGACCCGATGCACGGCAACACGTTCGAGGCCGCCTCGGGGCACAAGACCCGGCGGTTCGACGACGTGCTGGACGAGGTGAAGGGCTTCTTCGAGGTCCACAAGTCCCTGGGGACGCACCCGGGCGGCATCCACGTGGAGCTGACCGGGGACGACGTGACGGAGTGCGTGGGCGGCGGCGACGAGATCCTCGTCGGTGACCTGCACCAGCGCTACGAGACGGCGTGCGACCCGCGGCTGAACCGCAGCCAGTCGCTGGACCTCGCGTTCCTCGTCGCGGAGATGTACCGGGCGTAGGCCCGCCCGGCAGGTGCCCCGGGGCGTGGTGGCCGCCACACCCCGGGGCACTGTTGCGCCGGCCCCCGGGACAGGTAAGGTTAGGGTTACCTAATCTGCTGGTGTCCGTGAACGGTGAGGAGGCGCGGCGCGTGTATGTCTGCTCGTGCTTCGGCGTGACCGAGGCGCAGGTGCGTGAGCACGCCGCCGACGGTGCCTGCACGCCGCGCCAGATCGCCAACCGCTGCGGCGCGGGGACGGACTGCGGATCGTGCGTGCGGCGCATCCAGGGCCTCCTCGGCCGCGGCGGCTGCCCGCGGCGGGAGAACCGTACGGCGACCCCCTCCGCGGCCGTGCCGGCGGACGGAACGG
The DNA here is from genome assembly GCF_004193175.1 of Streptomyces sp. RFCAC02. Lineage (NCBI taxonomy): Bacteria > Bacillati > Actinomycetota > Actinomycetes > Kitasatosporales > Streptomycetaceae > Streptomyces > Streptomyces sp. RFCAC02. The sequence goes on along the minus strand of NZ_SAUH01000001.1, from coordinate 1,162,366 downwards.
CGGCGCCCGCCGTGCTGGTGGAGGCCGCGCGCTGAACCGGTCCGCGCCCGTCAGTGGCGGCCGCGCTCCCCGATGCCGTCGTGGACCACGGTCTCGCCGTGCAGCCCGGGGTCGCCGTCCTGGCCGGGCTGGCGGATCTGCTGGGCGATGTAGAGCGGTTCGCCGAGCTTGTCGATGAGTTCGAGCTGGGTGTCGAGGTAGTCGACGTGGTGCTCCTCGTCGGCGAGGATCGACTCGAAGATCTTGGCCGAGGTGATGTCGTGCTTGGCGCGCATGACCTCGATGCCGCGCCGCAGCCGGTCGATGGCCTCCACCTCGATCTGCCGGTCGGCGCGGAACATCTCCGTCACCGTCTGGCCGACCCGCACGTGGAACAGCCGCTGGTAGTTGGGCAGTCCCTCCAGGAAGAGGATGCGGTCGGTCAGCACCTCGGCGTGCCGCATCTCGTCGAACGACTCGGACCGCGTGTAGGCCGCCAGCCTCGACCAGCCGAAGTTCTCCTGCATCTTGGCGTGCAGGAAGTACTGGTTGATCGCGGTCAGTTCGGCGGTGAGCTGCTCGTTGAGGAACTCGATGATCTCCGGGTCGCCCTGCATGGGCACACTCCTTCCGGGAGAGGGGTGGGGAGGCCGGCGGGCCGTGCGCGCATCGTGGCACCGGCGCGGCATTACGTCCAGTAAGTACACCCTTACCGCTTCTGGCCCGATTTGGGGTGCCGTGGGGCGGGGTGGCGGTGCGGGGGCCTGACCGAGGTCTGTCACCATGGAGGACATGGGACAGCCGCACAGCCACACGGGGGAGCCCGGCGGCGCACTCCCGCCCGGGCAGCGGACACAGCGCGGATGGCCGGTGACGCACTATGGCCCCGTGCCCCGATTCCGGCCGGAGCGCTGGGAGTTCCGCGTCTTCGGGGCGACGGCGGACGGCGGTGTCCGGTCCTGGACGCACGACGAGTTCGGCGCCCTGCCGTACGAGACGGTCGTCGCCGATCTGCACTGCGTGACCAAGTTCAGCATGCCGGGCAGCGAGTGGGGCGGGGTGCGGGCGGCGACCCTCCTCGCCCTCGTACCGCCCGCCCCGGGAGTCACTCATGTGATGGCGTGGGCCGAGTACGGCTACAGCGCCAACCTCCGCCTCGCCGACTTCCAGGACCCCTCCGCCGTCCTCGCCACGCACCGCGACGGCGAGCTGCTGACCGCGGAGCACGGCTTCCCGCTGCGGCTGGTCGTCCCGGGCCTGTACGCCTGGAAAGGACCCAAGTGGCTGCGGGGCGTGGAGTACATGACCGCCGACCGGCGCGGCTTCTGGGAGGAGCGGGGCTACCACAACATCGGCGACCCCTGGCGCGAACAGCGCTACTCCTACCAGGAGGAGCCCGGCGAGGGACCCGAGCTGTGACGGCGGCCCCGCTCAGGCGGGGACGGCACTGCCGCGCAGCGCCTTGAGGCGGAGCGCGTCGGCGGCGTGGCCGTCCCTGCCGCCCGGCGTCTCCAGGATGAACGGGACGCCCTCCGTCACCGGGTGCGCCAGCAGGGCGCGGAACGGCTCGTCGCCGATGTGGCCCGCGCCGATGTTGACGTGCCGGTCCTTGCGGGCGCCCGACACGTCCTTCGAGTCGTTGGCGTGGACGAGGCGCAGCCGGCCGGGGCCGGCGGCCCGCTCCAGCGCGCGGAGCAGCGTGTCGACGCCGTCCGGTGCCGCGAGGTCGTGCCCGGCGGCGAAGGCGTGGCAGGTGTCCAGGCACACGCCGAGGCGCGGGTGCCGGTCGAGGGCGTCGACGTACGGGCCGAGGTCGTCCATCAGCGAGCAGAGCGACGCGCCCTGCCCCGCGGTGGGCTCCAGCAGCAGCCACGGGTCGTCGTCATGGGTCAGCTCGTCGAGGAGCGGGAGCAGCAGGCGCCTCACCTGCGCGAGGGCGGTGGCGCGCTCCCGGCCGCCGGTGGCCGACCCGGTGTGCACGACGACGCCCAGCGCGCCGATCGCGCGGGCGCGGCGCAGCGAGTGGCGCAGGGAGACGACCGACCGCTCGGCCGTCACCTGATCGTGGGAGCCCGGGTTGATGAGGTACGGGGCGTGCACGTAGGCGGGGATGCCGGCGTCCGCGCAGGCCGCCCGGAACTCGGCGTCCTGCGCGGGGTTCCCGGGCGGCGTGGCCCAGCCGCGCGGGTTGGCGGTGAAGACCTGCACGGCCTCGGCGCCGATCGCGCGGGCGTAGGGGATGCCGGTGGCGGCCAGGCCCCCCGCGACGGGGATGTGGCCGCCGACCGGGTTGCGTCGGGGGTGGGTCACGGTCCCAGGGTGCCAGGACGCCGGGCGCGGCGGCGCGGCGGGTCCCGCGGTCAGTAGGGTCCGTTCACATTGTCGATCGAACCGTACCGGTGATAGGCGTAGTTGGCCGCCGCGGTGATATTGGCCACCGGGTCGTAGATGTCGTCCGGGGTGCCCGGGACGTGGTACGTGTCGAATGTCGGCTGGATCACCTGGAGCAGGCCGATGGACGGCGTTCCGTTGATCGCGTTGATGTCCCAGAGGTTTATGGCGTTCGGATCGCCGCTCGACTCGCGCATGATGTTGCGGTACAGGCCGTCGTACGTCCCGGGAATTCCCTGCTGCGCCATGATGGCGAGGGATTCGCGGATCCAGCCGTCCAGCGTGTCCGGGTAGACCTCGGCGGCGGGGGCGGCGGCCGGTGCCTGCGCGGTCCCCGCGGGGGCGCTCGCCGGCTGCGGGTCCTCGGCCTCGGCGGCCTGCTCGGCGGCGCGTTCCTCCTCGGCGGCCTGCTCGGCGGCCCGCTGGTCGGCGGCCTCCCGCTCCGCCTCCTGCTCGGCCTCGCGCTCCTGCCGTGCGGCGCGGCGTTCGGCCTCCTCGGCGGCGTGCCGGTCGGCGGCCTCCCGCGCGGCCTCGCGCTCCGCGAGCTGCAGCTCGCCCGCCGCCTCGGCGCGGATGAAGAAGTCGGCGCGCTCGGCGTCCTGCTGCTGCGCGCTGTCCGGGGTGCCGTCGGAGCCGGCGCGCTGGCCCGGTACGTCATCGGCCTTCACGTCCCAGCCCACCGCGCGTGCGTTGTGGGCCTGGACGGCGGGCTCCTCGGCGTCGGACGAGGCGGGGACGGCGATCAGGGCGAGGGCGGCGACACCCGCGGTGGTGAGGGCCGCGGTCGCCGTTCTCCGGGTGCGGGTCAGTCGTCGGGCACGGATGTGAGCGGGCATTTCGGGGTCCTCTGTTCCTCGCGTGGACGGCGATGGACCTTGTTAACAGCCGCTAAAAACCAAATGCAATGACCCTAAGTACTAAAAGTCTTAGTGGGGGGCACGCCGATTAATCACCCGACCGGCCGGTGCTTCATGGGATGGTCACACCTTTTGGAGCACTATGTGTTTTCGTATGTGACGCGCGTCCTATGGCACGGCTCACAGCGGCGGAGCCTTATTCCGGTGCTAAAGGGAAGAGATGCGCGGGAAAGCGCGCTATTCGGCCGGATCGGGACCTGCGGCCCGCCCGCGCACGGGTCCGACGCCCCGTCCGGCACGGGCCGTCGGACCCTGGCGGTCCGTGCCGGACGGACGCGGCTCAGCGCACCCAGATGGTGATGGTGGAGCCGCGCGGTGCCGTGTCGTCGTACACCGACTGGTTGAAGACCGTGCCGGTGAGGAAGACCTGGTTGACGTTCACCCGGAACCCGGCGTCCTCCAGGATCTCCTTCGCGTCGTCCACGTCCTCGCCGCGCACGTCGGGGACCTCGACCAGCTCAGGACCCTTGGAGAGGGTCAGGGTCACCGTGTCGCCCTCGGAAGCCCGCTCGGAGCTGCCGGGCGACTGGCCCGCCACGTCGCCCTCGTCCTCGTCCGACCACACACGGACCGGGTCGATCTCCACCTCGAACCCGGCCTCGGTCAGCTCACGGGTGGCCTCGTCCTGGTCCATGCCGATGACCCGGGGCACGTCCACCGCCCGGCCCTTGCTCACCACCAGGTCGACCGGCGAGTCGGGGCGCCGCTCGGTGCCCGGCTCGGGGTCGGCGGCGATGACGGCGTTGCGCTCCACCTCGGAGGAGAACTCCCAGTCCACCTCGCCCTCGGTGAGCCCCGCCTCGTCCAGCAGGCGGCGCGCCTCGTCCAGGGGCACGCCGACCAGGTCGGGGACGGCCGTCACCTCGGGGCCGCGGGAGACGGTGATGTGCACCGTGGTGTTGCGGCGGACGCGTTCACCGCGTTCGGGGTCGGTGGAGACGACATGGCCCTCGTCGACCGTGTCGGACCAGCCCTGCTCCACCTCGACGCGCAGTCCGGCGTCCTCCAGCGTTTCGACGGCCTCCTCCTGCGTCAGCCCGTAGACCCCGGGTGTGCGGAGGAACTGCCCGGAGTTCACGTACCAGACGCCGAGGCCGCCGCAGACCAGCAGCAGCGCGGCCACGATCAGCGAGATCCGGCCGCGCCTCGGCAGCCTGCGCCACCGGCCGGGGGGCGGCGGTACGGCGAGGTCGGCGGGGTCGATGACGGCCGTGCGGTCGTCCGGGTCCGCGGGGGCGGCGAGGAGCACGCGCGGCACCACGCGGGTCTCGTCCTCCGGGCCGGTGCCGGCGAGCTCGCGGGTCTCCTCGTCGTCGCCGGGGGCCGGGGCACGGTGGGCGGGCGGTACCGCGTCCAGTTCGGCGTCGGTCAGCACGGCGCGGGCCGCGCGGACCAGGGACAGCAGCGCCGCCGCGTCCTCGGGCCGGGCCAGGGGGTCGCGGGCGGCGGCGGTGGCGACGAGTCCGTCGAGCGCCGGCGCGAGCCCGGGCACCAGGCGGGACGGCGGGGGCACGTCCTCGTGGACATGGGCGTACAGCACGCGGGCGGGGGAGTCGCCGGTGTGCGGCTTGGCGCCGGTCAGGGCCTCGTGGAGCAGGACGCCGCACGCGTACACGTCGGTCCTGGCGTCCACCGCGCCGCCCTCGATCTGCTCGGGCGCGAGGTAGGACACGGTGCCGAGCAGGCTGTCGGTGGTCGCGGAGGTGTGCGTGTCGACGCCCCGCACCAGGCCGAAGTCGGCGACCTTGACGCGGCCGTCGGCGCCGATGAGGACGTTCTCCGGCTTCACGTCGCGGTGCACGAGACCGGCGCGGTGGGCGGCCGCCAGCCCGGCGAGCAGGGGCTCCAGGATGTCGAGGACGGCGCGCGGCGCGAGGGCGCGGCGCTCGCGGAGGACGTCGCGCAGCGTGCAGCCGGCGACGTACTCCATGGCGAGGTAGACGTGGGTGGCGTCGGTGCCCTGGTCGAGGACGCCGACCACGTTCGGATGGTCGAGGCGGGCGACGGCCTTCGCCTCGCGGATGAACCGTTCGACGAACGCGGCGTCGCCGGCCAGGGCGGGATGCATCACCTTCAGTGCGAGCACCCGGTCGAGGCGGGTGTCGAACGCCCGGTAGACCGTGGCCATGCCGCCGGCCGCGATCCGCTCGTCGACGCGGTAGCGGCCGTCGAGAACGTGCCCGATCAGCGGGTCATGGAGGGTGGTGTCCACGACGCACCAGTCTACGAGCCGCCCCCTCCGCGCGGACGGCCGCGGTGACGGGCGGGGTGGGACTGCGACCGAACGGTGACGAAGACCGTACCGTCATACCGTCATACCGTCCGACCGGTAGGGCCTGTCCGGCGGAACCCGCCTGTCCCGCCGCGCATACGACGGGCATGGACTGCGATCCGGTGCCTTGCGATGCACCGCATGCCGCGAACCGCGACAGGACCCGCCGGACAGGCCCCGGTGGAGTGGTCACTCCCAGGCGAGTCCCAGCTCCTGGCGGACGCCGAACTCCGAGTCGACGTACAGGGTCGTGTAGGCGGCTTCGACGGCGGTGTCCAGGGCGTCGCGGTCCGTCGCGCCGGCGGCCGCCTCCCAGCCGGCCACCCCGGCCCGGCGGGCGTCGGCCAGCTCACCGGTGTACGCCGCCACGCCGGGCGACCAGTCGCCGGCCTCCAGCGCGGCGGCCTGCTCGGTGAGGAGGCCGGCCACCTCGGCGGCCCAGGTCCGGTGCAGCTCGATGTCGTCCTCGGGCAGCGGCTCGTCCCACAGCGCGATGTCCAGGGGGCCGGTCGCGTCGAGGTAGGCGAGCTGCTCTGCCGTGAAGTCCGCCTCGTCGCGGCGCAGCGGCGCGTCGAGCTGGCTGCCGGTCAGGCTCTCCAGGACGCACAGCACCGTGTGGTCGCCCGCCTCCCAGACCGCGTCGGCCGGCAGGTAGTAGATCAGGCCCACGTCGTACGGCACCTCCCAGATGTCGACGAGATAGCCGCGCATGTGGGCCAGGCAGGAGTCCCAGACGAGGGCCTCGGTGCCGGGCGCGTAGCTCGGGCCGTCCACGCCCGTCACATCGGCCAGGGCGACGAGTTCTCCGTCGTGCGGCTCGTCGCAGGGGATGACGGTCGCCGTGCCGTCGGTGTCCCCGTACTCGCCCGGGCCGAGGGAGGAGTTGAAGCAGTCGCCCGGGAGGAGACCGAACAGGCTGGTCGTGTCGTCCGTATTCTGGCCGCCGCCGGGCACCTGCTCCTGGCCGGGCGGGGTGCCGTCGTCCTCGGTCGCGCCGCCACTGTCCCCGGGAGCCCCGTCGGTGCCGGGCGCCTCGTCGGTGCCCGGGTCGAGGGTGACTTCCGTACGGGAGTCGCTGTAGTCCTTCCACAGGGGTTCGAGCAGCCCGGCGGGGAAGGCCACGGCGAGGATGAGGAGGATCGAGGACGTGACGGTCACGGAGGCGACCGCCAGACCGTGCCCGCGTTCCCGCTTGGCGTTCGGACGGGCCAGGGCGATGATCCCGAAGAGCAGCCCCAGCGGGAACACGGTGAGGGTGACCACGCCGGCCGTGATCGCCATGTGGTTCCACGGCTCCCGCGGCGCCCAGGGCACCGCGCCGTACTGCGGGGGGTACCAGACACCTGTTCCCGGAGCCGGCGGCGGCGGGGGCCACGGGTACTGAGCGGGAGCCGCGTAGGGGGCGAAGGCGGGCGGCGCGGGCGGCTTCGCGGGCGGAGCCACGGGGACGCCACCGGCACTCCCGGACGGCGGTGCATCGTTTTCCGGCGGGCCGGTGACGTGGTTCCGCGCGAGGTTGGTGGTCGGGGCGTCCGGCGTCGTGGGAGCGGAGCCGGCCGCCCCTGTGGCCGGCGCGGGAGCGGCCCCCGGGACGACGGCGGTGGGTGCATCGTTTTCCGGCGGAGCGTCGGCCGTCGCCTTGCTCAGGCCGACTGTCGGACGGGCCGAGGCCGTTGCGTCCTCACTCCCGGCGGCTGCCGCCGACCGCGTGTCCACGGGCGCGGGTGCATCGATTTCCTGCACATCGCCCGCACCCGCCCCGGCCATGCCGCTCGCGGGTGCCTGCGCCTCGGGTTCCGCCTGGGGTGAGGCGGGGGTCCGGTCGGTGTCCCGCGTGCCCTCAGAGGTCGGTGCATCGTTTTCCGGCGGGGCGCCGGTCGCTGTCTCGGCCGTGCCGCTCGCGGGTGCCTGCGGTCGGGGTTCTGCGTGGGGTGAGGCGGAGGTGCGGCCGGTGTCCCGCGCCGCCGCGGGCGCGGGTGCATCGTTTTCGGGCGGAGTGTCGGTCGCTGCTTCGGCCGTGCCGCTCGCGGGTGCCTGCGGTCCGGATTCTGTCCCGGGTGAGGCGAGGCTCCCGCTGGTGTCCCGCGTGTCCACGGGCGCGGGTGCATCGTTTTCCGGTGGGTTGGCGACGGCGTTCTTCGTGGAGCCGATTGCCGGGTCGGGCGGGGTTGTTGTGTCGTTGTTCCCGGTCGCCGTCGTCGGCTGTGCCGTTGTGTCCGCTGCTCGCGGTTCGTCCGCCGGCTGTGTGACCGTGGGGGCGGGTGTATCGATTTCCGCCGGGGCGCCGGTCGTTGCTTCGGCCGTGGTGCTAGCGGGTGCCTGTGCCCGGGGCTCCGCCTGGGCAGGGGCGGGGATCTCGCTGGTGTCCTGCGTGTCCACGGGAGCGGGTGCATCGTTTTCCGGCCGGCTGTCGGTGGCCTTCGTGAGGCCGATTGCCGGGTCGGGCCGGGTTGTTGTGTCGTTGTTCCCGGTCGCGGCCGTGGGCTGCGCCGCGGTGTCCGCCGGTTGTGTGACCGTGGGGGCGGGTGTATCGATTTCCGCCGGGGCGCCGGTCGTTGTCTCGGCCGTGGTGCTCGCGGGTGCCTGTGCCCCGGGCTCCGCGCTGGGAGAGGCGGTGCTCTCACCGACGGCGCGCGTGACCTCAGAGGCGGGTGCATCGTTTTCCGGCGAAGTGTCGGCCGGCGCCTTGGACGGGCCGACCGCCGGCGCGGGCGCGGCAAGTACATGGTCGTCGTCGGTGTCGGCGGACGGCTGTGGCCCGCCCGCCGTCCGCTCGGTCCCCGACGCCGGTGTATCGATGCCCTGCGGGCCGCCGGGCGCACCGTTGTCCCCGGTCCGCGGCCCGTCCGACGCCCGTTCGGTCCCGGGTGCATCGATGTCGCCCGGGCCGTCGGACCCCGCAGCGCCGCCGTGCGGGGGCTCCCCGCCGGCGGTGTCGGCGCCGCCGGGGCGCTGCCCGTCCCCGCGCCGAGGTGCATCGTTTTCCGGCCGGTCGTCGCCGGCCTTCGTGAGGCCGACCGCCGGGGCGGGGGCGGCGAGCACGTGGTCGTCGTCCTCGTCGGCGGCGTGCGGGACGCCGGCGTCCGGCCCCGACCCGTCCGTCGCCGGCCCGGTACCGGACGCGGCGGGTGCATCGTTTTCCCCCGCGGCCCCGGGCCGTTCCCCGTCGGCGCCACCGCCGTCCGGCCCCCGTCCGGCCACGGGTGCATCGTTTTCCCCGCCGGACATCCCCTCCGCCGGGTCGGCGGACGGTGCGTCCTTCGCCAGGTCGACGGCCGGGCGCCGGCGCGTGCCGTCCCCGCCTGCCTCCGCACCCGCGGCGGCCGGGTCCGGAGGCGTCGGGCTGTCCTCCCGCGGCCGGTCGGCCGGAGGCGGCGGTGTCGTCATGCGGTCCCCCCGAGGGTCGAGGCACGGGCCTGGCACTTCCCCCCACCAGGTGCCCGGATGCTATATCAGTGCGTAAACGCCGGTCGTTCGGGATCGAGGTCCGCGACCCCGTCCGCCGGCGACGAGGCCGTCGCGAAGTGCCGGCGCGGGATCCGCCCCGCCCGCCACGCCAGCCGTCCCGCTTCCACCGCGTGCCGCATGGCCTCCGCCATCAGCACCGGACGCTGCGCCCGCGTCACGGCGGAGGCCAGCATCACGCCGTCGCAGCCCAGTTCCATCGCCAGCGCCGCGTCGGACGCCGTGCCCGCGCCCGCGTCCAGAATGACCGGGACACACGCCCGCTCGGTGATGAGCCGGAAGTTGTGCGGGTTGCGGATGCCGAGCCCGGACCCGATCGGCGAGCCGAGCGGCATGATGGCGGCGCAGCCCGCGTCCTCCAGGTGCCGCGCGACCACCGGGTCGTCGTTCGTGTACGGGAGGACGGTGAACCCGTCGTCCACCAGCGTCTCCGCGGCCTCCAGGGTCGCCACCGGGTCGGGCAGCAGCAGCCGTTCGTCGGTGACGACCTCCAGCTTCACGAGGTCCGTCTCCAGCGCCTCGCGGGCCAGCCTGGCCGTGAGCACCGCCTCGCCCGCCGAGTAGCAGCCGGCGGTGTTCGGCAGCGGCCGGATGCCCAGCTCCCGCAGGACCGAGAGCACCGACCCCTGCACGCCCGGGTCCAGCCGGCGCATCGCGACCGTCGTCAGCTCCGTGCCGGACGCCGCCAGCGCGTCCCGCAGGACCGCCAGGCTCGGCGCACCGCCCGTGCCCATGATCAGACGGGACGTCAGGCGCAGCGGGCCGAGGACCAGCGACTCGTCGGCGCCCTCCCCGGGACCGGCGGCACCGGCCGGCGCGGTGACGGACTCGGACACGTGGATCAGCCTCCCTGGACTGCGGTCAGGATCTCGACGCGGTCGCCGTCGCCGAGGGGTGTGCCGGGCCACAGGGCGCGCGGCACCACGGACTCGTTGACGGCGGCGGCGATGCCGGACGGCGCCGCGCTCAGCTCCGCGACCAGCGCGGCGAGCGTCGTGCCGGCCGCGACCGTGCGCCGCTCGCCGTTGACGCGGACCGTCACGCCCGTGGGCGGGACGGCCTCCTGCGGACCGGTGTTCACGCCGGTACCTCCCGGTGGTCGTGGCTGAAGCGTTGTGCGCTGAACGGCCGGGCGTAGTCCGGCAGTTCTCCGGTCGTGAGGGCGACGGCCATGGCCTCGCCGGTGATGGGCGCGAGCAGCACGCCGTTGCGGTGGTGGCCGGTCGCGAGGAAGAGCCCGGGGAGCGCCGTCGGCCCGAGCAGCGGCGCGTTGTCCGGGCTCGTGGGCCGCAGGCCCGCGCATGTCTCGGCGAGCGGCAGTTCCGTGAGCCCCGGCAGCAGTTCGCGGGCGTCGCGCAGGAGCTGGTACACGCCGCCCGCCGTCACGGACGTGTCCCACCCCTGCTCCTCGACGGTCGCCCCGACGACCAGCTCGCCCGAGGCGCGCGGCACCAGGTAGACCTGCTCGCCCCGCACCACGGCGCGCACCGTCCGCGACAGGAACGGCGCCCCGCCGCCCGACGGCATCCGCAGCCGCAGGATCTGGCCCTTCACCGGCCGCACCGGCACCGCCACCGACGGCGGGATCCCGTCGAGACCGGCGCTGCGGCTGCCGCCCGCGAGCACCGTGCGGTCGGCCGCGAGCACCGTGCCGCCGTCGAGCCGTACGCCGGCCGCGCGGTCGCCGCGCACCACGAGGCCGGTGGCCGTGGCGTTCACGAAGGACACCCCGGCACGTTCGCACGCCGTGAGCAGTGCCGCCACCAGCAGCCGCGGGTCGGTCTGGTGGTCGCCGTCGACGCGCAGTCCGCCGCGCACACCGGGCGCCAGCATCGGTTCGAGCCGGCGGCACTCACGGCCCGTCAGCCACTGGGTGTCCAGACCGCACCGCCGCTGCAGCGCGTGCAACTCCCGCAACTGCGCCCGGTCGTCCGCGTCGAGCGCCACCTGGAGCGTGCCGCAGGCCCGGTACGCGATGTCCGTGCCGGTCGCCTCGGCCAGCTCGGCGGCGAACTCCGGATAGCGCCCGGCCGACGCCAGATTGAGGTCGAGCAGCGCCTCCTCGCCGTGGTGCAGCTCGGTGACCGCCGCCAGCATGCCGGCCGCCACCCGCGCCGCGCCGCCGCCGGGCCGCGGATCGACCAGGGCGGTGCGCAGACCGCGCCCGGCGGCGCGCCACGCCGTCACCAGCCCGATCAGGCCGCCGCCGACGACCGCCGCGTCGTACACGGTCCCGTCGCCGTCGCCGCCGTGGGAACGCAGGTCCACGCGACTCCTCCCTTCGCCGGCATGACCCGGATCAGGTTCGTACGGTCGGAGGCCGCCCGCCTCCCTCTCAGCCCGGTGCGCCGGGCTCCCGTGGGTGTCTTGAGTCTGACTCGCCGTTCAGCGTAGTACGCGCTCCCGCCGGGCGCGGACCGCCCCGCTCCGCGGCCGCCGTAGGCCGCCGTAGGGTGGTCGCCGTGATGAAGCGATGAAGCGGCACGTCGTGATCGCGGGCGCCGGGCTCGCCGGCGTCCACACCGCGGCCCAGCTCCGCGAACAGGGCTGGCAGGACGCCATCACCCTGCTCGGCGCGGAGGACCACGCCCCGTACGACCGGCCGCCCCTGTCCAAGGCCGTGCTGCTCGGCACCGCGACCCCCGCCGACCTCGGCCTCGGCGTCGACCTCGACGCCCTCGGCGTCACCCACCTGCCCGGCCGCACCGCCACCGCCCTGCGCCCCGGCGACCGCGTCCTCGACACCGACGCGGGGCCGCTCCCGTACGACCACCTCGTCATCGCGACCGGCGCCATGGCCGTCACCCTGCCCGGCACCGGGGGCACACCGGGCACGCACGTCCTGCGCACGCTGGACGACGCCCGCCGGCTGCGGCCCGTCCTGGAGAGCCGCGGCAGCGTCGTCGCCGTCGGCGCCGGGTGGATCGGCGCCGAGGCGGCCACCGCCGCGGCGGCGGCCGGCAGCCCGGTCACCGTGGTCGAGGCGGCCCCGCACGTCCTGGCCGGCGCGCTGCCGCCCGCCGTCACCGAACCCATGCGCGCCTGGTACGCCGAGGCCGGGGCGACGCTGCTCACCGGCCGCGCCGTGACGGGAGTCCGCGCGGGCGAGGTCGAACTGGCCGACGGCACCGTCATCGGCGCCGACGCCGTCCTCGTCGGCATCGGTTCACGCCCCGCCACCGGCTGGCTCGCCGGCTCCGGCGTCCCCCTCGCGGCGGACGGCTCGGTCGCCGCCGACGCCGCGCTGCGCGCCGGGCCGCCCGGGGTGTGGGCGGTCGGGGACTGCGCGTCGTTCCCGTCGGCGCGGTACGGGCGGCGGCTCCTCGTCCACCACTGGGACAACGCCCTCACCGGTCCGCGCACCGTCGCCGCCGGCATCCTCGGCCGGGCGGCGGCGCACGACCCGGTGCCGTACTTCTGGTCCGAGCAGTTCGGCCGGTACGTCCAGTACGCCGGCCGGCACGGCGACGGTGACGTCCTGCTGCGGCGCGGCGACCCGGACGGCGGCGACCGCGCCTGGAGCGCGCTGTGGCTGCGGCCCGACGGCACGCCGACCGCCGTCCTGGCCGTGGACCGCCCCCGCGACCTGGCGCAGGGACGCCGCCTCGTCGAGCGCGGCACCCCCCTCGACCCGGACCGCGCGGCGGACCCCGCGACGCCCCTGAAGGCGGCCGCCGCGCGCTGAGCGGCGGCGCAGCGCGTCCCCCGCGAGGAGGGCTCCCGCTGACGACTGTCGGTGCGGGATGGCACGCTGGTCGTGTGACCGAGATTGATGCCAAGACCGACGCCCTCGTCCCCGCCTGGCTCACCCTGCCCGACATCGCGGAGTCCCTGGGTGTCGAGGTGACCCGCGTCCGCCAGTTGGTCAAGGAGGGCCAGCTCATCGCCGTCCGCCGTGGCGAGAACCGCGCGCTCCACGTGCCCGCCGCCTTCATCGACGGCGACCGGGTCGTGAAGGGCCTCAGCGGCACCCTCACTCTGCTGCGCGACGACGGGTTCACCGACGAGGAGATGCTGGAGTGGCTCTTCACCCCTGACGACACCCTGCCCGGCACCCCGGCGCAGGCCCTGCGGGAGAATCGCGGGACGGAGGTGAAGCGCCGGGCGCAGGCGCTCGCCGTCTGACCGCCCGACCAGGCCGGCGCGCGGAGGACCGGCACGGTTCCCCGCGCGCCGCCACCCGTACGACCGCGCACCGCAGACCGCACCACCGCCCGCCACAGCACCGCCCGGGGGACCCGCATGCTCGCCGACGCCCGTCTCTACCTGTGCACCGACGCCAGAAAGCGGCAGGGTGACCTGCCGGAGTTCCTCGACGCGGTCCTCGCCGCGGGCGTCGACATCGTGCAGCTCCGCGACAAGGGCATGGAGGCCGCGGAGGAGCTCGACCACCTCGCCGTGTTCGCCGACGCCTGCCGCCGCCACGGCGCGCTCCTCGCCGTGAACGACCGGGCCGACGTCGCCCACGCCGCCCGGCCCGACATCCTGCACCTCGGCCAGGGCGACCTGCCCGTGCCGGCCGCCCGCGCGATCCTCGGCGACGGCGTCCTCATCGGCCGCTCCACCCACACCCCGGCCGAGGTCGACGCCGCCGCGGCGGCGCCCGGCGTCGACTACTTCTGCACCGGCCCCTGCTGGCCCACGCCCACCAAGCCGGGGCGGACGGCGCCCGGCCTGCCGCTCGTGCGGCACGCGGCGGCCCTCGCGCCCGCCAGGCCGTGGTTCGCGATCGGCGGCATCGATGCGGGCAATCTCGACCAGGTCCTCGACGCCGGCGCCCGCCGCGTCGTCGTCGTGCGGGCCATCACCGAGGCCGACGACCCCGGGAGCGCGGCCGCCGCGCTCGCCGCCCGGCTGCGCGAACGCGCCGGCGCCTGATCCCGTACGCCGTCCGGCCTGCGGACAGCACCCGCCGCGGCCCGCTCCGGTCGGTAGCCTGCAAGCATGGCCCTCGGTATCCCCAGCACGGCGGCGGACCGGGCGCGCACCGTGCGTGACCTGCTCGCCACGGGCGCCCGTTCGTATTCGTTCGAGTTCACCCCGCCGAAGACGGAGCAGGGCGAGCGCACCCTGTGGAACGCGATCCGCCGCGTCGAGGCCGTCGCGCCGATGTTCGTGTCCGTGACGTACGGCGCGGGCGGCTCGTCCCGCGAGCGCACCGTCCGGGCGACCGAGCGGATCACCACCGAGACGACGCTCACGCCCGTCGCCCACCTCACCGCCGTCGACCACTCCGTCGCCGAACTGCGCAACATCATCGGCCAGTACGCCGCCGCCGGCATCCGCAACATGCTGGCCCTGCGCGGCGACCCGCCCGGCGACCCGATGGGGGAGTGGACCCCGCACCCCCGGGGCGTCCGGTACGCGGCGGAACTCGTCAGCCTCATCAAGGAGTCGGGCGACTTCTGCGTCGGCGTCGCCGCGTTCCCCGAGATGCACCCGCGGTCCACCGACTGGGAGACCGACGTCCGGCACTTCGTCGCCAAGTGCCGCGCCGGCGCCGACTTCGCGCTCACCCAGATGTTCTTCTACCCCGAGGACTACCTGCGCCTGCGGGACCGGGTGGCCGCGGCCGGCTGCGACGTGCCGATCATCCCGGAGATCATGCCGATCGCGAACGTCCGCCAGATCGAGCGGTTCAAGCAGCTCAGCAACGCCACGTTCCCCCCTGAGTTGGAAAGACGGATCCTCGCCGTCAAGGACGATCCGTTGGCTGTACGCTCGGTCGGGATCGATTTCGCCACGGAGTTGTGCGCGCGGCTGCTGGACGAGGACATCCCCGGACTCCACTTCGTCACGCTCAACACCACGCTCCACTCCACGGCGACGCTGGACGTCTACAGGAATCTCGGTCTGCACACGCGGACGTGAGGCCCGCTGAGAGGGGCGTACATGGGCTGGACGGTCCTCTACATCGCGTTCGGAGTGGTGGCGCTCTGGCTGCTCGGTGAGGTCCTTCTCCAGTACAAGGCGCGGCTGCGCTGGAGACTGCTGGCGTTCTGCGGCTTCCTCCTGGTCGTCGTCGGCGTCGTGATGCCGTCGGTCGCCGTCATCGCCCTGGGCACCGTCGCGTTCGCGACCGGGCAGACGTTCGTCACCCTGTCGTTCCGGCGCGGGTTCTCCACCGGGTGGGCGCTCGGCGGCAAGCCGGGCACCAGCCGCAGGCGGCGCGGCGTCGTCCGCCCCCTCGACCCGGTGCCGGACGACGCCGAGCCCCTGGACGCGACGCCCGCCGAGGGCGTGCCCCGGATCGACGAGGACGGCGCCGGGCAGGGTCCCGCGCCGGAGGGCGACGGCGACCGGGAGCCGGACCGGCCGCAGGACGACACCCCGTACCAGGACCCGTACCTCTCGGCCTACGCCACCGGCGGCGACCCCTGGGCCGACCAGCAGACCCCGTCCTACGCGGCCCCGCAGGACACCGGCGAGACGTACACGGGCTACCCCGCCGACCCGTACCTCGACCAGCAGCCGCAGCACGAGCACGCCGCGCAGGACACCTACGCCACCGGCTACCCGGGCGACTGGAGCGGCCAGGAATCCGGCCAGTGGCAGACGGCCGGCCAGTACGGCGCGTACTACCAGGAGACGCCGCCCGGCGGCGTGTGGGTGCCCCAGCAGCGGGACGACGACGCCGGCGGCTACGGCTATCCGCCCCAGCAGCCGGCGGACGGGCCGGACGGCTACCCGCAGACCCCCGGGTACGAACCGTCCGACCCGGGCCACTACTACGGCAACGAGCACCGCTACTGATCCCCGCGCGGCGCCGCTCCCGTCAGTACGAGCCGCGCCAGTCGGGTCCCTCGACGATCAGCCCGGCCGCCATCGCGCCCGACATCCCGGCGTGGGCCAGCCCGCCGCCCGGGTGGGCGAGCGAGCCCGCGCGGTAGGCGCCGGGCAGGCGGCCGGTGTTGGGGGCCGCGAGGTGGCTGCCGTCCGCCCCGGCGAGGGCCGGCGGCGGGATCAGGCCGCCGGGGACACCGGTGGCCCGTTCCACGTCGGCCGGCGTGTGCGCGTGCTGCCACAGGACGCGGCCGTCCAGTGCGATCCCGGCGCGCCCGGCGGCCTCCAGCAGCCGTCCGGCGAACGCGGCCGCCGTCCCCGGCGCCGTCCAGTCCACGGCGCCCGCGCCCGTGCCGTGCGGCGCGGCGGGCACCGACAGGGTGACGGCCTCGTGGTCCTCGTCGGGGCGTGACGCGGGGTCGTCGGGCCGCAGCACGCGGACCGTGGGGCCGTCGCCCGGGTCCGCGGGATGCAGCAGCGTACGGTGCGGGGTGCCGACCGGGCGCCGGCCCCGAAGGGCGAGGAAGAGGGTGAAACGGCTCGTGCCCTCCTTCGGCAGGCCGCCGAGCCCCGGTGCCGCCCACACCACGTGCTCGGCCTCCAGCGTCCCGCCGCCCTCCACCTCGACACCGCCGGCCCGCCCGTCCCGCGCCAGCACGCGCGTCGCTGCGGCACCGAAGCGGAACTCCACCCCGCGCTCCTCGCACCGCGCCCGCACCGCGTCCGCCAGCGCGCGCATGCCGCCCGACGGGTACCACAGGCCGAAGGTCTGCTCCAGGTACGCCAGGACGGCCGCGCTCGCTGGCGCCCGCCCCGGCTCGCACCCGTACTCCGCCACGGTCCCCGTCAGGAGCGCGGCGAGGCGCGGGTCGCGCAGCTCGGCGGCGGCCAGCCCGGCGAGTGTGGCGGGCACCTTGCGGCGCAGGAGACCCCTGGCGCGCCACGGGTAGGGATCGACGCCGAGCACCGTCGTGGGGGTGCCGGCGGTCAGCGGCTCCTCCACCAGCGGCCGGCGCGTGGCCTCCCAGGTCTCGCGGGCGCGTCCCAGCAGCTCCGCCCATCGCTCACCTGCGCCGGCGCCGAACGCCGCCTCCACCGCCTGCACGGCGCCCCCGCGCGCCGCCGGCAGCCGCACGGCCGTGCCGTCGGCGAACCGGTGCTCCGCCAGCGGATCGACCCGGTGCAGCGGCACGCACTCCGCCAGCTCGCGGCGCCCCGTCTTCACGAACAGGTCGCGCCACACCGCCGGCAGGTGCAGCAGCCCGGGACCGGTGTCGAACGCGAAACCGTCGCGCTCGAAGCGTCCCACCGCGCCGCCGTGTCCGCCGCCCCGCTCCACCACCGTCACCCGGTGGCCGGCCACGGCCAGCCGGGCGGCGGCGGCCAGGGCGCCCATACCGGCGCCCACCACCACGATCCGAGCCATGCCGGGACCCTACCGGCCGCCGGCGTGCCCCCGGCCGCCCGCCTCCCCGAGCCGCGCGAGCAGCACCGGCGACAGGGCGGCGTGCACCTCGTCGAGCGTCCGGCCCGGGTGGAACGTCCGCCAGTCCAGCGCCCCCACCATCACCGTCCCCAGCAGCGCGCCCGCCGTCAGCTCCACGTCGAGCGCCTCGTCCAGCTCCCCGTCCTTGACTCCCTCCTGCAGCACGTCGGCCACCGCCGCCACCACGTCGGCGCGCGCCGCGCGCAGGGTCGCCGACCAGGGCCGGTTCGCGCGCCACTGCTCCGCCACCAGGAGCCGCGCGAAGTCGGCCCGGGAGGCGACGAACGCGAGCCCGGCCCTCGCCATCGCGTCCAGCGCCGCCCCCGCGCCGCCGCCGCGCGCCCGGCAGGCACCGGCCGCGTCCCGCAGCGCCGCCGTCAGCGGCCCGACGCCGTGCCGCAGCAGCTCCTCGAACAGCTCGGTCTTCCCGGCGAAGTTGTAGTAGACCGTGCCTTTCGCCACGCCGGCCCGTTCCGCGATCTGCTCGACCGTCGTGGCAGCGAAGCCCTGCTCGCCGATCAGCGCCACCGCCGCCTCGTACAGGCGCAGCCGTGTCGCGTCACGCCGGGTGCTCGTGCGTGTCATGGACCGATTCTCCTCCTCCCCGCAGGCCACCCGCGCACCCCCCGGCACGCTGTCCGGACGGATTGTCAGACCCATAGGTCACCATGTCGGCAGATGCACCGTTGAGTGACGACTGACTGGAGGCTCGTCATGACCGGACTGCCGATCGATGTCCCTTCCGTGCCCCGCCGCGCGCCCGTGCCGCACGCCGCGCTGCAGCTCTTCGCCCAGGCCGAACGGAGCTTCGACGAGGCGTCCGTCCTCACCGACCCGGGGGAGGCGTACGTCGCCGCCCACCTGGCCGCCCTGCGGGCCGCCGCGGCCGTCCTCACGGCCAGGGGAGGCCCCGGCGGCGCGGTCCGGGGCCGGCGCCGCATCCGCAGCGTCTGGGAGGTGCTGCCCGAGACGGCTCCCGAGCTCGCCGAGTGGAGCACGCTGTTCGCCGCCAGCGCCGACCGCCGCGCCCGCATAGAGGCCGGCATCAGGGGCGTCGTCGGCCGGGACGACGCGGACGAGCTGCGGCGCGCGGCGGGCTTCTTCCTCCGCCTCGTCCACGAGGCGCTGTTCCCCGGCGCGACGCACCGCACCGTGCGGCTCCCCGCCGGGCGCGAGGACACGGGGGGCCGGGCCGGGAAGTAGGGTGGAGCAGCCCAACGCACCGCACCGCGGCCCGGAGAGCGCCGCGCCGCCGCAAGGAGCCCCCGCCATGCCGTCAGAGCCCAGCGTCCGCGACCCGCAGGGACCGACGGCCGCAGGACCGCACGCCGCCCTGCGCACCGGAGTCGTGTGGGAGGCCCTGCGCGACGCCCTCGCGGAGCGCGCCGCGCGCACCGGCCGTGCCGTGCTCGACGTCCTCGACACCGGGGGCGGCAGCGGCACGTCCGCCGTGCCGGTCGCCGCGCTCGGGCACCGCGTCACGGTGGTGGACCCGAGCCCCGACGCGCTGTTCGCGCTGGAGCGCCGCGCGGCCGAGCAGGGCGTCGCCGACCGCGTGCGCGGTGTCCAGGGGGACACCGGTGACCTGCTCGACGTGGTCGGTCCCGGGACGTTCGACATGGTGCTGTGCCACGGCGTCCTCGAACACCTGGAGGACGCGGCCGCCGGCGTCCGCGCCGTGACGCGCGCGCTGCGTCCGGACGGCGGGACGCTCAGCGTCCTCGCGGCAGGGGTGGGCGGGGCCGTTCTCTCCCGCGCGCTGGCCGGCCGCTTCACCGAGGCGCGCCACGCCCTGGGCGACCCGGCGGGCCGCTGGGGGGAGGCCGACCCGGTGCCGCACCGCTTCACCGTCCCCGCGCTGACGGCCCTCCTGACCGACGCGGGCCTGACCGTCCGCCGCACCCAGGGCGTCCGGGTCTTCGCCGACCTGGTGCCCGGATCGCTCGTCGGCGGCGAGGCGGACGCGCTCCAGCAGCTCGCCCGCCTGGAGGCCGAGGCCGCGGCGCACCCCGCCTACCAGGCGATCGCCGCGCAGCTCCATGTGCTCGCCGAGATTCCCGGCTCCGCACTACCCGGGGAACACTGAGCCCTACTCCTCGTATCATCGACTGGAGGACCCGGCATGACCCCGCACCCGCGGGGGAATGAGTCTGCCACCGCCCCACGGAGTCCGGAGCACGCTGTTGTGGGCGAAACTGGCGCACAGGGGCGGGTTTCACCGGTAGGCATCCCTGCCTATCCTTGAAGGGTCGGATCGGGTCGCCACCGCGACCGACGAGTAGGAGGACTCCGTGCCGCTCTCGGACCACGAGCAGCGCATGCTCGAACAGATGGAGCGAGCGCTGTACGCCGAAGATCCCAAATTCGCGACAACGCTCGAGGGCAATGAGCTGCGCACCTTCACCCGGCGCCGCGTCTACCAGGCGATCGCGGGTTTCGTCATCGGCATCGGCCTGCTCATGGGCGGCATGGTGGCGCAGGAGGTGTGGCTCAGTGTCGTCGGCTTCCTGATCATGCTGGTCTGCGCGGTCGTGGCCGTCACCGGCTGGCGCAGGACGCCCGCGCAGGGCGCCGCGCCCCAGGGGCAGCCACGCGGTCGCGCGGGCGGCCGCCAGGCCCGCGCCCAGAAGCCCAAGCGGTCGATGATGAACCGGATCGAGGACCGCTGGCAGCGCCGCCGCGACGAACGCGACGGCTGACCGGCACCTTCTCCGCCGACCGACCCCCACACGTCAGGGCCGCCCTCCCCCGGGAGGGCGGCCCTCGCGCTGTGTGCGGCGGACGGGCTCCCGGCGGGACCCGCCGCCGTCCCCACGGGGGAGAACAGCCCCTCACCCTGTGCGTACGTCCCGGCCGCCCCGGTGCCTCCCCGGGGCTGCCGGGTCAGCGTGCGGCGCGGCGCGGCAGCAGGCGCCGTCCCATGGACCGCAGCCGCCGCGCGGCGGCCGACCGGCGCTCGGCCAGCGTGCGCATCACCCGAATGGCGGAACGTGGCAGTACCGCCGCCCGCAGCCGCCGCCACCGGGACGCCCCGGCCCGCAGGCCGTCGCGCGCGACCCGGACGTCCCGCGCGGCGCCCGCGGCGGCGGAGCGGCCCGGCCACGGCGCGTACAGCTCCTCCTCCACGGCCGCCGCGAGCCGCCCGACCGCCGCCGCCGCGTCGCCGGACAGCCCGCCGACCCGCACCAGACGGCCGGCCGTCTGCCGCGGCGTCTCCCAGCCGGCCGGCGCGATGCCGATGTCCCAGGCGGCGTCCTGCAGTTCCTCCCATGCGGGGAGCGGCCCCGCGTCCGGGGCGAGCCGGCGTCTGCTCGTCCGCCGCCGCCACAGCGAGGGCCACGCCAGTGCGAGCACCACCAGCAGCACGCCGAGCCCCCACAGCAGGGGAGCCGGCGGCAGCCCCGCCCCGCCGGCCGCGCTCTCCGGGGTGTTCGGCCGGTCGTCGTCCCCGCACTCGGCCAGCGTCGACCCGGCCGCGCACTGCCCGGGCGGCGTCTCGCTCGGCTCGGGCGCCGGGGTCGGGTCGGCGGGAGCGGTCGGCTCGGTGTCCGCCTCGGGCCGCTCGGTCTCCTCCTGGCCCGGCTGCTCCTGCTCCGGCCGCGCGTAGGACGGGCTCGTGCCCTGCCCCGGCGTCGGCTCGAAGCGGACCCAGCCGACCCCCTCGAAGTACAGCTCGGGCCAGGCGTGCGCGTTGTGGGCGCTCACCTCGTAGACGCCGCTCGGCAGTTGCGTCCCCGGTGTGAAACCGACCGCCACCTGCGCGGGGATGCCCAGCGTGCGCGCCATCGCCGCCATGGTGAAGGCGAAGTGCACGCAGAATCCCTCCCGGTTCTCCAGGAACGACACGATCGCCTCGGGGCCGCTGCCGCTCGCGACGGACGTGTCGTAACGGAACCCGCCCTCCTGGGTGAACCAGTTCTGCAGCGCGACGGCCCGCTCCAGGTCGTTGTCCGCGTCCGCCGTGATGTCGAGCGCCTGGGCGTACACCTCGGACGGCAGGTTGTCCGGCACGCGCGTGTAGTACTCGAGGATGTCCTCCGGCGTCGCGGGGGCACCGGTGAGCTGTTCCTCCGTCGGCTGCACCAGCAGCGATTCGACGGTGTACCCGAGGCCCTGGGTCGTCAGGTCGGTGTCGCCCGCGACGAGGGTCTGCGAGCCGCGGTCGAAGCCCCACTCGCCGTCGACGCTGATGTCCTGCGCCGGGTAGGGCACCGGCAGCGAGGTCTGGGCGTAGCCGTCCGCGGATTCCACGACGGTCCGCACCGTCTGCCGCGGCACGTCCGGCGCGAGCCCGGGGACGGGCCACGGCGCGTCCGGCGGCGCGGACTCCTGCCACTCCGACGAACGCCACTCCGTGCCGGTGAACTCGTCCAGCGCCATCAGCCGCAGGTACAGCTCGTCCGGCTCGGGCGAATCCGTCCGGTACAGCAGCAGCGTCCGGTCGGCGGGCTGGTTCAACTGGTCCTGGAGCGCCACGACCGGGTCGAGGGCCAGCACTTCGCCCGAGCCGCCCCGGCCGCCCGCCCGCCCCTCCCGTTCCCGGTCGAGCACCCCCTGGCCCAGGGCGGGCAGCAGGACCGGCGCCAGCGCCGCGAGCGCGAGCGCGAGGACGCCGATACGCCCCCCGGCGCGCAGCCGCGGCGCGGCGCCGGGCGCGCGCAACGCGGTCGCCCCGCCGCCCCCGGGCGCCCCCGGCACACCGCCCGGCGCACCCGGCGTCCCGAGGAAACGCCCCCACCGCGCCGCCCGGTCCCGCCCCTCCGCGAGCAGCAGCACGAGGAAACCGGCCGCCGCGGCCAGGAAGTAGGGCCAGCCGGAGTCGTCCTCGGCCACGCCGGCCGCCACCGAGTACAGCGCGAGCAGCGGCAGACCGGCCGCCGCCGCGCTCCGCGCCGCGACCGCCAGCACATCCACCAGCAGGCCGATCAGCAGCACCCCGCCGAAGAGCATCAGCCGGATGCCGTCCGTCGCCGGCGCGGGCGCCATGTACCGGCCGATGTCGTCGGCGCCCGTGCCGATCAGCCGCCCCAGCGCGTCCAGCGCCTGCGGCCCCGGCAGGAACCCGGCGAGCGCGTACTCCCGGGCGCTCACCACGGTGAGCAGCACGAGGGACACACCGATCTGCGCGGCCACCGTCACGACGGCCGGTGCCCGCCGCCAGCGGGCCATCAGCCCGGTCCACGTCTGCGCCGCGAGCAGCACACCCGCCTGCACCAGCCAGTCGGTGCCGTCCACCAGCGGTTTCAGCGCCACCGCGGCGGCCATCGTCGCCAGCCACCCGGCGCACGCGATCCGCACCCTGCCGTCCATCACGCCGCTCCCGCCACCCCTGCGCCCTGCCCCGTGCCCGTCCCCGCGCGCACCCGCCCGTTCACCCGTACGCCCCGCCCGCGCCGGTCACCTCGGCCGCCGCCTGCTGCCACACCGCCGCGAGCGGCGCGCCGGGCGGCGACGTCACGGCCCGCCACCCGGCGGTCCGCAGGTCGGCGACCCGTCGCGCGTCGCCCATCGGGTCGGCGTGGCCCGCCATGACGAGGGCCACCGCCGCGCCGCGCCGCGGTCGCAGCCGCCCGTACTCCGCCACCTGGTACGCGTCGAGCGCGCCGGTGAACGCCACGAGCAGCCCGCCCTCCGCCGCCCGCAGCGCCGCCTCGGCCGGCTGGAGCGTGCCGCCGGCCGCCGGCTGGACACCGGCCAGCACGTCCAGCATCAGGCCGACCGTCGCGAGGCTGTCGGCGCCCCGCGCGTCGGCGGACGGCACCTCGCCGCCGGAGTCCGTGACGAGCCGCACCTCGTACCCCTGCCGCGCGAGATGCTGCACGGCCGAAGCAGCCCCGGACACCGCGCGTTCGAACGCGGGGTCCTGCGCCCCGGCGAACACGCCGGCCCACCGCGCGTCGAACAGCACCGTGCACCGCGCGCGCCGCGGCTGCTCCTCCCGGCGCACCATCAGCACACCCCGGTGCGCGGTCGAACGCCAGTGCACGCGGCGCACGTCGTCGCCGTGCCGGTACTCGCGCGGGATGACATCGTCGTCCCCGGCCAGCGCGAGCCCCCGCGGCTGCCCGTCGCCCTGCCCTTCGGCGTCGCCGCCGAACCGCACCGGCGGCAGCGGCTCGCTGCGCGGCAGCACCGTCATCAGGTCCGCCACACCGAACGAACGGGTCAGCTCCACCATCCCGAACGGGTCGGCCAGCCGCAGGTGCAGCGGCCCCAGCGGATACCGGCCCCGCACCTCCGAGCGCACGCGGTAGGACACCTCGCGCCGCCCGCCCGGCTCGATCCGGTCGAGCGCGAACCGCGGCCGCGGCCCCAGGACGTACGGCACCTCGTCCTGGAGCTGGAGCAGTCCGCTCGGCAGCCGCCCCACGTTCTCCACGCGGATGAACACCTGCGCGTCGCTCCCCGCCGCCACCCGTCCGGGTGACAGCCGGCGCGTGGCGACGACCCTGCTGCGCGTGCGGTGCACCACGAGCACGCTCACGACCGGCAGCAGCGCCAGCAGCATGCCGACCCGCAGCAGGTCCGGCTGCCCGAGCAGGTAGGCGCACAGCGAAGCGGCCAGCCCGGCCGCCACGAACGACCGGCCCCGGGTCGTCAGCCCCCCGAACGCCGCGCGCAGCGGCCCCCGTTCGTCCACGCCGGTCACCGCCGTCGCCCCGGAGGGCGGCGCCGCGAGCGCCGGCGGCCCGTACGGGGGCGCCGGGGGCGGTGCGAGCGGTGGCCCCGCGGGCGGCGGCGGCCAGCCCATCAGCGCCCCTGCAGGTGCTGCGCCGCGTACGCGTCCGGCACGGGCGTCCGGCGCAGGATGTCGAGGACGAGGTTCTCCGTGGTCTGCCGGTTCAGCTGGGCCTGCGGCGTCGGCAGGAGCCGGTGCGCGAGGACCGGGACGGCGAGCTGCTGCACGTCGTCCGGCAGCACGAACCCGCGCCCCGCCAGGGCCGCCGCCGCCTTCGCCGCCCGCAGCAGGTGCAGCGCCGCGCGCGGCGAGGCGCCGAGCCGCAGTTCGGGATGCGTCCGGGTGCCGACCACGACGTCGACGACGTACCGGTGCACGGCGTCCGACACGTGCACGGCGCGCACGACGTCGATCAGCCGCACGATGTCGGCCGCGTCGGCGGCCGGCGCGAGCCCGTCCAGCGGCGAGGCGCCCCCGTGCGAGCGGAGCATCCGCATCTCCGCCTCGGGCGCCGGGTAGCCCACCGAGACGCGCGCCATGAACCGGTCGCGCTGCGCCTCGGGCAGCGGGTAGGTGCCCTCCATCTCGACCGGGTTCTGCGTCGCCACGACGAGGAACGGCTCCGGCAGCGGATACGTCCGGCCGTCCGCGGTGACCTGCCGCTCCTCCATCGCCTCGAGCAGCGCGGACTGCGTCTTCGGCGAGGCGCGGTTGATCTCGTCGCCGATGACGACCTGCGCGAACACCGCGCCCGGCTTGAACTCGAACTCGCCGCGCTTCTGGTCGTACACGCTGACACCGGTGATGTCCGACGGCAGCAGGTCCGGTGTGAACTGGATGCGCCGCACCGACGAGTCGATGGACCGCGCCAGGGCCTTCGCCAGCATGGTCTTGCCCATGCCGGGAACGTCCTCGAGCAGCAGATGCCCGCCGGCGAACAGGACCGTCAGCGACAGCCGGACGACCTCCGGTTTGCCCTCGATCACGCTCTCCACCGCGCGGCGCACACGGTCTGCGGTGGCGCTCAGATCGGTGAGCGCGCCTGTTTCCTCATAGGTCGTCAACCGGCCCTCCTCGGCCCTGGCCCAGTGCGCCGGACCCCCGCCCGGCGCGGCTGCGTGGGCCGCTTCCGGCTGATCGGGCACCGAACCCGCGCCGGCCGGTGGCCGCCCCCCAGCATTCTTCACACTACGGCGCGGCCCGTCACCGGTCCGCGGCGCCCCCGGGAGCGATCTCGACCTCGCGCAGCCGGCCCGTCGTCACGTCGAGGACGAAGCCGCGCACATCGTCAGTGTGCGGGAGGAACGGCGAGGTCCGCACCCGGACCATGCCCTGGCGCACGTCCTGGTCCAGGTCGGTGAACGAGTCCACCGGCCACGACGGACGCTGCCCCACCTCGTCCTCCAGGCGCTGCCGGAAGTCCTCCGTGAGGCTCAGCAGTCCGCACGCCGTGTGGTGGATCAGCACGACCGAACGGGTGCCCAGCTCCCGCTGGCTGATCGTCAGCGACCGGATCACGTCGTCCGTCACGACACCGCCGGCGTTGCGGATCGTGTGGCAGTCGCCGATCGCGAGCCCGAGCGCCGCCGGGAGGTCGATGCGCGCGTCCATGCAGGTCACGACAGCGACCCGGCGCGCCGGCGGAGCGGCGAGCCCGGGGTCGGCGAACGCGTCCGCGTACCGCCCGTTTGCCGTGACCAGTTCATCCGTGACCTTGTGAGACATGCTGTGAAGGTAATACGGCGGCCTTGCGCACGTCTCCTCCGGAAAGGTGATGCGGGTCACAGGAGGGGTCCGAAACGCCCCACACGATCAACCTCAGTGATTGACCGCGGAAACCTGTGGGCTAGTGTGACGCGCACCGGGAGGCGTGCGCGCTCACGGTCCCACTCCCCGCAGGACGCCGAGGACACCGGCCCGGCCCCCGGGCGTCTTTGCCGTCACCGGCCCACTCCCGTTCGGAAGGCGCATGACGACCAGCAACGACCGGCCGCCGGAAGCCCGGCACCGCCCCGTCATGCTCCGGCGCTGCCTCGACCTCCTCGCGCCCGCGCTGGACGGTCCGGCCCCCGTCGTCGTCGACTGCACGCTCGGTCTCGGCGGTCACAGCGCCGCCCTCCTCGACACCTTCCCCGGCGTCCGCCTCATCGGCCTCGACCGCGACCCGGAGGCGCTGCGCCTCGCCGGACAGCGCCTCGCGCACCACGGCGAGCGCGCCACCCTCGTCCACGCGGTGTACGACGAACTCCCCGCGGTCCTCACCCGGCTGGGCGTCACCCGGGTGGCGGGCGTCCTCTTCGACCTCGGCGTCTCCTCGATGCAGCTCGACGAGGCCGACCGCGGTTTCGCCTACGCCCAGGACGCCCCGCTCGACATGCGCATGGACCAGACGACGGGTCCGAGCGCCGCCGACGTCCTCAACACCTACCCGCCGGGCGAGCTGGTCCGCATCCTGCGCGCCTACGGCGAGGAACGGTTCGCGCGCCGGATCGTCGAGGCCGTCGTACGGGAACGCGCCCGCACCCCCATCACCGGCAGCGCCCGCCTCGTCGGCATCGTCCGCGACGCCCTGCCCCAGGCCGCCAAGCGCACCGGGGGCAACCCGGCCAAGCGCACCTTCCAGGCCCTGCGCATCGAGGTCAACGGCGAACTCGCCGTGCTGGAACGCGCCCTCCCCGCCGCCGTCGCCGCCCTCGGCGTGGGCGGCAGGATCGTCGTCCTGTCGTACCAGTCGCTCGAGGACCGGCTCGTCAAACGGGTCCTCGGCGAGGGCGCAGCCTCCACCGCGCCGCCCGGCCTGCCGGTCGTCCCCGAGCGGTACCAGCCCAGGCTGCGTCTCCTCACCCGGGGCGCCGAGCTGCCCGACGACGAGGAACTCGCCGCCAACCGCCGCTCGGCGCCCGCCCGCCTCCGCGCCGCCGAGCGCGTCCGGGAGGCGGTCTGACGTGGCACCCGGACGGCAGGGGGAGCGGCGGCCCGGCGCGACGCAGACACGCATCACCCGTCTGATCGGCCTCGTGCCCCGCGGCACCTCGACGGCGGCGCGCACCCCGTTCGTCCTCCTCATCGTGCTGCTCCTCGGCAGCGGCATGCTCGGCCTGCTCCTCCTGAACGCCTCGCTCAACGAGGGCTCCTTCCAGCTCAGCGAGCTGCGCCGCCAGACGCAGGAACTGGAGGAGGAGCAGCAGGAGCTGCAGGCCGAGGTGGACGCGTACGCCGCCCCCGACGCGCTCGCCGACCGGGCGGCGGAACTCGGCATGGTCCCGGGCGGGCCGCCCGCGTTCCTCGGCCCGGACGGCTCCCTGCTCGGCGAGACGGACCCGACGCCCGCGCCGAGCCCGGCGCCGACCCGTACCCCCGACCCCGACGCCGGCTCCGGCGACGACGAGGGCCAGGACGCGGGCAGCGGCACGGACTCCGACGCGGCCGGCGGGACGTCCGAGGAGACCGCGGGCGAGCCCACCGGCGACACGCCCCCGGCCGACGACGGAGAAGGGCTGACCCCATGACAGCGCCCCGGCCCCCGCGCCCGCGCGGCCCCCGCACCCCGGACACCGCGCCCCTGCGCCTCGCGAGCCCGCGCCCCCGGCTGCGGCTGGTCGGCCTCGGCCTGACGCTCGTGATGGTGGCGTTCTCGGTCCGCCTGTTCCAGGTCCAGGCCATCGGCGCCTCCTCCTACGCGGACCAGGCCGCCGTCAACCGCTACGTCGAGGAGACCCTGACCGCCCGCCGCGGCGACATCACCGACCGGAACGGCACCGCGCTCGCCACCACCGTGGACGCGTACGACATCACCGCCGACCCCCTCCTCTTCTCCGAGGAGGAGACCGGCGTCCCCGACGCGCCCGAGCGGGCCGCAGCGCTCCTCGCGCCGATCCTCGGCCAGGACGAGCAGTGGCTCACCGAGCAGCTCGACCAGGACGACACCCGCTACGCCCTCCTGGCCCGCCAGCAGACCCCGCAGGTGTGGAGCCAGATCAAGGACCTGCGGGCCAACCTCGCCGAGCAGGACGAGAAGGGCACCGGCGTCCAGGTCCTGTCCGGTCTCTTCGCCGTCGAGCACGCGAAACGCGTCTACCCGAACGAGACGCTCGCCGCCGCCGTCCTCGGCTTCGTCAACAGCGAGGGCATCGGCTCCGGCGGCCTGGAGGCCCAGTACGACGACATCCTCGACGGCGAGGACGGCAGCCTCACCTACGCGCGCTCCGGCGGCCGCCGCGTGCCCACCGCCGGCGAGCACGAGGAGCCGGCCGTCCCCGGCTCCGACGTCGAGCTGACGATCGACCGGGACATCCAGTGGGCCGCCCAGCAGGCCATCAGCGCGCAGGTGGCCGAGTCCGAGGCGGACGGCGGCTACGTCGTCGTCCAGGACACCACCACGGGTGAGCTGCTCGCCCTCGCCGGCACCCCCGGCTTCGACCCGAACGACGTCGCCGCCGCCGACCCCGCGGCCCTCGGGAACGCCGCGCTCGAGGACGCCTTCGAACTTGGCTCCACCAGCAAGGTCATCACCATGGCCGCCGTCCTCCAGGAGGGCGCGGCGACGCCCGACACCCGCGTCACGGTCCCCAACCGCCTGCCCCGCGCCGACCGCGAGTTCGGCGATCACGTGGACCACGAGACGCTGTACCTGACCCTCGCCGGCGTCCTCGCCCACTCCAGCAACATCGGCACCATCCTCGCCGCCGAACAGCTCGGCGACACCCAGGCCGAGGCCAACCAGGTGCTCTACGACTACCTGCGCGCGTTCGGCTTCGGCCGCCCGACCGGCCTGGACTTCCCCGGCGAGACCGCCGGCATCCTCGCCCCGCCCGAGGACTGGGACGCCTCGCAGCAGTACACGATCCCGTTCGGGCAGGGCCTGTCCGTGAACGCAGTCCAGGCCGCCTCCGTCTACTCCACGGTCGCGAACGGCGGCGAACGCATCACCCCCACCCTCGTCCGCGGCACCACCGGCCCCGACGGCCGGTTCGAGCCCGCGCCCTCACCCGAACGGACCCGCGTCGTCGAGGAAGATACGGCGCGGCAGCTCACCGAGATGCTGGAGACCGTCGTGGCCAGCCCGGACGGCACCGGATCGGCCGCCCGTATCCCGGGTTACCGGGTCGCCGGCAAGACCGGCACCGCCAACCGCGTCGACCCCGAAACGGGCGTCTACTCGGGTTACACGGCCTCCTTCGCCGGCTTCGCCCCCGCCGACGATCCGCGCGTCACCGTCTACTGCGTCGTCCAGAATCCGACTGAGGGCCCCTACACCGGCAGCCAGGTCTGCGGACCGATCTTCAACGAGGTCATGCAGTTCTCGCTGGCGGCCCTGCAGGTGCCCCCGACCGGCGAGGAGTTCGCGGGCCTGCCGACCACGTTCGACCCCGAGGACTGACCCCGAGCACCGACGCCGAGGACCCGACCCCGAGGACCGCGCGGACCCCCCGGGGCACTCGCCGGAGGACCACCCGACGCATGATCGAACCGAGCGGAGCACAGCACGTGAGAACCATCACCGACGGGTCCACCTCGTTTAGCTCCACCCCCGCCGCGCCCGGTACGCTCACCGCCGTGTCCCACCCCGAACGGAACCCGCAGGCACCCCGGCCCGAGAAGGTCCCGCCCGTACCGCTGAGCGCGCTCGCCGCCCTGCTGGGGATCGAGGCCCCCGCAGGGGACGTGGGCATCAGCGGCATCACGCACGACTCGCGGGCCGTGTCGCCGGGCGACCTGTACTGCGCGCTGCCGGGCGCCCGCTTCCACGGCGCCGACTTCGCCGGCCAGGCCGCGGGCCTGGGCGCGGCCGCCGTCCTGGCCGACCCCACCGGTGCCGAGCGCGCCGCCGCCACCGGCCTGCCCGTCCTCGTCGTGGCCGACCCGCGTGCCCGTCTCGGCGACCTCGCCGTCGCCGTGTACGGCGACCCGGGCCGTGACCTCCTCCAGATCGGCGTCACCGGCACGTCGGGCAAGACGACCACCAGCTACCTCATCGAGGGCGCCCTGCGCCGCGCGGCGGCCGAGGCGGCGGGCGCGGACGGCACCGTGCCCGCGCCCACCGGCCTCATCGGCACGGTCGAGACCCGCATCGGGACCGACCGGGTGAAGTCCACCCGCACCACGCCGGAGGCCACCGAGCTGCAGGCGCTGTTCGCCGTGATGCGCGAGCGGGGCGTCCGCGCCGTCGCGATGGAGGTTTCCAGCCACGCCCTCGTCATGGGCCGCGTGGACGGATGCGTGTTCGACATCGGGGTGTTCCTCAACCTCAGCCCCGAACACCTCGACTTCCACCCCGACATGGAGGACTACTTCCGGGCGAAGGCGCAGCTGTTCACCCGGGCGCGGTCCCGCCGGGGCGTCGTCAACCTCGACGATGCCTGGGGCCGCCGCCTCGTCACCGAGGCCGAGGTGCCCGTCACCACGTTCTCCGCCGAGGGGCACCCGGACGCCGACTGGCGCGCCGAGGACGTGGTCGCCGGACCGGTCGGCTCGACGTTCACCGCCGCCGGCCCCGGCGGCGTCCGGGTCGAGGCCGCAGCGCCGCTCCCCGGCGCGTTCAACGTCGCCAACGCCCTGGCCGCCATCGCCGCCTGCGCCGCCGCCGGCATCGACCCGGAGACGGCCGCCGCCGGCATCGCCGCCGTCCCGGGCGTCCCCGGCCGCCTGGAGCGCGTCGACGCCGGCCAGCCGTACCTCGCGGTGGTCGACTACGCCCACAAGCCCGACGCGGTCGTCTCCGTCCTCCAGGCCCTGCGCAGGGTCACCTCGGGGGAGCTGCACGCCGTCCTCGGCTGCGGCGGCGACCGCGACCCGCACAAACGCCCCGGCATGGGCGCGGCACTCGCCCGCCTGGCCGACACCGCCGTCCTCACCTCGGACAACCCGCGCTCCGAGGACCCCCTCGCGATCCTGGCCGCGATGCTGGCCGGCGCCGCCGAGGTGCCCGCCCACGAGCGCGGCACCGTCCTGGTCGAGGAGGACCGCGCCGCCGCCATCGCCGCCGCCGTGGCCCGTGCCAGGCCCGGCGACACCGTCCTGGTCGCCGGCAAGGGACACGAGCAGGGACAGGACATCGCCGGAGTCATCCGGCCCTTCGACGACCGAGTGGAGCTGCGCGCCGCCATCGAGCGCGGCAGCTCGCATGCACCCCACGACCCCGACGCCAGGCGAGGCCCGCTGCAGTGATCCCCCTATCCGTTGCTGAGCTCATCAAGGTCGTGCGGGGAGAGCCGCACGACATACCGGAGCCGCCACCCCGCATCACCGGGCCCGTGGTCATCGACTCCCGGCAGGCCGAGCCCGGCTCCCTCTTCGCCGCCCTGCCGGGCGAGCGCGTGGACGGCCACGACTTCGCGGAGCGCGCCGTCGCGGCGGGCGCGGCGGTCGTCCTGGCCGCCAGGCCGGTCGGTGTGCCCGCCGTCGTCGTGGACGACGTGGTGGCCGCGCTGAGCGAGCTGGCGCGCCACACCGTCCGCACGCTCGCGCCGACCGTCGTGGCCCTCACCGGCTCCGCGGGGAAGACCAGCACCAAGGACCTCATCGCGCAGCTCCTGCGCGAGGCGGGCCCCACGGTCTGGACGCCCGGCTCGTACAACAACGAGATCGGCCTGCCCCTGACCGCCCTGCGCATCGAGGAGTCCACCCGCTACCTCGTGCTGGAGATGGGCGCGCGCGGCATCGGCCACATCCGTGACCTGACCCGGCTGACCCCGCCGCGCATCGGCGCCGTCCTCAACGTCGGCACCGCGCACATCGGCGAGTTCGGGGGCAAGGAGGCCATCGCCCGTGCGAAGGGCGAACTGGTCGAGGCCCTCCCGCCGGCGGCCGCCGGCGGCGTCGCCGTGCTGAACGCGGACGATCCCCTGGTGCGTGCCATGGCGAGCCGCACGGAGGCCCGTGTCGTGTACTTCGGCGAAGCGAAGGACGCGGCGGTGCGCGCCGAGGACGTACGCCTGTCGGACGCGGGCACGCCCGCCTTCCGGCTGTGCACCCCCACCGGGTGCGCCGACGTGACCATGCGGTTGTACGGTGAGCACCACGTGTCGAACGCGCTTGCCGCTGCGGCTGTTGCGCATGAGGTAGGCATGTCCGCGGACGCCATCGCTCAAACCCTGGCGACCGCGGGCCCGCTCTCCCCATGGCGCATGGAGGTCACCGAGCGGCCGGACGGCGTGACGATCGTCAACGACGCCTACAACGCCAATCCCGATTCCATGCGCGCCGCGCTGCGCGCCCTCGCCGCCATGGGCGGGGCAGCCAAGGACCGGGGGGGCCGGACCTGGGCGGTGCTCGGTCCGATGGCCGAGCTCGGCGACGACGCGCTCGCCGAGCACGACGCGGTCGGACGGCTCGCCGTCCGGCTCAACGTCAGCAAGCTCGTGTCCGTGGGCGGCCAGGAGGCCGCGTGGCTGGACATGGGCGCCAAGAACGAGGGTTCGTGGGGTGAGGAGTCGGTGCACGTGTCCGACGCACGGGCAGCGGTGGAGCTGCTGCGCGGTGAACTGCGGCCGGGAGATGTGGTGCTGGTGAAGGCGTCCCGGGCCGCCGGCCTGGAGCGGGTGGCGCTCGACCTGGCGGCCGACGGCCGCGGTGCCGGCGCCGACGGCGATGGCGAGGTCGCCGCCCGATGAGGCAGATCCTTTTCTCCGGTGCGATCGGTCTGTTCCTGACCCTGGTCGGCACGCCGCTGCTGATCAAGCTGCTCGCCCGCAAGGGCTACGGCCAGTACATCCGCGACGACGGCCCGCGCGACCACCACAGCAAGCGCGGCACCCCGACGATGGGCGGCATCGCCTTCATCCTGGCCACGCTCGTCGCGTACGCCCTGACCAAGATCATCACGAGTGAGCAGCCGTCGTTCTCCGGCCTGCTGGTCCTCTTCCTGATGGCCGGCATGGGCCTGGTCGGCTTCCTGGACGACTACATCAAGATCGTCCGCCGCCGCAGCCTCGGCCTGCGGGCCGGCGCGAAGATGCTCGGTCAGTTCATCGTCGGCGTCACGTTCGCCATCCTGTCGCTCAACTTCGCCGACTCCCGCGACCTGACGCCCGCCTCCACGCACCTGTCGTTCACCCAGGACTTCTCCTGGTCGATCGGTCCCGTGCTGTTCGTGGTGTGGGCGCTGTTCATGATTCTCGCCATGTCCAACGGCGTGAACCTGACGGACGGTCTGGACGGCCTCGCCACCGGCGCGTCCGTCATGGTGTTCGGCGCCTACGTCTTCATCGGCGTGTGGCAGTACGGCCAGACCTGCGCCGAGTTCGACACCGCCGGCGCGAGCTGCTACGAGGTGCGCGACCCGCTGGACGGCGCCGTCGTCGCCGCCGCCCTGATGGGCGCCCTCTTCGGCTTCCTGTGGTGGAACACCTCGCCCGCCAAGATCTTCATGGGCGACACCGGCTCACTGGCCCTCGGCGGCGCGCTCGCCGGCCTCGCGATCGTCTCGCGCACCGAGCTGCTGATGGCCGTCCTCGGCGGCCTGTTCGTCCTCATCACCATGTCGGTGGTCATCCAGGTCGGCAGCTTCCGCCTGACCGGCCGCCGCGTGTTCAAGATGGCGCCGCTCCAGCACCACTTCGAGCTGAAGGGCTGGAGCGAGGTCCTCGTCGTGGTCCGTTTCTGGATCATCCAGGGCATGTGTGTCATCGTCGGCATCGGCATCTTCTACGGGACATGGGTGGCGGACTGGTGAGCGGGTTCCCCGGGCAGCGGATCACCGTCGCCGGCCTCGGCGTGAGCGGCATCGGCGCCGCCCGCGCCCTGGCCGGGCTCGGCGCCCTCGTCACCGTCGTCGACGGTGGCGACGGGCCGCGGCAGCGCGAGCGCGCCGCCGAACTGGCGGCGGAGGGCATCGACGTCCGCACCGGCGACGGCGAGACGCTGCCCGAGGGGACCGACCTGGTCGTCACCTCGCCCGGCTGGCGGCCGGACAGCCCGCTGTTCGCCGCCGCAGGGAAGGCCGGGGTCGAGGTCGTCGGCGACGTGGAGATCGCCTGGCGGCTGCGCGGCCCCGGCGCGGCCCCCTGGCTCGCCGTCACCGGCACCAACGGCAAGACCACCACGGTGCGCATGCTCGCCGCCATCCTCGGCGCCGCGGGCCTGCGCACCGCCGCCGTGGGCAACATCGGCAGCTCCCTCGTGGACGCCGTGCGCGCCGACCCGCCGTACGACGTCCTCGCCGTCGAGCTGTCCAGCTACCAGCTCCACTGGGCGCCGTCCGTCCGCCCCCACTCCGCCGCCGTCCTCAACCTGGCGCCCGACCACCTCGACTGGCACGGCTCCATGGAGGCGTACGCCGCCGCCAAGGGCCGCATCTACGAGGGCAACACCGTCGCCTGCGTCTACAACGCCGCCGACCCCGCCACCGAGGCCCTGGTCCGCGCCGCGGACGTCGCCGAGGGCTGCCGCGCCGTCGGCTTCACCCTCGGCGCCCCCGGCCTGTCGGAGGTGGGCGTCGTCGACGGCATCCTCGCCGACCGCGCCTTTGTCCCGGACCGCCGCGAGCGGGCGCAGGAGCTGGCCCAGGTCTCCGACATCGGCCCGGACACCGGCACCACCGCGCCCCACACCGTCGCGAACGCCCTGGCCGCCGCGGCCCTGGCCCGCGCGTACGGCGTCCCGGCCGCCGCCGTACGGGACGGCCTGCGCGCCTTCCGCCCCGACCCGCACCGCATCGCGCACGTCGCGGACATCGGGGGCGTGGCCTGGGTGGACGACTCCAAGGCCACCAACACCCACGCCGCCGAGGCGTCCCTCGCCGCCTTCCCCGGCGTCGTGTGGATCGCCGGCGGCCTCGCCAAGGGCGCCACCTTCGACGAACTCGTCGCCGGTGCCGCGGACCGGCTGCGCGGCGTCGTCCTCATCGGCGCCGACCGGCGGCTCATCGCCGACGCGCTGGCGCGACACGCGCCGGATGTCCCGGTCGTGGACCTCGACCGGACCGACACTGGGGCGATGGCGGCGGCGGTCGGCGAGGCGGCCGGACTCGCCCGCCCGGGGGACACCGTCCTGTTGGCCCCGGCCTGCGCCTCGATGGACATGTTCACCAACTACAACGAGCGCGGCGATGCCTTCGCCGCCGCCGTCCGGGCCCTGGCGACCGGCCCGGACGCAACCGGGCAGTAGCCCCCGGCGGCCGCGGACCGCCGGCGGGCGCGGGGCCGAGGAGGGGTCGACGCCATGACACAAGCGCCACCACCGGCGGCGGGTTCCGCGCGGCGGGGCCGCGCACCCGCCGCCGCCGACCGCCGGCCGGTACCGCCCCGGCCGCGGTCCGGCCGTCCGGTCCGCCGCCCGGGACCGCCCCGCGCCCCCCGCCCGCTGGAACGGCTGCGCCGCGCGTGGGACCGCCCGCTGACGGCCTATTACGTCGTCCTCGGCACCGGCCTGCTCATCACGGCGCTCGGCCTGGTCATGGTGTTCTCCGCCTCGCAGATCCAGGCCCTGCGCTACGACCTCCCCGCCACCCACTACTTCCGCAAGCAGCTCCTGGCCGCCGTCATCGGCACCGTGCTGCTGCTCATCGCGTCCCGCGTCCCGGTCCGGCTGCTGCGCGCGCTCACCTACCCGTTCC
Source organism: Streptomyces sp. RFCAC02 (assembly GCF_004193175.1). Classification (NCBI taxonomy): domain Bacteria; kingdom Bacillati; phylum Actinomycetota; class Actinomycetes; order Kitasatosporales; family Streptomycetaceae; genus Streptomyces; species Streptomyces sp. RFCAC02. Next base: position 1,126,840 of record NZ_SAUH01000001.1, on the reverse strand, counting down.
TCGCCTGCTCCGTCGTCCTGCTGATCCTGGTGCAGGTCCCGGGCATCGGCGTCCGGGTCAACGGCAACAGCAACTGGATCGCGCTCGGCGGCTCGTTCCAGATCCAGCCGAGCGAGTTCGCGAAGCTCGCGCTCATCCTGTGGGGCGGCGACCTCCTGGCCCGCAAGGGCGAGCGGAATCTCCTCGTCCAGTGGCGCCACCTCCTGATCCCGCTGATCCCGGGCGCGCTGCTGGTCTGCGGCCTCGTCATGTTCGGCGGCGACATGGGCACGGTGATGGTCATCATCGCCGAGCTGTTCGCCCTGCTGTGGCTGGCCGGGGCACCCACGCGCCTGTTCGCCGGCGTCATCGGCACGGCGGCCGTGCTCGGCACCCTCTTCATCGTCACGAGCTCCCACCGCATGGACCGGCTCTCCTGCCTCGGCTCCACCGACGCGGACAACTGCTGGCAGGCCGTGCACGGGCTCTACGCCCTCGCGTCCGGCGGCTGGTTCGGCTCCGGCCTCGGCGCCAGCGTGGAGAAATGGGGCGAACTGCCGGAACCCCACACGGACTTCATCTTCGCCATCACCGGCGAGGAGTTGGGCCTCGTGGGGACGCTGTCGGTGCTCGGTCTCTTCGCCGCTCTAGGCTATGCGGGTATCCGCGTGGCGGGACGCACGGAGGACCCGTTCGTCAGGTATGCCGCGGGAGGGATCACGGCCTGGCTCATGACCCAGACCGTGATCAACATCGGTGCGGTCCTGGGCCTGCTGCCCATCGCCGGTGTGCCCCTGCCGCTGTTCTCCTACGGAGGTTCCGCCCTGCTGCCCACCATGGCCGCCGTCGGGCTGCTGATCGCCTTCGCACGCGGCGAACCGGCGGCCAGGTCGGCGCTCGCCGCGCGGGGACCCCGGCTCAAGTGGAAGACGATGGGACGGCGCCGCAGGCCGGCGCCGTCCGGAGAGCGGTGAATTTTCGGTGCATGTTGTTCTCGCCGGCGGGGGGACCGCCGGTCACATCGAGCCGGCGCTGGCCCTCGCGGACGCCCTGCGCAGGCACGACCCGACCGTGGGCATCACGGCTCTCGGCACGGAGCGCGGTCTGGAGACCCGCCTGGTGCCCGAGCGCGGCTACGACCTCGGACTCATCCCCGCCGTGCCGCTGCCCCGCAAACCCACCCCCGAACTCTTCACCGTCCCGGGCCGGCTGCGCGGCACCGTCAAGGCGGCCGAGGACATCATCGAACGGGTCAAGGCCGACTGCGTCGTCGGCTTCGGCGGCTACGTCGCCCTCCCCGGCTACTTCGCCGCGCGCCGCCAGCGCGTCCCGATCGTCGTGCACGAGGCCAACGCCCGCCCGGGCCTCGCCAACAAGATCGGCGCCCGCTACACGCGGTTCGTCGCCGTGTCCACCCCGGACAGCAAGCTGCGCGGCGCCCGCTACATCGGCATCCCCCTGCGCCGCGCCATCGCGACGCTGGACCGGGCCGCGATGCGCGCCCAGGCCCGGGCGTTCTTCGGCCTCGACCACAACCTGCCGACGCTCCTGGTGTCCGGCGGCTCGCAGGGCGCGCGGCGGCTGAACGAGGTCGTCGCGCAGGCCGTCCCGTTCCTCCAGCGCTCCGGCGTCCAGGTGCTGCACGCGGTCGGCCCGAAGAACGAACTGCCGCAGGTCGACACGATGCCCGGGATGCCCCCCTACATCCCGCTATCGTATGTGGACCGCATGGACCTCGCGTACGCGGCGGCCGACATGATGCTCTGCCGCGCGGGCGCGATGACCGTCGCCGAACTGTCCGCCGTCGGGCTGCCCGCCGCCTATGTGCCCCTTCCCATCGGGAACGGGGAGCAGCGGCTCAACGCCCAGCCGGTGGTCAAGGCCGGCGGCGGGGTCCTCGTCGACGACGCCGCGCTGACGCCGGACTGGGTACGGGCCAACGTCCTGCCCGTCCTCACCGACCCGAACCGGCTCGGCAAGATGTCGCGCGCGGCCGCCGAGTTCGGCCGCAGGGACGCCGACGACCTCCTCGTCGGCATGGTCCGCGAGGCGATCGCCGCCCGCCGGGGCTGACCGGGGCGGGGACACGCGGACAGACGGACAGACGGACACCATCCAACCGAGACGGGAGCTGAGGGAGCGTGGCCGGATCGACGACCGCCCGGCGCGGCCGGGACCGCCGTCCGGCGCCGCCCGGCCCGCCCCCGCCCGCGCGGCGCCGCCGCCTGCGGCTGCCCCGCCCCGGGCGGCCCCGCGTGATCGCGCTGATCCTGGTCCTCGCCGCACTCACCGGCGGATTCGGCACCTGGGCGCTGTACGGCTCCGGCTGGCTGCGCGTCGAGAACGTCTCCGTCCGCTGGCAGGACGGCCCCCGCGAACTGACGAGGGACCAGATCCTGGACGCGGCGGGTGTGCGCGTCGGCTCCCCGATGGCGTCCCTCGACAAGGACGCCGTCCGGGACCGGCTCCTCGACGGCCTGCCGCGTCTGGCCTCCGTCGACGTGGTGCGGGCCTGGCCGCACGGCGTCTCCCTCAAGGTCACCGAGCGGGAGGCGGAGGTCCTGATGCCCGACGGCGACCGCTTCACCGAGGTCGACGGCGAGGGCGTCGCCTTCGGGGAGCGCGCCGAGGCCGATCCGGACCTGCCGCTCCTGGAACTCGACCTTGCCGACAGCGCGTCGGCCCGCCGCTACGGCGAGGACCGCGTGCGCCGCGCCGCCGTCTCCGTCGTCCTCGCGCTGCCCGGCGAGGTGCGCCGCGAGACCCGTACCGTCCTCGCCACCTCGTACGACGCCATTTCCCTGGAACTCGCCGACGGCACCACCGTGTTCTGGGGGAGTCCGGAGCGGTCGCGGGCGAAGGCGGACGCGCTGCTCGCGGTGCGCGCGGCGGCGCCGGACGCGACCCGGTTCGACGTCAGCGCGCCCACCGTCCCGGCCTCGTCGGGCGGTTGACGCCGCGGTATGTCCGCGCAGGTGGGACCCCTGTTTGATGCGCCCGTGCGTGATCACATAGGGTGAAAAGAAAAACGGGAGGTTCGGCGTGTTCGTTGAACGCGTAGCTCTTGTCGACTTAGTGTCCGGTACTGGGAATACAAGGAACGACAAGCACGGGTAACCCTAAACTTGCAGCGTTAGGGTTCGGGGCGGCCCTCCCTCCGTCCCATCGGCATCCGTCGGCGCACTGCGGCTCACGCGGAGCGGCGACACGTAAATCGAGGCGAGAGGCCTTCGACGTGGCAGCACCGCAGAACTACCTCGCAGTCATCAAGGTCGTCGGTATCGGCGGCGGTGGTGTCAACGCCATCAACCGGATGATCGAGGTCGGTCTCAAGGGCGTCGAGTTCATCGCGATCAACACCGACGCCCAGGCGTTGCTGATGAGCGACGCCGACGTCAAGCTCGATGTCGGCCGTGAACTCACCCGTGGTCTCGGCGCGGGTGCCAACCCCGACGTGGGCCGCAAGGCTGCCGAGGACCACCGCGAGGAGATCGAGGAGGTCCTCAAGGGGGCCGACATGGTCTTCGTCACCGCGGGCGAGGGCGGCGGCACCGGCACCGGCGGCGCCCCGGTCGTGGCGAACATCGCCCGCTCCCTCGGCGCCCTGACGATCGGTGTGGTGACGCGCCCCTTCACCTTCGAGGGCCGGCGCCGCGCCAACCAGGCCGAGGACGGCATCGCCAGCCTGCGCGACGAGGTCGACACCCTGATCGTCATCCCGAACGACCGGCTGCTCTCCATCTCGGACCGCCAGGTCAGCGTCCTGGACGCGTTCAAGTCCGCCGACCAGGTCCTCCTGTCCGGTGTGCAGGGCATCACCGACCTCATCACCACCCCCGGCCTGATCAACCTCGACTTCGCCGACGTCAAGTCCGTCATGTCGGAGGCCGGCTCCGCGCTGATGGGCATCGGTTCCGCCCGCGGCGACGACCGCGCGGTCGCGGCGGCCGAGATGGCGATCTCCTCCCCCCTGCTCGAAGCCTCCATCGACGGCGCACGCGGCGTGCTGCTGTCCATCTCCGGCGGCTCCGACCTCGGCCTCTTCGAGATCAACGAGGCGGCGCAGCTCGTCAGCGAGGCCGCCCACCCCGAGGCCAACATCATCTTCGGCGCCGTCATCGACGACGCGCTCGGCGACGAGGTGCGCGTCACCGTCATCGCCGCCGGCTTCGACGGCGGCCAGCCGCCGTCCCGCAGTCGCGACAAGGCGCTCGGCGGCTACGGCGGTTCCCGCGACGACAGCACCCCCACCCCGCTGCCCACCGAGCGGTCCGCGCCCGAACCGGAGCCCGAGCGGCCGGCGTTCGGCGGCCTCGGCTCCCTGCCCGGCCGCGACGGCGGTCTGTCGGCCGACCGGGACGGCGGCCAGCAGCCGGCCGAGCCGGCCCGTGAACCGCTCGGTCCGCAGGTCCCCCCGGCCCGCCCGTACGACGGCCAGGTCGAGGAGCTCGACGTCCCCGACTTCCTGAAGTGACCCGTCCGGGCACCGAAGCGGACGGCACGACGTGATAGGGATGCAGCACACGGTGGGCGGCGCCCACTTCGCCTTCACCGACCGGTGGGGCGGGGTGAGCGCCGCTCCGTACGGCACGCTCAACCTCGGCGGCGCGGTCGGTGACGACTCCGCCGCCGTTTCGGCGAACCGGGAGCGCGCCGCGCGCGGCCTCGGTCTCGACCCGGCGGACGTCCGCTGGATGCGGCAGGTCCACGGGCGCGAGGTCGTGGTGGCCGACGGGCCGTGGCCCGAGGGGGAGCCGCCACCGGCCGACGGCGTGGTCACCGCCCGCGCGGGGCTCGCGCTCGCCGTGCTCACCGCCGACTGCGCCCCCGTACTCCTCGCCGACCCGGTCGCCCGGGTCACCGCCGCAGCCCATGCCGGACGCCCGGGCCTGCTCGCCGGCGTCGTGCCCGCGACCGTCGCCGCGATGCGGGAACTCGGCGCCGACCCGGCCAGGACCACCGCCCTCGTCGGCCCGACCGTCTGCGGCCGCTGCTACGAGGTGCCCGCCGAACTCCGCGACGAGGCCGAGCGGCTGGTGCCCGGCAGCGCGGCGACCACATCGGCCGGCACCCCCGCGATCGACATCCCCGCCGGGGTCCGCGCGCAGCTCGCCGCCTGCGGTGTCGGGGAGATCACCGTCTCGCCGGTGTGCACGCGCGAGTCGGACGACCATTTCTCCTACCGCCGCGACCGGACCACCGGTCGGCAGGCCGGCTACGTCTGGGCGGATCCCGCATGAGTGGCCCGGAACGTCCCGAAGATCACCTGCCCGACCTCCGTTCGACCGCGGGTTCGCACAGCGGCGCGGACCCGACGGCGCGGGAGGTCGAACTCGCCGCGAATCTGGCCCGTGTCGAGGAGCGTGTCGCCCGCGCCTGCGCCGCCGCCGGCCGGGCGCGCGAGGACGTCACCCTCATCGTCGTGAGCAAGACGTACCCCGCCGACGACGTGCGTATTCTCGCCGGTCTCGGCGTACACCAGTTCGCCGAGAACCGCGACCAGGAGGCGGCGGCCAAGGCGGCGGTCCTCGCCGATCTCCCCCTGACCTGGCACTTCGTGGGCCAGTTGCAGACGAACAAGGTGCGTTCCGTGGTGGGGTACGCGTCCTGTGTGCATTCGGTGGACCGTGTGAAGCTCGTGACCGCGCTGTCCGCCGAGGTCGTGCGCCGGGGGCGCGCGCCTCTCGACTGTCTGCTTCAAGTCGCGTTGGAGAAGGAGTCGGGCTCCGGCGGCGGGCGGGGCGGGGTCGCGCCGGACGGCGTCCCCGAGTTGGCGGCGGCGATCGCCGCGGCGCCGGGGTTGCGGCCGGCGGGCGTCATGACCGTGGCGCCCCTCGAAGGCGTGTACGCCGGTTCACCGGGAGCGGCGTTCGAACGGCTGGCGGAAATCTCCAGGGGCCTGCGCGCAACCGTTCCTGCTGCCACCATGATGTCGGCGGGAATGAGCGCGGACCTGGAGGAGGCGATCCTGGCCGGGGCGACACACGTACGCGTCGGCAGTGCGGTACTCGGCGTCCGCCCTGCCCTCGGGTAACGTCGCCAGGCGAGGGGCCACAGCCGAAAATATGGTCATTCCCGGAGAATTCGGGCAAGTTGCGTGGATCTCCTTGGCCCCGGGCAGTCGGAGCCGATCCACCACAGAGCGGAGGACGCAGTCGATGGCTGGCGCGATGCGCAAGATGGCGGTCTACCTCGGCCTCGTGGAGGACGACGGGTACGACCGCCCGGGGTATGGCCCCGATGACGAATTCGAACCCGAACCGGAGCCCGAGCGGGCGGCGCCGCGCCGTCAGACGCTCGAACCCCCGGTCCGGGAACGGACGGAGGAGCCGGTGCGGGTCGTCCACCCGCCGGCCCAGCGGGAGACGGAGCCGACACCCGCTCCGGTCCTGGCGGAAAGCAGGCGGCCCGGGAGGATCGCTCCCGTGTCTTCCATCACATCAGAACGGCACAACGTGGAGAAGAACGCGCCGGTGATCATGCCCAAGGTCGTATCCGAGCGGGAGCCCTACCGCATCACGACGCTCCACCCCCGGACCTACAACGAGGCCCGTACCATCGGGGAACACTTCCGCGAGGGCACCCCCGTGATCATGAACCTCACGGAGATGGACGACACCGACGCGAAGCGACTTGTCGACTTTGCCGCTGGTCTCGTCTTCGGGCTGCATGGGAGCATCGAGCGGGTGACGCAGAAGGTGTTCCTGCTGTCGCCTGCTAACGTCGATGTAACGGCGGAGGACAAAGCCCGGATCGCCGAGGGCGGGTTCTTCAACCAGAGCTGACGGAAGACAGCCAACCGACATGAGTCCCGGCCGCCCGGCCGGGGCAGGAACAGGGGAGAGGGACCTGCGGGATGGGGATCGTTCTGGGCGTGATCTCAACTGTCTTGTGGTGCTTCCTCGCCCTGTTGCTCTTCCGGCTCGTGATGGACTACGTCTTCATGTTCGCGCGCTCCTGGCACCCCGGCAAGGCGATGGTTGTCGCGCTGGAGGCCACCTACACTGTCACCGATCCGCCGCTCAAGGCCTTGCGAAGGATCATCCCTCCGCTGCGGTTCGGGGGTGTGGCGCTTGATCTGTCCTTCTTCGTACTGATGATCATCGTCTACATCCTGATCAGCGTCGTGGCCTGGCTGTGAACGACTACGGTCTTGCCGATATCCGACGAAATACGTTGAGGTGAAGAGATGCCGTTGACCCCCGAGGACGTACGGAACAAGCAGTTCACGACCGTCCGTCTGCGTGAAGGCTATGACGAGGACGAGGTCGACGCCTTCCTCGATGAGGTCGAGGCAGAGCTGACCCGGCTGCTCAGGGAGAACGAGGATCTGCGCGCCAAGCTCGCCGCGGCCACCCGCGCCGCCGCGCAGAGCCAGCAGGCCGCTCAGAACATGCGGAAACCCGAGCCCCAGGACCGGCAGGGCGGCCCGCCGGCCATATCCGGACCGCAGGGCGTGCCGCAGCAACAGCAGCAGATGGGCGGCCCGCCCCAACTCCCCGCCGGCCCGGGCGGTCCCGGTGGTCCCGGCGGCCCGCAGGGCCACCCCGGCGGGCCCGGCCCGATGGGCCAGGGCGGCCCCATGGGTCCTGGCGGCCCCGGTGGCCCCGGTCCGATGGGCCAGGGCGGTCCGATGGGTCCCGGCGGCCCCGTGCCGATGAACCAGGGCATGGGCGGCCACGGCGGCCCGGGCATGGGCGGTCCGATGGGTCCCGGCGGCCCCGGCGGCCCGGGCATGGGCGGCCACGGCATGGGCGGCCCGATGGGTCCCGGCCCGATGCAGCAGCAGGGAGGCAACGAGAGTGCCGCCCGCGTGCTGTCGCTCGCGCAGCAGACCGCCGACCAGGCGATCGCAGAGGCCCGTTCCGAGGCCAACAAGATCGTCGGTGAGGCGCGCAGCCGTGCCGAGGGCCTGGAGCGCGACGCCCGTGCCAAGGCCGACGCGCTGGAGCGGGACGCGCAGGAGAAGCACCGCGTGGCCATGGGCTCCCTGGAGTCCGCCCGCGCGACGCTGGAGCGCAAGGTCGAGGACCTGCGCGGCTTCGAGCGCGAGTACCGCACCCGCCTGAAGTCGTACCTGGAGAGCCAGCTCCGCCAGCTCGAGAGCCAGTCCGACGACTCGCTCGCGCCGCCGCGCACCCCTGCCACCGCTTCGCTGCCGCCGTCGCCGCCGTCCCTGGCGTCCGCCGGCGCGCCCAGCGGTCCCGGCGGCGGTCTGGGACACCAGACCATGGGCGGCAACCAGCAGATGGGCGGCGGTCACGGTGGCCACGGCGGTCATGGCGGCCACGGTGGTCCCGGCCAGGCACCGTCGTACGGCGGGCAGCAGCAGATGTCGCCGGCCATGACGCAGCCGATGGCCCCGGTGCGGCCGCAGGGCCCGCAGCCGGTGCAGCAGGCGCCGTCCCCGATGCGCGGCTTCCTCATCGACGAGGACGACAACTGAGCTGAGCACGGGCGTTCGAGCCCACACGCCGAAGGGGCGGGTCCCGGACCGATCGGTCCGGGACCCGCCCCTTCGGCATGCTCGGTGGCGGTCCGGTCCCGGCCGCTCCCGCGGGGCCGGGACCGGACCGCCGAGGGTCAGTTCCTCCGCAGGCGGAACGAGCCGCCCACCGTGTCGTCCCCGAACGGCACGCCGAACGCGTCGTCACCCGGCCCCTCGGCGAAGTCGGTCGCCAGGATCTCCGAGCAGATCAGCGTCCGGTGGTCGTCCAGGGCACGGCGCAGCTCCTCGTCGGCGGACTCCCAGCGCACCGCGATGCGGTCCGCCACATCGAGACCGCTGCTCTTGCGGGCCTCCTGCACCAGTCGGATGACGTCGCGCGCCACACCGGCCCGGCGCAGCTCCGGCGTGATCTCCAGGTCGAGCGCCACCGTCGCGCCCGCGTCGGAGGCCACCGACCAGCCCTCGCGCGGCGTCTCCGTGATGATGACCTCCTCCGGGCTCAGCTCGATCCGCTCGCCGTCGACCTCGACCGTGGCCGTGCCCGCGCGCAGCGCCGCCGAAAGCCCGGCCGCGTCGGCCTCCGCGATGGCCCGCGCCACCGGCTGCGTGCCCTTGCCGAACCGGCGGCCGAGCGCACGGAAGTTGGCCTTGGCCGAGGTGTCCACCAGCGAGCCGCCGATCTCCGACAGGGCGGCGAGCGACGTGACGTTCAGCTCGTCGGCGATCTGCTCGCGCAGGTCGTCACCGAGGAGTTCGAAGCCCTGGGCGGCGACCAGCGCGCGCGACAGCGGCTGCCGCGTCTTGACACCGGACTCGGCGCGCGTCGCGCGGCCCAGCTCCACGAGCCGGCGCACCAGCAGCATGTCCTGGGACAGATCGGCGTCGATCATCGTCACGTCCGCCTCGGGCCAGCGCGCCAGGTGCACCGAGTCGGGCGCGCCCGGGGTCACCGGCACGACCAGGTCCTGCCACACGCGCTCGGTGATGAACGGGACGAGCGGCGCCATCAGGCGCGTCACGGTCTCCAGCGCGTCGTGCAGGGTGCGCAGGGCCGCGGGGTCGCCCTGCCAGAACCGGCGGCGGGAGCGGCGCACGTACCAGTTGGACAGGTCGTCGACGAAGGTGGAGATCAGCTTCCCCGTGCGCTGGGTGTCGAAGTTCTCCATGGCGGTGGTGACGGCGGCGACGAGAGCGTTCAGCTCGCTCAGCAGCCAGCGGTCGAGCAGCGGGCGGTCGGCCGGCGCCGGGTCCGCCCCGCCCGGCGCCCACTCGGCGGTCCGCGCGTACAGGGCCTGGAAGGCGACCGTGTTCCAGTAGGTGAGGAGCGTCTTGCGGACGACCTCCTGGATGGTGCCGTGCCCGACGCGGCGCGCGGCCCAGGGGGAGCCGCCCGCCGCCATGAACCAGCGCACCGCGTCGGCGCCGTGCTGCTCCATCAGGGGGATGGGCTCCAGGATGTTGCCCAGGTGCTTGGACATCTTGCGGCCGTCCTCGGCCAGGATGTGCCCGAGGCAGACGACGTTCTCGTACGACGAACGGTCGAACACCAGCGTGCCGACGGCCATCAGCGTGTAGAACCAGCCGCGCGTCTGGTCGATCGCCTCGGCGATGTACTGCGCCGGGTAGTGCTTCTCGAACTCCTCGCGGTTGCGGTGCGGGTAACCCCACTGCGCGAAGGGCATGGAGCCCGAGTCGTACCAGCCGTCGATGACCTCCTCGACACGGGTCGAGACCAGCTCGCAGCCCTCCGCGGGGCAGGTGAACCGCACCTCGTCGATGAACGGGCGGTGCGGATCCAGCTCCGACTGGTCGGCACCGGTCAGCTCGCTCAGCTCGGCGAGGGAGCCCACGCAGGTGAGGTGGTCGTCCTGGCAGCGCCAGATGGGCAGCGGGGTGCCCCAGTAGCGCTTGCGGGAGAGCGCCCAGTCCACGTTGTTGGTGAGCCAGTCGCCGTAGCGGCCGTGCTTGACGGACTCCGGGTACCAGGTGGTCTTCTCGTTCTCCCGGAGGAGGGCGTCCCGCACGCGGGTGGTGCGGATGTACCAGGAGGGCTGTGCGTAGTAGAGCAGCGGGTTGTGGCAGCGCCAGCAGTGCGGGTAGCTGTGCTCGTAGGGCAGGTGGCGGAAGAGGAGACCGCGCTCCCGCAGGTCGGCGACGAGGGCCTCGTCGGCCTTCTTGAAGAACTGCCCGCCCACCAGCGGCAGCCCGGCCTCGAACGTGCCGTCGGCCAGCACCGGGTTGACGACCGGCAGGCCGTAGCGGCGGCAGGTGAGGAGGTCGTCCTCGCCGAACGCCGGGGCCTGGTGCACGAGGCCGGTGCCGTCCTCGGTGGTCACGTACGCGGCGGTCACGACGTAGTGCGCCTCGGCGCCGCCGAAGTCGACCAGGTCGAAGGGGCGGCGGTACGCCCAGCGTTCCATCTCGGCGCCGGTGAACGTCTCACCGGTCGCCGTCCACTCGTCGCCGAGGGCCTTGCCGAGCAGCGGCTCGGCGACGACGATCCGCTCGTCGCCGCGGGCGGCGACCGCGTACGTCACCTCGGGGTGGACGGCGACGGCCGTGTTGGAGACGAGGGTCCAGGGCGTCGTCGTCCACACGAGCAGGTCGGCCCGCCCGGCGAGGGGGCCGCTCAGCAGGGGGAAGCGGACGTAGACCGAGGGGTCGACGACCGTCTCGTAGCCCTGGGCCAGCTCGTGGTCGGACAGACCGGTCTCGCAGCGCGGGCACCAGGGGGCGACGCGGTGGTCCTGGCCGAGGAGGCCCTTGGAGAAGATCTCCTTCAGCGACCACCAGACGGACTCGATGTACTCCGGGTCCATGGTGCGGTAGGCGTCGTCCAGGTCGACCCAGTAGCCCATGCGGCGGGTCAGCTCGGCGAACGCGTCGGTGTGCCGGGTGACGGAGGCCCGGCAGCGGGCGTTGAACTCGGCGATGCCGTAGCGCTCGATGTCCTGCTTGCCGGTGAAGCCCAGCTCCTTCTCGACGGCCAGCTCGACGGGCAGGCCGTGGCAGTCCCAGCCCGCCTTGCGGGTCACGTGGAAGCCGCGCATGGTGCGGTAGCGGGGGAACACGTCCTTGAAGACGCGGGCCTCGATGTGGTGGGCGCCCGGCATGCCGTTCGCGGTGGGCGGCCCTTCGTAGAAGACCCACTCGGGGCGCCCGGCGGACTCCTGGAGCGTGCGGGCGAACGTCTTGTTCTGCTCCCACAGGTCGAGCACGCCGTGCTCCAGGGCGGGCAGGTCGACCTGGGCGGGCACGGGTCGGTACAGCGGCATCGGATCGTCCTCCGGCGGACACACAGGGCGTGGCGTTCTCCGACGGAGGGACGAGAGCTGCGGGCTCCCGCGGTACCACCCTCCTTGGCCCCGGCGGGCCGCCGCGCACGGCGGGTGCCGAGACCCCCTCATTGGGCCGCGAACGCCGGGTCTACCGGACCGCCGCACGGGGCGGCGGGCTTTCTTCCGGCGGCTCCGGGGTGATCTTCGCGCCGCGCCTGCCCCCGGGCTCGCACCGTCCCCGGGTCGCTCCTGGCCGCTCGACGACGCTACTCGTCCCCATCCACGCCTTTCGCTGCGACCAGTGTACGGCCGGTGAGCGACGGGGACGACCGGGTTGACCGGGGGCCGGGCGGGGCACAACGCACTCAGACCGGCGCGCCCTCGTTGCCGCACGTCCAGGCCCGACTTATCGTTCCGGTCACGGTGCACGAGCACGATCACACCATGTGAACAATCGCGTGTCGGCCAAGGACGCGGGCGGCGCGTGAGGGGAACGGGACGGGAGCCAGCAGGTGGCAGCGAAGAAGAGCACGGCCGGTGAGTCGGCCACCGCGGCGCCGCCGGCCCGCGCCGGGGTCCTCGCCGTACGCACCGGCGAGGACCCGTGGACCGAGGAGGAGGTCGCCGCCGCGCGCGCCGGGCTCTCCGCCGAGGCCGACCGGCTGCGCGGCCAGATCGCAGCGGCCGAGGCGGCGCTCGCCGGCCTCATGCGCGACTCCGGCGACGGCGCCGGCGACGACCAGGCCGACACCGGGTCGAAGAACGTGACGCGCGAGCACGAGATGGCCCTCGCGTCCAACGCCCGCGAGACCCTCCACCAGACCGAACGGGCGCTCCGGCGGATCGACGCCGGCACCTACGGTCTGTGCGAGAACTGCGGCAACCCCATCGGCAAGGCCCGCATGCAGGCGTTCCCGCGCGCCACCCTGTGCGTCGACTGCAAGCAGAAACAGGAACGCCGCTAGGGCACGTCCCGCGGCGGAGGCGGGCCGGTTCGGCCCGCTTCTTCCGGTGATCGCACAGGAGTGTCGTACTCTCATCCCGTGAGCGAGGCGGAGCGGACCATCGAGACCCCCGACGACCCCCCGGCCGGGGACGGGACGGCGGGGAGCCAGGAGACCCCCGGGAGCGCGGACGAGCCCGGGGCGGCGCCGCGCGGGCGGCGGCGTGTTGCCGTGCTCGTGGCCGTCGCCGCGTTCGCCTACGTCCTCGACCTGGTCACCAAGACCCTGGTCGTCAGGGGCCTGGAGAACGAGCCCGCCATCCATGTGATCGGCGACTGGCTGCGGCTCACCGTCGTCCGCAACGCCGGCGCCGCCTTCGGGATCGGCTCCGCGCTCACCATCGTCTTCACCTGCATCGCGGCCGCCGTCATCGTCGTCATCGTCCGGCTGGCCCGCCGCCTGTACAGCACGCCGTGGGCCATCGCGCTCGGCCTGCTCCTCGGCGGCGCTCTCGGCAACCTCACCGACCGCGTCCTCCGCGACCCGGGCGCCCTCCAGGGCCATGTGGTCGACTTCATCGCCCCCAAGCACTTCGCCGTCTTCAACCTGGCCGATTCGGCGATCGTCTGCGGCGGCATCCTGATCGTCCTGCTGTCGTTCCGCGGGCTCGACCCGGACGGCACCGTGCACCGCGACTGACGGGCGGTCCGGCATACTCGGTGGGGTGAGCACGCTTCCGGAGACGCCCGAGACCCGCACCCTGCCCGTACCGGAAGGCCTGGAGGGGGAGCGCGTCGACGCGGCGCTGTCCCGCATGCTCGGGTTCTCCCGCACCAAGGCCGCGGAACTCGCCGCGGCCGGCAAGGTCCGCATCGACGGCGCCGAGGTCGGCAAGTCGGAGCGTGTGACCGGCGGATCGTGGATCGAGGTCGAGATGCCGCCGCCGGCCGTCCCCGTCCGCGTGGTCGCCGAGCCCGTCGAAGGACTGCGGATCGTGCACGACGACGCCGACCTCGTCGTCGTCGACAAGCCGGTCGGCGTCGCGGCCCACCCGAGCCCCGGCTGGACCGGGCCGACCGTCGTCGGGGGCCTCGCGGCGGCCGGGTACCGCATCGCCACCTCCGGCGCGGCGGAGCGGCAGGGCGTCGTCCACCGCCTGGACGTCGGCACGTCCGGGCTGATGGTCGTCGCCAAGTCGGAGCGGGCGTACACGCGGCTGAAGCAGCAGTTCCGCGAGCGGACCGTCGACAAGCGCTACCACGCCCTCGTCCAGGGCCACCCCGACCCGCTCAGCGGCACCATCGACGCGCCCGTCGGCCGCCACCCGCAGCACGACTGGAAGTGGGCCGTCACGGCCGACGGCAAGCCCGCCGTCACCCACTACGACCTGGTCGAGGCGCTCAGGGCCGCGAGCCTCCTGACCATCAAGCTGGAGACGGGCCGCACCCACCAGATCCGCGTCCACATGTCCGCCCACCGCCACCCGTGCGTCGGCGACACGACCTACGGGGCCGACCCCACCCTCGCGCGGCGCCTCGGCCTGACCCGCCAGTGGCTCCACGCCAAGGAGCTGGGCTTCACCCACCCCGACGACGGCCGGTGGGTCGCCTTCGCGAGCGACTACCCGGAGGATCTGCGGCACGCCCTCGACGTGCTGCGTGCCGAGAGCGCCTGACACGTGGACCAGGTCACCCTGCTCTTCGCCCTGCTCTTCGGCGCGCTGCTGACCGTGCCGCTCGGTGAGCGGTTCAACCTGCCGTCGCCCGTCCTGATGACCCTCTTCGGCGGGCTGCTCGGCGTCGCGCCGTTCGTGCCGGACATCGAGATCGAGCCGGACCTGATCCTGCCGCTCGTCCTGCCGCCCCTGCTGTACGCGGCGGTGCGGCGCACGTCCTGGCGCCAGTTCACCGCGAACGTGCGGCCGATCCTGCTGCTCGCCGTCGCGCTGGTGTTCGTGACGACCGCCGTCGTGGCCGCCGTCGCCGACGCCGCCGTCGCGGGCATGCCGCTGGCCGCCGCCGTCGCGCTGGGCGCGCTCGTCGCGCCGCCCGACCCGATCGCGGCCACCGCCGTCGCCGGACAGCTCGGGCTGCCGCGCCGCATGGTGTCGATCCTGGAGGGCGAGGGCCTCTTCAACGACGTCACGGCCATCACGCTGTACCACGTGGCGATCGGCGCGGTCGTGGCCGGCTCGTACTCGTTCCCCGCCGCCGTGACCGATTTCGCGCTGTCGGCGGTCGTCGCGGTCGCGGTGGGCGCCGTCCTCGGCTGGCTCGTCACGCTGATGCGGCCCCTGCTCGGGGATGTGACGCTGAGGGTCGGCTTCACGCTGCTGCTGCCGTTCGCGGCGTACGTCATCGCGGAGGAGATGCACGGCTCCGGCGTGCTGGCCGTCCTCGTGCTCGGCCTCTACCTGAGCGAGCAGACCGACCCGGACGACGTGGCGGGGCGGCTCACCGGCGGCAGCTTCTGGGCCGTCGTGGACACCATGGTGACGGGCGTCGCGTTCGGCCTCATCGGGCTCGAACTGCACAGCGTCCTCGACACCACCCTCGACCGCTGGGACGAACTGCTGCCCGCCGCCCTCGCGGTGCTGGCCGCCGTCATCGGCGTCCGGCTGCTGTGGCTGCTGCCGGCGGCGTGGTTCGCGCGGCGGCTGCACAAGGACACGGACTCCGCCGAGGAGGTGCCGCTCAGCTGGCAGGAGACCGTCATCATGTGGTGGTCCGGCATGCGCGGGGTGGCCACCGTCGCCCTGGCGCTCGCCGTGCCGCTCGCCGTGGACGACGGGGGCGACTTCCCGCAGCGCGACGCCCTCATCTTCATCGCTTTCGTCGTCGTGCTCGTCACGCTGGTCCTGCAGGGGCTGACGCTGCCGTGGCTGGTCGGCCTGCTCGGCGTGCGCGCGGACACCGACATCGCCGACCAGCAGGAGCACGACCTCGCGGTCCGCGCGGCGCAGGCGGCACGGCGGCGGCTGCGGCAGATCGAGGAGAGTGCGGACCTCACCGAGGAGATGTCGGAGGCGCTGCTGCGCCGGGCGCTCGACATCGGGGTGCGGATCTCGCCGTCCCTCGCCGAGGGCGACCTCCGGGAGAACGCGGCCCTGCGCGCGCAGCGTACGCGGCAGGTCGACACGTACTACGCGGAACTGCTGGCCGCCGCGCGGCGCGAGGTCCTGGACGCACGCAGCGAGGCGGGCGCCGACCCGGACGTGGTGGACCGAGCACTGCGCGAACTGGACAGGGCAAGCCTGCCCCACGGCTGACCCGGGCCGCCGGACCGGCGTGGGTCAGTGGACGTGGGTCGTCGTGTGGTGGTTCGTGGTGGTGGTCTGTGCCGTGTGCTGGTGCGGCAAGCGGTGGTCCGGTGGTGTCGCCGCCTGTGATGTCGCCACCCTCGGGAGTGCGTAGGGGTGGGTCTCACCCAGCCAGGCGATGAGTTCCTCGCGTACCGCGCAGCGCAGGTTCCACGCGTCGTCGGAATTGCGGGTGGACATCGCGGCGCGTACCTGGATCGCGGACGGAGTCGTGTCCGTCACCACCAGGCTCCAGCTCCGGCCGTCCCAGTCCTTGCGGCCCAGCAGGAACTCCTGCAGGTGCTTGCGCAGCTCGGGGATCGGTGTCGCGTGGTCCAGGTAGAGGAAGACCGTGCCGGTCAGTTCGTTGCCGCCGCGGGACCAGTTCTCGTACGGCTTGCTGTTGAAGTACGAGACGGGCATCGTCAGGCGACGGTCGTCCCAGATGCGGATCGTCAGGAACGCGAGGGAGATCTCCTCCACCGTGCCCCACTCGCCGTCCACGACGACCGTGTCGCCGATCTTCACCGAGTCGCCGAACGCGATCTGCAGGCCGGCGAAGAGGTTGCCCAGCATCGACTGGGCCGCCACACCGGCGATGACGCCGATGACGCCGGCCGACGCCAGCATCGAGGCGCCCAGGGTGCGCAGGTCGGGGAAGAGCACCAGGATCGTGACCGCCACCGCGACGATGGCCAGGATCGTCGTGACGACGCGGCGCAGCATCGTGAGCTGGGTGCGGAACTGCCGGACGCGGGCCAGGTCCTGGGTGCGGGACTCGTAGCGTGCGAGGGAGTTCTCGGCGACGGCGCCGGCGAGCCGTATGGCGAGCCAGGCCGCGGCGGCGATGGCGATGGTCGCGAGCAGGCTCTCCATGATGTCGTCGCGCCGCAGGCTGAGGTCGAAGGCGGCGTAGGCGACGCGGACGGCGGAGGCCGCGAGGAGGAGCTGGAGCGGCGCGCTGCAGCGGCGCATCAGACCCCACAGACGTGTGTCGTGGTGCCGGGCGTCGGCCGATGACAGGGCGCGGTCGATGAGCCAGCCGGCCAGCAGCGTGAGCGCGAGGGTGCCGCCGATCACCAGAAGTGACCGCAACACGTCGTCCATGGAGTCCTCCACTGGGGGCGGCGGCCGCGCGGCGGGCCGGCCGGTTCGTCTGCCAGGATGGTGGTGGCCCGGCTGGTCCGGCCCACACATCCATCATCCCCACGCGTACCCCGGGAAAGGACGCCTTCAGACCGTGAGCGATGTCATCCTCTTCCATTCCGTCCACGGTCTGCGGCCCGCCGTGCGGGACGCCGCCGGGCGGCTGCGGGCGGCGGGACACCGCGTGCACGTGCCGGACCTGTTCGATGGCCGGACGGCACAGACGGTCGAGGAGGGAATGGCGATCAGCGAGGAGATCGGGCGGGACGAACTGCTGCGGCGCGCGGTGGCCGCCGCCGCCCCGCACTCGGACGCCGGTCTCGTCTACGCCGGCTTCTCGCTCGGCGCCTCGCTCGCGCAGACGGTGGCGCTCGGCGACGAGCGGGCGCGGGGGGCGCTGCTCCTGCACGGCACGGCGGACATCGCCGACGACGCGGCGGCGGACGACCTGCCGGTGCAGCTGCACGTCGCCGACCCCGACCCGTTCGAGACGCACGACTGGCTGACGGCCTGGTACCTGCGGATGCGGCGGGCCGGCGCCGATGTCGAGGTCTTCCGGCACCCGGGCGCGGGCCACCTGTACACGGACCCGGGGCTGCCGGACTGGGATGCCGAGGCGGCCGAGGAGACCTGGCGGCTGGCCGAGGAGTTCCTGGCGTCGCTCGACGGGTGACGGAGGGGCGGCGCGGTGGCCCGCGCCGCCCTCACCGCGGTGTCTACTGGCTGTTCTCGCTGATCATCTGCTCGAACGCCTCGGGGGACTGCGGCGTGTCGACGATCTCGCCGTTGTAGCGCAGGGTCGGCGTGCCGGTGACGTCCTCCGTGCTGTCGAACTTGTCCGACATCTTCAGCGCCCAGACGGCGTAGCTGCTGTTCTCGACGGCCGCTGAGAAGTCCGCGTTGTCCTTCAGCTCGGGCACGCTCTGCGCGATGTCGATCAGCGTCTGGTCGTCCGCGTACGCGTCGGTCTGCTCGTCCGGGTGGTTGTCGGCCGAGTAGAGGGCCTCGTGGTAGGCGGTGAACGCCTCGGGGCTCACGTCGAGCGCGGCGGCGAGGGCGCTGAGCGCGTTCTTCGAGCCGCTGCCGCCGAGGCTGTCGTCGAGGAAGGTGCCGAAGACGTACTCGATGTTGTAGGTGCCGTCCTCGACGCCCTGCTGGATCGTTTCTCCAAGGGTCTGCTCCATGGTGGCGCAGATCGGGCAGCGCGGGTCCTCGTAGAGCGTCAGGGTGTTGGGGGCGTCCTCGTCGCCGACGCGGACGGTCAGGCCGTCGTCGCCGGCGGTGTTGGCGGGGGCGCCGTCGGCGAAGGCGGCGGACTCGGCCTCCGCGGCCTTGCCGTCGATCTGGTCGCGGACGGCGGACCAGTTCGTGTCGTCGTGCCCGCCGCCGTCCTGGTTGGCGACGACGACACCGACGCCGGCGGCTATGCCGAGGACGACGACGGCCGAGCCGGCGACGGTGAGGCGCCGGCGGAGCCGGGCGCGGCGCGCCTCGCGCTCCCGTTCGGCCTGGAGGCGTTCCCGGGCGGCGCGCTTGGCCTCGGCGGAATTGCGCTTGCTCATGATGGTGATCTCCGTGTGTGGGGTCCTGTGCCGGTGGACGGCGGGGCTGGCGGTCGCGCGCTCAGGAGGCGAGCGCGGCGGGCGCCGGCGGACCGCGGCGGAGAACGGAGTGCGCGAGCAGCGGGGAGCGCGGAGCCGGCTCCTCGCGCCGGCCCGCCCGCGGCGCGGCGGTGCGGCGCCCGGAGCGGCCGGCGTGGACCGCGGCGACGGCGAGCAGCAGCGGCCGGAACGTGACGGCGACGGCCGACCGCAGCGCGCTGGCGAGCGCCGCCTCGCCGCCGCGCAGCCAGCACGCGGCGAGCAGTCCGACCGCGATGTGCGCGGCGAGCAGGGCCAGGGGGCCGCCGAGGGGGCCGCCCAGGGGGCCGGCGGGTACGGACGTGAGGCCGGACAGTGAGCCGCCGAGATCGCCGCCGCCGCACAGGAGGTCGAGGCCGAGCATCCGCAGGGGGCCCGTGACGGGGCCGCCGCCGGGTCCGTAACACGTGGCCTGCCCGGTCGTGAACACGGTGTCCGCGGCGAGCTGGAGCGGCACCAGGAGGGCGGCGATGGACCAGAAGCCGCGCTCCCGGTCGCCCGCGAGCAGCAGGGCGAGCGCGAAGACGGCGGCGGCCACGGGGGCGGCCGTCGCTGCGGGGAGTGGCGTACCGGAGAGCAGGATGTGGGCACCGGCGGACAGGGTGACGCACAGGGCGGTGAAGACCGCCGCGCGCAGCACGCGCAGGCCCGCGGTGCCCACCCCGGAGGGGCGCGGTGCCGCGGACCGAGCCGGGAAACCTGTTCTGCCCATCGTGGCGAGTGTGCCAGGTCGTTCGTATGAACGTCATAAAGACCCCGGCGGATATGGTTCCGTGACCATCGCGCTGACCTCGGACGTCCGGGGCGTAACCCCTGTTGACCTGGGGAAACACGGGGCGGGCCGCGATGTGTGGGCGGCTCGGGACCGGAGGGGGGTGGGGGTAGGGTCGGTGAGCGAAACCACCCCTGCTGCGGAAGGCCCGTGGAGTGACCAAGCCGTTCACACACCTGCATGTTCACACCCAGTACTCGCTGCTGGACGGTGCGGCACGGCTCAAGGACATGTTCGCCGCGTGCAACGAGATGGGCATGTCGCACATCGCGATCACCGACCACGGGAACCTGCACGGCGCCTACGACTTCTTCCAGCAGGCGACGAACGCCGGCGTCACGCCGATCATCGGCATCGAGGCGTACGTCGCGCCCGAGTCGCGCCGGCACAAGCGCCGCGTCCAGTGGGGCCAGCCGCACCAGAAGAGGGACGACGTCTCCGGCTCCGGCGGCTACACCCACAAGACGATCTGGGCCTCGAACCGCACCGGTCTCCACAATCTCTTCCGGCTCTCGTCGGACGCCTACACCGAGGGCTACTTCGTCAAGTGGCCGCGGATGGACAAGGAGACGATCGCCCAGTACGCGGAGGGGCTGATCGCGTCCACCGGCTGCCCGTCCGGCGAGGTGCAGACCCGCCTGCGCCTCGGGCAGGAGGAGGAGGCCCTGAAGGCCGCCGCCGACTACCAGCAGATCTTCGGGAAGGACCGCTACTTCCTGGAGCTGATGGACCACGGCCTCGACATCGAGAAGAGGGTCCGCGACGGGCTGCTGGACATCGGCAGGAAGCTCGGCATCCCCCCGCTCGTCACGAACGACAGCCACTACACGTACAGCCACGAGGCGTCGGCCCACGACGCGCTGCTGTGCGTCCAGACCGGCAAGAACCTCTCCGACCCCGACCGCTTCCGGTTCGACGGCACCGGCTACTTCCTGAAGTCGCCGGAGGAGATGTACGCCATCGACCTGTCCGACGCCTGGCAGGAGGGCTGCGCGAACACCCGGCTGGTCGCCGAGCAGGTGGACACCGAGGGCTGGTTCAAGCCGCGCGACCTGATGCCGCGCTTCGACGTGCCGGACGGCTACACGGAGGTCACCTGGTTCCGCGAGGAGGTCGCGCGCGGCATGGCCCGCCGCTACCCGGGCGGGGTGCCGGAGGACCGCGAGCGGCAGGTCGAGTACGAGATGAACGTCATCATCGAGATGGGGTTCCCCGGCTACTTCCTCGTCGTCGCCGACTTCATCATGTGGGCGAAGTCCCAGGGCATCGCGGTGGGGCCGGGCCGCGGCTCGGCGGCCGGCTCGCTGGTGAGCTACGCGCTCGGCATCACCGACCTCGACCCGATGGAACACGGTCTGATCTTCGAGCGGTTCCTCAACCCCGAGCGCATCTCCATGCCGGACGTCGACATCGACTTCGACGAGCGCAGGCGCGGCGAGGTCATCCGGTACGTCACGGAGAAGTACGGCGCCGACAAGGTCTCCATGATCGGCACCTACGGCACGATCAAGGCGAAGGCCGCCATCAAGGACGCCTCCCGCGTCCTGGGCTACCCGTACGCCATGGGCGACCGCATCACCAAGGCGATGCCCGCCGACGTGCTCGGCAAGGGCATCCCGCTGTCCGGCATCACGGACAAGGAGCACCCGCGCTACAGCGAGGCGGCCGAAGTGCGCGGGATGTACGAGAACGAGCCGGACGTCCGCAAGGTCATCGACACCGCGAAGGGCCTTGAGGGCCTGGTGCGGCAGATGGGCATGCACGCGGCGGGCGTGATCATGTCGAGCGAGCGGCTCGTGGACCACGTGCCGCTGTTCGCGCCGAAGAACGACGGCGTGGTCGTCACGCAGTGGGACTACCCCACCTGCGAGTCGCTCGGCCTGCTGAAGATGGACTTCCTCGGCCTGCGCAACCTGACGATCATGGATGACGCGGTCAAGCTCATCAAGCAGAACAAGGGCATCGACATCGAGCTGCTCGGGCTGCCGCTGGACGACCCGAAGACGTTCGAGCTCCTGGGCCGTGGCGACACCCTGGGCGTCTTCCAGTTCGACGGCGGGCCGATGCGGTCCCTGCTGCGCATGATGAAGCCGACCCACTTCGAGGACATCTCCGCCGTCGGCGCGCTGTACCGGCCCGGCCCGATGGGCATGAACAGCCACATCAACTACGCGCTCCGCAAGAACGGGCAGCAGGAGATCACCCCGATCCACCCGGAGCTGGAGGAGCCGCTCAAGGACGTCCTGGACGTCACGTACGGCCTGATCGTCTACCAGGAGCAGGTGCAGAAGGCGGCCCAGGTCCTCGCCGGGTACACGCTCGGACAGGCGGACCTGCTGCGCCGCGCGATGGGCAAGAAGAAGAAGGAGATCCTGGAGAAGGAGTTCGTGCCGTTCCGCGAGGGCATGCGGAAGAACGGCTACTCCGACGAGGCCGTGCAGGCCGTGTGGGACGTGCTGGTCCCGTTCTCCGGATACGCGTTCAACAAGGCGCACTCCTCGGCGTACGGCCTGATCACCTACTGGACGGCCTATCTCAAGGCGAATTACCCGGCGGAATACATGGCGGCCGTCCTCACGTCCGTGCGCGACGACAAGGACAAGTCGGCCGTCTATCTCAACGAGTGCCGCCGCATGGGCATCAAGGTGCTGCCGCCGGACGTCAACGAATCGGAGGCCTTCTTCACGCCGCGGGGCGACGAGATCATCGTCTTCGGGCTCACGGCAGTCCGCAATGTCGGGCAGAACGTGGTGGATTCCGTCGTCGCCACCCGGAAGGCCAAGGGGAAGTACACGTCGTTCCCCGACTTCCTGGACAAGGTCGAAGCCGTCGTCTGCAACAAGCGCACCATCGAATCACTCATCAAGGCCGGCGCCTTCGACACGCTGAAGCACACCCGCAAGGGACTCACCGCCCATTTCGAGTCGATGATCGACACGGTGGTGCAGGTGAAACGCAAGGAGGCCGAGGGGCAGTTCGACCTCTTCGGCGGCATGGGCGACGACGACAAGGACGACGGCCCCGGGTTCGGGCTCGACGTCGTCTTCTCCGACGAGGAGTGGGACAAGTCCTATCTCCTCGCGCAGGAGCGGGAAATGCTCGGCCTCTACGTCTCCGACCACCCGCTGTTCGGCATCGAGCACGTGCTGAGCGAGAAGGCCGACGCCGCGATCTCCGCGCTGAACGGCGGCGAGTACCCGGACGGCGCGACCGTCACCATCGGCGGCATCATCTCCGGTCTCCAGCGGAAGATGACCAAGCAGGGCAACCCGTGGGCCATCGCCACCGTGGAGGACCTGGCCGGCTCGATCGACTGCATGTTCTTCCCCGCGACCTACCAGCTCATCTCCACCCAGCTCGTCGAGGACACCGTCGTCTTCGTCAAGGGACGGCTCGACAAGCGCGAGGACGTGCCGCGGCTGGTCGCCATGGAGCTGATGGTGCCCGACCTGTCCGACGCCTCCGCCGACGCGCCGGTCACCATCACCATCCCGAGCGTCAAGGTCACCCCGCCGCTCGTGGAACGGCTCGGCGAGCTGCTGGGGGCGCACCGGGGGCCGACCGAGGTGCGCCTGCGGCTGCAGGGCGCGCGCTCGACGACCGTCCTGCGCCTGGACCGGCACCGGGTGGCCGCCGACCCCGCGCTCTTCGGCGACCTCAAGGCGCTGCTGGGTCCCGCTTGTTTGGCGGGATGATGGAATCCGCTTTACCGATACGGGAAATCCGCGGCGCTACCTTCGGGAGTGAGAACTACTCCATGAAAGGGGTGGGTTGCCGTGGACGCCCTGATGATAGAAAAGGCAGCTTTCCTCATCCGTGAGGCGCACGCCTCACGGGAGGAAGCCGTCCACGCGCTGGCCGGGTACTTCCCCGGAAGTGCGTTCGACGACCGTCTGCGTTGTGTGCACGAGGCATATGACAAAGTGCACCGGGGGGAGCCGGTGGCGTACGTGTCACCGTCGCAGGTTTCGGACGCGCGCTATTTCGCCGCCGCGCACCGAAGGCACGCATTCACCGACTGACGCGCGCACCGTCGCGCAAAGGAGCGCACCCCCGAGCGGGGGTGCGCTCCTTCGTGCGGTACCGCGGGCGGCGGGTTGACGTCAGTTGTGCCCGAAACGCCTCTCCCGCTTGCGGCTTCTCGACGGTTCCGCGGAAGCCTCGGGACGGCTCTCGCCCGGCGGCGGTTCGGGCGGCCGGTCGCGGTTCCGGTCCTTGTTCCTGCCGTTCTTGGCCATGAGTCCTCCTCGCGCTCGGCGGCGCTGCGGCGTCCCGTCCCGCTGCCGCGCGGAACGGTGGCACGGCATCAGCCTCGCACGGCTTCCCCAAGACCGCATTCCGGACGGACCGGACCCCTGATTCGCCACGCCGAAGATCGAGTTGGCGCAGATAACGACGCTCCGGTCGGGCAGACTCAAGAAAACGTTCCGGGTCAGGCCGGGGAAGGAAGGTGCTACGTGGACCGCTGCGTCGTCCTGGTGGACGCCGGGTACTTGCTGGGCGCCGCGGCCAGCCTCCTCGCCGGCGAACCGTCCCGGCCCCGCATCACCGTCGATCACGCCGCGCTCATCCACGGCCTGCGCGAGCGGGCCGAGGCCGACACCGGCCGGGACCTGCTGCGCATCTACTGGTTCGACGGCGCCCCCGACCGCGTCCCGCAGCCCGAGCACCGCCGGCTCCGCGTCATGCCGCGTGTCACCGTCCGCCTCGGCGCCCTCACTCGGAGCGACGGACGCTGGGCGCAGAAGGGCGTCGACGCCGCCATGCACGCCGAACTCACCGAACTCGCCCGCAATCGCGCCTGCGCCGACATCGTCCTCGTCACCGGCGACGGGGACCTGCTGCCCGGCCTCATGTCCGCCAAGGAGCACGGCGTCGCCGTCCACCTGTGGGCGGTCCAGGCCGCCGACGGCGACTACAACCAGTCCGAGGACCTCGTCGCCGAGGCCGACGAACGGCGTGTCCTGGACCGGGCGTGGATCACGCGCGCCGTCCGCGTCAACGAGACGTTCACCGGCGCCTCCCCGCACCCGGGACAGCGCCCCGAGATCGCCGCGATCCTCTCCGCCCCGCTGCCCGAGACGCCGGGGCACGGCGGCGACCCGGCGCCCGGCCGGCGCTCCGGCACGGTGCCCGTCCCCGGCAAGAACGGCAGCGCCCCCGCCGCCGAGGCGTCGCCCTGCCCGCCCGAGCCGCGGGAGTCCGGCGGGCAGGCCGCCGCCCGGGGCGTCCCCACGCCGAAGGACCTCGCGTCCCTCGGCCGGTCCGTCGCCGCGCCGCCGCAGCCGGCCGGCGGCACCGCGCCGGCCACCGCGACACTGCGCTGGTCGTCCGACCGCGGCTGGGTGGACCGGGGCGCGCCCGAGGAGTCCCCCGAGATCGCCGCCATCCCGATGCTCTCCCAGCTCACCACCGCCGAGCAGCGGTGGGCCGACCGCGAGGAGGACATCACCGCGGTCAGCGGCGACCCGTTCGAGGTGGGCCAGGTCTTCGCCCGCCGCTGGGCCGAACGCCTCGCCGCCCCCGCGCACCTCCAGCGCCTGGCCGGCGAGTACCCCCGCATCCCGCACCGCATCGACGGCGAGCTGCTGCGCTACGCCGCCCGCTTCGGCCTGCTCGCCCACAAGGACGACCAGATCGACGAGCAGGACCGCTACGCGATCCGGGCCGGCTTCTGGCGCGAGGTGGACGCCAGGACCGGCGCGGAGCGCACCGCCTAGTGCCGCGTCAGGCAGGTTTGCCCGTCAAGGAGCGGCGTCCGGTGCGGTGCATCGCAAGGCGCCGGATCGCAGCTCATACCCGTCGTATTCGCGCGATTCGGCAACGCAGCGAGGTGCCGTGCCGGGCGACGCGACGGGGCGAACCTTGCCTGACGCGGCACTAGGGTCTGTCCGGCGGGTCCTGTCGCGGGCTCGCGGCGTCGGATGCGGTGCATCGCAAGGCGCCGGATCGCAGCTCATACCCGTCGTATTCGCGCGATACGGCAACGCAGCGAGGTGCCGTGGCCGGCGTCGCGAGACAGGCGGGACCCGCCGGACAGACCCTGGGGCTTGTCCGAGGGGCTCGGCGCGAGACGGGCGGGCGCGGTCGCGCGATTGTCCGAAACGTGCCCCGGCGTCCTGCCGGGGGGGCAGGCCGCGTAGGCTCACTCCTCGTGGTCTCCCCCACGGCTCGGACCGGCCCCCCGACGAACACCCCGCGGCGCGTCACCACCGGCGCGGCCCTCGTCGTGCGCGACCTGGTGAAGACCTACCCCGTCCGCAAGGCCGGGCGCAGGTACGGGCGCGGCGCCGGCGCTCCCGCGCCGGTCGCGGCGAGCGACGGCATCGGTCTGGACGTGGCGCGCGGCGAGATCTTCGGCATCCTCGGCCCCAACGGGGCGGGCAAGACCACCCTCGTGCGGCAGATCACCGGCCTGCTGCGGCCCGACGCCGGGCGCATCACCCTCCTCGGCCACGACCTGGTCCGCCACCCGCGCCGCGCCGCGCGGCTGCTGGCGTACCTCGGGCAGGAGTCGTCCGCCCTGGACGAGCTGACGGTCGCCCTCGCCGCCGAGACGACGGCGCGGCTGCGCGGCCTCGACGCCCCCGCCGCCCGCCGCGAACGCGACACCGTCATCGACGAACTCGGGCTGGGACCCCTCGCCTCCCGCCCGGTGAAGAAGCTGTCCGGCGGCGAACGCAGGCTGGCCTGCCTGGCCGCCGCGCTCGCCGGGCACCGGCCCGTCCTCGTGCTGGACGAGCCGACCACCGGCATGGACCCGGTGGCCAGGCGCGCCGTGTGGTCCGCCATCGACCGGCGCCGCGCCACCGAGGGCACCACCGTGCTGCTCGTCACGCACAACGTGCTGGAGGCCGAGACCGTGCTCGACCGCGTGGCCGTCCTGGACGCGGGCCGCGTCATCGCCTGCGACACGCCCGGCGGGCTCAAGGCGCTGGTCGGCCCGGACGTACGGCTCGACCTGGTGTGGCGCGACGAGCCGCCGGACGGTCTCGCGGAGCTGGCCGACGCACGCCGCGCCGCCGGGATCGCCGGCCGCCGCTGGACCCTGCGGCTGCCGCCCGACGAGGCCAGGGCGCTGGTCACGGCGGTCACCCAGGGGCCGGCGTTCGCCGCCCTGGACGACTTCACGCTCGCGACACCGAGCCTGGAGGACGTGTATCTCGCGCTCGGCGGGCGGGGCGAAGGACTGGTGCGCGCATGACCGACATCTCGACCGACATCCCCGCGGCCCGCGTCGCCGCGCGTACGGGCGCCGCCGTCACGGCCGTCCTGCCCGCCGCGGCGGACGGGGGACCCGAACCGCTCGCCCCCGCGGCGCGGCTGTGGCCGGCCCTCGCCGCGGTCTACCGGGCACAGCTCTCACGGGCGCGGGTGGCCCGCATCCCGCTGCTGTTCGTCGCCACGTTCCAGTCGATCGGGATCATGGTCCTGATGCGGGGCGTCGTCGACGGGGGCACAGGGGGCGGCGGCGAGGCGCGCGCGGTCGTCGCCGGGTCGGCGGTCCTGGTGGTCGCGTTCGTCGCGCTGAACCTCCTGGCGCAGTACTTCGGCCAGCTCCGCGCGTCCGGCGGGCTCGACCACTACGCGACCCTGCCGGTGCCCGGTGCCGCCGTCGCGCTCGGCACGGCCGCCGCGTACGCGTCGTTCACGGCGCCGGGCGTCCTCGTCACGGCGGTGACGGGCGCCCTGATGTACCAGCTCCCGCTGGGCGGTCTGTGGGTCCTGGTGGCCGTGGTGCCGCTCGCGGGCGCCGCCCTCGCCGGTCTCGGTGCCGCGCTCGGCCTCCTCGCGCCGCGGGCCGAGCTGGCCACCCTCTGCGGGCAGCTCGGCATGTCGGCCGCGCTGCTGCTGGGCGTCCTCCCCGCCTGGCGGCTGCCCGAACCCGTGCGCTGGCTGCGTGACCTGCTCCCGTCGAGCTACGGGGTGGACGCGCTGGCCGAGACGTTCGGCACCGATCCCGACTGGGCCTCCGTCGCCGCGAACCTGGCCGTCTGCGGTGTCGTCGGCGTCGTCGCGCTGGCCCTGGCGACCTGGGCCTACCGGCGCGCGGCGCTGCGCTGACGCGGACGGCACGCCGGCGCGCCTGCGGCCCGGACATGCCGCCGATACGGTGATACGCCCGAACAGCCGTCCCGGAGACCGAACGGATGGGCGTACCTGGCAGGATGACCGCGTGACCGATCCCGAGCCCGCACCGGACCGAGACCTCTCCGAGCGGCCAGCCCACGACCCGTGGGCGCCGCCCCCGCCCGCCGGCGGACCGGACGCGGCGGACGGCGGGGGAGCCCGTCCCCGGCGGTGGGTCCGGGAGGTCCTGGGCGACCTCCTTGTCGCGGTGTGCGCGGCCGTCGTCACCGGCGTCGCCCTCGGCCTGCTGTGGCTGTGGCTCGCACCCCGCATACCCCTGGTGTCCGACGGTGAGGCCGTGCTGCTGGCCGATGCGGAGGGGCAGCAGGCGATCGGCGCGGACGGCACGTTCCTGCTGTGGGGACTCGGCCTGGGCGCGCTGACGGGCGTGGTCGTGTTCCTGCTGCGGCGGCGCGGGGGAGCGGGCGTCGTGCTCGCCCTGGCGATCGGTACGTTCCTCGGGTCGCTGCTGGCGTGGCGGCTCGGCATGTGGCTCGGGCCGACCGACGACATCGGCCGGCACGCGCGGGACGTCGGGCAGGACGTGGTCTTCGACGCGCCGCTGCGGCTGGGCGCGAAGGGCGTTCTGCTGGGGTTGCCGTTCGGGGCGGTGGCGGTGCACATGCTGTGCGCGGCCGTCTGGGGTCCCCGTGACGAGGTGCCGCGCGAGCCGGAACTGCCGTCCTGGGGCGGCCCGGAGGGTGTCCGGCACGACGCGTAGGCGCACGGACCGGAGCACGCCGGGGCGCGGCACCGGACCGGACCGTCGGCACCGCCCCCAGCCGTCCCCGGGCCGGCCCCGGGTGATCGCGTTCAGGCCCGTTCCGGCAGTGGGGCCGTGGCGGTGGGCTCCCCGGTGTCCCGCCGTGCGCCGATGGCGAGCGGGGCGATGACCGCGCCCGCCAGGCCGATGCCCGTCGCGACGAGGAACAGCCCGCCGTAGGCGCTGTCGCCGACCGGCCCGCCGGCCGCCCCGGGCGTGAGGAACAGGGCCGTCACCTGGCTGCCGACCGCGCCGCCGACCGTGCGGGCGATGTTGTTGAGGCCGTTGGCCGTCCCCGTCCTCGATGGCGGGGTCAGGGCGGAGATCCGCTGCGGCAGAGCGGCCATGACCAGGCCGGAGCCCACACCCACCAGCGTGTAGAAGACGAGATGCTGCCACGCCGCCCCGTGCGCGACGGCCAGCAGCAGTGCCCCGGCGCCGCAGACCAGGAAACCGGTGACCAGCGGCGCGCTCTCCCCGGCGCGGCGGGGGAACCGACCCGCCGACATGCCGGCGGGCAGCATGACGAGCGCACTCGGCAGCATCAGCAGACCGGCCCCCGTGACGGTGGCGCCGAAGCCGTACCCGGCGGTCTCGTGCGGAGTCCGGGCGAACTGGGGGAGTGCCACGTAGAAGACGTAGCTCAGAGCGCCGAAGGCGAACGCCGCCAGGTGCGTGACCAGCATCGGGCGGTGGGTGAACTCCCGGATGTCCACGAGCGCGTCCCGGCGTCCGGACTCGACGACGGCCAGCAGCGCGAGGAGGACGGCCGCCAGTGCGAACAGTCCCACGGTCCGCCAGGAGCCCCAGCCCCAGGCGGGACCCTCCGTCAGCGCCAGCAGCGCGGCGGCGAGGCCGCCCCCGAGCAGCACGGCGCCGGCCGGGTCGAGGCGTCCGCCCGCCGGGTGCCCGTCGTCGCGCACCCACGCCGTCACCAGCAGGAGGGAGACGGCGGCCAGCAGCGCGCCCAGCACGAACAGGGCGCGCCAGGTCGTGTGGTCCGCGATCAGGCCGCCGGCGACCAGGCCCGCACCCGCGCCCACGCCCATCACGCCGGACACCAGGCCGGTGCCGAGGGCGGCGCGGTCCGCGGGGAGCGCCTCGCGCAGGATGCCGATCGCCAGCGGCAGCACCGACAGGCCGGCGCCCTGGACGGCGCGGGCCGCGATGAGTTCGCCGATGTTCCCGGCCACGGCGGCGCCCGCGCAGGCGACGACCTGGACGACGAGGACCCACCGCAGCACGCGGCGCCGTCCGTACTGGTCGCCCAGCCGCCCGAGCAGCGGGGTGAGGACCGCGCTGGACAGCAGGAACGCGGTGAGGACCCATGCCGTCCAGGTGGGCGAGGCGTCCAGTTCCTCGCCGAGGAGCCCGAGCGCGGGGACGACGAGCGTCTGCATGAGCGCGTAGCCGGCGACGGCGGCGACGAGGGCCGCGAGGGGTTTCGTGCCCGATGGGCCGGGTGAAGTGGTCATGCGAGGACGCTAGGAACAACGCTCTCTTTCCGTAAGGGCGTACCTCAAGGTAAGGTCCGGACATGGAGATCGGTTCCCAGGCCACCCGCGGCGCCGTCTCGGACCCCTGTGACGCGTTCAACAGGGACTGTCCCGGCCGCGAGGTGCTCAACCACCTGACGAGCCGCTGGGGACTGCTGATCCTCGTCGGCCTGCAGGACGGCCCGCTCCGGTTCCACGAACTGCGCACGCTCATCGACGGCGTCAGCGAGAAGATGCTGTCCCAGAACCTGCGGGTCCTCGTCCACGACGGGCTGCTCTCCCGCGAGGTGCTGCCGACCGTGCCCCCGAGCGTCAGGTACGCCCTCACGCCGCTCGGCGCGGACGCGGCGGACCGCCTCGCCGCGCTGCTGCGCTGGGTCAAGGACAACACCGCGGCCGTCCTCGCAGCCCGGCCGGCGGCGGAGGAGAGCGCGCCCGCCCCGGCCCTCAGCGCGCGATCGGGGCCGACGTCGCGCCGGTGAGCGCTGCCAGGTCCGCCGGGGACAGCTCGATCTCAAGACCCCTGCGGCCCGCCGACACGAACACCGTCGCGTGCCCGGCGGCCGACGCGTCCAGCACCGTCGGCAGGCGCCTGCGCTGGCCCAGCGGGGAGATCCCGCCCCGCACATAGCCCGTCGTCCGCTCGGCCGCCGCCGGATCCGCCATCGCCGCGCGCTTCCCGCCCACCGCGGCGGCCAGTGCCTTCAGCGAGAGCTGCCCCGCGACCGGCACCAGCGCCATCGTCAGCGCGCCGTCCACCTCGGCCACGAGCGTCTTGAACACCCGGCGCGGATCCGTGCCCAGCGCCTCGGCCGCCTCCCCGCCGTACGACGGGGCCGCCGGATCGTGCTCGTAGGAGTGAACCGTGAACGAGATCCCGGCGCGCGCCGCGGCCACCGTCGCGGGCGTGCCGCCGGTGCCGGCCGACCGCTGTCTGCGCGCCATCAGTTGAGGCTCGTCGGGCGGACCGTGAACTCGGCGCCGGGCACCGACGGCAGCTTGGCGATGACGGCCGTCTCCTGCCGCAGGACCCGCAGCTCCTCCGCCAGCCGCGCCGCCGTCGTCTCGGCCTGGAGCAGCCGCTGCTTGTCGCCCGTGCACAGCATCGTCGCGGCCGCCACCAGGTAGGAGACGACCGACGGGTCGTCCGGCAGCTCCTGCCCCGGCGCGAGGGAGCGCTCGTTCGCCCCCGCGAGGACCTTCTGGTACGAGCGGAACGCGCGCAGCACCCCCGACGCCAGCGCGCCCGCGCCGACGCCGGCCACCTCCTCCAGCGGCTCCACCTCGGCCCGCAGGTACGGGCCGTCCGCGTCCACCGACACGAGGCGGAAGCGCGTCGTGCCCGTGGCGAGGACCTCGTACCCCTCGTCGGCGGGGCGCCGCCGGATCGTGGTGGCGTCGGCGATGCAGCCCACCGCGTGGAACGAGCGCTTCGGATCGTCCACGGCGAACCCGGCGGCCGCCCCCGCCCGTGGCGGCTTCCCGCTCTCCGGCAGACCGACCGCGCTCGGCGCCACCTCGTGCCCGTCCCTGATCGCCACGACGCCGAACGGCCGGGGACCGTCCTCCGGCAGTTCGAGGAGGGCGGCCATCAGGGCGCGGTAGCGGGCCTCGAAGACGTTCAGCGGAAGGACGAGCCCGGGGAACAGCACGGTGTTCAGCGGGAAGAGCGGCACGCGCGTGGTCGTCACGACCGGCCAGCCTATCGGCTGGCGGATGCCCTGTCCGGGGGGACGGGGGGAAGCGCGGCGGAGGAACGGCGACCCCGCCGTGACCGGCCCGCGCCGCCGCTCCCACATGGTGAAACCTGTTCCCCCCGCTCCCGGGCCGTCTGCGAGACTGGACGGGTGCTGAATCGAATCGATCTGCGGGAGGGCCGCCCCTCGGAGGGCGGCATCGACCGCGACCTGCTGCCGCGCGCCGAGCTCGACGTCGAGGCCGCCCTGGAGAAGGTGCGGCCCATCTGCGAGAACGTGCGCCATCGCGGCACCGCGGCGCTGATCGAGTACGCCGAACGGTTCGAGCACGTCACCGTCGACCGCATCCGCGTTCCCGCCGAGGCCCTGGAGCGCGCGCTGCGCGAGCTGGACCCGGCCGTCCGCGCCGGCCTGGAGGAGTCCGCCCGCCGCGCCCGCCTCGTCCACCGCGACCAGCGCCGCACCGACTCCACCGTCCGCGTCGTGCCCGGCGGCACCGTCACCGAGCGCTGGGTGCCGGTCGAGCGCGTCGGCCTGTACGTGCCGGGCGGCCGCGCCGTCTACCCGTCCTCCGTCGTGATGAACGTCGTGCCGGCCCAGGAGGCGGGCGTCGGCTCCCTCGCCGTCGCGTCCCCGCCGCAGCGCACCCCGGGCAACGACTGGAGCGCCGGCCTGCCCCACCCCACGATCCTCGCGGCCTGCGCGCTGCTCGGCGTGGACGAGGTGTACGCGGCCGGCGGCGCCCAGGCCATCGCCATGTTCGCCTACGGCACCGACGAGTGCCCGCCCGTGCGCATGGTCACCGGCCCGGGGAACGTCTACGTCGCCGCGGCCAAGCGCCTGCTCAAGGGCGTCATCGGCATCGACGCCGAGGCCGGGCCGACGGAGATCGCCGTCCTCGCCGACGACAGCGCCGACCCGGTCGCCGTGGCCGCCGACCTCATCAGCCAGGCGGAGCACGACGTGCTGGCCGCCGCCGTCCTCGTGACGCCGTCCGCCGCCCTCGCCGACGCCGTGGACGCCGAACTCCGCGCGCAGGTCCCGGCAGCCAAGCACCACGAGCGGATCGCCGAGGCGCTCGGCGGGCGGCAGTCCGGCACCGTCCTCGTCCGCGACCTCGACCACGGGCTCGCCGTCGTCGACGCGTACGCCGCCGAGCACCTGGAGATCATGACCGAGGACGCGCGCGCCGTCGCCGCCCGCGTCCGCAACGCCGGCGCCGTCTTCATCGGCCCCTACGCGCCCGTCTCCCTCGGCGACTACGCCGCCGGTTCCAACCACGTGCTGCCCACGGGCGGCTGCGCCTGCCACTCGTCCGGCCTGTCCGTGCAGACGTTCCTGCGCGGCATCCACGTCGTGGACTACGACCGCGACGCGCTGGCCGGGGTCGCCCGCCATGTGGTGACCCTCGCCGAGGCCGAGGACCTGCCGGCCCACGGCTCGGCGGTCAAGGCGCGGTTCGACTGGCAGGTACCGACCGAGGACGAGAGCGGCAAGTGACCGAGCAGCGCAAGACCCGTATCGACGACCTGCCCATCAGGGACGAGCTGCGGGGCAAGAGCCCGTACGGCGCGCCGCAGATCGACGTCCCCGTGCGGCTCAACACCAACGAGAACCCCCACCCCCTGCCCGAGGAGCTGGTGCGGCTGATCGCCGAGCGCGTCGCCGCCGCCGCCCGCACCCTCAACCGCTACCCCGACCGCGACGCCGTCGCCCTGCGGACCGGCCTCGCCGCGTACCTCACGCGCACCGGCGGCGGGCCGGTGCTCGGCGCCGACCGCGTGTGGGCCGCCAACGGGTCGAACGAGATCATGCAGCAGCTCCTGCAGACGTTCGGCGGCCCGGGGCGCACCGCCATCGGCTTCGACCCCTCGTACTCGATGTACGCGCTGCTGGCGCGCGGCACCGGCACCGGCTGGATCGCCGGCCCCCGCAGGCCGGACTACGGCATCGACGTCGCCGCCGCCGTCGCCGCCGTCCGCGAGCACGCGCCGGACATCGTGTTCATCTGCTCGCCGAACAACCCGACGGGCACCGCCGTCGAGGCCGAGGCCGTCACCGCCCTGTACGACGCGGCGCAGGACGCCGCCCGGGGCGGGCACGGCGCGCTGGTCGTCGTGGACGAGGCGTACGCCGAGTTCAGCCACCAACCGTCGCTGCTGCGGCTGCTGGACGGCCGGCCCAACCTCGTCGTCACCCGTACCATGTCCAAGGCGTTCGGCGCGGCCGGGCTGCGCCTCGGCTACCTCGCGGCCGACCCGGCCGTCGTGGACGCCGTGCAGCTCGTGCGCCTGCCGTACCACCTCTCCGCCGTCGCGCAGGCCACCGCGCTCGCCGCGCTGGAGTTCGCCGATACGCTGCTCGGGTACGTCGAGGAGCTCAAGGCCGAACGGGACCGGCTGGTCGCGGAGCTGCGCGGCATGGGCTGCGACGTGACGGAGTCCGACGCCAACTTCGTGCAGTTCGGCGTCTTCGCCGACCCGCACGACGTCTGGGAGCGGCTGCTCGCGCACGGCGTGCTCGTCCGGGACAACGGCGTGCCCGGCAGGCTGCGGGTCAGCACGGGCACCCACCAGGAGAACGACGCCTTCCTGGACGCCGTCCGGGCAGTGCGGAAGGAGATCAGCGAATGACGCGCGTGGGCCGCGTGGAGCGCACCACCAAGGAGACCTCGGTCACCGTCGGGATCGACCTCGACGGCACCGGACGGGTCGATGTGTCGACCGGGGTCGGCTTCTTCGACCACATGCTCGACCAGCTCGGGCGGCACGGTCTGTTCGACCTGACGGTGAAGACCGACGGGGACCTGCACATCGACACGCACCACACGATCGAGGACACCGCGCTCGCGCTCGGCGCGGCGTTCCGCCAGGCGCTCGGGGACAAGCGCGGCATCGTGCGGTTCGCGGACGCCTCGGTACCGCTGGACGAGTCGCTCGCGCAGGTGACCGTCGACCTGTCGGGCCGCCCGTACCTCGTGCACCGCGAGCCGGAGAACATGGCGCCGATGATCGGCACGTACGACACCACGATGACCCGGCACATCCTGGAGTCGTTCGTGGCGCAGGCGCAGGTCGCGCTGCACGTCCACGTCCCGTACGGGCGCAACGCCCACCACATCGTCGAGTGCCAGTTCAAGGCGCTGGCCCGCGCGCTGCGGTACGCCAGCGAGATCGACCCGCGGCAGACCGGCATCCCCTCCACCAAGGGCGCCCTGTGAACGGCCTGTCGACAGTGCTGCTGATTGTGGGGCTCTTCCTCGCCGGCGGCGTCTACTCGTTCGTGAAGCAGGGGCTGCCCAGGGGCGTCATCGCGCTGCTCGGTGTGGCGAGCGGCATGTGCCTGCTGGCCGGCGCCCTCCGGCTGGGAGCGTGACACCGTGACGACCGACACCCGCACCGAGTCGTTCGCCGACGCCGTGTCCGGCAGCCCGGGGCGCGGCCGGAAGGTCGTGGTCTTCGACTACGGCTTCGGCAACATTCGCTCCGCCCAGCGCGCCGTCGCCAGGACCGGCGCCGAGGTCGAGATCACGCGCGACCTGGACACCGCGCTGAACGCCGACGGGCTCCTCGTCCCCGGCGTCGGCGCGTTCGCCGCCTGCATGAACGGGCTGCGGCAGGCCCGCGGCGACTGGGTCGTCGGCCGCCGGCTGGCCGGCGGGCGGCCCGTCCTCGGCATCTGCGTCGGGATGCAGATCCTGTTCGCCCGCGGCATCGAGCACGGTGTCGCCAGCGAGGGGCTGGACGAGTGGCCGGGCACGGTGGGGCCGCTGCGCGCCGACATCGTCCCCCACATGGGGTGGAACACGGTGCGGCCCCCCGCCGACTCCCGGCTGTTCGCAGGCATAGCACCCGGCGAGCGGTTCTACTTCGTCCACTCGTACGCGGTCCACGACTGGGAGCTGCCCGCCCACCACGCGGCGCAGAGCCCCGCGAAGGTCACCTGGTCCACGCACGGCGAGCCGTTCGTCGCCGCCGTGGAGAACGGGCCGCTGTGGGCCACCCAATTCCACCCGGAGAAGTCCGGCGACGCCGGCGCCCGCCTCATCACCAACTGGATCGAGACTCTGTGATGCTGGAACTCCTCCCCGCCGTCGACGTCCGCAACGGCCAGGCCGTCCGCCTGGTGCACGGCGAGTCCGGCACCGAGACGTCCTACGGCGACCCGTACGCCGCCGCCGTCGCCTGGCAGCGGGCCGGCGCGCAGTGGCTGCACCTGGTCGACCTCGACGCCGCGTTCGGCACCGGCGACAACCGCGAGCAGATCGCCGACGTCGTCCGCGCCATGGACATCGAGGTCGAGCTGTCCGGCGGCATCCGCGACGACGACACCCTCGCCGCCGCCCTCGCCACCGGCTGCACCCGCGTCAACCTCGGTACCGCGGCCCTGGAGTCCCCGGAGTGGGTCGCCAAGGTGATCGCCGAGCACGGCGACCGGATCGCCGTCGGCCTCGACGTCCGCGGCACGACGCTGCGCGGCCGCGGCTGGACGCGGGACGGCGGCGACCTCTTCGAGACCCTGGAGCGGCTGAACGCCGAGGGCTGCGCCCGCTACGTCGTGACCGACATCAACAAGGACGGCACCCTCCAGGGGCCGAACCTGGACCTGCTGCGGTCCGTGTGCGAGGCCACCGACCGGCCCGTCGTGGCGTCCGGCGGCGTGTCGTCGCTGAAGGACCTGCGGGCCATCGCGTCCCTCACCTCCGTGGGCGTGGAGGGCGCGATCGTCGGGAAGGCGCTGTACGCGGGCGCCTTCACGCTGGAGGAGGCGCTGCGGACGGTGGAGGCGGTGGCCTGATGGCGCTGGAACGCGTGGGGACCGGCGGTCCGTGGGAGGAGACGCTCGGCGCGGCGCGTGCCGTCGCGGCCGGTGACATGGTGCTGGTCGGCGGCACGATGCCGCCGACCGCCGGTGCCGCGGCCGTGGGGGACCCGTACGAGCAGGCCCGGGTGGCGCTCGCGGACGCGGTGGCGGCGCTGACGCCGTTCGGGCTCGGCATCGAGTCCGTCGTGCGGACCCGCATCTACCTCAGCCACTCGCGGGACGTGGAGGAGGTCACCCGCGCCCACCAGGAGCTGTTCGCGGCGGTCCGGCCGGTGACGACGCTGGCCGTGGTCGCGGGCTTCGCCGACTCGCGCATCCTCGTGCAGGTCGAGATCGAGGCGTACCGCGGGCCGCGGGGCGGGGCGGGCGCCGAGGGGGGCGAGCGGCCGTGACGCTGGCGGTACGGGTCATTCCCTGCCTGGACGTGGACGCGGGCCGGGTCGTCAAGGGCGTCAACTTCCGGAACCTCCGCGACGCCGGCGACCCGGTGGAGATGGCCAAGCTCTACGACGCGGAGGGCGCGGACGAGCTGACGTTCCTCGACATCACCGCGTCGTCGGGGAACCGCGAGACGACCTACGACGTGGTGCGCCGCACCGCCGAGCAGGTCTTCATCCCGCTGACGGTGGGCGGCGGCGTCCGCACGCCCGACGACGTGGACCGGCTGCTGCGCGCCGGCGCGGACAAGGTCGGCGTCAACACGGCGGCCATCGCGCGGCCCGAGCTGATCCGCGAGATCGCCGAGCGGTTCGGCAGCCAGGTACTCGTGCTGTCGGTGGACGCGCGGCGCTGCCCCGAGGGCACGGTCACGGAGTCCGGCTTCGAGGTGACGACGCACGGCGGGCGGCGCGGCACCGGCATCGACGCGGTCGCCTGGGCACAGCGGGCGGCCGAGCTCGGGGCGGGCGAGATCCTGCTGAACTCCATGGACGCCGACGGCACCAAGGACGGCTACGACACGACGATGATCGCCGCGGTGCGCAAGCGGGTCGCGATCCCCGTCATCGCCTCGGGCGGCGCCGGCCGGCTCGCGGACTTCCCGCCGGCGGTCGAGGCGGGCGCGGACGCCGTGCTCGCCGCGTCGGTGTTCCACTTCGGTGATCTGCGGATTGGCGAAGTGAAGGGCGCGCTGCGCGGGGCGGGCCACACCGTCCGCTGAGGCCGGACGGGGGCCGGCGCGCGGCCCCCGCCCCCGGCGTTCAGCGGGCCGAGCCGCCCTTGCGTGCCGCGCGGAGGTACTCGCGGTTCAGCGTCGTGATGGACGACATGGGGATGCCCTTCGGGCAGACCGTCGTGCACATGCCGGTGTTGGTGCAGCCGCCGAAGCCCTCGGCGTCCATCGTCTCCACCATCCCGAGGACGCGGCTCTCCCGTTCGGGACCGCCCTGGGGCAACGTGTTCAGGTGGACGACCTTGGCGGAGGTGAAGAGCATCGCCGACCCGTTCGGGCAGGCGGCGACGCACGCCCCGCAGCCGATGCACTCGGCGTGCTCGAACGCCGTGTCGGCCGCCGGCTTCGGCACCGGGGTGGCGTGGGCCTCGGGCGCGCTGCCGGTCGGCGCGGTGATGTAGCCGCCGGCGCCGATGACCCGGTCGAACGCGGAGCGGTCCACCACCAGGTCCTTCACCACGGGGAACGCGGCGGCCCGCCACGGCTCCACGTCGATCGTGTCGCCGTCCTCGAAGTGCCGCATGTGGAGCTGGCAGGTGGTGGTGCGCTCCGGGCCGTGGGCGTCGCCGTTGATGACCATGCCGCAGGCGCCGCAGATGCCCTCGCGGCAGTCGTGGTCGAACGCCACGGGCTCCTCGCCGCGGGTGATGAGGTCCTCGTTCAGGGTGTCGAGCATCTCCAGGAAGGACATGTCGGGCGAGACGCCGGTGACCTCGTAGGTGGTCATCGCGCCCTCGGCGTCGGGACCCGGCTGCCGCCAGATGCGCAGGGTGAGGTTCACGCGTAGCTCCGCTGGGTGGGGTGGACGTACTCGAAGTCGAGGTGTTCCCGGTGCAGGACGGGGGCCGTGCCGGTGCCGGTGAACTCCCAGGCGGCGGCGTAGGAGAACGCGTCGTCGCGCCGTTCCGCCTCGCCCGTGTCGCTCTGGCTCTCGGTGCGGAAGTGGCCGCCGCAGGACTCGGCGCGGTGCAGGGCGTCGAGGCACATGAGTTCGGCCAGCTCCAGGTGGTCGCTGATGCGGTTGGCCTTCTCCAGGGACTGGTTGAGGGTGTCGCCGCTGCCGGGGACGCGCACGTCCCGCCAGAACTCCTCGCGCAGCGCGGGGATGCGGTCGAGCGCCCGGCGCAGGCCCGCCTCGTCGCGCGCCATGCCGCACTCGTTCCACAGGATGTCGCCGAGTTCGCGGTGGAACGAGTCGGGGGTGCGGTGGCCGTTCGCCGCCAGCAGCCGCGCCAGGCGGTCGGTGACGCCGGTGACGGCCTCCGTGACGGCGGGGTGGTCGGCCGGCACGTCGTCGTGAGGGTGGCGGGCGAGGAAGTCGGGGAGGGTGGCGGGGAGCACGAAGTAGCCGTCGGCCAGGCCCTGCATGAGGGCGGACGCGCCGAGGCGGTTCGCGCCGTGGTCGGAGAAGTTGGCCTCGCCGATCGCGAACAGGCCGGGGATCGTCGTCTGGAGGTCGTAGTCGACCCACAGGCCGCCCATCGTGTAGTGGATGGCCGGGTAGATGCGCATCGGCACCTCGTACGGGTCCTCGGCGGTGATGCGCTCGTACATCTCGAAGAGGTTGCCGTACTTCTCGGCGACGGCCGCGCGGCCCATGCGGGCGATGGCGTCGGCGAAGTCGAGGTAGACGCCCTGGCCGCCGGGACCGACGCCGCGGCCCTCGTCGCACACGTTCTTCGCGGCGCGTGAGGCGATGTCGCGGGGCACGAGGTTGCCGAACGACGGGTAGATCCGTTCCAGGTAGTAGTCCCGCTCGTCCTCGGGGATGTCGGCGGGGGCGCGGGTGTCGCCGGCGCGCTTCGGCACCCAGATGCGGCCGTCGTTGCGCAGCGACTCGCTCATCAGCGTCAGCTTCGACTGGTGGTCGCCGGAGCGGGGGATGCAGGTCGGGTGGATCTGGGTGAAGCACGGGTTGGCGAAGAGGGCGCCGCGGCGGTGGGCACGCCAGATGGCGGTGGCGTTGGAGTTCTTCGCGTTGGTGGAGAGATGGAAGACGTTGCCGTAGCCGCCGGTCGCGAGGACCACGGCGTCGGCGAAGTACGTGTCGATCCGGCCGGTGACCAGGTCACGGGCCACGATGCCGCGCGCCCGGCCGTCCACGACGATGAGGTCCAGCATCTCGGTGCGCGGGTGGATCTCGACGGCACCGGCCGCGATCTGGCGGGAGAGTGCCTGGTAGGCGCCGAGCAGGAGCTGCTGGCCCGTCTGGCCGCGCGCGTAGAACGTCCGGGAGACCTGGACACCGCCGAACGAGCGGGTGTCGAGGAGGCCGCCGTACTCGCGGGCGAACGGCACGCCCTGCGCCACGCACTGGTCGATGATCTCGACCGACACCTGCGCGAGGCGGTGGACGTTGGACTCGCGGGCGCGGAAGTCACCGCCCTTCACCGTGTCGTAGAAGAGGCGGTGCACGGAGTCGCCGTCGTTGCGGTAGTTCTTGGCCGCGTTGATGCCGCCCTGGGCGGCGATCGAGTGGGCGCGGCGCGGGGAGTCCTGGTAGCAGAACTGGAGGACACGGTAGCCCTGTTCGGCGAGGGTCGCGCCGGCCGCGCCGCCGGCCAGCCCGGTGCCGACGACGATGACGGTGTGCTTGCGGCGGTTGGCCGGGTTGACGAGCTTCGCCTCGAAGCGGCGGCGGTCCCAGCGCTCCGCGATCGGGCCGGCGGGCGCCTTCGTGTCGGCGACGGGCTCGCCGGTGGTGTAGTCGAGGTAGCTGGACATGGGGGCACTCACTCCACGATTCCGGTCATCACGCCGACGGGGACGGACAGGAAACCCGCGGTCAGGACGACGGCGAGGACGTTCGCGCACGCCTTCCACACGCGGTCGCGCGTGGGGCTGCCGGCGCCGAGCGTCTGCGCCGCGCCGTGGAAGCCGTGCCGGATGTGCAGGCCGAGGGCCAGCATGGCGACGATGTAGATCGTGTTGCCGTACCACGTGCTGAAGGCGGCGACGATGTTCTCGTACGGGTGGCCGGCCTCGCCGCGCGGATTCACGGTGCCGGTGGTGAGGTCCAGGATGTGCCAGACGATGAACAGCGCCAGGATCACCCCGCCCCAGCGCATGGTGCGCGTGGCGTAGCTGGTGCGGGCCTTGCGGTGCGCGTACTTCACGGGGCGGGCGGCCAGGTCGCGGCGGCTGAGCTGGGCGGCGGCCACGGCGTGCGCGACGACCGCGAGCAGCAGGAGCGGCCGCATGATCCACAGGAACCACTCGTGGTGCAGGACCGGCTCGCCGATGGTGCGCAGCCAGTGCGCGTAGCCGTTCATGTCGTCCGGGCCGAAGAACACCTTGAGGTTGCCCAGCATGTGGGCCACCAGGTACGCCAGCATGACGAGGCCGCTCGTGGCCATCACGGCTTTCTTGCCGATGGTGGAGTGCCAGAAGCGGCCCGCGGCACTCCTCGGCCGGCGGGGCCGGGGGGTGTCGTGCTGCGGGGGGTGCGGTTGCGGCGTGCCGGGCGTCGCCGGCCTGTTGGTCGCCAGAGCCATGTCAGGCACGGTAGGGCGGCCGCCGGGGAGAGGTCCAAGACATAGTCGGACTGATTCCGATAGGTGCTGCCTATCGTCCCGCGTAGGATGGTCCGTATGCAGCTCCAGCAGCTCCGGTATTTCACGGCCGTGGCGGAGACCCGCCACTTCACCCGGGCCGCGGCCCGCGAGCACGTCGCGCAGCCGTCGCTGTCCCAGCAGATCCGCGCGCTGGAGCGCGATCTCGGCGCCGAGCTGTTCCACCGGGCGCGGGGCCATGTCGCGCTGACGGACGCGGGGGAGGCGCTGCTGCCGCTGGCGCGCCGCATCCTCGCCGACACCGAGACGGCGCGGCGCGAGGTGCAGGAGGTGGTGCGGCTGCGGCGCGGACGCGTGCGGCTCGGCGCGCCGCCCAGCCTGTGCGCCAGTCTCGTGCCGGACGTGCTGCGGATCTTCCGCGACAGCTATCCGGGCGTCGAGCTGTTCATCCACGAGGGCGGGTCCCAGGACCTGGTGCGCGTCCTCGCGGCGGGCGAGCTGGACCTCGCGCTGATCATCACACCGCTGCCGCTCCAGGCGCCGGCGCTGGCCACCGAGGAACTGCTGCGGGAGGAGCTGGTCGTCGTCTCCGCCGCGTCGGCCCCGCCGCCGGCGGCCGGCGGTCGGATGCGGATCGACGACCTGCGGCAGCGGCCGATGGTGATGTTCCGCCACGGCTACGACCTGCGGGAACTGACCGTGGCCGCGTGCCGCGACGCGGGGTTCGAGCCGTTGTTCTCCGTCGAGGGCGGCGAGATGGACGCGGTCATCGAGCTGGTGCGGGCCGGGCTCGGGATCGCCGTCGTGCCCCGCATGGTGGCGGAACGGTCCGGGCTGCGCGCTACTCCGTTCGCCGCGCCCGGGCTGCGGCGCACCGTCTCGCTGGCGCACCGGGGGACGTGTCGCCGCCGCGCGCCGCGCGGGAGCTGCGGCGCATCCTGCTCGGCCGCGTCACGGCGGGGGAGGCCGCCGGCGGGGTGTGAGTCCCGGTCGGCGCGGCCTCAGCGCGCCTCGGGCTCCGCGGCCCGCTCGCGGGCCAGCCGGCGGGCCTCCACCGAGAGCGCGGCCAGCGGCAGGAGACCGCCCGGCAGCAGGGCCAGCGGCAGCAGCATCCAGACGAACACGAGGCACATCCCGCACGCGAACGCCAGCAGGACCGACCCCGCCACGTCCCGTCCGGTGGTCTCGGCGGCCTCCCGCACGAGGGCGACCGGATCGGTGCGCGACGGGTCCCACAGCGCCGCCGTCCGCAGCAGCACGACCGCCCAGCCGGCCAGCAGCAGCGTCGTCACCGCAACCATGGCGCCGGACCCCGGCAGGTAGTCGGCCTGGGCCAGTGACAGGTTCCACAGGAGCAGCAGCGCGAGCAGCGGGAACGCCAGCGCGGCCGGCCACAGTGTGCGGCAGCCGGCCGCGAAGTCCCGCAGGAGGTCGGGGACGCGTGTGCGCTCCCCGGCGAGGTGGCGCCGCAGGTGCGCGGTGCCGGCCGCCAGCGCCGGGAGGGCGGTGACGACCGGCAGGCACAGGACGGCGACCACGGCGCCGGTGATCACGACCTCGCCGAACAGCGCGATCCCGGTCGACAGCCGGGAGCCGTCCGTGCGATCCGTGCGATTCATCGCCTCAGCCCTTCAGACCCGAGGTGGCCACACCGTCCACGATGTAGCGCTGGAAGAGGACGAAGAACAGGATGACAGGCACCAGGGCCAGGACGGCGGCGGCCATCTGCCCGCCGTAGTCCGAGACGCTGGTCTGGTCCGTGTACTGGCGCAGCATCAGCGGCAGCGGGTATTTGTCCGGGGACCGCAGATAGATGAGCGGCGCGAGGAAGTCGTTCCAGCTCCAGATGAACGCGAAGATCGATGCGGTCGCGAGGACCGGGCGCATCAGCGGCAGCATGATGGAGAAGAAGATGCGCGGATGCCCGGCGCCGTCGATACGGGCCGACTCGTCCAGTTCACGCGGGAGATTCCGCATGAACTGCACCATCAGGAAGACGAAGAACGCGTCGGCCGCCAGGAACTTGCCGACCAGCAGCGGCAGATACGAATCCGTCCAGCCGATCTCGTTGAACATGATGAACTGCGGAATGATCAGCACGTGGAACGGCAGCAGCAGGGTGCAGATCATCAGGGTGAAGAAGATCTTCTTGCCCGGGAAATCGATGCGCGCGAACGCGTACGCCGATATCGAGCAGGAAAGACACACACCGACGACCGAGCCGACCGCGAGGATCATCGAGTTGGAGAAGAACGTCCAGAACGACACGCCGCCGATTCCGGAGAACGCCGTGCGGAAGTTGTCCAGCGTCGTCTTGTCCGGAATGAGGCCGGTCTCGCCCACGATCTCGTGCGTCGGCCGGAACGACGACAGCAGCATCCACAGGCCCGGGTACAGCATGACCAGCGCCACGGCCCACATCACCAGGTGGAACAGCAGGGTGCGGCCCGACCGCCGGCGCTTCGCCCGCCGCTTCAGGACGGCGCCGGAGGGATTCGGCGCGTTCGGCGCGGGCGGCCGCTCGGTGAGAGTGGTGGCGCTCATCGGCCCTCCCCTGAGTAGTGGACCCAGTGCTTCGAGGTCCTGAAGAAGATCAGCGTGATCACGCCGACCGCGATCACCAGCAGCCACGCCATCGCGGCGGCGTAGCCGAGCTGGCCCTGGCCGAAACCGCGCTGGTACAGGTACAGCGTGTAGAACAGCGTCGAGTTCGCCGGGCCGCCGCGGCCGCCCGAGATGATGAACGCCGATCCGAAGATCTGGAACGAGTGGATCGTCTCCAGCACCAGGTTGAAGAACAGCACCGGCGACAGCATCGGAACGGTGATCCGCGCAAACCGGCGCCACGGACCCGCGCCGTCCACCTGCGCGGCCTCGTACAGCTCGACCGGGATCTGCTTCAGACCGGCCAGGAAGATCACCATCGGCGCGCCGAACTGCCAGACGGCCAGCAGGATCATCATCGGCATGGTCTTGCCCGGGTCGCCGACCCAGCCGCCGTCCCACAGGCCGAACATGTCACCGATGTCGTCGATGATGCCCTGGTCGTTGAACATCGCCTTCCACACGATGGCGATGGACACGCTCGCGCCGATCAGGGACGGCGCGTAGTACATCGAGCGGTAGGTGCCCTTGCCGCGCCGCCGCGTGTTGAGCAGCATCGCGACACCGAGGGCCGCCGCCAGCTTGATCGGCGTGCCGACGACCGCGTAGGTCACGGTGACCTTCACCGAGTCCATGAAGCGCGGGTCGTCGAAGAGGCGGGTGAAGTTCTCGGTGCCGATCCAGCTCCCGCCGCGGATCGGGTGGTAGTCGGTGAACGCCAGGTAGGCGGAGGCGATCATGGGCCCGGCCGTCAGGGCGATGAAGCCCAGCAGCCAGGGCGCGAGAAAGGCGTAACCGGCCCGGGTCTCCGCCGCCCGGCGCGACGGCCGCTTGGTCTGCGGCCGTCGCGCCGGGGGCGCGCCCTGAGCGGTCCGGGTCGCCTCATGCGTCGTGGTCATGAGGGGGTTCCGTTCGCGTTCGCGTTCGAGACGTCGTGCGCCGCTCGGGCGCGGGGCGACGTCGGGGTCAGGAGGTCACCAGGAGGTTCTGGGCCTCGGAGAACCAGCGCTCCACGAACTCGTCCGTGTCGATCTGGCGGTAGCCGAACTCCTGCGAGAGGACCTCGACGTACTCGGTCTCCAGAGCGCCGAAGCCCTCGGGCTGGAACGGGACGGTCGCGGTCGCGGCACCCTCGTCACGGACGCGCTGTTCGTACTCGATGATCCGCTGGTCGAGGCTGCCCTCCTCGAAGGACATCGCGTCCAGGCGCTCGGAGGACGCGGGCACACCCAGGTCGG
Organism: Streptomyces sp. RFCAC02; assembly: GCF_004193175.1. Classification (NCBI taxonomy): domain Bacteria; kingdom Bacillati; phylum Actinomycetota; class Actinomycetes; order Kitasatosporales; family Streptomycetaceae; genus Streptomyces; species Streptomyces sp. RFCAC02. The sequence goes on along the minus strand of NZ_SAUH01000001.1, from coordinate 1,081,899 downwards.
TGCCGATGATCTCGCCGGCCTCGGGGGAGTTGATGAGGAAGTCGATCAGCTCGGCCGCCTCCTCGGGGTGGCTCGTGTTGGAGCCCATCGAGAGCTGCATCGTCGGCTTGAAGAACATGTGCTTCTCGCCGTCGGCCGCGGTCGGGATCGGCAGGAGCTGGATGTTGTCGCTGCCGAGGTCGGCGCTGTTGCCGCTCAGGAAGTTGTCCCAGTGGAACTGGAACGCGGCCTCACCGGCGGTGAAGTCGGCCTTCGGGAGGAGCTGCTCGGCACGCTCGGCCGGGAAGGTGACGTCCTCGGGCTCGCGGACGGAGTCGGCGCTGTTGATCCAGTCCTTCATGTCCTGCTCGTCGAAGTTCATCTCGCCGTTCTCGGAGAACGGCTCGATGCCCTGCTGGACGAGGTACTGCATGAAGAACCACCACACCATGGTGTAGTCGCCGCCGGCGTAGACCTGGGGGTCGCGGTCGGCGCCCGCCTCGGCGACCTGGTGCATCAGATCGTTGTAGTCGTCCCAGGTGTAGTCCCACTCCGGCGGGTCGATCCCGAGGTCGGCGAGGAGGTCCGGGTTGTACATGAGCGCCAGCGTGTTGGTGCCGGTGGGTATGGCGACGAGCTGTTCGTTCGCCGTGCCGGAGGACAGCAGCTCCTCGTCGATCGTCGAGGTGTCGAGCGGGCCGCCGTCGGTGAATTCGCTCATGTCGTACAGGAGGCCGTTGTTGGCGTATTCGAGCAGCCGGGAGGCGTCCATTTGCATGACGTCCGGAAGTTCGCCCGAGGTGGCGTCGGTGCTGCGCTGCGTCCAGTAATCCTGGAACTCCGCGAAACTCGTCTGCACCTCGATGTCCGGGTGGTCCGCCTCGAAAAGGTCGATCGCCTCCTCATAGCGCGCGGACCGCTCGTCACCGCCCCACCAGGTGAAGTTGAGCGTGACCTTGCCGCCGTCGTCACCGCTGTCGTCGGAACCGCAGGCGCTGAGTGCGAACGAGCCGACGAGGGCGAGGGCGATACCGCTCATGGCGGTTCTTCGGATTGACATGCGAGCCTCCCTGCTCTGCCAATGCGTAACGACACTTCAGGGTCGGTAAATCCGCTGTCACAGCCCCGGTGGGACCCGAAGTGAATCGTTACAATACCGTCGGCGCCGGAGTCGGCAACCGGACAGCGCATAACTTTTCGGAAACACCGCCGTGATCTCTAAAGAGGGACAGTCCACGGCAGGTGATGGAACGTATATCGATCGTGTTCACAAGGGGGCACGGCGGTCCCCGCACCGGTCGCGCGGGGGACCGCCGTGCACTGAAGTCGGTTACGGGGCGCCGGGGTTACCGGTGCGAGTCCGTCCCCGCGTAGCGGATGGCGGGAGCATCGGGCTCCTCCATGCCGGCACCGATGAAGTAACTCGGGTGCGGCGGCTGGTTGTACGCCACGTTCTGCCAGGCGACGCCCAGCCGGTACTGCGGGTCGTGCATCAGGGTGCGCAGCCGCAGGTCGGTCTCCTCGGTCGTCGTGTAGACGCGCAGCGCCGAGTCGTCCTCGGTCCGCAGGACGACCTCCTCGCGCCAGTCGCCGTACAGGTCGGCCTGGAGGACCGGGTTGCCCTTGGTCCAGTTGTCCGAGTAGGTGCCCTCGGGGCTGAAGACCACGTTCTGCTCGCCGGTCTCCCAGTCCCACTTCGCGATGTACGGCGCCCCGGCCGGGTCGGCGCTCTCGTCGAAGTCGTGGTCCAGGATCTCGCGCAGGGGATCGCCGTCCCACCAGATCATGAAGTTGGCCGACGGGATGTCCGTGCCGAGCAGGGTCCCGTCAGCGGCGCGCAGCTCGCCCTCACGGGAGTTCCACGCGCCGGTGGCCGTCACGGCCCACGACTCGGAACCCTCGTGCGTCGGGTCGATGTCGCCGGTGGCGCCGCGCCCGATGTCCCGGCTCGCCGGCATGCTCCACAGGACCTCGCCGGTCGCCGCGTCGCGGAAGGTGCCGCCGAGGTTCCCCGAGGCGCTCATGCTCTCGTGGACGGCGAACGTCTCAAGACCGGGACGGCTCGGGTCGAGGTCGCCGGTGTGGGCGGCGTCGCCGTGGCCGAGACCGGTGTTGTAGAGCACCGTGCCGTCGTCGTCCAGGGTCATCGACCCGTAGACGATCTCGTCGCGCGAGTCACCGTCCACGTCGGCGGCCGACAGGTTGTGGTTGCCCTGGCCCTCGTACTCCTCGCCGGCCTCGTCGGAGTCGAACAGCCAGCGCTGCGTCAGGTGCTCGCCGTCGAAGTCGAACGCCGCCACGGTCGTCCGCGTGTAGTAGCCGCGCGCGAACAGCACCGAGGGGTGCTCCCCGTCGAGGTACGCCACGCCCGCGAGGAAGCGGTCGACGCGGTTGCCGTAGCAGTCGCCCCAGGTGCAGGGATCGCCGCGCCCCGGGACGTAGTCGATCGTGTCGATCGCCGCACCGCTCTCGCCGTCGAAGACGGTCAGGTACTCGGGACCTTCGAGGATGTAGCCGCCGCTGTTGCGCCAGTCCGCGTCCGCGTCGCCGATGACCCGGCCGGTGCCGTCCACCGTGCCGTCCGCCGTCTTCAGGGTGACCTCGGAGCGGCCGTCGCCGTCGAGGTCGTACACCGCGAGCTGCGTGTAGTGGGCGCCGGCGCGGATGTTGCGGCCCAGGTCGATGCGCCAGAGCTGCTCGCCGTCGAGGGTGTAGGCGTCGATGTAGACGTTGCCCGTGTAGCCGCCCTGCGAGTTGTCCTTGGAGTTGCTCGGGTCCCACTTCTGGATGATCTCGTAGCGGCCGTCGCCGTCGAGGTCGCCGACGCTCGCGTCGTTGAGGTGGTAGGTGTACTCCGTGCCGTCCGGGGTGACCCCGTCCGGCGGGCGGTTGACCGGGATCTCCTGGTACTGCCGGCTCCAGACCCCGAACTCGTCCGTGGTCTCGGCGTTCCGGCCGCCCTGGACGACGGCGACGCGGTAGACGGAGTCGGCCGTGCCGTCGGGGTCGGTGTAGTTCGTGGTGTCCTTGACGGGCCGGCGCGTGATGCGCTCGCCGTCCCGGTAGACGTGGAACGAGATGTTGTCGCGGTCGAGGCCCAGCATGCGCCAGCTCACGAACACGCCGTTCTCGGTGAGGACGGCGACCGGCGCGCGGTCGAGCTCCTCCATCTGCCGCACGGGCGTGGAGTGGCCGCCGCCGTGCCCGTCGCTCGCGGCGCTCGCCGGGAGGGCGGGCAGGACCATGGCGGTGGCGGCGACGGTCAGGGTGGCGGTGGTGAGGAGTCCGCGGCGGCGGACGGAGGTGCGGGGGACGGCGGCTCTGCTGCCCATCCGGATGCTCCTTTGGTTCGGTGGACGAAGTCCCGGACCGGCCCTGTCCTGAATCGATTCAGACCAGTGGCCGGACGAGTGTCGCAACGGCTGATCGGTTGCGTCAAGAGTTGTGTGACTCTGTTGGGAACTTATGGGGATTGGCGGGTTGACGGCCGGTGTCCGGTCAGCGGACGCGGCTCAGCTCCAGGCCGTTGATGTGGCCGGTCTCGCCGTAGAACGTGACGTTCAACTGCCCGTCGGCCACGGTGACCTGGGTGAACGTCTGGCGGGTCGGCTCACCGGTGTAGCCGATGACCTGGCCGCGGTCGGAGCCGTCGAGGACGAAACCGGTGCGCGAGTAGCCGTCGGGGTCGCCGACGGAGACCGACACGGTGTACGTGCCGTCCGGCACGTCGGCGGCGAACCCGTAGCGGCCGCCCGGGTAGGACACGAAGTCGCGCGTCACGTCGTCCGTGCCCGCGCCGCGGTCGGCGGCGGTGAGGGCGGCGGCGCCGTCCGTGAACCCGTAGCCGGCCTCCGCGGTGTACGCCGTGGCCGGCGAGACCCCCGTCCAGCCGTCGGCGACGGGCGACCCCTCGGTGCCGAAGTCGAACCGGAGGTCGGCGTCCGGCGTGGTCAGGGTGACCGCCCGGGAGGGCGCCGACTCGCCGCGGCCGTTGACGGCGACCACGCGCAGGTCGTAGCGCGCCCCGGAGTCGAGGCCCGTGACGTCCGCCAGCGGGATCGGTGAGGTGGCGACGAGGGTGTAGCGCCCGTGCCGCTCGTCCCGGTTGCGCGCCTCGACGCGGTAGAGGTCAGCGCCGTCGGCCGCCTCCCAGGTCAGCCGCGCGCCGTCATGTCCGATGTCGGTCGCGGAGATCCCGGACGGCCGGTCGGGCCGGTGGCGCGGCGGGCCGGTGTTCTCGACCTCGTCGGAGAGCGGTACGTCCAGGCGCGCCACGTCCTCGGCGATCAGGCGGGCGACCTGGGTGGCGCCGTACTCCTGGAAGTGCGTCTCGTCGAGCGTGCCGGCCGGGCGGCCCGCGTAGACGCCGGGCGGCACGTGCAGGAAGGAGGACCTGGCCTCGATCGGGCCGACCTCCTCGAAGTAGGCGCGGCTGGTGGCGGCGAGGTCGATGAGCGGGACGTCCTCCTCGGCGGCGACCTCGCGGGCCGCCCGCTCGTACTCGGGGAACGCGTCGTCGAGCGCGCCGGTCGCCGGGTTGAAGAGGCGGCGGGCGACGGGGGTGAGGATCACCGGGGTCGCGCCGCGTTCCAGGGCGCCGGTGATGTAGTCGTCGCGGAGGTACTCCTTGTAGTCGGCCGGCGGGGTGTAGCGCTCGGGGCGGCTGACCGTGCCGTCGTTGTGGCCGAACTGGACGAAGAGGTAGTCGCCGGGCTCGATCTCGTCCAGGATCGCGTCGAGCCGGCCCTCCTCCACGAAGCTGCGGGAACTGCGGCCGCCGATCGCGTGGTTGGCGATCGTCACGTCCTCGGAGAAGAACTGGTCGAGTACCTGGCCCCAGCCGGTCTGGGGCGCGTAGCCGGTGTCGTACGTCTGGGCCGTCGAGTCGCTCGCGATGTAGACGGTCGGTCCGTCGTCGTCCGCGGCCCGGGCCGTCGTGGGGAGCGCGAGTCCCGCGGCGGCGGTCGCGGCGAGTGCGAGGGCGGTGACGGCGGCCCGCGCGCCGGTGCGGCGGCGGGGCGGGCCGGTGTCGGCCGTGGTCGGGTGCACGCATGCCTCCTATATCCGGTGATGAACGGATGAGAACGGTGAGTGAATCGATTCATTCGAGGGGTCCACGTCACCGTTGAAAGCGCTTGCGATCGCGGGGTGGAGTGTTCCAACGCCTCCGTCGGGGCGTCAAGGGGTCTGCATGGCGCGGGCGTTGCCGCGCGTCGGCGCATTGCACGTGCGACCGTCCCGCCGGCGGCGGCCCCGGTCCGTCCGTACACATGCGCGGAGCCGCCGCGGGTTTCGGCCGCGCCCGGGGCGGGGGAGGGGGCGTCGGCCGGTCGGCGCTCGCCGTCGGCCGCGGCGAATGCCCGGTCGGGCCGTCACGCCTGCCGGTCGCCCCCGGCTCCGCCGCCTCTCTCCTCGCTTCCGCGAACTGCGCAGGAGCCCACGAGGTGTTCCGGCCCACCGCCCTCCGGTGCCGCCGTCGGCGTCACACCTCGCGGACGAACGCCGCGCGGTCCGCGCTGCCGCCTCCGGTCGATCTCCCCGCTCCAGGTGGCGATCGTGCGCCGCACGGCCGCCTGCGCCGCCGACTTCTCCGGGGACATGGCGGCGGTGATCCCGGGCAGGGAGAGCCCGACGCGCCGCAGTCTCAGCACGGTGCGCGCCCGGTCCATGGCGTCGTCGTCGAAGACGCGGTGACCGTTCTCCTCGCGACGCACGGAAAGTGCTCCGGCGTCCTCCCAATGCCTCAGGACACAGCCTCCTCGCGCGAGGTGCATGCGTGCGACGCCTCCTGCACCGCCGGACTGGTCACCAGCCGGAGACCGGTCCGGCGGTGGGCGACCTGACCGACCGCGCCGCCGTCCGCGCCGCCCTCACGGGCGTCGATGCCGTCTTCCTCGTCCGGCCCCTGCCCGACGCCGCCCCCGCCGAGGGCCTGATCGCCGAACTCGTCACGGCGGCGCCCCGCGTCGTCCACCTCTCCTCGACCGCCGTCACCGACGCGGCCGTCCGTCAGACCGATCCCATGGCCCACGTGCACGCGGACATGGAGACCCTGCTTCGGGACGCCGGTCTGCGGCCCGAAGTGCTGCGCACCGACACCCTGGCCTCCACCACGCGGCTGGGCGCCGCAGGTCCGGGCGGGCGACGTGGTGTCGGGACAGGACGCGGCGCCCACGGCCGTCGTGGACGAACGCGACGTGGCCGCGCCGACCAGGTCGCCCTGCTCGGTGCCGCCCTCCGGCGTCCGCTGCGCTTCCGCGCGCTCCCGGCCGGCCTCGCAGGGGAACGGCTGCTCGCCGACGGCCGCCCCGAGCGGCTGGTGGCGGCGCTGATCGCGGCCGCTGAGCGCCGCCCGGCGTCGGACCGCGTCACCGACCACGTCGAGCGGCTCACCGGCCGGCCCGCCGGCACCTTCGCGCGGTGGGCCGCCGACCACGCGGCCGAGTTCGGCCGGTGAGACGCGCCGCCCCGGACGCTCACACCGCGCGGGCGCGGCGCCGCAGCCTCGTGTGCCACCACACCGGCCACGCCGCCGACACACCGGTCAGTGCCGCCGCCGCGCCGCACAGCAGCCACGACGCCACCGACGGGGGCGTGCCCAGCAGGTCCGGCAGCAGCAGCGCGAACGCCGCCGCGAGCATCCCCAGCCTCGGCAGGTCCAGCGTCGGGCGGAAGGTGCTGAGCACCGGTACGGGGGCGCACCAGCGGCCGTCGCGCGTGGTCACGTGCCGGACGTCATCGCCGTCGCCGGTCTCCCCGGCCAGTGCCCCGGCCTGCGCCGCGTCGATCCGCGCCCACACCGTGCGCCCGTTGTCCGCCACGACGACGACCGGTGGATGGGAGTCCGCGAACCGCGGTTGCGACGGCAGGCACAGCCACGCGTCCCCGCCCGCGAGGACCTGCCCCATATACAGCAGCGCCTCTCCCGAACGGCCAGGACCCGAGGGACGGTTGAGCAGCCGGGGGACCAGCCGCACCGGTGTGCCGCGCTCGGTGCGCAGCAGCAGGACCGGCCCCGGGCCGTCGTCCGGGCGGCGTGTGGCGGAGACGATCGTCACCCGCGCGGCGCGCACCCCGCCGCCGCGCGCCTCCTGCCGCAGCGCGCGGCTCGCCGGATCGAGCCGCCGCGCCAGGAGCCGGTACGCCGTCACGATCGTGAACGGCACCAGGCCGAGCAGGAACGGCAGCAGCGTCCACGACGGCGGCAGCCCCCAGCCCTGCCGGTAGTGACCCAGATCCGTCTCCAGCTCGTCCACGAACGCCCCGAGCGACAGCGCGGACGGCGCGTACAGGACGGCGTGCGCCTCCCCGACGCCGGGGCGCGCCACGGTGCGGGCGTCCTCGGCGAACAGCCGGCGGGGGCCGCTGGGCGTGTCCACCCGGAGGACCAGGTCGGACCGGTAGACGTGCCGGCGGTTGTAGGTGATGTGCTGGTCCTCCACGTGCAGCGGCGGCTCCACGACCGCGCCCGTCGCGACGGCCGCGCCCGCGCGCTGGATGGCGTTGACCGCCGCGCCCTGCGCCCCGCTGGGCAGCATGCCGATCACGAGGGCCGCGAGCACACCGCAGGCCGTGAGCACCGCGCTCAGGGCCGGTCCCCAGTCGGGGCGCGGCGGGGGCAGCCTGCGGGGCGGTGGCGGGACGCCGTGCAGCGACCGGTGCGGCGACGGCGCCGGGGGCTGCCGTGCCGCGCGGGAGGCGATGATCCATCCGCAGGTCGCGGCGGCGGCCGCGCCGATGAGGGCGATCACGTTGAGGTGCGGGCGGGGCGTCCCGTGGCGGAAGAGCACGAGCCCGAGCGCATAGGCGATGCAGGCGTAGGCGGAGGCGCCGAGGAGACGCGTCAGGGTGGAGGGGACATGCATGACGGTTCTGTGACTCATGGGCGGGGCCGGTGGTTGTGGTGTACGAGGGCACCGGGTCGGTCGCCGGGCCACCGCTCCTCCGGCCGCCGCCGGTGACGGACGGGCCGGGGAACGAGGCGGTCGGACACGGTGGCGGGTGCGGCTTCCGCCCTCCCGGGAGGGCGGGGACCGGCGGACGCGGGCGGGCCGGTGACCGCCCAGCGGCGCGCCCCCGGCCGTCCCGCACCGGCCGGGCGGCCCGGTCGCCGATCACCGTCGAAGCGTTTCACGTCCGGGGATCTCGCTACGCTCCGGGGCATGTTGCATCTGCGGCTCATCATCCCGGCACACCGCACCGACGAGGTCGTGGCCCTGCTGCGGGACACCGTCGGCACCGCGCATCTCGCCGTCCTGCCCGGCGCGGGCATCGATCCGGCGGGCGATGTCGTGCTGTGCGACGTGGCGCGCGAGGCGGCCGACGGCCTGCTCGGCCGCCTGCGGGCACTCGGCCTCGACACGGACGGCGCGATCACCGCCGAGCACGTCGATCTCTCGCTCTCGCGCCGCGCCGACCGGGCGGAACGCGAGGCACCCGGCGCGGGGGTCGACGCCGTCGTATGGGAGTCGCTGATCGACGCGACGGACGAGGAGTCCGGGCTCACGGTCACGTATCTCGCCTTCCTGTCCCTCGCCACCATGCTGGCGGCCTGCGGCGTCCTGCTCGACAGCGAGATCCTGATCGTCGGCGCGATGGTCGTCGGGCCGGAGATCGGACCCCTCGCGGGCCTGTGCACCTCGCTGGTGGCCCGCCGGCCGCGCCTCGGACTCCGCTCCCTGCTGGCGCTCGTCATCGGCTTCCCGGTGGCGATGCTGCTCACGAGCTGCTTCGCGCTGCTGATGACCGCGCTGGGGCTGTTCTCGGACGACAGGTTCACGCAGCCGCATCCCATGGTCGAGTTCGTCTGGCAGCCGGACGCCATGTCGTTCGTCGTGGCGCTGCTCGCCGGAGCGGCCGGCGTGATCTCGCTGACCTCCGCCAAGTCGGCCGCGCTCGTCGGCGTCGCCATCTCCGTGACCACCGTGCCGGCCGCCGGGCACGCCGCGCTCGCGCTGTCCTACGGCCATGTCTCGGACGCCGCGGGGTCCATGACCCAGCTCGGGGTCAACCTCCTCGGCATCGTGATCGCGGGCACCGTGACTCTGCTCGCACAGCGCCTCTACTGGTCGAGGATGCGCGGCGGCCCGGCGGACGGCCCCACCGCCCGCTGACGGACGCGGGCGCCGGGAGGCGGCCCTTCAGCCCGCCGCGAGGAGATCCCGCACGTCCATGAGGGCGAAACCGAGCAGATTGAGACCGCGCCAGCGCGAGGGCCGGGCCGCGGCCTCGTCGCCGGCGGCGAGACCTATGCCCCAGACCCGGTCCACCGGGCTGGCCTCCACCAGCACGCACTTCCGCGTCCCGGTGAGGAAGGCGCGCAGCGGCGGATGCTGCCGGAACTTGGCCGCGTTCCCCCGGACGACGATCCCGTACCGCTCGCGCTCCCAGCTCTCCTCGTCGAAGCCGCGCACCCGGCGGCCGAGCCGCTTGGCCTCCCCGGGGTGGCCCGCGGCCAGCACCTCGCCGGCGATCTCCCCGTCCCCGAACAGCCATGCCTTGTGCGCCATCATGTAGTGCTCCGCGGTGCGGAAGACATGCCCGTCCTCCTCGAACGGCGCCTCCCACCACTGGCTCAGGCAGCCGGCGCCCACCCCGCCGTCGCGGGGCGGCCGGTGGCCCCAGAAGAAGAGGAAGCGCAGGGGGCGCCCCTCCTGCTCGCACCGCTCGGCCTCCGCCACCGTGCGCGGCAGCGCCTCCGCCGGCGCGCCCGTGCCTCCGCTCATCGCCATCATCCCCGTCCCTCGCCCGGCCGCCCCGTCGGGCCGGAACCGTCCGTCTCCGTCAGCCTGACACAGGCCACTGACAGCCGCTGCGGGTCACCTGCCGGACCGCGCGCGCCGCCGGCGGGCGACATCGCGATGAAGTCGCAACGTACGGGAGACCGATCGAACGTTGAGTTCCGGACACCGCCCCGTTAGGTTCACGGAGCCGAGAACGACCGAAAGGCGCACCACGTGTCCGCGACCGCAACTCCCCGACCCGCATCGGCCGGAGAGCCGCCGCAGCCGCCCGACCCCGCCGACCTGCTCAGGGAGGCCGTCCGCCGCGCCAACCGGCTCAGCGAACTCAACCGCATGGGCAAGGGGGACGGCCGGGTCTGAGCGGGCGTCCGGCCGGGCATTGACGGAGTGAGTACTCACTCCGTATCGTCGGGGGTGTGAACGACACCCCCGCGCGCCGTCGCGCGCCCGCCATGGACCCCGACCAGCGCCGCGCGATGATCGTCGCCGCGGCCCTTCCCCTCGTCGTCGAGTACGGCGCCTCCGTGACCACAGCGAAGATCGCCCGTGCCGCCGGCATCGGCGAGGGCACGGTCTTCCGCGTCTTCCCCGACAAGGACGCCATCCTCGCCGCCTGCCTCGCCGAGGCCGTACGCCCCGACGATCTGGTCGCCCACCTCACTGCCATCGACACCGACCAGCCCCTGCACGCGCGCCTGCACGAGGCGGCCGAGGTCATGCGCGCCCGCATGGAGCGGATGGGCGCCGTCATCGGCGCACTCGCCGCCACCGCCGGCACCATGAGCCGTCCCGCGCCCGGCAAGGGCGGCGCGCTCCCCGACCGCGAGGCGGGTTTCGCCGCGCCGCGCGCCGCGCTCGCCGCCCTCTTCGCCCCCGACGCCGACCGGCTCCGCCTGGCACCGGAACGCCTCGCGGACGCCTTCCAGATGCTCCTCGTCCCGGCCGGCCGCAGCGGCGCCCCCGACCCCCTGACCACCGGCGAGATCGTGGACCTCTTCCTCCACGGCGCCCTCGCCGGGGACGCCGGATGACCAGCCCCGACGCGTACGGCACGCTCTCCGGGCGCCGCCGTACGGCCATCACCGCAGCGCTCCTCGCCTGCGTCTTCCTCGCCATGCTCGACGGCACGGTCGTCGGTACCGCCCTGCCCCGCATCACCACCGAACTGGGCGGCGACGACGGCTGGTACCTGTGGCTCGTCACCGCCTACCTGCTGACGTCGTCGGCCGCCGTGCCCGCCTGGGGCCGTTACTCCGACCTGTACGGCCGCCGTCCACTGCTCATCGCCGGGCTCACGCTCTTCCTCGCGGGCTCCTTCGCCTGCGGATGCGCGCAGAGCATGCCGTTCCTCATCGCGGCCCGCGCGGTCCAGGGGCTGGGCGGCGGATCGCTCCTGGTGCTGGGTATGGCTGTCATGCGGGACCTGTACCCGCCCGACCGCGCGGCGGGACTCGTCCGCATGCAGACCGCGCTGGCGGCGATGATGGTCCTCGGCATGGTCGGCGGCCCCCTGGTCGGCGGCCTGCTGGCGGACAACGCCGGCTGGCGCTGGGCCTTCTGGCTCAATCTGCCCGTGGGCGCCGTCGTCATCGCCGTCCTCGCCGCCGCCCTGCCCCCGTACCGGGCGGCGGCGCGCCCGTCCGGCCGCCTCGATGCCACGGGCATGCTCCTGCTCGCCGGCGGCATCTCGCTCGTGCTGGTCGCGTTCAGCATCAAGGGCGACGCGGGTCCCGGTCACTCCCGCGGCTGGACGGATCCCGCGGTCGCCGGGAGCCTGCTGACCGGTCTCCTGCTGCTCGCCGTCCTCGTCCCCGTCGAGCGGCGCGCCGCAGTCCCCGTCCTGCCGCTGCGCCTCTTCGGCCACCGCGCCTACGCGTCCCTGCTGACGGCCGGCCTCCTCGCGCAGCTCGGGGCGATGCCCGTGGGCATCCTCCTGCCGCTGTACTTCCAGCACGTGCGCGACCATTCCGCCACGGTGTCCGGCCTGTTGCTGCTGCCCTACCTCATCGGCATGACCGCCGGGAACCGGATCACGGCGGCCGTCGTCGTCCGGCAGGGCCGCGCGCGCCCGGCCCTTTTCACGGGGGCGGTCCTGCTGACGGCCGGCACCCTGCCGTTCCTCGCTCTCGGGGACGGTACGCCGATGCTCCTGTGCGGCGCGTGGCTGTTCGTCGCGGGGCTCGGCACAGGGCCGTTCATGGGCGGACTCACCATCGCGACGCAGAGTGCCGTGCCCCCGGCCGACATGGGTACGGCCACGGCCGGCGCGGCGCTGGCGAAGCAACTGGGGGGCGCGTGCGGGCTCGCGTGCGCCCAGTCGCTGGCCGGGGGCGGGACCGGCGCGGCGTCCGCGGGGGCGGCCGTCGCCTGGACCGGCGGTGCCGCCGGGCTGCTGGCGATCGCGGTGCTCCTGGCGGCGCCCGACGTCCCACTCGCCGGGCGGGGCGCGGTGGGGCGCGGGAGGGGGGACCCCGGCGCCGGCCGGGGGAGACCGGCGGGCTTCAGGGAGGCCGCCCCGAAGGCCCGCTGACCGCGCGACCGCCGGACGGACCCCCCTCGGACGGAGCGCCGGGACGCTCGGGAACCATCGACCGTCACTCAGCGTTACGTGGGTATGACTCTTCGATTTCTCGGCTCCGGCCCGGCCTCCGGCTCCTTCTGCTTCATCCGCTTCTTCCGGTCCCTGCGTCTTCTCCGCCCCGCCGCGATCGCGGGGACGCGTCCGCCCCCGCGCGGTGTGCGACGCGGGGCGGATGCCGTGCCGGTGCGCCCGGGGAGACGGCCGGCCGGTGGAAGGTCCGGGCGCCCCGCGGGGTGTTGGGGGCCGTGGGCGCCCGGACCGGTCTCGGGTCAGGCCGCGGGCAGGATCTCCACGGCGTTCAGGTGCCCGGTCTCGCCGGACACCGCGAGGTCGAGCCGTCCGTCCGTCACCGTGACGCCGCTCAGCGTCAGGGACATCGCCGTCCCGGAGGAGGGAGCGAGGCGGCCGGAGACGGTCCCCTCCGCGGTGACGTTCGTCCGGGCCGAACCGCCGGCGTCGCCCGCCGACACCCGCACGTCGTAGACGCCGTCGGGGACATCCGCGCGGAAGGCGTAAGGGGCGTTGAAACGGGCCACGAAGTCCCGGTCCAGCGCGTTCATCGCCGTGCCGCGGTCACGCTCGATCGCCCCGCTGTGGTCCGCCAGGCCGTACCCGCGCTGCGCCGTGTAGGCCGTCGACGCGGTGACGCTTGTGTAGGAGGACGCGACGGGGGAGCCGGAGTGGCCGAAGTCGTACACGTCGGAGACCGTGTCGAGGACGTGCGCGGACAGCGGAAGCCCCTCGGACGCCGCCTCGCGTGCGATGAGGCGGGCCATCTGCAGCGCGCCGTAGGTCTGGAAATGGGTGTTGTCGGCGGTGCCGTCCGGACGGTTCGGGTACTCGCCCGGATCGGTGTGCAGGAAGACGTCCTTCGCGGCCTCGGGGCCGATCGAGTCCAGGTAGGCGCGGCTCGACGCCGACAGGTCGATCAGCGGGACGCCCTCCTCCCGCGCGACCTCGGTCGCCGCCTGCACGTACGCGGGGAAGGACACGTTGAACAGGCCCGTCGCCGCGGCGTAGTCCCGGCGCGAGACAGGTGTGATGATCACCGGAGTGGCGCCGCGGGCGCGGGCACCGGCGATGTAGTCGTCGCGCAGGTACTCCTTGAAGTCGTCCGGCGGCGTGTAGCGGTCCGGGATCGTGGACGAGGCGTCGTTGTGCCCGAACTGCACGAACAGGTAGTCGCCCGGCTGGATCCGGTCCAGGATCGTCTGCAGCCGCCCCTGCTCGACGAACGAGCGGGAACTGCGCCCGCCGATCGCGTGGTTCGCGACCGTCACGTCGTCGGAGAAGAAGCGGTCGATCACCTGGCCCCAGCCGGTCTGGGGGGCGTAGGCGTCGGTGTACGTCTGGGCGGTCGAGTCGCTCGCGATGTAGACCGTCGGTCCTGCGTCCGCCGCGGCTGCGGTGCCCGGCAGCGCGACGGCGGCGGCCACGGCCGAGACCAGGCCGGCCAGGAGGGTAGCTGCGGCTCTGCGGAGTCCTGCCATCCATCACTCCCGTGTGCTGGGTACGGAGGCCGTGAATCGATTCATTCACAGCTGGCGCCCGGGCGGCACGCACGTTCCCGGGGTCGCCGGAAGAGTCGCCCGGGCCGGCCGGCTATGTCAACACCCCCGGCACACCGAACGTGTGACGGACCGTCGGTCGAGCGCCGACCGGCCGGCGCACGGCACGGCACGACGCCCGCGCCGCCCGGTGTGAGCCGGCGGCGCGGGCGTTGCGCGGGGAGCGGGGGAGCGGGAGGGCGCCGGACGTCAGCCGAGCCCGAGCCGGGCCGCCCGTACCTGCGCGACGGCGCCCGGGTCGCCCTCCTCCGTGACCCTCGCCGAGTCCTGGCGCCCCGAGGCGTACAGGAGCAGCTCGGCCGTGTCCCCCGTGACCGTCACGACGGGCGCGCCCCGGTGCGCGACGACGGTCTGCCCGTTGGGGCGGCGCAGCACCAGGCCGACGGGGCAGCGGCGGCCCATGATCCGGCCGGCCGTCTCCAGGCGCCGCCACAGCGTCGTGGCGAAGACGGTGTCGATCTCGCGCGGTGCCCAGTCCGTGCCGGCTCGCCGCACATCCTCGCCGTGGATGAAGAACTCCACCGTGTTCGCCGCCTCGTCGATCTGCTTCAGCGAGAACGGCGACACCCGCGGCGGCCCGCCGCGGAACAACTGCACCAGCTCGTCGTACGGCCGGGCGGCGAACTCGTTCCGCACCCGCTCGCCCCGGGCCGCCAGGGGCTTGATCACCAGTCCGCCCGCGGCGTCCGGCCGCCGCTCCCGCACCACCAGGTGCGCGGCCAGGTCACGGGTCCGCCAGCCCTCGCACAGGGTGGGGGCGTCCGGTCCCGCGTTCTCCAAGAGTTCGGCGAGCAGCAGACGTTCACGCTTGGCATGGGTAGACATGCCGCAACTGTAGACGCTGGGCACCCCCGCGGCCCGGTACGCTGCGCCCGGGCCGCCGCCCCGGGCACGGCAGAATGGGGGGCATGTCCGACGCCCCCGCTCTCGACCCGGCCGTCGCCGCCCGCCTCAAGCGGACGGCGGACGGGCTCGTCGCCGCCATCGCCCAGCAGTACGACACCGGTGAGGTGCTCATGCTCGGCTGGATGGACGACGAGGCCCTGCGGCGCACGCTCACCACCGGCCGCTGCACCTACTGGAGCCGCAGCCGCCGGGAGTACTGGGTGAAGGGCGACACCTCCGGCCACGTGCAGTACGTCAAGTCCGTCGCGCTCGACTGCGACGGCGACACCGTGCTCGTCAAGGTCGACCAGGTCGGCGGCGCCTGCCACACCGGCGACCGCACCTGCTTCGACGCCGGTTCGCTCCCGCTGGCCGACGGCGCGCCCGCCCCGGCACAGTAGGCTGACCGCCCATGGACCTCGACCGCTTCCGGGTGCTCGCCAAGGACCGCCGGGTCATCCCGGTCACCCGCCGGCTCCTCGCAGACGGCGACACCCCCATCGCGCTGTACCGCAGGCTCGCCGGCGAGCGGCCCGGCACGTTCCTCCTCGAATCCGCGGAGAACGGCCGCACCTGGTCCCGCTACTCGTTCATCGGTGTCCGCAGCTCCGCCGCCCTCACCGTCCGCGACGGACGCGCCCACTGGCTCGGTACCCCGCCCGTCTCCGTCCCCACCGACGGCGACCCGCTGCACGTCCTCCGGGAGACGCTGCGCGCCCTGCACACCCCGCGCGACCCCGAACTGCCGCCCTTCACCGGCGGCATGGTCGGCTACCTCGGCTACGACATCGTCCGCCGCCTTGAGTCGGTCGGCGACAGCGCCGAGGACGACCTGCGCCTGCCCGAGCTGACCATGCTGCTGGCCTCCGACCTCGCGGTCCTCGACCACCGCGACGGCACGGTCCTCCTCATCGCCAACGCCATCAACCACAACGACCTGGCCACCGGCGTGGACGAGGCGTGGGCCGACGCCGTCGCCCGTCTCGACGCGATGACGGCCGACCTCTCCCGCCCCGCGCCCGCCGCGCCGCCGGCCGTCCTCCCGCCGTCCGAACTGCCGCCGTTCACCGCGCGGTCGGGCGGTGCCGCCTACCGGTCGGCCGTCGAGACGGTCAAGGAGTACATCCGGGCCGGCGACGCGTTCCAGGTCGTCCCGTCCCAGCGTTTCGAGATGCCGTGCGCCGCCCCCGCCCTCGACGTCTACCGGGTCCTGCGCGCCACGAACCCCAGCCCGTACATGTACCTCTTCCGGTTCGCCGGCGACGGTGACGGCGGGAGCGGTTTCGACGTCGTCGGCTCCAGCCCGGAGGCGCTCGTCAAGGTCACCGACGGCCGCGCCCTGCTGCACCCCATCGCCGGCACCCGCCCGCGCGGTGCCACCCCGCAGGAGGACGCCGCGCTCGGCGAGGAGCTGCTCGCCGACCCGAAGGAACGCGCCGAGCACCTGATGCTGGTCGACCTCGGCCGCAACGACCTCGGCCGCGTCTGCGCCCCCGGCACCGTCGAGGTCGTCGACTTCATGTCGGTCGAGCGCTACAGCCACGTCATGCACATCGTGTCCACCGTCACCGGCCGCCTCGCCGAGGACCGCACGGCCTTCGACGCCCTCACCGCCTGCTTCCCCGCCGGCACCCTCTCCGGGGCGCCGAAGCCGAGGGCGCTGCAGATCATCGAGGAGCTGGAGCCGACCCGCCGCGGCGTGTACGGCGGCTGCGTCGGCTACCTCGACTTCGCCGGCGACGCGGACACCGCCATCGCCATCCGCACCGCGCTGCTGCGCGACGGCACGGCCTACGTCCAGGCGGGCGCCGGCGTCGTCGCCGACTCCGACCCGGCCGCCGAGGACACCGAGTGCCGCAACAAGGCGTCAGCCGTTCTCAGGGCGGTCGCCGCGGCCGGGAAGCTGCGCGGTAGCGTGGAGGGGTGAAGCGTGACCCCGCCGGCGGCGACAGTCAGAGGACGTCGAGTGCACCGCGCCGCGCGCTCGCGGGCGCGCTGCTCAGCGGCGCGGCCGGTGCCGCGCTCGTCCTGATCGCCGCGGGCCAGACCTGGAGCAGCGGCGACGCCTCGAACAGCGGCGTCAGCCTGCCCGTCTCCGCGAGCGGCAGCGCGGTCTCCGGCGTGCCCAGTGCTCTGGCGCTCGTCGGCCTGGCCGCGCTGGTCGCCGTGTTCGCGGTGCGCGGCGCCGGCCGTGTCGTCGTCGCCGCGGTCCTCGCGCTCAGCGGCGCGGGCGCGATCGGCGCGGCGCTGCTCGGCGCGGGCGACACCGACGCCCTGGAGCGGCACGCGGGCGAGGTGATCGGGCTCACGGAGGCGGCCGTCGCCGGCGTGGGCCACACCGGCTGGCCGTGGGTGTCGGCGCTGGGAGGCCTGCTGCTGCTTTGCGCGGGCCTGCTGGCGCTGAGCTACGGCACGCAGTGGCCCGCCATGTCCGGCCGTTACGAGCGCGGTGGCCGGCGCACGGCGCGCACGGCCCGCCGTGTGCCCCGTCCGGCGGGCGACCCCGACCGGCCGGAGAACATCTGGCGCGCCCTCGACCGCGGCGAGGACCCGACCTGATACGGGACTTCGGACCCCGTCCGGGCGTTCCGGACGCGGCTGCCACAATGGACCGTGGGTGTTGTTCATCGGACATCCACGATTCCTGAGCCAGGAGGATTATCAGAAATGGCGGACAAGTACCACCACGGCAACAGCCCTGCCGCCTGGACCGGTGTCGTGATCGCCTTCATCGGGTTCGGCGCCGGCAGCTACTTCATCATCCAGGCCCAGCCCTGGGGTGTCGTGGCCTCCGGCGTGATCCTCGCCATCGCCGCGCTCGCGGGTCTCGTGCTGCGCGTCATGGGCTACGGCCAGCAGCAGGTCGAGGACGGGCAGCACGGCCACGCGGCCGCCCGCGCGGTCGAGGCGGAGAAGACCGGCCGGCACAGCGACGCCCTGACCGAGGGCCGCGCCGCCACCGACGAGGACGTGCAGGAGCAGGCCGCCGCCGCCCGCTGACACGCCGTCCGCCGCCCGCACCCCGCGCCGCTCCCCGGGTGCGGGCGACCCGCGGCCGGTGTGTCCGCCCCGCCGGGGCGCGCGCCGGTCCGATCCTGGGCGGGTGGAGTCACCGCCCCCCGTCCCGCCCCTCCCGCGGCGGCTCGCGTCCCTGACGGTCGCGCTCGCCGCCGTCATCGCGGCGTCCTGCTGGATCGCCCTCGCCGATCCCACCGTCCCGGGCCGCCATCCCGCCTGCCCGGTCCTGGCCCTCACCGGCCTGTACTGCCCGGGCTGCGGCGGCCTGCGCGGCGCCCACGCGCTGCTGCACGGGGACCCGCTCACCGCACTCAGGTGCAACGCCCTGCTGGTCGCCGGATGCGTGGCCGCCGCAGTCTCCTTCGTCACATACGCGGCACGCGGCAGAGTGCTCCCCTCCGCTCCGTCACCGCGCGCCTTCCTGCGCGGGGCGGCCGCCGTCGCCGTGCTCTTCACGGTGCTGCGCAACCTGCCCCCCGGCGCCCTCCTGACCCCCTGACGGCCGGGGCGGCCGCCGGGGGCGGGGGCAGCCCCGGCGGCCGGATACCATCGATGTGTCCGATGCCTGTGTCAGGCCCCCGACAGGCCGCGCAGCCCCCTCGACCGAAAGGACCCGTCGCATGAGTGTGCTCGACGAGATCATCGACGGAGTCCGTGCCGACCTCGCCGAGCGCCAGGGCCGCGTCGCCCTGGACGACCTCAAGGCCAGGGCCGCCGCCGCGCCGCCCGCGCGGGACGGGGTGGCCGCCCTCAGGGGCGACGGCGTCGCCGTCATCTGCGAGGTCAAGCGCTCCAGCCCCTCCAAGGGCGCCCTCGCCGCCATCGCCGACCCGGCCGCTCTCGCCGCCGACTACGCGGCGGGCGGCGCCGCCGCGATCTCCGTGCTGACCGAGCGCCGCCGCTTCGGCGGATCCCTGGACGACCTCGCAGCCGTCCGCGCCCGGGTGGACACGCCGCTGCTGCGCAAGGACTTCATCGTCACCTCCTACCAGCTCTGGGAGGCCCGCGCGCACGGCGCCGACATCGTGCTGCTGATCGTGGCCGCGCTGGAGCAGGACGCCCTCGTGTCCCTCGTGGAGCGCGCCGAGTCCATCGGCCTGACGCCCCTGGTCGAGGTCCACGACGAGGACGAGGTCGACCGCGCGGTGGACGCCGGCGCCCGCGTCATCGGCGTCAACGCCCGCGACCTGAAGACGCTGGAGGTGGACCGCTCCACCTTCGCCCGGGTCGCCCCCGAGATCCCCGACCACATCGTCAAGGTCGCCGAGTCCGGCGTGCGCGGGCCGCACGACCTCATCGCCTACGCCCACGACGGCGCCGACGCCGTCCTCGTGGGCGAGTCCCTGGTCACCGGCCGGGACCCGAGGACCGCCGTGGCGGACCTCGTGGCGGCCGGCGCCCACCCCGCGCTGCGGCAGGGCCGCTGACCGGGGCCATGCCGACGCCGAACCGGCTCCGCGAGACCGCCCGCCCCCGCGCGGGCGGCGGTTTCGCGTGCCTGGAGCGCGGGGCCAGGCCCCGCGGCTGCCGGGCGCCCGCCCGCCGGGTCCTCGGCCGCCGGGTGCGCTACCACATCGGGTGCGAGCCCGGCCAGATCAACGGGCGGCGATGGCGCTGACCCCGTACGGCCACCGGCACGGGTGATCCGCGGCGTTCAGCCGCGCCCCGTCCGTGCCGCCGTCCGTACCGCGTCCCCACACGGTCAGCACCCCTTCAGCAGGAGGCATCGCCCACCCATGTCCGCACGCTTCTTCCATCCCGATCCCGAGGCCACGGCCTTCACGGCCGGCGGCTACTTCGGCGCCTTCGGCGGGACGTTCATCCCCGAGGCCCTGCGCGCCGCCGTCGACGAGGTCGCCGCGGAGTACGAGAAGGCGCGCAACGACCCCGCGTTCGCCGCCGAGCTGGACGACCTGTTCCAGCACTACGCCGGCCGCCCGAGCCCGCTCACCGAGGTGCCGAGGTTCGCCGGGCACGCCGGCGGCGCCCGCGTGTTCCTCAAGCGCGAGGACCTGAACCACACCGGCTCCCACAAGATCAACAACGTGCTCGGCCAGGCGCTCCTCACCCGCCGCATGGGCAAGCGCCGCGTCATCGCGGAGACCGGCGCCGGCCAGCACGGCGTGGCCACCGCCACCGCGTGCGCCCTCCTCGGTCTCGAATGCACCATCTACATGGGCGAGATCGACACGCAGCGACAGGCGCTCAACGTCGCCCGCATGCGCATCCTGGGCGCCGAGGTCATCCCCGTGACGTCCGGCAGCCGCACCCTCAAGGACGCGGTGAACGAGGCGTTCCGCGCCTGGGTCGCCACCGTGGACGACACGCACTACCTCTTCGGCACGGTCGCGGGTCCGCATCCGTTCCCCGCCCTGGTGCGCGACTTCCAGCGCGTCATCGGCGTCGAGGCGCGCCGCCAGGTGCAGGAGCGCGCCGGCCGTCTCCCGGACGCCGTGGTGGCGTGCGTCGGCGGCGGCTCGAACGCCATCGGCCTGTTCCACGCGTTCATCCCGGACACCGGCGTGCGGCTCATCGGCTGCGAGGCCGGCGGCCGCGGCGTCGAGTCCGGCGAGCACGCTGCGACGCTGACCGTCGGCGAGCCGGGCATCCTGCACGGTTCGCGGTCCTACGTCCTGCAGGACGACGAGGGGCAGATCACCGAGCCGTACTCCATCTCCGCCGGCCTCGACTACCCGGGCATCGGCCCGGAGCACTCGCACCTGAAGGACAGCGGGCGGGCCGAGTACCTCGCCGTCACCGACGACGAGGCGATGCAGGCGCTGCGCCTGCTGTCCCGCACCGAGGGCATCATCCCGGCCATCGAGTCCGCGCACGCCCTCGCCGGCGCCCTGGCCGTCGGCCGCGAGCTGGGCGAGGACGGGCTCGTCGTCGTCAGCCTCTCCGGCCGCGGCGACAAGGACATGGACACCGCCGCCCGCTACTTCGGGCTCTACGACGAGGAGAACGGCCGATGAGCGGCGCCGGCACCGGACCCACCACCCCCCTGCCGGGCGAGCGCGGACTCACCGCCGCCCTGGCCGCGGCCCGCGCCGAGGACCGCGCCGCGCTGATCGGCTACTTCCCGGCCGGCTACCCGACCGTGGACGACGGCATCGAGGCGGCCGTCGCCATGGCCGAGGGCGGCTGCGACGTCATCGAGATCGGCCTGCCGTACAGCGACCCGGTGCTCGACGGCCCCGTCATCCAGCACGCGGACGTCGTGGCCCTGCGCGGCGGCGTCCGGATCGCCGACGTGATCCGCACGGTCGGGGAGGTCCACCGCAGGACCGGGGTTCCCGTCCTGTGCATGACGTACTGGAACCCGGTCGACCGCTACGGCGCCGCCCGCTTCGCCGGGGAACTGGCCGCGGTGGGCGGCGCGGGCTGCATCCTGCCCGACCTGCCCGTCGAGGAGTCGGCCGAGTGGCGCAAGGCCGCCGCCGAACACGGCCTCGCCACCGTCTTCGTCGTCGCGCCGAGCACGCGGGACGAGCGGCTCGGGGCCGTCACGGCGGCCGGCAGCGGCTTCGTGTACGCGGCGTCCGTCATGGGCATCACCGGCCTGCGCGCCTCGGTGGGCGACCGGGCGGCCGACCTCGTGCGCCGCACCAAGGGCGTGACGGATCTGCCGGTGTGCGTCGGCCTCGGTGTCTCCGACCGCGCACAGGCGGCGGAGGTCGCCTCCTTCGCGGACGGCGTGATCGTCGGAACGGCGTTCATCCGCCGGTACGACGAGGCCGGTGACGACCGGGCCGCCGCCCCCGCGGGCGTCCGCGCGCTGGCCGCCGACCTGGCCGCCGGCACCCGCCGCACCGGCTGACCACCCGTTCCCGCACGGGAAGACCGGAACGCGGCCGCGCGCCGCGTTCCGGTACAGTCGGGACCCATGGGCACCGACGGGGCCGCGGAGGGCATACCGTGGCAGCCGCCTTCGGCGGTCGAGGCAGCACTGTACGAGGCCGCGCTCGCCGAGGACTGGTCCGCCTACTTCGCGCTCCTGTCCGGCACCGACCTGTTCCTGCCCGTCTCCCGCGAGATCGCCGACGCCACCGGCGGCGTCCGCTTCATCCCCTTCACCGACCCCCGGTTCAAGGGGCCGGCGATGCCCGTCTACACCCGGGGCATGCTGACCGCCCCCACCGCACGCCGCGTCCACGAACGCACTGAACTCGCCCTCCTCGCCCGGCGCTGGCCCCGCCCGGCCCGCTGGCTCGCCGTCAACCCGGGCACCCCCCTGGAGACGTTCCTCCCCGCCGCCCCGCGCCGCTGGCGCAAGCTCGCGCGGACGGCCGCCCCCGAGCCGCGGCTCAAGACCCTCTGGCAGGGTCCCCGTTCCGGCCCGCTCGCGCACGGCATGGCCTGCGACGCCCTCATGCTCGTGCACAACGGCCTCCTGTGGAATCAGCTCGGCTGGCAGAGCAGCGGCTACTCCGAGGCCAGGAAGCTGCTGCGCCGCTGGTGGGGCGTCGGCTCCCGCCGCGAGTGGCAGGAGACCGCCGGACGGCTCCTGCGCTGCGAGATCCTGCCCCCCGCCTGGGAGTACGTGCTGCGCGTGCGGCAGGCGATGATCCTGGAGTCCGGCCGGATGCCGGGGGCGGTCCAGTGGCGCGAGACGGCGGAGCGCGTCATCGTCTCCCGCACCGCCGAGGTCGTCGACGAGACGGGCCGGCCGCCCGGCTTCGACCTCGACGCGGACCTCGGCCTCGTGCAGCAGCTCATCGGCCGTGTCCTCCGCTACGAGGCGCGGTTCCGCGCGGACGGGCTGCTCGCCGCCGACGAGTGCGTCAGGTCCGTCGCCGCGTGGGACATCGGACGCGCCTCGGGCGTGGCCCGCTGGGGCGTCGGCGCGGGCTTCGCCACCCCGGCCGAGGCGGAGACGCTGCTGCTGCGCTCGGGAGCCGCCGCCCGCCAGGTGCACCGGTCCTGGTCGGACTTCGCCGCCGGGTACGTCCTCGGCCGCTGCCTCCACTTCGACAGCGAGGAGTTCGGTGACTGGTACACCGAGATGCGGGACGCCCACCGCCTGCTGTCCACCGAGCAGGACAGCCCGTGGCTCAGCGTCCCGTGGGAGCAGCCGGCGGCCGACCGCAGCGAGCGCTGAGGGGCCGCCCCGCGCCCGTACGGTGGCCGGTATGACGTGACCGCGCGTCCCGGTGACGGAGGAGCCGGGTCCGTCGGCTCCCGATCGTGGACGAACTGCTGGCCGCCGGGACGGACCGGTGGGGTTCGCATGCATTCACGGCCGGGCAGGCCGCACCCGACGCACCGCTCGGAAGGGGGACGGTCACGGGTACCACTGCGCCGTTCTCACCGGGCCGAGGAGCAGTACGAGCACCGCCCACGGCGTCCCCAGCGGAGGTCCCGACCCGCCGCCGCTCACCACCGGGTCACCAGCAGGTGGTTCACGAGGAGCGGCAGCGCGGCCTGCGCCGCGAGCCACCACCGGGAGCCGCGGTCCGGGAGCAGCGCGCAGACCGGCAGCAGCCACACGGCGAACGGCAGCCAGATCCGCTCCGTCTCGGCCTTGCTCATGCCCGACAGGTCCGCCACGAGCAGCGCGACGCACGCCGTGCCCACCAGCGCGATCAGCCCGGCCCGCCGCCCCGTTCGCCACTCCGTGCGCCCCGCGCAGGCGAGACGGCCGAGCCCGGCCGACGTGGCGAGACCCACCGTGAGGACCTGCACCACCACGTTCGCCCACACGAAGTACCAGTACGGGCGCTCACCGCCGACCCCCTGGTAGTACCGCTCCACCAGCGTCGAGCAGCCGTCGAACCACCAGAAGCCCGCCGCCGTGAACCCCACCACCCACGGCAGGACGCCCAGCACCACCCACGGCAGCGGCCGCCATGTCCGGGCCAGGACCAGCACGGCCGCGCCCGGGACCGCCAACAGCGCGAGCCCGTACGACAGGTACAGCAGGAGCCCGGACAACACCCCGGCCCCGAGCGCCGCGAGCCACGGTGCCCGCACCGCGCCCGTCGCAGCGAGCGCGAGCAGCGCCACCGCCCACGCCCCGACCGCGGCGAACCAGGCGTCCGCCGACACCCCGAGCCACACCGCGGCGGGCGCGACGACGACGAACGGCGCCGCCCGGCGCGCGAGCGCCGTGCCCGCCACGGCCCGCACGGCCACCAGTACGGCCGCCGCCGCGCTCGCCCCCGTCGTCACACAGAACACCGCGGCCCACGCACCGCCCCCGAGCCCCACCCGGTCCAGCACCACGAACGTCAGCGTCGCCGCCGGGGGATGCCCCGCCACGTGCGCCGACCAGTTGTCCGGCGCCCCCAGCGGGATGTGATCGGTGAACGTGCGCAGGAAGTGGCCCACGTCGCCGATCCGCGCCACCTCAGGCACGTACTCCTCACCGGTGGCGAGCCGTTCGGTGACGCCCCGGTGCAGGCCGTCCACCAGCGCGAGCGCCCAGATCCAGGCCATCGACGCCGCCCAGGCGGCCACCGGTATCCACCGCCACCGCAACCGCCGCGCCACCCCGAGCGCGTAGAGCACGAGCAGCACCGCCAGCACGACGGCCACGGGGGTGCCGGGACCCCAGTGCGGCTCCCAGCGTGCCGACACGGGCGGCCACCGCATGTGCAGCACGTTGTCGTCGTTGACGGCGGCGCCGACCAAGGCAGCCGCGCCGAACAGCACGGCCGCCGCTGCAGCTCCGACACCATGAGAAACACTCACGCCGTCACGCTACGTGATGGGTACGACAGAACCCCCGCCCGAGCGGACCTTGTCATCACTTCGACAGGAGTCCGCCGACCGGACCCGCCGGTTGCCGCCGGAAGCGTGTCCTGCCCGACGCCTGTTCGTTGGCCCGGGTGTGAGTGAGAAGAACCGAGAAGGCAAGCGCAGCGCCCGGGAACGGCTCCGGGCGGAACGGGAACGCGAGGCCGCCGGCGCGCGCCGGACCCGCACGGTCAAGGTCGGCGGCGTCGCCGTCGTCGCCCTCGCCGCGGCGGCCGGCATCGGCGTCGTGGCCGCCGGCGGCGGTGACGAGGCCGACAACGGCGGCGGATCCGCCGAACCGATCGTCGTCGGCCGTACCGACGCCCCGGCCACCCTCACCGTCTACGAGGACTTCCGCTGCCCCGCCTGCGGCCAGTTCGAGCAGACCTTCCGCGACACGATCCACGAGCTGACGGACACCGGATCCCTGCGCGTCGAGTACCACACCGTCTCCATCATCGACGGCAACATCGGCGGCGACGGCTCCAAGAACGCGGCCAACGCCGCCGCCTGCGCCCGCGACGCCGGCGCCTTCGCCGCCTACCACGACACGCTCTTCGCGCACCAGCCGTCCGAGCGGGACGACGCGTTCGCCGACAAGGACCATCTCATCGACCTGGCCGCCGACATCGAGGGGCTGGACACCCCGGTCTTCCGCGACTGCGTCGAGCAGGGCACCCACGACTCCTGGGTGAACCGCGTCAACTCCGACTTCATGCAGTCCGACTTCAACGCGACGCCCACCGTCCTCCTCGACGGCGAGGACATCTACGGGAGCGACGCGTCGGTGGCCCTGACCCCCGACACCCTCCGCACCCGCGTCGAGGAGCTGGCCGGCGCCTGAGACGGGGCCGGGCCGGCCGTGCGGCGGCGGACTTGCGGAGAAGACGTGAAGGCGTGGAGGATCTTGCTCCCGGGTCCCCGCCGATGGGCGGGGCGTGCCGGCCCCGTGCGTCGACGAAGGTGCAGCCGTGATGACGAAGCGTCCCCCGACCACCGGCGCGCACGGCGGAACGGGGAAGCGGCCGCCGGACTGGCTCGGCCCGGTCCTCGGGCTCCTCGCGGCCGCGATCACCGCGCTCGTCCTGCGGCCCGGGCTCGTCCTCGACCGGCCCGACCCCGACGCGGACCGGCCGCCGGCCACGGACACCCTGGCCGTCACCCCGTCGCCGGACGCGCCGGCCGCCCCGGCGGCGACCGAGGGACCCACCCGCGACGCGCCGTTCCGCGGCACGCCCGCCGCGGACTGGGCCGACGGCCGGGACGGGCTCGACGCGCCGCCCCCCGGGCCGGTGGGCGGTGTCTCCGCGGCCCGGATGGACGAGGCCGTCCGCCTGATCCACGCCTTCCTCGCCGGCACCAATCTCGCCCCCGGCGTCCTCGCCGGCGAGACACCGCACGAGGCACTCGCCCTCGTCGACCCCGCCTCCGACGCCGCGGCCTGGCTGGAGCTGGCGCTCGCGGCCCCCGGTCCCGACCACGACCCGACGGCGCTCCTCAGCCGATTCCACCCGGACCGCGTCGGCACGCTCGGCGATGTCGTCAAGGTCGCGGGCCGCACCGAGGCCGAACCGGCGCCCGACGGCGGCGCCATCATCCACACCGACCACACCTTCGTCTACGCGCTGCGGGCGGCCGACGGCTCCGAGCGCGCCACCCGGGCCGTCGTCCGGCGCGTCATCGACTTCGCCGTGCACGCCGCTCCCCGCCCGGACGGGCACGCCGCGACCGTGTGGCCGCTCCAATGGCAGGTGTACCGGGGCAACGACGACTGCGCCGTGACCGACGGCTACCTCAATCCGCGCTTCGGCCCCGACGCCGCCGCGGACACCGCTCCCCCGACCGACCCCTACGACCGTGAGGGCGTGCCTCCGGCGGGGGAGGAGTGCAGCGCCCTCGCCCGTCTCTGACCGCCTTCCGCCCGCCCCGGCCCGGCGATCCGGCACTCCGGGTGACGCGACGGGCGCGCCCCGTGGCGGCGCTGCCCCGGGCGGGGCCGCGGATTACCGCGCGGGCGCCCCGCACGGTAGCGTCGGGGGCACCATGGAGATCCTGGCCTCGATTCCCAGCCCCGGCGAGAGCGAGATCCACCTCGGACCGCTGCCGCTGCGTGGGTACGCGCTGTGCATCATCATCGGCGTCTTCCTCGCCATCTGGCTCGGCGGCAGGCGCTGGGTCGAACGGGGAGGCAGGCAGGGGACGGTCGCCGACATCGCCGTCTGGGCGGTCCCGTCCGGGCTCGTCGGCGCACGTGTCTACCACGTCGTCACCGACCACCAGCTCTACTTCGGCGAGGGCCGCGACTGGGTCGACGCGTTCAAGATCTGGGACGGCGGCATCGGCATCTGGGGCGCCATCGCCGGCGGCGCCCTCGGCGTGTGGGTCGCGTGCCGCCGCCGGGGCATCGCCCTGCCGCCCATGGCCGACGCCATCGCCCCCGGCATCGCCTTCGCCCAGGCCATCGGCCGCTGGGGCAACTGGTTCAACCAGGAGCTGTACGGCCGCCCCACGGACCTGCCGTGGGCCGTCGAGATCGACAACGGCCTCGACAGCGGGACCTTCCACCCCACCTTCCTGTACGAGTCGCTGTGGTGCCTGGGCGTGGGGGCGCTGGTGCTGTGGGCCGACCGCAGGTTCCGGCTCGGGCACGGGCGGGCGTTCGCCCTCTACGTCGCGGCGTACACGGCCGGCCGGTTCTGGATCGAGTCCATCCGGATCGACGAGGCGCACCACATCCTCGGCCTGCGCCTGAACGAGTGGACGTCCGTCTTCGTCTTCGCCGCGGCCGTCGTCTACCTGGTCGTGTCGGCCCGGCGGGTGCCGGGCCGTGAGGAGGCGGTCGAGCCCGACGCCGGTACCGACGCGCCGGACGGTGCCGCCGGGGCGGCGGACGACCCGGCGGCGGACACCGCCGAGGGCACGGAGCGGACCGTCGACTTCGCGAAGCGGGGGGATCCGGAGGGCGACGGCACCCCGGCCGATGCCGAGACCGTCACCGCGACCAAGGCCGGAGCCGGGGACGGCGACGCCGACCCGGCGTCCGTGAAGCCCGCCTGATCCTGCCGTGTCCGTCTCCGCCGAAGCGCACCACAGCCACCGCGACGTGAACGGCGGCTGGCTCCGCCCCTCCGTGTTCGGAGCCATGGACGGCCTGGTCTCCAACCTCGGCCTCATCGCCGGCGTCGCCGGCAGCTCGGCGTCCTCCCGCGCCGTCGCGGTCGCGGGCCTCGCCGGGCTCGCGGCCGGCGCGTTCTCCATGGCGGCCGGCGAGTACACCTCCGTCGCCTCCCAGCGCGAGCTGGTGGAGGCCGAGATAGAGGTCGAACGACGGGAGCTGCGCCGGCACCCCGCCGACGAGCTGGCGGAGCTCACCGACGTCTACATCCGGCGCGGCGTCGAGCCCGAGCTGGCCCGCGAGGTCGCCCGCCAGCTCTCCGCCGACCCCGAACAGGCCCTGGAGATCCACGCCCGCGAGGAGCTGGGCGTCGATCCGGGCGACCTGCCGTCCCCCACCGTCGCCGCCGTCTCGTCCTTCGGCTCCTTCGCGGTGGGCGCGGTCCTGCCCCTCCTGCCCTACCTGCTCGGCGCCACGGCCCTGTGGCCGGCGGTCGCCGTGGCGCTCGTCGGGCTCTTCCTGTGCGGCGCGGTCGTCGCCCGGCTGACGGCCCGCCCGTGGTGGTTCAGCGGGCTGCGGCAGCTCGTCCTGGGCGCCGCGGCGGCCGGCGTCACCTACGGGCTCGGCGCGCTCTTCGGCACCGCGCTGGAGTAGCGGCGCACGTCCGATCGGGTCGTTCCGCCCACGCCGGGCATCCCGCCCACTGCCGGAGAAATGCACCGGGGAGACTTCCCCCGAAGCGGGAATAACGGGCGCGCCGTGCGCGCTGTGCGTCCTGGCGATCCGTCCCGGTGAGAATGTTTCCCGCGGGTTTCGGCTCCGCGTCACCGGGAATAGCTCCGGTGGCCCGCGAGCGGTGATCCGCGCCTCACTCCGAGGTGCGAGGCGGGCACAACCGCCCATTCCGGCACGGCGACGCAGCCGCGAGTCCGTATGGCGGACCCCAGTATCCGCTTCCCGGGAACCGGGACATCGTGTAACCTGCACGAAAATTTACGCATGAACCAGGGCCAACGTCGTCCCTCGGAGCCAAGCAACAAGCCAAGACGACGACGGGAGAGCCGATGCGTTCCGCGTCCCACCCGGTTCGACAGGGTATGTACGACCCTCGTGACGAGCACGACGCCTGCGGTGTCGGCTTCGTCGCGACGCTCACCGGCGAGGCCGGCCATGAGCTGGTCGATCAGGCGCTGACCGTCCTGCGGAACCTCGAACACCGCGGCGCCACCGGGTCCGATCCGGACACCGGCGACGGAGCCGGCATCCTCCTGCAGGTGCCGGACGCCTTCCTCCGCGAGGCCGTGCCCTTCGCACTGCCCGCGGCCGGCGCCTATGCGGTCGGCATGGCGTTCCTCCCGGCCGACGCCCCCGGCGCCGACGCCGCGACCGCCCGGATCGAGGCCATTGCGGCCGAGCAGGGCCTCACCGTCCTCGGCTGGCGCGAGGTGCCCGTCGCCCCGCAGCTCCTCGGCGCCGCGGCCCGCGAGACGATGCCGTCGTTCCGCCACCTGTTCGTCGCAGACGCCGCCGGCGAGCGGACCGGCCTCGACCTCGACCGGCTCGTCTTCGTGCTGCGCAAGCGGGCCGAGCGCGAGGTCGGCGTCTACTTCCCGTCGCTCTCCGCGCGCACGCTCGTCTACAAGGGCATGCTCACCACAGGGCAGCTCGAGCCGTTCTTCCCGGACCTCTCCGACCGGCGGCTGACCAGCGCCATCGCCCTCGTGCACTCCCGCTTCTCCACCAACACGTTCCCGAGCTGGCCGCTCGCACACCCCTACCGGTTCGTCGCCCACAACGGCGAGATCAACACCGTCAGGGGCAACCGCAACTGGATGCGCGCCCGCGAGTCGCAGCTCATGAGCGACCTGTTCGGCGGCCCGGACCAGCTCGAGAAGGTCTTCCCCGTCTGCACGCCCGACGCGTCCGACTCCGCGAGCTTCGACGAGGTCCTCGAACTGCTGCACCTCGGCGGCCGCTCCCTGCCGCACTCGGTGCTGATGATGGTGCCCGAGGCGTGGGAGAACCACACGTCGATGGACCCGGCCCGCCGCGCGTTCTACCGCTTCCACTCCACGATCATGGAGCCCTGGGACGGCCCCGCCTGTGTCGCGTTCAGCGACGGCACGCAGGTCGGCGCCGTCCTCGACCGCAACGGTCTGCGTCCCGGCCGCTACTGGGTCACCGACGACGGCCTCGTCGTGCTGTCCTCCGAGGTCGGCGTCCTCGACATCGACCCCGCCCGCATCGTGCGCAAGGGCCGCCTCCAGCCGGGCCGTATGTTCCTCGTCGACACCGCCGAGCGGCGCATCATCGAGGACGACGAGATCAAGGACGCGCTGGCCGCCGAGCACCCGTACGGCGAGTGGCTTGACGCCGGTGTCATCGAGCTGGCCGACCTGCCCGAGCGCGAGCACGTCGTCCACACCCACGCGTCCGTCACGCGCCGCCAGCAGACCTTCGGCTACACGGAGGAGGAGCTGCGCGTCCTGCTCACGCCGATGGCCCGCACCGGCGCCGAGCCCATCGGCTCGATGGGCACCGACAGCCCCATCGCGGCGCTCTCCGACCGTCCGCGGCTGATCTTCGACTACTTCACCCAGCTCTTCGCGCAGGTCACGAATCCGCCGCTGGACGCGATCCGCGAGGAGCTGGTCACCTCCCTGCGCTCCGCCCTCGGCCCCCAGGGCAACCTGCTCGCGGCAGGACCCGCGTCCTGCCGCACCGTGACGCTGCCGTTCCCGGTGATCGACAACGACGAGCTGGCCAAGCTCATCCACATCAACGCGGACGGCGACCTGCCCGGTTTCGCCGCCGCGACCATCTCCGGCCTCTACCGCGTCGGCGGCGGCGGCGAGGCGCTGGCCCAGCGGCTGGCCGACATCAGCGCCGAGGTGGACGCGGCCATCGCCGACGGCGCCCGCATCATCGTGCTGTCCGACCGCCACTCCGACGCCGAGCACGCGCCCATCCCGTCGCTGCTGCTGACCTCCTCCGTGCACCACCACCTCATCCGCACCAAGCAGCGGACGCAGGTCGGTCTGCTCGTCGAGGCCGGCGACGTGCGCGAGGTCCACCACGTGGCCCTGCTCGTCGGGTACGGCGCCGCCGCCGTCAACCCGTACCTCGCCATGGAGTCCGTCGAGGACCTCGTCGCCCGCGGCACCTACCTGCCCGGCATCGAGGCGAACGACGCCATCCGCAACCTCATCAAGGCCCTCGGCAAGGGCGTCCTCAAGGTCATGTCCAAGATGGGCATCTCCACGGTCGCCTCCTACCGCGGCGCCCAGGTCTTCGAGGCCGTCGGCCTCGACGAGGGCTTCGTCGACGCCTACTTCCACGGCACCACCACCAAGATCGGCGGCGCCGGCCTCGACGTGATCGCCCGCGAGGTCGCCGCCCGTCACGCCAAGGCGTACCCGGCCTCCGGCGTCGCCCCCGCGCACCGGAACCTGGAGATCGGCGGCGAGTACCAGTGGCGGCGCGAGGGCGAGCCGCACCTGTTCGACCCGGAGACCGTCTTCCGCCTCCAGCACTCGACGCGGCAGCGGCGCTACGACATCTTCCGCCAGTACACGTCGCGCGTGAACGAGCAGTCGGAGCGCCTGATGACGCTGCGCGGCCTGTTCCGGCTGCGTGACGGCGAGCGGGCGCCCGTGCCGATCGAGGAGGTCGAGCCGGTCGCCGAGATCGTCAAGCGGTTCTCCACCGGCGCGATGAGCTACGGCTCCATCTCCAAGGAGGCCCACGAGACGCTCGCCATCGCCATGAACCAGCTCGGCGGCAAGTCGAACACCGGTGAGGGCGGCGAGGACTCCGACCGCCTGGTGGACCCGCGCCGCCGCAGCGCGATCAAGCAGGTCGCGTCCGGCCGGTTCGGCGTCACCAGCGAGTACCTGGTCAACGCGGACGACATCCAGATCAAGATGGCCCAGGGCGCAAAGCCCGGCGAGGGCGGCCAGCTCCCCGGCCACAAGGTCTACCCGTGGGTCGCGAAGACCCGGCACTCCACGCCGGGCGTCGGCCTGATCTCGCCGCCGCCGCACCACGACATCTACTCGATCGAGGACCTGGCGCAGCTCATCCACGACCTGAAGAACGCCAACCCGGCGGCCCGCATCCACGTGAAGCTAGTCTCCGAGGTCGGTGTCGGCACCGTCGCCGCCGGTGTGTCGAAGGCGCACGCCGACGTGGTGCTGATCTCGGGCCACGACGGCGGCACCGGCGCCTCGCCGCTCACCTCGCTCAAGCACGCGGGCGGCCCCTGGGAGCTCGGCCTCGCCGAGACCCAGCAGACGCTGCTGCTCAACGGGCTGCGCGACCGCATCGTCGTCCAGACCGACGGCCAGCTGAAGACGGGGCGCGACGTCGTCATCGCCGCGCTGCTCGGCGCCGAGGAGTTCGGCTTCGCGACCGCGCCGCTCGTCGTCTCCGGCTGCATCCTCATGCGGGTGTGCCACCTGGACACCTGCCCGGTCGGCATCGCCACGCAGAACCCGGTGCTGCGCGAGCGCTTCTCGGGCAAGCCCGAGTTCGTCGTGAACTTCTTCGAGTTCATCGCCGAGGAGGTCAGGGAGCTGCTCGCCGAGCTGGGCTTCCGCACCCTGGAGGAGGCCGTCGGCCACGCCGAGCTGCTGGACGTCACCCGGGCCGTCGACCACTGGAAGGCGCAGGGTCTGGACCTCGCCCCGCTGCTGTACGTCCCCGAGCTGCCCGGGGGCACCGCCCGGCACCGCACCACCGAGCAGGACCACGGGCTGGCCAAGGCGCTGGACAACGAGCTGATCCGGCTCGCGGCCGACGCCCTGTCGGCCGAGGCGGCCGAGGCGGCCCACCCGGTCCGCGCCCAGGTCGCCGTCCGCAACATCAACCGGACCGTCGGCACCATGCTGGGGCACGAGGTGACGAAGCGGTTCGGCGGCGCGGGACTGCCGGACGACACCATCGACATCACGTTCACCGGCTCGGCGGGCCAGTCGTTCGGCGCCTTCGTGCCGCGCGGCGTGACCCTGCGCCTGGAGGGCGACGCCAACGACTACGTCGGCAAGGGCCTCTCCGGCGGCCGGCTCGTGGTGCGTCCCGACCGGGGCGCCGACCACCTGCCGGAGTTCTCCACGATCGCGGGCAACACCATCGCGTACGGGGCGACCGGCGGCGAGGTGTTCCTGCGCGGCCGGGTCGGCGAGCGGTTCTGCGTCCGCAACTCGGGCGCGCTGGTCGTCGCCGAGGGCGTCGGGGACCACGGCTGCGAGTACATGACCGGCGGACAGGCCGTCGTGCTCGGCGCCACGGGGCGGAACTTCGCGGCCGGCATGTCCGGCGGCACCGCCTACCTGATCGACCTCGACCCGGCGAACGTCAACACCGGCATGGTCGCCGTCGAGGAGCTCGACGACGGCGACCGCGCGTGGCTGCACGAGGTGGTGCGCCGCCACGCGGACGAGACGGGGTCGACCGTCGCCGCCGGGCTGCTGGCGGACTGGGAGACCGCGGTCACCCGCTTCAGCAAGATCATGCCCACCACCTACAAGGCCGTGCTCGCCGCCAAGGACGCCGCCGAGCGGGCCGGACTCTCCGAGTCCGAGACCCACGAGAAGATGATGGAGGCGGCGTCCCATGGCTGACCCGAAGGGCTTTCTCACCACCGCGCGCGAGACCGCCGCGTCCCGTCCCGTCGAGGAGCGCGTGCGCGACTGGAACGAGGTCTACGTCCCCGGTTCGCTGCTGCCCGTCATCAGCAAGCAGGCCGGCCGCTGCATGGACTGCGGCGTGCCGTTCTGCCACAACGGCTGTCCGCTCGGCAACCTCATCCCCGAGTGGAACGACTACGCGTACCGCGGGGACTGGGCCGCGGCCAGCGAGCGGCTGCACGCGACGAACAACTTCCCCGAGTTCACCGGGCGCCTGTGCCCGGCGCCCTGCGAGTCGGCGTGCGTGCTCGGCATCAACCAGCCGCCGGTGACCATCAAGAACGTCGAGGTCACCATCATCGACAAGGCGTGGGAGGCCGGCGCGGTCACCCCGCAGCCGCCCCAGCGCCTGTCCGGCAAGACGGTGGCCGTCATCGGCTCGGGTCCCTCGGGGCTCGCCGCCGCGCAGCAGCTCACGCGCGCGGGCCACACCGTCGCCGTGTACGAGCGCGCGGACCGGATCGGCGGTCTGCTGCGCTACGGCATCCCGGCGTTCAAGATGGAGAAGCGGCATCTGAACCGCCGCATCGAGCAGATGCGGGCCGAGGGCACCAAGTTCCGCACCGGCGTGGAGATCGGCCGTGACATCGACGCCGCCAGGCTGCGCAAGCGGTACGACGCGGTCGTCATCGCGGCCGGCGCCACCACCGCGCGCGACCTGCCCGTCCCCGGCCGCGAGCTGAACGGCGTGCACCAGGCGATGGAGTACCTGCCGCTCTCCAACAAGGTGCAGGAGGGCGACCTCGTCTCCTCGCCGATCACCGCCGAGGGCAAGCACGTGGTCGTCATCGGCGGCGGCGACACCGGCGCCGACTGCGTCGGCACCGCGCACCGGCAGGGCGCCGCGTCCGTCACGCAGCTGGAGATCATGCCGCAGCCGGGTACCGACCGGCCCGCGCACCAGCCGTGGCCGACGATGCCGATGACCTTCAAGGTCACCTCGGCGCACGAGGAGGGCGGCGAGCGGGTCTACTCCGTGTCGACCACGCACTTCGAGGGCGACGAGGACGGCAACGTCCAGTGGCTGCACCTGGTCGAGGTCGAGTTCGTGGACGGGAAGCTGACGCCGCTGCCCGGCACCGAGCGGAAGATCCCGGCGCAGCTCGTCACGCTGGCGATGGGCTTCACCGGCACCGACCAGGAGAACGGCCTGGTGCAGCAGTTCGGTCTCGAACTGGACGCGCGCGGCAATGTCGCGCGGGACGCCTCCTACGCCACCAACGTGGACGGTGTCTTCGTCGCCGGTGACGCCGGACGCGGCCAGTCGCTGATCGTGTGGGCCATCGCCGAGGGGCGCGCCGCCGCCCGCGGTGTGGACCGTTACCTGACCGGCGAGTCCACCCTGCCGTACCCGGTCCGGCCGACCGACCGCGCCCTGGCGGTCTGACCGGCCGGGGGCGACCCCCAGCGTGCCGTACAGAGCCGTGCGGACACATCGACGCCCGCCCTTCCCCGACCGTGAGGGCGGGCGTCGTGCTGTCCCGCGCCCGTTCCTGCCGCGGCCGCCACGCCGGTGCGCGGGCCGCATAGGGTGGACCCATGAACAGCAGTACCGATCTCGACGAGTCCGTGTCCGCGGAGCTGTCCGCGCTGCGTGACAGCATCGACAACATCGACGCCGCCGTCGTCCACATGCTCGCCGAACGGTTCAAGTGCACGCAGAAGGTGGGGCGTCTGAAGGCGGAGCACGCCCTGCCGGCCGCCGACCCGGCGCGTGAGGCGCGCCAGATCGCGCGGCTGCGCCAGCTCGCCGAGAACGCCAAGCTGGACCCGGCGTTCGCGGAGAAGCTGCTGAACTTCGTCATCGCCGAGGTGATCCGCCACCACGAGACGCTGGCGGGCCGCCGTCCGGCGGCGGGGGAGGGCGGCGCGGGCTGAGCGTCCGGCGCGCGCCACCGCGTCGCGGCGCGTGAGTGATCGGTCACAATGTCCTCCCGAGGGTCCGCCGTCCGCGGAGCCGCCGAGCGAAGGAGGGCACGGTGCCCCGTGCCGAGAGGGAACGCCGCCGCCGTATCGCAGACGCCGCGTCCGGACTGCGCCGCCGCCCGGCCGTCGTCCTCTATCTCTGCGTTCCCGGGCCGCCCCGGGAGGCGGAGGTGGCGCGGCTCGAGGCGTACGCGCGGGAGCGCGGCATCCGCGTCACCGGCACGGTCGTGGACCTGGTCGATCCGGCGTCGCCGGTCGAGGAGCGGCCGGGCTGGCGCAGCATCAGGGAACTCGTCCTGACGCACCAGGTCACGGGTGTCCTGACGGAGACCGCCGACATGTGCGGCGCGACGCCGGCGGAGCACGGCGCGGTCCTCGCCTGGCTGGCGGACCACGCGGCCGACCTGACGGTCCTGCCCGCACCGGTGGACAGGGGTGCGCCCACCACACCGGTCGCAAGTGTGTAAATCTGTCCTATTAGGCGCCTCTTGTCCGCTTCGTACCGCTGCTCCTGTCGTGGGAATCGTCTGCGCACGGGCTGAATGGAGCAGAGGACATGGCCAAGAGTCTCAGCGACACGATGCGGGATCTCGTCGGCGGTGTCGCCGACGAGATCAAGGAAGCCTTCGACGAGGTCATCGACCACGGCAGGTACCGCGACCGGCGTGAGCGCGACCGGCACTGGGACCGGGACCGGCACGACCACCGCGACCACCACGACGGGGACCGCGACCGTGACCGCGACCGGCACTGGGACCGCGATCACGACCGTGACCGGCACGACCGTGACCGCGACCGGCACGACCGGGACAGGCGCTGGCACGAGCGCGATCGGGAGCGTGCCCGTGACGCGGCGCGCTGGGACGAACTGGTGGACCGGGTGGAGACCCTCACGGCCCTGATCCGCTCGGTCAACTCCGAGGTCGCCGAGGACGCCAGGTCCTGACGGTCCCCCACCCACCCTCATGAGGCGGCCCGGACTTGAGCGCTGCTCGGCTGCGCACGGTCACCCGTGTGCTGGGCGATCTCCTCACGGGGGAGATCAGGCAGGTCCTCGGGCCGCGACGGGGTGCCGGCGGGTCGGCGCGCCAGGAGGAACGGGCCGTCGCAATCCGTGAGTCGCTGGAGCGGCTCGGCCCCTTCTGGATCAAGGTGGGGCAGATCCTGTCCACGCGGCCCGACATCGTCCCGGCCTCCGTCATTCCGGAGCTGGCCAAGCTGCACGACCGTGTGGACATCCTGCCGTTCGCCCACTTCGAGCCGGTGCTCCGGGCCGAGTTCGGCGACGACTGGACGGCGCGGTTCTCGGACATCGACACGGGCAAGCCGCTGGGTGCCGCCTCCCTGGCACAGGTCTACCGCGCGACCCTGCCTTCCGGCCGGGCCGCCGTGGTGAAGATCCAGCGACCCGGTGTGCAGGACGTCGTCCTCCAGGACATGGCCCTGATGCGCAGGGCGGCCCGCCTCGTCGGCCGGGCCGCTCCCCGCTTCTCCTCGGTCATCGACGCCGATGCCATGCTCGGCGTCATCTTCGACGCGATGCAGCCCGAGCTGGACTTCACCAACGAGGCGCGCAACATGCGGCGCGCCCAGGGGCTGGTCGCCGATTTCGAGCATCTCACCGTCCCCGACGTGCACCTGGTCAAGCCCCGGGCGATGGTGCAGTCCCTGGCGCCCGGCGTGTCGATCAACCAGGCGGATCCGGCGGCGTTCGGGCGGCAGGAGCGGGCGGCGATCGGCCGGGAGCTGCTGTCGTTCCTCTACCGCGGCTTCTTCATCAACCGCTTCTTCCACGCGGACCCCCACCCGGGCAACACCTTCGTCGCTCCCGGTCTGCCCGCCACGGTGATCGACTGGGGCATGGTCGGCCGCGTCGACCGCAGGACGAGCATGCTGCTCGTCCTCATCCTGCTGAATCTCGCGCAGAACGACGGCCACGGCCTCGCGGCGGCGTGGTCGGAGCTGGGACAGGCCACCCCCTGGGCGCAGCCCGCGGCCTTCGAGGCCGACATGGCGACTCTGGTGCCCCGCATCGCCGACGCCTCCCTGGAGAGCCTGGACTTCGGCGTCACCCTGACCCGTATCCTCACCTGCTCCACGCGCCGCGGCATCGCCACGAACCCGGCGATCTCCATTCTCGGCAAGGCGTTCGGGAACATCGAGGGGTCGGTCCGCTGCCTCGCGCCGGAGCTGTCGATCGTCGACATCTTCAAGGAGGAGCTGGGCACCGTCCTGCGCGCCCTCGCGCGCGAGACCGTGTCCACGGAGCAGTTGGCGCGTACCGCGATGGAGGTGCTGCTCGGGGTCCCCGTGATGCCCGGCCAGTTGCGGGGGCTCCTGCGGGACCTGTCGGGGGGCCGTTCCGTGTTCCGCGCCGGGTCGGGCACGGGCTGAACCGCCCGGGACCGCCGCGTGGTCAGCGGGTGCGGCCCACGAGGTAGTCGGACACCGCGGTCAGCTCCCGCCATGTGCGGGGACGCAGCGGGACATCGAGCAGTGTCTCCCGCGCGAGGGCGAGGCAACGGCGCCCTTCGGCCAGGGTGCGGGACCGTCCGCCGGCCTCCTCGATCACGGCCGCCGCCCGGCGGGTGCGTTCCTCCGTCATCTCGCCCGGCTCCCCGAGCAGGCCGGCGAGGTGCCGGGCGGCCGCCGTGTCGCCGGTGAGCGTCATGACGACGGGCAGCGTCCTCTTGCGGCTGCGCAGGTCGCTCCCGGCGGGCTTGCCGGTGCTGCGCGGGTCGCCCCAGATGCCCAGCAGGTCGTCCACGGCCTGGAACGCGAGACCGAGGAGGCGCCCGGCCTCGGTGAACGCCCCGACCATGCGGGGCGTCCCGCCGGCGAGGAGCGCGCCGAGCCCGCGGCGCGACCGAAGAGGGCGCCGGTCTTCCCGATCGCCATCGCCCGGTACTCCTCGATCAGGACCGCTCCCGAGCCGTCGAACGGCCGCCGCTCGAACTCGAGGTCCTGTGCCTGCCCGCGCATCAGCCCGGACAGCGCGCCGCACAGGAGCCGCACCGCGTGCGGCGTGCGGTCGCCCGCCGCGTCGCTGACGACCTCGAGGGCGAGCGCCTGCAGCGCGTCCCCGGTGAGGACGGCCGGACCCGTGCCGAACGTCTCCCACACGGCGGGACGGTGCCGGCGTTCCTCGTCGCGGTCCATGATGTCGTCGTGCACCAGGCTGAAGGTGTGCAGCAGTTCCACGGCGACGGCGGCGGGCACGGCCGACGCGCCCGTGCCGCCCACGGCCTCGCCCGCGAGGACGGCGTACGCCTGGCGCACTCCCTTCCCCGCGCGTGGCGGCGGGGAGCCGTCCGGATGGCAGCCGAGGCCGCACGCGTACGCCGCGGCCCGCCGGGTCGCGGGATGCAGCCGGGCCAGGGATTCGGTGAGGGCCGGGCGGACGAGGCCGCGGCAGCGGTCGAGGATGTGTTCGGCGGCCGGAGCGTTGTCGACAGAGGTTGCGGTCGCAGGCACCTGACGGCCCCTCTCCTGGGTCACCGGATCCGGCCGATCGTGCGCCGGGCGGTCCCTTCGATTGGAGGGGACCCCGTCCGGCGCTGGCAAGGACGCCACGTGGTTTCCCCCGGGAGGGGGACGACAGTGGGGGCGGCGCGCACGCTTCCCCGATCGGGTGAAGAGCCGCATAACGGCGCATGGCGGGCGGATCCGGCGCCGAGCCTCTCAGGGAGAACACGGGAGACGACCGCCTCGGGAGGTCACCCTTGATCACGCCCGACACCGAGATCGAACTGCCGCCGATCTACTGCCCCCTCGAACCGGCCGTCCATCCCCGTGTCCACGCGGTGGAACGCCGGGCGGACGACTGGATCCGCGCGTCGGGGATGTGCGCGGACGACACCGAGTGCCGGTGGGTCATCGCCACCCACAGCGTCAACTTCTACGGCCGCTTCGCTCCGTTCGCCGACGACGACCGGCTGCTCGCGACCGCCCTGTGGGTCTACTGGGGATTCGCGTTCGACGACGCCCGCTGCGACAACGGGCCGCTGAGCGACCGCCCCGACCGGTTCGCCGCCCTGGCCGGACGGGTCCAGCGGGCCGTCGAGGGGCCGACGGCCGCGGCCGGCGGCGAGCGGCTCATCCCGCCCCTGCAGCGGATCGTCGCCGGGTTCCGCGCCATCGGCACGCCGCTCCAGGCCCGCCGGTTCGGCGCCGCGCACCGGGCCTGGCTGTCGGGTGTGACCTGGTAGATCGGCAACCAGGCGGCGGGCCGCATCCCCGACCTGGACGAGTTCCTCGGGATGCGGCTGCTGTCCTCCGGGGGTGAGCCGACGTTCGCCATGCTGGAGCTGGCCTCGGGCCTGGAGGTGCCGGCCCGGGAGATGGAGAGTCCCGCCGTCCGCGCGCTCACCGAGATGGCGATCTGCGTCGCCGCCCTCGACAACGACCGCCAGTCCTTCCGCCGGGAGGTCCTGCGCGGGCACACCGGCCAGAACATCTACACGGTGCTCGTCAGGCGGCACGGCCAGTCGCTCTCCGAGGCGGCGGTTTCGGCGTCGGCGCTCCGCGACCTGGTGTTCCACCGCTTCCTGCGGCTCATGGCCCGGGTCAGGCCGCGCGGCAGCGTGGAGCTGCGCAGTTACCTCGACGGGCTGCGCCACGGCATCCGCGGCAACGCGGAGTGGGGCCAGATGGTGCCGCGCTACCTGAGCCGGGGCCGTCTGCCCGACCCGCTCGACGACTCCGCCGGCTTCCAGTGGGCCGACCGCCCGGCCGACCCGGCCGCGGCACCGCCCCGCGTCCCCACGATCGCCTGGTGGTGGGACGACGACCTGTGCTGACGCCGTACCGGGCACGGCCCGGCCCGTTCCACGCCGACCTCCGGAGCTGAGATGCCTCCCACCGACCTCGGTATGCCCCCCGCTCCCGCGCCCCGCCGCCGTGTCAGCCGTCAGCTCAGGGTCGGCAGCGTGCCGGTGGGCGGCGACGCGCCGGTGAGCGTGCAGTCGATGACCACGACCGTCACCGCCGATGTGAACGCCACCCTCCAGCAGATCGCCGAACTGACCGCCGCGGGATGCCAGATCGTACGGGTCGCCGTGCCGTCGCAGGACGACGCGGCCGCGCTGCCCGCGATCGCGGCGAAGTCCGCCGTCCCGGTCGTCGCCGACATCCACTTCCAGCCGAAGTACGTCTTCGCCGCCATCGACGCCGGCTGCGCCGCCGTCCGCGTCAACCCGGGCAACATCCGGCGGTTCGACGACAAGGTCCGCGACATCGCGCGCGCCGCCGCCGGCGCCGGGGTGCCCATCCGGATCGGGGTCAACGCGGGCTCGCTCGACCCGCGGCTGCTGGCCCGGCACGGCAGTGCGACACCGGAGGCCCTGGTGGAGTCGGCGCTGTGGGAGTGCTCGCTGTTCGAGGAGCACGGCTTCACCGACATCAAGATCAGCGTCAAGCACCACGACCCGGTCACGGTCGTCGCCGCCTACCGCCGCCTCGCCGCCGCCTGCGACTACCCGCTGCACCTCGGCGTCACCGAGGCCGGGCCGCTGATGCAGGGGACCATCAAGTCGGCCGTCGCCTTCGGGCAACTGCTCGGCGACGGGATCGGGGACACGATCCGGGTGTCGCTGTCGGCGCCGCCCGTCGAGGAGGTCAAGGTCGGCATCGGCATCCTGGAGTCGCTGGGTCTGCGGACCCGCAGGCTGGAGATCGTCTCCTGCCCCTCCTGCGGGCGGGCGCAGGTGGACGTCTACTCGCTCACCGACCGCGTCACGGCGGCGCTGGAGGACTTCCCGTACCCGCTCCGGGTCGCCGTCATGGGGTGCGTCGTCAACGGTCCGGGGGAGGCGCGGGAGGCGGACATCGGCGTCGCGTCCGGGAACGGCAAGGGGCAGATCTTCGTGAAGGGCCGGGTGGTGGCGACCGTACCGGAGCACCGGATCGTGGACGCGCTGGTCGAGGAGGCGCTGCGGCTGGCGGAGAGCGGGGAGGACGAGTCCGGCTGAGGGGGCGCGCCGGCGCGCGTGGTCACGCTTCCGGCGCGGTCCAGGCGGCGACCAGGGCGAGGAGGCCGGGGAAACGGGCGTCGAGGTCGTCCACCCGGACGTGGCTGCGCCGTTCGAGACCGTACTGGCGCTGCCGGATCAGGCCGGCGTCGCGCAGGGCGCGGAAGTGGTGGGTGAGCGAGGACTTCGGCCGGTCGATGCCGAACCAGCCGCAGGGGTGGTCGAACCGCTCGCGCTCCAGCAGCAGTTTGCGCACGATTCCCAGCCGGAGCGGGTCGCTCAGCGCGCCGAGGACCGTCTCCAGGCGCAGGTCCGCGACGTCCGGCTCGGGCAGCGGAGCGGGGAGCCCCGGCGGCTCCGGCAGCGTGATCGGTCGCAAGGGGCACTCCTCGGGTCCGGGGAACGGGCT
The DNA here is from genome assembly GCF_004193175.1 of Streptomyces sp. RFCAC02. Taxonomy (NCBI): domain Bacteria; kingdom Bacillati; phylum Actinomycetota; class Actinomycetes; order Kitasatosporales; family Streptomycetaceae; genus Streptomyces; species Streptomyces sp. RFCAC02. Next base: position 1,040,281 of record NZ_SAUH01000001.1, on the reverse strand, counting down.
GTACGTATTCCATCGTACAGTGCATGCTTGTACGACTCGATTCGTACTGCCGGACCCCGACGCCGGACTCGAACTGAACGGAGATCAGCCGTGCCCCGGACCCGGAACGCACCACCCGAAGCGGTGACCGCGTCGACACCACCGCCGTCCCCGCCGCCCGCGGCCACCGCCCGCATCTGGCTCGCCGCCTGGCCCGTGGCCGCCGTCTTCGTGCTGTCGAACGCCGCCACCCCGCTGTACGTCCTCTGGCAGCGGGACATCGGCTTCTCGAAGGGGACCCTCACCGTCGTCTTCGCCTTCTACATCGTCGGACTCCTCGGATCGCTGCTGGTCAGCGGTGTCCTGTCGGACCGCCTCGGACGCCGGCCGGTCCTGCTGCCCGCCCTGGCACTCGCGCTGGCGGCCTGCGCCGTCTTCGCCACGGCGACGTCGGTCGCCGCGCTCGTGATCGCCCGCCTGTTCACCGGGGTGGCGGTCGGCGCCGTCGTCTCCGCGGGCATGGCGGCCGTGGCGGACGTCGCGGGGCCGGGGCGGCGGCGCACGGCGGCGCTGCTCGCGTCGTGCGCGATGGTCTTCGGGGCGGGCCTCGGCCCCTTTCTCGCCGCCGTCCTGTCCGAGACGCTGCCCGGGCCGACCGTGACCGTCTTCGCCGTGGAGGCCGTCCTGCTGCTGAGCGCGGCCGCCGTGGTCCTGCGGCTCCCGGCGCGGCGGCCCGCGCGCACCGCGCACGGGCCGTGGATACGCCTCCCCGCCGTCCCCCGGGAGCACCGGATCCGCCTCGTCCTCGGCGTCGCCGTCTTCGCGCCGGGCATCACGGCGACCTCGTTCGTCCTCTCGCTCGGCCCCTCCCTGCTCGCCGGGCTGCTCGGCACGACCGACCGGACCGTCGCCGGGGCGATGGCCTTCCTCATGTTCGCCACGGCGACCGGGGCGCAGTTCGCGGCCCGGCGGCTCGGGCGGCGCGCCCTCCTGCTCGCCGGCGCGCTCGCGACCACCGGGAGCATGGCGGCCCTCGTCACCGCGGCGCACACGGCGTCCGCCGCCGCGCTGATCGCCACCGCCGTCCTCGCCGGCGCGGGACAGGGACTCGGACAGCTCGGCGGACTCACGCTGCTGGGCTCCGCCGTCCCGCCGGACCGCGCCGCCGAGGCGAACGCCGCGCTGAACACCGGCGGTTACCTGCTCGCCGCCGTCCTGCCCGTGTCCGCCGGCTACCTCAGCGACGCCGCGGGACTCGCCACCGGGGCCACCGTCTTCGCCGCCGTCCTCGGCGCGCTCGCGGTCGCCGGCGGCGGCACCGTCGTCGCGGCCCGGCGGGACGCCCTCACCTGACCGGCCGGTGCCGCCCCCGCCCCGGGGCGGCACCGGCCACCGTGCGACGATGCGCCGCATGACCGGACACCGGGACCAGGCGGACGACCTCGGCGAGCGGCTCGAACGCGCCGTACGGGCACGTGAGGACGGCCGACACGAGGAGGCGCGCACCCTGCTCCTCGCCCTCCGCGCCGACCACCCGGACGACGCGACGGTCGCCTATCAGACGGCCTGGGTCCACGACGCCCTCGGCCTGGAGCGCGAGGCCGTCCCCCACTACGAGCGCGCCCTCGCCGGCGAGGGGCTCACCGACGCCGAACGCCAGGGCGCCCTCGTCGGTCTCGGCAGCACCTACCGGGTCGTCGGACGCCACGACGACGCCGTGGCCACCCTGCGCGCCGGCGTCGCCGCGTACCCGGACCACGGCGCGCTGCGCACCTTCCTCGCCCTCGCCCTCCACAGCACCGGCCGGCACACCGAGGCCACCGGACTCCTGCTCACCCTCCTCGCCGAGACCAGCGCCGACCCCGGTATCACGGCGTACCGCCGCGCCATCGCCCGCTACGCCGAGGACCCCGACCGGACCTGGTGACCGAATCGCTGCTGCGGACGGGACGGGGCGTGCGGCAGCATGATCCGCATGGTCCCACTCACCCGTGCCGAAGCCGCCGCGCGCGCCCAGCTCATCGACGTCCACGGCTACGCCGTCGACCTCGACTTCACCGGCGGCGACGAGACGTTCGCCTCCGAGACGGTCATCCGCTTCACCGCGCGGCGGCCCGGCGACACCTTCGCCGAGCTGCACCCCGTGACGCTGCACGCCGCCGAGCTCGACGGCAGCGCCCTCGATCCCGCCGTCCTCGCCGACGGCCGCCTGCCGCTGACCGGCCTCACGGCGGGCGAGCACGAGCTGCGCGTTCGCGCGACCATGCGGTACTCGCACACGGGCGAGGGCATGCACCGGTTCACCGACCCGGCGGACGGCCTGACGTACCTCTACAGCATGTGCTGCATGACCGAGGGCACCAAGGTCTTCGCCTCCTTCGACCAGCCCGACCTCAAGGCCGTCTTCGACGTCACCGTCACCGCCCCGGAGGGATGGACCGTGCTCGGCAACGGCGTCGCCACCCGCGTCGCGGGCGAGCCGGGCCGCTGGCGCTGCGCGACGACGCCGCCCATCAGCACCTACCTCATGGCCGTCGCGGCGGGGCCGTACCACTCGGTGCGCACGGAGCACGCCGGCCTCCCGTTCGGCATCCACGTGCGCCGGTCCCTCGCGGAGCACCTCGACAAGGACGCCGACGAGATCTTCGACATCACCCGGCGCTGCTTCGACCGCTTCGGCGAACTGTTCGACGAGCCCTACCCGTTCGACTCCTACAACCAGGCTTTCGTGCCCGAGTTCAACGCCGGCGCGATGGAGAACCCCGGTCTCGTCACGATCCGCGACGAGTACGTCTTCCGGTCCGCCGTCACCGGGACCCAGCGGGAGCTGCGGGGCGTCACCATCGCGCACGAGATGGCCCACATGTGGTTCGGCGACCTGGTGACCCTCCGCTGGTGGGACGACATCTGGCTGAACGAGTCGTTCGCCGAGTACATGGGCTACCAGGTCCTCGCGGAGGCGACCGGCTTCACCCCGTGGACGGAGTTCGCGGCGAGCCGCAAGCCCTGGGGCTACGAGGCGGACCAGCGGCCGTCCACCCACCCCGTCGCGCCGCGCGGCGAGGACGTGCCCGACACCGCCTCCGCCTGGACCAACTTCGACGGCATCTCCTACGCCAAGGGCGCCTCCGCCCTGCGGCAGCTCGTCACCTGGCTCGGGGAAGAACACTTCCTCGCCGGCGTCAACGACCACATCACGCGCCACCGGTTCGGCAACGCGACGCTCGCCGACTTCATCGACGCCATGGCCCGCGCCTCCGGCCGGCCCGTCCCCGCCTGGGCCGACGCGTGGCTGCGCACCAGCGGCCCCGACACCCTCACGCCGTCGGTCGTGACCGAGGACGGCGCCTGGCACCTCGACATCGCGCACACCGGCGGCAGACCGCACCGGCTGCGGGTCGGCCTGTACGACGCGGACGCCGTGTCGGAGGGCCGGGTCGCGCCGCGGGCCTCGGGAGCCGTGGCGGAGATCGAACTCCCGGCCGGCGAGGGCGTCGCCCGCCACACCTTCACCGGCCGGCGCCCCGACCTCGTCGTGCTGAACGAGGGGGACCTCACCTACGCCAAGGTCAGGCTGGACCCGATCTCGTGGGAGACCGCGCGGCAGACCGTCTCCACCCTCGCCGACCCGCTGACGCGCGGCGTGGTGTGGGGCGCCGCCCGTGACATGGTGCGGGACGGCGAGCTGCCCCCGGCCGCCTACCTCGCCGCCGTCCGGCGCAACCTGCCGGACGAGCCGTCGGACACCGTCCTGTCGGCCGTCCTCGCCTTCGCCAGACAGCAGGTCGCGGACCGGTACGTGCCGCTCGGCCGGCGGGCCGAGGCGCTCGCGGACCTGACGGCCGTCGCCGGCGACCTGATCGACGCGACGGCGGACGACCCCGACGGTGCCCGCCGCCTCATCGCCGTCCGCACCACCATCGGCGCGGCAACCCACCCCGGTCTACTGCGTTCCTGGTGGGACGCGGGCGCCGTCCCCGGCGGCCCGGCCCTCGACCCGGAGCTGCGCTGGTACCTCCTGCACCGGCTCGCCGTCCTCGGCGCGACGGACGCGGCCGAGATCGACGCCGAGCTGGCCCGCGACCCGGGCGCGAGCGGCCAGGAGGGCGCCGCGCGCTGCCGCGCCGCGCTGCCGGACGCGGCGGCGAAGGCGGCAGCGTGGGAGGCGATGTTCGGGCCGGGCGACCGGCTGTCCACCTACCTGTTCACGGCGACGGCCGAGGGGTTCTGGCAGCCCGAGCAGCACGACCTGCTCGCCCCGTACGTCGAACGGTACTTCCCGGCCGCCGTCGACCTGGCCGCTCGGCGCGGGCACTACCTGGCCACCGGGGTCGCGAGGACGGCGTTCCCGCGCGGCTTCGTGGACGCGGTGACCGTGGGCCTGACGGAGCGCTGCCTCGCCGGCGACGGTCTCCACCCCGCCCTGCGCCGTGGCCTCGCCGACCAGGCGGACGACCTGCGCCGCGCCCTGCGTGTGGTGACGGGAGCCTGACGCACGCGGCGCCGGTGCCGGACTCAGCCGCCGGCCCCGGCATCCTCCGTGCCGCCGGCCACGGCCAGGTGCGTGCGGTGGTGCCGGGGCCGCTCGACCTCGTCGAGCAGGGCCACGGCGAGGTCCTGGTAGGAGATCCGGTCGGCGGGCTCCGCACCCGGCGCCACCCGGTAGCGGCCGGTGCGCGTGCCGCCGTGGTCGAAGTCGCCCGCAGGGCTCGCGTACAGCCAGTCCACGTCCGTGCCCTCCGACCGGAGGATCTCCAGGCCCCGCCCGTGCGCCCGGCAGAACTCCCGGACGTCCCCCGGCTCAGCCGACAGGTACAGCGGTCGCCCCTCGGGGTCCGGCAGCACCGCCGACAACCCGACGACCACCAGCCGGGACGGGCCGTCGCCGCGGACCGCCCCGAGCAGCGCCCGGGTCGAGGCGTCGAAGAAGGCGGCCGGATCCGTCCCGGGACCGTACACCGCCGCCGCGCTGATCAGCGCGTCCTGCCCGGCGCCCAGCTCCGCGACACGCGCCGCGTCCGTGACATCGCCCGCCACGATCCGCGCCGGAGAGCCCGTCAGTTCCCCGGCACGGGCGGGGTCGCGCACCACGGCCGTGACCTCGTGGCCCCGGCGCACCGCCTCCGCCACCGCACGCCGCCCGGCCCTGCCGCCCGCTCCCAGCACCACGATCCCGCTCACCACTGCCTCCCGGCTCCCTCGCCCCGGTGCCGGGGACATTCCGCCCCGGCCGGACGCCGAGGACCGTAGCGGTCCCGCCGGTATCCCCGGGGATACCGACGGGACCGCTACGGTGGGGCGGTATGAGGCCACCGCTGGCGCGTGACATGTTCGACGAGCTGTGCCCCTCGGGGCTGCTGCCCCTCCGCTTCGCGGACAAGTGGGCTCCTCTCGTCCTCACCTGCCTCACGGACGGGCCCCGCCGTTTCTCCGAACTGCGCGTCCCCCTCCACCGCGTCACGCCGAGGACGCTCACGCGCACCCTGCGCGCCCTCCAGCGCGACGGACTGATCACCCGCGCCGAGTGCCCGGGGCGCACTCCGCACGTCGAATACGCCCTGACGCCACTCGGCCGCAGCCTCCTCGAACCCCTGGCCGCCGTCTGCGCCTGGACCCGGGAGCACTGGGAGGAACTGCTCCGCGCCCGGGAGGAGCACATCGCCGCGTCACCCGCCTGACCTGTACCTCCTTCGAGGGAACCGCTCCGCAACGGCCGCCCCGCCCGATGCGGGCCCGCGTACGGTGATCGCGTTGTCCGCCGTTCGGCGTAATCCCCGTACCGGAAAGAGCCCCCCGCGATGGCCCCGCCCGCCCTGCCCGACTCCACCCTGCTCGCGGGAGGCACCGCGGGACCGCGCGCACTGCGGCCACTGGTGGACGCCGTGCTCACCGCGCTCGCGGACGGGGCCGCCGCCCGCTGCGGCCCGCTCCCGCCGGGCGGCCCGGCCGCCGTCGCGGGGATGCTGGCCGAGCGTGCCGGGCCCGTCCTCCCCGTGCACGGCAGCGGCGCCGCCGAGGCCCTGCGCGTCCTCGTCGGATTCCTCGCCGAGGGCGCCGCGGACCCCGCCGACCCCCACTGCGCCGCCCACCTGCACTGCCCGCCGCTCGCCGTCGCGGCCGCCGCCGACCTGGCCGCCTCCGCGCTCAACCCGTCGATGGACTCGTGGGACCAGGCGCCGGCGGCGTCCGCCGTCGAGGAGCGCGTCACCCGCGAACTGGCCCGTCTCGTCCATCCCTCCGGCCCCGCACCGGACGCCCTGGTCACCACCGGCGGCACCGAGTCCAACCTCCTGGGCGTCCTGCTCGCCCGCGAGAAGCACGGCCCGGAGCTCACCGTCCTCTGCGGAGCCAACGCCCACCACAGCGTCCGGCGCGCCACCTGGCTGCTCGGCCTCCCGGCACCGCGCGTCCTCCCCACGCCGCGCGGCGTCCTGGACCCGGCCGCCCTCCGGCGCGCGCTGGAGGGAGACGGCACCACCACCGGACGCGGCCCGGTCCTGGTCGTGGCCACCGCCGGGACCACCGACACGGGGGACATCGACCCCCTTCCCCCCATCGCCGACACCGTCGCCGCCCACCGCGCCCATCGGCCCGTGCTGCTCCACGTCGACGCGGCCTACGGCGGCCCGCTCCTCCTCAGCCCCGCCCTCGCGCCCCGGCTCGCCGGCCTCGAACGGGCCGACAGCGTCACCCTCGACCTGCACAAACTCGGCTGGCAGCCCGTGGCCGCCGGGCTCCTCACCGTCCCCGACGCCGCGGCCCTCGCGGCGCTCGACCAGCGCGCCGACTATCTCAACGCGGACGACGACACCGAGGCCGGGCTCCCCGACCTCCTCGGCCGTTCGCTGCGCACCACGCGGCGGCCCGACATCCTGAAGATCGCCGTCACCCTGCGGGCGCTCGGCCGCGACGGGCTGGCCGCCCTCGTCGAGGCGACCTGCGCCGCGGCCCGGGAGCTGGCCGCCCTCGTCGCCGCCGAGCCACGGCTCCGGCTCCACGCCGAACCGCCCATCAGCACCGTGCTGTTCCGTCCGGCGGGCGCGACCGACGCGGAGGTCGCCGCGCTGCGCCGCGGCCTCATCACCGACGGCCGCGCGGTCCTCGGCCGTGCCACCGCACCAGCCCCGGACGGCCGCCCCGTCCTGTGGCTGAAGGCCACCCTGCTCAACCCCCACACCCAGCCGGCCGACCTCGCCGCCCTCCTCAAGCTCGTCCTCGACCGGTACGCCCCCGGCACGGCCGGCACTCCCGGCACCACCCGTACATCCCGCACAGCCCGCGCATAAGGACCCGCCCCGATGACGACCTCCGAACCCGCCCACCCGCTCGACCTGGCAGGCATCGGCATCGGTCCGGCCAACCTCTCGCTCGCCGCCCTCACCCAGCCCTGCTCCGGGCTCCGCGCCGCCTGGTACGAGCAGCGGCCCGCGTTCCACTGGCACCCGGGGCTCCTGATCGAGGACGCCACCCTCCAGGTCCCCTTCCTCGCCGACCTGGTGACCCTCGCCGACCCGACGAGCCGCTGGAGCTTCCTCAACTACCTGCGGCACACCCAGCGTCTCTACCCCTTCTACTTCGCCGAGCGCTTCCACAGCCCCCGCGCCGAGTACGACGCCTACTGCCGGTGGGTCGCCGAGAGCCTGCCGGGGCTGCATTTCGGCCACCGGATCGACGCCGTGCGCTGGGACCCTCAGGACGCCGTGTTCGTCCTGGAGTTCACCCGCACGGGCCGCGGCGGTCCCGCGGACGGCACCACCGGCACCGTCCGGGCGCGCCACCTCGCCATCGGCATCGGGAGCGCGCCTCACATCCCCGGGGCGCTGCGGCACCTGACCACCGCGCAGGGCCGCCACGCGGCTCCCGTCCTGCACTCCGCCGACTACCTGCGCCGGCGCGAGGCGCTGCTGGCCGCGGGGCACATCACCGTCGTCGGCTCCGGCCAGTCGGGGGCGGAGATCGCGCTCGACCTGCTGCGCCGCAGGCCCGCCGGCGCCGAGGGGCTGCACTGGCTCAGCAGCAGCCAGGCCTTCGCGCCCATGGAGTACAGCAAGCTCGGCCTCGAACACTTCACACCCGACTACACGCGCTTCTTCCACGCCCTGCCCGAGGCGGTGCGCGACCGCCTCCTGCCCGCGCAGTGGCAGTTGCACCGCGCCGTCGACCACGGCACGCTCGCCGCCCTCCACGACGAGCTGTACCGCCGCAGCCTCGGCGGCGGCTGGCCGGACGCCGTCCTCACGCCCGGCGTCACGGTGCGCGGGGGAAGGCGCCTCGCCGACGGCAGGCTCGCCCTCGACCTCCTGCACCGGCTGCAGGACGAGCGCTCCCGGCTCGTCACCGACGCCTTGGTCCTGGCCACCGGCTACCGCGACCGCCCCCTCGACACCCTGCTGGCCGAGCTGGCCGGACGGCTCCGGCGCGACGCCGCCGGGCGCGCCGTCGTGGACGAGTGCTACCGTCTCGCGCTCGATCCCGGCATCTCGGGAACGGTGTACGTCCTGGGGGCCGAGCGCCATACGCACGGTGTCGGCACGCCCGACCTCGGCCTGGTCGCCCACCGCAGCGCCGTGATCCTGAACACACTCACCGGCCGGGAGCGCTATCCGCTGCCCGAGAGGACCGCTTTCACCACGTTCGGGCTGAGCGGGCCGTGGGCCCCGGCGGGCGGACGGCCGGAGACGGAGTTTGCCATTCCGGCGGGCGGGGAGGCTCTTCCCCGGTGAAGGCGCGTCGTCCGGGAAATACCCGACCGTGAAATCGCTCATCGGAGCGCACCGCCGCTCATTTCGTCGACTTGTCGGCCCTTCGTCAAAAGCCAGCCGCCGAGTGGTCACTTCCGGATAGCCCCCTACTGTGAGGTAACTCCTACAGTTGGGCGTATGCGCCGAGCGAAAATCGTCTGCACCCTGGGACCCGCCACCGACTCCTACGAGCGCATCGCCGCGCTGGTGGAGGCCGGTATGGACGTGGCACGGCTCAACCTCAGCCACGGAGCCCACCGGGAGCACGAGCTGCGCCTGCGGCGGGTGCGGCGCGCTGCCGCGGAAAGGGGCCGGAGCGTCGGAATTCTCGCCGATCTCCAGGGACCGAAGATTCGTCTCGGCCGCTTCGCCGACGGTCCGGTGCTCCTGGAGACGGGGGACGAATTCACCATCACGGCGGACGACGTGCCCGGTGATCCCACCCGTTGCGGCACCACCTACGCCGGGCTTCCCGGCGATGTGGCGGCGGGCGAGCGCATCCTCGTGGACGACGGCCGGGTCGCCCTGGAGGTCACCGCCGTCGAGGGCGCGGACGTCCGCACCGTCGTCGTGGAGGGCGGCCTGGTCTCCGACCACAAGGGTCTCAACCTCCCCGGGGTCGCCGTCTCCGTGCCGGCCCTGTCCACCAAGGACATCGACGACCTGCGCTGGGCGCTGCGCGGCGGCGCCGACCTCATCGCCCTGTCGTTCGTGCGCAGCGGTGACGACATCAAGGACGTGCACCGGGTCATGGCCGAGGAAGGGCGGTTCCTGCCGGTCATCGCGAAGATCGAGAAGCCGCAGGCCGAGGAGAACCTCGCCGACATCGTCGGCGCCTTCGACGGCATCATGGTGGCGCGCGGCGACCTGGGGGTCGAGGTGCCGCTGGAGGACGTGCCGCTGGTGCAGAAGCGCGCCGTCGCCCTGGCCCGCCGCAATGCCAAGCCGGTCATCGTGGCGACGCAGATGCTGGACTCGATGATCGAGTCGTCGCGCCCGACCCGCGCCGAGGCCTCCGACGTGGCCAACGCGGTCATGGACGGCACCGACGCCGTGATGCTGTCCGGCGAGACGAGCGTCGGCCGCTACCCGGTGGAGACGGTCGGCACGATGAGCCGCATCGTCGTGGCGGCGGAGGCGGAGCTGCTGGCGCGCGGCCTGTCGCCCCTGACGGAGGAGAACAAGCCACGCACCCAGGGCGGTGCCGTGGCGAGGGCCGCGGCGGAGGTCGGGGACTTCCTGAACGCCTCGCTGCTCGTCGCCTTCACCCAGAGCGGGGACACCGCCCGCCGGCTCGCGCGCTACCGCTCGCCGATCCCCGTCGTCGCGCTCACCCCCGACCCGGCGACCCACGCGCAGCTCACCCTGACCTGGGGCGTCGAGAGCCACCTCGTGCCCACCGCGCGGACGACCGACGAGATGGTGACGCAGATGGACGAGCACCTGCTGCGGCTCGGCCGGTGCCGCGAGGGCGAGATCGTGGTCATGACGGCCGGCTCCCCGCCCGGCACCCCCGGGACCACGAATCTCGTGCGGGTGCACCACGTCGGCCAGGACGACTCGCCGCGCTGATCCCGGCGGGTCCGCCGCCGGCCGGCGGCGCCCGCGGGGCCTTCCCCGCCCGGAGCCGGAAAGGTGGGTTTGACCGGCGTCGCACCGTGCACCCGCGCATGAGGGGCCAGGCGAGGGCGACGGGCGGGAGGTACCGGGATGAGCACAGCGACCCGACGGGCGCCGGGACGGACCGGCGGTCCCGCCCGGCGGTCCCGGGACGCGTACCGTTTCGCCGTGCGTGCCGTGCGGCACTCCGGACCCGAGCGGGACGAGGCGCTGCTCCAGGTCCGGGCGGTGCTCGCGGTCGTCGTGGCCTGGGGCATCGCCTCGTGGCTGCTGCCGGTGTCGGTCACGACCTTCGCCCCGTTCACCTCCCTGCTGGCACTCCACGGCACGGTCTACAGGTCCCTGTGGCAGTCGCTGCGCTACATGGCCGCGGTCGCGGTGGGGGTGATCGTCGCCGCGGCCTTCGGGTCGACGGCCGGTGTCCACCTGTGGAGCCTGGCCGTCGTCACCGCGGCGGCGCTGCTCGCGTCGCGCCTGCCCACGCTCGGGGGGCAGCGCTTCCAGGTGCCGGTGACGGCCCTGTTCGCCTTCTCCGCCGGCGGGGGGCGGATCGACTACAGCTTCCACCTCGTGACGGCCGTGCTGATCGGCGTCGGGTGCGGGCTGGCCGCCACCGTCTTCCTCGCGCCGCCCACCCGGTTCCACGACGCCAGGGCGGCCGTCGGGCAACTCGCCGGTCATGTGGGCGATCTGCTGCGCGACATGGCCCGCACGCTCGGGGAGACCACCCCCGATCCGGCGCTCGCCCAGGAGTGGAGCGAGCGCGCCGCGCGGGTGGGCGGCCTCGCCGGCCACGCCCGCGACGCAGCGGCGGCCGGTGAGGAGAGCGCACGCCTGAACCCCCGCAGGCTCCCCGTCTCGCGCCGTCTCGCGCCGCCCGCCCACAGCACGGTCATCAACGCCCTCGAACGCGTCGGGCACCAGGCGGAGTCCATCGCGCGGGGTCTCGCCCACGCGGCCCGCAGCGAGAACTACGACGCGCTCGCCCGCGACTTCCTGACCCCGTACGCCGAACTCCTCACCGAGGCCGCCGCCGCTGTCGAGTGCCTCGGCTTCGACGAGGACCGGGTCGCGGACACGTGCGAGGACGTGGGCGCGCACATCGAGGAGGGGCGCAGGCTCTACGCGGCTCTCAACGCCCGCGCCCGCGGCGAACACCTGGACGCACCGGGTGAATGGCCGCTGTACGGCGCGCTGCTCACCGACGCGCACCGCGCCCTGGACGACCTGTCGACGGCGCTGCCCCGCTGATCCGCGGCCACGTGCCGCCGGACGACGCCCGTACACCCTGGAAAGAAGCTCTGCCCACCACATGTGACCGAGCGTAGTGGATGGTCACGTAAAGTGAGCATAAAGGTGGTGTCGCCCGAACCGGGGAATCGTGGGGAAGGTGCGGCGCGCGATGCCGGAAGCTGGTGCCGGGTGCGGGATTCGAACCCGCAAGCCCTCACGGGCAGAGGTGTTTGAGACCTCCGTGTATACCGTTCCACCAACCCGGCCGACGCCTGCTCGGGGAGTCTATCCGCTCCGTCAGGAGGGCGGCGAGTAGGTACCCTCGGGGGTGCCCCAACCGGCAGGAAACGAGGAGCAACGTGAGCACCCCCGACGCCCCGCACGAGCCCACCACCCCGCCCGAGGCGGGCGGCGCCGCGGGAGCGGACGCCGCCGCCGGGCAGGACGACTCCGCGCACGTCCCGCCGCTGACGACCCGGGTCGTCATCGCCGAGGACGAGGCGCTGATCCGGCTCGACCTCAAGGAGATGCTGGAGGAGGAGGGGTACTCGGTCGTCGGCGAGGCGGGTGACGGCGAGCGCGCCGTCGAACTGGCCAGGGAGCTGCGGCCCGACCTGGTCATCCTGGATGTGAAGATGCCGGTCATGGACGGCATCTCCGCGGCCGAGAAGATCGCGGGGGAGTCCATCGCGCCGGTCCTGATGCTCACCGCCTTCTCGCAGCGCGACCTGGTCGAGCGCGCCCGCGACGCCGGTGCGATGGCCTACCTCGTGAAGCCGTTCAGCAAGAGCGATGTCGTCCCGGCCATCGAGATCGCCGTCTCCCGCTTCACGGAGCTGAAGTCGCTCACCGAGGAGGTCGCCGACCTGGCGCAGCGCCTGGAGACCCGCAAGCTGGTGGACCGCGCCAAGAGCGTCCTGCAGACCCAGTACGGGCTGAGCGAGCCGGCCGCCTTCCGCTGGATCCAGAAGACGTCGATGGACCGCCGTCTCTCGATGCGCCAGGTCGCCGAGGCCGTCATCCAGGACGCCGAGGAGAAGCGGCAGAAGCAGCAGAAGCAGTGAGGGAACGGGCGGGGCGAGCGAGCGGCATTCGGACGGTCCCTGTCGTGAATCCGCTGTAAATATCCCTCAAGAAACACTCATCACGGGGCAGAGCGTGTCCGGAGACCTCCTTCCGGACGCGCTCTTCTTGTCATAAGGGGGCACATCCGTCCCCGACCGGCGGATCACCGGCCGAAACATCGCCGGACTTCCCGTATCTCTGCTGTTTCCGGCATGTGGCGCAGGTCACGAGGAGATCACATCTGCTGCCGCGGAGTGTTCGCCCAGCTTCCCTGGCAATAGATTCCGCTGCACGCCGCACGGATGTGCCTGCGCGCATGCGAGCTGTGCGGTGACGACACGACCGGCTCGCTCCAGGGGGTTTTCCACGTGTCCAGCAGAACCGTCATGAGGCTGGCGATACCCGTCGCCGCCGGCGCACTGCTCCTGACCGGATGCGGCGGTGACGACGGCGGCGACAGCGGCGACGGCGGACCGACGTACAAGATCGCTTATCAGGGGCCGCTCTCCGGTTCCAACGTCGGACTCGGCGAGAATATGCAGAACGGCATCCAGCTCGCCATCGACGAGGCCAACGACTCCGGCGAATACGATTTCACCCTCGAATACTTCCCCGCCGACGACCAGGGCAGCGAGACGACGGCCACGACCGCCGCCCAGAGCGCCATCGACCAGGAGGAAGTGGTCGCCGTCATCGGCCCCGCGTTCTCCGGGCCCGCGAGCGTCGCGGCCCCCCTGTACGGCCAGGCCGGTCTGGCCGCGGTCTCGACCTCGGCGACCAACCCCGCCCTCACGGAGCAGGGCTTCGGCACGTTCCTGCGCGCCGTGCCGAACGACAACGCGCAGGGCGCCGCGATGGCCGACTTCCTCGCCACCCAGGACGGCGTCGAGAGCGTCATCGTGATCGATGACGTGACCCCGTACGGCGAGGGCCTCGCCGAGGTGGCCGACGAGAGCCTGCAGGCGGCCGGCTTCGACGTCGAGCGGGAGAGCGTCCCCGCCGACACGGTCGACTACAGCAGCGCCGCCCGCAACGTCGTCGAATCCGGCGCCGACGCCCTGGTCTACGCGGGTTACTACCAGGCGCTCGCCCCCTTCGCCGTCCGCCTCGACGAGGCCGGCTTCGACGGGATCGGCATCTCGGGCGACGGCTCGAACGACGACGAGTTCATCAACCTCGCCGGCGAGGCGTCCGAGGGCTGGTACCTCACCTGCCCCTGCACGGACGCGACCGCGGAGGAGGCCACCCAGGCGTTCGCCGAGCGCTACGAGGCGGCGTTCCAGATCCCGCCGGGCACCTACTCCGCCGAGTCCTACGACGTGGCGAACATGATCATCGAGCAGATCGCCGCGCTGAACGGCGAGGTCGACCGCCAGACCCTCTACCAGGCGCTGGCCGGCGTCGAGTACCAGGGCCTCACCAAGTCGTTCTCCTTCGACGAGAACGGCGAGTTCACCGAACAGGCCATCTTCCTCTACCGGGTCGAGAACGGCGCCATCGGCTACGTCGGCAACGTCCAGGAGCTGGCCGGCTCCTGACCGGGACGCCCCGGCGGGACGGGCCGCACGCCCGTCCCGCCGGGGGCCGGCCCACCCGTCGCCGCTCGTCCCCACAAGGAAGTCAGCCATGTCCCTTTCCGATATCTGGGACGTCCTCGTCCTCGGGGTGGTGCTCGGCTCGCTGTACGCCGTCATCGCCATCGGCTACACACTCGTCTACGGCGTCCTGCAACTCCTGAACTTCGCACACAGCGAGGTCTTCATGTCCGGCGGCTTCGGTGGCGTCATCGCGCTCACCCTCTTTCCGCCGGCCCTCGACCCGTCCGGAATCCAGTCCTTCGGATATGTGGTCCTCGGTATCTGCGCCGGCGCCGCGCTCGGCGGCATCGTCGCGTTCGGTCTGGAAAAGGCGGCCTATCTCCCGCTCCGCCGCCGGAACGCGCCCCGCCTCGTCTTCTTGATCACCGCGATCGGCGCGTCCTTCTTTCTCTACAACCTCGCCGGCAAACTTTTCGGGCGCTACCCGCTCCCCATGCCGCGGATGTACGAGAACCGGCGTCTCTTCGATCTTTTCGGAACACCGATCAGCGTCACCCAGCTCATCATCGTCGTGGTCGGCGTCCTCATGCTGGTCACCGTCGATCTCATCGTGAACCGCACCAAACTCGGTGCCGGTATCCGCGCCGTCGCCCAGGACCCCGAGGTCGCCTCGCTGATGGGCGTCGACATCGACAAGGTCGTCTCCCGCACCTTCGTTCTCGGCGGCCTGATGGGCGGCGTCGCCGGTTTCCTCTTCGGCACGAACCTCCAGGTCACCTACACCATGGGCTTCCTCCCCGGCATCACCGCGTTCGCCGCGGCCGTCCTCGGCGGCATCGGCAACGTCCGCGGCGCCATGCTCGGCGGCCTCACCCTCGGCGTGGTGGAGTCCTTCACGGTCGAGCTGTGGGGCGACGCCTGGCGGTACGTCGGCGCGTTCGCCGTCCTCGTGCTCGTCCTCATGTTCCGCCCCACGGGCATCCTCGGCGAGCGGGTCGGGAGGGCCGCATGACCACCGACGCACCGGCCCCGCACCCCCGTCTCTCCACCGCCGCCGCCCGGCTCAGACGCCGCAGGTGGTACCAGCAGGCCCGCTGGCAGCGGCTCTTCGCCCTGCTCGTCACGGCCGCCGTCATCGGCATCGCCATCGGCGACCAGGGCATCCGCGGCGACCTCTTCTACGCGCTCCAGGAGAACGTCACCAAGGTCCGCTTCTTCGTGTGCCTCGCGATCGCCGTCGTCGTGTGGGCGGTGCGCGAGTTCGCGGGCGGCGCGCTGACCGCGTGGCGGACGGCCGTCCGGACGGAGACACGCACGCCCGGCACCCACGGTCCCCTCTCCGCGCGCACGGCGCACATCGCCCTGCCGTCGTTGGTGGGCCGCGGGTTCGGCGCGGCGACCGGCCTGTTCCGCACCTCCGCCCTCTACCGCTACGGACTCCTCGCCGCCCTGGCCGCGTGCCTCATCATCCTGCCGTTCACCCTCACCCGGGTGTGGCAGACCGTCATCGTCGACCAGATGGGCATGTACGTCCTGGTCGCCATCGGCCTGAACGTCGTCATCGGCTGGGCCGGCATGCTCGACCTCGGCTTCATCGCGTTCTTCGCCATCGGGGCCTACAGCGCCGCGTACTGGACCGGCGGACTCCCCGTCGACCCGCCCGTCGAGCTGAACACGTTCCTCGTCATCCCGGTCGCCATCGTCACCTGCCTCATCGCCGGTGTCCTGCTCGGCGCCCCGACGCTGCGGCTGCGCGGCGACTACCTGGCGATCGTCACCCTCGGGTTCCACGAGATCGTCTACCTGCTCGCCAAGAACTGGACCGAGTTCACGGGCGGCACGCGCGGCGCCCAGGGACTCGACCGGTTCTCCGTCGACCTCGGGTTCTGGTCGTACGACTGGGGGCTCGACCCCCAGCCCTACTACTGGCTCCAACTGATCTTCGCGACGCTGATCATCGTCCTGTTCCTGCGCCTGGAGCACTCCCGCATCGGCCGCGCCTGGACGGCGATCCGCGAGGACGAGGTCGCGGCCGCCGCCACCGGCGTGAACACGGTCCGCTTCAAGCTGCTCGCCTTCGCCATCGGCGCCTCGACCTCCGGCGTGGCCGGTGTCCTGTACGCCGGCAAGCAGGGCTTCATCAACTCCGAGCAGTTCCTCATCCTGATGTCCGTACTCGCCCTGTCGTACGTCGTCTTCGGCGGCATGGGCTCGATCCCCGGCGTCGTGCTCGGCACGGTCGTCCTGATCTGGCTCCCCGAGTACCTGCGCGGCGACATGATCGACCCCCAGGACCGCTACATGTACCTCGGCGGCCTGCTCGTCGTGATGATGATCTACCGGCCGCAGGGCCTGTGGCCGTCCCGCCGACGATCGCGCGAACTCCGGATGGCCGAGGAAGGATCGGGCGGCGCCGACGCGCTGGGCGCGCAGCCGGGAGGTGCGCACGCATGACCACCCGAACGAGCGGGGCACCCGCCCCCGCGGCGGCCGACCTCATCCTCGACGCGTCCGGAGTCACCCTCCGCTTCGGCGGCCTGACCAGCCTGGACGGCGTCGCGCTGCAGGTCAGGCGTGGCGAGATCCTGGCCGTCATCGGACCGAACGGCGCCGGCAAGACATCGCTGTTCAACGCGCTGACCGGCGCCTACCTCCCGCAGGAGGGCGTCATCACCTTCCGCCCCGGGAGGGGCGGCGAACACGAGCTGCGCGGACGCAAACCGCACCGCGTCAGCCGCCTCGGCGTGGCCAGGACGTTCCAGAACATCCGGCTGTTCGGGGCGCTCACCGTGCTGGAGAACGTCAAGATCGCCGTCGAGACCCGGCAGCGGACGGACGCCCTCTCGATCATGCTGGGGCTGCCCGGCGCCCGCCGCGACGAGCGCGAGAGCGACCGGGCGGCCCACCGCATGCTGGCGTTCGTCGGCCTCGAACACCGGATCAACGAGCTGGCCTCGGCCCTCAGCTACGGCGAGCAGCGCCGCCTGGAGATCGCCCGCGCCCTCGCGACCACCCCGGAACTCCTGCTCCTCGACGAGCCGGCGGCCGGCACCAACCCCACCGAGAAACACGACCTCGAACTGCTGATCCGCCGCATCAACACGGAACTGGACGTCAGCGTCCTCCTGATCGAGCACGACATGAAACTCGTCATGTCGGTCGCCGACCGCGTCGTGGTGCTGAACTTCGGCCGCACCATCGCCGAGGGCACCCCGGCCGAGGTGCAGGCCGACCCGGCCGTCGTCGAGGCGTACCTCGGCACCTCGGCCGACGAGGACGGCGCCGCCGTCGCCGAGACGCTCGCCGCCACCGGGGGCGGGCCGGCCGGGGAGAGCGGGGAAGGCAAGGAAGGCGAGGAGGAACGCCCGTGACCACGGAGGCACAGAAGGAGCCGGCCCCGCCCCCCGCACCGGCCGGGCCACCGCTTCTCGAACTGCGCGACCTGCACGTCGCCTACGGCGCGATCGAGGCGCTCAAGGGCGTCGGCCTCACGGTCGCCGCGGGCGAGGTCGTCGCCCTCCTCGGGGCCAACGGCGCGGGCAAGTCGACCACCCTCAAGACCGCGTCGGGCATGCTGACCCCCCGCAGGGGCCAGGTCCTCCTGCACGGCGAGCGGGTGGACGGCATCAGATCGCACGAACTGGTCAGGTTCGGCATCGGCCACGTGCCCGAGGGACGCCGCGTCTTCCCCCGCATGTCGGTCCTGGAGAACCTCCGCATGGGCGCCTACCGGCTGCGCCGCCCCGACCCGGCCGACCTCGACCGGGTCTTCACCCTCTTCCCCCGGCTCGCCGACCGGCGCAAGCAGATCAGCGGCACGCTCTCCGGCGGCGAGCAGCAGATGCTCGCCATCGGCCGCGCCCTGATGGGCAAACCGGAACTCCTGCTGCTCGACGAGCCGTCCATGGGCCTCGCACCGCTGATCGTGCAGCAGATCTTCGAGATCCTGCGCGAGATCAACGCCCAGGGCACGACCCTCCTGCTGGTCGAGCAGAACGCCGCGCAGGCACTCCGGCTCGCCGACCGCGGCTACGTCCTGGAGACGGGGACCGTCGCCATGAGCGGCGAGGCGGGCACGCTCCTGTCCGACCCGCGCATACGGGCGGCCTACCTCGGGGAGACGGTCGATCCGGGAGGCGCGTGACGCGGGTCCGCCTCACTCCACGGGCGGGGCGCCGGCCTCCGGCGCCCCGTTCGCCTGCGCCTGCTGCGTCGCGGGCCGCAGCGCGCACGTCAGCCGCGCCGTGCACACGCGCTTCTCCCGCTCGTCGTGCAGCACGATCTCGTACGTCGCGGAGGTGCGGCCGGTGTGCGCGGGTGTCGCGACACCCCTCACCAGCCCCGACCTGACGGGCCGGTGGTGCGTACAGCTCAGGTCGACGCCGACCGCGATCTTGTTCGGCCCCGCGTGGAGCATCGCGCCGACCGAGCCCAGCGTCTCGGCGAGGACGGCGGACGCGCCGCCGTGCAGCAGGCCGTACGGCTGGGTGTTCCCCTCGACGGGGAGCGTCCCGACGACCTCCTGCGGGGACGCGGACACGATCCGCAGCCCCATCCGCCCGCCGAGCGCCCCCGCCGAGAACAGCGCCCGAAGGTCGATGCCGAGGCCCGCCCACTGGTCGAGGAGGCCGGCCGGGAACTGTGTACGTGTGCTGTCGCCCATGTCAGCGTTCTACCAGGCCGGTCCGGGCGTCCGCCGCCGGGGTGAGACGGATGACGACCGACTTGGACGCCGGGGTGTTGCTGACGTCGGCGGTCGCGTCGAGCGGCACCAGCACGTTGGTCTCCGGGTAGTACGCGGCGGCGCACCCCCGCGTCGTCGGGTAGTGCACGACGCGGAAGCCGGGCGCCGTGCGCTCGCTGCCGTCCGTCCACTCGCTGGTCAGGTCGGCCAGGGCGCCGTCGGCGAGCCCGCGCTCCGCCGCGTCGTCGGGGTGCACCAGTACGATCCGCCGGCCGCCGCTGATGCCGCGGTAGCGGTCGTCGAGGCCGTAGATCGTGGTGTTGTACTGGTCGTGGGAGCGGAGGGTCTGGAGCAGCAGCCGTCCCGCGGGCACCTGCGGATATTCGACGGGGGACGCCGTGAAGTTCGCCTTGCCGGTGGCGGTGGGGAAGGTCCGGCTGTCGCGGGGGGCGTGCGGCAGCGCGAAGCCGCCGGGCCGGGCCACGCGCTCCTCGAAGTCCTCGAAGCCGGGGACCACCCGCGCGATGCGCTCCCGCACCCGCCGGTAGTCCGCCTCGAACTCCTCCCACGGCGTCGCGCTGTCCTCGCCCAGCACCCGCCGCGCCAGCCGGCACACGATCGCCGGCTCCGACAGCAGCGCGTCGTCCGCGGGCCGCAGCCGCCCCCGTGAGGCGTGGACCATCCCCATCGAGTCCTCGACGGTGACGAACTGCTCGCCGCCCGCCCGCACGTCGCGCTCGGTGCGGCCGAGCGTCGGCAGGATCAGCGCCCGTGTGCCCGTGACACAGTGCGAGCGGTTCAGTTTCGTGGAGACGTGCACGGTCAGGCGCGCCCGCCGCATCGCCGCCTCGGTGACGTCCGTGTCGGGGCTCGCGGCGACGAAGTTCCCGCCCATGGCGAAGAACACCTTCGCGCGCCCGTCGCGCAGCGCGCGGATCGCCTCGACCACGTCCAGGCCGTGCCGGCGCGGCGGCGCGAAGCCGAACTCGTGCTCCAGCGCGTCGAGGAACGCGGCGGCCGGCTTCTCGTGGATGCCCATGGTCCGGTCGCCCTGCACGTTGCTGTGGCCGCGCACCGGGCACACGCCCGCGCCGGGGCGGCCGATGTTCCCGCGCAGGAGGAGGAAGTTCACGACCTCCTTGATGGTCGGCACCGCGTGCTTGTGCTGGGTCAGGCCCATCGCCCAGCAGACGACGGTCCTGCGGGAGGCCAGCACCATCTCCAGGGCGCGTTCGATCTCGGAGCGGTCGAGGCCGGTGGCGGCCAGCGTCTCGTCCCAGTCGGCCGCCGGCGCCGCCGCGGCGAACTCGTCGAAGCCGTGGCAGTGCTCCGTCACGAACGCGGTGTCCACCGCGCCGTCCCGCTCCAGGATGAGCCGGTTGAGCAGCCGGAACAGCGCCTGGTCGCCGCCGATCCTGATCTGGAGGAACAGGTCGGTCAGCGCCGTGCCCCGGCCCGCGAGGCCCCGGGGCGTCTGCGGGTTGCGGAAGCGTTCGAGCCCGGCCTCCGGCAGCGGATTGACCGAGATGATGCGGCTTCCGCCCGCTTTCGCCCGTTCCAGGGCGGACAGCATACGGGGATGGTTCGTCCCCGGGTTCTGGCCGGCGACGATGATCAGATCGGCGTGGTGCAGATCCTCCAGGGTCACGCTGCCCTTGCCGACGCCGATCGTCTCCACCAGCGCCGAGCCGGACGACTCGTGGCACATGTTCGAGCAGTCCGGCAGGTTGTTCGTGCCGAACTCGCGGGCGAACAACTGGTAGAGGAACGCCGCCTCGTTGCTCGTGCGCCCCGAGGTGTAGAAGACCGCCTCGTCCGGCGAATCGAGCGACCGCAGTTCGTCCGCGACGATGTCGAACGCCCGCTCCCAGCTCACCGGCTCGTACCGGTCGGCGCCCTCCGGCAGGTACATCGGTGTCGTCAGCCGCCCCTGCTGCCCCAGCCAGTACCCGGACCGCCCGGCCAGCTCGCCCACCGGGTGTTCGGCGAAGAACTCCGGCGTGACCCGCCGCAGCGTCGCCTCCTCCGCCACGGCCTTCGCGCCGTTCTCGCAGAACTCCGCCGTGTGCGTCCGCCCCGGCTCGGGCCACGCGCACCCGGGGCAGTCGAAGCCGTCCGGCTGGTTCACGCGCAGCAGGGTGAGCGCCGTGCGCCGCACCCCCATCTGCCGCTGCGCGACGCGCAGCGCGTGCCCGACGGCCGGGAGCCCCGCCGCGGAGTGCCGGGGAGCGCCCACGGCGGGCGCGTCCTGGACGGGATCGGTGGCCGGCGGCTCGGCGGGCATGGAGTCCTCTCCTCGCGTGATGTGGGGGCGCACGGAGCGATCCCACGATCCTCGCACGTCCGGCCGGGAGTGTCAGTGGTCCGTGGGAGGATCGGGAACGTGGCTGAGAACGCATCGCAGACGACCGCCCCGCCCCGCCTCCTCCTGCTGGACGGGCACTCGCTGGCGTACCGCGCCTTCTTCGCGCTCCCCGCGGAGAACTTCACGACCACGGTGGGCCAGCCGACGAACGCCGTGTACGGCTTCACCTCCATGCTGGCCAACACGCTGCGCGACGAGGCGCCCACGCACCTCGCCGTCGCGTTCGACGTCTCCCGCAGGACCTGGCGCTCCGAGCGGTACACGGAGTACAAGGCCACCCGCTCCGCCACGCCCGACGAGTTCAAGGGCCAGGTCGAGCTGATCGGCGAGCTGCTCGACACCATGCGCGTGCGGCGCTTCGCCGTCGACGGGTACGAGGCGGACGACGTCATCGCCACCCTCGCCACCCGGGCCGCCGCCGAGGGCTTCCACGTGTCGATCGTCACCGGCGACCGCGACGCGTTCCAGCTCGTGAGCGAGAGCGTCACCGTCCTCTACCCGACGAAGGGCGTCTCCGAGCTGACCCGCTTCACCCCGGAGAAGGTCCTGGAGAAGTACGGTCTGCCGCCCGCCCGCTACCCCGACTTCGCCGCCCTGCGCGGCGACCCGTCGGACAACCTCCCCGGCATTCCCGGCGTCGGCGAGAAGACGGCCGCGAAGTGGATCAACCAGTTCGGCTCCCTGGACGAGCTGGCCGAGCGCGCCGACGAGGTGAAGGGCAAGGCCGGGCAGAACCTCCGCGAGCACCTGGAGTCCGTCCGGCTCAACCGCGTCCTCACCGAGCTGGTGCGGGACATCGACCTCGGCTGCGGCCCTGCCGACCTCCTGCGCGCGCCGTACGACCGCGACTCCCTCACCGTCCTCCTCGACGCCCTGGAGTTCCGCAACGCCAGCCTCCGCGACCGGCTCTTCGCCGTGGATCCGGGCGCCGAGGAGGACGTGCCGGCCGTCGCCGAGGGCGTCGAGATCCAGGGCGCCGTCCTGGCCGCCGGCGGCCTCGCCCCCTGGCTCGCGGAGCACGGGGGCGAGCCCCTCGGCATGGCCACCCTCGACTCCTGGAAGCTGGGCGCGGGCAGCGTCCACGCCGTCGCCCTCGCCACCGCCGGCGGACCGGCCGCCTGGTTCGACCCGGCCGGGCTCGACGAGCCGGACGAACGCGCCTTCGCCGCCTGGGCCGCCGACCCGGCCCGCCCCAAGATCGTGCACAACGCCAAGGCCGTCCAGCGCGTCTTCGCCGAGCACGGCTGGCACGTCGCGGGCATCACCATGGACACCGCGCTGGCCGCCTACCTGGTCCAGCCCGGCCGCCGCTCCTTCGCGCTCGACGGGCTCAGCGTCGAGTTCCTCGGCCGCGAGCTGGCCCGCCCCGCCGACGAGAGCGGCCAGCTCACCCTCGGCGCGGACGAGGCCGCCGAGGCCGACAGCCTGATGCGCCACGCCCGTACCGTGCTCGACCTCGGCGAGGCGTTCCGCGGCCGGCTCACCGAGGTCGGCGCCGCCGGCCTCCTCACCGACCTGGAGCTGCCCACCTCCGACCTCCTCGCCAGGATGGAGCGGGCCGGCATCCCGGCCGACCGCGCCTGGCTGGAGCGCCTGGAGCAGCAGTTCGCCGCCGCCGTCCAGCAGGCGGTGACCGAGGCGCACGCCTCCGTCGGCCACGAGTTCAACCTCGGCTCGCCCAAGCAGCTCCAGGAAGTCCTCTTCGGTGAGCTCGGTCTCCCGAGGACGAAGAAGACGAAGACGGGCTACACCACCGACGCCGACGCCCTCACCTGGCTCGCGGCCCAGACCGAGCACCCCCTGCCGGTCATCATGCTGCGCCACCGCGAGCAGGCCAGGCTCCGCAGCACCGTCGAGGGCCTGATCAAGACCATCGCGTCGGACGGCCGCATCCACACCACGTTCCAGCAGACCGTGGCCGCTACCGGCCGTCTCTCCTCCACCGACCCCAACCTGCAGAACATCCCCGTCCGCACGGACGAGGGCCGCGCCATCCGCCGCGGCTTCGTCGTCGGGGAGGGGTACGAGTGCCTCCTCACCGCCGACTACAGCCAGATCGAGCTGCGCGTCATGGCCCATCTGTCGCAGGACGCCGGGCTCATCGAGGCGTTCACCTCCGGCGAGGACCTCCACACCACCGTCGGCTCGCAGGTCTTCTCCGTGCCCAAGGAGCAGGTGGACGCCGAGATGCGCCGGCGGATCAAGGCCATGAGCTACGGCCTCGCCTACGGTCTGTCCGCGTTCGGCCTCTCCCAGCAGCTCTCGATCTCGGCCGACGAGGCGCGCGGCCTGATGGACACCTACTTCGAGCGCTTCGGCGGCGTCCGGGACTACCTCCAGCACGTCGTCGACGAGGCCCGCGTCACCGGGTACACGCAGACCGTCCTCGGCCGCCGCCGCTACCTGCCCGACCTGACCAGCTCCAACCGCCAGCGCCGCGAGATGGCGGAGCGCATGGCCCTGAACGCCCCGATCCAGGGCACCGCCGCCGACATCGTGAAGATCGCCATGCTGCGCGTGGACGAGGCTCTGCGGCGCGATGACCTGCGCACCCGCATGCTGCTCCAGGTGCACGACGAGATCGTGCTCGAAGTGGCCCCGGGCGAGCGGGAGCGGGTCACCGAGCTGGTCCGCCGCGAGATGAAGAACGCGGTGGAGCTGCGCGCCCCGCTGGACGTCTCCATCGGGGCGGGCACCACCTGGGAGGCCGCCGCGCACTAGGGTCTGTCCGGCGGGTCTTGGCGCGGCTCGCGGCGTCGGATGCGGTGCATCGCAAGGCGCCGGATCGCAGCTCATACCCGACCGTATTCGCGCGATACGGCAACGCAGCGAGGTGCCGTGGCCGGCGTCGCGAGACAGGCAAGATCCGCCGGACAGGCCCTGGGGTCCGCCGGGCGGACCCGGGCGCCGCGTTTCCTCAACTGCCACTCGCAGTAGGCCAGTAGGTCCTGGCAGGGAACCGTCGTGTGTCGTACTGTCGTCCGTCGACGGGAAGCGCCGACGGCGGCACAGGTGCGGGGAAGGGATCACGAGTGGCGTTGCGAATCGGCAGGCTCCGCCGGGGGATCACGGGCTCGGCGGTCGCGGCGGCGGCGATGGCCGCGCTCACCGCCTCCCAGGCGGCCGACGCGGCGGGGGAGACGGTGGTACCGCCCGACCCGGCGCGCGAGCCGGTCGCCGCGGAACCGGAGGCGCCGGACCTCGGTGCCGGCGACCCGCCGTACCACACGGACCTGCCGCCGCTGGACACCGTGGAGCCCGGCACGGCCGACGACGGCACCGAGGGCGGGGACGACGACGCGGACCTCGCGGCGGAGGCCGGCATACCCGCGACCGTCCTGGACGCCTACCGCAGGGCGGCCGGCACCGTGGGGTCGACGACGCCCGGCTGCGACCTCACCTGGGAGGTCCTCGCCGGCATCGGCAAGGTCGAGTCCGGGCACGCGCGGGGCGGCGACGTCACCGCGGACGGCACGACGACGACGCCGATCCTCGGCCCCGCACTCAACGGGCAGGGCTTCGCCCGCATCGACGACACGGACGGCGGCCGCTGGGACGGCGACACCCGGTTCGACCGCGCCGTCGGCCCCATGCAGTTCATCCCGTCCACGTGGCAGACCTGGGGCACCGACGGCAACGGCGACGGCGTCGCGGACCCCGACAACGTGTACGACGCCGCCCTCGCGGCCGGCGACTACCTGTGCGCGTCCGGCCGCAGCCTGGCCACGTCGGACGGCCTGGACCGGGCGATCCTCAGTTACAACCACTCCTGGGACTACGTCAGCACGGTCCGCTCCTGGATCGACTACTACCGGCACGGCGTCCACGAGGTCCCCGACGGCGAGGGGCAGCTCCCCGCGTCGCCGGGAGCCGGCAGCCCGTCGCCGGGCGGCGCGGACGAGGAGGAGCGCGACACCGGCGCGGCCGCCCGGCCCACGGTCCCGCCGGCCGCCGACGAGGGCGACGGCGACACGGGCGGTGCCGGCACCGGCAGCGACCCGGAGGGGGAGTCGGGCGGCACGGACGGGCCGGCCGACGAGGACCCGGCCGCGGAGGTGCCGGACGGCGACGGGGAGACCGAGGAGCCGGGCACCGAGGAGCCCGGGACCGACGAGCCGGGGACGACCGACCCGGGCGGCGAGGAGCCCGGGACCACCGACCCCGGCGGTGAGGAGCCCGGCGATCCGGAGGACCCGGACGACCCGACCGCGCCCGAGTGCCCGGCCGATCCCGAGGACCCGACGGACCCCGAGGACCCCACAGACCCGACGGATCCTGCCGACCCCGCCGACCCGGAGGGGCCGGGGACGGAGGAGCCCGGCGAGGGCACCGACCCGGACGGCGGCACCGCCACGCCCGGTGACCCGGACGGTTCCACGGACACCGATGACCCGGCAGACCCGGAGGACCCGGCAGACCCGGACGACGGTGCCGGGGACCCGGGGACGAGTGCGGGGACGAGGAGGACCCCGCAGACCCGGCCGACCCCGAGGACCCCGCCGACCCGGACGGCACCCAGGAGCCCGGAGCGCCGGGCACGGCGGACGGCACGGCGGTGGTCGTGGTCTCCCGCCGCGCCGTCTGACACCGCGCGGCCCGCTGCCCGGCGCGCCCCCGCGGCACCCGTGCCGGGGGCGCGTCCCGGCCCGGGGACGTCCTCCGGAGCGCCTGTGGTGCCGGAAAGCGCCCGGTCCGGGCCGGTTCGCCCCACGTGGGGCGAACCGCGCATTGACCCCGCTCCGATGCGCCCGTATGCTATAAGGCGCGCTGCGAGCCTGCGCGCCTCGGACGGAGCAGGAGCGCTCGCGAGTGCTGTTGTCCCCTCGGTTGTCGAGGCCCTTCCGGTCCTGCGTACGGAAGACCGCTTCTCCGGCTGGTCGGCTTCGGCGCCGCGACATGGGCTTTCGGCGTAGCAGTGCCTACGAAACATGTCCGTACCGGAGCCCTTTACCACATGACGAGCAGCACCGAGACCACCGCGACCACGCCGCAGGTTGCGGTAAACGACATCGGTTCCGAGGAAGCCTTCCTCGCCGCGATCGACGAGACGATCAAGTACTTCAACGACGGCGACATCGTCGACGGCGTCATCGTGAAGGTCGATCGGGACGAGGTCCTGCTCGACATCGGCTACAAGACCGAGGGCGTCATCCCCTCGCGCGAGCTGTCGATCAAGCACGACGTCGACCCCAACGAGGTTGTCGCCGTCGGCGACGAGATCGAGGCCCTTGTTCTCCAGAAGGAGGACAAGGAGGGCCGGCTGATCCTCTCGAAGAAGCGCGCCCAGTACGAGCGGGCCTGGGGGACCATCGAGAAGATCAAGGACGAGGACGGCATCGTCACCGGCACGGTGATCGAGGTCGTCAAGGGCGGTCTGATCCTGGACATCGGCCTCCGCGGCTTCCTGCCCGCGTCGCTGGTCGAGATGCGCCGGGTCCGCGACCTCCAGCCCTACGTGGGCAAGGAGCTCGAGGCGAAGATCATCGAGCTCGACAAGAACCGCAACAACGTGGTCCTCTCCCGCCGTGCCTGGCTGGAGCAGACCCAGAGCGAGGTCCGCCAGACCTTCCTCACCACCCTCCAGAAGGGCCAGGTGCGCTCCGGCGTCGTCTCCTCCATCGTCAACTTCGGTGCCTTCGTGGACCTGGGTGGCGTGGACGGCCTGGTGCACGTCTCCGAGCTGTCCTGGAAGCACATCGACCACCCCTCCGAGGTCGTCGAGGTCGGCCAGGAGGTCACGGTCGAGGTCCTGGACGTCGACATGGACCGCGAGCGTGTCTCGCTGTCCCTCAAGGCGACCCAGGAAGACCCGTGGCAGCAGTTCGCCCGGACCCACCAGATCGGGCAGGTCGTGCCCGGCAAGGTCACCAAGCTGGTGCCGTTCGGCGCGTTCGTCCGGGTGGACGAGGGCATCGAGGGCCTGGTCCACATCTCCGAGCTGGCCGAGCGCCACGTGGAGATCCCGGAGCAGGTCGTCCAGGTCAACGACGAGATCTTCGTCAAGGTCATCGACATCGACCTGGAGCGCCGCCGGATCAGCCTCTCGCTGAAGCAGGCGAACGAGAACTTCGGTCCGGACCCGCTGGCCGTCGAGTTCGACCCGACCCTGTACGGCATGGCCGCGTCCTACGACGACCAGGGCAACTACATCTACCCCGAGGGCTTCGACCCGGAGGCCAACGACTGGCTGCCCGGGTACGAGAAGCAGCGCGAGGAGTGGGAGCGCCAGTACGCCGAGGCGCAGCAGCGCTTCGAGCAGCACCAGGCGCAGGTCATCAAGTCCCGCGAGGCCGACGCGCAGGCGGAGGCCGAGGCGGCCGGCGGCGGTCAGCCGTCCGGGGCCTCGGGCGGCTCGTACTCCTCCCCGGCGGGCGAGGACTCGGGTGCCCTGGCTTCCGACGAGGCGCTGGCGGCGCTCCGCGAGAAGCTCGCGGGCGGCCAGAGCTGATCACCAGGCCCGGCCGGTCCTGACCGGTCCGTGACACGACGAGGGTCCGTTCTCCTCCGGGAGGGCGGACCTTCGCCGTGTCCGCCCGCGCCCGGGCGCCCGGCGCTGTCCGGTTCTCCGCCCTGCCGCGGCCCGCTCCCGCCCCTCGGCCGTACACCGGGAATGCGGTCGCGGTACGGTGCGTTGACCGGTG
Organism: Streptomyces sp. RFCAC02; assembly: GCF_004193175.1. NCBI lineage: Bacteria > Bacillati > Actinomycetota > Actinomycetes > Kitasatosporales > Streptomycetaceae > Streptomyces > Streptomyces sp. RFCAC02. The sequence continues at coordinate 1,012,415 of NZ_SAUH01000001.1, read as the reverse complement.
CGTACGCGAGCGACGGAAGGAAGCGGTGGCGGTGCGTGATCCGCGGGAGTTGTACGCATGGGAGCCGCGCGGCCTGGCACTGGCCGACGAGGCGATCCGTGACCCCGACAGCGCGGGGCCTGTCCTGCTCTACCACTTCGAGGGCTTCATGGACGCCGGTGAGACCGGTGGCCAGATCGTGGAGCAGCTGATCGAGAGCCGCACGTCGGTGCCGGTCGCGCGGTTCGACCACGACCGGCTGGTGGACTACCGGGCGCGCCGGCCGGAGATGACGTTCCGCCGCGACCGCTGGACCGCCTACGAGGCGCCGAGGCTGGAGCTGCGCCTGATCCATGACGCGACGCACCAGCCCTTCCTGGTCCTGTCGGGTCCTGAGCCGGACGTGGAGTGGGAGAGCTTCGCGGCGGCCGTGCGGCAGATCGTGGAGCGGCTGCGGGTCCGCATGGCCGTGACGTTCCACGGCATCCCGATGGGCGTTCCGCACACCCGACCGGTCGGTCTGACACCGCACGGGAACCGGTCGGACCTCGTGCCCGGACATCACTCCCTCTTCGACGAGGCGCAGGTGCCCGGCAGCGCCGCGGCCCTCGTCGAGCTGCGGCTGACCGAGTCGGGGCACGATGTGCTGGGGGTGGCCGCGCATGTGCCGCACTACGTCGCGCGGCCGCGGTACCCGGACGCCGCGCTCGTGGTGCTTGAGGCCGTGACGGCGGCGACCGGGCTCGTGCTGCCCGAGGAGGCGCACGCGCTGCGGAGCCGGGCGCTGCGGACCCAGGACGAGATCGAGCGTGAACTGGCCGAGGGCGACTCGGAGCTGGTGTCGGTCGTCCAGGGGCTCGAGCAGCAGTACGACGCGATCGCCGGGGTCGCCACCCGGGGGAGCCTGGTCGCGGAGCCGGCCGAGCTGCCGTCGGCGGACGAGCTGGGCGAGGTCTTCGAGCGCTTCCTGGCCGAGCGCGAGGACGACGGGCCGGAACGCTGAGCCGGGCACGGCGGACCGTCCTCCCGGACAAACCCTAGGCTTCTCCCATGCTGAGTGTGGGACTGACCGGCGGAATCGGCGCCGGCAAGAGCGAGGCGGTCCGGATGTTCGCCGCGCTCGGTGCGGTGATCGTCGACTCGGACGCGATCGCGCACGAGGTGGTGGAGCCGGGGACTCCCGGTCTCGCGGCCGTGGCGGCGGAGTTCGGCACCGAGGTGCTCGACCCGGACGGCGCCCTGGACCGGGCGCGCCTCGCGTCCGTGGTCTTCGCGGACGAGCTGCGGCTGAAGGCGCTGAACGCGATCGTCCACCCCCTGGTGGCGCAGCGCTCGGCCGAGCTGGCCGCGGCCGCGCCGGCCGACGCGATCGTGCTGCACGACGTGCCCCTGCTCGTGGAGAACCGGCTCATGGACCGGTTCGCCGTGGTCGTGGTGGTCGACGCGGACGAACGGACCCAGCTCGGGCGGCTCACACGGGTGCGGGGCATGTCGGAGGCGGACGCGAAGGCACGGATGGCCGCGCAGGCGTCCCGTGCTGAGCGGCTCGAACACGCGGACTTCGTCCTGCGCAACGACGGATCGCTCCCGGAGCTGGAACGCCAGGTCACCGAGCTGTGGCGGGAGCTGACCGCCCTGCGGGAGCGGAGGGACGATCCGGCCCGCGGGCGGGGCTGAGCGGGGGCGTCACTTCCTGCCGATGCCCGCCAGCTTGTGCAGGCGGGGATGCTTCTCACGGGTCTCGGCGGCGACGCGGTCGAGTTCCTCGGCCAGGTGGATGGAGCGTTTGTCGATGTCGAGTTCGGTCAGCATGCGGTCCACCTCGGCCAGCAGCGAGCCGTGGAGCTGCCACTGACGCGGGTGCTGCTGCACCCGGGCGAGGAGGACGTGCGCCACGTGCTCGCGGCTGATCCGGGCGGCGTCCAGCTCGATGGCGAGGAACTTCTCGGCCTCGTCCGCCGCCGTGCTGACCTGGCTCGTGATGAGAGTGGCGTAGCTGTCGACGGCGCCGGCGAGGTTGGCCAGCAGTTCGCGCAGCGCCGGGGCCAGGTCGGGCGGGAACAGCGGCTCGTCCTCCCGCCGCTGCGCGAGGTCGAGGAGCGTGCGGGTCATGGCCCGCAGGATCACGACGCACACCTCCAGCGTGTCGAGGCCGGAGCGCAGGACGATCCGGGTGAGCAGCGGCTCCTTCACGCGGGGGTTGAGGCGGACGCTCTCCTCGGCCTGGGTGATGGAGGCGTCGACGCGGGCGACGTCCTGGTCGAGCCGCCGGGCGCTGTCGAGTTCGTCGCTGAGGGTCCCCGCGGGGGCGCGGTCGCGGCAGATCTCCTCGCTGAGCCGCAGCAGCAGGTCCCGCATGCGGTGGGCCTGCTCCTCGATGTCCTCGCTCGCCGAGCGCACCCAGACGGGGGGCGCGATGATCAGGTTGAACAGGAGGCCGACGACCGCGCCGATGACCGTCTCCACGACCCGGTCGAGCGCGGTGTCGGCGTGCTGGGTGACGCCGAGGACGAGCATCGCGCTGATCGCCACCTCGGGGACGAACTCGCTGACCCGCGCGATGTGGCCGACGGTGAGCGCCGTGACCAGGAGCAGGGCGAGGCTCCACCAGCTCAGGCCGACGAGCGCGCTGAACCCGGTGGCGACCAGGACGCCGACGACGACGGCGTTGACGCGGCGGATGCCGGTGGTGAGGGTGGCGAACAGGGTGACCTGGACGACGAGCAGGGCCGTCAGCGGTGCCAGCAGCGGTGCCGGCACGCTGGTCAGCCACACGGCGGCGAGGTAGGCGAGTGTCGCGGCGGCGGACGAGCGCAGGAGCTGGACCGCGACGGGCTCGCTGGTCCGTCTGGCCAGGTCGACGATCTGTTCCTGCACGTCCCGCATGCTGAACCTCATTCCCTGCGTCTGCTCGCATCCACGATGAAAGATGCCATTCCGGGCGGCGATCGCGAACGAGGCTGAGCTGCTGCGTCGCCGGGGTCGTGGCGCCGGCGCGGGACGGAGACGGCGTCAGGAAGCTTCGTCGGCCAGGGTCATGAGGGTCAGCAGCGCGGCCCTGACCTCCGGCGCGGACAGGGCGGTCTCCCCGTCCCGGGGGGCCGGGAGCGCGAGCGCGGGCGGCTGCCCGGTGCGGCAGCCGTGCCAGGTGTGGAAGGCGCGCATGAGGACGATGAACTGGGCCGGGGGCATGCGGGCGCGCAGCGCCTCCACGTGGAGGGCGAACGGACTCGGGTCCACCGCGCCGGGTGTGTCCGGCGCGGTGCCGCCGCTCACCGCGGTCCCCTCGTCGCTCGTCTCCTCGTCCATGGCACCATCGTGCGGGCGCCCGGTTCCCCGCGGTAGGACGCATGGACGGCCACGGGTGCGCCCGCGTACGCCCGGCGCACGCGCCGTCCGGGAGGAGGGACAGCATGCGACTCGAGCCGATCAGCCCGGAACGTCTCACCGGGGCGCTGGCGGAGCACCTGGCCCGTCTGCACGGTGCAGACGGCGGCCCCTGGACACGGGTGCTGATCGACGGCGCGCCCGCTGCCCGGCCGGGCGACCTGGCGGAAGGGGTCGCGCGGGAGCTGCGCCCGCGCGGGCGGCCGGTGCTCGTGGTGGGTGCGGGCGGATTCCTGCGCGCCGCCTCCGTCCGTTTCGAGTACGGCAGGCGCGATCCGGACGCGTACCGCGACCTGTGGCTCGACACGGGGGCGCTGTGGCGCGAGGTGCTGACGCCGCTCGACGCGGACGGCAGCGGCCGGGTGCTGCCGGACCTGTGGGACCCGGAGCGGGACCGCGCCACCCGCAGCGCGTACGTCACCCTGCCGCCGGGCGGTGTGCTCCTCCTGCACGGCACCTTCCTGCTCGGCCGCTGGTTCCCCGCGGATCTGACCGTCCACCTGAGCCTGTCGGCGGGGGCGCTCGAACGCCGGACACCGGCGGAGGAGCGGTGGACACTGCCCGCGTTCGAGCGGTACGACGGCGAGGTGGACCCGGTCACGGCGGCCGACACGGTGGTCCGCCTGGACGACCCCCGCCGGCCGGCCTGGAGCGGTCTTCCCGAGACCCGCTGACGCACCGTCAGGAGATCGTCCGGGTGCCGGCCGCCGGTTCGGGGGTGGTGTCGGCCACTCAGGTGACGATCAATAAGATCCCCTGATGATCTCAAGAAAATGGTCGGCGGTCGGCCTGGCCGGGCTGCTCGCCGCCCTCGCGGCCGGTCTGCTGCCCACGCATGCCGTCGCCGACGAAACGGACCAGGACGCGCCACCGCCCCGGGTCGACCTCGTCCTCGATGTCAGCGGCTCCATGCGGGAGCGCGACATGAGCGACGGCCAGTCCCGCATGGCCGCCGCCCAGCAGGCGTTCAACGAGGTGATCGACGCCGTTCCCGAGGAGGTGCACCTCGGCATCAGGACACTCGGCGCCACCTACCCGGGTGACGACGTGGAGATCGGCTGCCAGGACAGCGAGCAGCTGTACCCGGTCGGGCCGGTGGACCGCACGGAGGCGAAGACCGCCGTGGCGACCCTCCGCCCGACGGGCTGGACGCCGATCGGCCTCGCGCTGCGCGGCGCCGTGGAGGACCTCGGCGACGGCGAGGGCACCCGCAGGATCGTCCTGATCACCGACGGCGAGGACTCCTGCGGCGACCCCGACCCGTGCGACGTGGCCAGGGAGCTGGCGGCGGACGGGACACACCTCGTCATCGACACGCTCGGGCTGACCCTCGACGACGCGGTGCGCGAACAGCTCAGCTGCATCGCCGAGGCCACCGGCGGCACCTACACGGCCGTGCAGGACACCGAGCAGCTCGCCGACCGGATCGATCAACTGGTGCGGCGGGCCGACCTGCCCGTGGAGAACCCCACCGCCGTCGTCGGCGCCGACCGGTGCGAGGACGCGCCGCGCCTCGGTGTCGGCGTCTGGACGGACCGCCAGGAGTTCACCCAGCACCGCTACTACCGCGTGCCCGTGGTCGCCGGGCAGGAACTGCGCGCCTCGGTGAGCGTGTCGGCCGACCGCGCCGTCGACCCGGACTACGGCGTCCTGCTCCGTGCGTTCGACGAGGACGGCCACGAACTGGTCAGGGGCACCGGGGCCGACACGGGGCGGACCGACGTCGTCTCCACCGGCCTGCGCTACCCGCTGGCCGATGAGGACGACGCCGACGACGGCGACGAGGCCGACGACGGTGATGGCGACGCGGTCCGCCTCGTCTGCCTGGAGGTGGCCACCTCCTTCTCGGCGCCCGACGCCGTCCAGGTCTCCCCGGGCCTGCCGGTCGAACTGACCGTGGACGTGGTCTCCGCGCCGGACGAGCCGTCCGACGTGGCCGCGTTCGGCCTCGGCCGGGGCTGGGTGACCCTGCTGCTGCTCACCGGCGTCGGCCTGGTGGGCGGTCTGCTGCTCGGCCTGTTCGTCCGGCTCGGCATCGCGTTCGGGAGGTCCTGATGGAAACGACCACGAACCCCACGGGGCAGCGCACCACCTCGTGGGGACGCGCTGCCCGCACCCTCGCGGCGCCGCTGCTCGCCGCCACCGCCCTGCTCGCCGGGAGCGTGCCGGCCGCGGCGGACGACGGGGACGCACCGACCGAGGCCGGGACGACGTTCCGCACGGCCACGGTCATCGACCAGGGGCAGACGGCGACGGCCACCGCCTCCACCGGCGACTACCTGTACTGGGTGTTCCCCGCGGCCGCGGGACAGACCGCCACCGCCGAGGCCACGATCACCTTCCCCGAGGCGGCGGCGCGCACCGGCACGGCCACCTGGCGTCTGGACGTCTACGACGGCCTGCGCCGCCGGCAGGCGTGCACCGAGGGGCCCGAGACCGCCGCGGCGGCCGAGGACACCGGCACGGTGAGCCTCTCCTGCACCCTGCGGACGGTCCGGCCGTGGGCCGAGCCGTGGTCCGACGCCCCGCTGCCGGGCGGCTACTACGTCCGGGTCACGGTCGCCGACCTGCCCGAGCGCGACCTCGGCCAGCCGTTCGACATCGAGGTCACGGCCACCGTGGCCGACGAGGGCGGCTCCGCCGCGGCCGGCGGTGACCTCGCGACCCCGCTGCTGCCCGTCGGCAGCGCGGGCGCCCCGGCCGAGGACGGTGCCGCCGCCGGCGATGACGGGGACGACGGGGGCGACGGTACGTCCGGTCCGTACCTCGCCGCCCTGCCCGAGCCGGACGGCGGCTGGAACGGCGGCTGGTGGACCGACCGCTGGCTGTGGACCGCGGCGGGCGGCGTCCTGGCCGCGCTGGCCGGCGTCGGCGGCTACCGCATCGTGCGCGGTCCCAGGGCACCGCGCGGCGCCTGACCGATCGCTCCTCGGCCCGTGCCGGGGGTGGGCGCGAGTCCACCCCCGGCACGGGCTTCCCCATGCGTGGCGCCGCCGCGAGAATCCCCCCGTGGTCACGGACACCGAGTGGGAGCGGATACGGCGCGGGCTACGACCTCCACGTTTCCCGCCCCGGTCACGTACCACCGCGCGGCGCGGCGGCGATACGGTGATCGTCATGGAGCGCACCAAGGACATCGAGACCCGCGAGATACCCGGGCGGTACGGACCGTCCGCCACGGTTGAGGCCGACCCCGGGGCCGTCGGCCCCGTCCGGACCGAGTACGCGCCGGAGCCGGACGGCGACCCCGATCCCGGGGAGATCGTGTGGACCTGGGTGCCCTACGAGGAGAACGACGGCCGGGGTAAGGACCGGCCCGTCCTGGTCGTGGCCCGTGAACCGGAGCGCGGCACCCTGCTCGCCGTCCAGCTCTCCAGCCGGGACCGCGACCACGACAGCGAGTGGCTGCCCATGGGCTCCGGCCCCTGGGACCGGACCGGACGCGACTCCTGGGTGCACCTGGAGCGCGTCCTGCGCGTCCACCCCGACGGCATGCGGCGCGAGGCGTGCGCCCTCGACAGGGCGCGCTTCAACCGCGTCGTCCACAGTCTGCAACTGCGCCACGGCTGGCGCTGACCCGACGGAGGCACCCCGATGACCGAGCCGACCCCCGCCCCGCTGGCCCCCATGCCGCTCGACTGGCGGCGCGCGCTCGCCGTCGTCGCACACCCCGACGACCTGGAGTACGGCGCCGCCGGGGCCGTCGCCGAGTGGACGGCGGCCGGCCGCGAGGTCGTGTACGTGCTGGTCACGCGGGGTGAGGCCGGGATCGACGGACTGGCTCCCGAGGAGTCGGCCCGGGTGCGCACCGCCGAGCAGGAGGCGAGCGCGGCGGCGGTCGGGGTGACCACCGTCGAGTTCCTCGACCATCCGGACGGGGTGATCGAACCCGGCGTCCGCCTGCGGCGCGACCTCGCGCGCGCCGTCCGCCGGCACCGGCCGGAGCTGCTGCTCACCCTGAACCACCACGACACGTGGGGCGGCCGGGCCTGGAACACGCCCGACCACCGCGTCGTGGGCCGTGCCGTCCTCGACGCCGCGGGCGACGCGGGCAACCGGTGGATCTTCCCCGAGGACGGCACGGACGGCGGGGAGCCGGCGGGGGAGACCGCGCCGTGGAACGGTGTGCGCTGGGTCGCGGTGGCGGCCTCCCCGCGGGCCACCCACGCCCAGGCGGTCGGGCACGAGGCCCTGGAGCGCGCCATCGCGTCGCTCACCGAGCACCGCGCGTACATCGAGGGGCTCGGCGACGGCGGGACGCCGGCCGAGTACGCGCGCCGCCTGCACGAGGGCGCCGTCGCCGCGGCGGCGGAGCGGTTCGGCGGGCGGCCGTGCGTCCCGTTCGAGGTGTTCCCGCGCTGACCGGCCCACCGGGACGTGGGCCTGCTCACAGCCCCGGAACGGTCTCCTAGCGGTCCTCGTGGAGAGAGGTGACCGAAGGCCCGGGGCCTCCGGCCCGGCTCGCGGGGGACCGTGACCGCCGGCTCAGGCCGCCCGGTCCCGCGGCCCGGCCGCCCTTGCGCCGCAACGGCCGGGTACCCCCACGCCTCCGCACCGTGACCCCCCGATCACCCCTCGGAGGCCCCGGCGTGCCGGTCCGGCCCGGCCCGGTGGCCCGCCCGATCTACGAAGCGTCGTCGTAGCGGGCTGCGCCGACGCGCCTTGAAAGCACCCCGCCGCGGTGGTTATCCATGGACGGCAAGTCCGGATGGACCGGATTTCCCCGAAACGTGAGGTAGTCCCCCCATGCCGAACAGCACCACGACCCCCGCTCCGCTCCGGCGCGGCTGCGCCTGCGCGCCGCCGGGGTCATCACCGCCGGTCTGGCCGCCTCGATGGCCCTGTCCGGCATGGCCGTGGCGTCGTCCGACACCGGAGGCTCCCGCCCCGACGGCACGGTCACGAGCGCGGCCGCGCACAAGAGCGACGGCAAGGAGCAGGCCACCCCGTCCTGGGTGAAGCCGGTCTCCGGCGACTACGAGCTGTCCGCCTCCTTCGGCAACAGCGGTGACCGCTGGGCGAGCACGCACAGCGGCCAGGACTTCGCCGTCCCCATCGGCACGGACGTGCAGGCCGTCCACGGCGGCACCGTCGTGAAGGCCGGCGGCAACGGCGCCGGCGACGGTCCGGCGTACGGCAACGCCATCGTGATCAAGCACACCGACGGCCTGTACACGCAGTACGCCCACCTGTCCGAGATCGACGTCACGGTCGGCCAGCAGGTCTCGACCGGCGACATGATCGGCCTGTCCGGCAACACGGGCAACAGCTCCGGCCCGCACCTCCACTTCGAGGTGCGGACGACCCCCGACTACGGCTCGGCCGTCGACCCGGTGGCCTTCCTGCGCGGTGAGGACGTCACCGTCTGATCCCGCCCGGGACCCCCTCCGCCCCCGCGCTCCCCTTGGGGGGAGGCGGGGGCGGACCGTCGCGCACTCTCTGTAATCGCTCATGGTCGCAGAGTGCGGGGCGCCACTGACAAGCGCGTGCCGCGCCTCAGCGGCGGGCGACCGCCCGCGCCACCACGTCCGGCACGTTGCTGATGATCCCGTCGACCCCGAGGTCCGCGATCCGTACGGCGGTCGGCCCGTCGTCCACCGTCCACGCGTACACCTTCAGCGGCCGGTGGTGCGGCCCGCGCAGTCCGTGGACCGCCGCCACGTACTCCTCGGTGAGGTCCTTGTACGTGGGGTTGATCTGGTCGGCGAAGCCGGCGTACTCGGCGAGGTCGTCGACGTCCGGCGTCCCGAGGAAGCCGGTCTCGACGTCCGGTGCCAGCTCGTGCACCGTCCGCACGGACTCGGCGTCGAAGCTCTGGAGCACCAGCCGGTCGCCCGGGCGCCGCTCGCGCAGCCAGCCGCCGTCCGCCAGCTCGTCGAGGATCTCCGCCTCGATGCCCGGGTACAGCTCCGGCGACTTCAGCTCCAGCAGCAGCCGCTGCCCGTTGTCCGCCAGCTCCCGCGCGAACTCCTCCAGCGTCGGGACCCGCTCGCCGGCGAACTCGTCGCCGAACCAGCTCCCCGCGTCGAGCCGCGCGATCTCCGCCGCGGTGAAGTCGGCGACGTTCCACGGGGCGCGGTCGGGGAAGACCTCCTCGACGTCGGTCGTCCGGGCCAGCGTCGTGTCGTGCATCAGCACCAGCTCGCCGTCCGCCGTGCGCTGCACGTCGGTCTCGACCCAGGTGGTGCCGACCTCGTCGGCGGCCTCCGCCGCGGCGACGGTGTTCTCCGGCGCGTACCCGGACGCGCCGCGGTGCGCCACGACGAGGGGGCCGCGGCCGGGCCGGCGCGCGTCGTCCCCGGCCGCGGCGGCGGACCGCGCGACGTCGGCATCGTGACGGGCGGAGCCGGCCTCGGCAGGGGCCGCCGAGCTGCGGGCGGGCACGAGCAGGGCCGCGACCGCCGCGGCGGCCAGACCGAGGGACAGACCCGACCAGCGGGCGACGGAGTGCTTGCGCATGTGGGGACTCCAAGCGTTGCCTGACGGGGACGGCACCGCACGGGACCGGCGCCGCGGAGAGCCTCCCCCCGAGGGGGAACGGTTCGGCACAGGAACGGTTACGTTCGGTTGAACAAGCCGTGCGCAGCGTCGTCCCGATGGCCCCCCGGAACGCGGCCGGACGGGATTGTCAGTGGGGGGTCGTACGGTGGGGAGCATGCGGCCCGTCTCAGATATCGAACGCACCAAGGCGCCCTTCGAGGTCGTCAGCCCCTACCGGCCGAGCGGCGACCAGCCGGCGGCCATCGACCAGCTCGCCGAGCGGGTCGGGGGCGGCGAGAAGGACGTCGTCCTGCTCGGCGCCACCGGCACCGGCAAGTCGGCGACCACCGCCTGGATGATCGAGCGGCTGCAGCGCCCCACCCTCGTCATGGCCCCCAACAAGACCCTCGCCGCCCAGCTCGCCAACGAGTTCCGCGAGCTCCTGCCGAACAACGCGGTCGAGTACTTCGTCTCGTACTACGACTACTACCAGCCCGAGGCGTACGTCCCCCAGACGGACACCTACATCGAGAAGGACTCCTCGATCAACGAGGAGGTGGAGCGGCTGCGCCACAGCGCGACGAACTCCCTGCTCACCCGGCGCGACGTGGTCGTCGTGGCCTCCGTCTCCTGCATCTACGGCCTCGGCACCCCGCAGGAGTACGTCGACCGCATGGTCCCGCTCAAGGTCGGCCAGGAGATCGACCGGGACGTCCTGCTGCGCCGCTTCGTGGACATCCAGTACACGCGCAACGACCTCTCCTTCACCCGCGGCACCTTCCGCGTGCGCGGCGACACCATCGAGATCTTCCCGGTGTACGAGGAGCTGGCCGTGCGGATCGAGATGTTCGGCGACGAGATCGAGGCCCTCTCCACGCTCCACCCGCTGACGGGCGAGGTGATCTCCCAGGAGGACCACCTGTACGTGTTCCCGGCGTCGCACTACGTCGCGGGTCCCGAGCGCATGGAGCGCGCCATCTCCGGGATCGAGAAGGAGCTGACCGACCGGCTCGCGGTCATGGAGGGCCAGGGCAAGCTGCTGGAGGCCCAGCGGCTGCGCATGCGCACCACGTACGACATTGAGATGATGCGGCAGATCGGCACCTGCTCCGGCATCGAGAACTACTCGCTGCACGTCGACGGCCGCGAGACCGGCAGCCCGCCGCACACCCTCCTCGACTACTTCCCCGACGACTTCCTCCTGGTCATCGACGAGTCGCACAACACCGTCCCCCAGATCGGCGCCATGTACGAGGGGGACGCCTCCCGCAAGCGCACGCTCGTGGACCACGGCTTCCGGCTGCCCTCGGCGATGGACAACCGCCCCCTGAAGTGGGAGGAGTTCCAGGAGCGCATCGGGCAGACGGTGTACCTGTCCGCCACCCCCGGGCCGTACGAGCTGTCCCGCGCCGACGGCGTGGTGGAGCAGATCATCCGTCCCACCGGCCTGATCGACCCGGAGGTCGTGATCAAGCCGACCGAGGGGCAGATCGACGACCTGGTGCACGAGATCCGCACCCGGGCCGAGCGCGACGAGCGGGTCCTCGTCACCACCCTCACGAAGAAGATGGCCGAGGACCTCACCGACTACTTCCTGGAACTCGGCATCCGTGTCCGCTATCTCCACAGCGACGTGGACACCCTGCGCCGCGTCGAGCTGCTGCGGGAGCTGCGCGCCGGCGAGTACGACGTCCTGGTCGGCATCAACCTGCTCCGCGAGGGCCTCGACCTGCCCGAGGTGTCGCTCGTCGCCATCCTGGACGCGGACAAGGAGGGCTTCCTGCGGTCCGGCACCTCGCTGATCCAGACGATCGGCCGCGCCGCGCGCAACGTGTCGGGCCAGGTCCACATGTACGCCGACCGGATCACCCCGGCGATGGAGCGCGCCATCGACGAGACGAACCGGCGCCGCGAGAAGCAGATCGCGTACAACACCGAGCACGGCATCGACCCGCAGCCGCTGCGCAAGAAGATCAACGACATCGTCGCCACCATCGCCCGCGAGGAGGTGGACACGCACGAGCTCCTCGGCAGCGGCTACCGGCAGGCCGCCGACAAGCGGCGACAGGCGCCCGTCCCCACGGCCGGGGCGAAGAAGGCGGGCACGGGGGAGCTGACCGACCGTCCGGCGGCCGAGCTGGCCCAGACCATCGAGCAGCTCACGGAGCGCATGCGGGCCGCGGCGGCCGAGCTGCAGTTCGAGATCGCGGCCCGGCTGCGGGACGAGGTCTCCGACCTGAAGAAGGAGTTGCGGCAGATGCGCGAGGTCGGCCTGCGCTGAGACGCCGCCCGGTCGGTGCGTGCGGAGTGCCGGGGCCTGCCCGTCTGCGTAGGGTGACGGGCGGGCCGTACACCGTGCCATGAGGGGAGCAGCCATGAGTCTCGACCTGTCGCAGGGGCAGGCCATCGACCTGGAGAAGCGCGGCGGGGGAGGTCTCACGCGCATCAGAATGGGGCTCGGCTGGGCGGCGGCCCGGGAGGAGGACGGCCTGTTCACGCGGCTGTTCCGGCGCCGCGCGACCATCGACCTGGACGCGTCGGCCGTGCTGTTCGCCGGGGACAGCCCCGAGGACGTGGTCTACTTCCGCAAGCTCAGCAGCGACGACGGCTCCGTCCGGCACTCGGGCGACAGTCTCACGGGCGGCGTGGGCGACGAGGACGACGAGGCGATCGTCGTGGACCTGGCCCGGGTGCCGGAGCACATCGACCAGATCGTCTTCACGGTCAGCTCCTTCACCGGCCAGCGGTTCAGCGAGGTCGGCGAGGCGTTCTGCCGTCTGGTGGACGAGACCACCGGCGACGAACTCGCCCGGTACACCCTGTCCGGCGGCGGCGAGCACACCGGGCAGGTCATGGCGAAGGTGCGGCGCAAGGGCGACGGCTGGCGGATGACCGCCATCGGCGCCCCCGCGGAAGGGGCGACGTTCCAGAGCCTCATGCCGGACATCCAGGCCCACCTGTAGTCCGCGGGGGCGCCCCCGCCCCGGTGTCCCGGGGCGGGGGAGCGGCGGTGCCCGCCCGGCTCAGCGGTGCCGGACGGTGATCCGCGCCTCGGCCCGTTCGCCGCCGGCCTCGACCCGCAGGGTGACCGTGCCGGGCCGCAGGGCGGTCAGCGTCCCCGTGGCCGGGTCGTACGCGGCCACGTCGCGGTGCCGCGCGCCGTCCGCCGGGCCGATGTGCAGCCGGGACGACCCGGACCAGTCCGCGCTCACCGGGAACGCCACGGGCACCTCCCTGACACCGTCCGCGCCCTCCTGCGTCAGGGTCGCCGCGGCGCTCCCCGTGCCGCCCTCGGCGAGTGTCTCCGGCGCCTCCAGCGTCAGCGCGTCCACGTGCGGCATCGTCCGGACGGTGAGCCAGTCCGGCAGCAGTTGCTCCGGCGCGCGCCGGGTCGCGGCCTGCTCCGCGCGGGAGACCCGGTCGGCGCCCACCAGCATCCACCCGGTGAACCCGCCGTCGCCCGGCGCCGCGGCCGGCCGCTTCCCCGCGTCGCCGCCGATGACGTACGGCACCCCGTCGAGGTGGTACGCGTCGAAGATCCCGACGTGGGCGCCGAAGAACGCCACGCCCTTGCCGGTCTCCCGCCGGAAGTCGGCGAGCCAGTCCTCCAGCAGCCCCGCCTCCAGCCGGTCCGTGAGCCGGCTCACCGGCTGGGCCGTCGTGTCCCGGGGCGGGACGTGCGCCATGACCACGACGGAGCCGACGGACGGGTCGTCCGCCGCCGCGTCCAGCTCGTCCCGCAGCCGCTGGATCTGCTCGAAGCCGGCACCGCGCAGCGTCAGGGACGACGTGTCGAGGGTGATGAACCGCGTCCCCTCGTGGTCGAACGTGAGCTGGGACGGTCCGAACTCGGCCTCGAACTGATCGATCGTGCCGCCCATCACCTCGTGGTTGCCCGGCACGTAGTACCAGGGCACCGCGTCACCCAGCTCCTCCTCGATCACCCGCCGGCCGAACGCCAGGTCCTCCGGCGACCCCTCGTCCACCCAGTCACCGTTGATCACGACGAAGTCGGGCGCGGCGGCCCGCACCTCGCGCAGCGTGCGGCGCGCAGCGGCGACGATCGGGCTGTCCGGATCCCGTGCCACGAACTGCGCGTCCGAGACCACGGCGAACCGCCAGTCACGCCCCGCCGTGTCCGCGGCCGTCCCGATCAGCGGGTCGGCCACCCGCCCCGCCGCCGGAAGCTCCACGTCGGGCGGCGTCCACGCCCGCAGCCCGTCCAGCGCCACGGACCCGGTGTACGCCTGGTCCGGACGCGTCTCCGCCAGGTAGAAGCGGCGCACCGACACCGGGTACGCCACGCCCTCGGGCACCGTGAAGGTCACCTGGCGCCATCCTTCCCAGGTCACATGGTCACCGCGCAGGACCTGGCTCGTGCCCTGGGCGTCCACCAGGTGCAGCGACGGCCAGGCGCCGTGCCCGTCGCCGTCGATCCACAGGGTGAAGCTCTGCGGCTGCCCCGGCACCGGGATGTCGGCGTCCGGGGTGGCGTACGCGGCGCGCGTCGCCGTGCTCAGCCCGAAGTCGTAGGTCATCCGCAGCGCGCCGCCGTCGTGCCCGGCCGGCTCGGCCGCCAGCGATCCCGCGGCCCTGGCGTGGCTGAACGACCAGGCGGCCGCGTCCTCGAACCCCGCGATCTCGGTCTCGGTCAGCCCGATCGTCACGCCGAGGACGGCGACCCGCTCCGCCCCGCCCCGGTCCACCGTCACGGTCACCTGCCCGGAGCCAGGACCCGCGCCCGGCACGGCGCGCACCGTGAACCCGCCGGCCGCCCGGTCCGGCTCGACCGTGAACAGCGCGCGGTCGTAGTCGAGCCGCACGTCGTCCGGCTCGACCGGCGCGCTGTCGCCGGCCGCGTCGTACCCGAGGACCCCGAAGCGGCCCACCGCGTCCCCGTCGGCCAGCCCGACGCGCGTGGTCGTCGGCGCGATCCGCTCCAGCTCGCCGAGCACGGTCAGGTCCCGGTGGCCCGCCGTACGTCCCCGGCCCGCCGTGACGCGGACCGTCCCGGGGTGCCGGGCCGTGAAGACCGCCTCCGTGCCTCCCGCTCCCCCGGCCCGCACCGTGCCGACGTGCGGGTCGTCCGTGCGCCACCCGGTGGTGCCGCCGGACGCGGGGCCGTACGTCTCGTCGTACCCGGTGGCGGTCAGGTGCCGCGTCAGCCCGGGGAAGACACGCTCCGGATGGCCGCCCGGCACGCTGTCCGCGGTCGGCGCCGTCCCGGGGTCGGCCGTCGTCGTGACACGGCGGCCGGCGGTCTCACCGCTGCCCACGGGCGCGGTGATGGCCAGGCCGTTGGGCACCGCCCGCTCCTCGCCGTCCGACGGGCTGTTGACGACGCGCACGCCGTCGTCCCCCGCGCGGCGGGCGAGCAGGGTCGCCGAGCCCCCGCCGTCCAGGTTGAGCGCGCTCCAGGCACCGAGATCGGCCATCATGCCGGCCAGCTCGGTGAGCGTCACCCCGCCCGACGCGGCCTGCCTGCCGTCGACGCTCAGGACGTACATCTCCTGCCCGTCGCGGGAGAAGCCGACCGCCGTGCGCGGGGCGGCGGTGTTGTTGGGCCGGCCCTCCCAGTCGATCGGCTCACCGTCCTCGACGAGGACGCCGCGCCCGCCGACGACCGTGCGGGGCAGCGGGCCGCCGTCCCCGGTGCGGGGCGCGTACTCCGTCGCCACACGGTCGCCGGGTTCGAGGCCGGCGAGTGCCGCGGCGCCCGCGTCACGGCCGAGCAGGACGGAGGAGTCGGCGGGCACGGGGCCGGTGCCGGGCGTGTCGTCCACCGAGACGACCACCCCGTCGTCGCCCACCGTGACCTCGGTGACCTCGGTGGCGCCCGCGACGGACGGGGCGCGGCCGGCCGTGCCCCACAGCGGGGTGTACAGGCCGATGCCGTCCACCGGGACATCGGCGCTGTTGTACCCGTCCAAAGGCAGGGTGTCGCCGTCCGGCAGGGTGAGGGTGCCGTCGAACCAGAGGTCGAGGACGCGGCCCGCGCCGTCCGGGCCGATGCCGACGGCCTCGGCGGCCGTTCCCGACGCCGAGTGGAGCAGCTCCCCGTCGGCGACGCCGGGGCCGAGCGGGGCGCCGGTGGCGTTGATGTCGAAGAAGTCGCCGTTGACCGCGGCGACCGTGGTGCGGCCGGGGCCGGCGTCGTGGCCGGCGACCAGCTCGCCGACCGTCTCCGCTCCCGAGACGCCCTCGCCGGGCAGCAGGTGGTCCACGCGGAGGTCGCCCGTGAGGTCGACGCTCAGCGCGTGGCCGGTGAGCCAGCCGTCGGGCTCGATCCGGTGGAACCCGGACAGTTCGAGGCCGGGCGCGATCGTCTCCTCGGTGCGGACCAGGTCGATGCCGTCCGCGCCCGCCGCCGCGGTGACCGCCGCCTCCGGGGCGGCGGGGGCGGCCACCCCCGGTGGCGCGAGGGCGAGTGTCCACACCGCCGCGGCGCCCGCCGCGATCAGTCCGTGGACGGCGGGTCCGGTCCTTCGTTGCCCCATACGTGTCACCGCAGCTCCCGGATAGCGACCGCACGACGCGCGGACGGCGCGTCAGCGGCCCAGCGTTCCAAGGGAGTCGGGCGGGGCGCCAGAGGGCGGTGGTGAACGTCCGGAAAAGGGACGACGGCCCCGGTCCGCCGTGGACCGGGGCCGTCGGGGTCGGGGCGTCAGCCGCGCCGGGCGGGCGACGCGTCGCTGACCGCGTCCCCCAGCACCTCGCGCAGGAACTTGCCGGTGTGGCTCGACGGCTCGGCGGCGACCTCCTCGGGGGTGCCCTCGGCGATCACCACGCCACCGCCGCTGCCGCCCTCGGGCCCCATGTCCACGACCCAGTCCGCCGTCTTGATCACATCGAGGTTGTGCTCGATGACGATGACGGTGTGGCCCTTCTCCACGAGCCCGGAGAGCACCGTGATCAGCTTGCGGATGTCCTCGAAGTGGAGGCCGGTCGTCGGCTCGTCCAGGACGTAGACGGTCTTCCCGGTGGCGCGCCGCTGCAGTTCGGCCGCCAGCTTCACGCGCTGCGCCTCGCCGCCGGACAGGGTCGGGGCGGGCTGCCCGAGCCGGACGTAGCCGAGGCCGACGTCCGTCAGCGTCCGCAGGTGGCGGGCGATGGCGGGGACCGCCTCGAAGAAGCCGAGCGCCTCCTCGATCGGCATGTCGAGGACCTCGGCGATCGACTTTCCCTTGTAGTGCACCTCCAGGGTCTCCCGGTTGTACCGGGCGCCGTGGCACACCTCACAGGGCACGTACACGTCGGGCAGGAAGTTCATCTCGATCTTGATCGTGCCGTCGCCCGAGCAGTTCTCGCAGCGTCCGCCCTTGACGTTGAACGAGAAGCGGCCCGGCTGGTAGCCGCGGACCTTGGCCTCCGCCGTCTCGGCGAAGAGCCGCCGGACGTGGTCGAAGACACCGGTGTACGTCGCCGGGTTGGACCGGGGGGTGCGGCCGATCGGCGACTGGTCCACGTGCACGACCTTGTCGAGGTCGCCGTCGCCCGAGACGCGGGTGTGCCGCCCGGGGACCGCCTTGGCGCCGTTCAGCTCGCGCGCGAGGTGCGTGTAGAGGATGTCGTTGACCAGGGTGGACTTGCCGGAGCCGGAGACACCGGTGACCGCCGTGAGCACGCCGAGGGGGAAGCTCACGTCGATGTTCTTCAGGTTGTGCTCACGGGCGCCGTGCACGGTGAGCATGCGCTTCGGGTCCACCGGGCGGCGCAGGGCCGGGGCCGGGATGCTGCGCCGGCCCGACAGGTACTGGCCGGTGACGGACTTCTCGTTCGCCAGCAGCTCGGACAGCGGCCCGCTGTGCACGACATGGCCGCCGTGCTCGCCGGCGCCGGGGCCGATGTCCACGATCCAGTCGGCGGTGCGGATGGTGTCCTCGTCGTGCTCGACGACGATGAGGGTGTTGCCCAGGTCGCGCAGGCGGACCAGCGTCTCGATGAGGCGGTGGTTGTCCCGCTGGTGGAGGCCGATCGAGGGCTCGTCCAGGACGTACAGCACGCCGACGAGGCCCGAGCCGATCTGGGTGGCCAGCCGGATGCGCTGGGCCTCGCCGCCCGAGAGGGTGCCGGCCGCGCGGTCCAGCGAGAGGTAGTCGAGGCCGACGTCCACGAGGAAGCGCAGCCGTTCGTTGACCTCCTTCAGGACCCGCTCGGCGATGGTCCGCTCCCGCGGGGTCAGCTCCATGGCGCCGAGGAAGTCGGCGCACTCGCTGATCGACATGCCGGCCACCTCGGCGATGGACCGGCCCTGCACGGTCACGGCGAGGATCAGCGGCTTCAGCCGGGTGCCGGCGCAGGCCGGACAGGGGGCCTCCCGCATGTAGCCCTCGAACCGCTCGCGGCTCGTGTCGGACTCCGCCTCGGCGTGCCGGCGGCGGACGAACGGGATGACGCCCTCGAACGCTGTGGTGTACGCGCGCTCCTGGCCGTGCCGGTTCTCGTAGCGGACGTCGATCTTCTGCCGGTGCCCGTGGAGCACGGCCTTGCGGGCGCGCTGCGGCAGGCCCTGCCAGGGGATGTCGGTGCGGAAGTTGAGCGCCTTGCCGAGGGCGCCGAGCAGGAGGTTGAAGTAGCCGCGGGTCTGGCCGTGGGACCAGGGGTGGATCGCGCCCTCCTCCAGCGTCTTCTCCGGGTCGGGGACGATCAGCTCCGGGTCCACCTCCATCCGCGTGCCGATGCCGGTGCACTCGGGGCAGGCGCCGAACGGGGAGTTGAACGAGAAGGAGCGCGGCTCCAGCTCCTCGAACGACAGGTCGTCGTAGGGGCAGTACAGGTGCTCGGAGTACATCCGTTCGCGCTGGGGGTCGTCGGCGGGCAGGTCGACGAAGTCGAGGACGACCATGCCGCCCGACAGCCCGAGGGCCGTCTCGACGGAGTCGGTGAGGCGGCGCTTCGCGTTCTCCTTGACCGTGAGACGGTCCACGACCACCTCGACGGTGTGCTTCTCCTGCTTCTTCAGCTTCGGCGGGTCGGTGAGCTGGACGGTGACGCCGTCGACGCGGGCGCGGCTGTAGCCCTTGGTCTGGAGGTCGGCGAACAGGTCGGCGAACTCGCCCTTGCGCTCGCGCACGAGCGGGGACAGGACCTGGAAGCGGCTGCCCTCCTCCAGGGCGAGCACCTTGTCCACGATGGCCTGGGGCGACTGCCGGGCGATGGGCCGGCCGCACTCGGGGCAGTGGGGCTTGCCGATGCGGGCGAAGAGCAGGCGCAGGTAGTCGTAGACCTCGGTGATGGTGCCGACCGTGGAGCGCGGGTTGCGCGAGGTGGACTTCTGGTCGATCGACACCGCGGGGGAGAGGCCCTCGATGAAGTCCACGTCGGGCTTGTCCATCTGCCCGAGGAACTGCCGGGCGTAGGCGGACAGCGACTCGACGTAACGGCGCTGGCCCTCGGCGAAGATCGTGTCGAAGGCGAGCGAGGACTTGCCCGAGCCCGACAGCCCCGTGAAGACGATGAGCGAGTCGCGGGGGAGGTCGAGCGAGACGTCTCGCAGGTTGTGCTCGCGAGCTCCGCGCACGATGAGTCGGTCGGCCACGCCGGAAGGCACCTTTCATCTGGAATATGAGGAAACCCGCCCAGTGCGGGCGCTCCCTCCCCAGGGTAGGACGGGTCTCCGCCATCCGGAGCGGCCCGTTCCCGGGAACCGCCACCCTATAGCACGTGCGTTCGATTACCGGCGGTTTCGCGCCTCCCTCACCCCCACGGGCGACATGGTTCACCCGTGTGAGTGAAAGTCCTCGCACGGATGACCCCGCCCGGATCAGGAACACGGACGACGCCGGCCCCGGGCTTCGGAACGCCCCGCCGGTGTTGGGGAGACTGACCGCATGCCCTACACCGGACACGTCACCCCCGGCGGCCCCGCCGACGTGCGCGAGCTTCCCGACCTCGTCGTCTCCAAGCTCTCCGTCGGCCCGATGGACAACAATGTCTACCTCCTGCGCTGCCGCGCCACCGGCGCGCAGCTCCTCATCGACGCCGCCGCCGAGCCGGAGGCCCTCATCGGCCTCATCGGCGCGAGCGGCCTCGCCGCCGTCGTCACCACCCACGCGCACCGCGACCACTGGCAGGCCCTCGCCGACGTCGTCCGCGCCACCGGCGCCCGCACCCACGCCGGCCGCCTCGACGCCCCCGCCCTGCCCGTGCCCACCGACGTCCTCGTCGACGACGGCGACGAGATCGCCTTCGGCGCCTGCCGCCTCACCGCCCGCCACCTCACCGGCCACACCCCCGGCTCCGTCGCCCTGCGCTACGACGACCCCGAGGGGCACCCCCACCTGTTCACCGGCGACTGCCTCTTCCCCGGCGGCATCGGCAACACCCGCAACGACCCAGCCGCCTTCGCGAGCCTCCTCCACGACGTGGAGACCAAGCTGTTCGCGCCGCTCCCGGACGAGACGTGGGTGTACCCCGGCCACGGCGCCGACACCACGCTCGGCGCCGAGCGCCCGGCACTCCCCGCCTGGCGGGAACGCGGCTGGTGACAACGTGAAGTCACTCGCTGTCAGTCCCGGGCAGTAGGGTTGCGACCATGGCCGATCCCTCGAGCTACCGCCCGGGGCCGGGCGAGATCCCCGACTCGCCGGGCGTCTACCGCTTCCGCGACGAGCACCGCCGCGTGATCTACGTCGGGAAGGCGAAGAGCCTGCGCCAGCGCCTCTCCTCGTACTTCCAGGACATCGGCCACCTCCACCCCCGGACCGCCACGATGGTCACCACCGCCGCCTCCGTGGAGTGGACCGTCGTCGGCACGGAGGTCGAGGCCCTCCAGCTCGAGTACTCCTGGATCAAGGAGTACGACCCCCGCTTCAACGTCAAGTACCGCGACGACAAGAGCTATCCCTCACTCGCCGTCACGATGAACGAGGAGTTCCCCCGCGCCCAGGTGATGCGCGGCCCGAAGCGCAAGGGCGTCCGCTACTTCGGCCCCTACGGGCACGCCTGGGCCATCCGGGAGACCGTCGACCTCCTCCTGCGCGTCTTCCCCATCCGCACCTGCTCCGCCGGGGTCTTCAAACGCGCCGCCGCCATGGGCCGCCCCTGCCTCCTCGGCTACATCGGCAAGTGCTCGGCCCCCTGCACCGGCCGCGTCACCGCCGACGAGCACCGCGAGCTGGCCGAGGAGTTCTGCGACTTCATGGCCGGCCGCACCGGCACCTACCTGCGCCGCCTGGAGGAGCGGATGCGCGAGGCCGCCGAGGAGATGGAGTACGAGCGGGCCGGCCGCCTGCGCGACGACATCGAGGCCCTGCGCCGCGCCATGGAGAAGAACGCGGTCGTCCTCGCCGACGCCACCGACGCCGACCTCATCGCCCTCGCCGAGGACGAGCTGGAGGCCGCCGTCCAGATCTTCCACGTCCGCGGCGGCCGGGTCCGAGGCCAGCGCGGCTGGGTCACCGACAAGGTCGAGCACGTCTCCACCCCCGAGCTGGTCGAGAGCGCCCTCCAGCAGCTCTACGGCGAGGAGCGCGGCGAGGGCGTGCCGAAGGAGGTCCTGGTCCCGGCCCTCCCCGAGCCCGCCGACCCCGTCGCGCAGTGGCTCGGCGAGCGGCGCGGCTCCCGCGTCAGCCTCCGCGTCCCGCAGCGCGGCGACAAGCGCGACCTCATGGCCACCGTCGAGCGCAACGCGCAGCAGGCCCTCGTCCTCCACAAGACGAAGCGCGCCTCCGACCTCACCACCCGCTCCCGCGCCCTGGAGGAGATCGCCGAGGCCCTCGGCCTCGACTCGGCGCCGCTGCGCGTGGAGTGCTTCGACATCTCCCACCTCCAGGGCGACGACGTGGTGGCCTCCATGGTCGTCTTCGAGGACGGCCTCGCCCGCAGGAGCGAGTACCGGCGCTTCCAGATCAAGGGCTTCGCCGGGCAGGACGACGTCCGCTCCATGCACGAGGTCGTCTCCCGCCGCTTCCGCCGCTACCTGAGGGAGCGCGAGCGCACCGGCGAGTGGGCCGTCGAGGAGGCCGTGGACGGCGCGGGGGCCCCGGGCGACGCCCTGCGCGACGAGGAGGGCCGCCCCAGGCGCTTCGCCTACCCGCCGCAGCTCGTCGTCGTGGACGGCGGGCAGCCCCAGGTGGCCGCGGCCCGCCGCGCCATGGACGAGCTGGGCATCGACGACGTGGCCGTCTGCGGCCTCGCCAAGCGCCTGGAGGAGGTGTGGCTGCCCGGCGAGGACGACCCGGTCATCCTGCCGCGCACCAGCGAGGGCCTGTACATGCTCCAGCGCATACGTGACGAGGCACACCGCTTCGCCATCCGTTACCAGCGCGGAAAGCGGTCACAATCGATCAGGAGAAGTCCCCTCGACGCCGTACCCGGGCTCGGGGAGACCCGTAAGAAGGCCCTGCTCACGCACTTCGGCTCGGTCAGGCGGCTGCGCGCCGCCACACCGGAGGAGATCGCCGAGGTTCCGGGCATAGGCCCCAAGACCGCGGAGGCGGTCGCCGCGGCCCTCGCCGGCGCCGCGCCGCCCGCCCCGGCGGTCAACACCGCCACCGGCGAGGTCATGGAGGACTGACGCCGGCGGCCGAACGACGCAGAGTGAGCCGACACACAGGCGGGGGAGCCCCAGCATGGACCGACACACCCGAGATCAGGAACAGACCGCGGCGCCGCCCCAGCCGGCCGCCCAGGCACCCGGCACCGGCGACGACGTGGTCACGACACCCGAGCTGGTCATCATCTCCGGCATGTCCGGAGCCGGCCGCAGCACGGCGGCCAAGTGCCTGGAGGACCTGGGCTGGTTCGTCGTCGACAACCTGCCGCCCGCCCTCATCCCCACCATGGTCGACCTCGGCGCCCGCTCCCAGGGCAACGTCGCCCGCATCGCCGTCGTCGTGGACGTCCGCGGCCGCGGCTTCTTCGACAGCCTCAGGGAGTCCCTGACCGATCTGGAGGCGAAGGGCGTCACCCGCAGGATCGTCTTCCTCGAAGCCTCGGACAACGCCCTGGTCCGGCGCTTCGAGTCGGTCCGCAGGCCCCACCCCCTCCAGGGCGACGGCCGCATCGTGGACGGCATCGCCGCCGAGCGGGACCTCCTGCGCGAGCTGCGCGGCGACGCCGACCTCGTGATCGACACCTCCGCGCTGAACGTCCACGAGCTGCGCGCCAAGATGGACGCCCAGTTCACCGGCGCCGACGAGCCGGAGCTGCGTGCCACCGTCATGTCCTTCGGCTACAAGTACGGCCTCCCCGTGGACGCCGACCACGTCGTCGACTGCCGCTTCCTGCCCAACCCGCACTGGGTCCCCGAGCTGCGCCCCTACACCGGCACCAGCGAGGAGGTCGCCGGCTACGTGTTCAACCAGCCGGGGGCCAAGGAGTTCCTCGACCGGTACGCGGAGCTGCTGAGCCTGATCGCGGCCGGCTACCGCCGCGAGGGCAAGCGGTACGTCACGATCGCCGTCGGCTGCACCGGCGGCAAGCACCGCAGCGTCGCCGTGTCCGAGCGGCTGGCCCGCAGGCTCGCCGCCGAGGGTGTCGAGACCGTCGTCGTCCACCGGGACATGGGGCGCGAATAGGTATGCCACGCAAGGGCGTCCGGCAGGGCCGGACAGCGGGCGGCCGTGACCGCGAGCAGGGCCGGCGCAGCGTCCGGTCGGCCCTGCGCGGCCGGGGCCACGGCGCGCAGCCCAAGGTCGTCGCCCTCGGGGGCGGCATGGGTCTGTCGGCGTCGCTCACCGCGCTGCGCCGGATCACCGGCGACCTGACCGCCGTCGTCACCGTCGCGGACGACGGCGGCTCCAGCGGCCGGCTGCGCGACGAGCTGGGCGTCCTGCCGCCGGGCGACCTGCGCAAGGCCCTCGCCGCGCTGTGCGGCGACGACGAGTGGGGCCGTACCTGGTCCGAGGTGGTCCAGCACCGCTTCACGAGCCGCGGCGCCCTGCACGACCACGCCGTGGGCAACCTCCTGATCGTCGCGCTGTGGGAGCAGCTCGGCGACCATGTGGCCGCGCTCGACCTGGTCGGCAAGCTCCTCGGCGCGCACGGGCGGGTCCTGCCGATGTCCGCCGTCCCGCTGGAGCTGGAGGCCGTCGTGCGCGGTCACGACCCGGAGCGGCCGCACCGGCTCAGCCGGGTGCGGGGCCAGGCGACCGTCGCGCTCACCCCCGGCGAGGTGCGGCGGGTGGTGCTGGTGCCCGCCGATCCCCCCGCCGTGCCGGAGGCCGTGCAGGCGGTCCTTGACGCCGACTGGGTGGTTCTCGGCCCCGGATCGTGGTTCTCCTCGGTGATCCCGCACCTGCTCGTCCCGGACCTGCTCGACGCCCTCGTCACCACCAGGGCACGGCGGGTCCTGTCGCTCAACCTCGCCCCGCAACCAGGGGAAACTGATGGCTTCTCCCCGCAGCGTCATGTGGAGGTTTTGGTACAACACGCCCCTAAACTCGCCTTTGACGTGGTGCTGGCCGACCAGGCCGCCGTTCCGGACCAGCGGAGTCTGCGCGAGGCCGCCGAGCGGCTGGGGGCCGGGGTCGAGCTGGCGCCGGTGGCGGCGCCGGACGGGAGCCCCCGGCACGATCCGGAGCTGCTGGCAGCCGCGTACGACCGTATTTTTCGGATGCATGGAAGGATCGGCCCATGGCGATGACGGCTGCGGTGAAGGACGAGATCTCCCGGCTTCCCGTCACCCGCACCTGCTGCCGCAAGTCGGAGGTGTCGTCGATCCTGCGGTTCGCGGGCGGTCTGCACCTGGTCAGCGGCCGGATCGTGATCGAGGCGGAGCTGGACACGGGCATCGCGGCGCGCAGACTGCGGCGGGACATCCTGGAGATCTTCGGGCACTCGTCGGATCTCGTGGTGATGGCCCCCGGCGGGCTGCGGCGCGGCAGCCGCTACGTCGTGCGGGTCGTCGCGGGCGGTGACCAGCTCGCCCGCCAGACGGGCCTGGTGGACGGCCGGGGGCGCCCGATCCGGGGCCTGCCGCCGCAGGTCGTGTCCGGGGCCACCTGCGACGCGGAGGCGGCCTGGCGCGGCGCGTTCCTGGCCCACGGCTCGCTGACGGAGCCGGGCCGCTCGTCGTCGCTGGAGGTCACCTGCCCCGGCCCCGAGGCCGCGCTCGCCCTGGTCGGCGCCGCCCGCCGGCTCCAGATCGCGGCCAAGGCGCGCGAGGTGCGCAGCGTGGACCGGGTGGTCGTCCGGGACGGTGACGCCATCGGCGCCCTGCTGACGCGGCTCGGCGCGCACGAGTCGGTCCTGGCGTGGGAGGAGCGCCGGATGCGCCGCGAGGTGCGGGCCACCGCCAACCGCCTCGCCAACTTCGACGACGCCAACCTGCGCCGCTCCGCCCGCGCGGCCGTGGCGGCCGGGGCGCGCGTGCAGCGCGCGCTGGAGATCCTGGGCGACGAGGTGCCCGACCACCTCGCAGCGGCGGGCCGGCTGCGCATGGAGCACAAGCAGGCCTCGCTGGAGGAGCTGGGCGCGCTGGCCGAGCCGCCGCTCACGAAGGACGCGGTCGCCGGCCGTATCCGCCGGCTCCTCGCGATGGCCGACAAGCGGGCGCAGGACCTCGGCATCCCCGGTACCGAGTCCAACCTGACCGAGGAAATGGTCGGTTGACGCGGCCGGTCCCGCCGCCTCCGCGGCGGGACCGGCGGGGGGCCGTTCCGCCCCGTTATTCCGGGCCTGACACGGCTGGCCGGTGTCACCGCCGGGACATGGGCGCGGTAGGGTCGGTCGTGGTCGGGGACATCCCATACAGCATCGCCGGTATCCGTTTCGCCGGCGTACCAACGAGGAGATCGGTTCGTGACGATCCGCGTAGGAATCAACGGCTTTGGCCGTATCGGTCGCAACTACTTCCGCGCGCTCCTTGAACAGGGAGCGGATGTCCAGATCGTCGGTGTCAACGACCTGACCGACAACGACACCCTGGTCCACCTGCTCAAGTACGACAGTGTGCTCGGCCGCCTCAAGCAGGAGGTCTCGCACACCGACGACACCATCACGGTCGGCGGCAACACCTTCAAGACGTTCGCCGAGCGCGACCCCGCCGCCCTGCCGTGGGGCGAGGTCGGCGCCGACATCGTCATCGAGTCGACCGGCATCTTCACCAAGCGCGACGACGCCGCCAAGCACCTGGCCGCCGGCGCCAAGAAGGTCCTCATCTCCGCCCCGGCGAAGAACGAGGACATCACCGTCGTCATGGGTGTCAACCACGAGAACTACGACCCGGCCGCGCACGACATCATCTCCAACGCGTCGTGCACGACCAACTGTGTCGCCCCGATGGCCAAGGTCCTCGACGAGAACTTCGGCATCGTCAAGGGTCTGATGACGACCTGCCACGCGTACACGAACGACCAGCGCATCCTCGACTTCCCGCACAAGGACCTGCGCCGCGCCCGTGCCGCCGCGCTGAACATCATCCCGACCAGCACCGGCGCCGCCAAGGCCACCGCCCTGGTCCTGCCGCAGCTCAAGGGCAAGCTGGACGGCATCTCGCTGCGCGTCCCGGTCCCCACCGGCTCCGTCACCGACCTGGTGGTCGAGCTGAACCGCGAGGTCACCAAGGACGAGGTCAACGCCGCGTTCAAGGCCGCGGCCGACGGCGAGCTGAAGGGCCTCCTGGAGTACACCGAGGACCAGATCGTCTCCTCGGACATCGTGAACGAGCCGGCCTCCTGCACCTTCGACTCCTCGCTCACCATGGTGCAGGGCAACCAGGTCAAGATCGTCGGCTGGTACGACAACGAGTGGGGCTACTCGAACCGCCTCGTGGACCTCACGGTCTACGTCGGCGAGCGGCTCTGATCCGTCCCCCTCAGCAGGGCTCGCAGGGCGCGCGCGGCGCGCGCTGCGGGCCTTGCGCCACTTCAGGAGTCACCCACCATGAAGACGATTGACGACCTCCAGGTCGCCGGCCGCAGGGTCTTCGTCCGCGCCGACCTGAACGTCCCGCTGTCCGACGGGACCATCACCGACGACGGCCGTATCCGCGCCGTCGTCCCGACGATCGCCCGGCTCGCCGAGGCCGGCGCCCGTGTGATCGTCGCCTCGCACCTGGGCCGCCCCAAGGGCGCCCCCGAGGCCCGCTACTCCCTCGCCCCCGTCGCCCGGCGGCTCGGCGAGCTCCTCGGCCGCCCGGTCGCCTTCGCCGGCGACACGGTGGGCGACAGCGCCCGCGCCACCGTCGCCGGCCTCGCCGACGGCGAGGTCGCCCTGCTGGAGAACCTGCGCTTCAACCCCGGCGAGACCAGCAAGGACGACGCCGAGCGCGGCGCCTTCGCCGACGACCTGGCCGCCCTCGCCGACCTCTACGTCGGGGACGGCTTCGGCGCCGTGCACCGCAAGCACGCCTCGGTGTACGACCTCCCCGCCCGCCTGCCCCACGCCGCCGGCGGCCTCATCGCCACCGAGGTCGGCGTCCTGCGCAAGCTCACCGACGACGTGGCGCGCCCGTACGCGGTCGTCCTCGGCGGCGCGAAGGTCTCCGACAAGCTCGGCGTCATCGGCCACCTGCTGGAGCGGGCCGACCGCATCCTGATCGGCGGCGGCATGGCGTACACCTTCCTCGCGGCCCAGGGCCACGAGGTCGGCGACTCGCTCCTCCAGGAGGACCAGATCCCCGCGGTCCGCGCCTACCTGGCGAAGGCGGCCGAGCGCGGCGTCGAGTTCGTGCTGCCGGTGGACGTCGTGGCCGCCGAGCAGTTCCCCGACCTCTCGGCCAAGACCCCCGCGAACCCGGTGGTCGTCGCGGCCGACAAGCTCACCCCCGGGCTCCAGGGCCTCGACATCGGCCCCGAGACGCAGCGCCTCTACGCGGCGAAGCTGGCCGACGCGGCCACGGTCTTCTGGAACGGCCCGATGGGCGTCTTCGAGCACCCGGACTTCGCCGGCGGCACGCGGGCACTCGCGCAGGCACTCGTGGACACCCCCGCGTTCACCGTCGTGGGCGGCGGCGACTCGGCCGCCGCGGTGCGCATCCTCGGCTTCGACGAGGCGGCCTTCGGCCACATCTCGACGGGCGGCGGCGCGAGCCTGGAGTACCTGGAGGGCAAGGAACTGCCGGGTCTGGCCGCGCTCGGGGACAGCGAGTGAACGTCCGGGCACCACACGGTTCCGGGCGAGACGAAGCGATGAGGAAGGGCACAGCGTGACCGGCGCACGTACCCCGCTGATGGCGGGCAACTGGAAGATGAACCTCAACCACCTGGAGGCCATCGCTCACGTCCAGAAGCTCGCCTTCGGCCTGTCGGACAAGGACTACGAGGCCGTCGAGGTCGCGGTGCTGCCGCCGTTCACCGACCTGCGGTCCGTGCAGACCCTGGTCGACGGCGACAAACTGAAGATCAAGTACGGCGCGCAGGACATCTCGGCCTACGACTCGGGTGCCTACACCGGCGAGGTCTCCGGCGTGATGCTGGCCAAGCTGAACTGCGCCTACGCCGTCGTCGGCCACTCGGAGCGCCGCCAGTACCACGGCGAGGGCGACGAGATCTGCAACGCCAAGGTCAAGGCGGCCTACCGGCACGGGATCACCCCGATCCTGTGCGTCGGCGAGCCCCTGGACGTCCGCAAGGCGGGCACGCACGTCGCGCACACGCTCGCGCAGCTCGACGGCGCGCTCAAGGACATCCCGGCCGAGCAGGCGGCGTCGATCGTGATCGCGTACGAGCCGGTCTGGGCCATCGGCACCGGCGAGGTGGCCACGCCCGACGACGCGCAGGAGGTGTGCGCGGCGATCCGGCGGCGCCTCGGCGAGCTGTACGACGAGGCGCTCGCCGACGGCGTGCGCATCCAGTACGGCGGGTCCGTCAAGGCGGGCAACGTCGCGGCGATCATGGCGCAGCCGGACGTGGACGGCGCGCTGGTCGGCGGGGCCGCGCTGGACGCGGACGAGTTCGTGAAGATCGTCCGGTTCCGCGACCAGTAAGGGCGGCGGTACGCTGTCGGGGGCCGGGGCGGGCGGCGCGATCCGCGTGCTCCGGCCCCGTGGTCCCACGGAAACGAATGTCCGCCCGTTGAGAGAGTTGGTCCAGTCGTGGAAACGGCGTTCCAGATCGCGCTGATCGTCTTCAGCATCCTGTTGGCGCTTCTGGTGCTCATGCACAAGGGGAAGGGCGGCGGCCTCTCCGACATGTTCGGCGGCGGCATGCAGTCGTCGGTGGGCGGCTCGTCGGTCGCCGAGCGGAACCTCGACCGCATCACCGTCGTCGTGGGTCTCATCTGGTGCGGGATCATCGTGGTCCTCGGCCTCCTGATGAAGTCCTAGCGCGCCCGTGGCGGGTCCCGCCAAGTCAGTAACTCCCAGCACTGGACGTGCGTTGAGCCTTGCATAGACTGAGGGCTTCGCAGGATGGCAGGCAGGGAGTTACGACCGTGGCAGGTGGCAACGCGATCCGGGGCAGCCGGGTCGGGGCGGGGCCCATGGGTGAGGCCGAGCGCGGTGAGTCCGCGCCCCGGCTGAGGGTCTCCTTCTGGTGCGCGAACGGGCACGAGACACAGCCCAGCTTCGCCAGCGACGCACAGATCCCGGACACCTGGGACTGTCCGCGCTGCGGATTCCCGGCGGGCACGGAGCGCGAGGCTCCACCGGCACCGCCGCGTACCGAGCCCTACAAGACGCACCTCGCGTACGTCCGTGAGCGCCGCAGTGATGCCGACGGCGAGGCCATCCTGGCCGAGGCGCTGGCGAAGCTGCGGGGCGAGATCTGACCGATCACCCGGGTCACCGGCCCGGGCACCGGAACCGTCATGGTCCGGTGCCCGGGCCTCTCGCGTCCCGGGGCTGGGTGATCGACTAGCGTGATCCCGTACCCGAGGACGGACGCGGAAGCACCCTGGTGAGGACGGTATGAGGCTCGATCGCACGGCTGAGTGGAAGGCGCTGGCGCAGCACCGCGAGGCGCTGGGGGAGGTGCGTCTCCGGGAGCTGTTCGACGCGGATCCGTCGCGTGCGGAGCGGTTGTCGGTGTCGGTGGGTGATCTGTATGTGGATTATTCGAAGCATCTGGTGACGGGGGAGACGCTGGGGTTGTTGGGGCGTCTGGCGGAGGCGCGGGGTGTGGCGTCGTTGCGGGATGCGATGTTCCGTGGTGAGCGGATCAATGTGACGGAGGACCGGGCGGTGCTGCACACGGCGTTGCGTGCGCCGCGTGACGCGGTGGTGGAGGTGGACGGGGAGAACGTCGTGCCGGCCGTCCACGCCGTGCTCGACCGTATGGGAGACTTCGCGGACCGTGTGCGGTCGGGGGAGTGGACCGGCCACACCGGCGAGCGCATCGACACCGTGGTGAACATCGGCATCGGCGGCTCGGACCTGGGTCCTGCGATGGCGTACGAGGCGCTGCGGCCGTATGCGGACCGGCGGCTGGACGTGCGGTTCGTTTCCAACGTGGACGGGTCCGACCTGCACGAGGCGCTGCTCGGTGCCGACCCGGCACGGACGCTGTTCATCGTCGCGTCGAAGACGTTCACGACCGTCGAGACGATCACCAACGCGGTCTCGGCGCGGGAGTGGCTGCTCTCGGCCCCGGGGGCGGGGCCGGAGGCGGTGGCGCGGCACTTCGTCGCCGTGTCGACGAACGCGGAGGAGGTGGGGCGGTTCGGGATCGACACGGCGAACATGTTCGGGTTCTGGGACTGGGTGGGGGGCCGGTATTCGTTCGATTCGGCGATCGGGTTGTCGTTGATGATCGCGATCGGTCCGGAGGCGTTCGGGGAGTTGCTGGCGGGGTTCCGGTTGGTGGACGAGCATTTCCGGTCGGCGCCGTTGGGTGAGAATGTTCCGGTGATTCTGGGGTTGTTGGGGGTGTGGTACGGGGCGTTCTTCGGGGCGCAGGCGCATGCGGTGCTTCCGTACAGTCATTATTTGTCGCGTTTTCCGGCGTATTTGCAGCAGTTGGACATGGAGTCGAACGGCAAGTCGGTGACGCGTGAGGGTGAGCCGGTGGGGTGGGACACGGGTCCTGTGGTGTGGGGGACGCCGGGGACGAATGGTCAGCACGCGTATTTCCAGTTGTTGCATCAGGGGACGCGGGTGGTGCCGGCGGATCTGATCGGGTTCGCGCGGCCGGTGCCGGGGGTGGAGGGGCGGCTTGCTGCGCAGCATGATCTGTTGATGGCGAACATGTTCGCGCAGGGTCAGGCGTTGGCGTTCGGGAAGTCGGCGGACGAGGTGCGGGGGGAGGGTGTGGCGGAGGAGTTGGTGCCGCATCGGACGTTCGGGGGGAATCGTCCGACGACGACGGTGCTGGCGGATCGGTTGACGCCGTCGGTGTTGGGGCAGTTGGTGGCGTTGTACGAGCACAAGGTGTTCGTGCAGGGTGCGGTGTGGGGGATCGATTCGTTCGATCAGTGGGGTGTGGAGCTGGGGAAGGTGCTGGCGCGGCGGGTGGAGCCGGCGTTGACGGAGGGCGCGGACGTACCGGGCCTGGACGCCTCGACCACCGCCCTCGTCCACCACTACAGCACCCTCAGGGGGCAGTAGGAGCGCGAGCGGACACGACGACGGCGCCCGGGCAGAAGCCGCCCGGGCGCCGTCGTGTACGGCAGGGTCAGAGCGCCAGACGTGCCGCCGCGGCGGTGTCCAGCAGCCACAGCGTCCGCGTCAGGCCGAACGCGCCGGCCGCCGGGGCCTCGGCCTCGCCCGGCGCGGCGAGCGCCGTCGCGACCGCGTCCGCCTTGTCCTCGCCCGCGGCGAGCAGCCACACCTCGCGCGCCGTGCGGATCGTCGGCAGCGTCATCGTGACGCGGGTCGCCGGCGGCTTCGGCGCCTCGCGGACCGCGATCACCGTGCGGTCGGTCTCCCGCACACCCGCCATGCCCGGGAAGAGCGACGCCACATGCGTGTCCGGGCCGACACCGAGCAGCAGCACGTCGAACGGGTCGGCCGCCGACGCCAGCTCCGCCGCGTACGCCTCGGCCGCGGCCTCCACGTCCACGCCGTAGGGGCCGTGAGACGGCGGCATCGGGTGCACCCGGTCCGGGTCGAGCGGCACCGCGTCGAGCAGCGCCTCACGGGCCTGCAGGTGGTTGCGCTCGGGGTCGTCCCCGGGGACGAACCGCTCGTCGCCCCACCACACGTCGAGGCGGCCCCAGTCCACCGCGTCACGGGCGGGGGAGGCGGCGACCGCGGCGAGGAGACCGTTGCCGTTGCGGCCGCCCGTCAGGACCACGGAGGCGGAGCCCCGCGCCGCCTGCGCGTCCACCAGGGCCGTGATCAGCCGCGCGGCGACCGCCTTCGCCATCAGGTCCTTGTCGCGGTGGACCACGACCTGCCGTACCGGTGCCGTCATGACTCCTGCTTCTTCCCGCCGGACCGCGCCCCCTGACGGCCGCCCGAGCGCGCCGCGGACTTCCCGCCCGGCTTCTTCTCCCCGGACTTCCCGTCCGACCGCACCCGGGCCGTGGCCCGGGGCGCGGACTCCTCCGACGCGGCCGACGCCTTGGGCGCGGACTTCCGCGCACCGCCCCGGCCGGCCGCGGCCTTCTTCCCCGCGGGCGCGACGGCGCCGGCCGCCCCCGCGGGCGCGGCCCCCGGCGGCGCGTCGAGCCGGCCGAGGCCGTGCCGCACGGTCATGGCGTACGTCTCGTCCGGGTCGAGACGGCGCAGCTCCTCGGCGATCAGCTCGGCCGTCGAACGCCGGTGCAGCGCCACGTGCCGGTCCGGCTGGCCCGGCACCGCGAGGGTGGCGAGCGCGCCGTTCGGCCGGTCCAGGCAGATCACGCCGTCCTCGGTGATCAGCCGCACCGCCGTGAGACCGGGACCCGGCGACACCGTCCGCTCCACCGGGACGGCCAGGCGCTCCGCCAGCCAAAGGGCCAGCAGCTCCGTGCTCGGGTTGTACTCCTCGCCCTCGACCTCGGCCGCCGTCACCCGGGAGTGCTTCTGGTCGAGCGCCGCCGCCAGCACGCTGCGCCAGGGCGTGATCCGCGTCCACGCGAGGTCCGTGTCGCCCGGCGCGTACACCTCCGCCCGGGACACCAGCGCCGCCACCGGATCCTCCGTCGCCGACGCGTCCGTGATGCGGCGCTGCGCCAGCGTGCCCAGCAGGTCGTCCGCCGGGTGCGCCGGGGCGTCCTCGGGCCACCACACGACGACCGGCGCGTCCGGCAGCAGCAGCGGCAGGACGACGCTGTACGCGTGCGCGGACAGCTCGCCGTGCAGCCGCAGCAGGACCGTCTCGCCGTTGCCCGCCTCGCCGCCCACCCGGACCTCGGCGTCGAGCCGCGCGCCCGCCCGCTCCCGGGGGGAGCGGCCCGGCCGCTTGATGACGACGAGGATGCGCGAGGGGTGCTCCTTGGACGCCTCGCTCGCCGCCTTCAGGGCGTCGTAGTGGTTCCCCTCGTCGGTGACGATGACGAGGGTCAGCACCATGCCGACCGCCGCGCCGACGGCGCGGCGGCCCTCGACGAGCGCCGTGTTGATCCGGGCGGATGTCGTGTCGGTGAGATCGATGTTCATGGCCGGCGCCAGCTCCGTCCGTCTCGTGCGAGCATCTCGTCCGCCTCCGCCGGCCCCCAGGACCCGGCGGCGTACGGGGCGGGCCTGCCGTGCCGCGCCCAGAACGCCTCCACCGGGTCGAGGATCTCCCAGGACCGCTCGACCTCCTGGTGGCGGGGGAAGAGGTTCGCGTCGCCGAGGAGCACATCCAGCAGCAGCCGCTCGTACGCCTCGGGGCTGGACTCCGTGAACGACTCGCCGTACGCGAAGTCCATCGACACGTCCCGGATCTCCATCTGCGTGCCCGGGACCTTGGAGCCGAACCTGACGGTGACGCCCTCGTCCGGCTGGACGCGGATGACGAGGGCGTTGTGCCCGAGCTCCTGCGTCTCCGTGGCGCCGAAGGGCGAGTACGGGGCGCGCTGGAACACCACCGCGATCTCCGTGACGCGCCGCCCGAGGCGCTTGCCGGTGCGCAGGTAGAACGGCACGCCGGCCCAGCGCCGGTTGTCGATCTCCAGCTTCACCGCCGCGTAGGTGTCGGTCACCGACTGGGGGTCGATGCCCTCCTCCTCCAGGTAGCCGAGGACCTTCTCGCCGCCCTGCCACCCGGCCGTGTACTGGCCGCGCACGGTGTGCCGGGCCAGGTCGGCGGGGAGCTGCACGGCCGAGAGGACCTTCAGCTTCTCCGTCACCAGCGCGTCCGCGTCGAACGACGCCGGCTCCTCCATCGCGGTGAGGGCGAGGAGCTGGAGGAGGTGGTTCTGGATGACGTCGCGGGCCGACCCGATGCCGTCGTAGTAGCCGGCGCGGCCGCCGATGCCGATGTCCTCGGCCATCGTGATCTGCACGTGGTCGACGTAGCCGCGGTTCCAGATCGGCTCGAACATCGTGTTGGCGAAGCGGAGCGCCAGGATGTTCTGGACGGTCTCCTTGCCGAGGTAGTGGTCGATCCGGAAGACCTCGGCCGGCGGGAACACCTCGTGGACGATGGCGTTCAGCTCCTGCGCGGACGCCAGGTCGCGGCCGAACGGCTTCTCGATCACCGCGCGCCGCCACGAGCCGGGCGGCGGCTCGGACAGCCCGTGCTTCTTGAGCTGCTCCACCACCGTCGGGAAGAACTTCG
Organism: Streptomyces sp. RFCAC02; assembly: GCF_004193175.1. NCBI lineage: Bacteria > Bacillati > Actinomycetota > Actinomycetes > Kitasatosporales > Streptomycetaceae > Streptomyces > Streptomyces sp. RFCAC02. Next base: position 978,060 of record NZ_SAUH01000001.1, on the reverse strand, counting down.
GCGGCACCGACAGGTAGAACGCGAAGTTCCCGCCGGTGCCGTGCGCCTTGTCCAGCTCCTCCATCGTGTCGCGCAGGGTGGTGAACGCCTGGTCGTCCCCGAACTCGCCGGGCACGAACCGCATCCCCTCCGCGAGCTGCCGCCACACCTCCTCGCGGAACGGCGTGCGCGCGTACTGCTTCACCGAGTCGTGCACGACCGTGGCGAAGTCCTCGTCCTCCCAGTCGCGGCGGGCGAAGCCCACCAGGGAGAACCCCGGCGGCAGCAGCCCCCGGTTGGACAGGTCGTACACCGCCGGCATCAGCTTCTTGCGGGACAGGTCACCGGTGACCCCGAAGATCACCAGGCCCGAGGGCCCGGCGATCCTCGGGAGCCGCCGGTCCTGCGTGCTGCGCAGCGGGTTGGTGAACCCGGCCCGCCGCGCGCCGCCGCGCTGCATGGAGCCCTCGCCCACCGCGGCTCAGTCCTTCCCGGACCCGGAAAGCCGCTCCAGCTCCGCCTGGGTGGACTCGAGCAGCCCGTTCCACGCGGTCTCGAACTTCTCGACGCCCTCGTCCTCGAGGACCTGGACGACGTCGTCGTAGTCGACGCCGACGCCGGCCAGGGCGTCCAGGTCGGCGCGCGCCTGCTCGTAGGTGCCGCGGATCGTGTCACCCGTGATCTCGCCGTGGTCCTCGGTCGCGCGCAGCGTCGGCTCGGGCATCGTGTTGACGGTGCCCGGGGCCACGAGGTCCGTCACGTACAGGGTGTCCTTGTACGCCGGGTCCTTCACGCCGGTGGACGCCCACAGGGGGCGCTGCGTGTTGGCGCCGTCGCGCTCCAGGGCCTGCCAGCGGTCCGCGGCGACGACCTCCTCGTACGCCTGGTAGGCGAGGCGGGCGTTGGCCAGGGCCGCCCTGCCGCGCAGCGCCGTGGCCTCGGGGGTGCCGATGGCGTCCAGGCGCTTGTCGATCTCGGTGTCCACGCGGGACACGAAGAACGAGGCGACCGAGTAGATCTCGGACAGGTCGAGACCCCGGGCCTTCGCCTGCTCGAGACCGGCCTGGTAGGCGTCCATCACCTCGCGGTAGCGCTGGAGCGAGAAGATCAGCGTGACGTTCACGCTGATGCCGCGGCCGATCGTCTCGGTGATGGCGGGCAGCCCGGCGCGGGTGGCCGGGATCTTGATGAAGGTGTTGGGCCGGTCCACGAGCCAGGCGAGCTGCTTGGCCTCGGCGACGGTGGCGCGCGTGTCGTGCGCGAGGCGGGGGTCCACCTCGATCGACACGCGGCCGTCGAGACCGCCGGTCGCCTCGTACACCGGGCGCAGCACGTCGGCCGCGTCGCGGACGTCGGCGGTGGTGATCATGCGCACCGCCTCCTCCACCGTCACGCGGCGGGCGGCCAGGTCGGCGAGCTGCTCGTCGTAGCCGGAGCCCTCGGAGATGGCCTTCTGGAAGATGGACGGGTTCGTCGTCACGCCCACCACGTGCTGCTGGTCGAGGAGTTCGCCGAGGTTGCCGGAGCTGATCCGGCCGCGCGACAGGTCGTCCAGCCAGATGGCCACACCCTCGTCGGAGAGGCGCTTGAGTGCGTCGGTCATGGGAATCGCGTCTCCTGCTGTGTGTCGTACAGGTCGTGTCGGGTGTATCCGGTTCAGCGCTCGGCGTCGGCGAGGGATTCCCGCGCCGCCTGCGCGACGGCCTCGGGCGTGATCCCGAACTCCCGGTAGAGCGTCTTGTAGTCGGCCGAGGCGCCGAAGTGCTCCAGCGAGACGACACGCCCGGCCCCGCCGACGTAACGGTGCCAGGTCAGGCCGATGCCCGCCTCGACCGCCACGCGGGCGCCGACGCCCGGCAGCAGCACGTGGTCCCGGTACGCGCGGTCCTGCTCGTCGAACCACTCGGCGCACGGCATCGACACGACCCGCGTCGGCACGCCCTCGGCCTGGAGCGCCTCGCGCGCGGCGAGGGCGAGGTGCACCTCCGAGCCGGTGCCGATGAGGATGACGCGGGGCTCGCCGCCCTCCGCCTCGGTGTGGATGTAACCGCCCTTGGCCGCGTCGTCGTTGGGCGCGTAGGTGGGGACGTTCTGCCGGGTGAGGGCCAGACCGTGCGGCGCGGGCGCGGTGGAGTGGCGCTTCAGGATCTCGCGCCAGGCGATCGCCGTCTCGTTCGCGTCGGCGGGCCGGACGATGTTCAGGCCGGGGATGGCACGCAGGGCGGCCAGGTGCTCCACGGGCTGGTGCGTCGGGCCGTCCTCGCCGAGGCCGATCGAGTCGTGCGTCCACACGTACGTCACCGGCAGCTTCATCAGCGCGGCGAGCCGCACGGCGGGGCGCATGTAGTCGGAGAACACGAGGAACGTGCCGCCGTACACGCGGGTGTTGCCGTGGAGGGCGATGCCGTTCATCGCGGAACCCATGGCGTGCTCGCGGATGCCGAAGTGGACGGTCCTGCCGTACGGGTCGGCGCTGGAGAGCGGGTTGCCCTCGGGCAGGAACGACGACGACGCGTCGATCGTCGTGTTGTTGGAGCCGGCGAGGTCGGCCGAGCCGCCCCACAGCTCCGGCAGGACCGCGCCGAGCTTCTTCAGCACCTCGCCGGACGCCTTGCGGGTCGCGACGTCCGTGCCCGCGTCGAACACGGGCAGGGCCTTCTCCCAGCCCTCCGGCAGCTCGCCCGCCCGGATCCGGTCGAACGCGGCGGCGCGCTCCGGGTTGGCGGCGCGCCAGGACTCGAACCGCTTCGTCCACTCCTCGTGGGCGGCACGGCCGCGCTCCACCGCGCCGCGCGCGTGCGCGAGGACGGCGTCGTCGACGGCGAAGTGCTCCTCCGGGTCGAAGCCGAGGACCCGCTTGGTGGCGGCCACCTCGTCCGCGCCGAGCGCGGAGCCGTGCGCGGCCTCGGTGTTCTGCGCGGAGGGGGCCGGCCACGCGATGATCGACCGGGCGGCGATGATCGACGGCCTGCCGGTCTCCGCCCTGGCGGCGGCGAACGCCTCGTACAGGGCGGCCGGGTCGAGGTCGCCGTCGTCCTTCGGGGCCACGCGCTGCACGTGCCAGCCGTACGCCTCGAACCGGCCGAGGACGTCCTCGGAGAACGCGGTCGCCGTGTCGCCCTCGATGGAGATGTGGTTGTCGTCGTAGAGGAGGACGAGGTTGCCGAGCTTCTGGTGGCCGGCGAGGGACGCGGCCTCGGCGGCGACGCCCTCCTGCAGGCAGCCGTCGCCCGCGACGCACCAGACGGTGTGGTCGAACGGGGAGTCGCCGGCCGCCGCCTCCGGGTCGAACAGACCGCGCTCGTAGCGGGCCGCCATGGCCATGCCGACCGCGTTGGCGACACCCTGGCCGAGCGGCCCGGTCGTCGTCTCGACACCCACCGTGTGGCCGTACTCCGGGTGGCCGGGCGTACGGCTGCCCCAGGTGCGGAACGCCTTGAGGTCGTCGAGCTCCAGACCGTAACCGGCGAGGTAGAGCTGGATGTACAGCGTCAGGCTCGTGTGGCCCACGGACAGCACGAAGCGGTCACGGCCCGCCCAGTCCGGGTCGGACGGGTCGTGCTGCATGAGCTTCTGGAAGATCACGTACGCGGCCGGCGCGAGGCTCATGGCCGTGCCCGGGTGGCCGTTGCCCACCTTCTGCACGGCATCCGCGGCCAGGACACGGGCGGTGTCCACGACCCGCTGGTCCAGGTCGGTCCATTCGAGGTCTGAGGTGGTCGGCTTGCTGCTCACCCTGCGTCAGGGCTCCTCTCCGCGTCTGTCAGGCCGGTGACGGGACCGCTCCGCCTGGCGGCGGAGTACGGCTCACCGGGCCGTCCCGAGCCTACCTGGGAGGGCTCACCCACCCGGGGGACAGCCCCGCCGTCCGCCACTCCAGGGTGCCCCAGACCACGCCGCCCGGCACGCCGACTTCCCCGGGGGGCGGCGACAAGCCGCGTAAGTCGGGCGTCTAGAGTGACGGGGTGTGCGCGAACTCCCACCCGGCCCGGGTCACCGGCCGGACACCGCGTCCGCGTGCCAGCCGGCGGCGCGAACCCGCGCCGACGTCGCCCAACCAGTCGTACAACCAGGGGTGTCCGTGACGGCCGTCGATTCCCGTCCCGTCGCCCGGCTCCGCCGGGGCGGTCCGGACCATGGGGCAGCCGCGTCAGCGGGCGCCCGGGTCAAGGCGTACGTCGCGCTGACGAAACCGCGCATCATCGAGCTGCTCCTGATCACGACCGTCCCGGTGATGTTCCTCGCCGAGGGCGGCGTGCCCGACCTGTGGCTCGTGCTCGCGACCTGCGCCGGCGGCTACCTCTCCGCCGGCGGCGCGAACGCGCTCAACATGTACATCGACCGCGACATCGACGCGCTGATGCACCGGACGCGGAACCGCCCGCTCGTCACGGGTGTGCTGCGGCCCGCCGAGGGCCTGGTCTTCGGCCTCGTGCTCGCCGTCGTCTCCACCCTGTGGTTCGGCCTGCTCGTCAACTGGATGTCCGCCGCGCTGTCGCTGGGCGCGCTGCTCTTCTACGTCGTCGGGTACACGATGCTGCTGAAGCGCAGGACCGCGCAGAACATCGTGTGGGGCGGGATCGCCGGCTGCCTGCCGGTGTTCATCGGCTGGTCGTCGGTCACGGGGACCGTCTCGTGGGGCGCGGTCGTGCTGTTCCTCGTCATGTTCTTCTGGACGCCCCCGCACTACTGGCCCCTGTCGATGAAGACCAAGGACGACTACGAGCGGGTCGGCGTGCCGATGCTGCCGGTCGTCGCGGGGAACCTCGTGGTGGCCCGGCAGATCGTGGTCTACAGCTGGGTGATGGTCGCCGTCTCGCTGCTGCTGTGGCCCCTCGGGTACGCCGGCTGGTTCTACACGGCGGTCGCCGCGGTCGCGGGCATCTGGTGGCTGTGGGAGGCGCACGCGCTCCAGGCGCGCGCCCGGGCGGGTGAACAGGGCGCGAAGCTCAAGGAGATGCGCCTGTTCCACTGGTCGATCACCTACGTCTCGCTGGTGTTCCTCGCCGTTGCGATCGACCCGTTCGTCTCCTGAGCCGGGCGGCGCGCCGGTTGGCGGAAACGCCGCGGGCGGTCCCGGATACCCGGAAGTAGCATGAGCCGTATGGCTGACACGGAAGAGCAGGTTCCGGCGCCCGGCGATCCGGCCGCTGCGGGTCCGTCGGGGCGCGAGGTGGAGCGCCTCGCGCGGCGTGTGCGGGCCTTCACCGGGGCGCACGGTGGCGCGGACGGCGCCGAGGCCCAGATCGCGTACCTCGGCACCCGCGGCCACCGGCTCGTCATCGTCGGCGCCGACGGCGCGTGGGGCGACGTGGTGGCGGCCGACCGGGACGCCCTGGAGGGCGCGGCCGTCCGCGCCGGGGTCGCGCTGCGCCCCGCCCTCGACGGGGAGACGGCCGGCCGGCTCCGCACGGGGCCGTACGAATGGTCGCGCATGGCCGGGCTCCAGCTCGGCGGTGGGCGGCCGGGCGGCGCGGACGCCTGAGCGCGGGGTGGGCCGACACCTGTCAGCGGTTTCGCACGTGAGGGGGGACAAGCGCGTGATGTCCCGGACGACCCCGGTCGATCTCGTGGACCAGTACAGCCACGGGGTGCTGCACGGGGAGCTGGGTCTCGGCGCCTTCGAACGGCATCTCGCGGCGGCCTCCGGGGTGCGCGGCGGCGGCTTCGGCCGGGGGTTCGGCGGCAGCTTCTTCGACTCGCGCGTCGGGCTCGCCGTACGCCGGTGGTGCCCGCCGATCCTCGGGCTCGACCCGCACGTCCCGGCCGTCCGCTACCTGGCGCGCCGTCGTGAACTGGGGGCGTACGCGGCGGGCCGCGCGCTCCTGCGGGCCACCGGGATCCGGGTCCTCCTCGTCGGGACCGGGCCGGAGGCGGGCACCGAACGGCCGGCACGGGACGACGAGGCCGTCACGACCGTCCCGAGCTGGCGTCGGCCGCGGGCGGGCGTGCCCTCGAACTGACGGACCTCTCCGCGCTCGCCGCCCGGGCCGCCGGCACGGCGGGCGGCGCCGCCGCCCTTCTGGAGGACATGGCGGAGGCCCTGGTCGCCGCGGCCCGCGGGTCGGCCGCCTTCGTCTGCGACGCGGACGGCCTCGGCGCCGGACGGCCGGGGCCGGCGGCCGTGCGCCGCGCGGCGGGCCGCTGGCTCGCCGACCCGGACCGGCCGCGGCGGCCGGGCCCGGTGCTCTCCGGGCACCTGCTGTGGAGCGCGCTCGCGACCGGGCGGCCCGTCCAGCTGCGCTGCGGCGACCCGGCCCGGCTCACGCCGCTGCTGCACGCCACGGCGGGCGCCGGCACGATCGTCCTCATGCCGGAGCGGCCCCACCACCGTGCCGCGGCCCGGCTCGCGGCGGCCTTCCCCCACGTCTACGCGGACGTGGGACCCGAGCCGGCGGAGACGCTGGCCGAGGCGCCGTTCGGGAAGCTGCTGTTCTCCACGGGCGCCGGCACCCTGCCCGAACTGCATGTGGTGCGGGTGCGGCAGTTCCAGCAGGCGCTGGACCGCGTGCTGACGGCATGGGTGGACGACGGCGACTGCGGCCCGGCCGACGCGCGCCGCGTCGCTGCCCTGGTCGGGGGCGGCACGGCACGCCGCGTCTACCGCCTGGACGCCGGCACCGGGGGCGCGTGACGCTCAGCCCGCGGCTGCGTCCCCGCCCGAGAGGAACGGGCGCAGCAGCGCGAGCAGGGCGCGCGGCCGGTGCAGCGGGATGATGTGGCCGCAGTCCCGCAGGACGTGCCCGGTCACGTCGTCCGCGACGGGGCGGAGCTGCCGTTCCAGCGCCGCGCCGACGGGCCGGGCGCCCAGCGCCGTCGCCGGCACGGTCAGGCGCGCGCCGGAGATCGGCCGCAACAACCGTCTCGCGGACGGCGCGGACCCGGGCGACGGCGGTCCGAACGGCACGGCGTCCGGCTCCGCCGGACGGGCGATAGTCTGACGATCATGACGGATTGGGTGTTCCGGCCGGCCGCCGCTGCGGATGTCGAAGCGGTGGCCGAGCTGCGTGCCGTGGTGCTGCGCGCGGACCTGGAGCGGCTCGGGCGCTACGACGAGCGGCGGGTGCGGCAGCGTCTCCGGGACGGCTTCGAACCCGAGCACACGCGGGTGATCGAGGTGGACGGCGCGTTCGCCGGCTGCGTCGCGCTGCGCCCGGACGGCGACGCGCACCGGCTGGAGCACTTCTACCTGGCCCCCGCCGCGCAGGGCCGCGGCATCGGTACGGCCGTGCTGCGCGCACTCCTCGACCGCTGCGACCGCGAGGGCGTGCGGGTCCGGCTGAACGTCCTGCGGGGCAGCCCGGCCCGGCGGCTGTACGAACGGCACGGGTTCGTGCCGGAGAGCGAGGACCCGGTGGACGTCTTCATGGTGCGCGGCGCACGTGGCCCGGTGACCGCCGCATGACGGCGATGTACGCGGCCCTGCTGCGCGGCGTCAACGTGGGCGGCGCCAAGCGGCTGCCGATGCCCGTGCTCCGGGAGATCCTGACGGACCTCGGCCACGGCTCGGTGCGCACGCACCTCAACAGCGGCAACGCCGTCTTCGCCGGTGACGCGGACGGCGGGGACGGCGAGGACGCGGAGGGCGCGCTCGCCGCGGGCATCGAGGACGCGATCGAACGGCGCCTCGGCTTCCGCGTCGCCTGCCTGGTGCGCGGCGGGGCGTACCTGCGTGCGGTCCACGACGCCTGCCCGTTCCCCGCCGGCGAGTCGGCGGGCAGGCACCTGCACGCCGTGTTCGGCTCCGGGCCGCTCACCGCCGAGCGCTTCGCGTCCGTCGATCCGGCGGCGTACCGGCCCGAGGAGTTCCGCATCGGTGACCGGGTGCTCTACCTGTACGCCCCGGACGGGCTCGGGGTCTCGCGCCTCGCCCCCGCCCTTCAGCGCCCGGCGCTGCTGAAGGGCGTCGAGGTCACCTCGCGCAACTGGAACACCGTGCGGGCGCTCGTGGAGCTGACCGGCTCCTGAGCGCGACGGCGGTCGCGGCGCACGGTCAGGCGGTCGCCGGGACCCGTGTGCCGTCGGAGGCGGTCGCCGCGTCGCCGTCGCCCGGGGCCGGCGGCACGGTCGCCGCGCCGCGGTCCCGCACGGACAGCAGCAGACGCATCGTGTACACCCACACCAGGGAAGCGCCCAGTATGTGGAACCCGACCAGCAGCTCCGGCTCGTCGAGGAAGTACTGCGTGTAGCCGATGACGCCCTGGGCGAGCAGCACGATCAGCAGGTCGCGCGCGGCGGCGCGCGGCCGGGACGGCGCGTCGAGGACCCGCAGGGCGACGACGAGGGCGACCGTCCCGAGGACCACGGCCCAGGCCAGGCCCGAGTGCAGGCGGGTCACCGTGTCCCAGTCGAACGGCATGCGCTCGATGTCGCTGTCGTCGCCCGCGTGCTTGCCGGTGCCGGTCACCGCCGTGCCGACGACGAGGAGGGCGGCGCTCAGCAGCGTCAGCGCGATCACGCCGCGGCGCACCGGGACGCCGACCAGCGGCCGGGGCGCTTCGTCACCCTCACGGGTGCGCAGCCAGCTGATGACCGTCACCGTCAGGAGGGCGACGGCGGCGATGAAGTGCGCGGCCACGATGAACGGGTTCAGCTTGGTCAGGACGGTCACGCCGCCGACGACGCCGTTCGACATGACGACCCAGAACTGCGCCCAGCCGAGCCGCGTCAGCGACCTGCGCTCGGGCTTCGCGCACCGCGCCGCGACGATGAACCAGCCCACGGCCGCGCTGACGACGTAGGTCATCATGCGGTTGCCGAACTCGATCGCGCCGTGCAGGCCGTTCTCGCTGGTGGTGACCAGGTTGCCGTCGCTGCAGGTGGGCCAGGTGTCGCAGCCGAGGCCCGAGCCGGTGAGCCGGACGGCGCCGCCCGTGATGATGATGACGACCGAGAGCACGAGCGCGGCGAGTGCCGCCCGGTGGACGGTCCTCGGGTGGGGCGTCCAGCGCTCGGCGATGTAGGCGAGGGGGTTTCGCACTGCTTTCAGCACCCGCCCATCGTATGCCTCCGCTTGTGCGCCGATTCACGAGCCCCCGGGGGCCGTCACTCCCAGCGGAACCAGCGCGCCGCGGCGGCCGGCGCGGCGACGGCCCACACGGCCAGCACCCCCGCGTCCGCCCACGGCATCCCCGCGCCGTCGCGCAGTACGTCCCGCAGCCCGTCGGACAGCGCCGTCACCGGCAGCAGCCGCAGCAGCGAGGCCACGGTGTCGGGGAAGTCGTCGAGCGGGACGATCACGCCGCCGAAGAACACCAGCAGCACGAACACCAGGTTGGCCGCCGCGAGCGTGGCCTCGGCACGCAGCGTCCCGGCCATCAGCAGGCCGAGCCCCGAGCAGCCCGCCGCGCCCAGCACCATCAGGAGCAGGACGGACAGCGGGTTCCCGTGCGGGGACCAGCCCAGCGCGAAGGCCACGGCGCACAGCAGCACGCTCTGCAGGACGAGCGTCACCAGCACGGCGCACGTCTTGCCGCACATCAGCGCCCAGCGGGGGAGCGGGGACGCCGCCAGCCGCTTCAGGACGCCGTACCGCCGCTCGTACCCCGTGGCGATGGCCTGGCTGGTGAACGCCGTCGACAGCACGGCGAGCGCGAGGATGCCGGGCGCCAGGAAGTCCACCCGGTCGCCGTCGTCCCCGCCCGGCAGGTCCACGATCTCCACCGCGCTGAAGAGCACCAGCAGCAGCGTGGGGATGACGGCCGTCAGCAGGAGCTGCTCGCCGTTCCGCAGCAGCATGCGGGTCTCCAGGGCGGCCTGCGCCGTGATCATGCGGGGCACCGGGGCGGCCCCGGGCCTGGGCGCGTAACGGCTCATGACCGCAGCTCCTTGCCGGTCAGTTCGAGGAAGACGTCCTCCAGCGAGTGCCGCCGGGTGGTGATGCGGTCCGGCATGACGCCGTGCTGCGCGCACCAGGCGGTGACGGTCGCGAGCAGGTGCGGGCCGATCTCGCCCGTGACCCGGTAGCTGCCCGGGGCGGGCTCCGACACGCCGCTGCCGTCCGGCAGGGCCGCCCGCAGCGCCGCCACGTCGAGACCGGGCCTGCCCTCGAACCGCAGCACGTCCGCCGTGCCGCCGCCCCGGCTGAGCCCGGCCGGCGTACCCGTGGCGATGACCCGCCCGCCGTCCACGATCGCGACCTCGTCGGACAGCTCCTCGGCCTCGTCCATGAAGTGCGTGGTCAGCACGGTCGTCACGCCGTCGGCGCGCAGGTCGCGGATCAGCTCCCACGTGGCGCGGCGCGCCTGCGGGTCAAGGCCGGCCGTCGGCTCGTCGAGGAACACCAGCTCGGGCCGCCCCACGACCGCGAGCGCCAGGGCCAGCCGCTGCTGCTGCCCGCCGGACAGCCTGCGGTACGGCGTGCGGCCCGCGGCGCCGAGGCCGAGGCGCTCGGTCAGCTCGCCGACGTCCAGCGGATGCGCGTGCAGACCGGCCACGTGGCGCAGGATCTCGCCGGCGCGCACGCCCGGGTAGATCCCGCCGTTCTGCAGCATCACCCCGACGCGGGGCCGCAGCGCGCCGGCGTCGGCGACCGGGTCGAGGCCGAGGACCCGCACCCGCCCCGCGTCGGGGGCGCGGTAGCCCTCGCAGCACTCGACGGTCGTCGTCTTCCCGGCGCCGTTCGGGCCGAGGACGGCGGTCACCGTGCCGGTGCGCACGGTCAGGTCGAGGCCGTCCACCGCCGTGGTGCGCCCGTACCGTTTCACCAGGCCGGTGACCTCGACGGCCGGTGCGGCGGCTCTCGCGGACTGCATGCCGGTGAGTCTAGGTCGGCGGCCGCCCGCGGCCCGCGCCGGGTGCGGTCAGGCCCCCGCGCCCCGGTCGGCCCGCGCGGCGAGGCGGGTCCCCTCGTGCGTGAGGAGGACGGGCTGTCCGGTGCGGGCCGACTCGGCGGCGGCCACGCCCGTCAGGACGCTGCGGATGCCGTCGCGGAAACCGGCCTGGCGGGCCAGCGGGTCGTCGGCGGCGCCGTGGAAGACGTCGTTCATCAGCAGTTCGTCGCCGCCGCCGTGACCGCCGTCGCCCGACCGGATCTCCACCCGCTCCGGCCGCTTCCAGTGCTCGTGCAGCGTGAGGCGCTCGTAGATCCCCTCGTCGCCCCCCGCGCCCGTGAACGACGGGTCGATCGCGGCCTGCGGCGGGGTCCAGGACCGTTCGCACACGTCCAGTTCGAGACGGCCGCGCGTGCCGGTGAACATGACGCGGTACCCCTCCCACGGCGCGTAGGCGGTGAGGGAGTAGCTGAGGGTGGCGCGGTTGCCGTAGCGGACCAGGACGGACATGGTGTCGTCGATGTCCACGCCCTCCGTGAAGACGTCCTGGTCGCGGATGTAGCCGTCCTCGTGCTCGGCGTCGAGGTAGAGGCTCTTCAGGTACGGGTCGGCCGCCATGTCGAGGAGGAACGGGTCCGTGCCGAGGCCCGGCGCGCCGTGGGCACGCGGCGGGCGGGGACCGGCGGACTGGGCGGCGCCCGCGTTGCCCGCGCCGTAGAACCGCAGGCCGGTCTGCGCGAAGACCAGCTCGGGGTGGGTGCCGAGCCACCAGTTGACCAGGTCGAAGTGGTGGGTGGACTTGTGGACGAGGAGGCTGCCCGAGTTCTCGCGGCGGCGGTGCCAGCGGCGGAAGTAGTCGGCGCCGTGCATCGTGTCCAGGACCCACTCGAAGTGGACGGCGGTCACCTCGCCGATGCGGCCCGCGGCGATCAGCTCGCGGACGGCGGCGTTGCGCGGGGCGTAGCGGTAGTTGAACGTGACGACGAGCCGGCCGGCGGAGCGTTCGGCCGCTTCGGCGATCCGGGCGCAGCCCTCGGCGTCCACGGTCAGGGGCTTCTCCACCACGACGTCGCGGCCCGCGTCGAGCGCGGCGACCACGTAGCGGGCGTGGGTGGCGTCCACGGTGGTGACGATCACCGTGTCGGCGTGCTCGATGGCGGCGGGGAAGGCGTCCGGGCCGAACGTGGGGACGGCCGGGCGTCCGGTGGCGGTGACGCGGGCGTTGGCGTGGGCCATGCGGGTGCGGTTCGTGTCGCAGAACGCGACGATCTCCCCGGCGTCGCTCCAGTCGCCGAGGAGCGCCCCCAGGTACATCTGCGAGCGGTGACCGAGGCCGACGATGGCGTAGCGGCGTGACATCCGTGCTTCTCCCGGGCGGTGCGGTGGGTGGTGCGGGCAGGTTGTGCAACCGGTTGCATGACCGTCGCCCGGAACCCCCGGCCGCGTCAAGTACTGTCTCGCATCATGACCGGCCGGCGGGGCGCCGGACCCGGCGAGGGGAGTGCGCGCATGGGGCGCGGCGGCGCGGTGACCATCAGGGACGTGGCGGCCGCGGCCGGGGTGCACCCCGCGACCGCCTCCCGCGCGTTCTCCGCCCCGCACCTGCTGCGCCCGGCCACCAGGGACGCCGTGCTGGCCGCCGCCGCGCGCCTCGGCTACCGGCCGAACCAGACCGCCCGCGCCCTGACCACCGGCCGCACCTCGCACCTGGCCGTGATCGTCCCCGACATCGCGAACCCCTTCTTCCCGCCGCTGATCAAGGCGGCGCAGCGGTCCGCCCGCGAGCACGGCTACCAGGTGTTCGTCGCCGACACCGACGAGGACCCGGCGACGGAGGAGGAGGTCGTCACCGCCCTCGCCCGGCGCGTCGACGGCCTGCTGCTGGTCAGCCCCCGGCTGCCGGGCGACGCGGTCGCCCGCCTCGCGGCCGGCCCGCCGCCCCTCGTCCTGGTGAACCGGAGCGTGCCGGGCCTGCCGGCCGTCCTGATGGACGTGGGCGGCGGCACGGAGGCGGCCGTCGCGCACCTGGCGGATCTCGGGCACCGCCGGATCGTGCTGCTCGGCGGGCCGCGCGGGTCCTGGACGGGCGGCGAGATGCGGCGGCACGCGGCGGGCGCGGCGGCGCGGCTCGGCGTGGACCTCGCCGTACGGGGACCGAACGCGCCGACGCGCGAGGGGGCCGTCTGGCCGCCGCCCCGGCGCTGGCCTCGGGCGCGACGGCCGTGGTGGCGTACAACGACCTGATGGCCCTCGGCGTCGTCGAGGGCCTCGCCGCGGCGGGCGCGCGGGTGCCGCGGGACATGAGCGTGGTGGGCGTGGACGACACGATGGCCGGCCGGCTCGGCAGCCCCGCGCTGACGACGGTGGCGATGCCGACGCCGGAGGCGGGCCGGGCGGCCGTCGATCTGCTCCTGCGGGCGGCGGGGACCGCGCCGGGGGACACGCCGGCGGACACGGTGCTGCCGACGTCGCTGGTGCGCCGGGGCTCGACCGCGCCCCCGCGGGGCGTCACAGGTTAGGTCTGCCTTACGTGACGCACTCCATCCGGGCAGGTCAGGACGCGGCTTGCCCGGCCCGGCCGAATTCCGCAACAATGGCGTTGTGAAAAAGGGGAACGAGCGGCACGACGTGCCGGTGGCCGCCCGAGCCACCGGTGACGCGGGGCTGCCCCCGGCCGCCGACGAACCCTCCGGCACGCGGCAGCGCGTGGTCCGCTCCATCCGCGACCACGGCCCGTCCACCGCCGCCGAGCTGGCCGGCCGGCTCGGGCTCACCCAGGCGGCCGTCCGCCGGCACCTGGACACCCTGGCCGCCGAAGGTCTGGTCGAGCCGCGCGAGCGGCGGTCGCGCGGCTCGCGCGGCCGGGGCCGGCCCGCCAAGGCGTTCGCGCTGACCGACGACGGCAGGGACGCGTTCGACCAGGCGTACGACGAGCTGGCCGTCGAGGCGCTGCGCTGGATCGAGCGCGCCGCCGGCGGCGGCGAGCGGGGTGCGGCGGCCGTCCTGGCGTTCGCCCGTGCCCGCGCCGCCGAGCAGGCGGAGCGCTGCCGCCCCTACGTGGAGCGCGCCGCGCCGGGCGACCGGGTCGCGGCACTCGCCGAGGCACTGTCCGCCCAGGGCTACGCGGCCGCCAGCCGCGGGACGGATGTGCGGACCGGCGAGCAGCTGTGCCAGCATCACTGCCCGGTGGCGCACGCCGCCGCCCGGTACCCCCAGCTGTGCGACGCGGAGACCGAGGTCTTCTCGGAACTGCTCGGCAGCCATGTGCAGCGCCTCGCCACCATCGCCCACGGCGACGGCGTCTGCACGACCTTCGTGCCCGGCACCGCCACCGGCGGCACCCCGGGCGAGACCACACCGGACAAGACCACCGCAACAGCACGCATCGCCGGGAGGAACCCCGCATGACACTCCCCACGGAGACTGCCCACCCCGAACTCGAGGGCCTGGGCAAGTACGAGTACGGCTGGGCCGACTCCGACGCGGCCGGCGCCGCCGCCAAGCGGGGCCTGTCCGAGGCGGTCGTCCGGGACATCTCCGGGAAGAAGTCCGAGCCGGACTGGATGCTCGACACGCGCCTGAAGGGCCTGAAGCTCTTCGGCAGGAAGCCCATGCCCACCTGGGGCTCCGACCTCAGCGGCATCGACTTCGACAACATCAAGTACTTCGTGCGGTCCACGGAGAAGCAGGCCCAGTCCTGGGAGGACCTGCCCGAGGACATCAAGAACACCTACGACAAGCTCGGCATCCCCGAGGCGGAGAAGCAGCGGCTCGTCGCCGGTGTCGCCGCGCAGTACGAGTCGGAGGTCGTCTACCACCAGATCCGCGAGGACCTGGAGCGGCAGGGTGTCATCTTCCTCGACACCGACACGGCGCTGAAGGAGCACCCGGAGCTGTTCCAGGAGCACTTCGGCACGGTCATCCCGCCCGGCGACAACAAGTTCGCCGCGCTGAACACGGCCGTGTGGTCCGGCGGGTCGTTCATCTACGTGCCGCCGGGCGTGCACGTCGACATCCCGCTCCAGGCCTACTTCCGCATCAACACGGAGAACATGGGCCAGTTCGAGCGGACGCTGATCATCGTCGACGAGAACGCGTACGTCCACTACGTCGAGGGCTGCACCGCGCCGATCTACCAGTCGGACTCGCTGCACTCCGCGGTTGTGGAGATCATCGTGAAGAAGGGCGGCCGCTGCCGCTACACGACCATCCAGAACTGGTCCAACAACGTCTACAACCTGGTGACCAAGCGCGCCGTCGCGTACGAGGGCGCCACCATGGAGTGGGTCGACGGCAACATCGGCTCCAAGGTCACCATGAAGTACCCCGCCATCTACCTGATGGGCGAGCACGCCAAGGGCGAGACGCTGTCCATCGCGTTCGCCGGCGAGGGCCAGCACCAGGACGCGGGCGCCAAGATGGTCCACATGGCCCCCCGCACGTCCTCCAACATCGTCTCCAAGTCGGTGGCGCGCGGCGGCGGCCGCACGTCCTACCGCGGTCTGATCGAGATCAGCGAGGGCGCGGCCGGCTCCAAGTCGAACGTGCTGTGCGACGCCCTCCTGGTGGACACGGTCTCCCGCTCCGACACCTACCCGTACGTCGACGTCCGCGAGGACGACGTGACCATGGGCCACGAGGCGACCGTCTCCAAGGTCAGCGACGACCAGCTCTTCTACCTGATGAGCCGCGGGCTGTCCGAGGACGAGGCCATGGCGATGATCGTGCGCGGCTTCGTCGAGCCGATCGCGAAGGAGCTGCCCATGGAGTACGCCCTGGAGCTCAACCGGCTGATCGAGCTGCAGATGGAGGGCGCGGTCGGCTGACGCCGCACCGTTTCGCCCCCGCTGCGCGCGAGCAGCCCCCGGCGGCCGCGCCGCACGGCCCACCGTGCCGCGCGGCCGCCCGACCAGAGCAGAGCCGATCAAGAGAGTGAGCACGACGACACCCATGGCCGATACGCAGAGTATTCCGGCCGGCGCCAGCGCGGGCGGGTCGGTCGCGGTGGCCGCCGAGTCCACCGTCGCGACCCGGATGAGCGCCCCGCCGTCCTACGATGTGGCGGACTTCCCCGTGCCGGGCGGCCGCGAGGAGGAGTGGCGGTTCACGCCGCTGGAGCGGCTGCGCGGCCTGCACGACGGCAGCGCCGCCGGCGGCGGGTCCATCAAGTCGGACCTGACGCTGCCCGAGGGCGTCACCGCCACCACGGTGGGCCGTGACGACCCGCGCGTCGGGAAGGCCGGGAAGCCCGTGGACCGGGTCGCGGCGCAGGCGTTCAGCTCCTTCGAGAAGGCCACGGTGGTGAGCGTGCCGGCCGAGGCCGTGCTCACCGAGCCGGTGCGGATCGTCCTGACCGGTGAGGGCGGCGCGACCTTCGGGCACACCGTCTTCGAGATCGGCGCGTTCGCCGAGGTCGTGATCGTCGCCGACCACCTCGGGGACGCCGTGCGCGCAGCGAACGTCGAGTTCCTCGTCGGCGACGGCGCGAAGGTCACGTTCGTCAGCGTCCAGGACTGGGCGGACACCGCCGTCCACTGCTCGCAGCACACGGTGCGGGTCGGCCGGGACGCGACGTTCAAGTCGGTCGTGGTGACGTTCGGCGGCGACCTGGTCCGCATCCACCCGAACATCTCCTTCGACGGCCCCGGCGGCGAGGCCGAGCTGTACGGCCTCTACTTCACCGACAACGGGCAGCACCACGAGCACCGCCTCCTCGTCGACCACAACGCGCCCAACTGCCGCAGCAACGTCGCGTACAAGGGCGCCCTCCAGGGCGACGCCGCGCACGCCGTGTGGATCGGGGACGTCCTGATCCGCGCCGCAGCGACCGGCACCGACACCTACGAGCTGAACCGCAACCTCGTCCTCACCGACGGCGCGCGCGTCGACTCCGTGCCGAACCTGGAGATCGAGACCGGCGAGATCGTCGGCGCCGGACACGCCTCGGCGACCGGCCGCTTCGAGGACGAGCAGCTCTTCTACCTGATGGCCCGCGGCATCCCGGCCGACGAGGCGCGGCGCCTGGTCGTGCGCGGCTTCTTCGCCGAGCTGGTCCAGCAGATCGGCGTCCCGGACGTCGAGGAGCGGCTGATCGCCAAGCTCCAGGAGGAACTGGAGGCGTCCATCGCATGAGTTCCGGTACCGACCCCTTTGTGCGGGCCTGCGCGCTGGGCGACCTGGCGACGGACGTCCCGCTGCGTGTGGACGTCGGCGGCACCCCGGTGGCCGTCGTCCGCACCGAGGGCGAGGTCTTCGCGGTGAACGACATCTGTTCCCACGCGAACGTCTCGCTCTCCGAGGGCGAGGTGGAGGACTGCCAGATCGAGTGCTGGCTGCACGGTTCCAGTTTCGACCTGCGCACGGGCAAGCCCTCGGGGCTGCCCGCCACCCGACCCATCCCCGTTTACCCCGTCAAGATCGAGGGAGACGGCCCCGACGCGGCCGTGCTCGTCTCCGTCACCCAGGAGTCCTGAAGGCACCATGGCAACGCTTGAGATTCACGACCTGCACGTGTCCGTCGAGGCCGAGGGCGGCCCCACCGAGATCCTGCGCGGTGTCGATCTGACCGTGAAGCAGGGCGAGACACACGCCATCATGGGCCCGAACGGCTCCGGCAAGTCCACCCTGGCCTACTCGCTCGCCGGCCACCCCAAGTACACCGTCACCGGCGGCACCGTCACGCTGGACGGCGAGGACGTCCTCGCCATGTCCGTGGACGAGCGGGCGCGCGCCGGCGTCTTCCTCGCCATGCAGTACCCGGTCGAGGTGCCCGGCGTGTCCGTGTCCAACTTCCTGCGCACCTCCGCGACCGCCGTCCGGGGCGAGGCTCCCAAGCTCCGCACCTGGGTCAAGGAGGTCAAGGAGGCCATGGAGCGCCTGGAGATGGACCCCTCGTTCGCCGAGCGCAACGTGAACGAGGGCTTCTCCGGCGGTGAGAAGAAGCGGCACGAGATCCTCCAGCTCGAACTGCTGAAGCCGAAGGTCGCCATCCTCGACGAGACCGACTCCGGCCTCGACATCGACGCGCTGCGGATCGTCTCCGAGGGCGTCAACCGCGTCCGCGAGTCCGGCGAGGTCGGCACCCTCCTCATCACCCACTACACGCGCATCCTCCGGTACATCAAGCCGGACCACGTGCACGTCTTCGCCGCGGGCCGGGTCGTGGAGTCCGGTGGCGCGGAGCTGGCCGACAAGCTCGAGGCCGAGGGCTACGAGCAGTACACCAAGGGCGGTACCTCATGAGCCATGGGCTGCCGGGTCTCCTCGACACCGAGGCGATCCGGAAGGACTTCCCGATCCTGGACCGCACGGTCCACGACGGCAAGCGCCTCGTCTACCTGGACAACGCGGCCAGCTCCCAGAAGCCGCGCCAGGTCCTCGACGCGATGAGCGACTACTACGAGCGGCACCACGCCAACGTGCACCGCGGTGTGCACGTCCTGGCGGAGGAGGCCACGGCGCTGTACGAGGGCGCGCGCGACAAGGTCGCCGCCTTCATCAACGCGCCCAGCCGCGACGAGGTCGTCTTCACGAAGAACGCCTCGGAGTCGCTCAACCTCGTCGCGAACATGCTGGGCTGGGCGGACGAGCCCTACCGTGTCGACGCGTCGACCGAGATCGTCATCACGGAGATGGAGCACCACTCCAACATCGTGCCGTGGCAGCTCCTCGCGCAGCGCACGGGCGCCAGCCTCAAGTGGTTCGGGCTGACGGACGACGGCAGGCTCGACCTGTCGAACCTGGACGAGGTCATCACCGAGCGCACCAAGGTGGTCTCGTTCGTCCTCGTCTCCAACGTCCTCGGCACGCAGAACCCGGTGGAGACGATCGTGCGGCGCGCCCAGGAGGTCGGCGCGCTCGTGCTGATCGACGCGTCGCAGGCCGCCCCGCACATGGCGCTCGACGTGCAGGCGCTCGGCGCCGACTTCGTCGCGTTCACCGGGCACAAGATGTGCGGCCCGACGGGCATCGGCGTGCTGTGGGGCCGGCAGGAGCTGCTGGAGGACCTGCCGCCGTTCCTCGGGGGCGGCGAGATGATCGAGACGGTCACCATGCACGCCTCGACGTACGCGCCCGCGCCGCACAAGTTCGAGGCCGGCACGCCGCCGGTCGCGCAGGCCGTGGGGCTCGGCGCCGCCGTGGACTACCTGAGCGGCATCGGCATGGACCGGATCGCCGCCCACGAGCACGCGATCACCGGGTACGCGCTGCGGCGCCTCGCCGAGGTGCCCGACCTGCGGATCATCGGCCCGGTGACGGCGGAGGACCGGGGCGCGACGATCTCGTTCACCCTCGGCGACATCCACCCGCACGACGTGGGGCAGGTGCTCGACGAGCAGGGCATCGCCGTCCGCGTCGGGCACCACTGCGCGCGGCCCGTCTGCCTCAGGTACGGAATTCCCGCGACCACGCGGGCGTCGTTCTATCTGTACTCGACGCCGGCCGAGGTGGACGCCCTGGTCGAGGGCCTCGAGTACGTCCGTGGCTTCTTCGGATAGGGCGGTACGAGGACGTGCAACTGCAGTCGATGTACCAGGACGTGATCCTGGACCACTACAAGAACCCGCACGGGCGCGGCCTGCGCGCGGGCGACGCCGAGGTGCACCACGTCAACCCGACCTGCGGCGACGAGATCACCCTGCGCGTGCGCTACGACGGGCAGACCGTCGCGGACGTCAGTTACGAGGGCCAGGGCTGTTCGATCAGCCAGGCGAGCGCCTCGGTGCTGAACGAGCTGCTCGTCGGCAAGGAGCTGCCGGACGCGCTGGCGATCCAGGAGACGTTCCTCGAACTGATGCAGTCCAAGGGGCGGATCGAACCGGACGACGCCATGGAGGAGACGCTGGAGGACGCGGTCGCGTTCGCCGGTGTCTCGAAGTACCCGGCGCGCGTGAAGTGCGCGCTGCTGAGCTGGATGGCGTGGAAGGACGCGACGGCGCAGGCACTGGAGAAGGAGGCGCCGTGAGCGACGGCGAGACGGCGACGGCGACGGCACCGGCGGGGGAGGAGGAGATCCGCGAGGCGATGATGGACGTCGTCGACCCCGAGCTGGGCATCGACGTCGTGAACCTCGGGCTGATCTACGGCATCCACGTCGACGAGGGCAACGTCGCGACGATCGACATGACCCTGACCTCGGCGGCCTGCCCGCTGACGGACGTGATCGAGGACCAGGCGCGGACGGCGACCGACGGCCTGGTGAACGAGCTGCGGATCAACTGGGTCTGGATGCCGCCGTGGGGTCCCGACAAGATCACGGACGAGGGCCGTGACCAGTTGCGGGCGCTCGGCTTCAACGTCTGAGCGACGGGCTCCGCACAGCGACGGGCACGGGCGGCCACCGGTGGGTGGCCGCCCGTGCCCGTCTTCGCCGTCCGGTCGCGCGTCAGACGCGGTCGACCAGCGCGCTGTGGCCCTTGGCGCGGGCGCAGTGGCCGCAGCAGTAGAAGTTGCCGTCCTCGGTCTCCAGGCCGTGGCCCATGATGCGGCAGCCGCAGTTCTCGCAGATGGGGGCCATCCGCTGGACGGCGCACTCGAAGCTGTCGAAGACGTGGACCTGACCGGCGGCACGCACCTCGAAGGCCATCCGGTAGTCGTTGCCGCAGGTCTCGCACTCGGCCATCGGTCCGCTCCCTTCCATGACGCTGACGTGGGACGTCCGCAAGGATGGCCGTCCGCCCGGCCCGGCACGGGGCGGCGCGCAGGGCGGTCACTCCAGCGGCGGCCCCACCGATGTGTACGATCGTCCGCATGACGTATGTGCTCCTCGCCTGCGCGATCCTGTCGGAGATCCTCGGGACCACGCTGATGAAGGTGAGCGACGGGTTCTCCCGGCTGTGGCCCAGCCTCGGCACCGTGGTCTGCTACGTCCTCGCCTTCGTCCTCCTGGCGCGGACGCTGAAGACCCTGGACGTCGGTGTCGCCTACGCGATCTGGTCCGGCGCCGGTACGGCGGTGGTCGCCGCCATCGGCATGCTGTTCCTCGACGAGCCGGCCTCGGCCGTCCGGATGCTCGGCGTCGGCCTCGTGATCGCCGGCGTCGTCGTGCTGAACCTGGGCGGTGCCCACTGATGGCGGCCCGCAGACCCCGCCGCTACGACCCGGACCGCCGCCACCGGATCGTGGACGCGGCCGTCCGCGTGCTGGAGCGCGACGGCTTCGCCGGCCTCAGCCACCGGGCCGTGGCCGCCGAGGCTGACGTGCCGCTCGGCTCCACCACGTACCACTTCACCGACCGCGACGAGCTGCTGACGGCCGCCCTGGCGCGGGTGAACGACGCGTGGCTCGGCTGGTTCGAGAGCTGGGTGACGGACACCCTCGCCGCCGGCGCGACGCCGGCCGACGCGGCCGTCCGTTTCGTGGACGACTGCCTCGGGCCGCGCCGCGCGCAGACCGAGCTGGAGTACGACCTGTACTTCGCCGGGCTGCGGCAGGGCGCCGTCCGTCCGCTGGCCGCCCGCTGCCTGGACGACATGGTGGCGCTGCTGCGTCCCCTCGTGCCGGACGAGGCGTCGGCCCACGCCGTGCTCGCCGTGATGGACGGCACGCTGATCCAGCTCCTCCTCACCGGCCGGCCGCACGAGCCGGCCCGCACCCGGGCGGCGGTGGACGCGCTGGTGCCCGGCAGCCGGACCGGTTCGCCCCGCGAGGTCCCGACCGGTTAGCGTCGGAACATGACCGACGCTGCACCCACCCCCGCCACCGGCGCCGTCGCCGCCGGGCTCGCCACCATCGCCGCCGACGGAACCGTGCTCGACACCTGGTTCCCCGCCCCCGCCCTGGCCGACGAACCGGGCGTCACCGGGACGGAGCGCCTGACGCCGGAGCGCGCCGCCGAACTGCTCGGCGACGCGGCCCCCCGCGCCCTGGGCACGGACGCCCGGCGCGGTGTCGAGGTCGTGGCGGTCCGCACGGTCATCTCGTCCCTCCAGGACAAGCCGGTGGACGCCCACGACGTCTACCTGCGGCTCCACCTCCTCAGCCACCGCCTGGTGCGGCCGCACGGGCTGAGCCTGGACGGCCAGTTCGCGCTGCTCGCGAACGTCGCCTGGACCAACATCGGTCCGGTCCCGGTGGACGGGCTCGAAGCCGCGCGCCTCGCCGCCCGCGCCGACGGCGTCCAGCTCGTGGTCTCCAGTGTCGACAAGTTCCCCCGCATGACGGACTACGTCATGCCGTCCGGCGTGCGCATCGGCGACGCCGACCGCGTCCGCCTCGGCGCGCACCTCGCCGCCGGCACGACCGTCATGCACGAGGGCTTCTGCAACTTCAACGCGGGCACCCTCGGCACCTCCATGGTCGAGGGCCGGATCAGCGCTGGCGTCGTCGTCGGCGACGGCTCGGACGTCGGCGGCGGCGCCTCGATCATGGGCACCCTGTCCGGCGGCGGGAAGCAGGTCATCTCGATCGGCGAGCGCTGCCTGCTGGGCGCGCAGGCGGGCATCGGCATCTCGCTCGGCGACGACTGCGTGGTCGAGGCGGGCCTGTACGTGACGGCCGGCACGCGCGTGACCCTCCCGGACGGCGCGGTCGTGAAGGCACTGGAACTGTCGGGTGCGCAGAACCTGCTGTTCCGCCGCAACTCGACGACCGGCACGGTGGAGGCACTGCCCCGCACCGGCACCTGGGGCGGCCTGAACGCGGCCCTGCACAGCCACAACTGACCCGAGCGCCGGGTCGGCGCCCTCCCGGCCCGGGAGGGCGCCGCGGGTGCGGTCAGTCGCACCCGTCGCTTCCGCCGTCGTCCCCGGAGCCGCCACTGCTCCGGGAGCGGCGGGAGCCGTTGTCGGACCAGCGGTTCCCGCGCCGGCCGGAATTCGTGCCGCGGCCCCCACCGACGATGTCGCCGATGAGCCCTATGACGGCCACCACGAACACCACCCCCAGCAACAGTTCCATCGTTCCCCCCTCATGGCCCGCCCCTCCGGCGGTCCGTGCTCTGGTTGTACCCGGCTTCCGGCGGTCCGAATATCGGGGCAACCACCGTGGGCGATGGGCCGGTTGGGGCGTCGGCGAGGGGTGCGGATAGCCTGGCCGACGTGCAGGGATTCGCCACCGGTCTGCGGTACCTCCTCCTCGGCCAGCGCTGGGTGTTCGGCCGCCCGCGGCAGCTCCTCTTCGGGTTGCTGCCCGCGCTGATCACCTTCGTGCTGTACGCGGCGGCGCTCGTCGCGCTCGCCGTGTGGGCGGGGGACATCGCCGTGTGGGCCACCCCGTTCGCCGACGACTGGGGGAGTCCCTGGCAGTCGGTCCTGCGCGCCGTCTTCGCGCTGCTGCTGGTCGGCGCGGGCGTGCTGCTCGCCGTCCTCACGTTCGCCGCCGTCACCCTGCTGGTCGGGGAGCCGTTCTACGAGGCCCTGTCCGAGCGGGTCGAGGACAGCGTGGGCGGCGCGCCGCCGGGACCCGACCGTTCGCTGTGGGGGGACCTCGTCGTCTCCGTCCGCGACAGCGTCCAGGTGCTGTGGCGGGTTGCGCTGTTCACGGTGCCGCTGTTCTTCCTCGGGTTCGTGCCGGTCCTCGGGCAGACCGTCGTGCCGGTCCTCGGGTTCGCCGTCTCCGGGTTCTTCCTCACCGTCGAGCTGACGTCCGTCGCCATGGAGCGCAGGGGCCTGTCCGTGCCGGAGCGCGTGCGGATCCTGCGCGGCGGGATGGGCACGGCGCTCGGGTTCGGCGTGCCGCTGGTCGTGCTCTTCCTCGTGCCGCTCGCGGCCGTCGTCCTGATGCCCGGCGCGGTCGCCGGTGCGGCGCTGCTCGTGCGCGACCTGACGGGCGAGCCGGAGCCCGAACCGCCGGCGGTCGGTGTGGCGCTCGGCAAGGACTGAGCCGGCGGTTCAGATCACCCGGAAGAGGTCGGCCGCGGCGTGGACGTCCGTCAGGTCCTCGATGACGCGGAGGTTGTCGCACAGCGCCTCCAGGACCGAGCCGTCCCGGGCCGCCGCGGGGGCGCCGACGGCGATCCCGAAGACGCGGAAGCCCAGCCGGTGCTTCGCGTCGATCCAGCCGCGCGTCCACTCCTCGGTGACGCCGCACTCGTCGTCGGTGATCAGGACGATGTCGCCGCGCGTGCGGGCGGCGTCCTCGAACTCGTCCGCCAGCAGGTCGCGGGCCGCCGACAGGGGCGTCTGGTAACTGGTGCCGCCGCCGAGGAAGCACTCGGCGAAGTCCAGGACCTCCGTGGTCCCGGTCGGCCGGTCCGCCGGGAAGCGGAAGACCCGCAGCCGGTCGTCCGAGGAGAACAGGATCCCGGCGAAGTCGCGCCCGGCGCGGCGGGCCTGGTCCAGCAGCGCCAGGGCGCACGCCTTGGCCCACGCCTCCCGCGTGACGCCGCCGGGACCCGCCTCGTACATCGAGTGCGACGTGTCCACGCACGCCACGATGGCTCCCCTGCCGGCGGCCTGCTCACCCCGGTTGTCGTAGAGCATCAGCTCACCGGCGGCGTACCGCGCGGCGAACACCGCGCGCAGCTCCGGCAGGCCGAGGTGGACCAGCTCGGCGGGGATGACGCGGGACAGGTCGTCGCCGAGCGTGACACCGACCAGCTCGCCCGGGGTGTTCTCCACCCGGCGGGCACTCTCCCCGCCGGCCATCTGCCGGAAACGGCCGATCAGTTCGGCCCAGCGCGCGAGGCGGCCGGTGCGGAGCCGGTCGGCGAGCCGGGCGCGCCGGTCGAACGGCATCCGTTCCAGCTCGCCGGGGCCGACGCCCCACGCCCGCATGAGCGCGGCCTCCTCCCGTACGACCCGCGCGGCCCGCGCCGCCGCGTCACGCGCGGAGGCGCGGATGCCCGGGGCCGCGGCGGCGAGGGCCTGCGCGGCGGCTTCGACGGCGCCGTCCCCCGCCTCCGTGGCGGCGGCCCGCTCGGCCCGTTCCTGGGCGTCCCGTGCCTGGTCGAGCAGGCGGCGCAGCACGGGCGCCTGGGCGAGGACGGCCATGGCGGCGGCGTACGGATCGCCGGCCGTCTCGCGGCGCAGTTCCGAGAACTCGTACGACTCCAGCAGGGCGGTCATGGCCTCGTGGTTGACGAACCTGGCGGGCTCCATCTCCGCGCGGTCGCGCACCCGTGGGCCGTGCTTGTAGGCGGCCACGAACACATCACCCATGAGGTCGGCGGCGCACTCGTGGCGTTCGCCCAGCTCCCCGGCCAGGTCGCGCAGCCCCGCCGACTGCTCGACGGTGTCCCGCCAGGTCAGCAGGTCGAACCGGTCCGCGATCACGGCCGCGGTGTGCCGCCGGGGCGCCACACCGGACGTGCCCCCGGCGGTCACAGCTGCGCCTGGACCATGCTCGCGTCCACCCCGAGCGCCTCGGTGAGGACGCGGGCGCGGACGGCCCGCTGGCGGCCGGTGACCCGGTCGATGGCGGTGGTGGAACGGCCGGCCGCCGTCGCCTCCCGGCGCAGTTCGGCGAGCCGCCGGCCCGTCATGGCGAGCCGGGTGTGGGCCTTCTTGATGACCCATTCGCTCAGCGCCTCGCGGGACTGCCCGGCCATGGCGTCGAGCTGCGCCTCCAGTTCGTCGAGGGCGTCGGCCAGGTCGAGCGCCTCCTTCGCGTCCGGGTTGACCAGGTGCAGCACCTCGCGCTCGACGGCGGGGCGTTCGGCCGGGGAGTTCCACAGCACGTGGGTCAGCACCGACAGGTCGTTCTCGGCGACCTCCGGCCGGCCGTCCAGGTACGCGGACGCCTGGAGGAGACGCACGGACTGCCGCCAGCGGCGGTCGGATGCGATGAGTTCCTTGCGGCGCAGGGCGACCCGCAGCGTGCAGATCGCGTCCACGATCGCGTCGGGCACCTCGACGCCCGGCACGGCCTCGGTGACGGCGTGCTGGAGCGCGGCCAGCGTGATCGTGGTCCGTGCCGGAGGGGCCGGGACGCTCACGGCGGAACGGAGGAGGGCGGCGAAGTTCGACGGGTCCGCGAGGTACCCGACCTCGACGCGCACCAGCAGCCGGTCGTAGATCGCCGCCGAGTCCTCGCCGCCGGGCAGCTCGTTGCTCGCCGTGATGGCGCCGATCAGCGGGCAGCGGATGGGTTCGCCGCCGTTCTCCGGGTGGTAGATCCGCTCGTTGAGGAAGCCGAGCGTCTCGTTCAGCGCCGCCGTGGAGCACTTGAAGATCTCGTCGATGAACGCGATGTGCGCGGTCGTGGCGCGGCCGTCGTACACCTGGCGGTACTCGCCCCGGGCCAGCGCCGCGACGTCGATCGGGCCGAACATCCGCGTCGGCGCGGTGAACTTGGACAGCAGGATCTCCCAGTACGCCGCCCCGTCGATCCTGCCCGTCAGCTCCCTGGCCAGCTCGGACTTCGCCGTGCCGGGCGGGCCGAGCAGCAGCGAGTGCTGCCCGGCCAGCAGGGTCACGACCAGCGTCCGCACCACGTCGGCCCGTTCGTGGAAACGGTCCGACAGTTCGTCGCCGATCGCCCGCAGCCCGGCGGCCGTGTCCCACGCGTCCTGAATGCCCACCTCAACTCCTCACCCCATGAGGCCCCTTGCCCCAGACGCTACGTCGTGGGGCCGGGAAAGTGGGGATGGGGGACGGGGACGGCGGTGTCAGATCGACTGCCTGCGCGCCTCCTTCACCTCGCGGTCGACGGCCCACGCGTCGGTGACCGGCCCCAGGTGGCCGAGCTTGTCCGGGTTGATCACGCTGCGGACGGCCTGGATCCGTCCGTCCAGCACGTCGAGCGTCATGGTGTGGAGCACCTTGCCGTCCCGGTCGCGGAAGACCGCGCCCGGCTGCCCGTTGATCTCGCGCGGCTCGCACGTCACGCCGATCCGGCGCAGCAGCGGGAAGAGGGTGCCGAGCAGGCGGGCCACGTTGTCCGCGCCCACGACCGCCCCGGCGAACTGCGGGGCCTTGCCGCCGCCGTCGCCGACCATCTGCACATCGGCGGCCAGCAGGTTCCGCAGCCCGCCGACGTCGCCGTCCGCCATGGCCTCGAAGAACCGCGCGGCCAGCTTCCGCCGCTCTTCCCGGTCCGCCGCGAAGCGGGGCCGCCCGTCCGTCATGTGCCGCCGCGCCCGTACGAGGAGCTGCCGGCACGCCGCCTCCGAACGCCCCACCGCCGCCGCGATGTCGCCGAACCCGAAGGCGAACACCTCCCGCAGCACGAACACGGCGCGCTCCAGCGGACTGAGCCGCTCCAGCAGCAGGAGCGCCGCCATCGACACGGAGTCGGCCAGCTCGGCCGCCCGCGCCGGGTCCTCGTACGGGTCGGACAGCAGCGGCTCGGGGAACCACGGCCCCACGTACTCCTCCCGCCGCACGCGCGCCGAGCGCAGCACGTCGATCGAGACGCGTGTCACCGTCGCCGACAGGAACGCCTTGGCCGACTCGGGCACGGTCGCCGAGCGGTCGTAGCGCAGCCATGTCTCCTGCACCGCGTCCTCGGCCTCCGCGACGCTGCCCAGGATGCGGTAGGCGATCGAGAACAGCAGCGGCCGCAGCTCCTCGAACTCCTCGACCCCGCTCACGGCTCTCTCCTCTCCCGGCCCGGCCGTCAGTGGAACTGTCCGACGCGGTACGTGCCGGCCGGCTGCCGGGTGATGACGTTCAGCCGGTTCACGGCGTTCATGAACGAGATCATCATCACGAGGGCGGCGAGCTGGTCCTCGTCGTAGTGCTCCGCGGCCCGTGCCCACACGTCGTCGCCGACCCCGCCGGCCGCGTCCGCGATCCGGGTGCCCGCCTCCGCCAGCTCCAGCGCGGCCCGTTCGGCCCCGGTGAAGACGGTGGCCTCCCGCCACGCCGCGACCAGGTTCAGCCGCACCGGGGTCTCGCCGGCGGCGGCCGCTTCCTTCGTGTGCATGTCGATGCAGACGCCGCAGCCGTTGATCTGGCTCACGCGCAGGAACACCAGCTCCCGCGTCGCGGCCGGCACGGGCAGGTCCTTGAAGGTCGCGCCCGCCGACATGAGGCCCTTGACGGCCTTGCCGACGGCCGGGTTCGTGAAGTAGTTCAGCCGGGCGTCCATGGTGTCCTCCTCGGTGGTGGCGAGTGCTTCACCCCTGGGACGAGACAGCCCGGCCGCCTGTGACACGACCGGATGTGACGCGGGTCTCCCCGCAGCCGGTAGCCTGCCGCCCATGCCCGACAACTCCCCGCAGGCGGCACGGCGCGACGACCGGCCCGACGAGTCCCGGCGTGCGCGCCTGGCCCGGATCTTCGACGAGGACGCGGAGCTGTACGACCGCGCCCGCCCCGGTTACCCGGCGGAACTGTTCGACGACCTCGCCGCGCTCGCGGACGCCCGCGCCGGCAGCCGCGTCCTGGAGATCGGGTGCGGCACCGGGCAGGCGACGGTGCCCCTGGCCCGGCGCGGCTGCCGCGTCACGGCCGTCGAGGCGGGGGAACGCATGGCGGCCATCGCCCGCCGGAACGTCGCCGGCGCCGGGACGGCCGAGGTGGTGACGTCCGACTTCGAGAGCTGGCCGCTGCCCCGCGAACCGTTCGACGCGGTCGTCTCGGCCACGGCGTTCCACTGGATCGACCCGGCGGTGCGCGTGACCAAGGCGGCCGACGCGCTGCGCCCGGGCGGTGCGCTCGCCGTGGTGCGCACCCAGCATGTGCGGGGCGGCACCGAGGACTTCTTCGCCGAGGCCCAGCGCTGCTACGAACGCTTCGACCCGGCCACCCCGCCCGGACTGCTGCCGCCCGAGGCAGCAGCAGTCGACGGGTCGGACCACGCCGAAGAGGTCGCGCGCAGCGGCCGGTTCGGCCCCACGGCCGAGCGCCGGTACGAGCGGGATATCACGTACTCCGCGCAGGAGTACCTGGACCTGCTGCGGACCTACTCGGGACACCGTGCCCTCCCGGACGCGGCCAGGGACGGCCTGTTCGGCTGCGTCGCCGGCCTGATCGACGGGGCGTACGGCGGCCGGATCACCAAGCGGTACCTCATCGAGCTGGCCGTGTCCCGGGTCCGGTGACGCCGGACGCGTCACTGTCCGCCGAGCGCCGTCCGCAGGGCCGCCACCAGGCGTTCGGTCGTCTCCCGGCCGGCCGGAAGCAGCGGCGCCCGTACCGGTCCGCCCGGCATGCCCGCCGCCCGGAACAGCGCCTTCACCGCGACCGCCCCCGGCACCTCCCCGAACACCGCGTCCGCCAGCGGCAGCAGCGCGCGGTGCCGCCGCCCCGCCTCCGCCGCGTCCCCCGCCGTGAACGCGTCCACGACCGCCCGCACCTGCGCCCCGGCGACGTTCGCCACCGTGCTGACCACGCCGCGGGCGCCGATCGCGAGCAGCGGCAGGTTCAGTTCCTCGCTGCCCGCGTAGTACGCGAGGTCCGTGTCCGCGAGGACGAGGCCCGTCTTCATCAGGTCGCCCGCGCAGTCCTTCACCGCCACGATCCGGGGGTGCTCGGCGAGCCGCCGCAGCGAGTCGGCCGTCAGTGCCGTGCCCTCGCCCGTCCGCGCCGGGATGTCGTACAGCATCACCGGCAGGTCCGTCGCGTCGGCGACCGTCCCGAGGTGTGCGACGATGCCCTCCTGCGTCGGGCGCGAGTAGTACGGCGTCACCACCAGCACGCCGTGCGCGCCGGCCGAACGGGCCTGCCGCGCCAGTTCGACGGAGTGCCGGGTGTCCGCCGACCCCACGCCCGCCACGATCGCCGCCCGGTCACCGACCGCCTCCACGACGGCCCGCACGAGCGTCGCCTTCTCCGCGTCCGACGTGGTGCCTGACTCGCCCGTGGTGCCGCTCAGGACGAGCGTGTCGCAGCCGCCGCGGTCCACGAGGTGGGTCGCGAGCCGCTGCGCGCCGCCGGGGTCGAGCGCCCCGTCGTCGGTGAAAGGTGTGATCATCGCGGCGGCGCAGCGGCCGAAGGGAACATCGTGCATGCGCGCAGTCTGCTTCCCCGCGGCCGCTCCGTCCACCGCGTTGCCGCCGGTCAGGGGCGGAAGCGCAGCACCTGCGGGTCGTGGTCGCTCGCCTGGTCGGCGAACTCCGCGTTGATGTGGACGATGTCGTAGTCGAACCGCCCGACGCCAGGCGACACGAGCGTCTGGTCGAGGACCTGCGAGTTGCCCTGGTACAGGTACGTGTACCGCTCCGACGGCGGCAGGCTCGCCACCGCCGTACGCAGCGCCCCGTGCGCCGTCAGCGCCCGCGTCGTGCCGGAGAACTCGAAGTCGTTGATGTCGCCGAGGACGACGACCGCCGCGTCCCGGTCGGCCGCCTCGATGGCGCGGACGAACGCGTTCACCACCTCGCCCTGCCGCACCCGCTGCTCCTCCGACGCCCGCGCCGGGGGCTGGAACCGTCCGGCCAGGGGCTCGTCACCGCCCTTCGACGCGAAGTGGTTGGCGATCACGAACACCGTCTCGCCGCGGAAGACGAACTCGCCCGCCAGGGGCTTGCGGCTGTCCTCCCACGCCCCGTCGGCCGGCGCCACGCGCCCCGGCGAGTACGTCAGCGCTGCGTCCCCGCGCCCCGCGCGCACCACCTCGGTGCCCGTCACCGCGTCCCCGCCGGGGCGGTCGGTGAACGACACGCGCTCCGGGTCGAAGAGGAACGCGGTGCGGATGTTCCCGCCCGGCTGCCCGCCGTCCGCGCCGTCCTCCGGGTCGATGAGCCGCCACTCGTACCGGGGGCCGCCGGCGGCGGCGATCGCGTCGGTGAAACGCCGCAGCGTCTCCCCGGCCGTCACCGTCCCGTCGTCCTCGGTGCCGGAGTCGTCCTGGATCTCCTCGACCGCGAGGATGTCGGGCGACGCCAGCGCGTCGACGACGGCGGTGGCGAGCCGCTCGTACTTCTCCGGGCTGTCGGAGGGGGCGAGGTTCTCCACGTTGTACGTCGCGACGGCCAGCTCGTCCCGGCGTTGCGCCCGCGTGCGTTCCGGCGCGCGCCCGCCGTCCGTGACGTCGCCGAGGGTGCGGGCGGCCAGGGTGTAGCCGCCGAACTCGTCGTAGTCGAGGGGACCGGTCGTCGTGCCGGCCAGGACGTCGCCGACGTCCGCCTCGGGGAACGGCCGCTGGGTGACCGGGGTCAGGGACTCGACCTTCAGGCGGCCGCCGTTCTGCGCACTGTAGGAGGCGTAGCGCGTGCCGCCCCCGGCGGTGCGGTTGCGGTGCGGCTCGACCGTCACCCACAGCTCGTAGTACGGGGTGCTCGGCCCTACGACGGGCGCGTCGGTGACCGAGACCGACATGCCCTCCAGCGACTCGTACAGATCCAGCGCGTAGCGGCGGGGCCGCAGCGTCAGGCCCTCGATGCCGCCGTCGGCGGCGGGGTCGCCGTCCGGTGCGTAGCGGTCGGGTACGGAGCGGGCGTCGAGGGTGACGGGCGCGGGCAGGGCGTTCCCGGACGACAGGACCGTGACGTCCGGCCGGGAGAGCTGGGTCACGGACTGCCCGCCGGATCCGGCGCCGCCGTAGTAGTACTCGCCGACGTCGCCGGCGACGAGGACGGAGTCGCCGACCGCGACGCCCGGCGCCGAGCCGGTGTACACGAACACCCCCTCACTGGTCGCGGGGTCGCGGTCCGGGCGCGGGTCCTGCATCCAGAAGCCGCGCGAACCGTAGGTCCGCACGCCGGTCACGACGCCGGGGACGTCCGTGACGTGCTGCCCGGCGTAGGGCGACAGACGGGTCGTGCCCTGGATGTCGTGCACACGGACGCCCTCGGCGGCCGAGGACGGCTGGGCGCCGAGCAGCCCGGCGCACAGCCCGGCGGCGAGCAGCGGCCCGACGACGGCGCCGCGGCGCGCGGCGGCCCGGGGGCGGGGGGAACGGCGGGGTTCTGACACGGGTTTCCTCCGGGACGCGGCGACGGCGCTACGCGCGTCAAGTTCGCGCAGTCGTGGTGTCCCTGTCAACGCCGCCCCGGTGAACGGCCGGCCACGGCGGCGCTGCGGCCCAGGGAGCGGCTGACGTACCGTCAACGCCTCCGCGCGGGCTCATCTAGGCTGGAGCTTCGTCCTGGACCATGTGATGAGGAGTGCGATCGTGAACCCCGGAGATGCGCGGCCCGCCATGCCGCCCGTACGGCTGCCCTCCGACGAGGAACTGGCCCGGGACGCCCTGGCGTCCCCGCTGATGTCCCGCGCGATCGAGCTGGCCCGCTGGGCCGCCGCCGGTGTGCCGGTCGACGCGGACGGCGACCTGGCCGACGACCGCCTGGCGTCGGCCGCGGCGGCGCTCGGCCTCGACGGCGGTGACGAGGGCCTCGGTCTCGCCGCCGACGCCTGGCACTTCGCCGTCGACACCGGCCTCGTCCGCGTCGAGGAGGACGACGACGGCGACGACGGGGCCGGCACGGCCACGACCGGTCCCGAGCTGGAACTGGTCACCGGGGGCGACCCGGCCGATGTGCTGGACGTCTGGACGGAGGGCTTCGAGGCGGTCCTCGGCGACGCGGCCACACCCACCCTGGAGGAACTGGTCGGCGGCATGCCCGACCTGGCGGACGCCATCACCGAGGACGGCGGCATCGATCCGTCGGCCATCGACCTGGACGCGCTGGAGTGGGACCCGGACGAGGAGGCCGAGTTCCTCGACGGGGCGCTCGCCAGCCTGTACATGCTGGCCGGCATGGACGAGGCGGGCCAGGGCGCGTCGATGATCCCGCTCCCGATGGTCGCCGCCGCCGCGCTGCTGCCCGAGGACAGCGAGGAGCTCGCGGACGAGGACGTGAACGAGGTGATGGCGGCCGTCCTGAAGCTGGACGACCAGTTCGCCGCCCTGACGGGCACCGGGCTGCTCGACCACCGGCCGGTGGACGAGACGGTCCTGACGGACGAGGAGGCCGGCTCCCCGGACGGGGACGACGACCTGAGCCGTTACGGCGCCGTCCGCCTCACGCCCCTCGGCCTGTACGCGATCCGCCGCCGCCTGACCGACGCCGGGGTGTCGGCGCCCGCCGTCGGCGACCTGGCCGGCGCGGACGCGGCGGCGCTGCTGTCGGCGCTGCCGCTGTGGTCGGGGCGCGTGGCCCGCGAGGAGGGCGAACGGTGGCTCGCCGGCCGGGACGCCGGCGAGGCCGCCACCGCGCTGCTGGCCGCCGCACGCGGCGACGACGCGGGCGGGCCGCCCCGCCGCCTCGGCTGCCAGCTCATGCTGTCGCTGCTGGGCGACGGCGCGGAGAAGGCGGTCCGTTCCGTGCTGGACGATCCGCAGCTCGGCGGGCTGGCCCGCGTGTGGCTGGCCGACCGCGACGCCACGGACGTGCCGGAGCCGCCGGCGGAGATGATGTTCTGGCTGACGATCGACAGCATCGCCGCCCACCTGGCCACCTCGGACCGGGAGGACGACGAGGAGGAGCTGCGGAAGCTGGTGTCGGCGCTCGTGCGGGAGGACGAGGAGTTCTTCGACCGCGTCTGGGCGACGGGTCACCCGGCGACGGCGGACGTGCTGGACGCCGTGGGCCGCGTGCACACGGACCGGACGATCGCGAAACAGGCCCGCCGCGCGGCTTTCAAGGCACGCTCCCTCGGCTGACCACCCACTGCCGCCCGGCCCACCGGCCGGGCGGCAACACGCTCGTCAGTGACCGGTCTTCGCGCCCGTCGCGAGGGCGAGGAACGCCGACCACTGCGGCACGCCAAAGGCGAGCACACGCCCACCCGGCCGCTTGGAATCACGCACGGCGAGACCGAAGCCGTCACCGCCACCGCTGTCGGCAACCTCGACACAGTCGCCGTTGGTGCTGCTGTATGTGCTCTTGCGCCAGAGCCCGGTACCGTCTCGGGGGTCCATGGTCATTCCTCTCGGGGAAGCAACTCGGCCTGGCCGTCCTGGACGCCGCCGACGAACGCCTTGTAGTCGTCCAGCGACAGCACGAGGACCTTCGCATCCGGGTGCCCGACGTCCTTGGAGTCCCGCAGGGCCACGACCTCGCCGACGAAAGCCACCTCCAAGCAGTTGTCGCCGCCATTGCTGCGGTGACTCTTGGACCAGACGGCCTGCGAGAGATCCACCTTCTCGATCATCGGTTGTGCTCCTCGACCACATCGCGGATGAGTTGGAGCCGCACTATCTCGCCGAGCGCTTTGGTGTGGGAAAGGACGAACTCACTCGGCGCCGTCGATTCATCATCGGCCAGGGACGTGCTGGTTGTCACCGGCTTGACCGCAATGACGGCCGCGGACGGTGCGGTTGATCCGGACGTCTGTCCTGTGCCGCCCGGCTCACCGGCCGGGCGGCAACATGCTTGTCAGCGGCCGGGCTTGGTGGTCGTCGCGAGAGCGAGGAACGCCGACCACTGCGGCGCGGCAAAGGCGAGCACACGCCCGCCCGGCCGCTTGGAATCACGCACGGCGAGACCGAAGCCGTCACCGCCGCCGCTGTCGGCGACCTCGACACAGTCGCCGTTGGCGCTGCTGTACGTGCTCTTGCGCCATGGTCCGACGCTGTCCCGGGCTGTCATCGTGTGTCCTTCCAGTACTTCTGCATTTCTTCGGCCACCCCCTGCATTCGGACGAGAGAGTCGGCGGGGTTGTCGGCGGCTGCCCGGAGATGGTCGAAGGCCGAGTTGTATCCCTGACGTTCACCGGCGCGATCCATGTAGAGCGTCCCGGTCATGTTCTCCACGCAGACGATGTCCGGATCGCGAGGGAGGGAGAAGCAGACGAACGGCCCGGTCAGTCCCGCGTGAGCACCGGCCGAATACGGCAACACTTGGATGACGATGTGCTGGGAGGCGGTCAGCTTCTCCAGGTGACGGATCTGTTCGACCATCACATCGGCTCCGCCCACTGTTTGCCGCAGGGCCGCTTCGCCGAGGATCGCCCACAACCGAGGTGGCTGGTCACGCCCGAGGATGGTCTGCCGCTCAAAGCGGATCCGCACGAGCTTGTCGACGTCGGCGGGCGGCATGATCGCGGGATTGGCTCTGATCGCTGCCCGCATGTACCTCTCGGTCTGCAGTAGGCCGGGGATCAGGATGGGCTGGAAGGTCCGAATATCCGTCGCATCGGCTTCCAGGGCGATGTAGTCCGTGTACTCGCGAGGCAGGGAGTCGGCGTAGGTCTGCCACCATCCGCGCTTCCTGGCGTCGCGGGCGGACTCGATGAACCGGGTGCGGCGTGCATCGTCGTCAACCCCGTACAGGTGCAGCAACGCTTTGAGGTCGTTCTGCGAGACGCGGACCTCGCCCGCCTCTATGCGGCTCAGCTTGGGGCGCGAGAACTCCATCTGCTTGGCTACAGCTTCCGCGCTGAGACCGGTGTCTTCGCGGAGTTGTCGCAGCTCAGCCCCGAGTCTGCGGCTGCGGAATGTGCTGGCCATGCGCCCCTCTCCCATCCATCGCGTCCAGTCTGCCCCACGGGGGGACGTCGGATCTACCGGCCTGCTTTTCTGCACATGTGCATGGTGTGCCCTTGCGGGCGTGATGAGTGCAGGTCTACCTTGTTCCCGTTCGTCGCGTCGAGTGGCGAGCGATCAACAGTGCGTGTAGCGCGCCGAGTTCGTCGGAGGGCTGAGCCATGTACGGGGTCACTCCGGGGCTGCGCATCCCTCTGCGGCGAGCGGACGACTTCTCGTTCCTGCTGTTCTTCGGTGAACAGCAGGAACGACCGGAACTCGTGACGGCCGCCCAGCTCTTGACGCTCCTGTCGGAGGCCGCGCAGGAGATGGGGCTGTCGCTGTGCGCGCCGCCGCAACGAGACATGGAAGGCGGGTCCCTGCCGTGACAACCGAGGTCGAGAGCGTGACGGCGCCCGTCCATGTGTACGCCTGGGACATACTCGCCTTTCCCCGCCGGATCGAGACCTGGCGTCGGACGGTTGCGCTCGTGCTGCGGGACTGGGGTGCGGGGGCCGACGCGGTCGAGGTGGCGCGGCTCGGTGTCTCGGAACTGCTCGCCAACGTGGCGCGGCATGCCGGTGATCCGTGCTGTCGGCCGCGGGTGGTGCGGCGTGACGGTCAGGTCGGGGTCGGCGTGCGGGACCGGTCGCCGGTTCTGCCCGTCGTGTCGGAGCCGGACTGGGAATCGGACTGTCGGCGCGGCCTGTGGCTGCTGCGGGAGATGGCCCTGGACTTCGGGTGCACCCCGGCCGCGCGGGGCGGGAAGACCGTCTGGTTCGCCGTGGGCCTCGGTGCCGGGCGCTGAGGTGCGGTCTGTCGTGACGGTCGGGTGCGTGGTCGCGGCGCTGCTGCTGGTCGGTGCGTGGGTGCTGGGCCTCGCCGCGGTGGAGGGGGACGAGACGTGAGCGGGACGTGGCTGATCGGCGCGTGCTGGTTCTACTGCGGACGTTCGACGCTGGTGATGGAGATCGGCTCGGTGACGACGGGGCTGCCCGTACGTCATGCGCCGCTCTACGCCTGTGGCGACTGCCTGGACGTGCTGGAACGGTCGGTCGAGGACTACGCCCGGGCCGTCGCGTGCCTGCCGGTTGATGAGGACGGCATGGAGGTGCCGCTGTACGTGGCCCCGGAGGCGGGTCGGCCGGAGCGGCTGCGGTACCGGGCCGATGGCGGCTGCCGCCGCCCGCGTACGGGGCTCGGCCGGCAGTGGTGGCCGCTGATCACCGGTGTCGCCCCGGAGTCGCCGTCACCGGGAGCCGGCTCATGACCCGGCCGGCAGCGATGCGCGGTGCCGCCGTACTGGCGGTGGGCATCGCCATCGGCCTCGCCGCCCGCCCGTCGCGGGCCACGGTGCGGCGGGTCCTCGGCGTCGCGGACCGGTCCTGGTGGTGGTTCTCCCGCGAACTGTGGATCGCACTGGAGCAGGAGGCGGACGCGGGACCGGAGAAGGTGGACGACACCGCGCTCGGCCTGGCCGTCCTCACCGCCCTCGACCGCGCCGCCGCGCTCAGGGAGGAGAACGGCGACCGGGTGGCGGGGGAGTGGTAGGAAGGCTCGTCGCCGTCGTTCGCCAGGAGGTTCCCGCATGGCCGTCATCCACCACACCGTCCTCAAGCCGACCAAGCTCGAACTGCTCACCGCCTGGCTTCCGTCCAGGGCGTGGTACTCCGGCGGTGCGGAGGGGCCGGGGCTTGTCCGGGCCGGTGGGTTCCGGCTGGATGATCCGGAGGGTGAGGTGGGCATCGAGTTCATCGTGGTCACCGACACCTCCGGCGACCGGCCGGCCACCCACCTCGTGCCGTTGACCTACCGTGGCGCCCCGCTCGACGGTGCGGAGCACGCGCTCGTCGGGACCATGGAGCACGGGGTGCTCGGGCAACGCTGGGTGTACGACGGGTGTCATGACCCGGTGCTCGCGGCCCAGTTGCTTGCCCTGATCCAGGGAACTGCCGAGGCCCAGGCGCAGAGCGTCAGCGACACACCCGACCGGGACGTCGCCCGCTCGTACACGGGCGACGGCGCCGTGCGTACGGACGTCGGCGGGAGCGTGACCGACGATCGGGAGGGCACAGACATCCGCCTCGCGGGCGGCGCGACTCTGCGGGTGCGGCGGGTCCTGCGGCCCGCCCCGGCGGAGGAGCTTCCGCAGGGGGCGGTCGGCCACGTGACCACCGCCTGGGACGCGCCGGACGGAACGCGCGTCCGAGGACTGTGCGCCGTCCTGTACGACGGCCCCCGGGCCTGAGCCCGGCCCCGCCGTTCAGGCGGCCGGTGCCACCCGTTTCGTGTAGGAGGCGACCAGCGCCGTCTCCATGCGGTCCACGCCGTCGAGCGAGCCGACGCGGTCGGTGAGGTACGTGTGCAGGGCGGCGGCGTCGCGGCAGATCACGATGACCATCAGGTTCTGGTGGCCCGTCGTGGTGCCGGCGAACGCCGCCTCCGCGTCGGCGGCCAGCGCGCGGGTGACGGCGGTCAGCCGGGCCGGCCGGACGGTCAGCCAGACGAGGCACTGCACCGCGAAGCCGAACAGCGCAGGCTCGACCTCGACGTCCAGCCGCAGCGCGCCGGACCCGCGCAGTTCGTCCACCCGGCGGCGGACGGCGGATTCCGACCAGTCGGTGCGGCGCGCGAGGGCCGGGTAGCCGGCCCGGCCGTCCTCGGCGAGCACGGGGAGCAGGCGGCGGTCGAGATCCGTCAGCCGCACCGGCCCGGTGGCCGTCGTGGCGGGGGGCCGCAGCGCGGCGATCTGGTCCTCGGTGAGCGCGGAGGTCCGCCCGCTCCAGCGGCGTTCCATCACGGGGCGCAGCAGCCGTTGCGCGTCGACGTGCGTGACGTGCGGAAGGCGCCCCAGCGTGCCGAGAGGGGCGGGGCCGTCCCCGGCGACGCGGAACAGGCAGACGATCTCCGTGCCGCTCGACGCGACGGTCACCCAGGCGGTGTCCGGCCGCCCGGCCAGGGCACGGGCCAGCGCGGCGGTGCCGGACGGGAGGACCCGCAGCCGTACCAGCCATTCCGCGTGCCCCACGCGGTGGCTGTCGGTCACGCCGGCGACGCGGGCGATGCCCCTGCCGCGGAGCCGGTTGAACCGGCGGGCCACCGTGCGGTCGGCGACCCCGAGGACGTCCGCGATCCGGCTGAACGCCGCGCGCCCGTCGAGCTGCAGGGCGTGCAGGAGCCGCAGATCGAGATCGTCCAGCGTGACCGAATCCACCGCGTCAGTGTAGGACGGTGTCGGAAAGCGGCGGCAGCGGCGCACGCCGGGCTCCGGCGCGCGCGGCCGGTGAAGCATCGGCGGCATGACGAACGACATCACCGGCATCCACCACACCGGCATCCTGACCCGCGACCTCGACGGCCTCGAACGCGCCTATCTCTCCCTCGGGTTCACGCTCAGCCCCAGGTCACGGCACCTGCTCGCCGCGCGGCCGGGGGAGGCCCCGGTGCCCGGCTGCACCGCCAACCGCTGCGCGCTGTTCGGCGGCTCGTACATCGAACTGCTCGGCATCGTGGACGAGTCGGCTCCCGATCCCTGGCACACCAGGGCCATGGCCGACGCGTACGAGGGCTTCCGGCTGCTCAACCTCGACACCCGCGACGCCGGGGCGACCGACCGCCGGCTGACGGACGCCGGGCTGCGCACCACGGGCGTGCTGGATCTCGAACGCGACGTCGCTACGGAGGAGGGGCCGCGCACGGTCCGGGCGCGTGCCGTCCACATCGACCCGCGCTCGACCCCGGAGGGCTACCTCGGGATCGCCCAGCACCTCACCCGCCGGTACGTGCACCAGCCGCGCCACCTCCGGCACGCGAACGGCGCGCACGGCCTCGGCGACGTGCTGATCGTGGCCGACGACCCGGAGTTCGGCGCGATCACGGACCGGTACGCCGGCATCCTGCGGTCCGCTCCCCGGCGGGAGGGCGCCGTCACGGTGCTCGACGCGACGGCTGCGCGGCTGCGGTTCGTCCGCGCCTCGGACCGGGAGGAGGTGCTGCCGGGCGAGCCGGCCCCCGCCGCCTCCTACCTCGCCGCGATGACCGTGCTGGTGGACGACGCCGAACGCGCCCGGGGCATCGCCGAGGGCAACGGCGTCCCGACGCGGCCGGCGGGCGACGGGTTCTTCGTCTCCGCGCGGTACGCGTACGGCGCCGGGCTGTTCTTCACGCCGGCCCCGCGTCCCGGCGCGGCCTGAGACGGACGGCAGGACACACCATGTGGACCACACTCATGCTCCTCGCAGGCCCGGCGCTGGGCTTCCGGCTGCTCGGTGCCCTGGGCGTCGGACGGTTCGCGACCTGGCGGGTGGCCGCCGCGCACGGCCTGGCCGTGATGCTCGTGTTCACCGCCGCCGCGCACTTCACCCCGCCGGACGTGACGCTGCTGCCCAGCCACGACGACCTGACGGCCATGGTCCCGCCGTTCGTCCCGTTCCCCGACGCGATGGTCCACGTGACCGGCGTCCTCGAACTCGCCGGCGCCGCCGCGCTCGTCGTGCCCGCGACGCGGCGGGCGGCGGGCATCGGACTGGCGGTGCTCTTCCTGCTGATGCTTCCCGCCAACATCCACGCGGCCCTGGAGGACATCCCCCTGAACGGGGAACCCGCCACACCGCTGTGGTTCCGGCTGCCCGAGCAGGCGCTCTTCATCGCCGTCGCGCTGTGGGCGGCGTCGGCCGACTCCCCGGGGAGCCCCGCCGCGTTCCCGGGGACCGGGCCAGTTCTGTCACAACCGTTGACGCCACCCGTCGTTCGGCCTACCGTCATGCGCGCCGCAGGTCATATACGAGATATGAGATGCCGTATGCGAGAGTCCGTCCCACCCCCCGGCGCAGCCGTGCCGGCGCCCATCCCGTCGCGGACGAAAGTCGTCCTCGACCACCTCACCCACGCCATCCTCACCGGGGGCCTGGCGCCGGGGTCGCCGCTGGTCGAGACGGAACTCGCGGCGCGTTTCGGCGTCTCCAAGACCCCGGTCCGCGAGGCGCTGAAGACCCTCGCGGGCCGCGGCCTCGTGGTGATGAGCGAGTACCGCGGCGCGGCGGTGCGGACGGTGGACGCGGCGATGGCGCGGTCGGTGTACGACGTGCGGCTCCTGCTGGAACCCGAGGCGCTGCGCCGCACCGTCGCCTCCCGCGCCGACCTCGCCGAGGCGCACGCGGCGCTGCGGCGCGCCGACACGGCCGACGACGCCGCCGAACGGTCCCTCGCCAACCGCGACTTCCACCGCGCCCTCTACCTGCCCTGCGGCAACCCGCTGCTCGCCGGCATGCTGGACGACCTCCGCGACCAGGCGGCGCTGGTGTCGTCCGTGGCGTGGCAGTCGCGCCCCACGTGGGACCGCGAGGCGGCCGAGCACCGCGCAATCCTCGCCAGCGCCGAGGCCGACGACGCCGAGGGCGCCGCCGCGCTCCTGCGCGACCACATCGAGGGCTTCGTACGCCGCGCGTTCCCCACCGACCCCGGGGACGGGTCCGCGCCCGGGGAGGCACGCGCCGAACTGCAGGGAGATCCCGCGTGAACGACTTCGCCCCCCAGCGCGCCGCGCTCGCCGACGTCGTGGCCATCACCGTCACACCGTTCGACGAGCGGGACCGCATCGACCGCGACGCGTACCGCGCCCTGGTCGCCCGCCTCGTGAACGGCGGCGTGCGCACCCTGACCCCGAACGGCAACACCAGCGAGTTCTACGCGCTCACCCCCGAGGAGCGCGCCGAGGAACTCGCCCTCACGCTGGAGGTCACGGCCGGCACGGACACGCAGGTCGTCGTCGGCGTCGGCCACGACGTGCCCACCGCCGTCGCCGCCGCCCGCGCGGCCCGTGACGGCGGCGCGCAGATGGTGATGGTGCACCAGCCGGTCCACCCCTACGTCTCCGCCGACGGCTGGTACGCCTACCACCGGGCCATCGCGGACGCCGTGCCGGACCTCGGCGTCGTCCCCTACCTGCGCAATCCGCTCATCGACGGCGCGACGCTCGCCCGCCTCGGCGCGGACTGCCCGAACGTCATCGGCGTCAAGTACGCCGTCCCCGACCCCGTCCGGTTCGCGACGGTCGCTGCCGGGGCTGGCGGTGACCGCTTCGTCTGGGTCGCGGGCCTCGCCGAGCTGTACGCTCCCGCGTACTTCGCGTGCGGCGCGACGGGCTTCACGTCGGGACTGGTCGGCATCGCCCCCGAGCTGTCCCTCGCCATGCTGACCGCCCTGCGCGCCGCCGACTACCCGGCCGCCATGGAGGTCTGGGAACGCATCCGTCCCTTCGAGGAGCTGCGGGCCGAGAACGGCGCCGCGAACAACGTGACCGTCGTCAAGGAGGCACTGGCCCACCTCGGCCTGTGCCGGCGCGACATCCGGCCGCCGAGCAGCGTCCTCCCCGAGGAGCAGCGCGCCGCCGTCGCCGCGATCGTGGAGGGGTGGGGTGTCCGGTGAGGCCCGAGGACCTGCGCAGTCACCAGTGGTACGGGACGGACGGACTCCGCTCGTTCAGCCACCGCGCCCGCACCCGCCAGCTCGGCTACCTGCCCGAGGAGCACCTCGGGAAGCCCGTCATCGCGATCCTGAACACCTGGTCCGACATCAACCCCTGCCACCAGCACCTCCGCGAGCGCGCCGAGGCCGTGAAGCGGGGCGTGTGGCAGGCCGGCGGCTTCCCCCTCGAATTCCCCGTCGCCACCCTGTCGGAGACGTTCCAGAAGCCGACGCCCATGCTCTACCGGAACCTCCTGTCGATGGAGACGGAGGAGCTGCTGCGCTCCTACCCGGTGGACGGCGCGGTGCTGATGGGCGGCTGCGACAAGACGACGCCGGCGCTGCTGATGGGCGCGGCCAGCGCCGACCTGCCCGCCGTCTTCGTGCCCGCGGGGCCGATGCTGCGCGGCCACTGGCGGAACGAGACGCTCGGCTCGGGCACCGACATGTGGAAGTACTGGGACGAGAAGCGCGCCGGCCGCATCGGCGACCGCGAACTCGCCGAACTGGAGTGCGGCCTCGCCCGGTCCGCCGGCACCTGCATGACGATGGGCACCGCCTCCACCATGACGTCGGCCGCCGAGGCCCTGGGCGTGACGGTGCCGGGCGCCGCCGCCATCCCGGCCGTCGATTCGGCGCACTCCCGGATGGCCGCGGCCGCCGGGCTGCGCGCCGTCGAGCTGGTCCGCGAGGACGCCCGCCTCTCCCGCTTCCTCACCCGTGAGGCGTACGAGGACGCCATCACGACGGTGCTGGCGCTCGGCGGCTCCACCAACGCCGTCATCCACCTCATCGCGATGGCAGGCCGCTCCCGAATCCCCCTCAGCCTGGACGACTTCGACCGCATCGCGCGCCGCGTGCCCGT
This sequence comes from Streptomyces sp. RFCAC02, assembly GCF_004193175.1. Taxonomy (NCBI): domain Bacteria; kingdom Bacillati; phylum Actinomycetota; class Actinomycetes; order Kitasatosporales; family Streptomycetaceae; genus Streptomyces; species Streptomyces sp. RFCAC02. The sequence continues at coordinate 935,745 of NZ_SAUH01000001.1, read as the reverse complement.
GCTGGCGGACGTGCGGCCCGGCGGGCGGTTCCTCATGGAGGACTTCTACTACGCCGGCGGCCTGCCCGGTCTCCTCGCCCGCCTCGGTGACGCGGGGCTGCTCCACCTCGACCGGCCCACGATCGCCCACGCAACCCTGCGCGAGCAGCTCGACGGCGCGCGCGTGCACGACGACGAGGTGATCCGCCCGCTGGACAACCCGGTCGCGGAGCAGGGCGGCCTGGCCGTCCTGCGCGGCAACCTGGCCCCCGACGGCGCGGTCATCAAGCACATCTCCGCCGAGCCGCACCTGCTGAAGCACACCGGCCCCGCCGTCGTGTTCGACGACTACCGCACCATGCAGGCCACCGTGAACGACCCCGCGCTCGGCATCACGCCCGACAGCGTGCTGGTCCTGCGCGGCTCGGGACCGCTTGGCGGCCCCGGCATGCCCGAGTACGGCATGCTGCCGATCCCCGACCACCTCCTCAAGCAGGGCGTCACCGACATGGTGCGGCTGTCCGACGCGCGGATGAGCGGCACGAGTTACGGCGCGTGCGTCCTGCACATCGCGCCCGAGTCGCACGTCGGCGGCCCGCTCGCGCTCATCGAGACGGGCGACCTCGTCACCCTCGACGTGGCGGCCCGCACGCTGCGGCTCGAGGTGGACGACGTGGAGCTCGAACGCCGCCGCGCCGCTTGGACACCACCGCCGCCGCGCTACGGGCGGGGCTTCGGCGCCCTGTACCAGGACCACATCACCCAGGCCGACACCGGCTGCGACTTCGCGTTCCTCTCCCGCGACGGGGAGGTGCCCGAGCCCTACGCGGGCTGACCCCTGACGACGACACCCCGCACCACCGCACCGCCCGACACGATCCGGCGCCGGGCGCCTCACGGACGACGAGGCGCCCGGGCCGCGCACCACCCACCTCACGCACCACGGCACCACGGCACCACGGCACCACCGGACACACGTGCCTTCCCGCACCGTCCGCGCACCACGGCACCACCGGACATCTCCTGCGTCTCCCGCACTGTCCGCGCACCCACTGCACAGCCGCACCACTCAACGCACTGCTGCACAGCCGTAAGACCGCACCGCCGTACCACCCGCACCACGACGACCGCCCCCGCGCGCGCCCGTACGCCGCCGCGCGGGTGCCGGCCGTACCCGTCAGTCCGTCCGCCCGCTAGAACGGAGAGCCGTCATGGCCGACGCCGTGCAAGCCCGGACCCGGCCGCCGCGGCGCCGACGTGCCGGAAGCACCCCGCGCTCCCTGCCGTATCTGCTGCTCGCACCCGCCGGGCTGCTGATGCTGGGTTTCATCGTCTACCCGGCCCTCAGCGTCCTCTACTACAGCCTGCGCAACCACAACCCCACGAAACCGTGGCGGAACGGGTTCGCCGGCCTCGACAACTTCCGGAAGATCCTCACCGACGACCCGTTCTTCTGGGACACGCTCGCGTTCAGCGCGCGCTGGGTCCTCGTCGAGGTGTCGCTCCAGCTCGTGTTCGGTCTCGCCCTGGCCCTGGTGATCAACCAGACGTTCATCGGCCGCGGTCTCGCCCGCGCCCTCGTCTTCTCGCCCTGGGCCGTCTCCGGCGTCCTGACGAGCACGATCTGGCTGCTGATCTTCAATCCCTCGACCGGCATCAACCGCTACCTGGCCGACGCGGGGATCGGTGAGTACGGGACCTCCGTCCTCGCCGACACGGGGACTGCGTTCTGGGGCGCCGTCATCTCCGAACTGTGGCGCGGTGTCCCCTTCTTCGCGATCCTGATCCTGGCCGACCTCCAGTCCGTCAGCAAGGACCTGTACGAGGCGGCGTCCGTGGACGGCGCGAGCCGCGTACGGCAGTTCTGGCACATCACCCTGCCGCACCTGCGCGACGCCATCGTCCTGTCCACGCTGCTGCGCGGCGTGTGGGAGTTCAACAACGTCGACCTCCTCTACACCCTCACCAACGGCGGCCCCGCCGGCTCCACGACGACCCTGCCGCTGTACGTCGCCCAGACCGGCATCGACGGCAACGACTTCGGTTACGCGGCGGCCCTGACCACGGTGGCGTTCGTGATCCTCCTGTTCTGTTCCATCCTCTACCTGCGCCTGAGCAAGTTCGGAGGCGACGACAAATGACCGCCACCAGCGCCGCGAGCGCGGCGGGCGCCCGCGCCGAACGGAACCTCCCCCGCGCCGCGACCCCGCCCGTGCCCCCCGCGACGACCCCGCGCCGCGGCCGCCGGCGCTCCCACGACCAGCCGCCGCGCTGGCAGATCTGGACACCGCTGGCGATCTACCTGGTCTTCACGCTCGTCCCGTTCTACTGGATGCTGCTGTTCGCCCTGCGCGAGCCGGGCTCCACGCGGCTGATCCCCTGGCCGATCACGGGCGAGCACTTCGAGAAGGTCTGGACGGAACGCAGCTTCGACACCTTCTTCATCAACAGCGCCTACGTCGGCATCGCCACCATGATCCTGACGATGTTCGTGGCCCTGTCCGGCGGATACGCGCTCGCGCGCTTCCGGTTCCGGCTGAAGATGCCGTTCATGCTGGCGCTGCTCGCCTCGCAGTTCATCCCGGGCGCGCTGATGCTCGTGCCGCTCTTCCAGGTGTTCCGCGAGCTGGGGCTCCTCAACTCGCTGTGGAGCGTCATCCTCGCCGAGACCGTGTTCCAGCTCCCGCTGTCGATGATCCTGATCAGCGGCTTCATCCGGAACGTGCCGCCGTCCCTGGAGGAGGCGGCCTGGGTGGACGGCTGCTCGCGGATGCGGGCGTTCCTCACCATCGTGCTGCCGCTGCTGCGGCCCGGCCTGGTGGCGGTGGGGTCGTTCGCCTTCGTCCACAGCTGGAACCACTTCCTGTTCGCGCTGATGTTCCTGTCGTCGCAGGACAAGCAGACGATCCCGGTCGGCCTCAACACGCTCATCGGCGCCGACAGCGTCGACCTCGGCGCCCTCGCCGCGGGCGGTGTCGTGGCGGCCGTGCCGGTGGTCCTGGTCTTCGCGTTCATCCAGCGCTGGCTCATCACCGGCTTCAGCGCGGGGGCGGTGAAGGGATGACGCGCGCCCCGCTGCCCGTCGTGCTCGCCGGGGCGCGCGGCCACGGCCGCTGGCACCTGGCGAACCTGCGCCGCCTCACCGCCGAGGGGCTCGTCCGGCTGGTCGGCGTGTGCGACCTCGCCCCGCTCACCGGCGCGGAACTGGACGGCCTCGGCACGCCCGAGCAGTCCGACGACCTGGACGCGCTGCTGGCGCGCACCGGGGCCGAGGCGGCCGTCGTCTGCACGCCGATCCACACGCACGCCGAACTCGGCCTGACGGCGGCGGCGCGGGGCGTCCACCTGCTGCTTGAGAAGCCGCCGACCCCGTCGCTCACCGAGTTCGGGCGGCTGTCGCAGGGGGTGGCGGCGGCCGGGGTGGCGTGCCAGGTCGGGTTCCAGTCCCTCGGCTCGGACGCCGTCGCCGCCGTCCGCCGCACGATCGCCGACGGGGTGATCGGGGCGGTGCGGGGGATCGGCGCGGCCGGGGCGTGGGTGCGGGAGGAGTCGTACTGGCGGCGCGCCAGGTGGGGCGGCCTGCGCACCCTGGACGGGCGGGACGTCGTGGACGGCGTCCTCACCAACCCCCTGGCGCACGCGGTCGCGACGGCGCTGCGGATCGACGGCGCGGACCGCGCGGACGACGTCACCGGCATCGACCTGGAGCTGTACCGGGTCAACGACATCGACGCCGACGACACCTCCTGCGCCCGCATCCGCACGGCCGGCGGCGGGCGGATCGTCACGGCCGTGACGCTCGCCGCCGAGAAGCCCGGCGAGCCGTACGTGGTCGTCCACGGCGAGGAGGGCCGTGTCACCTTCTGGTACAAGGCCGACCTCGTCGTGCTCGAACGGCACGGCCGGCCGCCCGAGACGACCCGGTACGGCCGCACCGACCTGCTGGCCAACCTGGTCGCCCACCTGCGGGACGGCACACCCCTGATCGTCCCGCTGGAGCGCACCGGCGCGTTCACCCGGCTCGTCGAGGCGGTCCGCACCGCGCCCGATCCGGTGCGGCTGCCGCCCGGCGCCTGGCATACCGAGCCGGGCGAGACCGGCCCGCGCCGTGTCGTCCCCGGCATCGACGACCTGACCGCCGCCGGGGCACGCGACCTGGCGCTCTACTCGGAACTCGGCGTCCCCTGGGCCGTCGCACCCCGCTGATCCCGCGTTCCGGCCGCACGGCACGACATCACGACGTCACGTCCACCACCCACCAGCCGGAAGCCCGGCATGGAACCCAGCAACGGAGCTGCACCATGAGAAAGCCACGCACAGCCAGACGCCTCTCCCGTCCCACGGCCCGCACCACGGCGCTGCTGACGGCCGGCCTGATGCTCGCGGCGGGCGCCACCGCCTGCGGCGAGGACGGCGGCGGCTCGGGCGCCGAGGGCGACGGCACCGGCAAGATCGTCTTCTGGGACAACAACGGCGGCGTCCGCACCGAGGTGTGGGAGCAGATCATCGACGCCTTCGAGGAGGAGAACCCCGACATCGAGGTCGAGTACGTCCCCGTCCCGATCGCGGACGTGCAGTCGAAGTACGACGCGGCGATCCAGGGCGGCGACGGCCTGCCCGACGTGGGCGGCGTCCAGACCTCGTACCTGGCGAACCTCGTGGCGCAGGGCGCGCTTGAGCCGCTGGACGACCGTCTCGCGGAGAGCCCGCTCGGGGAGGAACTGCTGCCGGCGATGCTGGAGAGCGTCCGGGCCACGGCGGGCGGCGAGGAGGAGGAGACGTTCTCCGTCCCGACCTCGGCGAACCAGGGCGTGCTGTGGTACCGCACCGACCTGTTCGACGCGGCCGGTCTCGACGCGCCCACCACGTTCGACGCCTTCTACGCCGCCGCCGAGGCGCTGACCGACCGCGACAACAACCGGTTCGGCTACACGATCCGCGGCGGTGAGGGCTCGATCGCGCAGGCCCTCGACATGATGTACGCGCAGTCCGGCATCGAGTCGTTCTGGGACGGCGACACGACGACCGTCAACGACCCGGCCAACGTCGATGCCCTGGAGCGCTACGTCGGCGTGTACAACACGGTGACGCCCGAGGCCGACCTGAACAACGACTTCACCAACATGGTCGCCACCTTCACGGGCGGCGAGGTCGGCATGATGCAGCACAACCTGGGCTCCTACCCCGACCACGTCGCCGCGTTCGGCGCCGACGCGGTGGCCGGCCTGCCGATGCCCGCGCGGGAGGAGGGCGGCCCGCACACGTTCGTCTCCAACCCGGTGGACGGCCTCGGCCTGTTCCGCTCCAGCGACAACAAGGACGCGGCCTGGAAGTTCATCGAGTTCGCCGCGTCGGCGGAGATGAACAGCCTGTGGAACGAGAGCGCGGGCCAGATCCCCGCCAACACCGGGGCGCTGGACGACCCGTGGATCGCCGAGGCTCCGCCGACCCAGGCGGCGGTCGAGGCCCTGAGCGACGAGAACACCACCATCGTCCAGCTCCCGTACTACCTGCCGGACTGGAACAACATCAGCAAGGCCGACAGCGAGCGCAGCTTCCAGCAGCTCCTGCTCGGTGAGATCACCGCCCAGGAGTTCGCCGACGGCCTCGCCGAGCTGCTGAACGAGGCCCAGGCGGAGTGGGTGGAGCAGTTCGGCTGACCGGTACCGGCAGCGGCGTCGGCACCGTTCCTGCACGCACACATCCCAGGGAGACGTGATGCACCTCGGACGACTGGCCCTGGCGGGCTGCGCGACCGCGCTCGCCACCGTGGCCCTGCTGCCCCCGCCCGCGACGGCCGCCGGCACCGCCCACGGTGCCGGCGCCGGCCGGGGCTCGGGGAGTGACCCGGCACGCGCCGTCCTGCCCGCCCGCGACGGCTGGGGCGCGGCGGAGGGCGGTGTCACCGGCGGCTCGGAGGCACGCCGCGGGCACGACATCACCGTCAGCACGCGGGCCGAACTGGCCGACGCGCTGGCGCGTACGGGCGACGAGCCGACGATCATCCGGATCGACGGCACGATCGACGCCAACACCGACGACGCGGGCAACCCGCTCGGCTGCGATGACTACGCCACCGACGGCTACAGCCTGGACGCGTACCTCGCCGCCTACGATCCGGCGACGTGGGGCCGGGACGACCCGTCGGGGCCGCTGGAGGAGGCCCGTGCCGCGTCGGCCGCGCTCCAGAAGGAACGCGTGGTCCTGCCGGTCGGCTCCAACACGACGATCATCGGCGCGGACGACGACGCCCGCCTGCTGGGCGCGACGCTGGACGTGCGCGGCGCGGACAACGTCATCGTGCGGAACCTGACGTTCGAGGACTCCTTCGACTGCTTCCCGCAGTGGGACCCGACGGACGGCGAGTTCGGCGAGTGGAACTCCGAGTACGACAGCCTCGTCCTGTACGGCTCGACGCACGTGTGGGTGGACCACAACACGTTCACGGACGGCCGCCGCCCCGACGCGGAGCAGCCCCGGTACTTCGGCCGGCTGTTCCAGCAGCACGACGGGCAGCTCGACATCGTGCGCGGCGCCGACCTCGTCACGGCGAGCTGGAACGTCTTCACCGAGCACGACAAGACGATCCTGATCGGCAACAGCGACGGCGCGTCGGCCGACGACCGGGGGCGGCTGCGGGCCACGTTCCACCACAACCTGTTCCACAACGTGACGGAGCGCGCGCCGCGTGTCCGCTACGGCCAGGTGGACGTGTACAGCAACCACTTCCGCCAGGACGAGGGCGCCGCGTACGGCTACAGCTTCGGCATCGGCATCGAGTCGGCGCTGGTCGCCGAGTACAACGCCTTCACGCTGCCGGACGGGCTCGGCGCGGCGGACACCGTCCACCGCTGGACGCCCGGTACCTCGATGACCGCGCGCGGAAACTGGGTGAACCACCGCCCGGCCGACCTCGTCGCCGCCCACAACGCGGCGAACCCGGACGCCCCGCTCGGCGACGACGCGGGCTGGCGGCCGGAGCTGCGGCGGCAGGTCACCCACCCCGTGGCCGTGCCGTTCGTCGTCGACCACTGGGCAGGAGCGGGCCGGCTGAGGTAGAACACCAGCAGCCGGGAAAACAAAGCCGACCAAAAGGTCAGCCTGTTCGAACGGTGGGCGATCAAAAACAAGCACAGACGCACACCTGTGGCGGAACGCGCCCGGTCACCGCACCGGGCGCGTTCCGCCGCCGTGCGGGATGGGGAACAGCGCGTGAACGACACGACCGACGCGACCGCCGGGACCGGGGCGGCCGGGGGGACCGCCGTCCACGGCACGGTCGCCCCCGGGTACGAACCGGTGCGCGACGTCTTCGCCGCCGTCCTCGCGGCCGAGGAGGACCACGCGGCGCAGTTCACCGCCCTCGTGGACGGCCGGCCCGTCGCCGACCTGTGGGGCGGACCGGGCATCGGACCCGACTCCCTGGTCGGCGTCTTCTCCTCGACCAAGGGCATCGGCTTCCTCGCCGCCGCCCTGCTGATCCAGGACGGCGCCATCGACCCGGACCGCGCGGTGGCCGCGTACTGGCCCGAGTTCGGCGCCGAGGGGAAGGACGGCGTGACGGTCCGCGACCTGCTGGGCCACCGCGCCGGCGCCATCGGCACGGAGGACGGCTTCTCCGTCGCCGAACTCGCCGACGACCGCGTCATCGCGGAACGCGTCGCCCCGCACGCCCCGTACTGGCGCCCCGGCGCCGCCTTCGGCTACCACTCCGCCACCATCGGCGCCCTGACCGGCGAGCTGGTGCGCCGCGTGTCGGGAGCGCCGCTGAAGGAGTTCTACGAGGAGCGGATACGCCGCCCGTACGCCGTGGACCTGCACCTCGGCCCGTCCGCCGCGGACGAGGCCCGCGTCCTTGATGTCCTGCCGCCCCGCAGGGCCGGCGACCCGGAGCGCGCCGTCGCGCCCGACAGCCTCCTCGGCATCGCGTCCAACTCCCAGCACCCCGAGTCGATGCCGCTGCACGAGGCACCCAACAACCCGCTCTTCCGCGCCGGCGGGCAGGCGTCGTTCGGCGGCGTCGGCTCGGCACGCGGTCTCGCGGGCCTGTACGCCGCCGCGGCGGACCTGCTCACCCCCGCCACGCAGCGGGCCGTCGCCCTCGCGCACTCGGCGGGGCACGACATCGTCCTCGACATGACGCGCGCCTACGGGCTCGGCTTCATGGTCGGGCTGCCGTACCTCGGGGCGGGGGCGTTCGGGCACGACGGGGCGGGCGGCTCGATGGCCCTGCTCGACCCGCGCTCCGGACTCGCGCTCGGCTACGTCCGCCGCCGCTTCCCGGCCGACGACCCCGGCCGCGTGCCCGACGCGGAGCGCCTCGCGCGCGCCGTGCGGGCGTGCCGCCTGGCGCTGACGGGAGCGCGGCTGCCCGCCCAGCGCTGAGCGCCGCGCGTCACGGGCTCCCCGCGGCGGGGAGCCCGCGCGCCGGTCAGTGCGGCCAGATGGGCGGGTCGGTGACGAAGTGGCCGCCGAGCCTGGCCTGCTCGGGGCGCGTGGTGTCCAGCTCGCCCTCGGCCGCGATCAGTTCGGCGGCGAACGGCTCGGAGTCGTCGAGCGGCGTGTAGCCGAGCGCCTTCGCCGACGACAGGTCCCACACGCTGCGGGTGTTGGCCGACGAGCCGTGGACGACGGTGTGGCCCACGTCCGGCGTGCTGAGGGCCGCGTGGAACAGCCGCGCCCCGTCCTGCGGGCTCAGCCAGACGGACAGCATCCGCACGGACGTCGGCTTCGGGAAGCAGGAGCCGATGCGCACGGACACGGTCTCGATGCCGTGCTTGTCCCAGTAGAACTGCGCGAGGTCCTCGCCGAAGCACTTCGAGAGGCCGTAGAACGTGTCGGGCCGGTGCGGCGTGTCGATCGGCACGCGCGGCTCGCCCGGGCCGGGCCAGGGCGTCATGCCGACCGCGTGGTTGCTCGAGGCGAACACGACGCGGCGCACGCCCTCGAGCCGCGCCGCCTCGTAGAGGTGGTAGGTGCCCTCGATGTTGGAGCGCAGGATCTGCTCGAAGCCCGACTCCAGCGATATGCCCGCGAGATGGAGGACGGCGTCGGTGCCGCGCACCGCCTCGCGCAGGGTGTCGATGTCGCCGAGGTCGGCGGTGACGGCGTCCGGTTCGCCGGGGATCGGCCGCATGTCGAGGAGGCGCAGCGCGTAGCCGTACGGGGGGAGCAGGTCGCGCATCAGCGTGCCGACGCCGCCGGCGGCTCCGGTGAGCAGAACGGTGCGGCTCCCTGCGGACTGTGCTGCGGCCATCGAAGTCCCGTCTTCCTCTCGCCGGTTCATATATGAGGACACGCTAAGGGGCGGCTCCCCGCACGTCAACGGCAACTTGACCGGTGAATCGCGCCTGAACTAGCGTGGCCGTTCAGGAATATGGACGCCAGTCATCATGTTGCACGGTGAGGGAGATGGGAATGACCGAAGCCGCGCCCGCCGCCAGCACGCTCGCCGGCCGCCTGGAAGGACTGCTGTTCTTCCCGGTGACCCCCTACGCCCCCGACGGCTCCCTCGACCTCGACGTGTACCGGGCGCACGTGCGCGCCGGTGTGGACGCCGGCGCCGGCGCCGTGTTCACCGCCTGCGGCACCGGTGAGTTCCACGCCCTGGCCCCCGACGAGTTCTCCGCCGTCGTCGCCACCGCCGTCGAGACGGCCGCCGGCGAGGTCCCCGTCGTCGCCGGCACCGGCTACGGCACCGCCCTCGCCGTCGACCTGGCGCGCCGCGCCGAGACCGCGGGCGCCGACGGCCTCCTCGCGCTCCCGCCCTACCTCATCACCGCCGGGCAGGACGGACTGGTGCGCCACTACGCCGAGATAGCCGGCGCCACCTCCCTCGACGTGATCGTCTACCAGCGCGACAACGTCACCTTCACCCCCGACTCCGTCGTCCGCCTCGCCCGCACGCCCGGCATCGTCGGCCTGAAGGACGGCCTGGGCGACCTCGACCTCCTCCAGCGCATCATCTCCGCCGTCCGCACCGAGGCGCCGGACGAGACGTTCCGCTACTTCAACGGCCTGCCCACCGCCGAACTCACCGGCCTCGCCTACCGCGGCATCGGCGTCGACCTCTACTCCTCGGCCGTCTTCTGCTTCGCGCCCGAGATCGCCCTCGCCTTCCACGCCGCGCTCGCCACCGGCGACGGCGCCACCGTCGCCGCGCTCCTCGACGGCTTCTACCGGCCCCTGGTCGAGCTGCGCAACCGGGGTCGCGGCTACGCCGTCTCCCTCGTGAAGGCGGGGGTACGGCTGCGGGGTCTCGACGTCGGCCCCGTCCGCGCCCCCCTCGCCGACCCCGCGCCCGAACACGTCGACATCCTCGCCCGCCTCATCGAGACCGGTCTCGGCCTCGTCAAGAAGTGAGCCCCGTGAACCAGACCCCGCACACGCCGCCGCGCGCCGCCGCCTTCGTCTACCCGTGGGACATCGCGGGCGACCCGGCCGCCGCCGACCGCCTCGCCGCGACCGGCGTCACGCAGGCCACCCTCGCCGCCGCCTACCACTCCACCCGTGCCCTGACGCCCCGCCACCCCGCCCGGCGCATCGTCACGGCGCGCCACTCGGCCGTCTACTACCCCGCCGACCCCGGCCGCTGGGCCGGCCACGCGCTGCGCCCGTACCCCCAGGGCTGGCTGCCCGGCGACGACCCGTACGGCGAGGCCGCCGCCGCCCTGGAGGACGCCGGCCTCGACGTGCACAGCTGGGTGATCCTCGCCCACAACTCGCGCCTCGGCGAGGACCACCCCGGCAGCACCGTCCGCAACGCGTACGGCGACCGCTACGTCTGGGCGCCGTGCGTCGCGCGCCCCGAGGTCCGCGCGTACGCCGCCGCGCTCGCCGCCGAGGCCGCGGTGCGCCCGGGGGCGCGCGGCACCGAGCTGGAGTCCTGCGGCTGGTACGGCCTGGACCACCTGCACGCCCACGACAAGATCGGCGGCGCCGCCCTCGGCCCGGTCGGCGGCTGGCTCATGTCGCTGTGCTTCTGCGACGTGTGCGAGGCGGGCTACGCCGGCCACGGCCTCGACGCCGACGAGCTGCGGGCCGCCGTGGACGCCGCCCTGGCCCCGTACTGGTCGGGGCCGCCCCGCCCCGCGCCGGCGACCAGGGACGACGAGTGGGCGGCCGTGGAGAAGGCGCTCGGCGCCGACCGCGCCGCGGCCGTCGCTGCCTGGCGCGACGGGGCGGCCGACGCGTTCCGGCGGGCCGCCGTCGATGCGGTGCGCGCCGAGGCGGCGCGGCGCGGCGTGCCGGACTTCCGCGTCCTGCTGCACGCCGACCCGGCACCCCACCGCTGCGGCGCCAACGCGGGTACGGACCCGGCCGCCGTCCTCGGACGGGCGGACGGCGTGGTGCTGCCCTGCCCGGGCGGCCCCGGGGGAGCGGCGGGCAGGGCGGCGGTGCTGACCCCGTTCACCGGCCACCGTGACGCGCGGCACACCGTCGCGGCGAACTTCACCGTCGTCACGGGCATGGGCGGCAGCCCCGGCACGCTCGCCGAGGACGCGCGGCACGCCGCCGCCCTCGGCGCGACGGAACTGCGGCTCTACCACGCCGGGCTCGCGACGGACGCCGACCTCGCGGCCGTGACGGCGGCACTGCGCGGCTGACCGTCCGGGACCCGGTATCCGGTCAGCGCGGCGCGGCCAAGCGGAGGGCTCGATTCCGTAACGGTGCGGCATCGTGTTACACAGGGAAAACCTCCCCATACTGCCCGACCGGCAGAATTCCGGGGTCCCCGTACGTCCGTCCCCAGTCCGCGCAGAGGAACACCGCCATGCCGCCGTCACCGTCCGTCCAACGCCTCGACCGGTTCTTCCGGATCTCGGAGCGAGGCTCAACCGTCGGGCGGGAGGTGCGCGGCGGCCTGGTCACCTTCTTCGCGATGGCCTACATCCTGGTCCTCAACCCGCTGATCCTCGGCGGGCCGAACGTCCACGACATCAACGGCGACCAGCTCTCCCTGCCGCAGCTCGTCACGGTGACGGCCCTCGTCGCGGCGATCATGACCGTCCTGATGGGCATCACGGCGAACCTGCCGCTCGCCCTGGCGGCCGGCCTCGGCATCAACGCCATGACCGCCTACCAGATCGTGCCCCGCATGACCTGGCCCGACGCGATGGGCCTGATCGTCATCGAGGGCATCATCCTGTGCGTGCTGTCCGCCACCGGCTTCCGCGAGGCCGTGATGAACGCCATCCCGATGGGCCTCAAGCAGGCCATCGGCGTCGGCATCGGCCTGTTCATCGCCCTCATCGGCTTCGTGGACGCGGGCTTCACGACGGGCCTGGCCGGCTCCCCGCCGCTGTCCCTCGGCGGCACGGGCGAGCTGCACGGCTGGCCGATCCTCGTCTTCTGCCTCGGCCTGCTCCTCACGCTCGCGCTGATCGCCCGCAAGGTCAGGGGCGCCATCCTCATCAGCATCCTCGTCATGACCGTGGTCGCGATCGTCATCAACGCGATCGCCGACATCGACGACGCCGCCTGGGGCATGACCGTGCCCGAGGTCCCCGACGAGCTGGTGGCCGCGCCGGACTTCGGGCTGCTCGGCCACTTCAGCCTCTTCGGCGCCTTCGGCGAGGTGAGCGTCGTCACGGCCGTCCTGCTCATCTTCACCCTGTTCCTGACCGACTTCTTCGACACGATGGGCACCGCGGTCGGCGTCACCAGCGAGGCGGGCCTGCTGGACGACCGGGGTCGCGTGCCGCGCCTGGGCCGCCTGCTGTTCGTGGACGGTCTGGCCGCCGCGGCCGGCGGCGCCGCGTCCGCCTCCTCCAACACCTCGTTCGTCGAGTCGGCCGCCGGTGTCGGCGAGGGCGCCAGGACCGGCTTCGCCAACATCGTCACCGGCGCGCTCTTCGCCCTGGCGCTGTTCCTGTCGCCGATCGCCGCGATCGTCCCCTCGCAGGCGGCGGCCCCGGCCCTGGTCGCGGTCGGCTTCCTCATGATGGTGCAGGTCGCGCGCATCGACTGGACGGACTACGCGATCGCCATCCCGGCGTTCGTCACGATCGCCGTCATGCCCTTCACCTACTCGATCACCAACGGCATCGGCGCAGGCTTCCTCGCCTACGTGGTCCTCAAGGTCGTGCTGGGCCGCCGCCGCGAGGTCACCTGGCTGCTGTGGGTCACGGCCGCCCTGTTCCTCGTGTACTTCGCCATCAACCCCATCGAACAACTGCTTGGTGTTGACTGACCTCCATGACACACACCCTGGCCCGCCGCTCGGCACGCGTCCTGCTGCTCGACTCCGACGACCGTCTCCTCCTGTTCAGGATGCGGGGCCTCACCCCGGGCGAGTCCGAGTGGCTCACCCCGGGCGGCGGCGTCAAGCGGGGCGAGAAGCTCGCCGAGGCGGCGGCCAGGGAGCTGTGGGAGGAGACCGGCCTGCGGACCACCGCCGCCGTCCTCGGCCGGCCGGTCGCCGTCACCGGCGGCCACGCCGATCTCGGCTGGAAGAGCGGCCTGTTCGAGGACGTGTTCTTCCTGCACCGGGTCGTCTCCCACGAGGTGGACACCAGCCGCATGGAGACGTACGAGAGCGGCTCGACGACCGGGCACCGCTGGTGGCCCGTCGCCGAGCTGGCCACCACGGCGGAGCGCGTCATACCGCTGCGCCTCGCCCCGCTGCTCACGGACCTGCTGGCCGGCCGCGTCCCGGCCGAGCCCGTCAGGCTGCCCTGGCACCACTGAGGTGCGGGCGGGGCGCCGTCACAGGTGCCGCGTGGCGAGGGACAGCCGGTCCCGCGCGTCGAACAGCGCGTCCCTGATGAGCTGTTCGTGCCCGGGCGTCAGCCGCGCCACCGGCACCGAGCAGCTGATCGCGTCCCGCGCCGGCGTGCGGTAGGGGATCGCGATGCCGAAGCAGCTGAGGCCGAGGGTGTTCTCCTCGCGGTCGACGGCGTACCCGCGCTCCCGCACCGCCCGCAGGTCGCGGATGAGCTGCTCCCGGTCCGTGACGGTGTGCTCGGTCAGCGGTTCGAGGCGCTCCGGCAGCATCGCCCGCACCTGGTCGTCGGTGCAGGTGGCGAGCAGCGCCTTGCCGAGCGACGTGGAGTGGGCGGGCAGGCGCCGGCCGACGCGCGTGAACGGCCGCAGGTAGTGCTGCGACTGGCGCGTGGCGAGGTAGACGACGTTCGTGCCGTCGAGGCGGGCGAGGTGGATCGTCTCCGAGGTGTCGTCGGACAGCCGGTCCAGGGTGGGCCGCGCCGCCGCCACGGCCTCGTCGCCGTCGATGTAGGACGTGCCGACGAGCAGGGCGCGCACCCCGATCCCGTAGCGGGTGCCGGTGGCGTCCGTCTCGACCCAGCCGAGTTCGACGAGGGTCCGCAGCAGCATGTAGAGGCTCGACTTGGGGTAGCCGACCGCCGCCTGCACGTCGGCCAGCGTGTGCATGCCGGGCCGCCCGGCGAAGAACTCGAGCAGCTCGACCGTGCGCACCGCCGACTTGACCTGGGCACCGCCCGCCGCGTCTCCCGCCGCCATCCGTCAGACCCCCTCACTGTGGCCGTCCCCGCCGCCCGAACAGGCGATTCACATACGGGGACGGTGTCCGCATCGCCGAACTCAGCGTAGCGCCGCGCGCGGAACGCGGACGCGCACCCCGGGAACATCACGCAACGTTCCCCACCGCACACGAAAGGGTACGCACACGGTGCACAATCGCATACGCACCGTACGCAACCAGCCCCCCACGAGGTGACGCGATGTCCGCACCGCCGCCGGTCTTCCCCGGATTCGACCCGGACGAGGTCAGCTCCAACCCGTCGGACAACCCCCCGTTCGGCGCGGTGGCCGCCCGGCGGATGTCCCGCCGCACCGCCCTGCGCGGCGGCACCGCGGCCGCCGCCGCGTTCCTGCTCGCCGCGCGCACCGGCACGGCCGCCGCCGCGCCCGGCGCCGACCCCCGCGGCCTGCTCGGCTTCACGCCCGTCCCGACGGCCGACGACGACACGCTCGTCGTGCCCGACGGGTACGAGACGCAGGTCATCATCCCCTGGGGCACGCCGGTACGGCCCGGCGGCCCCGCCTGGTGCCCCGGCGCGGGCAACACCGCGGCCGAGCAGGCCGAGCAGGTCGGCATGCACCACGACGGCATGCACTACTTCCCCCTCGGCCCCGGCGACGAGGGCAGCCGCCGCGGCCTCCTCGTCCTGAACCACGAGTACATCGACCAGGACCTCCTGTTCCCCGACGGGCCGGCCGCCATGACGCCGGAGAAGGTCGCCAAGGCGCTCGCCGCGCACGGCGTCAGCGTCGTGGAGGTCGAACAGCGCGGCGACGGCTGGCAGGTGGTCGCGTCCCCCCGCGCCCGCCGCGTCACGGGCGCCACACCCGTCACGTTCTCGGGACCCGTCGGCGCCGACCACCCGGCCCTCCGCTCGGCGAACCCGCCGATGGGCACGCTCAACAACTGCTCCAGCGGCTTCACCCCGTGGGGCACCTACGTGACCTGCGAGGAGAACTGGAACAACTACTTCGGCACCGAGGACCCCGACTGGCGCCCGACCGCCGCCCAGGACCGGTACGGCCTCTCGGCGACCGGCGGCGGCTTCCGCTGGCACCTCGCCGACCCCCGCTTCGACATCGCCGCGAACGGCAACGAGGCGAACCGCTTCGGCTGGATCGTGGAGATCGACCCGCACGACCCGGCCGCGGTGCCCGTGAAACGGACGGCGCTCGGCCGCTTCAAGCACGAGAGCTGCACCGTCACCGAGTCCCGCGGCCGGGTCGTGGCGTACAGCGGCGACGACCAGGACGGCGACTACGTCTACAAGTTCGTCGGCGACGGCTCCTGGCGCGCCCACCGGGCGGCGGGCCGCAGCCCGCTCGACCACGGCACGCTGTACGTCGCCCGCTTCGACGACGACGGCACCGGCACATGGCTCCCGCTGCTGCACGACGCGGGGCCGCTCACGCGCGCGGGCGGCTTCGCGGACCAGGCCGACGTCCTGCTGCGCACCCGCGAGGCGGCCGACGCCGTGGGCGCGACCCGCATGGACCGCCCCGAGTGGATCGCCGTGCACCCCGACAACCGCGACGTGTACTGCACGCTGACGAACGGCAGCGGCTGGGACAGCGCGGTCAGCCCCCGCAGGCCCAACCCGTACGGGCACATCGTCCGCTGGACCGAGCGGGGCCGCGACCACACGGCGACCGCGTTCGACTGGGACATCTTCATCCTCGCGGGCGATCCGCTGCACGACCCGGCGAGCGAGCCGGGCGAGGACGACCTGTTCGGTTCGCCGGACGGCCTGTCCTTCGACGCGGACGGCCGCCTGTGGATCAGGACGGACGTGTCCAACTCGGCGCAGAACCTCGCCGCCAGGGGCTACGAGCGCATCGGCAACAACCAGATGCTCGCCGCCGATCCCCGCACCGGCGAGATCCGCCGCTTCCTGACCGGGCCGCGCGGCGCGGAGATCAGCGGCCTGGCGTTCACCCCCGACCGGCGCACCATGTTCGTGAACGTGCAGCACCCGGGGGAGGCCACCGCGGCGTGGGGCGCTCCGGGGCCGCGGAACCCGAGGGCGGTCAGCAACTGGCCCGACTTCACGCCCGACGGGCGGCCCCGCTCGGCGACGGTCGTCGTCCGCCGCCGCGACGGCGGGATCATCGGCACCTGACCCGCCGCCCGTCCGCCGCCGCGTACGACGACGGCGGCGCGGGCCCCGCCTCGCGGGACCCGCGCCGCCGTCAGCCGCCGGGGCGGCTCACCGCACGGGCGTGAAGTCCCGCGCGCCGATGAACTCCGGCCGCCGCACGGGCGCGGCGAACGGCTCGACCGCCGCGTTCTCCACGCTGTTGAACACGATGAACACGTTGCTGCGCGGGTACGGCGTGATGTTGTCGCCCGACCCGTGCATGCAGTTGCAGTCGAACCAGGTCGCGGACCCGGCGCGCCCGGTGAACAGCTTGATGCCGTGCTCGTCCGCGAACCGGGTCAGCGCCTCGTCCGACGGCGTCCCCGCGTCCTGCATCTGCAGCGACTTCTTGTAGTTGTCCTTCGGCGTCTCGCCGGCGCAGCCGAGGAACGACCGGTGCGACCCCGGCATGATCATCAGGCCGCCGTTGGTGTCGTGGTTCTCGGTCAGCGCGATGGACACCGACACCGTCCGCATGCGCGGCAGGCCGTCCTCGGCGTGCCAGGTCTCGAAGTCGGAGTGCCAGTAGAACCCGCTGGCCCCGAAGCCCGGCTTCACGTTGATGCGGCTCTGGTGCACGTACACGTCGGAGCCGAGGATCTGCCGCGCCCGGTCCAGGACCCGCGGGTCCCGCACCAGCCCGGCGAACACCTCGCTGATCCGGTGCACCTCGAAGACGGACCTGATCTCCTGGGACGCCGGCTCGACGATGGACCGCTCGTCCGCCCGCACGGCCGGGTCCGTGACGAGCCGGTCCAGCTCGGCCCGGTAGACCGCCACCTCGTCGGGGCCGATCAACTGCTCGACGGCGGCGAAGCCGTCACGCTCGAAGGACGCAAGATCGGCGCCGCTGAACGGCCCGGGCGCGTCCACTCCCGCCCACACCACCGGGTCCTGGCGGGGTGTGGCCACCTCGGTGGCGCCCCGGGTCGGATACAGATCGGCCGTGCGCTCGGGTGCGGCTGTCATGGAATCTCCTCTCCCTCGGCGGGTGTCGGTGTCATCAGCGGTTCGCTGGTCCGCGGACGCGGTCGCGTCACGCGGAGGCTTCGGTGAGCAGCGGGTAGACGCCGTTCTCGTCGTGGTCCTCCCGGCCGGTGACCGGCGGGTTGAAGACGCAGATGGTGCGGAAGTCGGTCTTCGGCCGGACCGTGTGCTTCTCGTGGCCGTCGAGGAGGTACATCGTCCCGGGCGTGATGAGGTGCTTCTCGCCCGTCTCCTCGTTGGTCAGCTCGGCCTCGCCCTCGACGCACAGCACGGCCTCGATGTGGTTCGCGTACCACATGCGGGTCTCGGTGCCCGCGTAGAGGACCGTCTCGTGCAGCGAGAAGCCGACGCCCTCCTTGGCGAGGACGATGCGCTTGCTGCGCCAGGTCCCGGAGGCGGACTCCACGTCGCGGTCGGTGCCCTCGATGTCCTTGAACGATCGGACGATCAACGTTGCTCCTCGGTGTGTTGCGTCGGGGGGTTCACCGCCCCCGGGCGCCCCGGCGGCGGGCCGGGGCGCCCGGGAAGGGCGGGGGTCTGTGGTGCGGGACCGGTCAGGCGGTCTCGCGGACGGCGCGCGTCAGGATGCGCAGGCCCTCGTCCAGCTCCTCGGTCGGGATGGTCAGCGCGGGCAGCAGCTTCACGACCTCGCTCTGCGGCCCGGACGTCTCCAGCAGCAGGCCGAGTTCGAACGCGCGCCGGCACACGGCGGTCGCCCGCTCGGGCCGCTCGAACGTCAGGCCCCACACGAGGCCGCGGCCGCGGTAGGCCGACCCGGGGCACTCGGCGGCGAGCTGCCGCAGCGCCGTCTCGACCTGCTCGCCGCGCGCCAGGGTCTGCTTCTCCATCCCGCCGTCCGACCAGTACGTGTCGAGGGCGGCGGCGGCCGTGACGAACGCCGGGTTGTTGCCGCGGAAGGTGCCGTTGTGCTCGCCCGGCTCCCAGATGTCCAGCTCGGGCCGGAACAGCGCCAGCGACATCGGCAGCCCGTAGCCGCTGATCGACTTGGACAGCGTCACGATGTCCGGCTCGATGCCCGCCTCCTCGAAGGAGAAGAACGCGCCGGTGCGGCCGCAGCCCATCTGGATGTCGTCGACGATCAGCAGCATGTCGTGCCGCTTGCACAGGTCGGACAGGCCGCGCAGCCACTCGGGGCGTGCCACGTTGATGCCGCCCTCGCCCTGCACCGTCTCGACGATGACGGCGGCGGGCTTGTTCAGCCCGGACCCGGCGTCGCCCAGCAGCCGCTCGAACCAGATGAAGTCCGGCGTGCGGCCGTCCAGGTAGTCGTCGAACGGCATCGGGGTGCCGTGCACCAGCGGGATGCCCGCGCCGGCGCGCTTGAACGCGTTGCCCGTGACGGCGAGCGCGCCGAGCGACATGCCGTGGAACGCGTTCGTGAACGAGACGATCGACTCGCGCCCCTTCACCTTGCGGGCCAGCTTCAGGGCCGCCTCGACGGCGTTGGTGCCGGTCGGGCCGGGGAACATCACCTTGTAGTCGAGGCCCCTCGGGTGCAGCACCACCTCGCGGAAGCGCTCAAGGAACGTCCGTTTCGCCGTGGTCGACATGTCGAGGCCGTGCGTCACCCCGTCCCGCTCCAGGTAGTCGAGCAGCGCGCGCTTCAGGACCGGGTTGTTGTGACCGTAGTTGAGGGAGCCGGCGCCGGCGAAGAAGTCCAGGTAGTCGCGGCCGTCCTCGTCGTACATGCGGCTGCCGCGGGCGCGGTCGAAGACGGTGGGCCAGCCACGGCAGTAGCTGCGCACCTCCGACTCCAGGGTCGTGAAGACGCTCAGGTCGGGCTGGGTGATGGTCACAGGACTCTCCTGGTCTGCTGGGTCTCTCGGGGGAGCAGGGTGCCGGCGGGCGGGTCAGACGGGGGCCGGGCCGGGGAGGGACGGCGCCTCGTCGTCGCGGGCGCCTATCGGGCCGATGCGGTAGAGCAGTTCGGACTCGTGTCCGTCCTCGGGGAACAGCGCGGCGTCGAACAGCACCTCGCGCTCCACCAGTGCGCCGTGCCGTTCGGCGAAGGACGTGAACAGCCGGTCGGAGGCGGTGTTGTCCGGCGTGATGGTGGTCTCCATCGCCTCCACTCCCAGCGCCGCGCCCGTCCGGCGGGTCAGCGCGTCCAGCATCGCCGCGGCGACACCCTTGCCACGCAGCCGTTCGTCGACCGCGACCTGCCACACGAGCAGGGTGCGCGGGGCGTCCGGCCGGGCGTATCCGGTGATGAAACCGACCGGTTCGCCCGACGTGTCGCGGGCCACGATAGACGTCGCCGCGTAGTCGCGGCACCACAGCAGGTAGCTGTAGGAGGAGTTCAGGTCAAGGACGCGGGAGTCGCGGGCAATGCGCCACAGGGCGGCTCCGTCGGCCGGCATGGGAGTGTCCAGGACAAGTCCCGCCGGGCCTTCCTCGGAATATCGGTCGCTCGGATCGGTATCGGCACGTGCATGGTCTGCTTGTGCAGGCGTCATGGGGATTGAATTTACCCAGCGATCCGAAAAAACGCATGGCCGAGTGGGGTTAACGGGCGCCCGGATGTGTGTTATCGCGCGCGTGAGCCGCCCTGTCCAGGGCGGCGAAAACGCCTGTTCTGTCCGTTAGTTACCGGACAAAGCGGGCGCTCGTGTGGTGTCGGTCACGGGTCTGTAACGTCTCTGTGAAGCTCCTGACCCGATCCGGTGATGCATCACGAATCTGCGAAAGGGGGGTTTGAGGTCACCGGAAGCGGGCAGAAGAGGCCCGGTCATATGCTTTCCGAGTTCCGCCGGGATTTCACCGGCAATCCCCGTGCGATCCACCGGGCGGCCGTATGCCGGAAAACCACTCGCCGACCTCTTCCCGCGCCGAATGCGCGGTGATTTCGCGATTCGGATCCAGGCTTTCCCCGGAATTCCCGGGCCGTGCCCCGGCGTCCCCGGGCTCGGGCGCCGTCAGCAGCCGCGCCAGCTCGGCGAGCCCCCGCGAGGTCTGGCTCTTCACCGTGCCGACCGAGATGCCGAGCGCCCGCGCCGTCTCCCGCTCCGACAGGTCGAACGCGTGCCGCAGCACCACGCAGGCCCGCTTCCGGTACGGCAGCCGGCCGAGCGCGGCCCGCACGTCCAGCACGGCCGGCACGTCGGGCACCGGCGCCGCCTCGCCCGCCCGGGGCCAGACCAGCGCGACACGCCGCCGTTCCCTGGCGCCGCTGCGGATGCGGGAGCGCGCGAGGTTCGTGACGACCCCGCGCGCGTACGCGAGGGGGTGTTCCGCCGTCCGTACGCGGTCCCAGCGGCGCCAGACCGCCAGGAGGGCGTCGGCGGCCAGGTCGTCGGCGGCCTCGGCGCCGCCGGACGCGGACAGCAGCAGGCGCGCGAGCCGGACGAGGCCCGCGCGGTGCTCCTCGAAGAAGCACCTGAACTCCGCGTCGGACCCGGGCTGCGCGGCGCCGGGCGTGGTGGGGGGAAGCTGGGAGCGGTGGGTGGGAGGAACGGGGCGGGCCACGGCCGGCCTCCTCGCTGAGCGGCTCGTCGTCCTGCCCGGAACTGTTCGGCAGGACGTGCAACGTTCGTCCGTGCGTGCAGGCCCCCAACGCCACCGGAGGGTAGCAGCCGGATCACGGACTGCCGAGGGGTCGCGCACCGCCCCGCGCCGGGCGCGGGCGGCCCTCCGCACCCCTCCCGGCGCCGGCGACCCCGTGTGATCATGGGGCGCGTGTCCGCTCCCTCCCCCTCCCCGCCGCCCGATCTGCACCTGACGGGGCGCGTCCTGGCCGGGCCGCACACCGTCCTGGACGAGCTGTGGGTGATCGGCGGCCGGATCAGCCTCACCCCGCCCGTACGTCCCGGCCGCGACGTCGTGACGCTCTCCGGCTGGGTCCTCCCCGGCCTGGTCGACGCCCACTGCCACGTCGGACTCGGCCCGCACGGCGCGGTCGACGCCGCCACGGCCGAACGGCAGGCCGTCACCGACCGCGACGCGGGCGCCCTGCTGCTGCGCGACGCCGGATCGCCCGCCGACACCCGCTGGACCGAGGAGCGGCCCGACCTGCCGCCGATCATCCGCGCAGGCCGCCACATCGCCCGCACCCGCCGCTACATCAGGAACTACGCCCACGAGGTCGAACCGGAGGACCTCGCCGCGTACGCCGCCCGCGAGGCGCGGCGCGGCGACGGCTGGGTGAAGCTGGTCGGCGACTGGATCGACCGGGAGGCGGGCGACCTCGCCCCGTGCTGGCCGGCCGGCGCGCTGCGCGGGGCGATCGCCGCCGCCCACGCGGAGGGCGCGCGCGTGACGGCCCACTGCTTCGCCGAGGACTCGCTGCGCGACCTGGTCGAGGCGGGCATCGACTGCGTGGAGCACGCGACGGGCCTGACGGAGGAGACCGTCCCGCTGTTCGCCGAGCACGGCGTCGCGATCGTCCCGACGCTGGTCAACATCGCGACGTTCCCTGACCTCGCGGCCGGCGGCGAGGCGAAGTACCCGCGCTGGGCCGCGCACATGCGGCGGCTGCACGCCCGCAGGTACGACACCGTGCGGGCGGCCCACGACGCCGGCGTCCCGATCTACACGGGCACCGACGCGGGCGGTTCGCTGCCGCACGGCCTGATCGCGCGCGAGGTGGCGGAGCTGGTCCGGGCCGGCATCCCGCGCCTCGCCGCCGTCGGCGCGGCGACGTGGGACGCCCGCGCCTGGCTCGGCCGCCCCGGGCTGACCGAGGGCGCCCCGGCGGACCTCGTCGTCTACGACGCGGACCCGCGCGCGGACGTGGCGGTCCTCGGCGCGCCCCGGCACATCGTGCTGGGCGGCGTGCGCAGGCCCTGAACGCGGCCGTCGGGCGTCAGCCGTCCACGGCGCGGCGGGTCGTCGCCTCGCGGTAGCAGTACGCCGCGACGCCCAGGAGGGCCGCCGTGTTGTACAGCGGCAGGTTGTGGGCGTCGGTGGGGCCCGGTCCCAGGATCAGCGCGACCACGACGCCGGTGAGGCCGAGCGCCGCGAACCCGTACCCCACGCCCCGGAGCACGCCGCCCGAGCGGGGGGTCAGCGATGCTGTGAGCAGGAGAAGGCCGGCAATGAGGAAGCGCACGAGCCAGGCCAGGAAGATCCAGGCGGGGGAGCGGTACTCGAGATCGGTGGGCCAGAAGTCCGATGACGCGGTGACGAGCAGGAACACGGCCGCCGGAACGCCGAACCGTACCCACTCGTTGCCGTGCCAGGTGCCCTGCGGAGCCGGTCCCGCGCCGGCGGACTGGCGGGACGGCACGGACCGGCCCAGCAGCTCCCGGCACTCGGCGGCGGCGGGGCGCCCGGCCGGGTCCAGGGCGGTCATGCGGTCGAGCAGCTCCCGCAGGTGCGGGGGGACGGCGGCCCGGTCGGCTGCGGGGAGCTGCGCTGCGGGACCGCGTACGCCGGTGAGCTTCTCCACCAGGACCAGGCCGAGCGCGTACACGTCGGAGGCGGCCGTGGCGGGGGCGCCGGCGAGCTGTTCGGGGGCCATGTAGGCGAGGGTCCCCGGCGAGACGCCGGCGGTGACCGTGGTGAGGCGGGAGAGGTCCCGCGCCGTCCCCAGGTCCAGCAGCACCGCCTCGCCGTCCGCGCGGATCATGACGTTCGCGGGCTTCACGTCCCGGTGCACGATCCCGGCGGCGTGCAGGTGCGCGAGCGCGTCCGCCAGCCCCGCCCCGGTGCGCGCGACCGACTCCGCCGGTCCGGCCGGTGAGCCCTGCTGCCAGGTCGAGCCGTCCACCAGCTCCATCACGAGGTACGGCACGGGGCGGCCGTCGTCGGTGAGCACCCCCGCGTCGTGGACGGTGACGATGCCGCGGTGGCGCAGCCGGGCCAGTTTCCTGGCCTCGGCGGTGAACCGCTCCACCGCCCGCGGGTCGTCGGCTATGGACGCGGCGAACTTGACCGCCACCTCGCGTTCCAGGGTCAGGTCCGTCGCCTGCCAGACCTGTCCGAACCCGCCGGTGCCGAGCGGGTGCCGCAACCGGTAGCGGTCCTGGACGGTCATGTTCGCGCGCACGGTCATGCCGGGTGCCTCCTCATCCTGTCGCCACCGATCATGTCGGCTCCGGCGGCGTCCGAACAGTGCTTCCCGACAAGGCCCGGAGCCGGAGCCCGCGCGGGGGACCGCGCCGCTGTTCGAGCGCTCTCGTCGGTGTGAATCGGCGTCAACACCCGTGTCCTGCCCTGGCGTACCCGCCGACGCCCCGGTCGTGCGGCCGCGTCAGGTACGTGACCTGCGGTTCTCCTGTGCCGGACGGGACCGGGGCAACGCTCGGGAGACCGGTGGCGGGGGAGGGGCAAGTGCATCCGATCGAGTGAAGGGATACGCGTTTGAGGTCGTTTCACCCCCGCGGCGCCGAAGGATGACGCACGTCCCGGACGCCGTCGCACACCCGGCGGTGTCCATCCTTCTCTGGGGGTATGCAGAACCGTGTACAACTCCGCCATCCGCCGGCCCGTCGCCGTCGCCATCGCCACCGCGGCGGCGTTCCTCGGGGCCGGCGCCCCGGTCGCCACCGCCGATGACGGCACCGAGCCCGCGGGCGGGACGGCGAGCGCGGCGGTGCTCCGCACCGGCCTGAACGTCTCGCTGCTCAACCGTGCGATCGAACTGCCGCTCAACGTCGTCCTCAACGAGGTCAGCGCCCCCGACGCGGGCGGCACGGCCGACGAGACGCTGCTGACCGCCCGGCTCGACGGCGTGGCCGGGGACCAGCCGTTCGAGGTGCTGTCGGCCGAGGTCGCCTCCGCCACCGCCACCTCCGACGAGCAGGACGGCGCCGCCGCCGACGTGTCCCTGACCAACGCGTCCGTGCACCTGCCCGGGCTGCCGGGGCTGTCCCTGGTCGAGCTGGGTGTCGTCGAGGCCAGCGCCGTGTGCCGCCCCGGTGAGGCGCCCGTCGCCGACACGACGATGCCCGCCACCGTCACGGTCCTCGGCCAGGAGGTCGAACTGGCCGCGACCGGCAGCGTCGATGTGGACGTGCCGGGGGTCGGCGAGGTCACGCTCGACCTCTCCCGCACCGAGACGAACGACACCGACGCCTCGGCCGCCGCGCTCGACCTGTCCGTCGAGGTCGACCCGCTCGACCTCGGCGTCGCCGAGGTCACCGGCCGCGTCACGCTCGCCGAGGCGTCCTGCACCGCGCCGGCCGGCGGCGGTGACTCCGGCGCGTCCGGCGGCTCGGGCGGCGAGGAGGAGCCCGAGCCGGGCGACGACACGTCCGAGGAGCCGCCGGCCGACACCGGCGGCAGCGCGGGCGGCGAGGACACCGAGGGCACCCGTCCGCAGGGCGGCCGGGACGAGTCGGGCGCCGACCTCGCCGAGACGGGCGGCGGTTCGGCGACCCCGCTCGTCGTCGGCGGCGCGGCGGTCCTCCTCGCGGCCGGCACGGCCACCGTCCTGATCACCCGCAGGCGCCGCACCACCGCCTGACCGGCCCGCACGACGGCGCCCCCGCCCCGCGGGGGCGCCGTCCCCGGCGCGCGTCTCAGAGCAGCAGCAGGGTCTTCCCCACGGCGGTGCGGTTCTCCACCGCCGCGTGCGCCTCGGCGGCACGCTCCAGCGGAAAGGTCTGGCCGATGAGCGGCCGGACGAGCCCCGCCGCCGCCAGGGACATCATCCCCTCCGCCCACCGCGCCACCTGCGGTCCGAAGTCGAAGAGCTGCTCGATACCGAGCACCGACACACCCCTGCGGCGCGCCTCGGCGGGGTCGATGACCGTGGCCTCACCGCTCGCGGCGCCGTGCACCGAGAAGCGGCCGCCACGGGCCGTCACCTCGAACGCGGCCCGCCCGATCCGGCCGCCGACACCGTCGAACACGACGTCAGGTCCGAAGCCGCCGGTCGCCCGCACCACCTGCTCGGTCCAGTCCGGCGCGGAGTAGTCGACCACGGCGTCGGCGCCCAGTTCCCGGACGACGGCGAGCTTCCGCGATCCCCGCGCGGCCCCGACGACCCGGGCGCCCGCCGCACGGGCGAGCTGCACCAGCAGGCTGCCCACCCCGCCGGCCGCCGCCTCCACCAGGACCCGGTCCCCGGGGCCGATCCCGGCCTTCTCGACCAGCCCCTGCGCCGTGCTGCCGTCGCCGTGCAGGGTGACGGCCTCCGGCAGCCCCAGGCCGTCCGGGACCGGGAACAGGTCATCGACCGCGGCCACCGCCCGCTCGGCGAAGCCACCGGTCTCCCCCGTGCCGGCGACGACACGCCGCCCGAGCCAGGCCGGATCCACCCGCTCGCCGACCGCGCTCACGCGCCCGGCCACCAGGCCGCCCGGCACGTACGGCAGCCGCGGCCGCTCGTGCCACCGGTCGGTGCCGCGCCGGATCTGTGTCTCGACGAACGTCATGCCCGCCACCGCCACATCGACCAGGACCCGGCCGGGACCGGCCACCGGTTCCGGCGCTTCGCCCGGCACCAGCACCTCGGGACCCCCGAACCGGACCACCTGGACCACTCGCATACCGCTCGCCCCATCCGTTCGCCGACGCGCAACGCCACGAGCATGCGACTTCAAGCCCGGTCGAGGTCAACCGGCGCCGTCCTTCCGCGCCTCAGCAGCGGTCGTGCGTGGCGTCCGCCGGGCGCGGGTTGCCGCAGACCGCGCAGGTCCCGTCCGCCACCGCCTCGGCGTAGCGCGTGACGATGGCGTCGGTCAGCTCGGGTGCCGCCGCGTCGGCCGCGGCGAACCGCACGTCCGCCTCCGGGTGCGCCGCCGCCCAGCCGTCGGCCCGCGCCCGTGCCCGCGCGGCGAGCGGGCCGGGCAGGAAGCTGAACGGCAGCACGACGATCCGCCGCGCCCCCAGCGCCCGGCACCGGTCGAGACCGGACGGCACATCGGGCCCCGCCGCCGAGACGAACGCGGCCTCGACGCCCGCGAACCCCCGCCCCTCCCACAGCAGGCGCGCCGCGCGGTGCACATCGGCGTTCTCCTCCGGGACGAACGACCCCGCCGCCACGAGCAGCACGGTCGTCGCGGCCCGCTCCCGCATCCCCACGACCCCGGCGACGCGCCGCTCCAGCACGTCGAGCAGCGCCGGCTCCCCGCCGACCGCGCGCAGCGGCACGGCGACGACCTGCCGCTCCCCGTCACCGCGCAGGGCGCCGGGGACGGGCTCCCCGCGTCCCGCGCCCACCACCGGCGCACCGGCCAGCTCCGGCCGCCCGGCCACGTCGCGGACCAGCGCCCGCAGGGCGTCCTCCCCGACCTCGTCCCGGCCGTCGTGCCGGATCAGCAGGGCGGGCGGAGCGGCGGGTGGTGCGGACGGACTCACAGGTCTCTCCCTGGGCGCGGCGTGACGGAAGATCCATTGTCGCGACCCCCGGACCGCCCTGCCGGCCGGGGGGCGACGACCGGCCACCGCCACGACCGCGCCACAGGGGAGGGGCGCGGTGTCAGGCCGTGATGACGAAGATGCCGTACCCGACGGCCGCAGCGCACAGCGCGTAGCCGAGGTAGCCGACCGGCCGGACCCCGGCGCGGCGGGACGAGCCGGCCCTGATGCCGACCGAGAACAGGCCGACCAGCGCGACGGTCAGGACGACCGACACGACGATGACCTGGCCGAGCGTGGCCCAGTCGATGTCCATCGCGATTCCTCTGTCTCTTCGCTCGGTGTCGCCGTGGCCCGGTCAGACCGAGTCGGCGGGGGAGGGGGCCGTCAGGGGGGCGGACGGGGGCAGGACGACCTCGCGCTGCTGCGGCACCGTCTCCGAGGGCGCCCGTCCGTTCACCTGCTCCGCCGCGAGTCCGGCGTCCGCGTTCACACCGAGCGCGGGCGCGCCGGTGGCCGGGACGGTGTCGGCGTGCGTCTCGTTCACGTTGGAGTGGTCGACCGGCCGGCGCCGGGACAGCGCCCGGATGCCCACGGCCGCGGCGACCAGCAGGACGGCGACCGTGACGACACCCCAGTCGCCGCGCTCGGCGAGCAGCGCGCCGGCCGCGCCGATCAGCCCGGCCGCCGGGAGCGTCAGGCACCAGGCGATCGCCATCCGGCCCGCCGTCGACCAGCGCACGACGCCGCCCGCCCGGCCGAGGCCCGAGCCCATCACCGCGCCGGAGCAGACCTGCGTGGTGGACAGGGCGAAGCCCATGTGGGAGGAGGCGAGGATGGTGGCCGCCGCGCCGGTCTGGGCGGCGAAGCCCTGGGGCGGCTCGATGTCGGTGAGGCCCTTGCCCATGGTGCGGATGATGCGCCAGCCGCCGAGGTAGGTGCCGAGCGCGATGGCCGTGCCGGCGGACGCGATGACCCACAGCGGCGGGTCGGCGCCGGGCGCCAGGGAACCGCCGGCGATCAGCGTCAGCGTCATGACACCCATGGTCTTCTGCGCGTCGTTGGTGCCGTGCGCGAGCGAGACGAGGGCGGCCGAGGCGATCTGGCCGGTGCGGTAGCCGCGGGCGGCGGACCGCTCGTCGGTCCCGCGCGTGACGCGGTAGGTGAGGCGCGTGGCCAGGACCGCGGCGATCCCGGCGACCAGGGGCGCCGCGACGGCGGGGATGACGACCTTGGTGACGACCGCGTCGCCGTTGATCGCTCCGCTGCCCACGGCCGCGAGCGTCGCGCCGATCAGGCCGCCGAAGAGGGCGTGCGACGAGCTGGACGGCAGGCCCGCCAGCCAGGTGAGGAGGTTCCACAC
Source organism: Streptomyces sp. RFCAC02 (assembly GCF_004193175.1). Lineage (NCBI taxonomy): Bacteria > Bacillati > Actinomycetota > Actinomycetes > Kitasatosporales > Streptomycetaceae > Streptomyces > Streptomyces sp. RFCAC02. The sequence continues at coordinate 907,512 of NZ_SAUH01000001.1, read as the reverse complement.
GATCGCGCCGACGAGGCCGGCGAAGATCACTTCGGGCTGGACGCCCGACTCCTCGTCGATGATGCCGCCGGAGATCGTCCGGGCGACCTCGACGGACAGGAAGGCGCCGATGAGATTCAGGACGGCCGACATGGCCACCGCCGTCCGGGGCTTCAGGGCGCCGGTGGAGATCGTGGTGGCCATCGCGTTGGCCGTGTCGTGGAATCCGTTGGTGAAGTCGAACGCCAGAGCCGTGATGATCACGACAGTGATCAGCAGCGTGATGTGTTCCATGTACCTGGACAATCATTCGGCGGGCGGGTGAGCAAACGCCGTTAACGTAGGGTGAATAGGTGAACGGGAGATGAATTTGCGGCAGCGTGTTCCTGATTCTTGGCGCAGTGCCTGGACCGCACTCCTCGACCACGCGCTGCGCGCCGTCGCGGACGGCCTCGTCGTCGGCACGTCGGGCAACCTCTCGGTCCGCGTGGGCGGCACCGTCCTGGTCACTCCGAGTGGTGTGCCGTACGAGCGGCTGGGCGCCCGCGACCTGCTCGCGGTGGACCTCGCCGACGGCCGCGTCGTCCACGGCGCGCTCCCGCCGACGAGCGAGCTGCCGCTGCACCTGGCCGTCCTCCGGGCGACCGGCGCGGGCGCCGTCGTGCACACGCACGCCGTCCACGCCACGGCCGTGTCCACCCTCGTGGACGAGCTGCCCGCCATCCACTACATGACCGCCGCGCTCGGCGGCCCGGTGCGCGTCGCGCCGTACGCGCGCTACGGGAGCGAGGACCTGGCGCGGCACGCCGTCACCGCCCTGCGCGACCGTACCGCCTGCCTGCTGCGCAACCACGGCACCCTCGTCGTCGGCCGCGACCTGCACCAGGCGTACGAGAACACGCAGCAGCTCGAATGGATGTGCCGGGTCTGGCTGGCCGCCGCCGCCGTGCCGGGGCGCGCCCCGACGCTCCTCTCACCGGCCGAACTCGACGACGTCGCCCGCCACCTGCGCGGTTACGGCACGCACGGCGCTCCGGTGGCCGATCCGCCGGAAGGGGACCATGCTTGAACGTATGCGTCGGCGCACTACGGCGGCCGTGGCCGCCACCACCCTGCTCACTGCCGGAGCGGCGGCGGCCCTCACGGTCGCCGTCACGACCCGCCGGACCCGCGGCGGCCCGGCGGCGTTCCCCAGCGCCCGGCTGACCGTGCACGGCACCGCCGCCGGGCGCGTGACGCTCACCAGGACCGCCGAGTCGGTCCTGCCGGGCCTGTACGCGCTCGTCGGCAAGGACTGCCACGCGATCGTCGGCCCGGTCCTCGACGACACGGAGGACGGCGGCCCCGACACGGTGGTCCGCCGCCTGGAGCGCGTGACGCGCGGCGAGCTGCGGCCCGGCTCGGCCGTGACCCTCTCGCCGCAGCTCCACACCGGCGACCCGCGCAGCGCGTTCGGCATCGAGTACGAGGACGTGGAGATCACCGGCGAGCGCGGCACGCTGCCGGGCTGGCTGGTGCCCGGCCTGCGCGACGTGTGGGTCGTCGTCCTGCACGGCATGGGCGCGACGCGCGAGCAGGCCCTCAACGTCCTGCCGTTCCTGCACCAGCAGGAGCTGACCGTCCTCGTCCCCGGCGACCGTCCCGATCAGCCGGGGGCGCCCGAGCCGGCCGGGATGGGGTCGGCCGAGTGGCCCGACGCCGAGTCCGCCGTCCGGTTCGCGCTGCGGCAGGGGGCGCGCGGCATCGCCCTGTACGGCTTCTCGACGGGCGCGACGGCGGCCCTCAACACGGTGGTCCGCTCGCCGCTGCGCTCCGAGGTGAAGGGCCTGATCCTCGACTCGCCGGTCCTCGACCCGGCCGCGACGGTCCGGGCGCTGGCGCGGCACCGCGGCGTTCCGGGGGCGCTGTGGCCGCTGGCCCTGCGCGCCACCGAGGACGTCGAGCAGCCGCCGCCCGACCTGGACGAGCACGCGCGGAGTTCGACGCTGCCCGTCCTCGTCGTCCACGGCCCCGACGACACACTGGCCCCGTGGGACGCGTCCCGTGCCCTGGTGGACCGGCACCCGCAGACGGCGACGCTGCACCCCGTCCCGGAGGCGGGCCACGCCGCCATGTGGAACGCGGACCCCGCCGGCTACGAGGAGGTCCTGCGCCGCTTCCTCACCCCACTCATGTGACCGGTACTACTCGTCATACAAGTCCCTGTGCGGGGAGTTTGGGATTCCGGCCCCGAACGGTGAAACTGCTCGGGTGACGTCCCGAACTCCGCGTGAGCCCCGGTTGCGACTTGTCCCCCAGACACCACCCCAGCGCACCGCCGTCGCCCGGCGCGGTGCGGTCGGCCGACGCACACCGCCCCGGCCACCCCGGGGCATCGCCCCCCAGGACCGGCTGGCCGCGCAGGCCCGCACGCTCCTCGCCGACGCCGTCCGGCTCGCCCGCTGGGCCGACCGCACCGGCCGCTCGCCCGAGACCGACATCGCGGCGGCGGCCGCCGACCTCGGCCTCGGCCCGGCCGGCGTGCGCGACCACTGGGGCCGCGCACGCCTCGCCGGCCTCATCGAACCGGCGGGCGAGGGCGGCGCCGTCCGCGGCGGCTGGCGCCTGCGCGCCTGGGACCGGGACGACACCGCCGTCCTGCGCGGCTGGGTCGCCCTCTTCGACGCCTGGTCGCTGTCCCGCCCCGCCCCCGAGGCCGCCGACCCGCACCTCGCCGCCGACATCGTCGCCGCCGTCCCGCAACTGCTGTCGGTCATGCACCTGTCGGCCGGCGCCGTCACGGCGGACGGCCTGGTCGACCTCCTCACCCGCCGCGTCACCGAAATCCGCGCCGACCGCGCCGCGCCGCCGCCCGAAGGCCCCGGCATACGCGCCGACGCCGCCGAACAGGTACGGCTCCTCGGCTGGGCCCTCGACACCCTGGCCGCCGCCGGTGCCCTCACCCTCCACGCCCGCGGCTCACGGCCGGTCCGCGCCCGCCTCACCGACCTCGGGAGCTGGGCGATGTGGACCAAGCTCGAACAGATCTGCATCGCCGCGCAGAGCCCCTCCGGCGCCGGCAACATCGAGCAGTCGGCCGTCGCGATGCTCCGCGGCTGCGCCGCCCTCACACCGGGACCCGCGCGCGCCGAGTACCGCGCCTGGCTCGCCGCCCGCGCCACCGGCCCGGCCGTCGCCGAACTCCTCGACGCCGCGAGGGGCGAGGACGCCCTCATCCGCGGCCTGGCGTTCGAGGCCCTGCGAGTCGTCGGCGCGCCCGCCACCGCCGCCGTGCGGGAGGCCGCCGCCGAGCCCGTCCTGCGCCCGTACGCCCTCCTGTGGCTCGCCGACCACGAGGGCGGCGACCCGCGCGACCACGCCGACTCCCACCACGGCGTCCTGACCCCGGCCGAGGCGACCTGGCTGTGGGTCGACACGGCGTCCGCCGCCCACGAGAACGGCGCGGAACGCCTCCTCCTCGACCACCTCGACGCCGCTCCCCAGCCGTCGCTGGCCCAGCTCCTCACCGACATCAGGACGTGCGGCCACCCCCGTACCGTCCAGGTCCTGCTGGCGCTCGCGGCGGCCCACCCCGACGCCACGACGGCCCGCCGCGTCCGCCGGGCCGCCTTCCAGGTCCACACCGGCGGCGCGTGACCGCCACGCCCGCCCCGTGCCCACCGGGCGCGGGGCGGGGGCCGCGGGCGCGTAAACCGGTTGCGCCGCGCCGTTAGACTGGCCCGTATGGACAGTTCCTCCCTCATGGCCCGTACGGCTTAGCGGGCTCACGCCCTCCCGTCCCGCAGCCCGACCCGTCCCGTCCAGGAGTACCGTCCATGATCACCGCCAGTGCCGTCGAACTGCGTGCCGGCGCCCGCGTCCTCATCGAAAGCGCCTCGTTCCGCGTCGCCCAGGGCGACCGCGTCGGCCTCGTCGGCCGCAACGGCGCGGGCAAGACCACCCTCACGAAGTGCCTCGCAGGCGAGGGCGTCCCGGCCGGCGGCACCATCACCCGCTCCGGCGAGGTCGGCTACCTCCCCCAGGACCCCCGCACCGGGGACCTCGACGTCCTCGCCCGCGACCGCGTCCTCGCCGCCCGCGGCCTCGACAGCGTCCTGCGCGGCATGCGCGAGAGCGAGCAGCGCATGGCCAGCGGCCAGGGCGACGTCAGGGACCGCGCCATGCGGAGGTACGAGCGGCTGGAGACCGAGTTCCTCACCCGCGGGGGATACGCCGCCGAGGCCGAGGCCGCCACCATCGCCGCCAGCCTCGGGCTGCCCGACCGCGTCCTCGGCCAGCCCCTGCACACCCTGTCCGGCGGTCAGCGCCGCCGCGTCGAACTGGCCCGCATCCTCTTCTCCGACGCCGACGTCCTGCTGCTCGACGAGCCGACGAACCACCTCGACGCCGACTCCATCGTGTGGCTGCGCGACTTCCTGAAGACGTACCGCGGCGGCCTCATCGTCATCTCCCACGACATCGACCTGGTCGAGACCGTCGTCAACAAGGTCTTCTACCTCGACGCCAACCGCGCCGCCATCGACGTCTACAACATGGGCTGGAAGCAGTACCAGGTCCAGCGCGAGGCCGACGAGCGGCGCCGCAAGCGCGAGCGGGCCAACGCGGAGAAGAAGGCCGCGGCCCTCAGCGCCCAGGCGGACAAGATGCGCGCCAAGGCCACCAAGGCCACCGCCGCGCAGAACATGGCCCGCCGCGCCGAACGCCTCCTGGCCGGTCTGGAGGCCGAGCGCCAGTCCGACAAGGTGGCCAAGCTGCGCTTCCCCGACCCGGCGCCGTGCGGCAGGACGCCGCTGACCGCCGACGGCCTGTCGAAGTCGTACGGCTCGCTGGAGATCTTCACCGACGTGTCCCTCGCCATCGACAAGGGCTCCCGCGTCGTCATCCTCGGCCTCAACGGCGCCGGCAAGACGACGCTGCTGCGGCTCCTCGCGGGTGTCGAGAAGCCCGACACCGGCCGCGTCACCCCGGGGCACGGCCTCAAGCTCGGCTACTACGCCCAGGAGCACGAGACCCTCGACCCCGACCGCACCGTCCTGGAGAACATGCGGTCCGCCGCCCCGGACCTCGACCTGGTCGACGTCCGCAAGACGCTGGGCTCGTTCCTCTTCTCCGGCGACGACGTGGACAAGCCGGCCGGCGTCCTCTCCGGCGGCGAGAAGACCCGCCTGGCCCTCGCCACCCTCGTCGTGTCCTCGGCGAACGTCCTCCTGCTGGACGAGCCCACCAACAACCTCGACCCCGCGAGCCGCGAGGAGATCCTCGGCGCGCTGCACAGCTTCACCGGCGCCGTCGTCCTCGTCACGCACGACGAGGGCGCCGTGGACGCGCTCCAGCCCGAGCGCGTCATCATGCTGCCCGACGGCGTCGAGGACCTGTGGAGCCCGGACTACGCCGACCTCGTCGCCCTGGCCTGAGCCGCCGCCGCACCGTGCCCGGGGCGCCGCCCCCGCCCGCCGTGACCCCCCGTGACGGCCGGCGTCCCGCCCCGGGCACCGCAGGGTGATCATGGCCGGGTGGATCATTCGGCCGATGCTTGATCATTCATCTGAGTGAGGGGGGCTCGTACCCCGGCGTGTTGGCGCCCCGGCGCAGCCGCCCCGCCCCCGCCCCCGCGCTCACCCCGCTGACCTGCGCTTTCCCCGCCTTCACCCGCCGCACCCCCCATCACGCGCCCCCCACGCCCCACGTCATCCGTGGTCCGTTTGTCGTACGGGCGGAGACGAATGGGTGGCCAGGATGACGGATAGGGGTGATCATGAGAGTCACAGAGCGCACTTCCACGAGGAGGCACGGGTGGCCGAGACTCTGAAGAAGGGCAGCCGGGTGACCGGCCCCGCGCGCGAGCAGCTCGCGGCAGACCTGAAGCGCAAGTACGAATCCGGTGCGAGCATCCGCGCCCTGGCCCAGGAGACCGGCCGGAGCTACGGATTCGTCCACCGGATGCTGAGCGAGGCGGACGTCACCCTGCGCGGCAGGGGCGGCGCCACGCGCGGCAGGAAGAACCCCACTCCCTGATCCCCTCCCGATTCCCCCCGACCCCCTGACGGGCGGGGCGGCCCCACCGTTACGCTGCGGGTACCGCCGGGCAAGCCGGCCGGCGGGTTCCCGGCCCCTGTGACGGAAGGCCGCCCATGACCCTGCTCGACCGTGACGGTGTGCGTGTCACCGTCCAGGACGCCGTGGCGACCGTGACGCTCGCCCGCGCGGACCGGCGCAACGCCCAGACCCCCGCCATGTGGCGCGCCCTGGCCGAGACCGGGCGCCTGCTGCGGGGGGACGTGCGGGTCGTCGTCCTGCGGGGCGAGGGTCCCTCGTTCTCCGCGGGCCTGGACCGGCGGGCGTTCACCGCGGGCGGTCTCGCCGGGGAGCCGGGCGGCGATCTTTCGCTGCCCGAGCTGGCACGCTACGACGACGCCGCCCTGGACGCGGCCCTGAGCACGTTCCAGGAGGCGTTCACGTGGTGGCGCCGCCCGGACATCGTGTCCGTCGCCGCCGTGGGGGGCCACGCGATCGGCGCGGGATTCCAGCTCGCGCTGGCCTGCGACCTGCGGATCTGCGGTGACGACGCGGAGTTCGCCATGCGCGAGACCTCCCTCGGCCTGGTCCCCGACCTGGCCGGCACCAAGCCGCTGACCGCCCTGGTGGGGTACGGGCGCGCGCTGGAGATCTGCGCGACCGGCAGGTCCGTGGGGGCCGACGAGGCCGTCCGCATCGGCCTGGCGCAGCTCGCGGTCGCGCGCGCCGATCTCGACGCGGCCGCCACCGACCTGGCCGCGGCGCTGCTCGACGCCCCGCGCGACGCGCTCGTCGAGACGAAGGCGCTGCTCCTGGGTGCTGCCGACCGCGACTACGACGCCCAGCGCGCCGCCGAGCGCGCCGCGCAGGCCCGGCGCCTCCGCGACCTGGCGGGCCTCGGCGAGTAGGGGACGGCGAGCGGGCCGGCCACTCGTTCGGCCCGCGGTGATCACGCCGTCGCGCGTGCCCGCATAGTGTGGCAACAGGACCGGCACCACGCCATGCCCGGAAGGGGTGAACGGAAGTCATGACCGACGCCGCCACCGACGGCACCACCGAGGTGCCCGGCAGCACCCCGCCGCCCGCCGCCCGCCGGGGCACGGCCGAACCCGCCGACCGCGGCCGCACGACCATCGCGGACGGCGTGGTCGCCAAGATCGCCGGCATGGCGGCCCGTGACGTGCCGGGCGTGCACGCCATGGGCAGCGGCCTCGCCCGCACGTTCGACACCGTGCGGGACCGGGTACCGGGTGGGAGCAGGGCCGCCACCCGGGGCATCAGGGCCGAGGTGGGGGAGGTGCAGACGGCGCTCGATCTCGAAATCGTTGTGGAGTACGGCGTATCGATCGCCGAGGTCTCCCGTACGGTACGGGAGGGCGTCGTCGCGGCCGTGGAGCGGATGACGGGCCTCGAGGTCGTCGAGGTCAACATCGACATCGGTGATGTGCGGCTCCCGGACGACGGCGGTGACGAGGAGGAACGGCCGCCGCTGCAGTAGCGGCGCCGCTGAGCACGGGCAGGGCACGCGGGGCACGTGACCCGAGGAGCGCAGGATGAACATGGCTGTGGCCGGCATGATCGCCGGCATGGCACTCGGTTTCGCCGGGTACTTCGGCGGGTTCGCCGCCTTTCTGCTGGTGGCCGCCCTGGGGGCGATCGGGTTCGGCAGGTTCGCCGACGGCGACCTGGACCCGGGGGACTTCTTCCGGCCCCGTGACCGCGAACGCCGCGACGACCGGCGGGGCTGACCCGTGGAGCCGGTCCTGACGGCGCCCGTGCCCGCCGCCGAGCGCGGCACGACCCGGGTCTCGGAGCGCGTGGTCGCCAAGCTCGCCGCCCAGGCGGCGTGGGAGGCCCTGCGCGCCGGCCCGGAGAACACGCGCCCGCGCACGCCGGACGCCAGGCCGCGCGCGACGGCGGTCGTGCGCCGCCCGCCCGGCCCGGCGGGCACCGGCGGTCTCGCCGGCGTGCGGGTCGAGTTCGAACTGGGCTACCCGTGCGACATCGCCGCCCGCTGCCGCGCCGTGCGCGGCCGGATCGCGGAACGGCTGCGGGAGCTCGCGGGCATGGAGACCAGCGCCATAGAGCTGGAGATCACGCGCCTGCACTCGCCGCACAGCGCCGGCTCCGCGGGCGCGGGCAGGAGACGGGTCCAGTGAGCGCGCCCCCCGGCACCGGCGCGGAGACCGGTACGGAGCGCGGCGAGGACCGCCCGCCGGCGCGGGACGGCCGCGCGGCCGGCCGGTTCTGGTCCGAGCGCCGCGTCCCGGCCGCCCTGACCGCGGCCGCCGTCGTCGTGACGTGCGGCCCGCTGCTCTACGACGTGATCGCCGTCCGCGCCGACCGGCCGGCGGCCCAGTGGCGCCGCCGCCTCGCCGACGACCTCGCGGCGCGTGCCGTGGACGGCGCCTGGGTGGTGACGGGCTGCGTCGTGGCCGTCCTGCTCGGCGCGTGGCTGCTCGCGCTCGCGCTCACGCCCGGCCTGCGGACGGTTCTCCCGATGCGCCGCCGCGCCGCCGAGCACGTCCGCGCCGGCATCGAACGGGGTGCCGCCGCCGTGGTCCTGCGGGACCGCGCCCTGGAGGTCTCCGGGGTGCGCGCGGTCCGTGTCAAGGCCGGCGGGCGCCGCGTCACGGTGTGGGCCGAGGCGCACTTCCGCGACCTCGACGTGGTGCGGGCCGACCTCGACGCCGTCCTCACGGACGCCGTGCGCGGCCTCGGCCTGGCGCGGCAGCCGTCCCTCACCGTCCACGTCCACCGGCCCGCGAAACGCTAGGGTCCGGGACCACGCGCAGGAAAGGAGCGGCAGACCCCGTGCTCCGCGTCATGAACCGTGTTCTCCTCGCCCTCGTCGGCCTGCTGCTGGTCCTCGCCGGCCTGGCGGGCCTCGCCACGGCGGCCGGGGTCGTGCCGTCCGGCCGTCCCTGGCCGTGGCACCGGACGGACGACGTGATCCTGAGCCACGCCGAACGGCTCCACCTCCGTTCGCAGGGCTGGTGGTGGCCGGTGGTGATCGCCGTGCTGTCGGTCGTGCTGCTGCTGGCGCTGTGGTGGCTGTTCGCGCAGGCACGGCGCCCCCGGCTCGGCGCGGTGGCGGTCGACACGGGCGACGGCGGGTCCGCCGTGCTGCGGGGGCGTGCGCTGGAGGAGGTGATCGCGGCGGAGGCGGAGGCGCTCCCCGGGATCGACCGGGCGCGCGTCACCCTGATCGGCCGCCGCGCGCAGCCCCGGCTGCGGGTGGGTCTGATCCTGGCGCCGCAGGCCCGCCCCGACGAGGCGCTGACGGCGCTGCGCACCGTCGCGATCGAGAACGCCCGCGTCTCCGCCGGCCTGCGGGAACTGCCGGCAGAGGTGCGCCTGCGCTCGGCGGGCCACGCCCCCGAGCGCGTGAGCTGACGTCTCCGGTCCTCTTCTGCCGGGCGACGCCGTACGGGAACGGGAGGTGGCCGGCCGGCTCCCGCATCTCCCGGTAGGTCACCGGCGGCGACCGTACGACGGGGGGCGGGTGCTTCCACTCGCTGCGCACGGCGCGGCAGGACCCTTTGTCCGGACCGCCGGTTCACCGGCCGTGCGCGGAAAAGCGGTTGCCGGGGGAGCGGGTCGTCCGGGTAGCGTGGGCGGCATGTGTGCGTCCGCTTTCGCAGCAGCAGCGATGACGAGGCCCCGCCGCCCGTAGCGGCGGTCTTCGCGAACCCTCCGAGGAACCGCCGCCCGAGTGCGACCCCGCCGGGCGGCCCGCTCCGTGCTGCCCGGCTTCCCTCGAAGCCGCGGAGATCCTGTGCACACCCACCGTCCCGGCCGTCATGAACTGGGCCAGAACTTCCTCATCGACCCCGCCGTCATCGACACCGTCGTGGGCCTCGTCGCCGCCACCGGCGGCCCGGTCGTGGAGATCGGCGCCGGCGACGGCGCCCTCACCCTCCCCTCCAGCGGCTGGGCAGGCCGCTGACCGGCATCGAGATCGACGACCGGCGTGCCGCCCGGCTCGCGCGCCGCGTCCAGCCGCCCACGCGCGTCGTCCGCGCGGACTTCCTGCGCCACCCCCTCCCCAGCACGCCCCACGTCCTCGTCGGCAACCTGCCGTTCCACCAGACGACGGCCATGCTCCGCCGCGTCCTGCACGCCCCCGGCTGGACGGACGCCGTGCTGCTCGTGCAGTGGGAGGTGGCCCGCCGCCGCGCCGGTGTGGGCGGCGCGACGATGATGACGGCCCAGTGGTGGCCGTGGTACGACTTCCGGCTCGTCCGCCGCGTACCCGCCGCCGCGTTCCGTCCGCGCCCCGGCGTCGACGGCGGGCTGATGACCGCGACGCGGCGGGACAGGCCCCTCGTGGACCCGGCGGACGGCGAGCGGTACCGGGCGTTCGTCCAGCGGGTGTTCACCGGCCGGGGGCGGGGGCTCGCCGAGATCCTGCGCGCCGCCGTGCCCCGGGCCGCGCAGGGGCGGCTCCGGGCCTGGCTGCGGGCGAACCGGGCGCTGTCCACGGCCCTGCCGAAGACGCTGACGGCCGAGCAGTGGGCCGACCTGTTCGCGCTCCAGCGGGACAGCCCGCCCCGCGCGCCGGAGCGGCGTTCGGGTCAGGGGCGGCCGTCCTCCTGGGACCGGGCGGCGACGGGCAGGACGAGGTAGACGCCGAGGCCGCGCGGGCCGGTCGCGGCGGTGACGGCCTCGCGCAGCCGGTCCGCCCGCCGCTGCCGGTCGGCGGCCCGGTGGAGGCGATCCGCGGCAGCCCGGTCAGTCCCCTCCCGGCGTCGACGGCCCGCTCGTACGCGTGGGTGATCCGGGACCAGGCGGGGCGTATCCCTTCGTACGACTGCCGTTCCGGCGGGGGCGGCTCCACCCGGCGGCTGGTGCGGTCGGACAACAGGACGCCGATGCGGCGCTCCAGTCCGGCGACGGTCTGGCCGACCCGGGCGGTGGAGACGTGCAGCCGCTCGGCGGTGCGGCCGGAGTGCAGCTCATCGGCGAGCGTCAGGAACGCCTCCACCTCGTGCCGCTCCGGCATCCCGCTCCTCCCATCGTTGACCGACGCTTCACGGTCGTTCAGCAGATGCGCATTGATGCCCTGTCCGGACCGCAGCAGGATCGGAGCCGTTGAAAGGCCACCTCACGTGCACAGGAGAACTTCATGTACGTCACTCGCGACCGCGCCCTGACCGCCCCCGCGCGCGACACCGCCGCGGCCGTCGCGGAACTCAGGGACCGTGCGGAGATCACCGACGCGCTCCTCCGCTTCGGCCTGGGCCAGGATCTGAAGGACAAGGAGCTGTTCGCCTCGGCCTTCGCCGCAGACGCCGAGCTGGACTTCCGCCCGGCCGCGGCCAAGTGGGGGGCCGAGCCGCCGCTGATGTCCGGGCGCGACACCATCGTCACCACCATCCTGGCCATGTTCACCGGCCGGGTGGACACCACTCACCAGATCACCAACACGCGGATCCGTATCGACGGTGACACCGCCCGGCTCACGGCCCTGGTGGAAGCCCAGCACCTGCTCATCGCCGACCCCGCCACCCACGCGCTGCTGAAGAACCCCTACGAAGTCGACCTGGTCCGCGACGGCGACCGCTGGGTCATCCGTCGGCTCCGCATCGACAACACCTGGTACACCGGCGAACCCACCGCGATCTTCGGATGACACCCGTCCCTCCCCGGGCGGGGTCCCCGACCCGGAGACCTCCCGGCCCTCTCGACCTGCGCCCACCCGGCCGGATGACGCGTGGCGAGGCAGACGCCGAGCTGTTCGGCGCCCCGTGCGTCGGCGGCCCCGTCCGGTGGGCCGCCCCGGAGGGTTCGGCATGATCGACTCCACCGTCCCGGTCCGGGTGGCCCGGCCCTCGCGGGACCTCGCCGCCGCCGAACGCTTCTGGGTGGACGGCCTCGGCCTGGCCGTGCTGTGGCGCACGACCGGGCGCGTTCCGGACGAGCACGACCTGCTGATGGTCGGCCCGCCCGGCGCCGCTTGGCATCTCGAACTCACGTACGACCCGGGGCGGCCGCTGGAGCCGACCCCGACGGTGGACGACCTGTTCGTCGTCTACCTCGGCAGGCCGGCGGACGCGTCCCTGATCGACCGCCTGGTCGCGTTCGGCGGCACCCGCGTTCCGGCACACAATCCGTACTGGGACGAGCACGGGGTGACGATCACCGACCCGGACGGCTACCGCTTGGTGCTGTGCTCCCGCACCTGGGTCTGAGCTGCGTCCGGGCCGGTCATGAACGCGGGCGGAGCGGGATCGCGGCGGCGTGGTCACCGGGCTGCGCGTACGGGGCGTACGCCTCTTCCTCACGCTGCTTCGGCCTGGCCGGTGAACAGGCCGATCAGGCCGTGGGGCGCGTCGTCGCCGAACATGCGCTCGTGGAGGTCGGCCGCGTCGGCGGCCTCCGCCGCGCAGCGCCGGAACATCTCCCGCTCGTAGTCCCGAGCGCGGCCTCGATGTCGTCCGGCCGCGCGGCGATGGCGTTGCCGAGTTCCGCCGCGTCCTGCATGGCCAGGTTGGCGCCCTCGCCGGACGGGATCATGAGGTGGGCGGCGTCGCCGAGCAGCGTCACGCCCGGCACACGCTCCCACCGGTGCTCGTCGGGCAGCGCGTGGAGGGGCCGCAGGACCGGCGCGGAGTCGCCCCCGGTGATCAGCGCGGTCAGCTCCGGCGCCCAGCCGTCGAACTCCTGGGCGATCCGTGCGGCGGACGCGGCCGGGTCGGTGAAGTCGACGGCCGCGAACCAGTCGCGCGGCTCGCGGAGTGCCACATACGTGTGGAGCGTCCCGCCGGTCTCCCGGTGCGCCGTGATGCCCTTCCCCGGCGCGAGCGCGAACATCGAGCCGCCGCCGACGGCCGCCGCGCTCGCGGGGTGCCGGGTGTCGGCGTCGGACAGCCAGGTCTCGACGTACGACATGCCGGTGTACTCGGGTGCGGCGGCGGACAGGAGCGGCCGGACCCGTGACCAGGCGCCGTCCGCGCCGACCAGCAGGGTCGTGACCTCGGTGCTGCCGTCGGTGAAGGCCACCTCGTGGCGGCCGTCCCCGAGGGAGCGGACGCCGCCGACCTTGCGGCCCCACCGGACGGTGCCGGCCGGCAGTGAGTCGAGCAGCATGCGCCGCAGCTCGCCGCGCAGCACCTCGGGGCGTGAGCCCGTGCCGTCGTCGGGCTCGTCGAACAGTACGGTCCCGTCGGGGGCGAGCACCCGTGCCGCCTCCCGGCCCGCGAGGACGAGGCGGCGGAACTCCCCGGTCAGCCCGGCGGCCGCGAGGGCCGGCTGGCCGTTGTGCGCGTGGATGTCGAGCATCCCGCCCTGGGCGCGTGCCGTCGGGGAGGGCTCCGCCTCGTGGACGGTGGCGGGGATGCCGTGGACGTGCAGGACGCGGGCGAGCGTGAGGCCGCCGAGTCCGGCGCCGATGATCGTGACGTGGGGGGTCATGGTGTCTCCCTGGGGTGTGTGGAACGCCGTTCCATACCCACCGTGGAACGGCGTTCCAGGAATGTCAAGCTGGAACGTCGTTCCAGCGAGGTGTGTCAGGATGGCCCCATGGCACCGAGGACGCGTCGCTCCGAGCGACGGGAGGAACCGCTCTCCCGCGAGCGCATCGTCGGCGCGGCCGTCGAGCTGCTCGACACACACGGGGAGAAGGGGCTGACGTTCCGGGCGCTGACCGAGCGCCTCGCCACCGGCCCCGGCGCGATCTACTGGCACGTCGCGAACAAGGACGAGCTGCTGGGCGCCGCCACCGACGCGGTCGTCGCCGCCGCCGTCGGGGCGGCCGCTCCTGCCGCGTCACCGCGCGACGGCGTCCGCGCCGTCGCGCTCGGCCTCTTCGAGGCGACCGAACGGCACCCGTGGCTCGCGCCCCAGCTCGCCACGCAGCTCTCCCGCAGCCCCGCGGGGACGGTCGTGCCGCGGATCTTCGAGGGCATCGGCCGGCACGTCGGCGCGCTCGGGGTGCCCGAGGAGAGCTGGTTCACCGTGACCTCGGCGCTGATGCACTACGTCCTCGGCGCCGCCGGCCAGAACGCCGCCAACACCGCGAGCGCCCGCACCGCCCCGCCCGGCGGGGACCGTGCCGCCTTCCTCGACGGGGTGTCGGCGGCGTGGGAGGGGCTCGCCCCGGACGCCTACCCGTTCACGCGGGCCGTCGCCGGCCGGCTGCGCGAGCACGACGACCGCGAGCAGTTCATCGCCGGGGTCGATCTCGTCCTCGCCGGCATCACCGCGCTCCACCCGCCCGCCGCGTGACCGGCCCGACCGCACGGGAGGTCAGGGAGTGACGCCGGCCCCCGCGGTTGACTTCCCGGCGACCGGCCCGGCATCCGGCGTGCCCGCGGCCCCGGCCGCCTTCTTGGCCGCCTTCCCGGCCGCGGCCCGCTGGTCGGCGATCTCCCGCCGGAACAGGATCACCCACCCCACCGGCACGCCCGCCGTGAACAGCCACCACTGGATCGCGTACGCGAGGTGCGACCCGATGCTCGTGTGGTCCGGGTCCTTCAGCAGCTCGGGCTGCGCCGCCGCGTCCGCCGGCGCCGGCGACGTCTCCGTCAGCGCGAGATAGCCGCCGAGCGTCGGCACGCCGTCCATCGCGGCCGACCGCTCCTCGCTGTTGATCATCATGACCATGCCGTCCGGCAGCCCGGAGCGTTCACGGATGCCGGTGTTCCCGGTCGTCTCGTCCGGCATGAGCCGCCCCGTCACCGTGACCTCGCCGTCCGGCGGCGCCGGCACGTCGGGGACCGCCGTCGGGTCGTCGCCCGAGGAGATCCAGCCACGGTTCACGAGTACCGCCGTGCCGTCGTCGCGCAGCAGCGGCGTCAGCACCCAGTACCCGATCGACTCGTCGTTCGAGCTGCGGTTGCGCACCACGACCTGGTGGTCCGTGTCGTAGGTGCCCTCCGCCGTGACCCGCCGGTACCGGTCGCCGTCGGCCGGCTCCCCGCCCACGGCGGTCAGCTCGTCCACCGGCACGACGGGCGCCGACAGGGACGCGCCGATCAGGTCGTTGCGCGCCACCCGCTGCTCATGGCGGTGGAGCTGCCAGAACCCGAGCCAGATCATGCTCGGGATCAGGATCAGCGCGATGAGGGTGAGGACCACCCATTGCCGCGACAGCAGAAACCGGTACACACCACCCGACCGTACCGGAGCGCCCTGCCTCAGCCGTCCGCAGGGTCCTCGTCGGGCACCGGCGTGCCGGGCGCCACGTCGCCCAGGAGGCGGGTGAACGTCACCTCGTCCACGACGGGCGTGCCCAGTTGGCGGGCACGGACGGCCTTGCTGGTGGGGGCGAGCGGGTCGTTGGTGACGAGGAGGCTCGTCAGCCGCGACACGCTCGTCGCGATGTGGAGGCCCGCGTCGAACGCCTGGTCCTCCAGCAGTTCGCGGTCGGTCTCGGTGTCGCCGGAGAACGCCACCCGCATGCCCTGCACGAGACGCCCGCCCGGTTCGTACCGCCCCGGGTTGCCCCACAGGCAGGGCGGCCGCCGCTTCACCATCCGGCGCCCCGTGCCCCACCGCACGCCCCTGGCCGCCTGGGCCGGCGACGGGACGGCCGGCGCGTCGCTCCACCGCGTCACCGGCAGGCACGCCAGCAGCGGCAGCGGCAGGCCCGTCCCCGCGGCCTGGTGCAGGCTCGGCCGGAACGCCTCGGCCAGCACCCGCGCGTCGTCCAGCGCGTGGTGCGCGCGCCGCTGCTCGACGCCCCAGTAGGAGACGAGCGTCTCCAGACGGTGGTTGGGCAGCGGCAGGGCGAGGGCCTTCGCCAGGTGGATGGTGCACAACCGCTGCTTCACGGGCGCCACACGGCCCGCGCGCGCGTACTCGTGGGCCAGCATCGACCAGTCGAACTTCGCGTTGTGCGCGACGAGGACGCGCCCGGCGAGGCGGTCGGCCAGCTCGTCCGCGATGTCGGCGAACAGCGGCGCGTCCGCCAGCATCGACGCCGTCAGCCCGTGGATGTGCACAGGCCCCGGATCGCGCTGCGGATTGACGGTCGTGTACCAGTGGTCCTCCACGTCCCCGCGCGCGGTCAGCCGGTACACGGCGGCCGAGACGACGCGGTCCTGGACGGCCAGCCCGGTCGTCTCCACGTCCACCACCGCGTAACCGGTCGGATAGCCCGAGGGCCAGGGACCGAGCGGAGCCGACGGGACCGCCACCGGGGCGGGGACGTTCAGCGCGTGTGCCTGCTGGTCTTCGAGCATGGTTTCAGAGGATACGGGCCGCCTCTGACACCGCCCGCCGCGCGTGCCCGCCACGCCGCGTGCGCCGCCCGCCAGTTGGCGAAGGTCCCGGGCACGCGGCCCGATCGCCTCCGGTCCGCTGTCGGACCCGTGACGTACGCTGCCGGTATCCGGCCCGGAAGAACTGGCCAGAAACGACCAGGCGCGAACGCGGCGGAGGTTCCCCCCATGCTGCTCGACACCCACGGCCGCAGGGCAACCGACCTGCGCGTCTCCCTCACCGACCGGTGCAATCTCCGCTGCACGTACTGCATGCCGGAGGAAGGGCTCGCCTGGCTCGGCCGGCCCGAGCTGCTGACGGACGACGAGATCGTCCGCCTCGTCGGCCTCGCCGTCCGCGAACTCGGTGTCACCGACGTCCGGTTCACCGGTGGTGAGCCGCTGCTCCGCCCCGGCCTCGTCGGCATCGTCGAGCGCTGCGCGGCGCTCGCCCCCCGGCCACGCCTCTCCCTCACGACGAACGGCGTCGGGCTCGCCCGCACCGCGGCCGCCCTGCGCGCCGCGGGCCTCGACCGGGTCAACGTCTCCCTCGACACCCTCGATCCGGAGACGTTCCACCGCCTCACCCGCCGCCGCCGGCACGCCGACGTCCTCGCCGGCCTCGACGCGGCCCGCGCCGCCGGGCTCACCCCCGTGAAGGTCAACTCGGTCCTCATGCCCGGCGTCAACGACACGGAGGCCCCCGACCTCCTCGCCTGGGCCATCGCCCACGGCTACGAACTCCGGTTCATCGAGCAGATGCCGCTGGACGCCCAGCACGGCTGGCAGCGCGACGGCATGGTCACGGCCGACGCCGTCCTCGCGTCCCTCCGCACCCGTTTCGCCCTCACCCCGGAGGACGGCGGCCTGCGCGGCTCGGCCCCGGCCGAACGCTGGCTGGTCGACGGCGGCCCGCACCGGGTCGGCGTCATCGCGTCCGTCACGCGCCCGTTCTGCCGCGCCTGCGACCGGACCAGGCTCACGGCGGACGGCCAGGTGCGGAACTGCCTGTTCGCCCGCGAGGAGACGGACCTGCGCGGCGCCCTGCGCGGCGGCGCCGACGACACGGAGCTGGCCCGCCTGTGGCGGGCCGCGATGTGGGGCAAGAAGGCGGGCTCGGGACTGGACACCCCCGGCTTCACGCAGCCGGAGCGCCCGATGTCAGCGATCGGCGGCTGACCCCCCGGCCGCGCCGGCCGGCCGGTCCTCCCACTCGCCCAGCGCGACGACCTCCTTCAGGAAGCCCCGCACCCCGAGGAAGTGCGACAGATACTCGCGGTGGTCCTCGCACGCCGTCCACGTCTTGCGCCGCTCGGGCGTGTGGAGCTTCGGGTTGTTCCACGCGAGGACCCACTCCGCCGGCGCCCGGCACGCCTTCGCGGAACACACGACGGCGGCGTCCCCGTCCGGCGCACCACCCGGCTCGTTCATCACATGTCCCACCCTTCACGGTCGCATCACACCCGCACTTCTTCCACACCGGACGCGCGGTCGCGGCGGGGACGGGCGGGGGAAAGCTTAGTGCGGCGCCGGAAAACACCTCGGCACACGGCGACGCCGGGCAGCCACGGGGGGAGCCGCCCGGCGTCGTAACGTCGCTCCGACGGGGGATGCGGAGCGCTCTAGAAGTATGACATGCAATGCCCGTCCCAGCGCAGTGGAACGCGTCAATTCGCGCCGGGCCGCTACTGTTTCACGCCTTCCCGCCCCTCGCGCCCGCCCTCCGCGCGCCCCCGGAAGGGTCAGTTCCGGTTGTGCAGGTGCTCGTCGGCCGGCGGCAGGGCGGACCGTCCCGACGTGAGAAGTGCGGACGGGAGGGACGGCACGTTCTCCCGGCCGGCGTTCGCGACGACGACGGCGATGTACGGCAGCAGCGCGCCCGCCACCAGCGTGACGACCGCGACGGGCCTGCTCACGTTCCACAGCAGCACGGTCGCGATGACGGCGACGGTCCGGATCAGCATCGAGATCACGTACCGCCGCTGCCGTCCCCGCACATCGTCGGTCAGCCCCTGGCGGGCACCCGTGATCCGGTAGACCTCGCCGCCACCGGCCGGCTTCTTCCCTGTCCGCGTACGCATGTCACATCACCCGCGTCCACGGTACGCCTGCCGTCCGCGGCTCAGGACGCGACCCGGGCCAGCTTCCGCCCGGCCTTCAGGTACACGCCCCCGGGGGCACCGCCCGCGCGCTCGGCGACGATCTCGGCGAGGGGCCGCAGCGCGTCACCCTCGGCCAGGACCTCGGTCCGCTGCCCGCCGGCCTCCTCCACGACGAGCCGCAGCCCGTTCTGCTTGGCGAGCCGCCGCGCCGCCGACGCCGACGCCGCGAAGCCGAGGACGCCGGTCAGCACCGCCGTCACGGCCTCGGCGCCGTGGGCCGCGAGGGACACCTCGGGCAGCGCCTCGACCTCGGTGAAGCTCCGGCGCGAGAACTGCGCCGCGAACGCCTCGCGCGCCGCCATCGCCGTGTCCACGTCGTACAGGGCGGCCACGATCTCGCCGGCCAGGACCCGCTTCAGGTCCATCGGGTGCAGCGTCCCGTCGGCGATCCGCTGTGTGGTGAGCATCACCTCGGCGTCGGTCCACTCGGTGAGGGACCGCAGCCACGGGTCCATCAGCCGGTCCGGGATCGACATGGCCTTGCCGAACAGGTCGTCGGCGGACGCGGACAGGCCGATGTAGTTGCCCTTCGACTTGGACATCTTCGCGCCCGACCCGTCGGTGCCCTCGATCAGCGGCATGGTGACGACGAGCTGCGGACGCTGCCCGTAGATCTCCATGACGCGCCGCCCCATCTGGAGGTTGAGGAGCTGGTCGACGCCGCCGAGCTCCACGTCGCACTCGATCTCGGCCGAGTCGATCGCCATGGCGACCGGGTAGATCAGCTCCGACATCGACAGGCCGTGCCCGGCCTCCAGGCGGGTGCGGAAGTCCTCGCGCTGGAGCAGCGCGGACGCGGACACCTGCGACAGGATGCCGATGAGCCGGGGGAGCGTGATCCCGGCGAGCCACTCGCTGTTGTGCCGGAACCTGACCCGGTCGAAGTCGAAGAACGGCCGGACCTGCTCCCGGTACCCCGCGAGGTTGCGCGCGATGTCCTCGTCGGTGAGCGGCGGGCGCTCCGTCGACCGGCCGCTCGGGTCGCCGATCCGCGCCGTGATGTCGCCGATGATCAGCGTCACGTCGTGCCCCATCCGCTGGAAGCGGCTCAGCACGATCATCGGGACGGCGTGCCCGATGTGGACGTCGCTGCCGGTGGGGTCGATGCCGAGCTTGACGTGCAGGCCGCGCCCCTCGGCGCGGGCGGCGTCGATGCGCTCGGTGAGCGACTCGGCGGACGGCAGGATGTTCACGGCACCGGCGGCGACCAGCTCGGCCTGCTCGGCCGGCGGCAGGTCGGAGAGATCCAGATAACGCCGGGCGCTCGTCTCCGTCAGCAGCTCCCGCACGGTGGCGGCGGAGGAGAGGTCCTGCGTCAGCAGCGCGGTGGCGCGCTTCACGGAGTCGCCGAGGCGTGTCACGTTCGGTCCAGAGGGTCGTCGCGGATGGTGGGAACCCGCCCATCCTACGGTCGTCCGACGCCACCGGCCGTGCGCGGGTCGGGGCTCCCCCGCGGGCACCGCGCGGTTGACCCTGACGCAGGGGCAACCCCGCAGCATGGCCGGGCACGACGGGGAGCCGGACGAGAGAGGCGACAGAAGATGAGGCACTTCACGATCGACCACGACGGTGTCACGATCGCGGTCTCCCGCGGTGGCCGAGGGCGCCCGCTGGTCCTGTGTCCTGGGCTCAACACGACACAGGACGACCTGCGCGAACTGATCGGGCTCCTGCGGCGCGACCACGACGTGGTGACATTCGACCTCCGGGGCCACGGCCTGTCCTCGGCCGCCGACCGCTACTCGTTCGACGGGTTCCTGAGCGACCTCGGCGCCGTGCTGGCGAAGACGTCACGCCTCGCCCCGGCCTGGGAGGCGCCCCTGCTCGTGGGCTACTCCCTGGGCGCGGACCTGGCCGTGCACCATGCCGCCGCGCATCCCGGCGGCTTCGCGGGTCTCGTCCTCGTCGACGGGGCGAACCCGCTCCCCGAGCCGTTCATCACCGAGGCCGACACGGCGGCGTTCCGCGCCCTGGCCGAAGACCTGGCGACGCGGCAGACGACCGGGCACATCGGCAACGCCGCACGGCGGGTGCTGCTCACCGCCGAGGAGATCCACGCCCTGAACCTGGAGGTCGACGTGGTCCGCTCCTCGCTCCTCGACCGGTATCGTCGCATCGACCGGCCGATCACCATGATCATGTCCACCGCGATCGCCGGTGACAGCACCGAGGGGCGCGCTCCGCGGCACAACCGGCTCTGGCGCGCGGGCGCCGAACGCCTCGTCCGCGAGCGGCCGCACGTGTCCGCGACCTGGCTGGACGCCGACCACGGGCTCGTCCTCACGCACGCCCCGAAGATCGCGCGGATCATCGGGACCGCGTACCGTCCGGCCCGCTGAGCAGACACCGGGGGACCGAATCCATGCTGACCATCGGCGAGCTGGCGTCGTACGCCGGGGTGACGGTGCGCGCGGTGCGGCACTACCACGCCAGGGGGTTGCTGCCGGAGCCCGAGCGTGACCACGCCGGCTACCGGCGATACGACGCCGGAGCCGTCGTCGAACTCATCCGCATCCGCACCCTCGCCGGGGCGGGCGTCCCGCTGGCGCGCGTCCGGGAACTGCTGCGGGCCGGTGAGGAGGAGTTCGCCACGGCGGTCGCCTCGATCGACGAGCGGCTGCGGTCGGAGATCCGGGAACGGCAGCGCCTTCGCGAGCGGATCGCCCGCCTCGCCGCCGGGGACGGCCTGGCGCTGCCGCCGGAAGTGGTCGCGCATCTCGACCGGCTGCGGGCACTGGGCGTGGACGAGCGGATCGTCCGGGTGGAACGCGACGGTTGGATCCCGCTGGCCGCGCGCTCGCCCGAGCGGGTCGCGGAGTGGGTGGCGCGCAAGCGCGAGCAGATCGCCGACCCGCGGTTCGCCGGCTTCTACCGGACCCTGAGCCGTGCCCTCGACCGGCCCGACGACGATCCGCTGCTGGCCGACCTCGCCGACGAACTGGCCGCCCACCTCACGCAGATGGCCGACGAAGAGGGCGACGACTATGTCGACGACACCGGCGTCGAGCCGTCGTTCGCCCGGCTGATGGACGCGCTGGCCTTCGACGCCGTGCCACCGGCCCGCAGGCTCATCGAGCTGCTGGAGGAACGCGGCTGGTCCGGCTGGACCAGACTCCGGCGCGTGCGCTGACGGCGTCCCGGGCGCCGCGGTGCCCTCCTCCGGCCGCCCCGCGGCCCGCCGTCACCGGAGCCGGGGGCGCCGTGGATGATCGACATCAGGAGGGCGTGTGTGTCGGCGTCCGCCGCGGCCACCAGGCCGCGGGCGCCCTGTCCGACGGGGGCGCCGTCGATGCCGGTGACCACGCAGCCGGCCGCCCGGCACAGGGCGATGCCGGCGGCGAAGTGCACGCTTTCCGAGAGGTCGCCGCCGTCCGTGACGTACGCGGCGCGCCTGCCCGCAGCGACCCAGGCCAGCGCCAGCGACGTGGAGACGACCCGGGGCCGGAACCGTTCGATGAACACCGGATGGGCCAGCACGTCCGTGGCCCGGAACGCGGGCGCGCCGGGGAACGGCGGGTCCAGGTTCACGTCCACGAGCCGCGTGGCCGATGTGGGTGTCAGGGGCGCGTCGGCTCCGTCGCGCCGGACGCGGGCGCTTCGGCCGTCGGTCAGGAACACCTCGTCGGCGAAGGGGTCGGCGACCGCCGCGGGACCGCCGAGCAGCGCCACGTTGACCGCCACGCACAGCATGCCGGCGGCGTGGTTCAGCGTGCCGCACAACGGGTCCACCAGCCACTGGCGTTCGGCACCGGCGGCGCCCTGCCGTCCGCCCTCCTCGCCGAGCAGCGCGTCATCGGGCCTGGCGGCGCGGATGACACCCACGATCGCCCGCTCGGACTCGATGTCGGCGGCGGTCGCGAAGTCCCCTGCGCCCTTGTCGACGCGGGCGAGCCGTTCGCCGAACCCGGCACGCACGATGGCGGCGCCCGCGCGTGCGGCGGCCACGGCGAGTTCGGTGTCGTCGGGGTCCGAACCGGAATCGATCACACCGCGCAGACTAATGGCACGCACTCCTCAGCAGGGCGGACACGGGTGATCAGGCACTAGCATCGGCGTCGCCGCCGACCACTGGAGTTCGCCCTCATGTCACTGCCGCGTATCGGAGTCGTCGTCGTGACCATGGGCACGCGTCCGCGTGAACTGGAGGCCCTGCTCGCGTCGGTGGAGAAGCAGGACGTCGCGGCCGAGCGGGTCGTGCTGGTGGGGAACGCGACGCCGCTCACCGATGTCGCGACGGACGCCACGAAGGTCCCGCTGACGGACAACCTGGGCTGCCCCGGCGGCCGCAACGTCGCCCTGCGCCTGCTGCGGGACGCGGGCGATGTCGACGTCGTGGTCGAACTGGACGACGACGGCCTGCTCGTCGCCGACGACGTGTTCCGCACGGTCCGGCGGCTGTTCGCCGAGGACCCGCGGCTCGGCATCGTCGGGTTCAGGGTCGCCGACGAGCACGGCCACACGGAGCGCCGCTGGGTGCCGAGGCCCGGGGCCGCCGATCCGATGCGCGGCGGTGAGGTCACCGGTTTCCTGGGCGGGGGCCACGGCCTCTCGATGCCCATGCTCCGGCAGATCGGCCTGTGGCCGGGGGAGTTCTTCTTCGGCCACGAGGAGTCCGACCTCGCCTGGCGGGCGCTCGACGCGGGCTGGCGGATCCTGTACGAGCCGGACCTCGTCCTGCAGCACCCGAGGACGTCCCCCGCCCGGCACGCGGGCCACTACCGGTTCACCGCGCGGAACCGCGTCTGGCTGGCCCGGCGCCGCCTGCCGGCGGCCCTGGTCCCCGTCCACCTGGGCGTGTGGATCGTCCTCACCACGCTGCGGACGCGGTCGCCGGGCAGTCTGCGGGCGTGGTGGGGCGGCTTCTTCGAGGGCCTGCGGACACCGTGCGGCCCGCGCCGCCCGATGCGGTGGCGCACGGTCTGGCGCATGACCCGCCTGGGCCGCCCGCCGATCCTCTGACGTGCCGTGGGGCCGGCGGGCGGTCGCGGACGTCAGCGCGCCTGCACCCCCAGTTGGTGTGCGGCGGCCCGCACGGTCTGCGCGAGCAGGACCGCGATGGTCATCGGCCCGACCCCGCCGGGGACGGGAGTGATCAGGCCGGCCCGGGCGCGGGCGGTGTCGAAGTCGACGTCGCCGACGTTGCCCGCGTTGTACCCGGCGTCGATCACGACCGCGCCGGGCTTGATGTCCTCGCCGCGGATCAGCCGGGGCCGGCCCACGGCCGCGACGACGATGTCCGCCTCCCGGACGATCGCCGGCAGGTCCGCGGTGCGCGAGTGGCAGTACGTCACGGTGGCGTCCCCCGCGAGCAGCAGCATCCCGACCGGCCTGCCGAGGATCGCGCTGCGGCCGACCACCACGGCGCGCTTGCCCGCGAGGCCGACGTCGTACGCGTCGAGCAGCCGCATGATCCCGCCGGGCGTGCAGGACACGAACCCGGGAAGTCCGAAGCCCATCGCGGCGAAGGAGTGCATCGTGACCCCGTCGACGTCCTTCTCCGGGGCGATGGCCTCGAACGCCGCACGCTCGTCGATGTGCGGGCCGGCGGGATGCTGCATCAGGATGCCGTGCACGTCCGGATCGGCGGACAGATCCGCGATCGTCGCGACCAGTTCGGCCGTCGTGGTCGAGGCGGGCAGGGCGATGTGGCGCGACCCGATGCCGGCCTTGGCGCACCGGTTCCTCTTCATGCGGACATAGGTGACGGACGCGGGGTCCTCGCCCACCAGGACCGTCGCCAGGCAGGGGGCGGTTCCCGTGCGCCGGGTGATGTCGGCGGCCGCGGCGGTGGTCTCCTCGACGAGGCGCCGCGCGAGAGCGGTTCCGTCCATGAGCTGTGCGGGCATTCGTGTCTCCCGGGCATTGCTGACCACTCGCCCAGGCGCACCGGCATTCGGCATCTCGCCGGGCCGCTCCCCGGTGGTGCTCCACCTCAGCGCCAGTCACGGCCCGGGAAGCACTGTAGCCGTACGCGGAAAGGGCGGCGTACTCCGGCGTGGTGCCGGGGGTACGCCGCCCTGGGGCGGTGGCCGTGCGGCGGGGCGTGCCCGCGCCGTCACGGCGGTCACCTGGGGTCGCGGTTGAACACCGACTTCGACCAGAGGTAGCCGAGAAGGGTCAGCGCCAGGCTCCAGGCGATCGCGAGCCACCCGTTGTGGCCGATCTCGCTGCCGAGCAGCAGGCCGCGCAGGGACTCGATGACGGGGGTGAACGGCTGGTACTCGGCGACCGGCTGGAACCAGCCGGGCATCGCGTCGATCGGGACGAACGTGCTGGAGATCAGGGGCAGGAAGATCAGCGGCAGCGCGTTGTTGCTCGCCGCCTCGGCGTTGGGGCTGACCATGCCCATCCCGACGGCGATCCAGGTGAGGGCCGTGGCGAACAGGACGAGCAGTCCGAAGGCCGCGAGCCATTCCAGGACGGTGGCGTCGGTGGAGCGGAAGCCGATGGCGAAGGCGACCACACCGACGAAGACGACGCTCAGGACGGCCTGCAGGACGCTGCCGACGACGTGCCCGATGAGTATGGAGCCGCGGTGGATCGCCATGGTGCGGAAGCGGGCGATGATGCCCTCGGTCATGTCGTTGGAGATGGACACCGCGGTGCCGATCGTGGTGCTGCCGATGGTCATCAGCAGCAGGCCCGGCACGAGGAAGGCGACGTAGTCGGAGCGGTCCGCGTCGCCGCCGCCGATGCCCGTGCTCAGCACGTCCCCGAAGAGGTAGACGAAGAGCAGCAGGAGCATCACCGGGGTGAGCAGCAGGTTCAGGGTGAGGGACGGGTAGCGCCTGGCGTGCAGGAGATTGCGGCGCAGCATGGTGGAGGAGTCGCGCACGGCGAGGGAGAGGGTGCTCATCGGTCGTTCTCCTTGGGCTGGTCGCCGGTGAGGGCGAAGAACACGTCGTCGAGGTCGGGGGTGTGGACGGTCAGTTCGTCGGCCTCGACGCCGGCGGTGTCCAGCCGGTCGAGGAGGGCGCGCAGTTCGCGCTGCGTCCCGTCGGACGGGACGCGGAGGGTGAGTGCCTGGTCGTCGAGGGACGTGGTGTCCAGGACGTCGGCCGCGGAGCGGTAGGCGGCCGGGTCCGTGAAGCGGAGGCGGATGTGGCCGCCGGGGACGATGCGCTTCAGCTCGTCCGCGGTGCCCTCGGCGGCGATGGTGCCGTTGTGGAGGACGGCGATGCGGTCGGCGAGTTCGTCGGCCTCCTCCAGGTACTGGGTGGTGAGGAAGACCGTGACGCCGCCGGTGACGAGTTCGCGGATGATGCCCCACATCGAGTGCCGGGAGCGGGGGTCGAGCCCCGTGGTGGGCTCGTCGAGGAAGATGATGCGCGGGTCGCCGACGAGCGTCATGGCGATGTCGAGGCGGCGCTTCATGCCGCCGGAGTAGGTGGAGGCGGGCTTCTTCGCCGCGTCGGCGAGGTCGAACCGTTCCAGGAGTTCGGCGCTGACCCGCCGGCCCTCGCGCTCGGACAGGTGCTGCAGGTCCGCCATCAGGAGCATGTTCTCCTCGCCGGTGATCAGCCCGTCGACGGCCGAGAACTGGCCGGTGACACCGATCGCGGAGCGGACGGACTACGGGTCGGCGGCGATGTCGTGCCCGCCGACGCGGACCTCGCCGGCGTCGGGGCGGATCAGGGTGGAGAGGATCTTCACGGCGGTGGTCTTGCCCGCGCCGTTCGGGCCGAGCAGGGAGAAGATCGTTCCTTCGGGGACGGTCAGGTCGACGCCGTCGAGCACGGTGTGGTCGCCGTAGGACTTGCGCAGACCGCTTGCCGCGATGGCCGGGGTGGTCATGGTGGATGCTCCTCGGAAGCTGTCGGTCACAGGCTGCGGGCGACGATGTCGCCGTGGGCGGTGGTCGCGTGGATGGTCAGGCCGGCGGCGGCGCCGTCGGCGTTCTTGAGCGAGTTCTCGATGCGGCCGTAGCCGGTGCCGGCGTCCAGGGAGGCGGAGACCCCGGCGGCGGCGCCGATCGTGATGCCGCCCTGCTCGGTGCGGAGGGTCACCGTGCCGCGCACGGCCTCGGCGACGGTGATGTCGCCCTTCTGCGTGCTGATCTCGCCGGGACCGGTGAGGCGGCCGACCGAGATGTCGCCCGCGCTGAGGGTGATACGGGCGCCGGCGGCCTCGTCGAGTTCGACCGAGCCCCGCGCGCTCTCCAGGGAGACCTCGCCGAGACGGCCGCTGGCGCGGAGTTCGGTGTCGGCCGTCGCGACCCGGACCGACGAGCCGGCGGGGAGGTGGACCGTCACCTCGACGGATCCGGAGGCGCCGAACATCTGGTTCCTGGCCTCCGGGGCCTCGATCCGCAGGACGCCGTCGGCGAGGGAGACCGTGGTCTGCTCCGCGGCCTTCGTGTCGCGGCCCTTGGAGGCGTCCGCCGGCAGGACCCCGACCGTGGTGTCGGCGCGGTCGGCGGCGATGAACCGGACGCGCCCGGCGGGGATGTCGAGGACGGTGGAGATGGGGGCGGGGGTGGTGAAGGTCTGCATCGTTCTCTTCCTTCGGCTCGTTGTTTCCGACGACGCAAAAGCTACGTTGCATTCACGGATCCCGCAACGCTTGCGTTGCATCAAAACTCAATCACCGCAGGTCAGATGGCAGAATTCGTTGCAACGAGAATGTCGCTTAACGCAACGAAGTGGCTTGGGTCGTTGCAATCTAACGGTGAGTGGTCGGTATGCTGCGGTGACGTACCGACGATGGAGGAGGCCCGGATGCCGGGAGGCAGGCTCACACAGCAGGAACGCCAGCAGATCGCGTCCGGACTGGCGGACGGCCTCGCGTACGCGGAGATCGCCAGGCGTCTGGACCGCCCGACGTCGACGGTCACGCGCGAGGTGACGCGCAACGGCGGCCCGGCCGGCTACCGGGCCGACCTGGCCCACCGCACCGCCGAGCGCCGCGTCAAGCGCCGCAGGCAGGCCGTGCCCCGGGCGCAGCAGGCACCCGAGCAGTCCCACGGGCGTGACGCCGAGGCCGTGCGCGAGTTCGAGGAACTGTTCACCACCGTCCTCATGGCCTCGGGGCTGCCCAAGATGATGGCCAGGGTGCTGGCCGGCCTCACCCTCGCCGACGCCGGGAGCTGCACGGCGGCCGAACTCGTCCGGCATCTCCAGGTCAGCCCGGCCTCGGTGTCGAAGGCGGTCGCGTACCTGGAGGAGCAGCACCTCATCCGCCGCGACCAGGACGAACGCCGCCGCGACCACTACGTCGTCGACGACGACGTCTGGTACCAGTCGCTGACGGCCAGCGCGCGGGCTTCGGCCGAGCTGGTGGCGATCGCACGGCAGGGCGTCGCCGTCTTCGGCCTCGGGACCCCGGCCGGCGACCGCCTGGACGGCATCGCCCGCTTCAACGACTTCGTGACCGACATCCTCATCCGCGCCACGGAAGAGGCCCGCGAACTGTTCGGCAGGGACACCGGAACACCTCCGGACACCGCCCCCACCGACCCGGACCCCGCCACCGGATAACCGACCGCCCGCTGCCCGTTCGGGGGAGCGGACCATCGGGGAAGACGTCCGATGAAGGTCCTGTCAGGAAATCGTCTCACGGCGTCGCGGTTCCGACTGGGCAGCGGAACGGGCCGTCCTGCGGGTAATCCGCTGGACGGCCCGAATCGGGGAGTGCAGTGGTGAAGCTGGCCGATGAAGGAGGACCAGGCAGCACGGCCCACAGTGAGCCGGTCGCCCTCGATGTCCTTGGAGTCACGGACGTGGGGGTCCCCGCCCGCCGCCGAAGGTGCTGTTCAGATTTCCGGCAGGCAGTCCACCAGGCAGTTCGTGATGGTTCCGATGGACGAGACCGGATCGAGCAGGCAGGTGTTGAGGCCCGGCCCCGCGTCCACCGTGCCTGCGTCGCTGGTGTTGGACACGACCGGCAGCCCGGCGGTCAGTGCGATGGTGTCGTCCCCTCCGGCGCCGGCGACGGTCGCGTCCACCGCGTTGGCGGTCCCGCCCTCCTCGGAGCCCGTGCCGCCCGTGAGGGTGATGGTGTCGCCGCCGTCCCCGCCATCGACGCTCCCGCCCGGCCCGTTGGCGTCACCGCCCTGCGGACCGGTGCTCGCGCCGCCCAGGACGTCGATGTCGTCCCCGGCTGGGCCGCCCTCGACCGTTCCCGTGTTCGCAGCCTCGGGGGCCGGAGCCGCGCTGCCCGTCGAGTCGCCCGCCGCCACGGTGATCGAGACGGGGGACGCGCTGGTCGCGGTGATCGTGCCGGTGTTCCCGGCGCCGCCGCCGACACCGTCGCCGCCGGCGACGGTCATGACCGTGGTGCCCTGCGACGCGTCCCCGGCCGTGATGGTGCCGGTGTTCCCGTCACCGCCGGTGGCGTCGTCCGTGCCCGTGCCGCCCGTGAC
Source organism: Streptomyces sp. RFCAC02 (assembly GCF_004193175.1). Classification (NCBI taxonomy): domain Bacteria; kingdom Bacillati; phylum Actinomycetota; class Actinomycetes; order Kitasatosporales; family Streptomycetaceae; genus Streptomyces; species Streptomyces sp. RFCAC02. Next base: position 878,791 of record NZ_SAUH01000001.1, on the reverse strand, counting down.
GGTGAGGGTGCCGGACTCGCCCGCCGTGACGGTGCCCGTGCTCCCGGCCCCGCCGCTGCCGCTGTCGGCCGCGCCGCCGGTCAGGTCGATGGTGGCGTCGGCGCCGCCCGCCTCGATGCCGCCCGAGTTCGCCGCTCCACCGGACGCGCCCGCGCCCTCGCCCCCGCTGATGGAGATGTCCGCCGTGTCGGCCGTCACGGTGATCGTGCCCGCATTGCCGTCCGGCGCCGTTGCCGACGGGGCGCCCGCGCCCGCCACGACGGTCAGTGACGCGGCGTCGCCCGCCAGCTCGACCGTGCCCGTGGGCGCGATGCCCTCGCCCACCAGCGGCAGGATCTCGATCGTGTCCATCGTCCCGCCCGCGACGACCGTCCCGGCCACGGTCCCCGTGACGGTGAGGGTGTTCGTGCCGCCGCTGCCCAGAGCGATCGTCTCCCCATCGGCCAGTGCGCAGGAGCAGACGATCTCGTTGTCCTGCCCGGCCACACCCGAGATCGTGAAGCCGTTCGCCTCCACGGCCACCTGCGGCACGCCGTTCACCATGCAGACCGTCCCCATCGCCCGTGCCGGTGCCACACCGGCGCCGGCGCCCAGCAGGACAGTGGCGAGAAGCACCGCGGCCAGCCGCCCATGGTGGCCGCCCCGCCCCTGTCTTCCGCGTTCTCGCGCCGTCCGCCGCACGGTACTCGACAGGACGGCGGCATTCGCAACCGCACACGTGTCATCGCACGCTCCACTCGGGGTGAGAGGGAAGGGAACCGGCGCGCGCGATCCATGCGCGGCGCCCGGCACCACCAGCACAACCCGTGACCGGAGCGTGCGCAGCCGGTGAGCACCCTGCGGGGTGGCCATTCACCGCAAAGGCTCACCGGCCCCGGCCGTCCGGGCGGCCCGCCGCCGGTCAGACGCCGGTGGCGACCGTGCTCATGTTGAAGTCCGGGACACGCAGCGCCGGCATGGCGACGCGGGCCGCGTCGTCGCCCCACTCGCGGGACCGGCAGCGTTCACGCACCCCGGCCTCGGTCGCGCGGGCCAGCAGATCGACGGGGGACTCGTTGAAGCGGAAGTTGTTCACCTCGGCCGTGACCTCGCCGTCCTCCACCAGGTACACGCCGTCGCGCGTCAGCCCCGTGAGCAGCAGGGTGCGGGGATCGACCTCGCGGATGTACCAGAGCGAGGTGAGCAGCAGGCCGCGTTCCGTGCGGGCGACCAGCTCGTCCAGGGAGGCGGTGCCGCCCGCGTCGAGCAGCAGGTTGCCGGGCAGCGGGTTCACGGGCAGGCCGGTGAGGCGGGCCGTGTGCCGCGAGGTGACGAGCCCGGTGAGCACACCGTCCCGCATCCAGTCCGAACGGCCGAGCGGCAGGCCGTTGTCGAACACCGAGGTGGTCGGCATCATCGCGCTCACGGAGCTGTGCACCATCAGGTGCGGACTCGACGCGAGGCCCGGCGCCGACGGGTCGGACCACAGGTTCACGGGCAGGTGCGCGATCCGCTCGCCGACGCGCGTGCCGCCGCCCTGCCTGCTGAAGACGCTGCGGCCCTCGTGCGCGGTCCGGCCGTCCGCCCTGAACTGCTGGAACGCGACCAGGTCCGCGACGGCCGACGGCGGCAGCAGCGTCTCGTACCGCCCGGCCGGCAGCTCGACGCGCCGGTCGCCCCACGCCAGGCGCCGCGCGAGCGCCGCGTCGAGCGCCACCGGGTCGCAGGCGGCGAAGTCGTCCACCGGCAGCACAGCGAACGAGGTGCGGGCGCGGCCGTGCGACTTGGCGTTCAGCTCGATGTGCCCGGCCGGCTGCTCGTGCCGCAGCCGCAGCCCCGACGACGTGCCGAGCCAGGTCGTCGTCACCCGCCTGCGGGCGAACCCGAACAGCTCGCGCCCGCCCGCCGCCGCGCTCCGGAACGCCTCGCCGAGCGCCGGCGCGAACCCCGCGAACACGTCGGGCTCCGCGCGTCGCGCGGCCTCCTCGTACCCGGGCGCGGTGGCGCCGTCCCCGGGGGCAGCTCCATGGCGTCCTCCGCCACCGGCGACTGCCGCGCCGCCTCCTCGGCCGCCCGCACCAGGTCCGGCACCGCGTCGGGCGTGACGGCCGACCACGACACGACGCCCACCCCCACGCCGTCGTCCCGCCGCACGCCCGCCACGACCGTGACGCGCTGCGCCTGCACCGCGCCATTCGTCGTGAGCGCGTTGCCCGCCCACCGCAGATCCACCGACGACGTCTCGTCGACGAGCACCACCGCGTACTCCGCGCGCGCGGCGCCGAGCGCGCGTTCGACGATTTCCCCGGCCGTCCCGACTTTCCTCATCGCACCGCTCCCGTGTCGTGGCCGCGCACCGTGACGCGTTCGTTCCTGTGCGCCGACGAATGGCGCGTGACCGAAATCCCCGATGTGAACGCGGGCATTACCACCGCGTCCCGTCCCCGTTTCTCACGAGCGGCCCGATTCCCGCGCGGTGTTGAGAACGGTGATTCCCCGGAAGAGCGCCGAGGGACACCCGTGACTCACCGCCGCGACCTGTCCGGGCTGTCCCTTTCCGCACATGAAAGTGCCGCCGAGCACATACGTGTCCGGGCCGCCGACCGCCTCCATCGCGCCCCAGAATTCGGGCGTGCTGCCCTGGTACGCGACATCGCGGAGCTGCCCCGCGAGGCGGCCGTTCTCGATGCGCCAGAACCGCTGCGCCGTGAACTGGAAGTTGTAGCGCTGCATGTCGATGGACCAGGAGCCGCGCCCCTCCACCCAGATGCCCCGCTCCACCCGGCCGATCAGGTCCGCCGTGGCGGGGCCTTCCGGGTCGGGGCGCAGCGACACGTTCGCCATGCGCTGGATCGGCGCGTGCGACGGGGCGTCGGCGAACGCGCAGCCCGTGGACCGCCCGAGGCCCTGGAGCGCGGCCGTACGGCGGTCCGTCTGGTAGCCGACGAGGACACCGTCGCGCACCAGGTCCCACGACTGGGCCGCCACGCCCTCGTCGTCCCAGCCGATCGTGGCGAGCCCGTGCTCGGCCGTGCGGTCGCCGGTCACGTTCATGGCGGGCGAGCCGTAGCGCAGCGTCCCGAGCCGGTCCACGGTGGCGAACGACGTGCCGGCGAACGCCGCCTCGTACCCGAGGGCGCGGTCCAGCTCCGTCGCGTGGCCGACCGACTCGTGGATGGTGAGGAACAGGTTCGACGGGTCGATCACCAGGTCGTACGCGCCGGGCTCCACCGAGGGGGCGGCCATCTTCTCCGCCAGCAGCTCCGGCAGGCGGCCCAGTTCGCCGTCCCAGTCCCAGCCGGTGCCCGTCAGGTACTCCCAGCCGCGCCCGGCGGGCGGGGCGAGGGTGTTCATCGAGTCGAAGCGGCCCGTCGCGGCGTCCACCGAGGTCGCGGTCAGCTCCGGCAGGACGCGGACGCGCTGCTGCGTCGTGACGGTGCCGGCGGTGTCGGCGTAGAACTTGTTCTCCTGCACCGCCCACAGGCGCGCGGTCACGTGCGTCACGCCCCGGCCGCCGAGGAGCCGCGCGCTGCGGTCGGCGAGCAGGCCGACGCGGTCGGCCTCCGGCACGTCGAACGGGTTCACCTCGTACGCCGAGACCCACGTGCGCTCGCCGTGGGACGGTTCAGGGGCCAGCTCGACCGGCGCCGCCGTGCCGGCCGCGGCGCCCGCGCGCGCCGAAAGACGTGCCATCTCCACCGCCCGGGACGCGGCGCGGGCCGCGCCGTCCGGCGTCAGGTCGACACCCGAGGCGAAACCCCACGCGCCGCCGTGGACGACGCGGACCGCGTACCCCGTGTCCGTGCGGTCCTGCGAGCCGGCGAGACGGGCGTCCCGCAGCAGCCAGTTCGCGCTGCGGACGCGCTCCAGCCGGAAGTCGGCGTGGTCGGCGCCCAGGGAACGGGCGCGGGCGAGCGCGGCGTCCGCGAGCGGGCGGCAGGGGAGGGCGAGGAACGAGTCGTCGATGGTGCTCGGCACGGTGTCTCCTGTCCGTGTGCCACGGTGCGGGCGGCGGGGGCGGGCGCAGACGGACGGGCCGGGTGGGACGCCCCGCGCGTAGATCATGCATGGTGAAGGGGGTTCCGCCCAAGGGGTCACCGCCGCCCGGTGCCCGCCCGCACGGGGGTGGGGAGGCGCCGATATCTGTGGGGTTCCCACAGCGGGGCGCCGTACCGCCTGTCACGCCCCGCTCCCTGCCCCGACGGGCCGGGGGACTAGCGTTGTCCGGAGCATACGACTGAGAAAGCAGGTGTTCCCTTGAGCCGCTCGGTTCTGGTCACCGGAGGCAACCGCGGGATCGGCCTGGCCATCGCCCGCACACTGGCCGACGCGGGCGACAAGGTCGCCTTCACCTACCGTTCGGGAGAGCCGCCGAAGGAACTCGTCGAACGCGGCTGCCTCCCGGTCCGCTGCGACATCACCGACGGCGAACAGGTGGAGCAGGCGTACAAAGAGATCGAGGCCGTCCACGGCAAGGTCGAGGGGCTCGTCGCGAACGCGGGCATCACCCGCGACCAGCTCATGCTGCGCATGTCGGAGGAGGACTTCGACTCCGTCCTGCAGACCAACCTCACCGGCACCTTCCGTGTCGTGAAGGCCGCGTCCAAGGGCATGCTGCGCGCGCGGCGCGGCCGGATCGTCCTCATCTCCTCGGTCGTCGCCATGATGGGCTCGCCGGGGCAGGTCAACTACGCCGCCTCCAAGGCGGGTCTGATCGGCTTCGCGCGCTCCGCCGCCCGTGAACTGGGCTCGCGCAACATCACCTGCAACGTCATCACCCCCGGCTGGGTGGACACCGAGATGTCGCGCGCGGTCAGCGAGGAGCGCCGCGCCGCGATGCTGTCGGAGATCCCGCTCGGGCGGTACGCGCAGCCGGAGGAAGTAGCCACCGTCGTCCGCTTCCTGCTCTCCGACGAGGCCACGTACATCACTGGAGCCGTCATCCCCGTTGACGGCGGATTGGGCATGGGTCACTGAACATGAGCGGACTTCTCGCCGGCAAGCGCGTCCTGGTCACCGGGGTGCTCACCGAGTCCTCCATCGCCTTCCACACGGCGCGGCTCGCGCAGGAGGAGGGCGCGGAGGTCGTCCTCACCGGCTTCGGCCGGCTCAGCCTCGTCGAGCGGATCGCCAAGCGGCTGCCGAAGCCCGTTCCCGTCATCGAACTGGACGTGCAGAACGGTGAACACCTCGCCGGGCTCGCCGACAAGGTGCGCGAGCACCTGGGCGAGGGCGTCGGGCTCGACGGTGTCGTCCACTCGATCGGCTTCGCGCCGCAGGACGCGCTCGGCGGGAACTTCCTCAACACGGAGTGGCCCTCGGTCGCCACGGCCGTCGAGGTGTCGGCGTACTCCCTCAAGTCCCTGACGATGGCGCTGCTGCCGCTGCTGGAGCAGCGCGGCGGGTCGGTCGTCGGCATGGACTTCGACGCGCAGGTGGCGTGGCCCAAGTACGACTGGATGGGCGTCGCGAAGGCCGCGCTGGAGGCGACCGCCCGCTACCTGGCGCGGGACCTCGGGGAGAAGAACATCCGGGTCAACCTCGTCTCCGCCGGGCCGATCAAGTCGATGGCGGCCAAGTCCATCCCGGGCTTCGACGAGCTGGCCGACGTCTGGAACAGCCGGTCGCCCATCGGCTGGGACCTGTCCGACCCGGAGCCCGCCGCGCGGGGCGTCGTGGCGCTGCTGTCCGACTGGTTCCCGAAGACGACGGGCGAGGTCGTGCACGTGGACGGCGGCGTCCACATGATGGGCGCCTGAGCCGGCCCGTCCCGCTGTTCCGTCCCCCCGCGACGCGTTCGCGGGGGGACGGGCGCGCGTCAGCCGCCCGGCGCGGAGGCATGGGCGGCGAAGCCCAGGTAGTCGTACTCCTCGGCGAGGACGGCGACCAGCACCGTCCCGTCCGCCGACACGGCGAAGAGGTCCTCGCCCAGCGCCGCGCGGACGGCGGTCGCCCAGCCGCTTCCCGGCAGGACGCACTCCAGCCAGGGGAAGAACCGCATGCCGGTCCCGATCAGGACGTGGTCGCCGAGGCCCCGGTCGCGGGCGAACGACTCGATCCAGTCCGCGAGGCGCTCCGGCCCGGCGTCCTCCCCGATCGTCGCGACCGGGACCGAGTCGGTCCGGATGAACCCGGCGATCGCGGTGGCGACCCAGGCGGGGAGGTCCGTCTCCTGCCGGTAGCCGCCGCACCGGATGCCGGGCAGCCGGTCCGGCAGGGCCGCGGCAGTCTCGCGTTCCCTGGCCTCCTGGAGCATGCGGCGCAGCCGCTCACTGGCCATTCCCCCGACGCACCCCCCTGTTCGTCCGGACGCCGGGCCGGTCAGCCGTCCAGGCGTTCGGCGCGGAGGGCGGCCCACTCCAGGGAGTGGCGGATGCCCTCGGCGACGGTGAACCGCGCCTCCCAGCCGAGCAGGTCGCGGGCGCGGTCGGTCCGCGTGTAGGCGCCGACGACATCGCCCGGGCGGCGTCCGGACTCGATCACCTCGATCGGCTTGTCGGCCACGCTGTTAAAGGCATTGGCCAGTTCGCGCACGGTCGTGCCCGTTCCGGTGCCGATGTTGATCGCGGTGGAGCCGTGGCGGCCGGGCAGGACCCGGTCGAACGCCTGGAGCGCCGCGACGTGCGCGCCCGCCAGGTCCCACACGTGCACGTAGTCGCGGATGCCGGAGCCGTCCCGCGTGGGGTAGTCGGTGCCGGTGATCTCGAACGGGACGCCGTCCTCGTACGCCTGGATCATCTTCCCGAGCGCGTGGCTCGGCCGCCGGGCCTGGAGGCCGGTGCGCATCTTCGGGTCGGCGCCGATGGGGTTGAAGTAGCGCAGCGACAGCACGCGGATCGGCTGCGTGGCGGCGATGTCCGCGAACATGCCCTCGCACATCACCTTCGTGCGGGCGTACGGGCTCTGCGGGGCGAACGGGGACTCCTCGTCCACGGTCAGGTCGTCGCCCGGCTCGTAGATCGAGGCCGACGAGCTGAAGACGAGCCGTTCGCAGCCGTTGCGCAGGAGGTGCGCCACGAAGTCGAGGCTCTTGCTCACGTTGGCCCGGTAGTAGCCCACCGGGTCGGCCACCGAATCGGGCACGACGATGAGGGCCGCGGCGTGGATGACGGCGTCGATGTCCGGGTGCTCGGCGAACACGCGGTCGATCAGGTCGCCGTCCGCGATGTCGCCCGCGTAGAACGCGCGCCCCTCGGCGAACTCGGCCCGGCCGGCCACCCCGCTGTCGAGCAGCACCGGGGTGATCCCCGCGTCCAGACAGGCGGAGGCGACCGTGCTCCCGATGTAGCCGGTACCGCCGCTGATGAGGACCTTCACGCGAGACCCCTTCCCCGGACTCAGTGAATCCGACAGAAACGAACAGTCCCCGGCGAGCCTACCGACGGCCGTCGGCGGCGAGGCGGCGGAGGTAGGCGTCCGGGTCCGGGTACGGGCGGTCCTGGGCGCCGCGGCGGTGCAGGGTGAGCCGGCCGCCGGGGTCCAGGCGCACGGTCGTCGTCGCGCTCCTGGGGCCGGGCGCCGGCGTGCGCGGGGGCGCGAGGACGGGCACGGCCGCCGGGAACATGGCCCGTGCCTCCGCCGCGGTGGCGGCGGGCGGGTGCCCGGTGCGGTTGGCGCTGCTCACGTACAGCACGGGGTGCGCGTCCAGGACCGGCCGCAGCGGCTCCCAGCGGGCGCCGAACAGGAGCGTCCAGCCGTCCCGCGCGGCGGGCGCGAGCCAGGGCGGCGTCATCGCCCCCGGCCGCAGGGGCAGGAGGACGGTCAGGTGCTCGTCGGCCAGCAGCCGCCCGGCGAACGCGCGGTCGGCGGGGGAGAGGTCCCACACGGGGGCGAGCGTGCGCAGGGTGTCGGGGCGGTGTGCCCACAGGGCGACGGGCTGCCCGGCGGGCCTGCCCTTGGCCTCGTTGACGGCCGGCGCGTGCGCGGCGGCGACGACATGGGTGAGCGGCGCGGGATTGGGCAGCACGACGGCACCGCCCCCGCCCAGGGCACGCAGTACCTCCGCCGGACCGGCGGTGCCACGGGGCGGCGGGGCGTCGTTCACGGGAGACTCCTGGTGGTATGGCGCGGGGTACGGGCCTGCCGGGGGTGGCAGCCGCCCCCGGGTACCCGCTGACGCGGCGCGGCGGGCCGCGGGCCGCGCCGCGTCACGCGAGCGGTGTCAGGAGACGGCCCTGGCGTGGGCGCAGTCCGCGAGGTTGTCGCCCCAGTAGTTGCAGACGTCGATGAACACCACGTGCTCCTCGACGAAGTAGTTGGTGGCCCAGGAACGGCACTGGCCGTCGTGCGACGGGTCCTTGAAGGTGTAGGTCTTGTAGTCGCCGCCCGGTGTCACCGCCCCGACGTACGCGACGATGCCGCGGCCGTCGGTCAGGTTGTCGCACACGGTGATCTTCTCGTACCCGGCGTAGCCGTTCAGGTCGGCGTCGAAGAAGACCGCGCCGCTGCGGTTCAGCGTGTAGACCCAGCCGGCGTTCTGCGACGCACTGGCCTGGGTCGCGGTGGCGAAGACGACCGCGGCCAGCATGGCCGTCAGCAGACCGAGCCGCCGTATGCCTCGCGTGATGTGGCGCATGGGGGAACCTTCCCGTTCGAGGGTGTGGTCACGTCGGGGTGACCGGCAGGCATCCTAGCCCTCCCGCGCTGCCGTACCGCGCGCCAAATAACAAGTGAAAACGCTCAGTTGGCAAACGCCGCACACGAAAGGACCGCCGCCCCGGGGACAGGTGGACGCGCTCCGCCGCGGCCTCCCGATCCCGCGGCACCTCGGCGTACGCTCGTCGTCCTTCTCCGGTCTCCGGCCCCCGGCGAGGAACCGGTGACCCGGCCCGGAGCGTCGCAGACCGTGCCGGGGCGTCCGGCGGTGGGACAGGGACGAAGGACGAGGAGGCCCGGGCGTGCAGCCGTTACGGGACCACGATCCCGACCGGATCGCCGACTACCGGCTCATCGGCCGGCTGGGCGAGGGCGGCATGGGGGTGGTCTACCTGGCCCGCTCCTCCCGGGGCCGGACCGTGGCGGTGAAGACCATCCGCGCCGAACTCGCGGCGTCCCCCGAGTTCCGCCGCCGGTCCGCCCGGGAGACCGCCGCCGCCCGGCGGGTCGGCGGCGACAGGGCGGCGCCCGTACTCGCCGCGGACCCGGACGCGCCGCTGCCCTGGGTGGCCACGGCCTACGTCGCCGGGCCGACGCTGCACGAGGTGGTTGCGGCGCGGTACGGACCGCTGCCCGAGTACTCGGTGCGCGCCCTGGCGGCCGGGCTGTGCCGAGCACTGGACGACATCCACGCCGCCGGACTCGTCCACCGCGACCTCAAGCCGTCGAACGTCCTGATCACCATCGACGGGCCCACGGTGATCGACTTCGGCATCGCCCGCGCGCTGGACGACTCCCTCACCGGTGGTCTCACCACGACCGGGGCGGTGATCGGTTCGCCCGGTTTCATGTCACCGGAGCAGGTCAGGGGCGAGACGCTCACGGTGGCCAGTGACGTCTTCGCGCTGGGCGCGGTCCTCGCCTTCGCCGCCTGCGGGCGGTTGCCGTTCGGCGCGCCCGACGGGGCACCGCATGCCCTCATGTACCGCGTGGTGCACGAGTCCCCGGACCTCGCCGGGGTGCCGGAGCCACTGCGCGGGCTGGTCGGGCACTGCCTGGCCAAGGACCCGGCGGACCGGCCGGCCCTCGCCGAACTGAGGGACCGGGAGGAACTGCGCGGCGGGACGACCGGCCCGTGGCTGCCGCCCGAACTGCTGGCGGGGCTCGGCAGGGACGCCGTACGGCTCCTCCAGCACGAAGACCCCCGCGGCCCCGCCCCGCACGTCTCCACCGAGGCCCGTGCGATCGCCGCCGCCCCCACCGCGCCGGCCACCGCGCCCTCCGCGGCGCCGGCGCCCGACCGCCGCGACGGACGGCCGGCCGGCGAACGCGCCCGTACGCGCGGGCGCGCGGCCGAGGTCTCCGTCATCCTGCTGCTCGCCCTGTTCGCCGCGGTCTCCCTGGTCACGGCGGTCCACCAGATCTCCGTCGCGATCGGCATGGGGGAGATGTACAGCCGCTACGACGACTACACCGCCGACAAGCAGGCATGGGTGGACGTCTTCTCCGTCCTGATGCCCGCGCAGATCGCCGTCGGTGCGGCGCTCGTCGTGTGCTGGCTGATCTGGTTCGCCCGGCTGCGCGCCGTCGCCGGGGCCATCGCTCCGGGGCGACTGCGTCACCGTCCGTCCCTGGCGGTGGCCGGCTGGCTCGTCCCGGGCGTCAACCTCTTCGTCCCGAAACGGATCGCCGACGACATCTGGCGGGCCTCCACCCCGTCCGGTCGGCGGCCCGCCGGCGCGAGGCCGCCGCGGGCGTGGTGGATCGCCTGGCTGGCGACCTTCCTGACCTGGCCGGGTTTCTGGTTCCCCTGGACCCTGGGGCTGCGCGAGGACTGGGTCGGTCTCGATCCGGCCGCCGGCTCCGGCGAGCACCTCGGCCTGCAGTACTCGTTCACACCGTCGGCGTGGATCGCCCTCGTTCTGCACCTGACGGCGGTCCCGGCCGCGATCGTCACGGCCTCCCACGTGCACCGGCTGTCGGCCGCGCAGGCGGCCCCGCGCGGGCACTGACCGGACGGGACAGCGCGCGGGGGGAGGCGGGGCGGGCCGATGACGGACACGGAGCGGGACCGGTGTGTCGCGTTCGTCCTCGACCGGGTCGAGCGGTTCGCCGCGGAGGGGGACGCGGCGGTCCTCACCGACCCCGGGGTGAACGGCGCGGTGCAGCGGTTGGCCGGACTGGCCGACCTCACCACCGACATGACGGCCCGCCACGCGCTGGGCTGGTTCTTCGTCTGCCGCTCCGCCGCCGCCGTCCCGCCGCGCGCCGAGGTCGACGGCGCGTGCGCCGGAATGCTGCTGCACCCGGTGTGGGTGGCCGACCCGGGCGCCGTCCCCGAGGAACTGGCCGACGGGTACGCGGCCGCCCCGGGGCCGCGCCCGGACCCGGCGGGTGCCGACGGTCCGGGCGAGTGGTCGGCCCTGTGCGCCGCCGGCGTCCTGGCCGCGGACGAGCGGCCGGACGGCACCGGCCCGCCGCGCTCGCCCGCGACCCCGCCGGGCATCGTGGACCTCGCCGGCTTCCTCCGCGCCACCGGCCGCACGCCCGCGGACCACCTCGTCTCCGCCCTCGCCGCCGGTGAACTCGCCCTCCTCGCCACACCGGCGGACAGCCCCCACCACGCCACCTGCCTGGCCGACCTGGCGGTGGCCCTCGACGCCTGCGGGGAGCACTGGGGCGACCCGGCGGCCCGGGAAGCCGCCGTTCTCCTCGCCCGCCGGGCCGCCGACCTCGACCCCGACGCCGTCGTCGGCCTCCACAACCTCGGCGTGCGCCACCGCGCGCGTCACGAGGAGACCCACGACCCCCATGCCCTCGACCTGGCGATCGGGCTGGCCCGCGAGGTCATCGCCCGCGCGGACGAACGCCACCCCGGACACGGCGGCTTCCTGGCCGCCCTCGCCGACGCGCTCCGGCTCCGTATCCGCCGCGAGGGCGGCGCCCCGGGCGACCACGACGAGGTCGTGGACCTCTACCGCCGCGCCGCGCCCCGCGACCCGAACGGCCCGGGACCCGCCGGGCACAACCTCGGCAGCGCCCTGCTGCACCGGCACACCCGCACCGGCGACCCCGCCGACCTCGCCGAGGCCGTCACCGTCCTCGAACAGGCCCTGGACGCCACCGCGACCACCGCGCCACGGGACCGTTCGGTACGGGCCTCCCTCCTCAGCACCCTCGGCGTCACGCTGCGCACCCGCTACGGCCGTTCCGGTGACCCCGGAGACCTCGACGCGGCCGTCGCCCGGTCGCGCGAGGCCCTCGCCGCCCTTCCCGGTGAACCGACCGTGCGCACCGTGAGCTGCCTCGTCCACCCGGCGCTCACCCTCCGTGCCCGCGCCGACCGGGACGGCGGCACGGCCGACCTGGACGAGGCCGTCGGCCTGCTGCGCCGCGCCACGGCCGTTCTCGGCCCGGGGCACCCCGAGCGCCCGGTCGTCCTGGACAACCTGGGCATGACCCTCTCGACCCGCCACCGGCGCACCGGCGACACCGACGACCTGGCCGGGGCGATCGAAGCGCTGCGGGAGGCCGTCGCCGCCACCGCGCCGGGCCACCCCGAGCTGGCCACGCGCCTCATCAACCTGGGCGGCGCCCTCATGGACCGCCACCAGCTCACCGGCGACACGGCCGACCTCCGCGAGGCGCACGCCTGCCGCCGGCGGGCCACCGAGGTGCCGGGCCATGACGCGGCGGGCCGCGCCGTCACGTTCGGCGCGGCCGGGCTGGCGGCCCTGCACCTCGCGGAACGCACGGGCGACCCCCGGCTCGCCGACGAGGCGGTGGACGCCCTCGACCGCGCCCTCGCCCTGACGCCCGCCGACGACCCGCTGCTGCCCCAGCGCCGCATCAACCTCGCCATCGCGCTGCGCGCCCGCTCCACCGTGCCGGGGCACCGACGCGACATCCGCCGCGCCCGTGCCCTCGCCGAGGCTGCGCTCGACGCCCTGCCGCCCGGCTCCCCCCGCAGGCCGTCCTGCGCGGTCCTCGTCGCGGAGATCCGCCTCGCCGGTCTCGGGCCGTGGCTCTGGCCGCCCGCCCTGGAGGCGGCCATCGCGCTCCAGCGCGAGGCCGTGATGGCGACCCCGGCGGACGACCCGGCACGCGCCCGCCGGCTCGCCACGCTCGGCGACTACCAGGAGACGGCCCACTCCTACCTCACCGCCCTGGCGGACGCCGCGGCGACCGCCGGACCGAACCGCCTCGTACGGGCGGTGGGACGCGTCGCACGCCGCGCCGTGGGGCTGCTGCCGAACGAGGCGGCCGTCACCTACCGCTCCGCCGCGCTCGCCGAGCACGGAACACCGGCCGACCGGCTCGCGGCGGCGTGGAGATGGGGTCTCGTCCGGGCGGAGAGCGGCACATGGGGCGAGGCCGTCGAAGCGTTCACCGTGGCCGTGGACCAGTTGCCCGCCCTGTCGCCGCGCCGCCTCGCCCGCGACGACCAGGAACACCTCCTCGGCGGCATGGTCGGCCTCGGCGCGCAGGCGGCCGCCTGCGCGGTGCGCCTGGGTGACCCCGCCCGCGCCGTCCGGCTCCTCGAACAGGCCAGGGGCGTCCTGCTCGCCCAGACCTTCGAGGCGGACAGCGATCTGACGAGCCTCCGCGCCCGCGACCCGGCCCTCGCCGACCGCTTCACCGCCCTGCGGGACACCCTCGACGGCCTCACGGACACGGACACCGACGCGCGCCACGACGCGGCCGGCGCCTGGGAGCGGCTCCTCACCGGCATCAGGACGGCCCATCCCGATCTGCGGATGTTCCGGCCGGTGGGGGAGTGGGACGACGCCGAGCTGCGCGCGGTGGCGTCGGACGGTCCCGTCGTCCTGATCGTCACCTCGGCGTGGGGCAGCTCCGCGCTCGTCGTGACCCCCGGTGGCGTGACGGCCGTTCCGCTGCCCGACCTCACACCTGAGGCCGCGGAACGCCGCACCCGCGACTGCCACGCCGCGCTGGCCCGCCTCGCCCGGCCCCGCCGCGGCCGGGCGGCCACCGTCGTGGCGGCCCGGACCGTGCGGGACACCCTCGCGTGGCTGTGGACCGCGGTCACAGGCCCCGTCCTCGACCACCTCGGCATGGCGCCGGTCGCTCCCGGAGCGCCATGGCCCCGGATCTGGTGGTCACCCGGCAACGCCCTCGCCGCGCTGCCCCTGCACGCCGCGGAGGACGGCACGGTGCCCGGCGCGCTCGACCGGGTGGTCTCCTCCTACACGCCCACCCTGCGCGCCCTGCGCCACGCGCGGGACCGTACGGCCCGCCGCGCCGCACAGCCGGGACCGCGGCCCCGTCTGCTCGTCGTGGCCGTCCCGGACGCCGCGGGGCTCCCCGCACTGCCCGGCGTCGAGGAGGAGGCCGCCTGGCTCAAGGACCTTCTCCCCGCCACCAGCGTCATCACCGGCGCCGCCGCCACGAGCACCGCCGTGGAGGCGGCGCTGCCGGAGCACGCCTACGTCCACTTCGCCTGCCACGCCCACGCCGACCCGTTCCGTCCGGGCGCCGGGCGGCTCGTCCTCACCGACCACGCGACACGCCCCCTCACCGTCCACGCGGTGTCACGGCTCCGTCTGCCGTCCGCCGCGCTCGCCTACCTGTCGGCCTGCGACACGCACCGCACCAGCGCCGAACTGGCCGACGAGGCGGTCCACATCGCCAGCGCCTTCCAGATGGCGGGCTATCCGCACGTGGTCGGCTCGCTGTGGCAGCTCCCCGACACGACCGGCGCGCGCGTCGCACGGGCCGTCTACGCGGACCTCGCCGCGCCCGACGGCACCCTCGCGACCGCGCGGACGGCCGAGGCGCTGCACACGGCGCTGCGCGCGGTCCGCGCCGGGGCTCCTGCGGCCCAGGCGCTGTGGGCGCCGCTGATCCACGTGGGACCCTGAGCCCCGCGGGTCAGGAGGGCGGGCCGGCCGTCAGCGCCCGGAGGCAGTCCAGAGCGTGCGCCCCCGCCTCCCGCCCGGCCGCCGCGGCGTCGGCGGCGCGGATCGCCGCGACCAGGCCCGCGTGGTCGGCGTACGCGGTCATCCGCAGCTCGGTCCCGACGTTCCGCCGCAGGAACGCCCGCACGACCCCGCCGAGGTCCGCGTACAGGGCGCTCAGCACCTCGTTGCGCGACGCCTTGACGACGGCCATGTGGAACGAGGCGTCCGCTTCGACGAACCGTTCCGCCTCCCCGGCCTCCCACGCCTCCTCGCGGCGCGCGAGCAGTGCCTCCAGGTGCCGTACGTCCGCCTCGTCGCACCGCTGTGCCGCCAGCCGTGCCGCCTGGGCCTCCAGGGCGCTGCGCAGCTCGGCGACGTCGCGCGGCTCGGCGTCCTGGAAGCGCCGCAGCATCACCCCGGCCAGCTCGCTGGTCGCCGTCACGTAGGTGCCCGAGCCCTGGCGGATGTCGAGGAGCCCGTTGTGCGCGAGGGCGCGGATCGCCTCGCGGACGGTGTTGCGGGCGACGCCGAGCCGCTCGACCAGCTCCGGTTCGGTGGGGATGCGGGAGCCCACGGGCCAGGCGCCCGAGGTGATCTGGTGCCGCAGCTCCGCGATGACCTGGTCGGCCAGGGCGGAGCGGCGGGGCGCGGTGAGTGACATTGGCCTCTCCCGAGGAGTCCTGAATCCCGGCACGGGATTCATCCCATGATTCTATGATGTGCTCATGGAGCTGGCGAAGGATGACCGTACCCTGCACGACCGCGCCCCCGGCGGCGCGCCGCCCGCGCGCGCCGCCCGCCTCGGACCCTGGCTGCTCATGGCCGGCCTGGTGATCACGGCGTTCAACCTCAGGCCCGCCATATCCGGCCTCAGCCCCCTGCTGGAGGAGGTGCGCGACGACCTGGGCATGAACGGCGTCGTCGCCGGCCTGCTCACATCCGTGCCGCCGCTGTGCTTCGCCCTGTTCGGGACCACGGCGCCCCGCCTCGCACGCCGCCTCGGCCCGGCCGTCGTGGCGGCCGCCGGACTCGGCGCCATCGCCGCCGGCCTGGTCCTGCGCTCCCTCGCCGGCGGAACCGTGTTCTTCCTGGCCGCGAGCGCCCTCGCCCTCGCCGGGATCGCCGTCAACAACGTGCTCATGCCGGTCCTCGTCAAGCGGTACTTCCCCGACCGCGTGGGCACCGCCACCGGCTTCTACTCCACGGCGTTCGCGCTGGGCACCTCGTCCGCCGCCGCCCTCACCGTCCCCCTCACGCACGCCGCCGGCGAGAGCTGGCGCGTCAGCCTCGCCCTGTGGGCCGTCGTCGCGCTGCCCGGCATCCCGGCCTGGCTGCTCGCCGAACGCCACCGCCGCGCCGCCGCACCGGCCTCCGCCGCCGCGTCCGCCGGCACGGCACCCGCCGCGGCCACCGGCCGGCCGCGCCTGCTGCGGTCCCGCACCGCGTGGGCACTCGCCTGCTTCTTCGGCCTCCAGAGCACCGCCGCCTACGTCACCATGGGCTGGGTGCCGCAGATGTTCCGCGACGCGGGCGTCTCCGCCGGCACGGCGGGCGTCCTCCTCGCCATCATCATGGGCATCGGCGCCCCCCTCGGGTTCGTCATCCCGCGGCTCGCCACCCGCTACCGCCGGCAGGGACCGCTCATCGCCGTCCTCGGCGTGAGCGGCCTCCTCGCCTACGCCGGCCTGTGGCTGGCGCCGGCCGGCGGCGCCTGGCTGTGGGCGGTCCTCCTCGGCATCGCCAACTGCGCCTTCCCCGTCGCCCTCACCATGATCGGCCTGCGCTCCCGCACGAGCGCGGGCGTGGCGCGGCTGTCGGCGTTCGTCCAGAGCTTCGGCTACCTCATCTCCGTCCCCGGACCGCTCCTCGTCGGCACGCTCAACGACGTCACCGGCGGCTGGGAGGTGCCGCTCGCGCTCCTCGCCGTCCTGATGGCCGCGCAGATCGCGGTCGGCTTCGCCGCCGGGCGGGACCGGTGCGTGGACGACGGCCACTGAGTGGGAGACTGGGCGGCATGCCAGCGCTCGACCCCAACCCCACCGGCGGCCAGCGGAAGCTGCTGCTCGTCCTCGGCGCGATGCTCGGGATCACGATCGTCATCGCCGTCATCGCGACCATCGCCTCCCCGTAGCCCGGTCCACGCCGCGCGCCGCAGTACCCGGCCGGGGGCGGACACCGTCTCCGGCCCCCGGGACCGCCCCTCGGCGCGCCCACGGGCCGGCACCGTCGCGATCGGCCTGCCGCGCCCGGCGCCGCCGCGCCGGAGCCCGTTACCCTCGATCCGTGGACTCCTCCTGGCACCGCGTCCTTCCGCCGCCCGCCTGACCGGGCGCGCGCCGACGACCCGCGTCGTCCCCGTCCCCCGGCCGGCCCGTCCGCCGCCCCGGGGGCGCCTCGCCGTGCGCCCGTTCCGCATCCCCGACGGAAGGCGACGAACGGAAGTCCACGACTGTGCGGCACCCCACCACTCCACGCCCCCTCACCGCTCCCCTCGGCGGGGTCCCCATCCTCACGGCCGCCGCGCTGTGGGGCACCACAGGCACCGCCGCCTCCCTCGCCCCCGCCGGCGCGCCTGCCGCCGCCGTCGGATCGGCCGGCCTCGCGCTCGGCGGCCCGCTCCTGCTGCTGACCGCACGGGGCACCCGCACCCTCATCCGCACGTCCACCCGCCGCGAACGGTGGCTCCTCGCCCTGGGCGCACTCGCCGTGGCCGGGTACCCGATCGGCTTCTACCCGGCGGTGGCCCGTACGGGCGTGGCCGTCACCACCGTGATCGCGCTGGGCAGCGCACCGGTCCTCACCGGGCTGCTGGCCTGCCTCACCCGCCGGGCGCGCCCGACCGCCCGCTGGGTCTCGGCCACGCTGCTCGCCGTCATCGGCTGCGCCCTCCTCGTCCTCGGCCCGCGCCTCACCGGCGGGGGCGCGCCCGTCGACGCGGCGGGCGCCGCCCTGGCCGGCCTCGCCGGTCTGTCGTACGCCGGCTACACGCTGATCGGTGCGCGGCTGATCGCGGGCGGGCACCCGTCGGGCGCGGTGCTCGGGACCATGTTCGGGGGAGCGGCGCCGCTCGTGCTGCCCGTGGCGCTGTCCGGCGGCGTCCAGTGGCTCACCGCGCCACGGGGCGCCGCGGTCGCCGCGTACCTGGCGCTGTGCACGACGTTCCTCGCGTACCGGCTCTTCGGCCACGGCCTGCGGCACGCCACCGCGCACGTCGCGACGACCCTGACCCTGGCGGAACCGGCCGTGGCGGCCGTCCTCGGTGTCGCGGTGATGGACGAACGGCTGCCGGCCGTCTCCTGGTGCGGGCTCGCGGCGCTGGCGGGAAGCCTGGTGTTCCTCACCGTCCCGCCGGCCGCGCGCCGCCGCCGGCCGCGCGGACTCCGGCATGGTGGTGCCAGCACCACCACCCCTTAGGGGGTGAGCTTCAGGGTTGACTGGGTGGCTCACCGGATGGGACGCGACCGCCAGGCCCCGTAGGTTGATACGCGTAGTCACCCGCCGACCTCTGGAGGCGACCCGCGTCATGTCCGCCCAGGCACACCGAGCCCGAGGACAGCGCCCCGTACCCGAGATACGTCTGCGGTGGTGGGCGCTCGCCCTCCCGGCGACCGTCTTCGCCGCGTTCCTCGCGCTGCTCCTGTGCGGCAGCGGCGCGCAGGCCGCCCCGACCGCCGACTGGGAGCCCGTCGCCGGCGCGCTGGACCACCTCCGGCAGGCCATCGCGGCGCTCGGCTGACACCCCCTCCGCGTCCGGGCGGATTCCGGCATCCGCCGAGGCCGGAAGCCGTTTCATGGGAAGCTTGCACACATGAGCGCCGAAGTTCCCCGCAGGATCGTCCTTCTCCGCCACGCCAAGGCCGACTGGCCCCAGGTGTCCGACCACGACCGGCCCCTCGCCGACCGCGGCCGCAAGGACGCGCCGGCCGCCGGGCGCTGGCTCGCGGGCGCCGGCGTGCACCCCGGCCTCACCCTCTGCTCGACGGCGGTCCGCGCCCGCGAGACGTGGAAGCTCTGCGCCCCCGAACTGCCCGAGCGCCCCAGGACCAGCTACGACGAGCGGCTCTACGAGGCGTCCGTCGGTGAACTCATCGCCGTCGTCAACGGTGTCGACGACGCCGTCCGCGATCTCATGCTCGTCGGCCACAACCCGGGCATCCACGGCCTGGCCGACGCCCTCGCGGGCGAGGCCGATGGCGACACCCGTGCCCGGATGAACCGCGGCGGTTACCCGACCTGCGGCACGGCCGTCCTCACGTTCACCGGCGGCTGGAAGTCCGTCGAGCACAACGTGGCGCGCCTCGTGGCGTTCTGGACCCCCCAGGCGTGACCCGCGGGGCGCCCGCCGCCCCGCCCCCTCGGCGGACGACCGCTCCCGCACACCGCGGGAGCACGTTCCGCCCCCGGGCGGATCAGGCCGAGCGCAGGCCCGCCGTGACCGGGCCGCCCTGCGCGTCCGCCGCCTCGACTTCCTCCCGGGTGATCCCCAGCAGGTACAGCACGGTGTCGAGGAACGGCACGGACACCGCCGTGTGCGCGGCCTCCCGCACCAGCGGCTTCGCGTTGAACGCGACCCCGAGCCCCGCCGCGTTCAGCATGTCGAGGTCGTTCGCCCCGTCGCCGATCGCGACCGTCCGCGACAGCGGGACGCCCGCCCGCGCCGCGAACTCCCGCAGCAGCCGCGCCTTCCCCGCCCGGTCCACGACGGGCCCGGTGACCCGTCCGGTGAGCTTCCCGTCCTCGATCTCCAGCGTGTTGGCCGCCGCGAAATCGAGCCCGAGCCGCTCCGCCAGCGCGTCCGTGACCTGCGTGAACCCGCCCGACACCACACCCACCTGGCAGCCGAGCCGCTTCAGGGTGCGGATCAGCGTCCGCGCCCCCGGCGTCAGCCGGACCTGGCCGCGCACCTTGTCCACGACCGACGCGTCGAGGCCGGCGAGCAGCGCCACCCGCGCGTGCAGCGACTGCTCGAAGTCCAGCTCGCCGCGCATCGCCGCCGCCGTCACGGCCGCGACCTCCGCCTCGCAGCCCGCGTGCCCCGCGAACAGCTCGATGACCTCGTCCTGGATGAGCGTCGAGTCCACGTCCATGACGACCAGCCGCGGCGCCCGCCGCGCCAGCCCCGACGCCACCACCGCCACGTCGACGGACCGCGCCGCCGCCTCCGTCGCCAGCGCCGTGCGCAGCGCCTCCGTCGCCACCCCCGACACGGCGAACTCGACCGCTGTCACCGGATACTTCGCGAGCCGGAAGATCCGGTCGATGTTGCCGCCCGTGGTGGTGATGCTGGCCGCTATGGCCGCCGTCGTCTCGGCCGTGAGCGGCGCGCCGAGGACGGTGACGTGCGAGCGCCCCACGCCCCGCGACGGGTTGTCGCCGGTGCCGGAGATGATCTCGGCCTGCATCCCGTGCGCCTCGGCCCACCCGTGCACGGTGGCCCGCAGCCCGCCCTCCGTGCCCGTGCCGTGCGCCGGCGCGCTCACCAGCGCGCACAGCACGATCCGGCCCCGGGTGACGACCTGCTCGATGTCGATGACATCGACCGCGAAGGCCGCCAGGGTCTCGAACAGGCCGGCGGTCAGACCGGGCCGGTCCTTGCCGAAGATCTTCACCAGCAGGGTGGGCGTGTCCGCGGCGGGGACGAGGCCCCCGGCGGCCGTGTGTGCGGAAGACATGGTGCTTCCCACGGTAGCGGCTCCGCCCGGACGCGCCGCGCCGGGGCGTGCCCGCGCGCCCGCGCACGGGCGAACGTCACATCCCCGCACACGGTTCGCGACAGCTTCGTCACTTCCGGGGGGCGGCTTCCCGATCATGGTCCGGGCCTGGAATAGTTCCCCCACACGACAACCATTCCTGGACCTCCGGCCGGAGGTTGCCCGGGGGACGACTTTGTGGGGCATGGAGTGCCGGAACTCGTACTCGAACTGAACGGACAAACCTGGCCGTTGGACGTCGCCAGGTCGTACACACTCGGGCGCGACCCGCAAGGGGACCTGGCCCTCCAGGACTCCCGCGTCTCCTGGCGCCACGCGACCCTCCGCTGGGACGGCCGGCAGTGGCTGCTGGAGGACCACGGCAGCACGAACGGCAGCTACGTGAACGGGCAGCGCGTCCAGTACCTGCCGCTGGCCCCCGGCACCGTCGTGCACCTGGGGAACGCCACCGACGGACCGCGCCTCACGTTCTCCGCCGCCGGCACAGCGGGCACACCGCAGCCCCCCGCCCACGGCTCCGTCCCCGCGCAGGGCGCGCCGCAGCAGCCGCAGTACGCGCCCCAGCCGCAGTTCCAGCAGCACGGCCACGCGGCGGGCCCGCCCCCGCAGACACCGCCGCAGATGCCGCCGCACCGGCCGGCCCCCGGCGCCACGCCCAACCCGCACGCCGACGCCCTCGCCGCCGACCGCGGCGCGACGAGCCTGCACCAGCTCGCCGTCGGCCGGGTCACCCGCATAGGCCGCGCCCTGGAGAACGAACTCGTCGTCTCCGACCTCCAGGTGTCCCGCCTCCACGCCGAGTTCCTCGCCCAGCCGGGCAACCGGTTCGAGATCCACGACCTGGGCAGCCACAACGGCACCTTCGTCAACGGCCAGCGCCTGGAGAAGAACGGCCGCCGCGCCATCGGCCCGCAGGACACCATCGGCATCGGCCACTCCACGTTCCGCCTCGTCGGCAACCAGCTCCAGGAGTTCGTCGACACCGGCGAGGTCAGCTTCTCCGCCCGCCACCTCACCGTCCAGGTCAACGACGGCAAGCTCACCATCCTGAACGACGTCTCGTTCGGCGTCCCCGAGAAGTCGCTCGTCGGCGTCATCGGCCCGTCGGGCTCCGGCAAGTCCACGCTCCTGCGCGCCCTCACCGGCTACCGGCCCGCCACGTACGGCGAGGTCCTCTACGACAACCGGAACCTCTACACCCACTTCGCCGAGCTGCGGCACCGCATCGGCCTCGTCCCCCAGGACGACATCCTCCACACCGCGCTGCCCATCCGGCAGGCCCTGCGCCTCGCCGCCCAGCTCCGCTTCCCCGGCGACGTCGGCGAGGCCGAGCGCAACGCCCGCGTCGAGGAGGTCCTCACCGAGCTGAAGCTCAGCCACCACGCGACCAAGCGGATCTCCTCCCTCTCCGGCGGCCAGCGCAAGCGCGTCTCCGTCGCCCTTGAGCTGCTCACCAAGCCGTCCCTGATCTTCCTGGACGAGCCGACCTCCGGCCTCGACCCCGGCATGGACCGCGACGTGATGCAGCTCCTGCGCGGCATGGCCGACGGCGGGCGCACCGTCCTCGTCGTCACCCACTCGGTGGCCGAGCTCGACCTGTGCGACCGCCTCCTCGTCATGGCCCCCGGCGGCGGCGTCGCCTACTTCGGCCCGCCCAAGGAGGCCCTCAACTTCTTCGGCTACGAGACCTGGGCCGACGTCTTCTCCGCCTTCGAGAACTACCGCGACTACGACTGGATGGGCCGCTGGCGCGGCTCGCAGCACTTCCGCATGTACGCGGCCGACGCGGACGCCGCCGCGCCCCAGCCGCCGCAGCAGCATCAGATGTACCCGCCGATGGCCGGCATGGCGCAGCAGAAGGCCCAGACCTGGGGCTCCCAGGTGTGGACCCTCATGCGCCGCTACATGGCCGTCATCATGGCCGACCGGGGCTTCCTCGGCCTCACCCTGGCCCTGCCGGTCGTCCTCGGCCTGGTCAGCGCCGTCATCCCGGCCGACCACGGCCTCGGCTACGGGCCGGTCGACCGCGGCGGCCGCAACGGCAGCGCCAGTACGGTCCTGATGGTCCTCGTCATCGGCATGTGCTTCGCCGGCTCGGCCAACGCCGTCCGCGAACTGATCAAGGAGCGCGTCATCTACGAGCGGGAACGGGCCGTCGGCCTGTCCCGCTCCGCGTACCTCATGTCGAAGGTCTTCGTCCTCGGCATCGTCACGGTCCTGCAGGCCGCCCTCCTCGCCGCGATCGGCTTCGCGCCCCGCGACATGCCGGCGGAGGGCGTCATCCTGACGGACTCGCCCGCCCTGGAGATGACGTTCGTCCTCATGGTCCTCGGCTGCACCTCGATGATGATCGGCCTCGTCATCTCGGCACTCGTGCGCACCTCCGAGATGACGATGCCCCTGCTGGTCATGATCTCCGTCATCCAGCTCGTCTTCACCGGCGCCCTGTTCGACATCCGCGGCACCCTGGGCGTCGAACAGCTCGCCTGGCTCATGCCGTCCCGCTGGGCGTTCGCCGGCACCGGCACCACGGCCGACCTCAACACCCTCGCCGCCTCCGGTGAGGAGCCCGACCCCGACCCGCTGTGGAAGCACGAGGCCGGCTTCTGGCTCCTCGACGTCGCCATGCTCGGCGTCCTCGCCGTCGCGTGCGGCTACCTCGTCATGAAGTTCCTGCGCCGCCACGAGCCCGAGGTCATGCGCGACTGACCCGCGCCCCGACCGCGCCGCGCGCCCCCGGCCCCGCCCTCACGCGGGACCGGGGGCGCGCCGCTTTCCCCGCACCACGCGCACAGGGACCCCCGCGCCCTGCCCCGGACCTACGACCACCGGCCCACGGCCACCCGGCGGCCGTCCGATCCGCCACCGGCCCGCCCGCGCTACCGTTCGACCCATGGCCCCCCGCACCGGACTGGCCGCCGTCAGCGCCGCCCTGCTCGCGATGAACCGCACCCTGGAGGTGCGCGACGTCCTCCAGACCATCGTCAGCAGCGCCCGCGACCTCCTCGGCGCCCGCTACGCCGCCCTCGGCATCCCGGACGGCAACGGCGGCTTCGCCCAGTTCCTCGTGGACGGCGTCAGCGAACGCCAGTGGAAGGCCATCGGCCCCCTGCCCCGCCAGCACGGCATCCTCGCCGCCATGCTCACCACCGCCACCCCCGTCCGGCTGGCCGACGTGCGCCTCGACCCGCGCTTCGAGGGCTGGCCGGCCGCCCACCCCGAGATGTCCGACTTCCTCGGCATGCCCATCACGGCGGACGGCGAGGTCCTGGGCGCCCTCTTCCTCGCCGGCAAGAAGGACCGCCCCACTCCCCGCAGGAACGGCCACCTCCGCGCGCCCGCGACCGCCCCGGGTCCCGAGGGCTGCGCCTTCACCGCCGAGGACGAGGACCTGCTGCGCCTGCTCGCCGAGCACGCCGCCATCGCCCTCACCAACGCCCGCCTGTACGAGCGCAGCCGCGAGCTGACGATCGCCGACGAACGCGCCCGCATCGCCCACGAACTGCACGACGCCGTCGCCCAGAAGCTCTTCTCCCTCCGCCTCACCGCCCAGGCCGCCACGGCCCTGCTGGACCGCGACCCGGCCCGCGCCCGCGCCGAGCTGCGCCAGGTGGCCTCCCTCGCCGCCGAGGCCGCCGACGAACTGCGCGCCGCCGTCGTCGAACTCCGCCCCGCCGCCCTCGACGAGGACGGCCTGCTCGCGACCCTCCGCGCCGAGATCAGCGTCCTGGACCGCGCCCACCCCGCCCGCGTCACCCTCGCCTGCCACGACCCGCGCCCGTTGCCGGCTGCGCAGGAGGAGGCGTTCCTGCGCGTCGCCCAGGAGGCCCTGCACAACGCGCTGCGGCACGCCCGCCCCCGCCATGTCCACGTGACCCTCGGCCGCGCCCGGGGCGTCACACGGCTGCGCGTCACGGACGACGGGGCCGGCTTCGACCCGGCCGCCGTCCGGGCCGCGGGGCGCCACCTCGGACTCGTGTCCATGCGCGACCGCGCCGCCGCCGTGGGCGGCACCCTGACCGTGCAGTCGGCCCCCGGCGAGGGCTGCACCATCGAGATGGAGGTGCCGGGTGCCTGACCCGACCGAGACGACCGGGCCGACCGGGACGACCGAGCCGTCCCCCGCGCCCATCCGGGTGCTCGTGGTGGACGACCACCAGGTCGTGCGGCGCGGCCTGCGGACGTTCCTGGAGATCCAGGACGACATCGAGGTCGTCGGCGAGGCCGCCGACGGGCCGACCGCCGTGGACCGCGCGAAGGAGCTCGGCCCCGACGTGATCCTCATGGACGTGAAGATGCCCGGCGGCGACGGCGTCGAGGCGTTGCGGCGGCTGCGGGAGTGCGGCCACCCCGCCCGCGTCCTCGTCGTCACCAGCTTCACCGAGCAGCGCACGGTCGTCCCCGCCCTGCGCGCCGGGGCCGCCGGCTACGTCCAGAAGGACATCGATCCCGAAGCCCTCGCCGGCGCGATCCGGTCGGTCCACGCGGGCCACGTCCTCCTGGAGCCCGCCATCGCCCAGGCGCTGCTGGCGCAGGACAGCGGCGGCGGCGCCGGCCGAGCCGGGAGCCTCACCGAGCGCGAGACGGAGGTCCTCGCGCTGATCGCGCGCGGCCGCTCCAACCGCGAGATCGCGCGGGCGCTCGTCCTGTCCGAGAAGACCGTGAAGACGCACGTCTCCAACATCCTCATGAAGCTCGATCTCGCCGACCGCACGCAGGCCGCCCTGTGGGCCGTGCGCAACGGGCTCGCCGGCGACTGAACGGCGGCGCGCGGCACGGCCGTTACCCCAGACCCGCGCGTCACGCCAAACCCGGGCGCCCCACCGGCCCAAAATTCATACCGTCGTGTGTATGTCACCCGGGCGGCGCATCCTCCCGCGCCCCACGGCCGTTTTCCAGGGCGAAACCGCGGTGCACCGCCGCGGGACACCTGGCTCGACACACACGAAAGGCCGAACCGTGAACCACCTCAAGAAGGCCGCCGCCGTCACCCTCATGGCGGGCGGCATCGCCGCCGCCGGCGCCGGCGCGGCGTTCGCCGAGTCCACCGCCGCCGGCTCCGCCGTGAACTCCCCCGGCGTCGGCTCGGGCAACTCGGTGCAGGCCCCCGTTCACGTCCCCGTGAACGTCACCGGCGACAGCGTGAACGTCATCGGCGTGCTGAACCCGGTGTTCGGCAACGCCAGCGTCGCCCACTGAGCGCCGTGCCGCTCCTGACGTGACGGCCGCGTGTTGGGCCGATCGTGGGTTACGGGCCCCCTGCCCGTGCCGTGCGATCGGCCCACGCGTTGTGCAGCGCGTGACTCCGAGCCCAGGGAGTCGCGAGCGTCAACGTCCAAGAGGAGCACAGCTCATGAACACTGCCAAGAAGGCCGCTCTGGTGCTGGCCGCCGCCGGTGCCGCCCTCGGCGCGGGTGCCGGGAGCGCCGCCGCCGACGCCGAGACCCAGGCGGTCGCGGCCAAGTCCCCGGGCGTCATCTCCGGCAACAACGTTCAGATCCCGATCGAGATCGCCCCCCAGCTCGTGGGCAACTCGATCAACGTCATCGGGTTCCTGAACCCCGCCTTCGGCAACACCGGCGTCATCGACTGACGCGGCGGGCGCCACGGGACCCGGCCGGGTGACGAGGCCCCCCGACCGTCCCCTTCCCGGTCAGCGCACCGGGAAGGCGGACGGCGGGGGGCCTTCCCGTGCCCGCCGCCGTCACGCCCGCCGGCGCTCCAGCTCCTCCGTGTAGGCGTTGTACGCCGCCACGCGCGCCCGCCGCGCCGCCCGCTCCACCGGCCGCAGCAGCCGGTCCCGCTCCGCGATCTGCCCCGCGCTCACCGCGGCGCCCGGCGCCATGCCGTCCGGCTCCACCGCGATGTCCACCAGCGCGCCGACCCGCTGCGCCAGCTCCAGCACCCGCACCGCACGCGGCGGATAGCCCGGCGCGAGCACCTGACGCCCCCGCTCCATCCGCGCCCGGTACGCGTCGAGTCGCGCCGTTGCCACGGGGCCGGCGCCCGCCACGTCGAGCCGCAGCAGGGCGTCCGTCGTGTCCCGCAGCACCTCGGCCAGCTCGCGCTCCGCCTCACCGAGCGAGGGGACGTCGGCCGGCGGCACCGGCCGTACCGCCATGCACCGCCACACCACCTCGGTCAGCACGTCCCCGGCAGGACCGGCCTCGTTCACCTCGGGGACGAGCCCGAGCGCGGCCCCCGAGGCGACGACCGCCTCCCCGGCCGCGAGCGCCGCCGCGTTGAACTCCGGCGGACCGCTCAGCCCCAGCGGATGCCCGGGCGCCGGCAGCGCGATCCGCAGCCCGTAGACGCCGAGCGCCCGCATCCGGCCCAGCGCCAGCGTCAGCCCGACCTGCCCCGACTCGCCCGGCAGGCCGGACACACGGTGCACCGTGTCGCCGCCCACGGCGCGCGACGCCGCGTCGTCCGGCGGGACAAGACCGGCGAAGAGCGCATTCCCCCAGGCGGCGAGCCGCCCCGCACGTGGTTCGGTGAGCATGCCATCTACCTTAGAGAACGAAGGCCAACAGCCCTCCTGACGACGGAACCCGGGAGGTGGTGGCGTAGGTTTTGTTCGACAGCGACTGCAAGGGGAGAGACCGCGCGCATGAGCGATGTACTGGACCTGCTGGACGTCACCGTGGTCCGCAACGGCCGGCCTCTGGTGGAGAAGGTCTCCTGGTCGGTGGCCGAAGGGGAACGCTGGGTGATCCTCGGCCCGAACGGCGCCGGCAAGACGACCCTCCTCAACGTGGCCTCCAGCTATCTGTTCCCGACCTCGGGCACCGTCCGGATCCTCGGTGAACAGCTCGGCGCCGTCGACGTGTTCGACCTCCGCCCCCGCATCGGCATGGCCAGCAGCGCCCTCGCGGGCAAGCTGTCCCGCCGCGCCACGGTCCTCCAGACCGTTCTCACCGCCGCCTACGGCATGACCGCCACCTGGCAGGAGAGCTACGACGACGTGGACGAGCGCCGCGCCCGCGCGTTCCTCGACCGCCTCGGCATGGGCGACCAGCTCGACCGCACGTTCGGCACCCTTTCGGAGGGCGAGCGCAAGCGCACCCAGATCGCCCGCGCGCTGATGACCGACCCCGAGCTGCTGCTCCTCGACGAGCCCGCCGCCGGCCTCGACCTCGGCGGGCGCGAGGACCTGGTGCGCCGCCTCGGCCGCCTCGCCCGCGACAGCTACGCGCCGGCCATGATCATGGTCACGCACCACGTCGAGGAGATCGCCCCCGGCTTCACGCACGTGCTCCTCGTCCGCCAGGGCAAGGTCCTCACCGCCGGACCGCTGGAGACGACGCTGACCTCGTCCAACCTCTCCCACTGCTTCGGCCTGCCCCTGGTCGTCGAGCGGCAGGGCGACCGCTGGACGGCCCACGGCCTGCCGCTGGGCTGACCGCCCGGCCGGGCCGCCTCCGCGTCCCGGCCGGTCACGGGGCCTGTCGGTGACCCCGTCCTCCGCTCTACGATGCTGCGCGTGGACTTCTGGGTGTGGTGGCTCGTCGCCGCCGGCGGATTCGCGATCGTCCTCGTCCTGACCGCCATGCCGGAGCTGGGCATGCTCGCCGCCGGCGCGGTCGCCGGTGCCCTCACCTCGGCCGTCACCGACAGCCTCGCCGTCCAGGTCGTGGTGTTCGCCGTCGTGTCGACGGCCCTCATCGCCGTCGTCCAGCCCATCGCCCGCCGCGCCCGCCGGGGCGCGCTGCCGGGCCTGCGCACCGGCGTGGACGCCCTGATCGGCCGCTCGGCGGTCGTCCTGGTCCGCGTCACCGGAGACGGGGGCCGCATCCGGCTCGCGGGGGAGGAGTGGTCGGCCCGCGCCCTCGACGAGGACGCCGTCCACGAACCGGGGAGCCAGGTGAGCGTCGTCGAGATCGACGGGGCCACCGCCGTCGTGATGTGATGGTCCGGTCACCACGCTGACAGAGTCCCAACTCATCTAGCGGCAGGGGGAGTACACGATGGGACCCATCATCATCGTGCTGGTGGTCCTGGTGGTGCTGGTCGTCATCGCGCTCGTCCAGACCATCCAGGTGATCCAGCAGGCCAGCGCGGCGATCGTCGAGCGCTTCGGCCGCTACACGCGCACGCTGAACGCCGGACTCAACATCGTCGTCCCGTTCATCGACCGTATCCGCAACCGCATCGACCTCCGCGAACAGGTCGTGCCGTTCCCGCCCCAGCAGGTCATCACCCAGGACAGCCTCGTCGTCAACATCGACACCGTCATCTACTACCAGGTGACGGACGCGCGGGCGGCGACCTACGAGGTGTCCAACTACATCCAGGCCATCGAGCAGCTCACCGTCACGACCCTGCGCAACATCATCGGCGGCATGGACCTGGAGCGCACCCTCACCTCCCGCGAGGAGATCAACGCGGCGCTGCGCGGCGTCCTCGACGAGGCCACCGGCAAGTGGGGCATCCGCGTCAACCGCGTCGAGCTGAAGGCCATCGAGCCGCCGACCTCCATCCAGGACTCGATGGAGAAGCAGATGCGCGCCGACCGCGACAAGCGCGCCGCGATCCTCCAGGCCGAGGGCGTCCGGCAGTCCGAGATCCTGCAGGCCGAGGGTGCCAAGGCGTCGGAGATCCTGCGCGCCGAGGGTGACGCGCGGGCCGCCGCCCTGCGCGCCGAGGGCGAGGCCCAGGCGATCCGCACGGTCTTCGAGGCCATCCACGCCGGGGACCCGGACCAGAAGCTCCTGTCCTACCAGTACGTCCAGATGCTCCCGAAGATCGCCGAGGGCGACTCCAACAAGCTGTGGATCGTGCCCAGCGAGCTGGGCGAGGCGCTCAAGGGGCTCGGCGGCAACATCGGCAGGTTCACCAACCCCGGCGGCCCCGACGCCGGCTCCGGCGGCGGTGCGGGTCCGGTGTTCGACAAGCCGACGCGGGAGCAGCCCCGCATCGAGTGACCCGGGCGTCCCCGACCAGGACCCCGCCCGGGGGCGCGGCGACCGCCGCGCCCCCGGGATCGGCGCTCAGGCCACCGGGACCGGCTCACCCGCCTCCGCCGGCGTGAGCCAGCCGGGCAGTACGTCGGCGTCCCGGGCGCCCAGCGCGAGCAGCAGCGCCGCGGCCGGCGTCGGTTCGAACGGCTGGACGAGCAGCCGCATGCCCGCCTGCGCCGGCGTCCTCGCCGCCTTGCGGTGATTGTCCTCGGCGCACGCGGCGACCGTGTTCAGCCAGGTGTCACCGCCGCCCTGCGCCCTGGGAACCACGTGGTCGATCGTCGTCGCCCGACGCCCGCAGTAGGCGCAGCGGTACCTGTCCCGTACGAGCACCCCCCGTCTCGACCACGGGGCCCGTTGTCGGAACGGCACCTTCACGTACCGCCGGAGTCTGATGATCTGCGGCACCGGCAGGTCGACGGCCGCCGCCCGTATCCGCAGGCCCGGGTGTGCCTGTTCCACCACTACCTTCTGCTGCACGACCAGCACCACCGCACGGTGCAGTGACACCGTGGACAGCGGTTCGTACGTCGCGTTGAGGACCAGCGTCTGCCGCACCCCGCCCACCTCCCGTTCCCTCCCCGCCCCGGCGGCGGGCCGGCTCAACTGTCCTCCCGCCGGGCGTGCCCGAACAATGCATTTAGCAGGTCCGGACCCCCGGACCCGGGGAAGACCTACCCACCCGGAGCCTGGGGCAGAGAGGGGTACGGAAGGTGACGCGCGACCGTTACCCGGATGTCAGCCCGCGGCCGGCACCTCGTACTCGCCGATGAGCTGGGCGCGGCCGATGGTGTGGAACCGCAGGTTGAACCCGACGACGGCAGGTGACGCGTCCTGGTCGGGGCCGAGCCGCTCGGAGTCCACCGCGTAGACGGTGAAGACGTAGCGGTGCGGTCCGTCGCCGGGCGGCGGGGCGGCGCCGCCGAAGTCGCGCGAGCCGTAGTCGTTGCGGGCGTGGACGGCGCCCGGCGGCAGGCCGGACAGGTCGCCGCTGCCCGCGCCGGCGGGCAGCTCGGTCACGGAGGCCGGGATGTCGAAGAGGACCCAGTGCCAGAAGCCGCTGCCGGTCGGGGCGTCCGGGTCGAAGCACGTCACGGCGTAGCTGCGGGTGCCCTCGGGGGCGCCGGACCAGCGCAGGTGCGGCGACAGATCGCCGCCGGACTGCACCTGGTCGTCCTTGAGGGACCCGCCGTCCCGCAGGTCGTCGCTGACGACATCGAACGGGGCGACGGGCGGGTGGAAGTCGTGGGGGAGCGGACGCCGCCGCTGCTCGGCCATGGGGAACCTCCGTATCGGATGAGCGGAAACCGCGGGCGCGGACGCCGGGGCTAGGGTCTGTCCGGCGGATCTCGGCGCGGCTCGCGGCGTCGGATGCGGTGCATCGCAAGGCGCCGGATCGCAGCTCATACCCGTTCGTATTCGCGCGATACGGCAACGCAGCGAGGTGCCGTAGCCGGCGTCGCGAGACAGGCAAGATCCGCCGGACAGGCCCTAGCCTAGGTGCGGGTACCCCGCCGGAACGATCACAGCGGCGGCCCGGCCGTGCCCGAAGCGGCGAACCGCACGTACGGAAGCAGGAGAGTCCGCAGCACCGTGAAGCCCGACGACCGAACCGCCTCGCCGGATCCGGCGCGACCGCTGCCCCGCGCGTTCTTCGACCGGCCGGTCCTGGAGGTCGCGCCCGATCTCCTCGGCCGGGTCCTGGTCCGCCGCACACCGGAGGGCGAGATGCGGGTCCGCCTCACGGAGGTCGAGGCGTACGCGGGCGAGATCGATCCGGGCAGCCACGCCTACCGCGGCAGGACGCGGCGCAACGCGACGATGTACGGCCCGCCCGGTCATGTGTACGTCTACTTCACCTACGGCATGTGGCACTGCATGAACCTGGTCTGCGGACCGGAGGGGCACGCGAGCGGTGTCCTGGTCCGGGCCGGGGAGCTGGTGGCGGGGGCAGACCTGGCCCGCACGCGGCGTCCCGCGGCGCGCGGGGACGCCGAGCTGGCGAAGGGGCCGGCCCGCCTGGCGACGGCCCTCGGGGTCGACCGGGCGCTGGACGGGGCGGACGCGTGCGGGGGTGACCCGGCCTCCCCGTTCCGGGTACTGACCGGCACCCCGGTGCCGTCGT